>NZ_WJBU01000011.1 GCF_009646335.1 Caenimonas koreensis DSM 17982 | reverse complement strand
ATCTGATGGCGAGATTCGACAGTGCGATCGGCTTGGCTTGGTCGCACGGAGTGATCACCGATGAAGTCAACACCTGACCAGCCATAGCTCAGTCGCTGCAATCAAGACGGGATCGCCGGACGCTTACCTTGAGCGCGCCGGCTTCGTTCACAGCCACGACTTCGTCATGCAGTTTCAGGGCACCGGGCAGACGGTCAGTCACTACACATGGCAGGCTGGCGCCGCCAAGGCTCGGTGAGGCCCAGCGGCAAGTCACCAAGCCCGCCATAACTTATCCGTCGACATGAACGCCCATTAACATCTGCTCCCTGCGGTCGCACTTTTGTGCGGGCCCCAGTTACGTTGACGTGAGGCTGCACCGTGGACATCCGACCCATTCAATCGACCGAAATCGAGGACGCAAGAGTCCTGCTTGCAAGCTCCGGTTGGTCGCATCGAGTCTCAGATGCTGAACAATTCCAGGAGCTCCTCGCTCGCTCGCAGATTGCTTTGGTCGCGGTTGACCAAGGGAAGGTTGTGGGGTTTGTGCGTGGGCTGACTGATGGCGTCACGAACGGGTATATCTCGATGCTGGTTGTGGACGAGTCGCATCGCCTGCGCGGCATTGGTTCGGCTCTCGTGCGCGCGGCAATGGGCCAGAATCCAGAAATGACGTGGGTTCTTCGCGCGCAACGGCCAGGCCTGTTTTCGTTTTACGAGAAGCTTGGCTTTCGTGTTTCGAGTGTTGCCATGGAAAGGGTGCGGGCCAGTGCTTCCTGACCAGTTGACCGACAGGGATGCGGTATGACGAATTTCTGCACCCCACCGAAAGCACGCCCTTTCAGCGCGCCGCCGACAGCGCTGTTTCGCGAATGATCGTCGCGGTCTGGATCGCCACCGTGCGGGAAATCGGCTCTGTGAACGTCACCACCACCACTTCGAGCGCGGGCACGACGTAGATGAACTGCCCGCCGAAACCTGACGCGTTGGAGGCCGGCAATTCGTCATGCGGCTCGAGCCGCTGACGCCCTGCTGGTAGTAAGCGAAGGTCGCTGTTCTAGCCTTGGATCCGTTCCAGAATCATCCAAGCCCCTGGCGCAAGTCGCCGGTCACCTTCACCTTAGACTGCAAAATTATCCAAGGTGCCAGCATGCTCGTTCGAAGAACAACCGAGTCCGAAGACCTGGTGGCGCTCACTGCCATGATTCGCGCCGCCTACGCGCCGCATGCGTTGAAAGGGCTGCGCTATTGGGCAACCCACCAGTCCGTTGAGGACACGGCCAGGCGCCTCGGCGGAGGTGTCGGCTTCGTTGGCGAGGTAGATGGAGAGTTGGTCGCCACCATCACGCTCAGCAAACCCGACCCCGAGTCCAAGGTTGCGCTTTTGCGCGACGAGTTCACGTGGTCGTTTGGTCAGTTTGCCGTCGCGCCAACGCATAAAGGCAAGGGCTACGGAAGGCGCATCCACGACGCCGCATTGCAGCATGCCATTCGCGAGGGTTGCCAGGTCATGGCGCTGCACACTGCCGAGCCCGCTGTCGAACTGATCGAGATGTACCGCTCCTGGGGCTATGCTCAGGTCGGCACCTGCGACTGGCGACCACACACGAACTTCTTGAGCGTCCTCATGACGAAGTCCCTCGCCTCGCAGGCAAGCAGCAAGGCGGCCTAACCCATCGTTCACGTTGACCGGCCTGCCGCAGCGGTCAGCTCAACTCAAACGTCAGGCCCCGGAATCAGCAACAGACCCAAACTGCCATGTTCGACAACTTTCTCCTTGGCGTCAGCGACTACGCCGCGGCCAAAGCGTTCTTCGCCACAATGTCGAGGTTGTGTGTCACGTCGGGTTGCCAAAAATGATTGTTGTCGTCGGTAGTGCTCTCATTCTGGACGGACGCGGTGAGGAAGCTCTCGCATTGAGCCTCGACCATGTGAGGCGTTCGCGCGCCGAGCCTGGGTGCATGTCGCACTTTGTGCATCACGATGCCGAGAATCCGCGGCGTTTGGTTTTTGTGGAGGAATGGCAGGATCTGCCAGCGCTCCAGATGCATTTCCAAGTGCCGGAATCCCGAAAGTTCGCCAAAGCGCTTGCCAGCCTGTGTGATGGTCGGCCGAGCATGCAGGTCTATGAAAGTGAGACGGTTGATCCGTTTCGCCAGTCAGACCACACACGTTAATGTCTTCGATCGCCACCCACGAACTCCAGGACCGGATTGTCGAATTCCTTCGCGGCATCGGACTCTCCGTTCGCGAGGAGGCAATTGCGGGAGACACATTCCTGCCAGGCCTTGCCATCGTGAATGGCGAGTTGATTCTCGATCGTGCCCGCAATACGTGGCCTGGCGATCTGCTGCACGAGGCTGGCCACCTGGCCGTACTTCCTGATGTCTTGCGCCGCACTGTTGGTGGAAATTTGCACGGTACGGAATTGGTGTTGCATGCCGGTGAGCCGGAAGTCACTGCATGGGCCTACGCTGCGCTGGTGGAAATTGGCCTTCCAGCGGAAGTGCTGTTTCATGAAGGCGGCTACGGCGGCAAGTCCGCTGGCCTTTGTTTTACCTACAGCATAGGCGTGTATCCAGGCGCAGCAGGCCTCTCAGCCGCAGGCATGGCGGCCACACCGGCGCAGGCCAGCGCCGCAAGCGCCAAGGTCTATCCCGCCATGTTGCGCTGGCTTCGTGCCGCGTAGAGAGAGAATTCACCTTCGTTTCGCAGCCGCCTCATGCCTGACAACACTCGCGCCTTGATCCTCAGACACTGGGAACTCGCCAATGCAAGGCATTGGGACGAGTTCGCAAAGCTTCTTGCGTCAGACCTGAAGTACGAAGTGCCGCAGACTCGCGAATACATCGAGTCTGGACAGGGCTACGCCGAAATGTTCAGCACCTGGCCAGGTGACTGGAAGGCCAAAATCACTGACTTGGTATGCGATGGCGACAAGGCCATCTGCATCATCGACTTCAACGTGGGTCAGGACAGCATGAAGGGCATTTCGGTTTTTGAAGTGCACGGCGGCCAGATCGCCAGGGTGACTGATTACTGGCCCGAACCCTATGAGCCACCGCCGCGCGAAACTGCACACATGAAGCGCCGGCCACCTGCGGGCAGTGCGGCTTGAGTGTCGCGCGAGCGCAGCGAACACGCCCTCTTCGAATCGGCAAATAGAGAAAGTCCGCAGATATGCCAACTACTCGTCGTCAAGTCCTCGCTCTGATGGTCAAAGCAGGCGCAGCTTCGTCAGTCGTCCCGCTGGCGGCTTGTGCATCGAATGAAGGGCTGCGATTCTCATCGCTGGCTGCAGCGCAAGATGCGGTCACCAAACTGGCCGCCAATGGCATTCCAAAATCGGACACTGCGTTCTCATGGGCGCAAACGCTGAATCACCTGGCCCAGAGCATTGAATATTCAATGACCGGTTTTCCGGAATCGAAGTCACGCCTTTTCCAGAAAACCGCCGGCGCTGCCGCCTTCCAGGTGTTCGCATGGCGTGGGCAAATGACGCACAGTCTGTCGGAGCCAATTCCTGGCGCGCCCGCGCTGGATCGCGGATCGGACCCCAAGCAAGGCATGGAACGGCTTGTTGCCGCTATTGCCGCCTTCCGCAATTGGCCAGGCGGGCTCAAGCCGCACTTTGCGTACGGTGAGCTTGACAAGGCCAGCTATGAGTTGGCGCACGCCATGCACATCGCGAATCATGTCTCTGAATTTAAAGCGTAGCCCGGGCCGTAGCATCAGCCAATGACACTGCAAGAACTCCTCGGCATCGAGCTGCCGATCATCCAGGCGCCAATGGCGGGTGTGCAGGGCAGCGCGCTGGCAGTGGCCGTGTGCAACGCAGGTGGGCTCGGCTCGCTTCCCTGCGCCATGCTGAGCCTGGACGCGCTTCGCAGCGAACTCATGGCGATCAAGGCGCAAACCAGCAAGCCGTTCAACGTCAATTTCTTTTGCCACACACCGCCCGTGCCGAGTGCCGAGCGCGAGGCGCTCTGGCGCGCGTCACTTGCGCCTTACTTCCGGGAATTCGACATTGATGCCGACAAGATTGCGCCGGGGGCAGGGCGCGCTCCCTTCACTGCCGAAGCTGCTGACGTGCTGGACGAGTTCAAGCCTGCCGTGGTGAGCTTTCATTTTGGGTTGCCGTCCGCCGGACTGCTGGCCCGCGCAAGGGCATGGGGCGCGAAGATTTTCTCGTCGGCAACGACTGTCGACGAAGCGCTGTGGCTGCAAGCCCAGGGCGTTGACGCCATCATTGCCCAAGGGCTGGAGGCGGGCGGGCACCGCGGCAACTTCCTGTCGGACGACTTGACTGCCCAGATGGGCACCTTCGCGTTGTTGCCGCAGATCGTGCGAAGCGTGAAGCTGCCGGTGATTGCGGCAGGAGGCATCGCGGATGCGAATGGCGTTGCTGCTGCCATGGCACTTGGCGCGGCTGGTGTGCAGATCGGCACGGCTTACCTGCTGTGCCCCGAGGCCACGACGAGCGCCATCCATCGCGCTGCGCTCAAGAGTGATGCTGCGCGCCACACTGCACTCACCAATCTCTTCACCGGGCGGCCTGCCCGGGGCATCGTCAATCGCATCATGAGGGAGCTGGGGCCGATCAGCACTGCTGTACCCGCCTTTCCGCTGGCCACCGCCGCCATCGCGCCATTGCGCGCCAAGGCGGAAATGCGTGGGTCGGGTGATTTCTCGCCCCTGTGGTCGGGCCAGAATTCCAGCGGTTGCAAGGACGTTGCGGCCGGTGAACTGACGCGGGAACTGGCCAGGTTGTTATCTGGCATGGAGGAGCTTCGGGCGTGAAGCAGGCGGCTTGCCCTACTGGATGTGCGTTGCTATAAAGGCTGTGGCGATGTCGCCGGAAACCGGAGCTTGCACATGATCAAGTCACTCGCAGCGGCGACCGTACTGGCAGCGCTATCGCCGTTCGCATCTGCCGGGCAACCGGCCAGCCTGGGCCAGCTGCTGGATCTCGGGGCGCAAAAACTCTCTTCCGGTGAAGTCCAGTCGCTGGGTGACCTGCGTATCGTGCGCAAGGCTGCGGACGCTGACTCTTACATGACCATGCGTGGGGATCGCACGGTGGTGGGCATGGTCCATAACAAGCAAGGCCACGGCTCGAGCGAAGCAGTGGGCACGTGGCAGTTACAACCCGATGGCCAGCGTTGTGTGGCAGTGCAGTTGCCGGCATTCCGTATGGAAATGAACCAGTGCGGCTACACCTACCGGCTGGGCAAGGACATCTTCTTTGCGCCTTCAGATTCAGATAGAACCGTCGCGGTGACGCACTACACAGAGAACGCGTTTCTCGAATAGTTGCCAGACCTCGCCGCGTGCTGCATCACATCTCGCTCGGAGTCGCCAATCTTGAAACGGCTGGCGCGTTCTACGACGCAGCTCTGGAGGCGTTGGGCTTTCGGCGAGTATTTGAAGCCAGCACGGCTATCGGCTACGGCGTCGAAGACGGCAAAGACAAGCTGTGCCTGAAGCTGCAGCCAGCGGCCCGTGCGCCCGGCCCGGGCTTTCATCTTGCATTCGATGCTTTGTCGCGCGAAGCAGTCGCCTCGTTTCATGCAGCAGGCCTCACAGCGGGCGGCACGGACAACGGCGCGCCGGGCTTGCGGCCTCACTACGGTGAGCATTACTACGCCGCTTTTCTTGTTGATCCGGATGGTCATCATGTGGAGGCGGTGATGAACTCGCCCGCTCACAGCGACTCGTAGTCCAACCCCCTATGCCCATCTTCGACTTCCTGAACCCCAACCTGCCCGCAGGCCTACCGACAGTGCGCATGCCGGTGGTCGATGCGACCGATGCCAACTTGAAGGGCTTTGGCCATCTCGTCGCTGACGCAGACAAGTGCCCGGTCGAGATCGTGCGATGGCCCAGCGTTGGCACGCGAGCCGTCGATGAAGACACGGGCGACCAGGCCGGCACGACGCAGGGTGTGTTCGTGAGCGAGTGGAAAGGCGACGTGCTCTATGGCCGCAACGAAGCCGTGTCGGGCCACTACGTGCTGGCGTATGGCACCGATCCTGCGCAGGCGCGTGAGGACCACTCGCGCGCACCGGCTCGCATGCTCCTGTGGCACGCGAACTATCACCCCGATGGCGGCCAGCTGTTCTTCCCGCTCGACAGGCATCCGTTCTACGTGCCGCTCGCATTGCCGGGTGACGACATCACGCCGCAGCGGTTTATCTGTTTTCGTTTCGAGGGCGATCGCGGGCTCTACATCCACCCCGGCATCTGGCATGAAGGCGTGTTCACGGCCCGGGGTGCGCAACGATTCTTCGACAGGCAGGGCGCGGTGCATGCACGCGTCTCCGTTGACTTCGCGCGTGAGTTCAATTGCCTGCTCGAAGCGCAGCTTGGCGATCAGGCCTGATTCGGCGGCAGCGTCTTCGGCTTGAAGTCGCACCAGGGGCTCACGGCGCACTCCCAGCACCGCGGCGTGCGGGCCACGCATACATAGCGGCCCAGCAAGATCAGCCAGTGGTGCGCGTCGTGCATGAACTCCTCGGGCACGCGCTTGAGCAGTTTCATTTCAACCTCGTGCGGGTCTTTGCCCGGCGCCAGGCCAGTGCGGTTGCTCACCCGGAAGATATGCGTATCGACCGCCATGGTCGGCTCGCCGAACACCACATTGAGCACAACGTTCGCGGTCTTGCGGCCCACACCCGGAAGCGCTTCCAGCGCCTCGCGTGAGCGTGGCACCTGGCCGCCATGCTGCTCAACGAGGATGCGGCAGGTTTCCATCAGGTGCTTGGCCTTCATGCGATACAGGCCGATGGTCTGGATGTACGTGGTGAGGCGCTCGATGCCCAGGTCAAGAATCGCCTGTGGTGTGTTCGCCACCGGAAAGAGCCGGCGCGCCGCCTTGTTCACGCCTACGTCGGTCGCCTGCGCGGACAGCAGCACGGCTGTGAGCAGC
Organism: Caenimonas koreensis DSM 17982; assembly: GCF_009646335.1. Classification (GTDB taxonomy): domain Bacteria; phylum Pseudomonadota; class Gammaproteobacteria; order Burkholderiales; family Burkholderiaceae_C; genus Ramlibacter; species Ramlibacter koreensis. The sequence goes on along the minus strand of NZ_WJBU01000011.1, from coordinate 199,902 downwards.
TCGAATGGCGTTGTGAATTCGAGCTCCGTCACGGGCAGCGGATTGGCAGCGCGCAATGTCTCAAAGAAATGCTGGATTGAATCTGTCTTCATTGGGGGGAAGTCTAGGCCAGGCCCTGGCCGTTAGCGTGCCAACAGAGGTCGGGCAATAATATCGGCATGACCTTCGACTTCAACAATCCTTACCTGTCCACGCGCCTGCCGGTGTTCGCGCGAAACATCTGCTCGACGTCGCACCCGCTCGGCTCGCAAGCAGGGCTTCGCATGTTGCTCAAGGGCGGCAACGCAGTAGACGCAGCGATTGCAGCGGCAGCAACCATGACGGTGGTGGAGCCGGTGAGCAACGGGCTGGGCAGCGACTCATTCGCCATCGTGTGGGACGGCAAAACGCTGCAGGGCCTGAATGCAAGCGGCCCGGCGCCAGCGGCCTGGACGCCTGACTACTTCAAGGACAAGTACGGCAGCAGCAAGAACCCGCCCAAGCGTGGCATCGACTCCGCGACGATTCCGGGTGCGGTGGGCAGCTGGATGGCGCTGAGCGAGCGCTACGGCAAGCTCCCCTTTGCCGACTTGATGGAGCCGGCCATTGAGGCGGCCGAGCGCGGCTATTTGGTGCCCGTTGTTGTCCAGAGCAAGTGGGCAGCGGTGATCGACGAATTGCACGCGCAACCCGGTTTCGCGAAGGCATTCATGCCGAATGGCCGCGCGCCGCACGTGGGCGAGCTGTTCCAGTTCAAGTCAGCGGCCAAGGCGCTGCGGCTGATCGCGCAGACCAAGGGTGAGGCGTTCTATCGCGGCGAGATTGCGCAGGCGCTGGAGAAGTTCTCGAGCGAGAGCGGCGGCAGCCTCAAGGCGAGCGACCTGGCAGCGTACAAGCCCGAGTGGGTGCAGCCCATCGAGCGCAATTACCGTGGCTACACGATGCATGAGATCCCGCCGAACGGGCAGGGCATCGCGGCGTTGATTGCACTGGGCATCGTCGAGAAGTTCGACCTGGCCAAGCTGCCGGTGGACAGCGCCGATTCACAGCACCTGCAGATCGAAGCGATGAAGCTCGCGTTTGCCGATGTGTACAAGTACGTGGCCGAACGGTCCGCCATGAGTGTGACTACCGAGCAGATGCTCGATGACAAATACCTGGCCAGCCGCGCCGCGTTGATCGACATGAAGAAGGCGCAGGATTTTGGTGCGGGCAACCCGGTCAAGGGCGGCACGATCTACCTCACCGCCGCTGATGAAAACGGCATGATGGTCAGCTTCATCCAGAGCAACTACATGGGCTTTGGCTCCGGCTGTGTGGAGCCGACGTTCGGTGTGAGCCTGCAAAACCGCGGCCATGGTTTCAGCCTGGAGGCGGGCGCGAATCAGGTTGCGCCGGGCAAGCGGCCCTTCCACACCATCATCCCCGCGTTCCTCACGAAGGACGGCCAGCCGGTGATGTCGTTCGGCGTGATGGGCGGCAACATGCAGCCGCAGGGCCACCTGCAAACGCTGGTGCGCATGATCGACTACAAGCAGGGCCCGCAGGTGGCGTGCGACGCACCGCGCTGGCGCTTCAATGCCGGCATGGAGCTCAACGTCGAGCAGCAAATGGACCCGGCGGTTGTGCGCGAGCTGCAGGCGCGCGGCCACCAGATCGAAGTGATCAACGACAGCTACATGGATTTCGGCTCGGGCCAGTTCATCTGGCGCGCGGGCGACCCGGCGCGCGAAGGCTACATCGCGGCGAGCGATTCGCGCCGCGACGGCCTGGTGGCCGGGTTCTAGCGGATAGCGCGAATCGCGCTGCATCAGCGTTGTATAAACGCTGATGCATATTCGCAAAACCTTCATTGCCCTGGGTGTGGCGCTTGCCGCCGCCGCTGCAGGCCCCGCCGTTGCGCAGGCGCAGGCACCCACCCCCGTCGAGATCTTCTTCCAGAACCCCGCCATGAGCGGTGGCAAGCTGTCGCCCAATGGCCGGTACCTGGCGCTGAAAGTCGCGCCAAAAGGCGGGCGCGCCCAGCTGGTGGTCATGGATGTCGAGAAGCTCACTGCGAAAGCACTGGTCTCGCCGACCGATGTGGACATCTCGCAAGTCATCTGGGTCAATGACAACAGGCTGGTGTTCAACGTGCACGACACCGAGACAGCCATTGGCGACACCGTGGTGGGCGGTGGCCTGTACGCCGTGTCGCGCGACGGCAGCGACTACCGGCAGCTGGTCGACCGTGACCAGCAGTTCCTGCGCGAGCATGGCGATGTACGCATGCTCAACTACTTCACCGACTTTCTCGCGACGACCAACGACCAGAAATCGGACGACATTTTTGTGGAGCAATGGGACTGGACCAGCAGCCTGGGCACCGCATCGATGAATGTGTTGAAGCTCAATACGGCCACGGGCCGCTACACCACGTTCACCCGCCCCGGCAAGATCGTTGACGCCGTGATGGACAGCACCGACACGCCGCGCGTGGAGCTGACCTACGACGAAGGCAAATATGCCGTGCACAGGCTTGAGGCCGACGGCAAGTGGACGATGCTGGCGCAGTTCGACCAGTTTTCCTCGGGCGGCTTTTTCCCTGTGGCCATTGCGCGAGACGGCTCGCTGTTTGTCACCTCAAACAACGGCCACGACAAGACAGCGCTGTATCGCTTTGACCCGGTGAAGAAGGCGCTCGACCCCGAGCCTTTGCTGTCGCTCAAGGACTTCGATTTCCATGGCTCGATCGTGATGGGCCAGGATGGGCCTGTGGGCATACGCTATGTCTCCGACGCGAACGCGACGGCCTGGCTCGACCCGAAGTGGAAAGACGTGCAGGCGCGCATCGACAAGCTGCTGCCCAACACCGTGAACCACATGGAAGTGCCGCTGCGCGGCGAGCTGCCTGTCGTGCTGGTGAACGCCTATTCCGATGTGGATCCGGGCACGTACATGCTGTTCAATACCGCGACCAACAAGTTCACCGTGCTCGGCCCCGTGATGCGCGAGATCGACCCCAAGCGCATGGCCACGCGCGACTTCGTGAAGTACAAGGCCCGCGATGGCCTGGAGATCCCAGCGTGGCTCACGCTGCCACGCGGCGCCAAAGGCAAGAAGCTGCCCATGGTGGTGCTGGTGCATGGCGGCCCGTGGTTGCGTGGCGGTGAATGGAAGTGGAGCCGCGACAGCCAGTTCCTTGCGTCGCGCGGTTACGCCGTGCTCGAACCTGAGTTTCGCGGCAGCACAGGCTACGGCTACAAGCACTTCAGCGCGAGCTTCAAACAGTGGGGCCGTGCCATGCAGAACGATGTGGCCGACGGCACGAAATGGGCCATCGCCCAGGGCATTGCGGACCCCGCTCGCATCTGCATCGCGGGCGCCAGCTACGGCGGCTACGCCACCATGATGGGCCTGGTGAACGACCCCGATCTGTACAAGTGCGGCGTGAACTGGGTCGGCGTGGCCGACATGGAAATGATGTACACGGTGAACTGGAGCGACATCTCGACGGTCGTGAAGAAGTACGGCTTTCCGCGTTTGCTGGGCGACCCGGAAAAAGACCGCGCCCAGATGGACGCCAATTCGCCGCTCAAGCAGGCAGCGCGCATCAAGCAGCCGGTGTTGCTTGCTTACGGCGGCGCAGACCGGCGCGTGCCGATCGTGCACGGCACGCGTCTTCGCTCAGCCCTGGAGCGCACGAACCCCAATGTGGAATGGATCGAATACACCGAAGAAGGGCACGGCTGGAGCCTGGTGAAAAACCGCGTGGACTTCTGGACTCGCGTCGACAAATTCCTTCAGAAGAACATGGGTACCGCGCCCTGAGAACATTCTTATTAGCGCGCTAACAGTCTGTTTCAGGTGCAAGCTTGTCATTGCAATTTCCTGTTAACGATCGCACCAATTTGTTGACGCATTGCCAGCGCATCGAGCTGTAACGCAAGTAACCTTATCTGTGTCACACGGATGAGGTTTTGATGAAGTCAGTTGTATTTGCTTTTGTTCTCGCGGCTGCCGCGCTGGCCGCCAACGCCCAGGGCGATAAATGGGTCATTGGCCAGTCTGTGCCTTTGACGGGCAGTAACGCAGCTTTCGGCAAGGACATTCGCGATGGTGCGAAGGCCTATTTCGCGCACGTCAATTCCAGAGGCGGCGTGCAGGGCAAGCAGATCGAGCTGGTCTCGCTCGACGACAAGAACGACCGCAAGCAGGCGGCGGCCAATACGAAGACGCTGCTCGAAGAAAAGAATCCGCTGGCGCTCTTCGGCTATGCATCTGCCACGCTGAGCCTTGACGCCATACCGCAGGCCGAAAAGGCCGACGTCGCCTTTTTTGCGCCGTTCTCCGGTGCCAATCCGGTTCGCGTGAACAACCCGGTGCTCTTCACGATGCGCGCGTCGTATGGCGAAGAGATGGAGAAGATCCTGAATTTCTGGATGAGCCTGGGGCTCAAGCGCGTCACGGTCGTTCACTACGAAGACGAGGTCGGCAAGCAGAACTTCGAGGTCGTGCAGAAGTACCTGCAAAAGATCAACCTTGTGCCGCAGGCGCTGCCGCTCAAGCGCAATGTGCCGATCACCAAGGTGGAAGTGGATGCCTTGCTGGCGCAGCAACCCGACCTGATTCTTCACACCATCCTGTCGGGAGCGGCTGCCACTTTCCAGAAGCAGCTGGTCGAGATGGGCCGCATCGTGCCGACGTCGTCGCTGTCGTTCATCGGCGCGGACCAGTTCATCACCGCAGCGGGTGCATCAGCGTCGGGCGTGTCCATCACGCAGGTGGTGCCCAACCCGAGCTCGCAGCAAGTGCCGGTGGTGCGCGAATGCGCCAAGGCCATTGCCGATTCGGGCATCACGACGCCGATGAACAGCACGCAGCTGGAGGCCTGCATCGCCGCGAAGACGCTGGTGGAAGGCATTCGCCGCGCCAAGGCGCCGGTGTCGGCCCGGACGGTGCTGGCTGCACTCTCGAACCTCGGCACCTACGACCTGGGCGGCTACAAAGTTGCGTTCAGCTCTGGCGCGCACCACGGCAGCAAGTTCGTTGACCTGGCAATGGTCACGCGCGACGGGCGGCTATTGAGCAGGTAAGGTGCCTAGCCCGGCGCCTTTGCCGTGACCGGCACCGACCACGGGTAGTGCCAGTAAATGCCGTACTTCTTCATCGACTCACCGCGAAAGCGCACATCGGTGAAGCCGGCGTCTTCCAGGTTTTTGCGCAGGGCTTCCTTGGCGAACACGCGCATCTCGAGCGTATCGCCCGGGCCGCCGTGAAACACCAGGTCACGATGCACTTTCACTTCGCCTGACGCAAGCGTGTTCACCAGCTCGTAGTCGTCCCCGACTTTGCGGATCTCGAAGTTGTGGATGTCCGGGTAGTGCTCGATTGTTTCTGGCGTCTCAAGCGCGAACGGCACCGACATCACCAGCGTGCCACCGGGCTTGAGCAGTTTCATCGCACCTTCGAATGCCCTGGATACGGGGGGCAGCACGTGTTCGAACACATCCGTCGAGATGATGAAGTTGCAGGTGTGCTCCATCTCGGCGGGCGGCTTCGTGATGTCGAGAAACGGCGCCTGGTGGTAGTACGTGTTGGTGTAGTTGACGCGATGCGGCAGGCGATTGGCATAGCCGTCCCAGTCGCTCAGGCCCACGCCGCGATATTCGGGGTGAACCGGCCACTCGGTCAGCACGAGGCTCCTGCCGTAAAGCGCTTCGCTCGCGTGATGAATCATGGCGCGCATGCGCACGGTGGAGCCGCACTGGTCGCAGCTGGGCGACTCACGGTTGAAGTCGCTGTAAGGGCGGCTGTTGTAGGCGCCGCAGATATTGCACTGGAACCATTTGCGAAAGGGCGCCTTCGAGCGGATGCCCAGCAGGAGGCCCTTGAGGTGACTGGCGTACAAGCGGGCGGGCGAGGGCCGCACACCGGCCGTCATAGCGTGCGGGCAAACAGGTCGAGCACCCGTTCCCAATGCCGCTCTGCGCTCGGCTTGTCGTACACGGCCCGCTGCGGAAAGACAAAGCCGTGCTCTGCTTTCGGATACCACTCGATGCGGTGCTTCATGTTGGCAGCTTTCATGGCGGCTTCGAGCTTGTCGATATCGGCGGGCGGTGCCCACTTGTCGATCTCGGCGCAGGCAAAGTAGGCCTCGCACTTGATCTTCGCGGCCGTGAGGTGAGGGGAGTCGGGCAGGTCGTTCACCATGTTCGCGCCGTGGATCGACGCAATGCTGTGAATGCGGTCGGGGTAGGCCGCTGCCACGTGCATGACGAACGGGCCGCTCATGCAGTAGCCGACGGCGCCGATCTTCGAGGCATCGGCTTCAGGCTGGGTGTCGACAAAGTCGATCATCGCCCTGGTGTCGCTCACGATCATGGCGTTGGTCGTTGCGTGCATGTGCGTGAACATCTCGGCCATGCCGGCTTCGGTGCGCTCGCGCAGCCAGTAGTCGCGCGTGCGGCGGTAGTACAGGTTGGGCAGCACGACGAAGTAACCCACCGAAGCGAGGCGGCGCGCCATGTCGTGCAGCTCTTCGCGCTTGCCCGGTGCATCCATGTAGAAGAAGACAACAGGCTTGGGCCCGCCTTCGTCCGGATGCACGACGAACGTGTTCATCGCGCCATCAGCCGTGGTGATGTCCAGGTGTTTTTCGATCATGAATTTCCCTCAGGCGAGCATTTTGCCTTGCGCACTCGCGTGCCAGAGCACAATGCGCGCATGTTTGCCCATTACCTTCTTGCGGCCAGCGCCTTCATCATCCTTGCGCTGGGCCTCGTGCACCTCATCTATACATTTGCCACCGACAAATTCGACCCGCGTGATGCGGCCCTGAAGGTCGCGATGGAAGCCGTGTCGCCCGTGATCACGCGCCAGACGACGATGTGGCGGGCCTGGGTCGGCTTCAATGCGAGCCACTCCTACGGCGCGATCCTGTTCGGCTGGATCTACGGCTACCTGGCGCTTGCGCAGACCAAGGTGCTCTTCGCCTCCACCTTCCTGCTGGGCACGGGCCTGGTGGTGCTGGTGGCCTACGCATGGCTCGGCTGGCGCTACTGGTTCAAGATTCCGTTCCGCGGGATCGTGATCAGCCTGAGCCTGTATGTGCTGGCGCTCGTGGGCGAATTCGCCTAGGGCAGTTCCTGCAAGAACAGTTGTGCCTGCGCCAGATACGGCTTGCCCCGCCCAGCCGCGCCACAATACTCAGTCCATACCCGGCCCAGACCCTTTCACCACCATGCCCATCCCGTTCGCCAAACGCCTCGACAACGTAGAAACCTCTGCCATCCGCGAGCTGTTCAAGCTGCTTGGCAAACCCGGCATCATTTCGCTGGCCGGTGGCTTTCCCGACAGCGCGATGTTCGATGTCACCGGGCTGTCGCAGGCCTCGCAGCGTGCCTTGCAGGAAGAGCCCGGCGGCGCGCTGCAATACGGCGCCACGGAAGGCTTTGAGCCGCTGCGCACGCAGCTCGCGCAATTCATGGCCGGCAAGGGGATCGACGTCAGACCTGACGGCCTGGTGGTCACCACCGGCAGCCAGCAGGCGCTGGACCTGCTGGGCAAGACGCTAATCGACCCGGGCGACAAAGTGATTGTCGAAGGCCCGACCTTTCTGGCGACCATCCAGTGCTTTCGCCTGTACGGCGCCGACCTGGTGAGCGCGCCGGTCGACGAGCACGGCGTGATGGTCGATGTGCTGGAGCAGCAGATCATCGAGCACAAGCCGAAGTTCATCTACCTCATTCCCACGTTCGGCAACCCGAGCGGCGCAACGCTCAGCCGCGAGCGCCGCATCAAGGTGCTGGAGTTGGCCGCGAGGCACCAGGTGCTGGTGGTGGAAGACGACCCCTATGGCGACCTGTATTTCGGCGAGCCACCGCCGCCCAGCCTCATGGCGTTGTCACAGCAGGTGCCCGCAAGCCGTGAGTGGCTGGTGTACTGCGGCAGCATGAGCAAGGTGCTCAGCCCCGGCCTGCGCGTCGGCTGGATGGTGGCGCCGCCTGCGCTCTTGCAAAAAGCAGTGATGTGCAAACAGTTCAGCGATGCGCACACCAGCACGTTCGCGCAGGCCACGGCTGCGCAATACCTGAAGGCGGGGCGCATGCCTGCCACGCTCGATCATGTGCGCACCGTTTATGCCGAGCGGGCACGGGCCATGGGCCAGGCGCTTGCGCGTGAACTCGGCGATGCAGTGGCATTCACGCAGCCGCGCGGCGGTTTGTTCTTCTGGGCACGGCTGACGGGTGCGGGCGGCAAGGTCAAGGACGCAGGCGAATTCGCCAAGCGGGCGATCGAGCAGGGCGTTGCGTTCGTGCCGGGCGCGCCGTTCTTCGCCAAAGACCCCGATCACTCGACGTTCAGGTTGAGCTTTGCGACGGCCGACGTGCAGAAAATCGAAGAGGCGATCGCGCGGCTGGGCCGGGCGGTTTGAGTTTGCCGGGCTCGTGCGTGAGGTAACTCTGTGCGTGCTGCACCGGCCACGCCGCACGCTACCGCTTCATTTCCAGGGATTCCTCAGGGTCGCTGATTTCATACATCGCGTCGCCCATGTAGCGGTTAGGCCCGAAAGCAGCTGCGAGCGCATGGCGCTCTGCATCCTGCCATTGCACGAAGATGTGCCGCTCGGCGTCAGACAGGTCTTCCATGTCGGGGTCGTAGCCGTAAATGCATGACAGGCGGCGGTGGCTCTCGTACACGGCCAGAACCAGGGCGGGGGCGCCGAGGTGTTCCTCCATGGATTTGCGAAAGCGCTCTTCAGCGGCGGCGAGGTCGAGGTCGGTTGCCTCGGCCTCCCAGATTTTGAGTTTGTAGTCGAACTTTTCCATGGGCCGCAGAGCCTAACTCATCGCACGGCGAACTGCGTGGTACCGTTATGCAAACACGAGAAGAATTTCATATGCCACGCAAAATTTTGTCTGAAGCTTCCATTCATCCGGCCGTCAGGCAGAAGGTCGAGCGCTGGCAACACGGCATCGTCGACGAGGTCATGGCCGCCGTCGCGTCCAACGATGTCGTGGTGGTGGGCATGGCGTTCAATCCTTTTCCTGCGAAGGCGCGCAAAGCGCTCGATGCGGCCGGTGTGCCGTACAAGTACCTCAGCTACGGCAGCTACACAAGCCAGTGGCGGCCGCGCAATGCGCTCAAGATGTGGACAGGCTGGCCGACTTTCCCGATGATTTTCGTCAAGGCAACCCTGGTGGGCGGCTATGAAGACCTGCAGGCGCTCATCGACAGTGCCGAGCTCAAGAAAATGCTTGCGGCGGCGTAATGCGGCACGACGAGCGCGAACGTTCCGTCGCCATCTACTGGGATTTCGAAAATCTGCACGCCAGTCTGTGCGAGGCGAAAGAGCCCGGCGCTTATGCGCGGCCCGACAACCGGTTCAGGCTGCAGGAGCCGCTTGTGCAGGTGCAGGCGGTTGCCGATTTCGCTGCATCGCTGGGGCCGGTGGCGATCCATCGTGCGTATTGCAACTGGCAGTTCTTCGGCCGCTACCGTGAGGCGCTGCTGAAAAACGCCATGGAGCTGGTGCAACTGTTCCCCCCGGGTGCCACGGCCAAGAACGGCGCTGACATCAGGCTATGCCTCGACGCCATGGAGGATGTGCACAGGTTCGGGCACATCGACACGGTCGTGGTGGTCGGCGGCGACAGCGACTTCCTGCCTTTGTCGCAGAAAATGAAGGCGGCCGGGCGCAGGCTCGTCGGTATCGGCGCGCGGAACGCCACCAACGAGCATTGGGCCCGCAGCTGTCACGAGTTCAGGTATTACGAAGACATCGTGGGCCAGGCCCACGCGGAGCAACAACAATGAAGACACGCGCTGCGGTGGCATGGCAGGCGGGCCAGCCCCTGACGATCGAAGAGCTCGACCTCGACGGCCCGCGTGCCGGCGAAGTGCTGGTCGAGATCAAGGCCACGGGCATCTGCCACACCGACTACTTCACGCTCTCCGGCGCTGACCCTGAGGGGCTGTTCCCGGCGGTGCTCGGCCATGAAGGCGCAGGCGTCGTCGTCGATGTCGGCCCCGGCGTGACGTCGCTGAAGGTTGGCGACCACGTCATTCCGCTCTACACGCCGGAGTGCCGCCAGTGCAAGTTCTGCCTGTCGCGCAAGACCAACCTGTGCCAGCTCATTCGCGGCACGCAAGGCAAGGGGTTGATGCCTGACGGCACGTCGCGCTTCTCGCACAAGGGCAAGCCCGTGCTGCACTACATGGGCACCTCTACATTCAGCAACTACATCGTCGCGCCTGAAATCGCGATGGCGAAGATTCGCAGTGACGCGCCGTTCGACAAGGTCTGCTACATCGGCTGCGGCGTGACAACGGGCGTCGGCGCCGTGATCTACACCGCCCGGGTCGAGGCGGGCGCGAACGTGGTGGTGTTCGGCCTGGGCGGTATCGGCCTGAACGTGATCCAGGGCGCCAGGATGGTCGGTGCCGACAAGATCATCGGCGTGGACCTGAACCCCGCGCGTGAAGCAATGGCCCGCAAATTCGGCATGACGCACTTCGTCAACCCGAAGGACCACCCCAATGTGGTCGACGCGATCGTGCAGCTGACCGACGGCGGGGCCGACTACAGCTTCGAATGCATCGGCAACACGACCACCATGCGCCAGGCGCTCGAGTGCTGCCACAAGGGCTGGGGGCAAAGCATCATCATCGGCGTGGCCCCGGCGGGCGCCGAGATCAGCACGCGGCCGTTCCAGCTTGTGACAGGTCGGCACTGGAAGGGCTCCGCCTTCGGCGGCGCGCGCGGCCGCACCGATGTGCCGAAAATCGTCGACTGGTACATGGAAGGCAAGCTGAACATCGACGACCTGATCACGCACACGCTCAAGCTCGAAGACATCAACAAGGGCTTCGACTTGATGAAGTCCGGTGAGTCGATCCGTTCAGTCGTCGTTTTTTAATCGCAAAGCACAGAGGCACAAAGACATGGCAAGCATCGTCAAAGAGATCAGAGTCCCCGCGAGCCCCGACAGGGTATGGCAACAGGTTCGCGACTTCGGGCAGGTCCACAAGCTCTTTCCCGGCATCGTGAGCGAATGCAAGATGGACGGTGAGGCGCGTGTGGTGAAGTTCTCCAACGGCATCGTGGTGCGCGAAATCCTGGTGGACATCAGCGACGAGCGGCGCCGCCTGGTGTATGCGTCGGTCGGTGGCCGCGCAACGCACCACAACGCATCGATCCGGGTCTTCGCCGATGGTGCGGGCAGCCGCGTCGTCTGGACGCTGGACTTCCTGCCCAACGAGCTGGCACCGGCGATCAAGGGCCTGGTGGACGCCGGCGGCACGGTCATGAAGTCGGCTTTCGCCACGACGGCGTGACCAACACCCCACGTCCGGCGTAGCTGCCCGCTGCAACAGGCCCGGTAATTGCTTCGGCCGAAGGCATGTCCGACGTCCTCAGCCTGTGCCGCTTGCTGCCTGAACTGCAGGTAGCAGCTGGCCACGTGCTGATCGAAGAAGGCGTGCCGATGGGGCGCGTTTACGTGCTCAAGGAAGGCGCCTTCGAAGTGGTGCGATCAGGCGTGCGGGTGGTGGCCGTGACGCAGCCTGGCTCTTTCATGGGCGAGATCTCGGCGGTGCTCGGCTCGGCGCCCATGGCTGATGTGGTGGCTGTGCGCGACAGCACGGTGTACATCGTGGACGACGCGCAAGAGGCAGCCCGGCGCGACCCCGCGTTGACTTACGCCATCGCGCAGTTGCTCGCGCGCCGCCTGCAGGCCGTGACCTCATACCTGGTCGACATCAAGCGGCAATACGCGGGCACCAACACGCACCTGGAGCTGATGGACCAGGTGCTGGCCAACCTGATGGCCATGCAGCAGGGCGCAAGCAGCGGCTCGGGCTCCGAGCGGACGGACGTGCCGGACTATTGACCCAGGCCATCAACGCAGCCTGCACGGGGCTTACCCCAGCGCCTGTTCCTCCACGCCTTCCATCGTGATCCAGCGCGCGACCTGTGCGTCGAAGTCGATTTCGATGCGGGCCGGAATGTCGCCGATCTGGTTGCCCGCATTGAACAGCCATGTGTTGCCGATGCGGTCGAACCAGCTGCCGTCCTTCTTGTGGGGCGCCTCATGGATGTGGCCGCACAGCACCGCCGAGGGTGCGTACTGCGCAATCAGCGCGGGCAGCGCCGGATCGCCAAAGTGCCGCTTGCCCGTCCAGCTGAGCGGGCCCTCGGGCGGCGCGTGATAGACCCAGATCCAGCGGCCCGTGCGTTTGCTGGCCGCTTCAGCCAGCAGGGCCGCGACAGCTTCGCGGGCGTGAGGGCCGTCCCACCAGGGGCAGACGGTGAACATGGTGTCTGCGATGTGCACGGTGTCGCCGTCAATGGCGAGCGTGCCGCTGCGCACCGCGTCCAGCCATGCCGCCGTCTTTTCCCCCTGCGGGTTGCGGCTGTCGAGATCGTGGTTGCCTGAGCATACGAGCAGCCGGCTCTCGTGCGAGAGGGCCGTGAGGCTGGCCGACAGTGCGGCGATCTGCACCCGGTCGGACACGGTCGAAGAGATGTCGATATGGTCGCCCGCAATCACGACTGCATCGAAGCGTGCCGCCACGCCAAGCAGCCAGTCGTAGTGCCGCAGCCGGTAGTGCAGGTCAGAGGTCAGCAGCAGGCGCATGGTGGGAATCTGCGTAAGCAAGGTGTGCGCCACTTCATCATCGCCTACCGGCGCGGCTCCTGCGCCGGCAAAATGGCGCCCATCCATGATGAAAAACAAATCGGGTTCGGGCGGGCTGGTGTATTCGACAGACGCGGGCCGCATGTGCCCCGTGTGCCGCAAGCCGGTGGCGCAATGCGCATGCAAGAGCAGCCAGGCTCAGGCTGCGGCCGGCGACGGGATCGTGCGCGTGCTTCGCGAAACCAAGGGGCGCGGCGGCAAGGCGGTGACCGTGGTGCGGGGCGTTCCTGCCGACGCGGCGGGCCTCGTCAAGCTGGACCAGCAGCTCAAGACCGCGTGTGGGTCAGGCGGCACCGTGAAAGACGGCGTGATCGAAGTGCAGGGCGACCACTGCGACAAGGTCATCGCCTTGCTCCAGGCGCAGGGCTACAAGGTCAAGCGCGCCGGTGGCTAGGCCGACGTGCTGGCGCGCCTGTCGCGGCCGAACAGCTTGCCGCGCAAGGTACCGCTCTGGTAGCTCGTCTTGAACGCGCCGCGCTCCTGCAGTTGCGGCACGACATGCGCGATGAAATCGTCGAAGCATTCCGGCACGACGGTGCGCGAGAGGTTGAAGCCATCGACATCGGCCGCATCGCACCATTCGATCATCTTGCGCGCAATGGCCTCACCGGAGCCCACCCACGGCGGCTGGCGGCTGCCCATCACGAGCTGGTCGAGCAGCTTGCGGCGCGTCCACTGCGGCCCGGCGGCGCGCGTCATCGCGGCCACGTTCGACTGGATCGCGTTGCTCTTCGTCTCGATGGGCTCGTCGATGTCGTACTTGTAGAAGTCGATACCGAGCGATGCAGCCGCATGCACAAGCGCTGCTTCTGAATTGGCGTAGCGCTTGTAGTCCTCGAACTTGTCCTGTGCTTCCTGCTCGGTGGCGCCTGTGACGATCGTCGCGCCGAGAAACACCTTGATGTCGCTGGCAGCGCGGCCCTGTTGTGCGGCTGCCTGGCGCAGCTCCTGCACGGCCTGCTTCACGGCGGGCTGCTTCTGGCCGTTCATGAAAACGCATTCGGCATGCGTTGCCGCAAAGCGGGTGCCGCGCTCAGACGCGCCCGCCTGGTACAGCACCGGTGTGCGTTGCGGCGACGGCTCGCTCAGGTGCATCGCGTCGACTTTGTATTGCTTGCCCGCGTGATGAATGACGCGCACCTTGGCGGCGTCGGCGTAGATGCCGCGGGCCTTGTCGCGGATCACGGCGTCGTCGTCCCAGCTGCCTTCCCACAGTGCAGTGACGAGCGACATGAATTCATCGGCCATGTCGTAGCGGTCGTCATGGGCCATCTGCTGCGTGAAGCCCGCAGCGCGCGCAGCGCTGTCGAGATAGCCGGTGACGATGTTCCAGCCGATGCGCCCGCGCGTGAGGTGGTCCAGCGTGGACATGCGCCGCGCGAACTGGAAGGGCTGCTCGTACGTGAGGTTCGCCGTCACGCCAAAGCCCAGGTGCTGCGTGACTGACGCCATGGCAGGGATCAGCATCATCGGGTCGTTCACCGGCACCTGCACGGCGTTCTTCACAGCTGCGTCCGGGCTGCCGCCGAGCACGTCGTACACGCCGATCACATCGGCGAAGAAGATGCCGTCGAACAGGCCCGCCTCCAGCCGCCGGGCGTAGTCCGTCCAGTAGCTGATATCGGTGTAGCGCGTCGACTGGTCGCGTGGGTGCGTCCACAGCCCTTGCTGGATGTGGCCGACGCAGTTCATGTCGAAGGCGTTGATGCGGATTTCGCGGGGCATGGGTGTGAGGCTTTCGTGAAAACGCATCCTCCATATTGAGGATGTGCAATTTGCCACTGGATGTTACATACCGGATCTCAACAACAGGAGAGGGTGTATGCGAGTTGCACTTGTTGCAGTATGGGTGGCTGCGGCCGGACTTTCCGGCTGCGCGAATGTCAATTCCATCTACCGGCCGTTGGGCTTGGGCGATGGTGGCTCGGCGGTGGCGGTGGACGCCAAGCAGCGGGCGATATTTGCTTCGAACCGCAAAGACGCTGCGCAGACGGCGAAGGGACTGGAATACATCGAAACCCGAGTGACGTGTCCCGAGCCAAGCCCTGATGCTCTTTCCGCCTACAGCGCCTCTGGTGGCTTGACCGCGCTGATCGAAAGCGCCAGCGGCGCGCCCTCGCAGGCAAGCCGCGCGCAAGCGGCATTTGCGGCAGGCGAGGCCTCGGCATCGATAGGCCTGCGCACGCAGTCGATCCAGCTCCTGCGCGATGGCCTGTTCTCGAACTGCCTTGCCTACATGAATTCAGCTGTGAGTGGAGAGCAGTTCTATGAGCTGCAGCGTCGAAGCCAGAACTTCACGCTCGGCTTGCTGGCGATCGAGCAACTGACCGGCGCGGTGAAAGCGGACCAGGCCGCACTAGGCACCAACAGCTCCGCGGCGACCGGAAGCGACAACACCGACAAGGAGGCGGCTGCCGTTGCCACCGCCCAGGAAAACCAGAACGACGCGAAAACCCGTCAGGCCGAGGCAGCGCTGGCGATGAAGCAGGCACAGCAAGCGTTAGCGGACGAGCGACGGAAGCTGGACGACGCAAAGAAGAAACTGGCCGGCCTGACCGCGCCTGACGAGGCCACGAAGAAAGCCGCCGAAGATGAAGTGGCCAGTCTCACCGAGTCTGTCAAGCAGAAGCAGGCTGACGTGGAAAGCAAGCGTGTCGCGGTCGACACGGCGGATCGGGCAGTGGTGAATGCAAACGCACAGGTGCGACTGGCCCAGGAGAGCCTGCTCGCGGCGCAGATGCGGGTCCGCGCGGCGGCCAGCGGATCGGCGCAGCTGTTGAGCGCAGGTGGCACGCGTGCCGCCGTCACTGACAAGGTGGCCACGGCCGTGACGGACATCGTCAAGGCCGTGCTGGAGAGTGGCAGCGATGAGGCGTGCTGGACGATGCTGACGCGACTGAGCGGGCTGGACGAAAGGCAGCTGAACGAGGGCAATGCGCTGCTGCGGCTTTTCAATGCCCGCTGCGGCGTGGTGGCACAGAAGGCCTTGGCGCAAAACGTACTGAACAAGCTGAACACGGAACGCAAGGTGCCCAGCCCCGAATTGAAGCGAGCCGTGCCGCAAATCAACCAGCTCATCACGCAGTAAGCCGTGCGGGCAGGCCCGCGGCCCGCTCACTTGGCGAAGAGCGACTCCATGTCGGCGAAAGCCTTGAACTCGATCGCGTTACCCGAGGGGTCGAGGAAGAACATCGTCGACTGCTCGCCGACTTCGCCCTTGAAGCGGGTGTAGGGCTCGATCACGAACTGCGTGCCCGCGGCTTTGAGCTTGGCCGCGAGTTCTTCCCACTGCGCGATGGACAGCACTGCGCCGAAGTGGCGAACGGGCACGTCGTGATTGTCAACGCTGCTTGACTGGCGATGGCCGCATTCGCCGGGCGCGAGGTGGGCCACGATCTGGTGGCCATAGAAGTTGAAATCAACCCACTCGTTGCTGCTGCGCCCTTCGGGGCAGCCAAGCAGCTCGCCGTAGAAGCGGCGCGCTGCAGCAAGGTCATGGACGGGGAAGGCGAGGTGGAATGGGGGCATGCCGTCAATTCTGCACGAGCCTGCACTACCATGCTGGTTCCATTTACCTGACCGGAGTGCCTCATGTCGAACGATTTTCTGTCGCAAATTCTCACCAGCGTGATCGGGGCAGGCGCAGGAGGCGGTGGGCTGGGTGGCGTGGGCGGAAGCGCTGCGGGTGGCGGACTCGGTGGCCTGGGCGGACTTGGAGGCCTGGGTGGCCTTGGGGGTCTTGGTGGCGGCCTTGGCGGCATGCTCGGCAGCGTGCTGGGCGGTGGCAGCCGCGACAGCAACGATCAGGGCGGCTCCGCGCTCGGCGGCCAGGGCGGCGCGCTGGTCGCGATGCTGCTGCCGCTGGCCATGCAATGGGTGCAGCGCAACGGCGGCCTGGGCGCTGTGCTCGACAAGTTTCGCGAGCAGGGCCACACCCAGCAAGTCGCCTCGTGGGTGTCGACCGGCGCCAATGAAGGCATTGGTGCGCAGGCAGTCGAAGACGTGGTGGGCGCCGACGAGCTCTCGCGCATGTCGCAGCAGCTCGGCGTCTCGACCGAAGAGGTCACCAGCGGCCTGGCGCACATCCTGCCGCAGGTGGTCAATCACCTGACGCCCAGCGGCGACGTGCCTGACGATGCCGACGACACGCTCGGCTCGGCGCTGCAGAAGCTGTCGCAGCTGTCCGGCCGCCTGGGCTGAAAGCGAGCCTGCGCCATGCGCGCGACGGCGTCGGCAATTACCGTCCTTGCGGCCTGGGCGGCGCTGGTTTGCAGCGCTGCGGCAGCGCACGAGCTCGACCCCGCGCTTGTTCCACTGGCCGAGAAAGAAACCGCACCACTGCTTGAAACGCTGCGCGCCCTGACTGCGTTCGACTCTGGCACCGGCCAGGCGCCGGGCCTGGAAGGCGTTGCGGCCTACATCGAGAATTTCGCACGCGCAATAGGCGGCGACGTGCAGCGTGTGGCACCCGCCAACGACGTGGCCGGCACCAACCTGCTCATCACCTTCAAAGGCACGGGCAAGCGCAGCGTGCTGCTCATCGCCCACATGGACACCGTGTACACCGCGGGCACCGCAGCGGCGCGCCCGTTTCGCATCAATGGCAACCGGGCCATTGCGCCCGGAATCGCCGACGACAAAAGCGGCATCGCGGTGTTCCTGCACGCGATGAACCTGCTCAAGGCGCGTGGCTTTGGCGACTACGAGCGCGTGACCATGCTCTTCACCACCGACGAGGAGCGCGGCTCGGCCGGCTCGCGCGACCTCATTCGCAGCCAGGCGCGTGCGCATGACGCGGTGCTCAGCGGCGAGCCCACCGGCCCTGACGAAGGCGTGGTGCTGGGAACATCGGGCGTCGGCCAGCTCAATGTGCGCGTGCAGGCCGGCCCCGATGCGCGCGCCATCGAGGAGCTTGCCGATGTCATTCTGCGCAGCGTCGACGCGCAACGCGAGGTGCCCGAGACGCGGATGAACTGGACGGTGATGCGCGCCGAAGACCCGGCAGGGCTCGGCCGGCTGTCCAATACCGCGTACGACTTTGCGACCCTTACCTTCCGCGTGAAGGGACGCGCTTCGCATGCCGGTGTCTCGCCGGAGCTCGGCGTGAATGCCGTCGTTGAAACGGCGGACATCGTGCGGCGCGTGTCGGCCGCGTCAGCGCGCATGCCGCAAGTCCGGCTGCACTGGCGGATCGCGGGCGGCGGCGTGGTGTCCAACATCATTCCCGAGCGCGCGCAAGCTGTCGCCGAACTGGCCGTGCCGAAAAACCAGGACATGCGGCCTGTGGTCGAGCGGCTGGCAGAGGCGGGGGCACGTGGGCTGCTGTCCGGCGTCGAGATCACGGCGGAGTCCGCCGAAGGCCTGCCGGAGAAGTCGGCAGCGCAAGGCCAGGCGTTTGCGTCCGCCGACCAGCGCGTGCCGGACGCACAGGCCTACGCATCCCTGGTGCGGCAAGCGCGCGCGCGCATCGGCCAGCAGAAGTTCAGTGCGTCGGCCATCACGGTGCAGGACGGCTTGTTCTTCCCGCCGTTCAATGCCACGGCGCAGGGCCGTGAGCTGGCGCAACTCGCACGCGAGATCAACGCGCGCCTGGGTGGCACGCTCACGCTGTACCCGCGCACGTATGGCGGCACCGACGCGGCCTGGGCCGGGCAGTCGGGCCAGCCCGTGGTCGAGAGTATGGGGCTGCCAGGCGGCAACTATCACTCGTCGCAGGAGGAGTTCATCCTCATCGACCGCATCCCGCGCCGGCTGGCACTCGTGGCTGAAATGATCCGCGCGATCGCGCAGCGGCCATGAGCGACAACGCGGGTGACCGTCCTACAGCCTTGGTCGTAACTCAGCCTTACGCTATTGCGCATGCATCCAGCCGCTGAACGCGCACTCTTGCTGCTGCGCGAGAAGTCCACGCTTTTGTGGCAGTCGATCCAACGCCACCCCGTGCGCACGGCCCTGGTGGCGCCAGCGCTTGTGCTGGTGTACGTGCTGGTACTCATTCCGTTCACGCCGGGCATTCGCGACTTGCGAAAGGGCAAGGCGGAGACGCCCGCAGTGGTGCTGTCTGCGGACAACGTCGTGCTGGCCGAGTTCAGGCGAGTCAACCGGCAATGGGTGCCGCTTGCGAAGATATCGCCGCATGTCGTCAACGCGCTCATCGCCACGGAAGACAAGCGCTTTTATGAGCACCACGGCATCGACTTCGTGCGCACGGGCGGCGCACTGCTGCGCACACTGGGTGGCAACCGTCAGGGCGGCTCGACCATCACGCAGCAGCTCGCGCGCAACATGTACCCCGAAGACATTGGCCGCGCCGTGTCGATCAACCGCAAGGTGAAAGAGGCGATCACGGCCGTGAAGATCGAGGCCGTTTACACCAAGAGCGAAATTCTTGAGACGTACCTGAACACGGTGCCGTTCCTCTACAACGCGTTCGGCATCGAGATGGCGGCGCGCACGTATTTCGACAAGTCGGCAGACAAGCTCGACATTCTTGAGTCGGCCACGCTGATCGGCATGCTCAAGGGCAATAGCGTTTACAACCCGGTGCTCAACCCGGAGCGGGCACGCGACAGGCGCAACGTGGTGCTCGCGCAGATGGTCAAGGCCGGCAAGCTCGACGCGAAGCGTCTCAACTCGCTCGCGGCGCGGCCCCTGGTGACGGACTTCGAGCGCCAGAAAGAGCCGATTGGCGTTGCGCCGCACGTCGCGCAGTTTGTGCGGCAATGGTTGATCGGCTGGGCTGACCGCCGCGGCTACAACATCTATGCCGATGGCCTGGTAGTCAAGACGACGATCAATTCGCGCCACCAGAAGGCCGCCAACCAAGCCGTGCTGCGCAACATGAACAGCCTGCAGGCGCTGGCCGATGGCCAGCGCAAGCGCGGCGAAGAAAAGCGGGTGCTGCAGACGGGCTTCATGGCGCTCGATCCGCGCAACGGGCGCATCCTGGCGTGGGTGGGCAGCCGCGACTTCGCGACAGAGCAGTTCGATCACGTGGTGATGGCGCGGCGGCAACCCGGCTCCACGTTCAAGCCGTTCGTGTATGGCGCTGCATTCATGGGCGGGTTCGGTCCATCGGATACGTTCGTGGACCAGGCCGTGAGCTACCGCATGAAGGGCGGCGATGTGTGGACGCCGACGGATGGCACGCCCGCCACCGGCGACTCGATGACGCTGCGCGATGCGCTGGCCCTCTCGAAGAACACGGTGACGGCGCAGCTGATGCAGCGTGTAGGCCCGCAGCGCGTGGTGGACCTGGCGCAGGCCATGGGCGTGCGGCAGAGCAAGCTCGAAGCGGTGCCCTCGCTCGCCCTCGGCACGTCACCTGTCACGCTGAAAGAGATGGTGACGGCCTACGCCACGATTGCGAACGAGGGTGCGTACAACGAGCCGTTTCTCGTCACGCGTGTGGAAGACCGCAAGGGCGTTGTGCTCGAGCAGTTCGCCCTGCCGCTGGCCTCAGAAGGCATGCCGCGGCCCAGCGCGTTGACGTTGGTGGATGTGATGCGTGGCGTGGTCGACAGGGGCACGGGCAGCGCGATCCGCACTCGTTATGGCATTCAAGCCGACGTGGCCGGCAAGACGGGCACGACGCAAGACAACAGCGATGGCTGGTTCATCCTGATGCATCCGCAGCTCGTGGCGGGTGCGTGGGTGGGCTACAACGACAACACCGTCAACATGGGCGCGTGGGGGCAGGGCGCGCGCAGTGCGCTGCCGATCATTGGCGACTACTTCCAGCAGTCGCTGCGCTACAAGTGGATCGACTCGCAGGTCGAGTTCGCGATTCCGAGGCCACGGCCGGAGCCGCCGCCGTTGCGTTTGCCTGACCCGGTCGATTTGGTGCGCGGGTTTTTGGACAGGCTGTTTCGGGGGCGGTGACTTTTCTGGGCGTTCTTTTGTTTCAAGGGGCTCTCGTTGTTCAGGGCCGCTCGCGGCAGGCGGACTCTGGCGCGGCCTCCTGCTGTGACGGTTTGCGCTAGTCGCGCAAACTTCGCTTTGAAATTTTCCTTCGGACCGGTGCGAAAAAAACTCCCTGCGAGTTTGCAAGCAAACTCTCCGGTCAAACAGCTTTTCGCAAGTCAGTGCACGAGTCGCGCTAAAGCGCGATCCGGTGTACGCCCGCGGAGGCGTTCACACAGCGAGGTGAAAGTCCTTGCCGGGGCATGCCAGAACCCCGTAGTCGAAGGTAACTGCGTCGCTGCGAAGCGGGGTGGGGAGCAACCGGAGGCGAACTGGCGGTCCGCAGGATGACGAACTCGATTCGGCGGGTAGTGGTGGCGAGCCTATGTCGGAATGGCGAAGCCTGGAACTCATTGCAAGCGCTGCGCTGGCGGGTAAAGCGACTTGCGAACCACGCTTGTGGTTGGAGGCGGAACGTCTGGAAAGTGTGAGCGAGACAAGCGGGGAGACCTGTGAGCCGTGGGTGACGGCAGCAGGAGTCAGAGCCCTCGTAGTACCGAGGCTGGAGTGATCGAGCCACAGGCCCGGGCAACATAAACCGGGCTGAGGGAAGGTGGGCAGGAAGGTGAATGTGTGAAAGAAAGATCAAGCGAAGAGCAAGCAGCAACACCAGTGTCGGCAACGACTAGACGTGTTGCGTCGGACCCCGCCAGTGCAGGCATCGAGCCTGCGCAGGAAAGCCACGAGTGGGAATGGGTAGACCGCGAGATCTGGACAGAACGCATGTTGGCGGCGCTGGTAACGGCGTCAAGCAAAGACAGAGGCAGCAAGTGGTTCAGCCTGATTGACAAGGTCTGGCGCGACTCGACCCTGCAGGCGGCTTGGCAACAAGTCAAAAGCAGGCGCGGCGCGGGCGGTGTCGATGGCATCAGCATTGCGCGCTTTGAAGCTCAAGCCGAGAAGTATCTGGGCGAGCTTGCAGAACAACTCAAAACAGGTCACTACCGTGCTGACGCGGTGCGCCGGGTGGAGATACCCAAGACGGGCGGCGGCAGCCGCCCACTGGGCATCCCCACCATCAAGGACCGGGTGGTCCAGGCAGCAGTCAAGCGCGTGATGGAGCCGATCTTCGAGACCCGGTTTTGCGAGACGAGCTACGGGTTCCGACCGGGCAGAAGCTGCAAGGACGCACTGCGTGCAGTCGATGGCTGGTTGCGACAGGGCTACACCCATGTGGTGGACGCCGACCTCAAGAGCTACTTCGACAGCATCCCGCATGAACGACTGAAGGCACGAGTGGCCGAACGCATCAGCGATAGCAAAGTGCTGGCGTTGATCGACGGCTGGCTGCAGCAGGACATTGTTCAGGAACTCAAACGTTGGACACCCACAAGCGGCACGCCGCAAGGAGCGGTGCTCAGTCCGCTATTGGCCAACATCTACTTGCATCCGCTGGACGAGCACATGCGTGCAAGCGGCTACAAGATGGTGCGCTACGCGGACGACTTCGTGATCCTGTGTCAAAGCGCTCACGAGGCGCAGCAGGCGTTGGTCGAAGTTCAGCGATGGATGACTGACAACGCGCTGGAGTTGAACATGGACAAGACCTCGCTTGGAGATTGCCGCCAAAAGGGGCAAGGCTTCGAGTTCCTCGGCTACCACTTCGAGGCAGGAAGGCGTCTGGTCCGAAAGAAAAGCCTGACGAAGTTCAAGGACGCCATACGCGAACGCACGGGCCGCACACGCAGCCTGTCGATGCGCGACATCGTGGCCGAACTCAACCCCGTGCTGCGCGGCTGGTATGCGTACTTCAGGCACGCCATCGCTACGACGTTTGTTCCGCTCGACGCCTTCGTGCGTCGTCGCCTGCGAGCGATCCTGCGACGCCGCGAGAAGCGAGTCGGACCTGGGCTGTGCCTGGCCGACCACCGACGCTGGCCGAACTCCCACTTCGCCGAGCTGGGACTATTCACCATGTATGCAGTCCGGCGCGCGGCGAGCCAACCCCGATGAGGACTTCACCAACTGGAGAGCCGTGTGCGGGAGAACTGCACGCACGGTTCGGAGGGAGGGGAGGCTGACGCCTTCCCTACCCCTATCCGAAGGAAAATTTCAAAGCCGCTCACAAAAGTCGGCCGCGCCAGAGTCCGCCTGCCGCGAGCCAACGGCTGCGCTTGATCAACGAGATACCGGCCGCTGCCTGTTTTGCCAGCTAGTGCGCGGCAATTGGCCGCAAACTCCGTCTCGCCCAACCGCACTAGCCCTCATTCCCGGCAATGCGGAGCGAGCCGAGACCTGGTCACAAACCCCCCGTTGGTTGACGCGCGGCAGGTGGACTCTGGTGGGGCCGATTTCTTTTGTGGCTTCAAGAATTGGCTCGAAGCCGGATCGCGCTTTAGCGCGACACGTCATCTAGCTTGCGAAAGCTGTTTGACCGGAGAGTTTGCTTGCAAACTCGCAGGGAGTTCTTTCGCACCGGCTTCGAGCCAATTCTTGAAGCGACGTTTGCGCGACTAGCGCAAACCACAAAAGCATGAGGCCCCGCCAGAGTCCACCTGACGCGAGCACCCTGAACAGAAGACAACGAACAGATGAGCCCGAACAGCACCCCAGTCAAACAAGCGAAAATGGCCACATGCCACTGCCCGAAGCACAACCCCGCACCCACCTCCACACCCGCGCCGTCACGTACCGCGGCTTTCACCGTCAGGACGGCCTGTGGGACATCGAAGCCGAGATGACCGACACGAAGGCCTACCAGATCGAGCGCTCTGAGCGCGGCGTGATGGTGCCCGGCACACCCATCCACGGCATGGCGATACGCGTCACCGTCGACGATTCATTCACCATCCGCGAAATCATGAGCTCGTCGGACCACACGCCGTTCGACGAGTGCCAGCAAGGCGCGCAGCCCATGCAGAAAATGGTCGGCGCCGTGATGGGCCCCGGCTGGCGGCAAACCATCGAGAAGAACCTGGGCGGCATCCGCGGCTGCACGCACCTGCGCGAGATGCTGTTCAACATGGCAACGGCCGCTTACCAGACCATTCCGTCCTACCAGCATCGCCTGCGCCGCGCCGCCGGCCTGCCCGAGACAGAGACTGACAAGCCGCCGTATCACCTGGGCAAATGCATCGCGTGGGACTACGACGGTGCGGTGGTGCAGCGCCACTATCCGCAGTTCGCCGGATGGGAGCCGCTGAAGCGGCGGACCTGATCAACCGCGCAGCAGCGCGACCTCCATCCGGTCCATCC
Source organism: Caenimonas koreensis DSM 17982 (assembly GCF_009646335.1). Classification (GTDB taxonomy): domain Bacteria; phylum Pseudomonadota; class Gammaproteobacteria; order Burkholderiales; family Burkholderiaceae_C; genus Ramlibacter; species Ramlibacter koreensis. The sequence continues at coordinate 176,086 of NZ_WJBU01000011.1, read as the reverse complement.
CCGCGCTGCCCTGGATCCTTCGCGCCACTGAAAGCAGGCGCGCGTTCAGGCGCAGCTTCTGCCGCGCGGCGGCCTCCAGCGAGACACCGAAGCGAACCCGGTCGTCTTCCATGAAGAAGCTCATCACACTGCCTCTGGGGTGGGCCGAGTCGACGTCGCCCACGGTGAGCACGCCCTCGGGCACGGCAGCCAGCACATCGGATGCCCTGGCCGTCGTGTCCGCTTTCACATACAGGATGTGCACACCCGTCACCGGGTCGCCCGGCAACAGTCGCACGACGGTCACGGGGCGTCCGTCGCGCGGCCGGTCGCGCGCCAGGGCGTTGAGGTCGGCGTACACCTCTTCGTCGCCCATCACGCCGATACGCACCGGCGTGTCGGGCCGCGCGAACGTGCCTTCGGGCCATTCGACAAAGCTGAAGAACTTGTGCAGGAAGGCAGCCTTGACGAGCGCGCTGCGCATGCGCTCGGTGGCTTGCGCACCCTGGGCCTGCGCCAGCGCTTGCGCCCGGCTCTCGTGCGCTGGCCCGCCCAGTGCGGCCAGTGCGGCCAGGCAGCCGATGGCGGCCCACCTCGCCACACCCTTGCGGGGCAGCATGGCAGACGGCGCAAGCGGGGTTCTCATTGCCGCCATACCAGCTTTGCTATGGCGCCGCGCGACAGCTCTGCGCGTGCGCCGCCAGCACCCCATTCGGTGTGGGACGGATCGTTGATGTTGCGCACGGTCACGGAGAACTGCATGCCGGGCCGCACGTGCCAGCCCCAGCGCACGTCCACAGCGCTATAGGCAGGCACGGCCGGATTGGGCAGGCCGCCAACGCGGCGCGCCGTCACGTCCAGCTCATGGCCGCCTCCCAGGTCCCAGGACGAGCCGAAGTTCCAGCGCGAGCGCGGATCGTTGCCGAGCTGGGCGCTGCCGCCGACGGGTGAAGTGCCGGCCAGCGCCGTGAACTGCTCGCGCATCTGCGTGGTGCCCAGGTTGATCTTCCAGCTGTCGGACACCCGGTAGCTGCCCCAGGCTTCCACGCCCGTGAGCTTGCCGCTGAAATTGTTGTTCACTGTCAGGCCGCCGGGGGTCGCATCGACCGATCGCAACTGGCTGAACCTGTGGTGAAAGAGCGTGAGCGACCACGACAGCGCCGCCATGGGTTGCGCGCGATAGCCCGCCTCAAAAACGCGGGCAACTTCCGAGACGAAGTCCGCACCGCCTGCGATCACGTAAGGCGGGTTGGCCGGCGAGTAATAGTCGCGGTCGACGCGCGCGGGTGCGCGCACGGTGCGCGACGCCGCAGCCCAGAGCAGGTGGTTGGGCGCGAAGGCCCAGGTGACGCGGGCACTCGGCAGGAACTCCACACCCGTATACGCATTGCGCTCGAGCTTCGCGCCGACGGTCACATTCACGGACTCGGCAACGGCGATTTCGTCCTGCGCGAAGATGTTGGCCAGATCAAGGTGGCGCTGCGGTGGCAGCAGCGCCAGCGTTTGCGGCGCAATGTTCTCGGCGTTGTCGCGCAACCAGCGATAGCCGCCGCCCACCAGCAACTGGTGATTGGCGAATGATCGGGTGAGGTGCTGCACATCGAGGTCGAGCGTGGTGATCGCATCGCGGATCGAGCCGGGCTGGTCGCGCGCTGTGCGGTCGGCATAGGCCTGCACCTGCGTGCGGCCCCCGTCGGTGTGGTCCATCGACCAGCGCACGAGCACGTTGCCGCCGCTCAGTCGCCGCTCGCTCGGCGCAGCGACTGAGCCCTGGTCGATGCGGCCGTCGTATGCGTCGGCCTGCAGCGTCCATTGCTGGCCGCCACCCGAATGCTCAGCGCGCACACCGGCGCGGTTCATGCCGGAGGCGTCGCGCACGGCCTGGCCGCTGGCGTTGACGGCGTTGTCGCGCTCTGCGCGCCTGGCATAGACGCGATAGGCGATGCCGCTGCCCGTGGTGCCGCCATAGCGTGCGGCCACCGAGCGGTCATCCCTGCCATACAAGGCGGCTACCAGCGCGCCCTGCGTGTCGGAGGCCTGCCGCTTGATGACGTTGATCACGCCATTGACCGCGTTGGAGCCATAGAGCGTTCCGCCTGAGCCACTGAGCACCTCGATGCGGTCGATGTCCTCCAGCATCAGGTCGCGCTCTTCCCAGAACACGCCGGAGAACAGCGGCGAATAGACCGTGCGCCCATCCACCAGCACGAGCATCTTGTTTGCGATCACGCTGTTGAAACCGCGCGCGGAGATGGCGTACTGGTTGGCGTCTGCGCGGGCGACGTGCAGGTTGGGCGCCAGGCGCAGTGCCTCTGGCAGGCTCGTTGCGCCGGAGCGGCGGATATCGTCCGCCGTGATGACGTAAACCGAGCCGGCGACATCGGCCAGCCGCTGTGCGCGCTTGGAAACGGATGTCACCTCGATGTTGGCGAGCTGTTCGAGCGAAAGATCGACGAGGCTGGGTGCCTGCTGTGCTTGCGCCATCGCAGGCACGCACGCCGTCCACGCGGCCAGGGTGATGCCGGCAATGCCCGCCATGGAGCGGGCCGGTGCGATTTGCATGATCCGCGCCTTTCGATAGAGGGCTGGTTTCCAATGCACAGGTCGGGTGCGCGAAGTGCCGTTTGTACCGCAAACGCGCGGCTGCACAATGCGCGACAGGCATCACGATGGGCCTGCGTCATCATGGATGAGCGGCATCGTCATATTTTTCAACGCTCACTCAAAAAAGAGGACTCAACCATGCTCACACTCCACGGCTTTCCTGTGTCGAATTACTACAACAAGGTCAAGCTGGCCTTGCTGGAAAAGGGCGTCGCTTTCGATGAGGTGTACGCAGGCACCAGAAGCACGGATGAGGCTGTGCTCAGCAAGACACCGCTTGGCAAGATTCCTTTCATCACGACGGATGAAGGCTCGCTGTGCGAGAGCACGGCCATCATGGAATGGATCGAAGCCAAGTGGCCACAGCCGGCGCTGCTGCCTGCCGACCCGTTTGCTGCCGCCAAGGTGCGCGAGCTCACCATCTTCCTTGACTGGCACCTGGAGATCGCCGCGCGCCAGGTTTACGGCCCTGCGTTCTTCGGCAGCGCGCCGTTGAGCGAGAGCAATGCAGCACGCATCCGCAAGCAGATCGACGATGCCATCACCGGATTCAAGCGCCTGGCCAAGTTCGCCCCGTTCGTGGCCGGCGCCGAGATGACGCAGGCCGACTGCTCGGCGTTCGTCAACCTGCCGCTGGTCGGCATGGCCACGAAGATCGTGTACGGCGAAGATGCCTTGCTGGCCGCCGGCGTTGACTACAAGGCTTACGTGAAGATGATTGGCGAGCGCCCCTCGGGCCAGCGCGTCAACGCCGATCGCAAAGCCGCGCAGACCAAGAGCTGAGCGCCCCATGAATGCTCCTCGGCAGGTCGCGATCGTCACGGGTTCGGCGACCGGCGTCGGCGCTGCCACTGCCTTGATGCTCGCGCAGCGCGGCTTCGATGTGGTGGTGAACTATTCGCGCAGCGAAGAAGAAGCGCGCGAGACGCAGCGCAGCTGCGAAGCAGCAGGCGCTGCCACACTGCTCGTGCGTGGCGATGTTTCCAGCGACGCAGACTGCGTGGGCCTCGTGCGGCAGACTGTCGAGCGCTGGGGCCGCATCGACACGCTCGTGAACAACGCCGGCATTTCGGTGTTCGCCGAAGCCGCCGCGTGGGACGCGCTCGACGCCTCGACCTTTGCACGCATCATGGGTGTGAATGTGGTCGGCGCGTTCCAGATGATCCGCGCGTGCCTGCCGCACCTGAAGGGCTCGCGCGGCAATGTGGTCAATGTGTCGTCGATCGCCGGCTCGCTGGGCATTGGCTCATCGGTGCCCTACATCGCATCGAAAGGCGCGCTCAACTCGATGACGCTGCACATGGCGCGCACGCTGGCGCCTGATGTGCGGGTCAATGCCGTTTGCCCCGGGCTCATCACCACCCGCTGGTTTGTTGATGGGGTGGGGCAGGCGGGCTTCGAGAAAACGCGCGCAGCCTACGAAGCCATGGCGCCGCTCGGCGTGGCGTGCACGCCGCAAGATGTTGCAGAGGCGATCGTGTGGCTCATCCACGCGCGCACGGTGAGCGGGGAGCTGGTGCAACTGGATTCCGGCATGCACCTGGGCGGGCGGGCTGCGCCGTTGATCCAGCGCTGAGCTTCGGCGCGCCTTGTGGTGCCGCCCCGCGTGAATAGTTCTCGCAATGCCGCCAAGGGGCACCCTCAGTTGAAAGCAGGGTGAACTCGCCGGGTGTCACGCGCTCCTTTCCTACTCGCGTAAGAAAGGACCTACATGATTCTCGTTGTTCGACCCGTTCACTCTGCAATTGCCGGCTTTCTCACCGTGACCCTGGGATGCCTCATCGGTGTGCAGATGAATGGGGGCTGGCTGCTTGATGAGCCGGCCCCGGCCACCGCGGTTGCACCTGCTGCCCCACATGTCTCTTCACCTGCTGCCGGCGTTGCGCTGGCCGCGGGCACGCTAGCCGCAGCGCCCGTCGCCGCAGCCAACGAGAGTTACTACGTGCAGCTGCGCAAGAAGATCCGCTGGGTCGAAACGCGGCTGGGTGCGGCAGTCCTGAAGACGCCTGACGAAAGCTCGCGCCTGTTGCTTGCCAAGTCGGCAGCCGAGCATGCGCGCCTGGCCGACGTCGGCCTGACGTTCCGGGATGTGTACGGCATCATCAACGCCGAGACTTCGTGGATTCCGCGCAGGGGCGCCAGCAAGGACGGAACGCCCAACCTTGGCATTGCCCAGTTCGAGCCGGCAACGGCGCGGGCGCTGGGACTGGCAGACCCGAATGATCCGGTGGAGTCCGTGCATGTCGCCGCACTGCACATGAAGGAAGCCGCCCTGTGGAGTGCGCAGCGGCTTTCCGGCCTGAAGCTCAGCGGCCCCGACCGCGCCGAGAAACTGCGCGAAGGCGTCTCGATCTACTACAACCTGTCGACGCGCGGCCGCAACGCCTGGAACGGCCGCAACACGCTGCAGCTGCCCCGCGAAACGCAGCGCCACATTGAAAATGCGCGCACCGGCGCACAGGAGGCCGCATGGCTCGACGCGCAAGTGCAAGCCGCGAAGTACAGCAGTGGCCGTGCGCTCGCGGTGGCGGCAAATTCAATCCAGGTGAATTCGAGGTAAAACCTTTGCACGACAATGGCGCAGCCGGACAACTCACGGTAGAGTGAGCGCTGCTCCACAAGACCACGCATGGCGACCGACAAGAAAAAATTCGATCCCGCGCCGCTGACTGACACCGGTGCGCTCTATTCCGCGCGCGACTTCCGCGCGCAGACCAATGCTGTCGAAAAGGATACCGACTCCGCATGGGACATGTGGGTCGAGGCGAACAAGTCCATTGAGCAGAAACCGCCGGGCGACCAGGGCTATGCGCGCACGGGGCCTGTGAGCCTGACCAGCGACCATGCGAGCACCATGAGTACGGTGCCCGCCAAGCTCGGCGAGGACCCCGGTTCTGAATCCGAAGCGCGCATGCGCCGGCGCAACCGCGTGGCCACAGTTGACGACGCCATGCTGGAGGCGCGCCGCAACAACCGTGTGTGCCCGCGCCCGAACCACTGGCAGACGCTCTACGAGATGCTTCCCAACCGCACGAAGAGCAAGCCGACGCCGCCGCTCATCGGGCCGCTGTGGAACTCGACACCGTCAATCACCAAGCGCACGTGCCTGCGCGAACACTTCGAGTGGGCCGACCAGCATGGTGTGCTCGCCCAGGTGATGAACTTCATGAAGACGCTGCCGGAAACCGACTGGTTCCACATGGACGACTGAGCGCCACCTGGCCCGCGCTCATGAGTCGGCAGCAACGCCTCCACCAGCTCGACGACGGCTCGCCCTGTGCCGCAGGCAGCGGCTTCGATGCACCAACCGGCTTGCTGAAAATCCATTTCACCTGAAGGAGACTTTGCCAATGAAAAAACGCAACTTCCTGGGCGGCGCTGCTGCCGCAGCCATCGCCATGCCTTTTGCTGCACGCGCAGCCAGCCAGCCTGTCGAAAACCTCAAGTCACCCACGCTGCTGACGGTCACAGGCGCGGTCACCAAAACCAATCGTGGCCCGCTCGACCCGATGCTCGACCAGATGCTCGCCAAGCAGAAGGTGACTTTCGAGAAGGCACATGCCTTCACCTTCGAGGCGCTGACGGCGATGCCTGCGTCGACGATCAAGCCCACCATCGAGTACGACAAGAAGGTGCACACGTTGCGCGGGCCGCTGCTGGTCGATGTGCTCAAGGCCTGCGGCGTCACGGGCGACACCGGCAAGCTGGCCATGCGCGCTGTCGACGGCTATTCGCCAACCGTGACGATTGCCGACGCACGCAAATACCGCTTCATCGTTGCGACGCACTTTGACGGCAAGCCGATGCCGCTGGGCGGCCTGGGCCCGCTGTGGGGTGTCTACGAGCCTGACGGCTTTGCCGACATGGCCGCCAAACCGGTGGACGCGCGCTTTGCGAACTGCCCGTGGGCGCTCTTTCACATTGACGTGCAGGCTTGATCGAATGAAATACGCACCGCTCGGCAGCAGCCAGCTCGAAGTGTCTCGCCTGTGCCTGGGCACGATGATGTTCGGCGACCAGACCGCCATGGCCGAGGCACGCGAGATCGTCGCGCACGCAAGCGGCCACGGCGTGAATTTCGTCGACACGGCGGACGTCTACACCAAGGGCGCGTCGGAGACGATGCTGGGCGAGGTGCTCAAGGACCAGCGGCACGACTGGGTCGTGGCGACCAAGCTGGGCAACAAGATGAGCGAGCGCGTGAATGAGGCCAAGTATTCGCGCACCTGGATTCTTCGTGAAGCCGATGCCAGCCTCAAGCGCCTGCAGATGGATCACATCGACATCCTCTACTTCCACCGCGACTACAACGGCATGGACCTCGAAGAGCCGTTGCGGGCCGTCGGCGCGCTGATCGATTCCGGCAAGGTGCGCTACTGGGGCGTCTCGAATTTCCGCGGCTGGCGCATTGCCGAGATCGTGCGCGTGGCGCAGCAGCTGGGCGTGCCGAAGCCGGTGGTGTGCCAGCCTTACTACAACCTGCTCAACCGCATGCCTGAAGTTGAAATCATGCCGGCGTGCCACCACTACGGCATTGGCGTGGTGCCGTACAGCCCGGTGGCGCGCGGTGTGCTCACAGGCAAGTACCTGCCGGGGCAGGCGCCGCAGGAAGGCACACGCGCCGCGCGCGGCGACAGGCGAATGGCAGAGACGGAGTTTCGCGAAGAGTCGCTTGTCATCGCGCAGAAGTTGCAGGCGCATGCGCAAGGCAAGGGCGTGTCGCTCGCGCAGTTCGCCACGGCGTGGGTGCTGGCCCATCGCGCCGTGAGTTCGGTGATTGCGGGGCCGCGCACGCTGGCGCAGTGGCAAGACTACCTGCCCGCGCTTGACTGCACGATCACTGCGCAGGACGAGGCGCTGGTCGACTCGTATGTGCGCCCCGGCCATCCTTCAACGCCGGGCTACACCGATCCGGCGTACCCGCTGCACGCACGTGTGAACTGAGCAGCAGCGTGCGTAGGCGATGGCTGCCTGCCACCAGCGCGCGCTGCCGGGCGCACACGCGACTTTGTCCTACGCGGCAGGGGTCAACGTGCGAACACTCTGGACGTTGGTCATAAAGAGACTTCATCCCCTTTTGAACCTCGACCACCATTTCGGAGGTTTACACCATGTTGAAGAAAATTTTGATCGCCACCGTCATCGGCGCCTCGTTCGCAACGGTACCGTTCGTCGCTACCGCGCGCACTTATGTCATCACGGAAGCACCGCCGCCCCCGCGCTCTGAAGCCCCGCCGGAAATGCGCCGGGGCCATGAGTGGGCACCGGGCCACTACGTGTGGCGCAACGGCCAGTACCGCTGGGTGGAAGGCCGCTTCGTGCGTGAGCGCCGCGGCATGCACTGGGTGCCGGACAACTGGGTTGAGCGCAATGGCCGCTGGGTGATGGTGGCTGGCCACTGGGAACGCGGTGCACGCCCCGGCATGCGCGACCGTGACGGCGACGGCGTGCCGAACCGCTACGACGCACGCCCGAACAATCCGAACAAGAACTGATCGTTCCTGACCGGACCGAGACGATCGCGACTCCTGCGGGAGTAGCGGTCGTCTCTTTTTTTTTGCGCGCGATGCTACGCGAGCTGGGCCCGGAAGAAGGCAATCGTGCGGTCCCACGCCAGCTTTGCAGCCGCAGCGTCGTAACGCGGCGTGGTGTCGTTGTTGAAGCCGTGCTGCGTGCCCGGGTACTGATGCATCGTGAAGCGCGCGCCCGCCGCCTTCAGGGCGGCTTCGTAGGCGGGCCAGGACGCATTGATGCGATCGTCGTTGGCGGCCAGCTGAACCAGCAGCGGTGCCTTCACGCGCGGCGCGAGTTCCACTGCGGGCGTGTTGCCGTAGAAGGGCACGCCCGCGGTCAGTTCAGGCAGGCGTGTTGACAGCATGTGCACGATGCCGCCGCCGTAACAGAAACCGACAGCACCGAGTTTTCCGTTCGAGTTGGCATGTGTGCGAATCCAGCGGGCAGCCGCCACGAAATCGGCTTCGATGTTCGGACGGTCGAGCTTTGAAAAAAGGCCGACGGCCTTTTCTTCGTCGCCCGGATAGCCGCCGACGATGAACAGGGCATCCGGCGCAAATGCGAGGAAGCCGTCGAGCGCGAGCCGGCGCGTGATGTCTTCAATGTGCGGGTTCAGGCCGCGGTTCTCGTGGATGACCAGCACGGTGGGCAGCCTGGTGGCTGCCGTTGCGCTGGCGGGCCGGGCGAGATAGCCCCGGCCGTCTCCGTTGCCGTCGGGTGAGGGGAAGGTGAGGTATTCCGTCTTGATGCGCGCATCGTCTTTGGGCACTTGCTGGCCTGCGGCGAAGTCGGGGCGCAGTGCTGCGAGCAGCCCGGCCGCTGTCACCCCCGCCTTGGCAAACTTCTGGGCCTTGTCGAGAAAGCCGCGGCGGTCGAGATGGCCGTGGACATACGCGTCGAAAAGGGCAAGGACCTCCTGGTCGAAGTCCTGCGCTGTGAGGCGGGGTGGCATGCTGTCTCCTGTGGTTTTTGCGGCAGGATAGCTTTGAACATGGCCTGACAGGCTTGTGGGGGTATCGCGGCAGAGCCGGCCTGCCGTGTGCTGCTGTGAGCTGCCGTGAACTGGCAGCCGCGTTGCTCAAAGCGCGGTGCGAACCTCGGCAGCAATCTCGTACGACCGCAGCCGCGCATCGTGATCGAAGATGTTCGAGGTGATCATCAACTCGTCGGCTTGCGTGCGCTCAATGAAAGCGCGCAGGCCGTCCTTGACTGTCGCGGGCGAACCAATGGCCGCGCACGACAACACGCTGTCGAGCAAGGCGCGTTCAGCGGGCCCCACGCTCTCGCGGTAACCCGCAAGCGGTGGCGGCAGCGGTGCCGGACGGCCACTGCGCAAATTCACGAAAGCCTGCTGGCTCGAGGTTGCGCGGATCTGCGCCTCTTCATCAGAGTCCGCCGCAAAGACGTTGAAGCCCAGCATCACATACGGCCTGGCGAGAAACTCCGACGGACGGAACGTGGCGCGATAGACCTCCAGCGCCTGCATGAGCTGCTGCGGTGCAAAGTGCGACGCGAATGCATACGGCAGGCCGAGCATGGCCGCGAGCTGCGCGCCGAACAGGCTCGAGCCCAGAATCCACACCGGCACCTTCGCCCCACGGCCAGGCACTGCGCGCACATGCTGCCGCGGCTCGTCGGACATCAGGTCGATCAACTCGACCACGTCTTGCGGAAACTCGTCGGCATCGGTGGCGAGATTGCGGCGCATGGCACGCGCCGTCGCCTGGTCGGAGCCGGGTGCGCGGCCCAGCCCCAGGTCGATGCGGCCCGGATAGAGCGCCTCGAGCGTGCCGAACTGCTCGGCAATGACAAGCGGCGAATGATTGGGCAGCATGATGCCGCCCGCCCCGACGCGAATGGACTTGGTGCCCCCCGCGATATGGCCGATGAGCACGGAGGTGGCCGCACTCGCAATGCCAGGCATGCCGTGATGCTCGGCGAGCCAGTAGCGGTTGAAGCCCCAGCGCTCGGCGTGCTGCGCCAGGTCGAGCGAGCGGCGAAACGACTGCGCCGCGTCTGAGCCTTGGGTGATGGGGGAGAGGTCGAGTACGGAGAACGGAATCATCGTGTGCAGGTGGGGGCGCGCAGCGCATGCACAAGGTGTGTGTATGCTGCCAGCGATGTCCAGCATAGCTGCTCCTGCCCCCGTTCCCGTTCCCATTCCCATTCCCGTTCCCAGCCGCATCCTGCCCGTGATCGTTCTGGCGCAATTCGCGGGCACCTCGCTGTGGTTTGCTGTCAACGCCGTCATGCCTGACTTGCAGCAGCAATGGGGCTGGCCTGCGTCGTCGCTCGGCACGCTCACCTCGGCCATCCAGCTCGGCTTCGTGGTGGGCACGCTCGTGTTTGCGCTGGCCATGATTGCCGACCGCTTCGCGCCACCGCGCGTGTTCCTGGTGTGTTCGCTGCTGGGCGCGTGCATGAATGCATTGACGCTGCTCGCGAATGGCGACATGGGCTTCTTGTTGGTGACGCGGTTCTGCGTCGGCTTCCTGCTCGCGGGCATTTACCCCGTGGGAATGAAGATTGCGGCGAGCTGGTATCGCGAACGGCTCGGTGCAGTGATGGGCGTGCTGATTGGCGCGCTGGTGCTCGGCACGGCGCTGCCGCATGGCCTGCGCGCGCTGGCAGGTGCCGCCAGCGTGGGCGGTGCCACTGGCCTGCATGCGCCCTGGGAGTGGGTGGTGGTCGGTGTTTCGCTGCTGGCGGCGGCGGGCGGGGTGGCAACGGCGTGGCTGGTGCCCGCCCACCCCGATGCAGCAGCGCACTCGACAACCCGCGCATCGCGCATCACGCCGCGCGCCTTGGGCCTCGTGTGGCACGACCGCAAGTTGCGCGCTTCCGTGTTCGGCTACTTCGGCCACATGTGGGAGCTGTACTCGTTCATCGTGCTGGCACCGCTGGTGTGTGCGACGCGCTTCGTCGGCAGCGAAGTGAGCGCAGCGGCCTTCTTTGCGATCGCCGCGGGATTTGTGGGATGCGTTGGCGGTGGCTTGCTTGCCAGGCGGCTGGGCAGCGCCGTCGTGGCCTATGTCCAGCTGGCGACCAGCGCAGCGTGCTGCGTTGCCGCGCCGTGGATGCTCGGTGCACCCACGGGTGTGTTCATCGCCTGGCTGCTGGTCTGGGGCGCGACGGTCGCGGGCGACTCGCCGCAGTTCTCAACACTCGCCGCGCAGAACGCGCCGCCCGCCGTCGTGGGCAGCGTGCTCACGTTCACGAACTGCATCGGCTTTGCGATTTCGATCGTGAGCATCGAACTGTTTGTGTGGGCCTCGGGCATCTGGGCGCTGGCGGACGTCTTGCCGTGGCTCGCCATCGGCCCGGTGCTGGGCCTGCTGATGCTGCGCCCGCTGCTTCAGGACCTGCCTGAGACGAGCACCGGCTTGTCGCGGTAAATCTCTGGCATCAGCGCCTTGAGATTGACGAGCTTGGGTGCATCGAACGTCACGATGTAGCCCGCATTCGGGTTGAGCGTGGCGTAGTCCTGGTGATAGGCCTCCGCCGGGTAGAACGCATCCAGCGGCGCGACCTGCGTGACGATGCGGGCCGGGTACACCTTGGCCGCATCCAGCTGCGCGATGTATTTTTGCGCGACCTGTTTTTGCGTGTCGCCGTTATAGAAGATCGCCGAGCGGTACTGTGTGCCCGAATCAGGCCCCTGCCTGTTGAGCTGCGTCGGATCGTGCGCCACCGAGAAGTAGATCTGCAGCAGCTTGCCGTAGCTGATCTTCTTCGGGTCGAAAGTCACCTGCACTGATTCGGCATGGCCCGTGCGACCGCTGCCGACCATCTGGTACTTGGCCGTGTCCCTGGTGCCGCCCGCATAGCCGGACACCGCATTCAGCACGCCGTTGGTGTGCTGGAACACGGCTTGCACGCCCCAGAAGCAGCCGCCTGCGAACACGGCCGTTTCAGTGGCTGCCACCCCTGCTGGGCTGTCTTGCGCGGGCGGCGGCAGGCGCACAGCCTTTTCGGCAGCGGTGCTGTTAGCCACCATCAGGCCGGCTGCAACGGCCACCGCGCCGGCAAAGCCCAGGAACTTGGTGGTCGAGAGGATGTTCATGCGTGGCTCCTGGTGTGAGAGGTGATTGTGGACCTGGCTGTCTGTCGTTGCTGCGGCCGGGGTCTTACACGCTTGCCCGCCTGCGTGGCGCGAACTACCATGCCCCATCAGCAGCCGGAGGCTTGCCATGCCGCAGCTCATCGCGTCCGTCGAAGGTGTCGAGATCAAGCACGTGTACCTGCAAAAGGACCGCACGACACTCGGCCGCAGCCCCGACAACGACATCGTGTTCGACAACATGGTGGTCAGCAGCCGTCACTGCGTGTTCGAGCTCAAGGGGCTGGCCGATGTGTACATCGAAGACCTGCGCAGCACCAACGGCACCTACATCAATGGCCAGATGGTGCGCAGGCAGAAGCTGCGTGATGGCGAGGTGATCGCCATCGGCAACTTCCGCATCCAGTTCCTGGAGGCGACCGAAAAGCCCAGCGGCTTTGGCGAGACGATGGCCTTCCAGCTCGAATCCGCCAAGCCTACGCATGCCGTGTTCCAGGTGCTGAGCGGATCGTCGGCGGGCCTGGAGATGCCGGTGGTCAAGGCCGTGACAACGTTCGGCAAGCCCGGCGTGTCGGTGGTGGCGGTTTCGCACCGGCGCGATGGCTACTACGTGGCCTGGCTGGACGGCACCAGCAGGCCGACGCTCAATGGCGACACGATCGGCGAGGACCCGGTGATGCTGTCCAACCACGACGTGCTCGAACTCGCGGGCAACCGGATGTTGTTTCGCATGGAATAATTGCCCGAACAGGCGGACCACACCACCATGAGTTTGATCAAGAAGATTTTTGGCGCAGGCTCGGGCAGCGGCAGCAGCGAGTCAAAATTGCCGCCGCCTTCGACGACGGATTCCGACAGCACCGCCAACGAGCGTGAAACGCCGCACATGCGTGCCGTTGCGCGCCGCGAGCTGGTCCACATGATCCTGCGCGAGACGATGCGCAAGCACGCCATCCCCAAAGACTGGATCACGGCACGCGTGTTGTCGGTCGAGTCGCGCGCACGCAAGGCCGGTGTGCATGTGCAGTTCATCGTGCACAAGGGCGACGACCAGCTCATGAGCTACGTCCACCAGTTCCAGGAAGGCTTCTGGCAGGAAGTCGAGAAGATGGACAAGACGGCCCGCCAGTGGATCTTCAGCCTGGCATGGCAGTTCGACGGCAAGTCGTCGCCCAATGCCCGGCCCATCCAGGTGGAGGCGCCGGCGCCATCGCTGGCTGCACAAGCCGAGATGGACGACACGATGCCCGAAGCCGGCGACACCATCCCGCACGACGAAGATGCAGTGGATCTGGAGTCGGACCTGGCTGCGTTGTATGCAGCGGTGAATGCGTCAGTGCCCGACAACGGCACGCCGCCCACGCAGGGGCGCTAACCCGGCGGCGCCAACCACGCGGCGCTGGCCAACAGCGCCTACAGCTTGGGAATGTGCAGCGTCTTGCTGATCATCAGGCTGCCGGACACCACGAAGAGCAGGGCAGCGAGATGAAGGCTCCACGGGCCAATCGCGTAAACACCACCCCATAGCGCATCGCCGACGCGGCCCTGCCACGCGCACACGGCGAGCAGGCCCGTGAGCACCACACTCGTGGGAATGGGCGTGCCTTCGAAATACTTCACCTTGTCGCCACCGCCCGAGAGCGATTCGGCTGTGACGTTGAAGCGCGCCAGACGGCTCACGCCGCAGCACACGAAGTAGATCAGCGCCGCCACGTCCCAGCCGCCGCGCATGCCGGCGGCAAAGCCAAGAGCGGCTGGTGCCACACCGAACGAAATCACGTCCGACAGCGAATCGAGTTCACGGCCGAGCGCAGAGTGCTGGTGCCGCGCCCGCGCGATCTTGCCGTCGAGCACATCGAAGATGAAGGCTGCGGGCGCGAGTGCCGCCGCCGCGTAGAAGTGGTCAATGCTGCCACTGGCCATGTACATCATCGCGAACAGCACGGCGCCCACGCCGCACGCGGCATTGCCGAGCGTGAAGAAGTCGGCGAGGTGGAATTCCCGGAGCATCGAGAAGTGGCGGCGTGCGTGGGGCTGATTCATCCGGCCCATCCTAGGCGCATTGCACGCCAGGTGCTGTCGGCGGTGGCCGACAAAAAAAAGGGGCCGAGAGCCCGCTGCAGAAAAAAAGGGGCCCGAGGGCCTGCTGCTGAAAAAAAAGGGGCCAGAAGGCCCCCTTGGAGAGTATGCAATGCAAGCGTGTGTGGATCAGCCGCCGGCCTTCAGGTACATCAGGAATTCCTTGAACTGCGCGTCGGTCATCATGTCGCCCGTCGCCTTCATCTTCTTGGCGTTCATCTCCCAGGCCATCGTCATCATGTCCATGAATTCCTTCTTGGACACCATGCCGTCCTTGTTCTTGTCGATCATCTTCATCGCCATGATTTCGGCGAAGGGGAAGTATTCGGCATTGGTGTGGCTGGCAGCGAAGGCGGGGGCCGACACCGAGAAGGCAGCGGCAATAGCGAGGGAAGAGGCAAGGGTCTTGAGGTTCATCGATCAATCTCCGTTAAGAAAGTTAAGGGCCCGAACACCGCTGCAACTCAAGTGATGTTCATGGTGCGCATGAGTCGCAGTGGGCTCGCGTCTCTTACACAACAGGCTGCAAAAAGTTTTTGATGCGCGGCCACACGATGCGTTCGAGCGACCACGCGCCCGGGCCGAAGATGGCGATGCCTGCCAGCAGGCTGCCCCACAGCGTGTGCTGCTGCAGTGCCACAGGAAGCACTTCCTGCAGCGACAGCACCGCCACGATATTCACGACCGACAACCCGAGCGCTGCAAAGCGCCCGCCCAGGCCAAGCACCAGCAGCACCGGCAACACCAGCTCGCCGGCAGTGCCAAGCGGCGCGGCAAGTGCAGGGGGCAGCAGCGGCACCTTGTATTCGTCGGCGAAGAGGGCGAGTGTGGTGTCCCAGTCGCGGATCTTCGTCAGGCCCGACAGGAAGAAGGCATGGCCGACATAAGCGCGTGCAGCGAGTGCCGCGAGCGGTTGCAGGCTATCGAGCGCCGCGCAGAGGTATTGCCACCATTGGAGCGGGTAGGCGAGCGCTTGGGCCAGGCGTGTGTTCATGTGTTCTCCATGGAATCGTTCAGAAGTGGTGCGGCGCCCGTGAGCAAGCCGCTTTGCACCGCACCGGCCAGCCAGGAGGGGAAGTCCAGGCCGGCGGCAGCGTCCAGTGAGTCGCCGAGCGAGCGCTTTTCTTGCAGTGCGCGCAGGAAATCTGCTTCACCAGGCGCGGCCGCGCGCAGTTGCGGTGCCAGGCCGCTGCGCCAGACCACCGCTGTCTGCGCCACATGGTCGCGCAGGTGCTGCGCTGCCAGCGCCATGGCAGATGCTTGCCCGCCATGCGCCTGGATGACGCTGACGACAGGGTGCGTGCTGTTCACGATGGCCGTGCCGGGCGCCAGGTGCAGCCCGATATCGCCCGGGTCGCATTCCGCGAGCAATGCGAGTGACTGCATGTCCACCGTGCTGTCGGCCGCCGTCGCGGCGCAGTGCAGCTGCCATTCAACGCGGGCCACATCGGCGAGATAGGGCGCATCGCGGCACAGCTGCGGCAGCGCCTCGATATGTGCGGGCAGGTGGCCGCCCCATTGGGCGACATCACCGCGCACGGGCGGGTCGCTGCGCCACAGCGTGCGGGCCAGCGCGTCGAAGTTGGCGTCGCCCACCAGTTGCGCCACGACCGGGAATGCGCCCTGCAATGCGCGGGCTGCCAGCGCATTGGCGTTCGTGCGGTAGGCCGTGATGCCACGCAGCGAGGTTGGCTGCGTGTCGATCGTTGCCGTGCTGGCTAGCCATGCAAACGCCTCGTCGTCGCGTGCGAGCCCGAGCGCCTTCAGGAGCGCCTGCTGCTGCACTGCAAGAGGCGTGTGCGTCATGGCGCCACGACCTCCAGCGTGTTCGAGCGTGCGCGCGCCGCTTCGGCCAGCAGCACTTCGAGTGCGGGCACCCCGGTGTCCCATTCGACGAGTGTCGCGGCGCCCTTGAATCTGTTGACGGCGTGCCGGTGCAGCTGCCACACGGCATCGCACACCAGGCTGCCGTGGTCGTCGATCACGATGTCGTCCATCACGCAGTGGCCGGCCACATGGATTTCGCTGTCGATGCCTTGGGGAATGCGGTCGAGCCACTGCATGCAGGCGGCGAGCGGGTCGATGTTGTCGCCAGCGAGTCTTGCATTCAGCGCATTCACGTAGATGTTGTTCACGTCGATGAGCAGGCCGCAGCCGGTTCGCAGCGCGAGTTCGGCGAGGAAATCGGTCTCGTCGCGATCGGAGCCGGCCATGCGTACATAGGCCGACAGGTTCTCGACCAGCAAGGGCCGGCGCAGCCGGTCTTGCACGCGCTGCACGTTCGCGCACATCACGTCGAGCGCTTCGGAATTGAAAGGGATGGGGAGCAGGTCAGCGGCATGCACGGTGTTGCCGGCGACCGGGCCGCGCGCAAAACAGGCGTGGTCGCTCACCCGCACGGGCTCGATGCGCTGCACGAGCTGCGCGAGCTGGTCGAGGTGCCAGTCGTCAATGCCGCATGCCGACCCCAGTGCGAGGCCGACGCCGTGCAGGCTGATTTCGTAGCGTTGCCTTGCGGCGAGAAGGACGGCAAGGGCAGCGCCGCCCTCGCCGAAAAAATTCTCGGAGTGCACTTCGATGAAGTCCAGCCCCGGCTGCTCTTGCAGCAGCTGCGCATAGTGCGCGTGGCGCCAGCCGATGCCTACAGGCTGCGTCATGGCGCGCGCGGCGGGCTGGTTCAGCCCTTCTTCGAATCGGCGGCGACCTTGGCCTTAGCCTGGTCGATGGTCAGGCCCTTGAGGGTGGCGCAGGTGCCGGCGGGAACGTACTTCCACTCGGCGACGTTGCCGTCGGTCTTGGACTGGCCGGCGCATGAGTGTGTGCCTGAAATGTTGGCGCAATCGTTCTGGCCTGCCTTGGTGATGCCAAAGCACTTTTCATGGCCGGCCTTCGGTGCGACGGGCTGGGCCAGTGCGGCGGTGGACAGCAGGGCGAGGGCGGCTGCGGCGACGATGGCTCGTTGATTCATGGGGTTCTCCGTTCAAGCTAGGTTGGGTGTCGATGGAAACCAGCGACATGCTGGTGATGCTTCGTCTGGCGGCGCGGCAACTTCTTACAGCGCAGCGCCAGATTCAAAGCAGGTCAGAAATCTTGTCCCAGGCCTCGGCCGGGATCCGTCCATGGAAGCGCAGCACGATGCGGCCAGCCTTGTCGATGACGTAGGTGGCGGGCAGCATGGTTTGAGCGCCGAAGTTGTCCTGGTAGCCCGGCTCGCCCGTCCACAGCTGCGGGAAGCGTTGCTCCTTGGCGACGACGCGCGCGATGATCTTCTCGTACGCCTGCACGTCTTCCTTGCGCCTGTCGGTGCTTACCAGCACCAGCTCGAACGGCTGGCCCTTCCAGCCTTCGTAGTTCTGGCGCAACTCGGGCATTTTGTCGCGGCAGACGGCGCAGTCGGTGTTCCAGAACATGACCAGCACCACCTTGCCTTTCAACGCCGACAGCCGGAACGGCGCGCCCTCCAGCGTGCGTGACTGGATGGCGGGGGCTGCGGGCTCGGGCTGCGTGGCGGGGGGTGCGGCCAGGGCACCGGGCGCAGCAGCCGTCAGGCAGGCAGTCAGGAGGAGGCCGGTGAGTGCGTGGGTCTTCATGCCGCCTTAGTCGTGTGAGATGATTTCCTCTTACACATGCACGCCATGACGATCGAACACCAACTGGCCGAGCACCGGACTTATCTGGTGCGCTACGCCATGCTGCAGCTGCGCAACGAGGCCTGGGCTGAAGACGCCGTGTCCGAAACCCTGCTGGCCGCCTTGTCGAAGCCGCAGTCGTTTGGCAGCCGCAGCCAGCTCAAGACCTGGCTGGTCGGCATCCTCAAGCACAAAGTCATCGACGTCTTGCGTGAGCGCAAGCGCGAGGTGTGCCTGCAGTTTGACGGCGGCGACGGCAGCGAGGAGCTGGAGGCCCTGATCTTCAAGGCGGACGGTCACTTTGCGTCGCAGCCGTCTGACTGGGGCAACCCCGAGCAGGAGCTCGAGTCGCAGCAATTCTTTGCCATGCTCGAGGCCTGCGCGCAAAAGCTGCCGCCGGCGCTGGCCCGCGTGTTCCTGATGCGCGAATGGCTGGAGCTGCCCTGCGAGCAGATCTGCAGCGAGCTCGAACTCACGCCCACCAACCTGTATGTGCAGCTGCACCGCGCGCGCCTGCGACTGAGGGAATGCGTGGACATCAACTGGTTTGGCAACCAGCAGAATGCATCATGAGCCTTGACCTGACCTGCAAGGAAGTAGCCGCACTGCTCATCGCGCAGGAAGACCGCGAGCTGCCTGCCGCCGAACGTGTCGCGCTGCGCCTGCACATGACCATTTGCAGGACCTGCCCGAAGTTTGAGGCGCAGCTGCTGACCATGCGAAACGCCTTCAAGCGCTGGCGCGGGTACACGGGCGAGTAGACGAGAGGCGCCTGCCAGGCGGTTAGACTTCAAGCGGGTGTCCGTGCCAACCCGGCGCGACAGGTTCATGCGCTGGTCGGGCCGCCACGCGGAGAATTCGCGACCATGTTCCCGCTCACCGCAGACACCATGCAAATCATCGCCGCCGCCATCTTTGCGGTCGCGCTCATCCACACCTTCACCGTCAAGCAGTTCGAAAGACTCTCGGCGCGCTTTCCCAGGCATGCCGGTGCGTTCCACCTGCTTGGCGAAGTGGAGGTTGTCTTCGGCTTCTGGGCGATCGTGCTGGTGCTGCTCATGGCGCTCATCCAGGACGGTGCCAGCGCGCTCACCTACGCCGAGTCACGCAACTACACCGAGCCGCTTTTCGTGTTTGTGGTGATGGTGGTGGCCGGCACGCGGCCCATCTTGCAGGCCGTGCAGCAGAGTGTTGATTTCATCGCGCGCGTGGCGCCCGTGCGCTCGGTGCTTGCCAGCACCTGGCTGAGCTTTGCCGCCATTCCCTTGCTCGGTTCATTGATCACAGAGCCCGCTGCCATGACCATCGCTGCGCTGATGCTCGCGCCCCGCGTGTTCCGCGCGGGCGTGCCCGAGCCGCTCAAGTACTTTGGCCTGGGCGTGTTGTTCGTCAACGTCTCCATTGGCGGAACGCTGACGTCATTCGCCGCGCCGCCCGTATTGATGGTGGCCGACGCGTGGAGCTGGAATTCCGCCTTCATGGCCAAAACCTTCGGCTGGAAGGCCGCGCTGGCCGTGTTGGTCAATGCGACTGCCGCCGTCGTGCTGCTGCGCAAACACCTGGCCGATGACGTTGCCCCCGCGTCGCCAGATGAACGGCTTTGTACGGTGCCCAAGACCATCATTGCAATCCACATTGCATTCCTGGCGGCCGTGGTGCTGCTGGCCCACCACCCCGTCGCATTTCTCGCGCTGTTCCTGATGTTCCTCGGCTTCACGCAAGCGTACGAGCGTCACCAGGACACCTTGATCCTCAAGGAAGCATTGCTGGTGGCCTTCTTCCTGGCAGGGCTGGTGGTCATCGGCGGGATGCAGCAGTGGTGGCTGGAGCCCATCGTCTCGCGCATGTCCGCCGGGGTGCTGTTTTTCGGCGCGGCGGCGCTCACGGCCGTGACGGACAACGCGGCGCTCACGTACCTCGGCTCGCTGGTCAAGGGCATTTCCGACGAGGCCAAGTACAGCCTGGTGGCGGGTGCAGTGGCTGGCGGCGGCTTGACGGTGATTGCGAATGCGCCGAATCCTGCCGGCGTGGCCTTGCTGCGATCGGGCTTTGACGACGGCACGATCGGCGCGGGTGGATTGCTGCTCGGTGCGATGGCACCCACGGCGGTGGCGTTGGCTGCGTTCTGGATGCTCTGACAGAATAATTTGCTCGCGCCTGTCGAAACGGGCTTGTCGCCAAACGTCATTGGTTCAGCGGCGCATGTGCGTCGCATCAACCCACTACGGAGTTCGAAATGCAATACCTGTTGATGATCTACAGCGAAGAAGCCGCCGAAATGAAGGCGACACCCGAGCAAATCACGCAGACGATGGTCGCTTACCGCGCCTACACCGAGGCCCTGCGAAAGGCAGGTGCCCTCGTGGCATCGGACCGCCTCAAGCCCACGTCCACGGCCACCACCGTGCATGTGGCCAACGGCAAGACCGAAGTGCTCAATGGCCCCTATGCAGAGACGCGGGAGCAGCTGGGCGGCTATTACCAGATCGAAGCGAAAGACCTGGATGAAGCGCTCTCGTGGGCCGCGCGCTGCCCGGGCGCGACGGGCGGCAAGATCGAAGTGCGGCCGATCTGGTCGATGACCTGAAGCCGATGGAGGGCGCGGCCATGATGGCGCAGCAAGCTGCCGAGGCCGCGGCCCGCCGCAGTTACGGCAAGCTCGTCGCTTTTCTGGCTGCCCGCACGCGCGATGTGGCCGGCGCTGAAGATGCGCTGGCCGATGCCTTCGCGAGTGCGCTCGAGGCCTGGCCCGCACGCGGCATCCCCGACAACCCCGAGGCCTGGCTGCTCACGGCAGCGCGCCGCCGCCTCATTGACGAGTCGCGCAAGCGCAAGACGGCTGAAGGCGCGGGCGAGCATTTGTTGCTGCTTGAAGAACTTGCGAGTAGCGACGACGAAGCCGACGCCATCCCTGACGACCGGCTTGCCCTGATGTTTGCCTGCGCCCATCCGGCCATCGACGCCGGCATGCGTGCACCCTTGATGCTGCAGACCATCCTGGGCTTTGATGCTGCCGCGATTGGTTCGGCCTTTCTCGTGGCGCCGTCGACGATGGGCCAGCGGCTCGTGCGCGCGAAGGCCCGCATCCGGCAGGCGGGCATTCCGTTTCGCATACCGGCGCAGGAAGAACTCGCGGCCCGGCTCGACGCCGTGCTCAACGCGATCTACGCCGCTTACGCCGAAGGCTGGGTTGACGCGGCCGGCACCGACGTGCGCCGCCGCAACCTGGCGCAAGAAGCGATCTGGCTGGGGCGGCTGGTGGCGTCGCTCTTGCCGCAGTCCGCAGAGGCGCTGGGGCTGCTGTCGCTGATGCTGCATTCGCATGCGCGGCGCAAAGCAAGGCGTGCTGCTGACGGCGCCTATGTGCCGCTGGCCGAACAGGACACGGCGCTGTGGGATGCTGCGTTGATGGACGAAGCGGAAGCTGCGTTGCAGCAGGCGAGCCGGATGAACACCATCGGGCGCTTCCAGCTTGAAGCTGCAGTGCAATCGGCGCATGCCGTGCGCAGGATGTCTGGCAGCACCGACTGGGCTGCGATTGAAAGCCTGTATGAAGCCCTGGCGACGATGAGCGATTCACCCGTGGTGCAGATCAACCGCGCCGTTGCGCTGGCGCATACCCAAGGGCCGCAGGCAGGCCTTGCCTTGCTGGATTCGCTGGCGGGTGATGCGCGGCTGGCTGACTACCAGCCGTACTGGGCCGCGCGCGCGGGGCTGCTGGCGCAGATGGGCGCGAAGGATCAGGCCGATGCGGCGTATGAGCGCGCGAGCGGGTTGGAGAGAGACGAGGCGGTGCGGCGGTTTTTGCAGGGGAGGCGGGCGGCGCTTGGGACGGTTACTTAGAATGCTCCACGCTTATGGCATGACTCGCCTGTTGGCCGCATTCAGCGTTGCGATCACGGTCTTTCGAAATACAACAGCAGCAGTAAGGGGGCGCAGATGGCAACGGTGACGGGTACTGAGGGACAGGACACACTGGTCGGAACGGACGCGAGCGATGTCGTCAATGGCCTCGGCGGTAACGACGCGCTATCTGGCGGTGGCGCCAATGACTCCCTGAGCGGCGGTGACGGCGCCGACACTTTGGCGGGCGGGGCTGGAGCTGACACGCTCGATGGTGGCGCGGGCAACGACGCGCTCTATTCCCACGCACCCAGCGCCGAAGGCCTGCCCATGCCGGGCTATGCCGGACCCGCCGATGGCAGCGTCGACAGGGGTACAGATGCCGATGTTTTGACAGCGGGCGCAGGGGATGACGCCCTTGTTGCTGGCTGGAAGGACAAGGTCGATGGCGGTGCAGGCATCGACACGCTCTATATCTCGTTTGCCGGCGCCACGTCCGGCGTCAACGCAGATTTCAGGCCACTGCTGAACAACGGCGTTCCTGTCCCTGAAGGCATCACGATTGCCGGAGCGGTCATCGTCAACATCGAGGCGGTGGTATGGGTTGAAGGCAGCAACTACGCTGACCTTCTGGTGCCCGTCGATTTTGGATACGCGCCGTCATTCGGCGATATCTATGGCCTGGGCGGTGACGACACAATCGTCAGCAACGACCACACACGCTATGTGTCCGGAGGGACCGGAAATGATCTGATCGACGCGCGTGCTGGCGGCGCCTGGGACATTTCTGGTGATGACGGAGCCGACACGATTTACGGCGGCAACTATGCACAAAACATCAATGGAGGCGCCGGGGACGACGAGATTCAGGGCGGTCTGATCAATGGTCGCTACAACGGCGGAACAGGCAACGATGTCCTGCTTGGCGGCGCAAGTGCAGATGATGTTTTGCACGGAGACGACGGCGACGACACGATATATGGTGGCGCAGGTGGCGATTTCCTCCATGGAGACGCCGGCGCAGACCTGATCTACGGCGACTCGCGCGGCTCAGGGTTGCCGACCGCGGCGGGTGATGCGGGCGACGATTGGCTACTTGGCGGCGCGGGCAACGACACCCTCTACGGTGAGTTCGGCAACGACACATTCGAGCCGGGCGAAGGCGACGACTCCATGGAAGGCGGCGCCGGTAACGACACCGTGCGGCTTGCCGGCAACGCGCCCGACTACGCTGTCGTCTACAACGCGGCAAACCAGCACTTCACCATTTCCGACACTGTCGCCGGCAGGGGCGGCGTGGACGTTGCTGGTGGCGTGGAGTTGTTCGTGTTTGCCGACAGTACGTGGGCAGCTGAAGACTTCATCGCGGGGCGCGCTGCACCGACAGCAGGAAACGACTCGGTGCTGGCCGGCTCCGGCAACGATAGCCTTTACGGCGGCTTTGGCCACGATACGCTGGCCGGCGGTGCGGGCGCCGATACGCTGACCGGCGGCCCTGGAATTGACTATCTCTATTCGGCTGCCATTTCGCCAGCGTGGCGCGAGTCCCACTATCCCTTTCTGGATGCAACCGAGCCGGTGCTCGATACCGGCGCAGAGGTAGACGTGATCGATGGGGGCGCAGATCCGGACGTCATTTTCGGCGGCTACGGCGACAAGATCGACGGCGGCATGGGTGAAGACATTCTGCTTGTCAGCTTCATGGGTGCCACCTCAGGCGTCAACGCGGATTTCCGGCCGTTACTCACTCAAGCGTCAATACAGATCGGCACCGGCACGATCGCCAACATCGAAGGCATCGCGTGGCTGGAAGGCAGCAACTACGACGACGTACTCGCGCCGATCGATACCAATTACGCTAACGGTCCGATCTATGGTCGCGGCGGCAACGATCTCATCATTGCCGCCTACCTGACCGCCGACATCTTCGCCGGTGATGGCAACGATACGGTCGACTGCTCCGCAAGCTATTACACCAACGCCATCTGGGGCGAACAGGGGAACGATCACATCATCGGCGGGCATGCGATGGAGCAGCTTTTCGGAGGCATTGGCAACGACAGCCTCGAAGGGCATTTCAGCAACGACATGCTGTATGGAGGCGATGGGGTCGACACGCTCGATGGTGGCCCTGGAAGCGACCTGCTTACCGGTGATGCGGGCGATGACCTCCTTTATGGTGCGGCCGAGCGCGACACGCTCGAAGGCGGCGATGGAAACGACACGCTTCACGGCGATGCGAGCCCGATCTCCGAGGAGAGCGGTGAGTCCCCGAATCACTTCGAAGACACCCTGATTGGTGGCGCTGGTGACGATGACCTGTATGGCGAGAAGGGGGACGATCTTCTGTTTGGCGGCCAAGGCGATGACTTGATCAATGGGGGGGCTGGCGTTGACGTCGCCTACTACCTTGGCAACCGCTCTGAATACACGTGTACCTACGACAAGGTGACGGGCATTGTCCTGATCGCCGACTCATTCATCAATGGCGATGGCGTCGATGCTGTTGTCGGAGTGGAGTTGTTTTCCTTCAGCGATGGGGTCTGGTCGCTTGACGACATCGTGAACAAGCGCAGCGCGCCCACGGGCGGTGATGAAACCTATGTCGGCGGCCCGGGCAACGACAGCATATTTGCAGGCGCTGGCGATGACCTGCTCATGGGCATGGCAGGTGCCGACACGCTGGACGGCGGCACCGGTGACGACTGGATTTTCAGCAATGAACTGCTGACATGGGGTTTCCATACGGTTGTCGAGTACGCATATGGCGTGGTCTATCCAGAGGTTGTGCCGGAGCTCGACACGGCAACCGAGGCCGATTCGATCATGGGCGGTGACGGCGACGATTCAATCTTTGGCGGATGGGGCGATCACATTGACGGCGGCGCTGGCACGGATGGCGTCTATTTGAGTTTCCAGGGCGCGACGACTGGTGTTGTGGCGGACTTCCGGGCACTAAACGGTGGCGCTGCCACCGTTGCGGTCGGCCCCACTCTTATCACCAATGTCGAAAGCGTCAGCTGGCTGCAGGGCAGCGAGTTCGCGGACTTTCTTGCGCCATTCAGCGCAGGCTCAGTTGGCGGCCAAATATCGCCCGATGGCCGCACCTCATTCGCACCGACGCACGGCGGTGGTGGCAATGACACGATCTACGGCTCGTATTACAGCGGCCCGATGTACGGCGACGCCGGGGATGACCTCATCGACGGCTCGCTCACCGGGTACCAGCCTCACCTTCATGGTGGAACTGGCAACGACACACTCATCGGCGGCTTGGGTGCGCAGGCGATGTATGGAGACGAAGGTGACGACGTCCTCATTGCAACGAACAAGCCAGAGGCGCCGTCTTGGTCGTGGATCTTCGGCGGCGACGGCAACGATGCGTTGCACGGCGCGGACGGCGATGAGACGCTCGATGGCGGCGAGGGTAACGACACGCTCGACGGCGGCAAAGGAATTGATGTTGCGCGCTATGAAACCGAAACCGATGCGCTGGATGTCAACCTTGCGCTCGGTAGCGCTTCAGGTGGCGCCGGCAGTGACGTGCTAATCAACATCGAGAGCGTTTGGGGCGGGTCCGGCTCGGATCTGCTGACAGGCGACGAAGGCCCCAACCGCATCGAAGGCAATGCTGGCAGCGACACGATTGAAGGCGGTGGCGGCGACGACTTTCTCGATGGCAGCCTGTATCCGTCCGAAGATGACTGGGTCGTCTACACGCATGCGAGTGGACCGGTCCTCGTCGAACTCTATGCCCTGCGCGCCAGCGGGTCTGCGGGGCAAGATACGCTCTACGACTTCAATCATGTGGGTGGTTCAGCGTTCAACGACACACTGATCGGCGACGATGGCTGGAACCGCATCGACGGCGGCACGGGCAACGACAGCCTGAACGGACGCCATGGCCGCGATACCCTCATGGGCGGAATTGGCAACGACACGCTTGAAGGCGGCCTCTTCAACGACTCAATCGATGGCGGTGACGGTAACGATGTTGCCGTTTTCACCTATTACCGGCTGGAGTACGACGTCACCTACGACAACGTGGTGCAGGCGTGGATAGTCACGGACCTTACTCCCGATCGCGACGGACAGGACACGGTGACCGGCGTCGAGTCTTTCAGCTTTGCAGGAGAACTCGTTGCGGTCGCTGACGCGCCCGCTGTGAAAGCCACAACTGGCGCGGATGTCTACGTTGGTACGAGCGGTGCCAATCATTTCAACGGTTTGGGCGGCGCGGACACGCTCTCTGGCGCAGCAGGAAACGATACGCTTGAAGGCGCGGGTGGTGATGACCGTTTGTCCGGCGATGGCGGAAACGACAGCCTAGTCGGCGGACCGGGCCTGGATGTCGCCGTATTCACGGGTGGCGCTTCAGCACATGTCATCACGTTCGATAGTGTGTTGGGTTCATGGAGTGTTTCAGCAACGACAGGGCCAGACGGCACGGATTCGCTCGCCTCGATCGAGCGCCTGGAGTTCCAGGATTTCAGTGTTGCGCTTGACCTGGACGGCAACGCAGGCGTTGTTGCGCTTCTGATCGGGACTGTTTTCGGTGAACCGTTCCTGTCGAGCAAGTCGCTTGTGGGCATAGCGCTGGACTATCTCGATCATGGTGGCAGTGAACTCGCGCTTGTGCAGGCTGCGCTCGACTACTGGATCGGACCCAACGCTTCGAATTCGGCGTACGTCGAAACCGTGTACAGCAACCTATTTGGCAGCCCACCCGCCGCCCAGGATCGCGAATACCTTCTGGGGCTGCTCGATGCACACGTTCTCACGCAAGTGCAAATGACGGAAATCGCCATGCACACGACCTACAGCGAGGCCAACATCGGCTATGCCGGTTTGCAGGAAAGCGGCTTGGCGTATTCCCCATTCTGAATTGCCCCGCCGCCCCAAACCCCACTACCACGTCTACGTCGTCCTCCTCGGCGACGAGGTATGGAACTCCGCGCGTTTTCGCCGCGCCAACCCGGACTATCAACTCGGCCAGCCCTTCCTCTATGTCGGCATGACGGGGCTCGACCCTGACATCCGCTTCGACAAGCACAAGGCCGGCATCCAGGCGAACACGTTTGTGCGGGACTACGGCGTGCGGCTTTTGCCCCACCTGTACGAGGCCTACAACCCGATGGCCTACGATGCTGCCAAAGCGATGGAAGTGGAACTGGGCATCGCACTGCGCAAGAAGGGGTTCGGCGTGTGGCAGGCCTGAACGGCACGCCGCACGAACGAGCCTCCAATGGAGACAAGAAATGACTGCTACCCGCGAGGGCACTCGCGCCGACATCGAGTCGCGCTACGCATGGATGCGGCTGGCCGTGTCGCTGCTGCTGATGACCATCGGCGGCTCAGGCATGTACGCGGTGAGCGTGGTGCTGCCGCGCATCCAGCAGGACTTCGGCGTGGCGCGCGCCGATGCTTCGCTGCCCTACACACTGACGATGATCGGCTTTGGCTTCGGCGGCGTGCTCATGGGCAAGCTCTCGGATCGCTTCGGCGTGATCATGCCCGTGGCCGTTGGCGCTGTGGGGCTGGGCATCGGTTTCGTGCTGGCTGGGCTTGCGCCCAACCTGTGGATCTTCTGCGCGGTGCAGGGTGTGCTGATCGGCCTGCTCGGCACGTCCGCCACATTCGCGCCGCTGGTGGCCGACACCTCGCAATGGTTCGACCGCCGCCGCGGCATCGCGCTCGCCATCTGCATGAGCGGCAACTACGTGGCCGGTGCGGTGTGGCCGCCGGTGATGCAGCACTTCATTGACAGCGTGGGCTGGCGGCAGACCTACATCGGCATGGGTGTGTTCTGCGTGGTCACGATGCTGCCGCTGTCATGGGTGCTGCGAAAGCGTCCGCCGCCGCAAGAGGCGCCCGTGGTGGCTATGAATGGGTCGGCGCTGGCATCCGACAGGCCGATGGGCATGAGCCCCGGCACAGTGCAGTTGCTGCTGTGCGTGGCCGGTGTGTCGTGCTGTGTGGCGATGTCGATGCCGCAAGTGCACATCGTTGCGTATTGCGGTGACTTGGGTTTTGGCGCGGCACGCGGTGCAGAGATGCTCGCGCTGATGCTGGGGCTGGGCGTGGTGAGCCGGCTGGTGTCGGGCTGGATATCGGACCACATCGGCGGGCTGCGCACGCTGCTGCTTGGCTCGGTGCTGCAGGGCGTGGCGCTGCTGATGTTCCTGCCCGTGACGGGGCTGGTGCCGCTCTACGTGGTCTCTGGCATGTTCGGCCTGTTCCAGGGCGGCATCGTGCCTTCGTATGCGCTCATCGTTCGCGAACATTTTTCGCCAAAGGAGGCGGGTGCGCGCGTCGGCACGGTGCTGATGGCCACGCTGTTCGGCATGGCGCTGGGCGGCTGGATGTCTGGCGCGGTGTTCGACTGGACGGGCTCTTACCGCGCCGCGTTCATCAACGGCATCGGCTGGAACTTGTTGAACGTCTCGATCGTGCTCTTCTTGCTGTACCGCGTGCGCTCGATGGCCACGCGTGAGGTCTCCAGGGCATAGACCACGGCGCGGCGATGCTCCTTGGTGGTGAAGGTCTCGCCGGCTTCGATCACGTAGTCTTTCTGGTCTTCGTCGAGCGTGATCCACACGCTGCCTTCGCGGCAGACGAGATCGAGGCCGGCTGCGTCGTTGATGCTGTGGAGCGCGCGGCGCGGCAATTGCAGTTCGCAGGTGCTGCTGGCAGTGACGGTGGTGGTGGCGGTCATGGCGTAGTCCTTTGCATTCCGTAGTGGAATGAATATACTTTTCGCTACACAAGCATTCAAACGCTCGTTTGGAATCATTGGCATGCCTATACGGAATGCGAAACTGCCCTCCGGCTTTCCTGCAGCGCGCCTGTCCGCCAGTCGCAATGAGCTGCCGCCGCTCGATTTGCTGCGCACCTTCGATGCTGCGGCGCGCCACCTGAGCTTCACGCTCGCGGGGCAGGAGCTCTTTCTCACGCAGTCGGCAGTCAGCCGCCAGATCCAGCAGGTGGAGGCGCACTTGGGCGTGCCGTTGTTCACGCGGCATCACCGTGCGCTGGCGCTGACCGAGGCCGGCCAGCTCTTGCACCGCGCGGTGGTCGACAGCCTGGAGCGGCTGCGCGATGCCACGGCGCGCGTGCGTTCCACCTCAACCATGCGGCAGGTCTCGCTGACCTGCACGAACGGCTTTGCGTCGCTGTGGCTCATTCCCCGCCTGTCGCGATTCACGGCGAATCACCCGGACGTGGACGTGCGCATCTCCGCGACGATGGACGTGCTCGACCTCGATCGCAGCCAGTTCGACCTGGCGGTACGGTTTTGCCCGACCAGCGATGGCATGGGCCCGCCGCTCTTCGAAGAAATGGTGCTGCCTGTGTGCGCGCCGCAACTCGTCAAGTCCAGGCCGCATCCGCTGAAAAAGCCCGCTGACCTGATTCACCACTCGCTGCTGGCCGTGGACATGCCGCAAGGCATGGCACTGACTGTGGACTGGGAGCCGTGGATTCACTCGATGGGCCTGGAGGACTTGCGCGCAAAAAGCTACATGCGCTTCACCACGTATGCCGATGCCATTTCAGCGGCCGTTGCGGGGCAGGGCGTTGCGATCGGCAGGCTGCCCCTGCTGGCGGAAATGCTGCGCGACAAGCGGCTGGTGGCGCCTTTCGGTGGCGGTGCTTCTTCGCAGCGTGGCTACTACGTGCTGCTGGGCAGCAAGGGCGCCAGCAATCCGGATGCCAAAGCGTTTGTCGATTGGTTACGCGTCGAGGCTGAACTGGCGCGAGTTCATGCTTGAATCTCATCCATGAGTGACCTGAACCCTACGCCCCACACGGATCGCCGCCGCTTGCTGCAGCTCGCCGCGGCCAGTGCGGCAGTGCTGTGGCTGCCGCGCAGCGTGTGGAGCCAGCCGCGGCTGGCAAGCGACCCGTTCACGCTGGGCGTTGCCAGCGGCTCGCCGTCGCACGACAGCGTGGTGCTCTGGACGCGGCTCGTGTCACCAGCGCTTGCGTCGCAGCAGGTCACCGTGCGCTGGGAGGTGGCGCACGACGAGCAGTTCACCCGCATCGCCCAAAGCGGCCAGGCGCAGGCACTGCCCGAGCTGGCGCATTCGGTGCACGTCGAGCCACAGGGGCTGGAGCCCGACCGGTGGTACTTCTATCGATTCATGGCAGGCGACGCGGTGAGCCCGGTGGGCCGCACGCGCACCTTCCCCGCGCCCGATGCGATGGCGCAGAAACTGCGGCTGGTCTATGCGTCGTGCCAGCGGTGGGAGCACGGCTTTTTCAGCGCGTACGAGCACATGCAGCGCGAGAACGCTGACGTCGTGCTTTTCCTGGGCGACTACATCTATGAATACGCGGGCGCTGCCAACGCGGTGCGCCCGGCGCCGGGCGGCTGGTGCCTGTCGCTGGACGACTACCGCGGCCGCTACGCGCTGCACAGGAGCGAAGCGGCCTTGCGTGCGATGCATGCAGCATGCCCCTGGATCGTCACCTGGGACGACCACGAAGTGCAAAACGACTATGCAGGGCTCACGCCGGGCGATTCCGGGCCCAGCGTTGCGGATTTTGCGGCGCGGCGGGCAGCGGCCTACCAGGCTTTCTACGAACACATGCCGGTGCGCGCCTCGACGCTGACGCGCGCCGTGGCTGGCCTGCGCGAAGGCGCGGAGATGCGCCTGTACGGCCAGGTGCAGTTCGGCCAGCTTGCCAACTTGCTGGTGCTCGACGATCGCCAGTATCGCGGTGCGCAGGTGTGCTCGCGCGGCGGCAAGTTCGGATCCAGCACGCTCGACCCGGCCACGTGCGCCGCCTGGGACGACCCGGCTCGCACGCTGCTGGGCGCAGCGCAAGAGCAGTGGGTGGACGCGGCCTTCGCCAAGGCGGGCGCTGGCTGGAACATCGTTGGCCAGCAAACCGTGTTCGGCCAGCGCGACTGGCGCAGCGGGCCGGGCAAGACGCTGTGGAACGACGGCTGGGACGGCTATTCGGCCGCACGGTCGCGCCTGACGCAATCATTGCAGCGCCACAAGGTGGCCAACGCCGTGTTCCTGGGTGGCGATGTGCATGAAAACTGGGTGGGCCATGTGAAGGCCGACTACGACAGGCCCGACAGCGCCGCACTCGGCGTCGAGTTCTGCGGCACCAGCATCACGTCACGCTCGGCGGGCAACCAGAAGATTTCCGAGTGGCTCGCCGAGAACCCGCACTTCGTCTTTGCCGATTCAGTGGGCAAGGGCTATGGCGTGGCGGAGTTCACGCCGCAGCGCCTGACGACAACGCTGCGCGTGCTCGATGACGTGACGCGGCAGGACACCCGGGTGCAGACGCTCGCCAGCTTCGTGGTGCAGGCGGGCCGTGCCGTGGTGGAGCGCGCATGATGCAGTCGCGCTGGCTGGCGCTCGCGTGCTGGCTGGCCTGCTGCATGGGCGCCTGCCTGGGCATGGGCGCCGCGCTCGCACAGGCACCTGTGCATGTGGGCGAGGTCGAGGTCAGCAACGCCGCCAGCTACCCGCTCTCGCGCTCGTTCTACTTCCTCGAGGACAAGGGCGCGAAGCTCACGTTCGACGACATCCTCAAGCCCGAGACGCAAGCGGCGTTCAAGCCGCTGCAGCAAACCGGGCCGGGCGCGAATTTCGGCTTGACGACGTCAGCAATCTGGCTGCGCGTGAAGCTGGTGGCCGCGCCCTACGCGCCTGCCGACTGGCTGCTCGAAGTGGCTTACCCGCCGCTGGATTCATTGCAGGTGTACTCGCCTGAGGGGCTCCGTTTCGAGAAGCAGGCGGGCGGTGACTTGCTGCCCTTTGGCAGCCGAGTGGTGCCGCATCGCAACCACGTGCTGCCCATCAAGCTCATGCCGGGTGCCGACAACGTGGTGTACATGCGCATCCACTCGGAAGGCACGGTGTCCGCGCCCACCACGCTGTGGCGGCCGCAGGCGCTCTGGGCGCATGACCAGGCCACGTACTCCGCGCTGGCGCTGTACTTCGGCTTGCTGCTGGGGCTGCTGCTCTACAACTTCCTGCTGTTCCTGTCGGTGCGCGATGTTGCCTACCTGGTGTACGTGGGATTCGTGGCGTCGATGGGCATTGGCCAGGCCGCGCTGACGGGGCTGGGCGGGCAGTTCCTGTGGCCCGAGCTCACGTGGTGGAACAGCGTGTCGCCGCCCGCAGGGCTCTCGCTGACGGCCGTGTTCGGCTTGCAGTTTGCGCGCATCTTCCTCGCGAGCCGCAAACGCATGCCGCGCATCGACTGGTTCTACCTGCTGCAGCTGGCCGGCTGGTCTGCGGCTTTCATCGCTTCGCTGACGCTGCCCTACACCGTGTCGTCGTACATGGTCACGGTGCTGGCCGTGCTGAGCGTCGCGACGATGGTGGCCGTGGGTGTGATCAGCGTCAAACGCGACTACCCCGGCGCGCGCTACTTCATCAGCGCCTGGACGCTGCTGCTGATCGGCGTCGTGACTTTGTCGCTCCACAACACGGGCGTGCTGCCGTCGAATGCATTCACGGCCAATGCGCTGCTGATCGGCTCGGCGCTGGAGATGGTGCTGCTGTCGTTTGCGCTGGCCGATCGCATCAACGTGGCCCGTCGCTTCAAGGAGCAGGCGCAGGCGCGCATCGCGGCGGAACACGCGATGGTTGAAGCGCTCAGCCAGTCGCAGGAGCGGCTGCGCTCTGTGCTGGAGGAGCGCGAGATCATCCTGGAGAGCTCCATCGTCGGCATCGCGTTCCTCACGCCGCAAGGGCGTTTTCGCTGGGCTAACCAGGCGATGCTCGATATCTTCGGCGCGAGCTTGCGCGCCGCATTCTCGATGGAGCCGTTCTACCTGACGCGCGACGAATACCTGCGCGTGGGCGGCGAGGTGGCCAAGGCCGTGGCGCGTGGCGAGGTGTACGAGACCGAGCTGCAGATGCGCCGCATGGACGGCACGCTGATCTGGATCTCCCTGTCGGGCAAGGCCGTGAGCCGCGAGAACCTCAGCCAGGGCACTGTGTGGGTGGTGATGAACATCACGCCGCGCAAGGAGCTCGAAGAGCAGCTGCAAAAGACGAACTCGGAGCGCGAGGCGATCCTCAATAGCGCGCTGGTGGGCATCGTGTTGTCGGTGCACCGGCGCCACGAATGGGTCAATGACAAGTTCGCGCAGATGCTCGGCTACCCCCGCCAGGTGCTGATCGGCCAGTCGTCCATGCATATCCACCCCGACGAAGCGTCGTGGCTGCACTTCGGCGAGGTGGCGCGGGCTGCGCTGATCGCGACCGGCTCTTATGTTTGCGAACGTCAGGTCAAGCGCCGCAATGGCGAGCTGCTGTGGGTGGAGATGGGCGGCAGCTGCATCCGGCCGAACGACCCGGACTCGGGCGTGATCTGGACCTTCCTGGACATCACCGAGCGCAAGAAATCCGAAGACGAAATCCGTGAGGCGCTCGAGCAGCAGAAGGCGCTCAATGAATTGCGCAGCCGCTTTGTTGCGATGACGAGCCATGAATTCCGCACGCCTCTGGCGGCGATCCTGTCGGCCGAAGAGCTGCTGCGCCACTACGGCGACCGCCTGCCGCAGCCCGAGCGCATCGAGGTGCTCGACAGCATTGCAGCCGGCGTGCAGCGCATGTCGCGCATGATGGATCGCGTGCTGCTGCTCGGCAAGGCCGACGCCGGCATGCTCGACTTCCAGCCGCAGCGCATGGATCTCAAGCCGCTGTGCAAGAAGCTGGTGGACGAAGCGCGCGCGCAGCAGCCCAATGATCACAGCGACGTCGTGCTCCAGGTTGCCGACGATGTGGGCGAGGGCGCCTATGACGAGAAGCTGCTGCGCCACATCTTCAGCAACTTGCTGTCGAACGCGCTGAAGTATTCGCCGGGCGGCGGGCAGGTGAAGTTCGATGTGCGGCAGGAGGCGTCAGAGACGGTGTTTGAAGTGGCCGACCATGGCATCGGCATTCCGCCCGACGAGTTGCCGCACCTCTTCGAATCGTTCCATCGCGCCAGCAATGTGGGCGCGATCCAGGGAACGGGGCTGGGCCTGGCGATCGTGAAAAACGCGGTGGAGATGCACGGCGGCACCATCACCGTGGCGAGCGTGGTGGGCGAGGGAACGCGCTTTACCGTACGACTTCCAGCAGGCGGTCCAGCCCGCCCGAGTTGATGGCAACCATGGCCTTCTCGCGCACGGCGGGCTTGGCGTGATACGCAACGGACAGGCCCGCTTCGTACATCATCGGCAGGTCGTTCGCGCCGTCGCCCATGGCGATGGCCTGCTTGGGCGAGATGCCCAGCGCCGCGCATGTTTCCAGCAGCATCTTGCGTTTTTCGGCGCCGTCGCAAATGTCGCCCCACGGCTGGTCCACCATGCGGCCGGTGAGCTGGCCGCAGTTCGGCCCTGATTCGACTTCGAGCACGTTCGAGCGTGTGTAGTCGATGCCCAGGCGGTCGCGGATGCGGTCGGTAAAGAACGTGAAGCCGCCCGAGACCAGCAGTACTTTCAGGCCGGCGGCTTTACACGCCGCCACGAGTTGTTCAGCGCCGGGGTTGAGTTGCAGCCGCTGCGTGTAGACCATTTCCATGTCGGCGATCGTCACGCCGCGCAGCAGGGCGACGCGCTGGCGCAGGCTTGCTTTGTAGTCGGCGATTTCGCCGCGCATGGCGGCTTCGGTGATGGCCGCGACTTCTTCCTTGCGACCTGCTGCGTCGGCGATTTCGTCCACGCATTCGATGTTGATCAACGTCGAATCCATATCGAACGCGATCAGTTTGAAGTCTTTGAGATTGAGCGGTGGTTGGACGCCTTGAATGACAAGGCCGGGGGAGAGTTCTTGCATGGGGTGCATTTTCTCATTGGTGCCTGATCGGCTTGTGCGGGGTAAACTAAGAAATTACTGCTATCACTCGAGTCCACTGTGGGAAAAGTCCAGTCAATTGAACGAGCCGTTCAAGCCTTGCCCCCGACTGAGCTGGCGGAGTTTCGTAGATGGTTCGTCGAATTTGATGGCGCGATGTGGGACGCGCAAATTGATCAGGATGCCGCCGCTGAAAAGCTCGACCACCTTGCGTCTGAAGCACTCGCAGACTACGACTCTGGCCGGGCACGCAGACTTTGAATCACACCGCGTCGAAGCGGTTCTGGCAATGACATGAGAGATTGCCGACCGACCGCAGTCACTGGTGCCCAGGTCGTTTGTTCAGCGCCGTGCCACGGACCCAGCGGTGGGGTGTTTGTTCAGTCATCACCCAACGTGGTCAACAACAGAGCGGTCGACTAAACACTCGTTGACTAACACTGTTCGGGTTGCTAAACGCAGCGGTTGCAAGCTTTCTCAGTCCCAACGATTGCGTACAGGTCGGTGAGCGCTGTGTGGCCGCTTCCCGCAGGTAAAGAAGGGAGCCCGGCCTCGTGGCCGGCGGAATGACACGGAGGGAAGCGGCCACACAGTGATCGCCGACCCACCCACGAACATAAAGCAAGCCCCCCGAACGCCTATGAGAAAAACTCAGGCGTTCACAACCACCCGAGGTTGACCCAACGAGCGCAGCACATCACGAACCATCTGCGCACGATCCTTCGGGTCAGGCAGCGCGCGTTCGATTCGCAGCTTCTCGTTGCCAGCGAGCTTGATGTGCCGGTTCTTCTGCACGAGCTCGATGATTCGCATTGAATCGATGGGCGGGTCTTTCTTGAAGGTGATGTGCGTCACGCCGGGCGCCGCATCAACCTTCACCACGCCATACGGCTTGGCCAACACACGCAAACGATGCACATCGATCAACGTCTGGCCTTGCGGCGGCAGCTTGCCGAAGCGGTCCACCAGCTCTTCGAGCAACGTGTCGATCTGGTCGGTGCTCTTGGCCATGGCCAGGCGCTTGTAGAACGACAGGCGCAGGTGCACATCGCCGCAATAGTCGTTCGGCAACAGCGCGGGGGCGTGCAGGTTGATGTCGGTGGTGACGGACAGCGGCGAGAGCAGGTCCGGCTCCTTGCCTGCCTTGAGTGACTTCACGGCTTCAGACAGCATCTCGTTGTACAGCTGGAAGCCGACTTCGAGCATGTTGCCGCTCTGGTTTTCGCCAAGCACTTCGCCCGCACCGCGAATCTCCAGGTCGTGCATCGCCAGGTAGAAGCCGCTGCCGAGTTCTTCCATCTGCTGGATGGCTTCGAGGCGCTGGCTTGCTTGCTTGGTGAGGCCTTCGGTGTCGGGCACCATCAGGTAGGCGTAGGCCTGGTGGTGGCTGCGGCCGACGCGGCCGCGCAGCTGGTGCAACTGCGCCAGGCCGAACTTGTCGGCACGGCTCATCACGATGGTGTTGGCCGAGGGCACGTCGATACCCGTCTCGATGATGGTCGAGCACAGCAGCAGGTTGAAGCGCTGCGCGATGAAGTCGCGCATCACGCGCTCCAGGTCACGCTCGGGCATCTGGCCGTGCGCGACGGCGATGCGCGCTTCGGGCAGGAGCTCTTCAAGGCGCTCGCGTCGCGCTTCAATGGTCTCGACTTCGTTGTGCAGGAAGTAAACCTGCCCGCCGCGCTTCAACTCGCGCAGCACGGCTTCGCGGATCACGCCGTTGCCTTCGTTGCGCACAAAAGTCTTGATCGCAAGGCGGCGCTGCGGCGCGGTGGCAATCACCGAGAGGTCTCGCAGGCCTTCCAGCGCCATGCCCAGTGTGCGCGGGATCGGCGTGGCCGTGAGCGTGAGCACATCGACTTCGGCGCGCAGGGCCTTCATCGCTTCCTTGTGGCGCACGCCGAAGCGGTGCTCTTCGTCAATGATCAACAGGCCCAGGTTCTTGAACTTGGTTGATTCCGAGAGCAGCTTGTGCGTGCCGACAACGATGTCGACACTGCCGTCGGCCAGGCCCTTGAGCGTGGCCGTGACTTCCTTGCCCGAGCGAAAGCGCGAGACTTCCGCCACCTTGATCGGCCACTTGCTGAAGCGGTCGACCAGTGTGGTGTAGTGCTGCTCGGCCAGGAGCGTCGTGGGTGCGAGGAAGGCGACTTGCTTGCCGCCGGTGATGGCGATGAATGCGGCACGCAACGCCACCTCGGTCTTGCCGAAGCCCACATCGCCGCACACGAGCCGGTCCATCGGTTGCGGCGACACCATGTCCTGGATCACGGCGTGGATCGCAGCGTTCTGGTCGGCGGTCTCTTCAAAGCCGAAGTCGTTGGCGAACGTCTCGTAGTCTTGCGGTGAATAGCGGAAGGCATGGCCTTGCCGTGCGGCGCGGCGCGCGTAGATGTTCAACAACTCGGCGGCCGTATCGCGCACCTGCTCGGCAGCTTTGCGCTTGGCCTTTTCCCACTGGCCCGAGCCGAGTTTGTGCAGCGGCGCCTCGTCGGCGGAGACGCCCGTGTAGCGGCTGATCAGATGCAGCTGGCTCACCGGCACGTAGAGCGTGGCTTTGTCGGCGTATTCGAGGTGCAGGAATTCCTGGTCGCCCTGGCCGAGATCGAGGTTGATGAGGCCGCGGTAGCGGCCAATGCCGTGCTGCGAGTGAACGACCGGGTCGCCGACGTTCAGCTCTGACAGGTCCTTGATCAGCGCTTCAACATCGCTGACTTGCTCCTGCTTCTTGCGGCGGCGCGCTGTGGGGCTGGAGGCGAACAGCTCCGTTTCGGTAACGAGGTCGATGCCTTTTTCAAGCCACGCGAAGCCGGTGTTGACGGGGCCTGTGGCGATGCCAATTCTTTCGTCGCTGGCTTCGAATTCGGCGAGTGAGTCGAAGGCGGGTGGCGAGAGGTGGCTTGCGCGCAGGAAGTCGAGCAGGCTCTCGCGGCGGCCATCGCTTTCGGCCAGCACCAGTGCGCGGTGCTGCGTGTTGCGCAGGTGTTCCTTGAGCTTGGCGAGCGGGTCGTCGGCGCCACGCACCACGGCCATGGGGGGCAGTGCGTCGAACTCGACGTAGGGGGGGATGCCCCCATCCCGACCTTCCCCCAGAGGGGGAAGGGGTAATGCAGAGCGGATGGAAAGCTGTGCGTGTTCATTCGCGCGGCCATAGAACTGGTCGGACGAGAGGAACAGTGTTTCCGGCGGCAGGGCAGGGCGCTCATGGTCGCCCTGCGCCAGCCGGAAGCGGTCGCGCGTGTCTTGCCAGAAGCGCTGGAATGCCGGTTCAAGCTCGCCATGCAGCACCACCGTGGCGGATGTGCCGATGTAGTCGAACACCGACGCCGTTTCGTCGAAGAACAGGGGCAGGTAGTACTCGATGCCGGCAGTGGCCACACCCGCGCCGATGTCCTTGTAAATGCGGCTCTTGGTCGGGTCGCCTTCGAGCAGTTCGCGCCAGCGGCTGCGGAATTTTGCGCGGGCGTCGTCGTCCATCGGGAATTCGCGGCCGGGCAGCAGGCGCACTTCAGGCACGGGGTACAGGCTGCGCTGGCTGTCGGGGTCGAACGTGCGGATGGAGTCGATCTCGTCGTCGAACAAGTCCACGCGAAACGGCACGGGCGAGCCCATCGGGAACAGGTCGATCAGGCCGCCGCGCACGGCGTACTCGCCCGGGCTCACCACGGTGGTGACGTGGTTGTAGCCAGCGAGCGTAAGCTGGGCCTTGAGCTTCGACTCTTCGAGCTTTTGCTTGACCTTGAAATGAAACGTGTAGCCAGCCAGGAACGAGGGCGGCGCGACGCGGTAGAGCGCCGTCGTGGCAGGCATGACGATCAGGTCGGCTTCACCTTGCGAGATGCGCCAGAGCGTGGCGAGCCGCTCGCTGATCAGGTCCTGGTGCGGCGAGAACGTGTCGTACGGCAGTGTCTCCCAGTCGGGAAACAGGGCCACGCGCAGGTCGGGGCAAAAGAAGGCGATCTCGTCGATGAGCCGCTGCGCATCGGTGGCCTCGGCTGTGACCAGGGCGGTGAGCTTGCCTGCAGCCTTCTCGCGCTCGGCCACGCTGGCGATCAGCAGCGCGTCGGCCGAGCCAGGCGGGCGGGGCAGCGTGAAGCGTTTGCCGGGGTTGAGTTTGGGTAGTTGCATGCGCTCGGAAAATACAAAACACCCCGCTCCTGCAAAAGGGTGGGGTGTGACGGCGATTCTAGAATGGACTTATGGCGACAAGTGACATGAGGACAGATACCCCGGCTTCTGCGCCGCCACGCTTTTTTGCGCTGGTGCCGTGTGCGGGAACGGGCAGCAGGGCCGGCACTGATGGCCCCAAGCAGTACGAGCGCATAGCAGGCCAGCCCATGGTGTGGCACACGCTCGCGGCGTTTGGCGCCGTCAGGCGAATCGCGCGCACGCTCGTGGTGGTGGCGCCGGCCGACGGATTCTTCGAGCGCAATCACACCTCGGCGTTGGTGGTGGCGTGTGGTGGTGCCACGCGGGCAGCGAGTGTGCGCAATGGCCTCTATGAGCTGGTGCGTGTCGGCGCCAGCGAGCAGGACTGGGTGCTGGTGCACGATGCGGCGCGTTGCCTCATCACGCCCGCGCTCATCGATTCGCTGATCGACGCGTGCCTGGGCGATGCCGTCGGCGGGCTGCTCGCCCATCGCCTGCCTGACACGCTCAAGCGTGAAGCCCAAGGGCGCGTCGTCGAGACGATCGCGCGCGACGACAAGTGGTTGGCGCAAACCCCGCAGATGTTTCGCATCGGCATGTTGATGCAGGGCCTGGAGCACGCCGGCGCCAATGTGACGGATGAGGCATCGGCCATCGAGTCGCTGGGCCACCAGCCGTTGCTAGTGCCCGGTGGCGCGCAGAATTTCAAGGTGACCTATCCCGATGATTTCGCGCTGGCCGAAGCCGTGCTGAAAGGAAGGCAGCGATGACGGCCATGCGTATCGGAGAAGGCTGGGACGTGCATGCGCTGGTGCCCGGGCGCAAGCTGGTGATCGGTGGTGTGCACGTGCCCTTCGAGCGCGGCCTGCTCGGCCACTCGGATGCAGATGTGCTGCTGCACGCGATCACGGATGCATTGCTCGGTGCAGCAGGGCTTGGCGACATCGGCCGTCACTTTCCAGATACCGACGAGCGGTTCAAGGGCGCGGATTCAGTGGTGCTGCTGGTCGAGGCTGCACGCCGTGTGCGTGAGCAGGGCTGGCAGGTCAACAACATCGACAGCACCGTGATTGCACAAGCGCCCAAGCTCGCGCCCTTCATCGAGCAGATGCGCAACCGCATTGCGGCCGCGCTCGACCTGCCGCCGGCGCAAGTGAACGTGAAGGCCAAGACGGCAGAAAAGCTCGGGCCCGTGGGGCAGGGGCTGGCAATTGAAGCGCGAGCGATTGTGCTGTTGACTGCGGGGTGACTGCCCGCGCGCTGCGAGTGGCTTGACCGTGGGCTGATCGCCGCGGCCGATCAGTGAATGCTTGCCGGCTCGCTGCGCAGTTCCGGCCCCACAGATTGTGTAGCAGCCGCCTTCGGCTTTTGCAGCTTGATGTGCGCAGCCAGGCCACCGGTGGTGGTGTTGGCCAGCGCGAAGATGCCACCCATGCGCTGGACGGTCTTGTCCACAATGGCCAGGCCCAGTCCCGCGCCGGTTGCCGCCGTGCGCGCAGCGTCGCCGCGGAAGAATGGCTTGATCAGGTTGGGCAGTGCGTCCGGTGCCACGCCCATGCCGTGGTCGCGCACTTTGAGCAGCACCCATTCGTTGCGTGCACGGGCTGCGATATCGACGATGGCAATGCCTGTCTCAGGCGTCTTGCCATACCGGCGCGCGTTCTCCAGCAGGTTCGAGATCACGCGGGCCAGCTCGACTTCGTCGGCGAGCACATAAAGGCCCTTGGACACATCGAGGTTGATCTTCATGTCGCCTTGCTCCTGCACCGCGTACAGGCAGGCTTCGATCACGTCGTTGAGCAGCACGGGCTTGAGCTCGGCGTGGTCGGGGCGGGCGTAATCCAGGAATTTGTCGATGATGGCGTCGAGCTGGTCGATGTCGGCGGCCATGTGGTCGCGCGCGTCCTGGTCGGACACGCTCATCTCGGTTTCGAGCCGCAGGCGTGCCAGCGGGGTGCGCAGGTCATGCGAGATGCCGGCGAGCATCACGGCGCGGTCTTGTTCGATCTTGGCGAGCTGCTGGGCCATGCGGTTGAAGCCGATGTTCACCTCGCGGATCTCGCTGGTGACGGCCTTCTCGTCGAGCCGGCTCGCATCGAAATCGCCGTCGCGCACGCGGCTGGCGGCAAACGACAGCTGCTTGAGCGGCCGGTTGATCAGCCGGGCGATCAAAGCCGCGCCGGCGAGCGACAAGCCAGCTGCGGTGATCAGCCAGATCAGCCACGTGCGGCCGCCGACTTTGGTCAGGCGCGAGCGGTCGAGCAGCATCCAGTAGCGGTCAGCATCGATCTTGAAGCCGACCCACAGGCCTTCTTCGCCGTTGACGCTGGCGGCCATGACGGTGCCGGGGCCGAGCCGGTTGACCAGCTCGTCCAGCACGCGCTGATCGACTTCGCCTTCGGTGAACGGGGCGGATTTGTCGTTGGGCTCGCGCGGCAGGATGCGCACGCCTTCCGAGTCGGCCAGCGTCTTGATGAGCGAGACGCGGTTGATCGAATCGGAGTGGATGAGTGCCGCGCGGCTGAGGTTCACGAGCGATGCGATCTGCTGCGCTGTCTGCACGGCACGCGGCTCGAATTCGAGTGCGCGAAAGGTTTGCAGCCAGGCGACGATGGAGCCGACCAACAACAGCGAGAGCAGGAAGAAGGTGCGCCAGAACAGTGACAGCCCGACGCGCGGGCGCATGTCGAGCGGCGCGGGCGCTGTCTCCAGCGGCACCGGGCCGGTCGCGTCAACGCTGGTTGTGCCGCTGCGAATCACCTTCACTCCCCTGAACTGGTGAAGGCGATTGTGGCCCGGGCCTGTCGTTGGCTGCAAATCAGCCCGCGCCGTCCGGCACGAAAACGTACCCCACGCCCCACACCGTCTGGATGTAGCGCGGCGCCGCAGGGTCTTGCTCGACCAGCTTGCGCAGGCGCGAGACCTGCACGTCGAGGCTGCGGTCGAACGGCTCGAACTCGCGGCCTCGGGCCAGCTGGGCCAGTTTTTCGCGCGAGAGTGGCTGGCGCGGATGGCGCACCAGCGCCTTGAGCATGGCGAATTCGCCGGTGGTCAGGGGCAGCTCTTCGCCGTTCTTGCGCAGGGTGCGCGCGCCCAGGTCGAAGGCAAACGGGCCGAAATTGACGACTTCGTTTTCGCTCGACGGTGCGCCGGGCGCCTCTTGCGCGGGGCGGCGGCGAAGCACGGCGTGCACGCGGGCCAGCAGTTCGCGCGGGTTGAAGGGCTTGCCCAGGTAGTCGTCGGCGCCGACTTCGAGGCCGACGATACGGTCGACGTCTTCGCCTTTGGCGGTGAGCATGATGATGGGCGTGCGGTCATTGGCGGCGCGAAGGCGCCGGCAGATCGACAGGCCGTCTTCGCCGGGCATCATCAGGTCGAGCACGATGAGGTCGGCGGTCTCGCGCAGCATGAGCCTGTTGAGCGCCTTGCCATCTTCGGCCAGGATGACTTCGAATCCTTCCTGCGTGAGATAGCGGCGCAGCAAGTCGCGGATTCGGGCGTCGTCATCGACGACCAGGATCTTGTCGGTGCGGGCTGCAGCTTGGGTCATGGGGCTCCAACGGAATTTGTAACAGCGCCAATTCTGAGGGGCGAATCCGTCTGCGTGCCTCGTTTTCCCGGACCCTTGACACAGTGTTACAAATGTTGCCCTGCGCGGCAAGGCTTGACCTGCGGGGCGCTTCGCTTGACTACACTGCGAGTCCCTCGACCAGGATTACCGACATGACGCTTTTTCCTCACGCCGCATGGCGCGCCGTAGCGACCGCACTTGCGATCACCGCTTGTTCCGCTTCCATGGCGGCGGAACCGCAGCCCCAGAACGTGCTGCAGCTGAGTGCAACGGGCACCGTCGAAGTCCAGCAGGACCTGCTGGCCCTGAGCCTCACGGCCACGCGCGACGGCAGCGATGCCGCGACCGTGCAGGCCCAACTGAAAGCGGCGCTGGAGACAGCGTTGAACGAGGCGAAGAAGACGGCGCTGGCGGGCCAGCTCGACGTTCGAACGGGTCAGTTCGGCCTGTACCCGCGCTACGGCACCGACGGGCGGATCAACGGCTGGCAGGGCACCGCCGAACTGGTGCTGGAAGGCCGCGACTTTCCGCGCATCACGCAGGCCGCCGCGCGCATCCAGACGATGACGATGGGCAACGTGTCGTTTGGCCTCAGCCGTGAGCAGCGCGCGAAGGTGGAAGGCGACGCCCAGTCGATGGCGATCGAGCGGTTCAAGGCGAAGGCCAGCGAGCTGGCACGCGGCTTCGGCTTCAGCGGCTACGCGCTGCGCGAGGTGTCGGTCAATGCCAATGACCAGGGCTTCCCGCAGCCGTTGCGAATGCTGTCGGCGCGGGCCAAGACTGGCGCCGCCGATGCGCAACTGCCGGTGGAGGCGGGTCGCAGCACGGTCATCGTGACGGTCTCGGGCTCCGTGCAGATGCGGTAGCGTCCGACAAGGCAGGCGGCGCAACGCGGCTAGGCTCGTCGCCTTGAGCATCCTTCTCCACATCTCCGATACCCACTTCGGCACCGAAATCCCCGCGGTGGTCGCGGCCCTGCAGGCACTGGTGCGCGAGCGCCGGCCCGACGTGCTGGTTTACAGCGGCGACATGACGCAGCGCGCACGCGCATCGCAGTTCGCCGCCGCGCGCGCGATGTGCGACTCGTTCGACATCCCGCGCATGCTCGCGTTGCCGGGCAATCATGATGTGCCGCTGTTCAACCTGCCTGCACGGCTGGCCATGCCCTATCGCGGCTATCTCAAATACTTCGGCCCGCGGCTGGATTCTTCACTCGAGACTGATGATTTCCTGGTCATCGGCGTGAACACCACGCGCGCCTCGCGACACAAGGATGGCGAGGTGTCGGGCGCGCAGATTGTCGAATCGGCAGAACGCCTGAAGTCGGCGCGGCCGCGTCAGCTGCGCATCGTGGTGACGCACCAGCCCGCGGTCGTCCTGCGTGAGGAAGACGAGCCAGACCGGTTGCACAACGCAGATGCGGCGTTGCAAGCGTGGTCGAGTGCGGGCGCGGACCTGGTGCTCGGGGGCCACATCCACCTGCCGTACGTGGCCGATCTCACGAAGATCAGCCCGGCAACGCCGCGCGCCATGTGGTGCGTGCAGGCGGGCACTGCTGTGTCTTCGCGCATCCGGCATGACACGCACAATTCGGTGAACCTGATCCACTGGCAGCCGGGCGCCGCCGACAGGCCGCGCAAGTGCAAGGTGGAGCGATGCGACTACCGACCGGCCGATGGATGGTTTGCGACGCAAACCATCCAGGAGCTTGCGCTGGGCTGAGGCCCTACTGTGCAGCCCAGCCGCCGTCCATGTTCCATGCCACGCCGCGCACGTTGTTCGCCGCAGGTGAACACAGGAACACCGCAAGC
Source organism: Caenimonas koreensis DSM 17982 (assembly GCF_009646335.1). GTDB lineage: Bacteria > Pseudomonadota > Gammaproteobacteria > Burkholderiales > Burkholderiaceae_C > Ramlibacter > Ramlibacter koreensis. Next base: position 132,032 of record NZ_WJBU01000011.1, on the reverse strand, counting down.
TGGCCAAGCTCTTCAGGGGTGGTGAATTGCATCGAGGGTTCTTTCTCGCCAAGCAGCTGCTTGATGGCGGCGTCGTTGGAAATGCCGCCCGCCGCCGCTCTCGCATCGACCTGTTTTTGCACCAGCGGCGTCAGCACCCAGCCGGGGCAAATCGCATTGCAGGTGACGCCAGTGGTCGCATTCTCGAGTGCGGTCACCTTGGTCAGGCCAACCAGGCCGTGCTTGGCGGCAACGTAAGCGGACTTTTGCGCGGAGGCCACGAGCCCGTGCACCGACGCCAGGTTGATGATCCGGCCCCAGTTCGCCTTCTGCATGGCGGGCAGCGCCAGCCGGCTTGCGTGGAAGGCGCTGGACAGATTGATCGCGATGATGGCGTCCCACTTCTCGGGCGGGAATTCTTCGATGGTCGCTACGTGCTGGATGCCGGCGTTGTTCACCAGGATATCGACGCGGCCGAACTCGGCGGCGGCGAACTTCATCATGGCTTCGATCTCGGCCGGCTTGCTCATGTCGGCGCCGTGATAGGCCACCTTCACGCCGTGCGCTGCGATCCCGGCCTTCGGGCCTTCGACATCGCCAAAGCCGTTCAGGACAATGTTCGCGCCTTGCGCTGCGAGCGCATTTGCAATGCCCAGGCCGATGCCGCTGGTCGAGCCGGTGACGAGGGCGGTTTTGCCTTTCAACATGGGGGTCTCCGTATTCAATTAGGATGGGGACACAAGAGCAACAAACGAGCCGCACAGTATGCGGTTTTTTCACGCGAATGCCCGACCCTAAGCTGAACTACGTACCCTGCCCGGATGCCTCCGGCGGTCATCGAATGGCGTTCTGGGAATGGGGCGACGCAAAGGCGGCCCACGTGGTCATTTGCGTGCACGGCCTGTCGCGCCAGGGGCGCGATTTCGACGTGCTTGCGCAGGCGCTGGTGGAGCGCGCGACGCACCCGATCCGCGTCATCAGCCCCGATGTCGTCGGGCGCGGCAAGAGCGACTGGCTCAAGGACCCATCCGGCTACCAGATCCCCCAGTACGTGGCAGACATGCTGGCGCTGCTCGCCATGCTGCATCAGCAGGCGCCCATCGTCACGCTCGACTGGTTCGGCACCAGCATGGGCGGCCTGATCGGAGTCGGCGTGTGCGGAACGCCGAACCTGCCGCTGCCCGCGCCCGTGCGCAGGCTGGTCTTGAATGACGTGGGGCCCGCCTTGCAGTCGCAGGCTTTGCAGCGGATCGGCACGTACCTCGGGAATACGGGCCAGTTCGAAACGCTGCAGCAGGCCGCGGATGCAATGTGGGCAATTTCCACGTCGTTCGGGCCGCACACGCCGCAGCAGTGGCTGGCACTGTCGGCACCGATGGTCAAGCCGCATCCGGCAGGCGGCGTCACGCTGCACTACGACCCGGACATCGCCGTCCCGTTTCGCGCAATCACGCCCGAGGCGGCAGCCCAGGGTGAGGCTGCCCTCTGGCAGGCCTACGACAACATCCGGGCGCAAACGCTGCTGCTGCGGGGTGCGCAGTCAGACCTGCTGCATCGCGACACGGCGATGGCCATGACACAGCGCGGGCCGAAGGCGCAGCTCGTTGAATTCCCCGGCGTCGGCCATGCGCCAACGCTGATTGCACAAGACCAGGTGGACGTGGTCACGTCGTTCCTGCTGAAAGATTCCGATGAAAAGCCTGAGTCCGGAGCAGGCTGAGAGCGCGGCCGTTCCCGAGCTGATCGCCGCGACCGAGCAGGCGATGCCGCAGCAGGCGAATGCACTGGCCCGCGCGCGTGCGTTTGCAGAGCCGCTGATCGCAGGCGAGACGCTCGACACCGGCGAGAACACACTTGCGCATGCTGATGCCGTCGCGGCGATCCTCAAGTCAATGGGTGGCTCGCAGGCCATGCAGGCGGCAAGTTACCTGGTGTATGCCACGTCGCACCTGAACAAGCCGCAGGAGATCATTGCCAAGGCGTTCGGCGAGAACTACGCCGCACTGGCCATGGAGACGAACAAGCTGGTGCGTATCCAGCGCCAGGCGCGCGACGCGAGCGATGCGCAGCCCATTGACGATGCGAAGGCGCAGACCGAGGCGGTGCGAAAGATGCTGCTGGCTTTCTCGCGCGACCTACGCGTGGTGATGCTGCGCCTCGCATCGCGCCTGCAGACTCTGCGCTGGCACGCCGCCACGAAGAACCCGGCACCACCCAGTGTGTGCAATGAAGTGCTTCACGTGTTTGCGCCGCTGGCCAACCGCCTGGGCATCTGGCAGGTGAAGTGGGAAATGGAAGACCTTGCGTTCCGCTTTCTCGACCCGGACACCTACCGCGCGGTGGCGGGGCAACTCGACCAGAAGCGCACGGAGCGTGAAACTTACGTCGAGCAATTGCGCTCGCGTCTCGAAGCGGAACTGCTCGCGCAGGGAATCAAGGCCAGTGTGTACGGCAGGCCCAAGCACATCTACAGCATCGTCAAGAAAATGCGTGGCAAGTCGCTCGACTTTGACCAGGTGTTCGACATTCGTGCGCTGCGGGTGATCGTGCCGTCGGTGGACGACTGCTATGCCGCGCTGTCGTGGGTGCACGAGAAGTTCACGCCACTCGTCGAGGAGTTCGACGACTACATCGCCAAGCCCAAGCCCAATGGCTACCAGTCGCTGCACACCATCGTGCGTGACAAGGAAGGCCGTCCGATCGAAATCCAGATTCGCACGCAGGCCATGCACGACCACGCCGAGCATGGCGTCGCTGCGCACTGGGCCTACAAGGAAGCAGGCACGAAGGGCTATTCGGGTGTGACGGCCAGCGGCGAGTACGACGCGAAGATCGCCGTGCTGCGCCAACTGCTGGCATGGGAGCGCGACCTGGTCGGCTCGGGAGACGGTCTCTTCGACGACCGCATTTATGTGCTCACGCCTGATGCGGCCGTCGTCGAGCTGCCGCGTGGCGCGACGCCGGTGGACTTTGCGTACACCGTGCATACAAGCCTGGGCCATCGCTGCCGTGGCGCGCGGGTGGATGGGGCCATGGTGCCGCTCAACACGCCGCTTCAAAACGGCCAGACCGTGGAGGTCATCTCGGCGAAGGAAGGCGGGCCATCGCGCGACTGGCTCAATGCCGAGCTGAATTTCCTGGTGAGCCATCGCGGCCGCGCCAAGGTGCGGGCGTGGTTCAACGAGCAAGTGCGACACGAGACGATTGCGCGCGGGCGCGAGTCGGTCGAAAAGCTGCTGCAGCGCGAAGGCAAGACGGCGTTCAAGCTGGAAGACCTGGCTTCGCAACTCGGGTTCAAGTCGGCGGAGGACTTGTTCTTTGCCGTTGGCAAGGACGAGTTTTCGCTGCGCAATATCGAGACGCTGCTCAAGCCGCCGGAGCCCTTGCCCGACCCCGACGAGATCGTGCTGCTGAAAAAAGCGCGCAGCGTCGAGCGATCGCCCAAGGGCGGTGTGCTGGTGGTGGGCATCGATTCGCTGATGACGCAGCTGGCCAAGTGCTGCAAGCCTGCGCCGCCTGACAGCATTCGCGGTTTCGTCACACGCGGCAAGGGCGTGAGCATCCACCGCGAGGACTGCAGCAATTTCCGCGAGCTGGCATCGCGCTCGCCCGAGCGCGTGATCGACGTGGAGTGGGGCGTTCCCAAGGGCGAGGGCGGCTCTGTCTATCCGGTCGACGTCGGCATCGAGGCCTCGGACAGGCAGGGGTTGCTGCGCGATATCTCCGAGGTCTTCGCCAAAGAGAAGATGAACGTGATTGGTGTGCAGACGCAGTCTGTCAAAGGCACGGCGTGGATGACGTTCACGGTGGAGATCGCCGATTCGCAGCGCCTGAACAAGGTGCTGGGCCTGGTGGGCGAGGTGAACGGTGTTCGCTGGGCCAAGCGCAGGTAACGCCTTTGTTGCCAGCGATGGACCAACCCTCATCCACCGACCTTCTGCTCATTGCCTGCGAACTGGCGGTCAAGGTTGAGTGCAGGCCGCAGCGGGGTGATGGCACGGACGCAGCCGTTTATGTGAGCTCGGGCGATACGCTCGCGCGTCGGGTCAGGGCGGGCGCAAAGATCACCGTGTCCAGCAACGCCGAAGTGATGGAGCCGGGCCTGAACGTCGCGTGCTTTTGCTGGACCGTCGTCATGCAGGTGGGGGCCGCGCGCAAAACAAAATACCTGGTCTGGATCGACGCGACGCCGCAGGAGCTCGCTGCGTTGTGGCAAGCCCGCGGGGAGGCGAAGGCCGTGCGTGACAGCTTGCCGCACAGCCAGCGCAAGAAAAAGCCATGGGGCCCGCTCTGATTCGCCGTGACGAGTTTGATATACTTCGCGCCTGCTGTGTAGCGTTGGCTTCACACATGACAGATACGGGCCGTTAGCTCAGCGGTAGAGCGCCTCTTTGACGTGGAGGATGTCGGAGATTCGATCTCTCCACGGCCCACCAGATTTTTTGCTTCTGCAAAGACCCGTTCCCGAAAGGGAGCGGGTTTTTCTTTTTTGCCCCATGCGCGGCTCTTGTATCCCTCAGGGAAAACCTTGGCCTGCCTGCCATGCCCCCTCCCTAGAATCTGTTGCACTGCAATACAACAGCGTTCGCCATGAGCGGGCGCCCGAGGAGCCAGGCACGTGCAAAGCAAGAAATCCGCTGGTGGCAAGCCCACGCAGCGCGTCATCAAGAAGTACCCCAACCGCCGGCTCTACGACACCGACACCTCAACGTACATCACGCTGGCCGAAGTGCGGCAGCTGGTGATGGACAGCGAGCCGTTCGTCGTTCGCGATGCGAAGACGAATGAAGACCTCACACGCAGCATCCTGCTGCAGATCATTCTGGAGGCTGAGGCGGGCGGCACGCCGATGTTCAGCGAGGCTGCGCTGGCGAACCTGATCCGCTTCTATGGTCATGCGTCCCAGGGCTTCATGGGCAGCTACCTGGAAAAGAACGTGCAGGCGTTCACCGATATCCAGGCCAAGCTCACCGAGCAGTCCAAGACGCTTACGCCCGAGATGTGGTCGCAGTTCATGAACATGCAGAACCCGCTGATGCAGGGGATGATGGGCAATTACGTCGAGCAGTCCAAGACCATGTTCGACAAGATGCAGGAACAGATGGCCAAGCAGACCGAGCAGATGCTGGGCGCCTTTCTCAAGCGCTAACTCAAACGTTGAGGCGTTTGCGACCACTGCCGCAACGCGCGCGCACGCTTGCGTCGTGCCTCTGGGACAATAGGGCCCATGAGTGAAGTCGCCCTACCTGAAGTCAAAATCCCCAAAGTCGGTTTCGTCAGCCTCGGATGCCCGAAGGCGCTGACCGATTCCGAGCTGATCCTCACGCAGCTGAGCGCCGAGGGTTACCAGACCTCCAAGACATTCGAAGGCGCGGACATCGTCATCGTGAACACGTGCGGCTTCATTGACGACGCGGTTCGCGAAAGCCTCGACACGATCGGTGAGGCGCTGGCTGAAAACGGCAAGGTAATCGTGACGGGCTGTCTCGGCGCGAAGGCTGGCGAGGGCGGCGGCAACCTCGTCAAGCAGATGCACCCGTCCGTGCTGGCGGTCACTGGCCCCCACGCCACACAGGAAGTGATGGACGCCGTTCATTTGAACCTGCCCAAGCCGCACGATCCATTCACTGACCTGGTGCCGGCATTCGGCATCAAGCTCACGCCCAAGCACTACGCCTATCTCAAGATCAGCGAAGGCTGCAACCACCGCTGCACGTTCTGCATCATCCCGTCGATGCGCGGCGATCTTGTCAGCCGGCCCATTGGCGATGTGTTGAAGGAAGCGAAGGCGCTGTTCGAAGGCGGCGTGAAAGAGCTGCTGGTGATCAGCCAGGACACTTCTGCGTACGGCGTCGACGTGAAGTACCGCACCGGCTTTTTCGACGGCCGACCGGTTCGCACCCGCATGCTGGAGCTCGTCCAGACCTTGGGCGAGTTGGCGCAGCCGTATGGCGCGTGGGTGCGGCTGCACTACGTGTATCCGTACCCGTCAGTCGATGAAGTGATTCCGTTGATGGCCACGGGCATGGTGCTGCCGTATCTCGACGTGCCCTTCCAGCACAGCCACCCCGATGTGCTGCGCCGCATGAAGCGGCCGGCCAGCGGCGAGAAGAATCTGGAGCGCATCGAGCGCTGGCGTGCCATGTGCCCGGAGCTGGTGATCCGCAGCACGTTCATCGCTGGCTTTCCGGGTGAGACGGAAGAGGAGTTCACGCACCTGCTCGATTTCATGCGCGAAGCACGCATTGATCGCGCAGGGTGTTTTGCCTACAGCCCGGTGACCGGCGCGGTGGCCAACGAAATTCCAGGAATGCTCCCTCAGGAAGTACGCGAAGAGCGCCGCGCACGCTTCATGAAGGTGGCTGAGGAAGTGTCGGCTGAGAAATTGCGTGAGCGTGTGGGCGCCACGATGCAGGTGCTGGTGGATTCAGCGCCGGCGCTGGGCCGCAAGGGAGGCGTGGGCCGCTCCTATGCGGATGCGCCGGAGATCGATGGAACGGTGAAGCTGCTGCCGCCGGAAAAAATCAGCAAGCAGCTGCGCGTGGGTGAATTCACGCGGGCTCGCATTGTGGGGACAGACGGGCACGACCTGGTGGGTGTGCCGGTTTGATGTCAGAAAAAAAAAGCCCGGCAAAGCCGAACCAACCAACAAAAAGGCCGGCAAAGCCGGCCTTATCATCTGTTGGTGCCCAGGAAGGGACTCGAACCCCCACGAAGTTACTCGCTAGTACCTGAAACTAGTGCGTCTACCAATTCCGCCACCTGGGCATCTCAGGAAAGAAAAGGATTCTATATCAAAAATATCGACCACATCGGCCACGGACTGCTCGATGAAATCGAAGGCACGATCCAGGGCCATCGTGATGGACACGGTTACGTGCTTCGCGACGATGGCGACAGCGACATTTACCTGCCGCCCAATGAAATGCGCGCCGTGCTGCACAAGGATCGCGTCAAGGCGCGCATCGTGCGCCATGACCGCAAGGGCAGGCCAGAAGGGCGCGTCGTCGAGATCATCGAGCGGCCGCCACAGCCCATCATCGGCCGCTTGCTGCATGAGAGCGGCGTGTGGCTCGTCGCACCGGAAGACAAGCGCTACGGTCAAGACGTGCTCATACCCAAGGGCGCGACAGCGCTGGCGAAAGCAGGGCAAGTCGTTGTCGTTGAACTGACCGAGCCACCGAGTCTCTTCGGGCAGCCCGTCGGGCGCGTGAAAGAAGTGCTCGGCGAGATCGACGACCCGGGCATGGAAATCGAGATCGCGGTGCGCAAGTACGGCGTGCCTCACGAGTTCTCTGACGCATGCATCGGCCTGGCGCGCTCGCTGCCGGACAAAGTGCGTCCCCAGGACAAGAAGCATCGCGTTGATTTGACCGACCTTCCGCTCGTGACGATTGACGGCGAAGACGCGCGCGACTTCGACGACGCGGTGTACTGCGAACCGGCGAAGGTCGGGCGCGGCAAGGGCTGGCGTTTGCTGGTCGCGATTGCCGACGTGAGCAGTTATGTCGAGACGGGTAGCGCCATCGACATCGATGCCTACGATCGCGCGACCAGTGTGTACTTCCCGCGGCGCGTGATTCCAATGCTGCCGGAAAAGCTCTCGAACGGCCTGTGCTCGCTCAACCCCGAGCAGGACCGCTTGTGCATGGTCTGCGACATGCTGATCAACGCGAACGGCGAGATCCACGCTTACCAGTTCTATCCGGCGGTGATGTGGAGCCACGCCCGGTTCACGTACACCGAAGTGGCGGCAATTCTTGCCAACACGCGTGGCCCGGAAGCGATCCGGCGCAAGGAGCTCGTTCCCTATCTTGAGAACCTGCACGACGTTTATCGCGGCCTGCTGAAGGCGCGCAATGCGCGTGGTGCTGTGGACTTCGAGACGACGGAGACGCAGATCATTTGCGACGACAGCGGCCGTATCGAGCGCATCGTCCCGCGCGTGCGCAACGATGCGCACAAGCTGATCGAAGAGGCCATGCTCGCGGCCAACGTCTGTTCGGCCGACTTCATCCAGCAAAGCAAGCACCCGGGCCTGTACCGCGTGCACGAAGGCCCGACGCCCGAGAAGAAGGACGTGCTGCGCGGCTATCTCAAGGCCATGGGCGTGGGCTTGAGCATCACCGACGATCCGCTGCCTGCCGAATTCCAGAAGATCGCGCTGGCCGTGAAAGACAGGCCTGACGGCCCGCAGATCCAGACGATGCTGTTGCGTTCGATGTCGCAGGCGATCTACTCGCCGATCAACGCGGGTCACTTCGGCCTGGCGTACGACGCCTACACGCATTTCACCAGCCCGATCCGCCGCTATCCGGACTTGCTCGTGCACCGCGTGATCAAGGCGATCCTGCTTCAAAAAAAGTACGAGTTGCCCGTGTTGCCAACGCCGGGCGAAGCGCACGAAAAGCTCGCGCGACGCCTGGCCTCACGTGTGAAGGCGCCGGGCAACAAGTTGAAGAAAGCGCCGCCGACGCCCTCGCGCGAAATGCAGGCGTGGGAAGCCGCTGGCCTGCATTGCAGCGCGAACGAGCGCCGCGCCGATGAAGCCAGCCGCGATGTGGAGGCGTGGCTGAAGTGCAAGTACATGCGCGAGCATCTCGGCGAGGAGTACGGTGGCGTCGTGACGGCGGTGACCACGTTTGGCATCTTCGTGACGCTCGACCAGATGTATGTCGAGGGGCTCGTGCACATCACCGAACTCGGCGGCGAGTACTACAAGTTCGACGAGGCGCGGCAGGAATTGCGCGGCGAGCGGACTGGCTTGCGCTATGCAATCGGCACGCGTGTGCGTGTGCAGGTCAGCCGAGTCGACCTCGATGGCCGCAAGATCGATTTCCGTCTGGTGCGCGAGGGCGACGAACTTCTCAACCGCGCGATGAAGGACAAAGGCGTTGCACACGAGCAGGAGAAGGCTTCGGCCAAGCCGCAAGGCAAGCGCAAGCCGGCTCGCAAGCCTGTGCCGGAGACGAAGTCGGTGGTCAAGGACCTGCGTGCCGCGGCCAAGAAGGCCGCTTCCAAAGGCAAGAGCCACCGTCCGCGTCGCTGAGCGGATCACGAACAAATCGAGGAGACATTGAGCATGGCAAGCAATACGGGCAAGGTCGCGATCGTCACGGGCGGTGGCACGGGGGTTGGCAAAGCCGCGGCGCTCGCGCTGCTGGCTGACGGCTGGCGCGTGGCGGTGGCCGGCCGCAGGGTGGGACCACTCGATGAAACGGTGGCCGTAGCCAATGCGGGTGATCGTGCTATGGCCGTGCCTGCTGATGTCACTGACCATGCATCTGTGGCGGCCTTGTTCGACACCGTCGTGAGGGCCTGGGGCCGCGTCGACCTGCTGTTCAACAACGCCGGCATTGGCGCGCCGGCAGTGTCCATCGACGAGCTGCCGATCGACCAGTGGAAGCGCGTCGTTGACACCAACCTGAACGGCATGTTCTACGGCATTCGCGAGGCATTCCGCGTGATGCGTGCGCAGTCGCCGATGGGCGGACGCATCATCAACAACGGGTCGATTTCGGCGCACGCACCGCGGCCCGGCTCGATTGCCTATACGGCAACCAAGCACGCGGTGACCGGGCTCACCAAGACAGCCTCACTCGACGGACGCAAGTACGACATCGCCGTGGGCCAGATCGACATCGGCAATGCAATGACGGAACTTGCCGCTCGCATGGCGCAGGGCGTGCCCCAGGCCAATGGCGAGATCGCCATCGAGCCGCTGATGGACGCGAGCGTGGTCGGGCAGTCGGTGCTGTACATGGCGAACCTGCCGCTGGAAGCCAACGTGCTGTTCCACACCGTGATGGCCACGAAGATGCCTTTCGTGGGCCGGGGCTAAGGCAGCACGGCTAGCTTCAAGCGCTGGTCAGGGCGCTCGCGAGCGCGCCTGCGGTCAGTGCTGTGCCTGCTGGCCAGCGGTCGGCAGCATCTGCATGGGCGAAGACGGCGTCAGTCGCTGCTTCAAACGACGGCATGCCCGCTGCCAGTCGTGCGGCGATCAGTCCGGCCAGCACATCGCCTGTGCCACCTGTCGCCAGCCGGGCGTTGCCGGTGATGTTGATCGCAGGCACCGCGCGTGGCGCGGCGATGATGGTTCCCGAGCCTTTCAACACCGACACGCAGGCGAATTGCGTGGCAAGTTGCCTTGCCGAATCCAGCCGGTTCGACTGAACCTGCTGCGTCGTTGCGCCAAGCAGCCGTGCAGCTTCGAGCGGATGAGGCGTAATCACGGTGGGGCGACCGCGCTGCGAACGGGCGCGCAGCAGGCTTTGCAATTGGGTGTCTGCAGCAATCACGTTCAGGGCGTCGGCGTCGAGCACGACACTGCCTGCGCTTGAAAGAATTCGCGGCAACTCGGCGCGAACGGCTTCGCCGCCGCCGCAACCGCAGGCCACAGCCATCTTTGACAGATCGAGGTGTGCCGCATGCCGGAACATGAGTTCGGGCTGGGTTGGATCGACGGTCATGGCGTTGTCGCCCAGCAATGCGACAAACACGCGCCCCGCGCCCCCATGCAGCGCTGCGCTGGCGGCAAGCAATGCAGCGCCTGTCATGCCCGTGGCGCCACCAACGATCGCCACGTCGCCGAACTGGCCCTTGTGCGAGTCGTGCGCTCGGCCTTGTGTGGCACTTCGTGTTGCAACCCGCGCCGTAGGTGTGTGGCCTGCTGTGTCGACGCCCAGGCTGTCGAACCAGATCACACCAGCTGCGTCACGCCCGCCCGCCGTGAACAGCCCCGGCTTGAGTGTGAGCAGGCTGAGTGTGTGGGTGGCGCGGACACCCTGGCCGGCACCGGTGTCAGCGTTCAGGCCCGATGGCAGGTCGATGGCGAGCACAGGTTGCGTTTGCGCCGCCATGGCAGCAGCCCATGCAGCCATTGGCCCCTGCAGCGGTCGCTGGCTTCCAATGCCCAGCAACGCGTCGATGGCCACGTCCCATGTTGCAGGTGCTTCGGCGGTGAAGCGGACTGCAGCATCACGCGCCCGCTGGAGAGAGGCTTTTGCATCGGCGGGCGCATGCGACTCGTCGCCGGCCCATGTCACGGTCACCTCTTTGCCCCACTGCTTCAAGTGCATCGCGGCCTCGAAGCCGTCGCCGCCGTTATTGCCCGCGCCGCAGGCAATCCAGATGTTGCGCGCATGCGGCGCCATGGCCAGTGCAAGGCGCGCCACTGCCAGGCCCGCCCGCGCCATCAAGGCATGAGCCGGCAGCGTGGCTGTGGCCGCCTGTTCGATTGCGCGGGTGGCCTCGACGTCGTGGAGTGGCCAGGGTCTATCGGGCGTGATTCGTTGCATGCGGGTATTTGGGGTCAGAGGGCCCATCGTTCCACGCCGAGGCCTTCCATGTCCACTTCTGGTTGCCGCTGGGCCATCAGGTCGGCCAGCGCCCGCGCGCTGCCGCACGACAAGGCCCAGCCGCTCGAGCCGTGGCCCAGGTTGATCCACAGCCCCGGCACTTTCGTGGCGCCGATCAGGGGTGGGCCGTCCGGCAGCATGGGCCGTGCGCCTTTCCACTCTTGGACCGCTGCACCTGTATTCGCCAGTTGGGCTGCGCCGGGGAACCAGTCGCGCAGGACTTTGTACAGCGTCTGGATCGCCTTCGGACGCTTGCGAGCCGGGTCGCCGCCGATCTCGGCACTGCCTGCGACACGCACGCGATTGCCCAGGCGCGAAATCGCCACCTTGAACCGCTCGTCCATCAAGGCGCTGCGCGGCGCGTTGAGCGGCTCGCGGATGGGCGCGCTGATCGAGTAACCGTGCACGGCCGCGAGCGGCACGTGCAGGCCGGCAGGCGCCAGCAAACGCGCGGAGTCAATGCCGCCGCAGACGACGATGGCGTCGAAGCGCCTGCGCACCGGCGCGGGCTCGCCCAGGACCCATGTCGAAAGTGCACCGTGCTCTGAAGCGTGAATCTCGTGAACGGCTGTGTTGAATTCGAAATTCACGCCATGCGCTTGCGCCGCGCCTTTGAGCAAAAGCGCGAACTGCCGACAGTTGCCAACTTCGTCCTGCGGCAGGTGCACGGCGCCGGCGAATTCGGTGTCCGGGTTGATCGCCGGCTCGATGAGGCGCGCATCTTCGGCGCTGATCTCGCTGAACGTCACGCCTGCGTCGCGCAGCACTTGCAGGCCGGGCTGCACGAGCTTGCGGTCTTTCTCGCCGCGCAGCAGCACCATGTAGCCGCTGCTTCGCTCGTACTCGATGCCGTGCTCCTCGGTGATCGCGTGCAGGCGCTGGCGGCTGTAGAACGCAAGGCGCTGCAGCCGCAACCGGTTCGCGGAGTAGGTCTTGAGATCGCACGCGCGGTACCAGCGCCACATCCAGCTGATTTCGGCGCGCGAAAGCGGCAGGCAGACGCGCACGGGCGCATGTTCGCTCAGCAGGTAGCTCGCGACTTTCGCGGGCATGCCGGGCGCTGCCCACGGCGTGACGTAGCCGGGCGCGACCACGCCGGCGTTGGCGAAACTGGTTTCTTCAGCCACGGATGAGCGGCGCTCGATGACAGTGACCTCATGACCATCCTGCGCGAGCTCAAACGCGGTGGTGACGCCGATGATGCCGGCGCCGACGACAGCGATCTTCATGCGCGCAGTGCCTTCGCCAGAGCAGCTTCCGCCTGCAGGGCGACCTGCAGCACGGTGTCGTCGTGCATCGACTGCTGCCAGATCATCAGGCCCACTGGCAGTGTGCCCGGCGCATGGCAGGGGATGGAGATGGCGCAGCCGTCAAGCATGTTCACGACGCTCGTGTTGCGAAGGAGCAGGGCGTTGACGCGGAAAAACTCGTCGTCGAGCGCCTTCGCGTCTTCGCCTGGTTTGGCCGGCCGCACCTGGTCGATAGGTGGCGCGACGATGGGCACGGTGGGTGACAGCACGGCGTCGAAGCCGGCAAGCGCCTCGCCGACGCGCGCGATCCAGCTCTGGCGAGCCTGTGCGAGTTCCAGGTATTCAAAGGCTTTCATGTTGGCGCCGCGCTCCAGGCGCACGCGCACGCGCTGGTCATAGTCCTCTGCGGCGCGCGCAAGCAACAAGCGATGCCATGCGTAGGCTTCGGCGCCTGTGAAGCCGCCAGTGGCTTGCAGGGCGCCCAGGTCACGAATGGCATCGAGTGGAATCTCCTGGATGCTCGCGCCGGCGTCGCGCAGGGTGCGAAGTGTTTGCTCGAAGGCGGTGGCAACCTGGGCGTCGAGCGAGTCGAGCATGGTCGTGCGCGCGACGGCCAGTCGCATGCCCGACAGGGGCGTTGACGATCGGGCCACCGTTCGGTTCGCGAGGACCTCGTGCGCCAGGATCGCGTCGCGCACGGAGCGCGTCATGGCGCAAGCCGTATCGAGTGTCGTGGACAGGGGTACTGCCCCTTGGGTGGAAGTCAGGCGCGCCGTGTTCTTGAACCCGACGATGCCGCATAGCGCAGCCGGAATGCGGATCGAGCCGCCCGTGTCCGAGCCCAGGCCGATGAACGCGGCGCCTGTCGCGACCGATACCGCCGCGCCTGACGAAGAGCCGCCGGGGATGCGGGGCGTTTGCGTGTCGGCGGGATTCACCGGCGTGCCGTAGTGCGGATTGACGCCGATGCCTGAGAACGCAAATTCGGTCATGTTCGTGCGGCCCAGCACGATGCCGCCACCTGCCTTGAGCGCGGCGACGGCGGGGCAGTCGGATGCGGCGGGCGGGGCAGCCGCCAGCACTTTCGATCCCGCAAGGGACGGCTGGCCTGCGATATCGAAGAGATCCTTGATCGAGACGGCAAGCCCGGCCAGCCGGCTGTGGTGCAAGTGGGGCTGGGCGCCGGCGTGGCGGACGCTGTCGAAGTCCGGTGCCAGGAAGGTGTGGCGGTTGGCCGGCGACTGCGCGATGGCGAGCGAGGTTTCCAGCTCGGCAGCAACGGTTGTCTGGCCAGCCAGAAGGCGCTCCCGCGTGGCGGTGAGGTCGGGGCGAGGGGGCTGCGTCATCGGGTGCGTGCTACAATCTTTGGGTTTTGCTGGGTGGCGGGCGCGTAGTGCGTCTGGCGCTGTCAGCACAACAAAATCGCTGATCCAGCCCACCCAGGTGTTGTGATGCATTCGAAGGGAAATCACCCTTCGCGAGGCAGCTCAATTCGGGCCGGATTTTAGACCCAACCTTTAGGAAATTCTCATGGCAGTCTCCATGCGCGAAATGCTGGAAGCCGGCGTCCATTTCGGACACCAGACCCGCTTCTGGAACCCCAAGATGGCTCCGTACATCTTCGGTCATCGCAACAAGATTCACATCATCAACCTCGAGAAGACGCTCCCGCTCTACGAAGAGGCCACCAAGTTCATCAAGCAGCTGTCCGCCAACCGCGGCACGATCCTCATGGTCGGCACCAAGCGCCAGGCCCGTGAGACAGTCGCTGCAGAAGCCCGCCGCGCCGGCGTGCCTTTCGTCGACCAGCGCTGGCTCGGCGGCATGCTGACCAACTTCAAGACCGTCAAGACATCGATCAAGCGCCTGAAGGACATGAAGGCCCAGCTCGAAGGCGGCCTGGAAGCCATGAGCAAGAAAGAGCAGCTCATGTTCGCCCGCGAAATGGAAAAGCTCGAGAAGGACATCGGCGGCATCCAGGACATGAATGCCCTGCCGGACGCCATCTTCGTGATCGACGTCGGCTTCCACAAGATCGCCGTCTCCGAAGCCAAGAAGCTCGGCATTCCGCTGATCGGCGTTGTGGACACCAACCACTCGCCCGAAGGCATCGACTACGTCATCCCCGGTAACGACGACTCGGCCAAGGCCGTGACGCTGTACGCCCGCGGCGTTGCCGACGCGATCCTCGAAGGCCGCTCCAATGCCGTGAACGACGTGGTCAAGGCCGTGTCCGAGGCCGGCGACGAATTCGTCGAAGTGAAGGAAGGCGCCGCCGCCTGAGTTGCGTGCCCGCCAAGCGAAAAGGGGGCTTTCGAGCCCCTTTTTCACAATTGAATTGAATTGAACTGAACCGTAAAGGCAAAAAAAATGGCTGCAATTACCGCAAGCATGGTCGCCGAACTCCGCGCCAAGACCGATGCGCCCATGATGGAATGCAAGAAGGCGCTGACCGAGGCGGACGGCAACTTCGAAAAAGCTGAAGAACTGCTGCGCGTCAAGCTCGGCAACAAGGCCGGCAAGGCCGCTGCGCGTATCACCGCTGAAGGCGTGATCACCGCCGTGATCGAAGGCGATGTCGGCGCGATCCTCGAGACGAACTGCGAAACCGACTTCGTCACCAAGAACGACAGCTTCCTGGCACTGGCCAATGCGGCAGCGCAACTGGTCGCCAGGAACAATCCGGCCGATGTGGCTGCGCTCGGCGCACTGGCTTACACGCAGGACGGCTTTGGCCCCACCCTGGAAGATGTGCGCAAGGGCCTGATCGGCAAGATCGGCGAGAACATGAGCTTTCGCCGCTTCAAGCGCACCGCTGGCGTCAAGGTCGCTTCCTACCTGCACGGCACGCGCATTGGCGTGCTGGTGGAGTACGAAGGCGACGAAACCGCCGCCAAGGACGTGGCGATGCACGTTGCCGCGATGAAGCCGGTGGCACTTGCTGCTGCCGACGTGCCTGCCGACCTGGTGGCCAAGGAGCGTTCTGTCGCGGCTGCCAAGGCTGACGAAGACCGCAAGGCCGCTGAAGCCGCCGGCAAGCCCGTGCAGTCTGACGAAATCGTCGCCAAGCGCATTGAGGGCGGCGTGCAGAAGTTCCTCAAGGAAGTCTCGTTGCTGCCCCAGCCGTTCGTGAAGAACGACAAGCAAACCGTCGAGCAGATGCTCAAGGCCGCGAACACCACGGTCAAGGCGTTCACGCTCTACGTCGTGGGCGAGGGCATCGAGAAGAAGGTCGACGACTTCGCTGCTGAAGTGGCTGCGCAAGTTGCTGCTGCCAAGCAAGGCGCTTAATGCGACCAGCCGCCCGACGGGGCGGCTAAACTCTCGGCCAATTCGAACAACAGGAGCCTTACCCATGCCCGACGCCCGTCCCGCCCACAAGCGAATTTTGCTGAAGCTGTCGGGCGAGGCGCTCATGGGCGACGACGCCTTTGGCATCAACCGCGCCACCATCGTTCGCATGGTCGAGGAAGTCGCCGAGGTCGTGAACATGGGCGTGGAAGTGGCCATCGTCATTGGTGGCGGCAACATCTTCCGCGGTGTGGCGGGCGGCGCAGTTGGCATGGACCGCGCAACGGCCGACTACATGGGCATGCTGGCCACGGTGATGAACTCGCTGGCGCTGGCCGATGCGATGAACAAGCAGGGCCTGACCGCCCGTGTGATGTCGGCCATTGCCATCGAGCAGGTCGTCGAGCCGTATGTGCGCCCGAAGGCGCTGCAGTACCTCGAAGAAGGCAAGGTTGTCGTCTTCGCGGCCGGCACCGGCAACCCGTTCTTCACGACCGATACTGCTGCTGCGTTGCGCGGCGCTGAGATCGGTGCGGAGCTTGTGCTCAAGGCCACGAAGGTCGATGGCGTTTACTCGGCCGACCCCAAGAAAGATCCCTCAGCCACTCGCTATACAAAAATTTCGTTTGACGAAGCGATGGCGCAAAATCTCGGCATCATGGATGCGACAGCGTTCGCTCTTTGCCGCGACCAGAAACTCCCGATCAAAGTGTTTTCCATCTTCAAGCATGGCGCTCTGAAACGAGTGGTGATGGGCGAGGACGAAGGCACGCTCGTTTACGCATGAGGAGCGAAAGACGATGAATACGATTCCCGAAATCAAGAAGAACATGGAAGCGAAGATGGACCAGTCCATCGCCGCGTTCAAGGTGAACCTGTCCAAGATCCGTACCGGGCGTGCGAGCCCGGGTGCGCTCGACACGGTGCATGTCGATTACTACGGCTCCTCGGTGCCAATCAGCCAGGTCGCGAACGTGTCCTTGCTCGATGCCCGCACATTGAGCGTGCAGCCTTGGGAAAAGGGCATGGGCCCGAAGATCGAAAAGGCCATCCGCGACAGCGACCTCGGCCTCAACCCTGCGTCGATGGGCGACCTGATTCGCGTGCCGATGCCGCTCATGAGCGAAGAGCGCCGCAAGGAGATGACCAAGATCGTGCGCCACGAAGGCGAGAGCGCCAAGATCGCCGTGCGCAACCTGCGCCGCGACGCGAATGATCATGTCAAGAAGCTGGTCAAGGACAAAAGCGTTTCTGAAGACGACCAGAAGCGCTCGGAAGCCGACATCCAGAAGATCACCGACCGGCACATCGCGGACATCGACCAGCTGGTCCACGCCAAGGAACAGGACATCCTGGCTGTCTGACGGCCAGACTCCGCATGTTCGCCGTCCCGCACCACGTCGCAATCGTCATGGATGGCAATGGCCGCTGGGCCATACGCCGTTTCCTGCCGCGCGCGGCTGGCCACAAGAAGGGCATGGATGCGTTGCGGGCCTGCGTGCGCCGCTGCGGCGAGCGCGGCGTGAAGGTGCTGACCGTCTTCGCGTTCTCGTCCGAAAACTGGAATCGCCCTGCTGAAGAGGTCTCCAGCCTGATGGCGTTGCTCATGCATGCACTCGCGCGTGAAGTGCCGCTGCTCAGCGAAGAAGGTGTTCGAGTGCATTTCGTCGGTGATCGCACGGCGCTCCCGGAAATGGTTCGCAATGGCCTGGCGAATGCGGAGCGCGCGACGGCTGCCAACACGCGCCTGATTTGCAACGTCTGCTTCAACTACGGCGGCCGATGGGATATTGCGCAGGCAGCCGCCAAACTGGCAGCGGCCGGCGAGCCGATCACTGAATCGAGCCTGGCAGGCGCGATGGCGCTGGCCCACGTGCCAGACCCCGACCTGATCATCCGCACAGGCGGCGAGCGGCGCCTGTCGAACTTCCTGCTGTGGCAGTCTGCGTACACCGAGCTCTACTTCAGCGACAAGCTGTGGCCTGACTTCGATGCCGCCGCGCTTGATGAAGCCCTGGCTGACTACGCGACACGCGAACGCCGTTTCGGAAAGACGACCGAGCAAGTCGCACCGCGCGCCAAGCGGCTCGTCGCGTAGGCCCCGCACTCCATGCTCAAGCAGCGAATCATCACGGCCATCGTCCTGCTGGCCATCCTGTTGCCTGCCCTGTTCTGGCCTTCGCCGACGCCGTTTTGCGCCGTGGCGCTGGTGTTGATCGCGGCCGGCGCGTGGGAATGGGGCAAGCTCAATGGACTGGGCCCGGCTGGCTCGGTCGCGCTCGGTGCGGTTTGCCTGGCAGCTTGCGCTGCGTCATGGGCTGCTGGCTTGCTGGGCCAGTCACTCGGGCTGGTCTGGACCGTGGCCAGCGCGTTCTGGGTCATTGCGGGCGCCTTCCTGATTCGGGCGGGTGTCGCCGGCTGGCCGCGTATCCCAAAGGCCATCCGGATTGCCGGTGGCGTGCTGGCACTGTGGGTTGCCTGGCTGGCCGTGGCGCAGGCCCGTGTCATTGGTATCAATTTTCTGTTGTCACTGCTCGTACTGGTCTGGGTGGCGGACATCTTTGCCTACTTCGCAGGCCGTGCCTTCGGCCTGAAATTCACCAAGCGCAAACTCGCGCCCGCAATCAGCCCCGGCAAGAGCTGGGAAGGTGTGTGGGGCGGGATGCTCGGGGTGGTCGTGCTCGCGGTCGCGTGGACGTTCGCTGATCGTGAATTCAACGCCGCAGTTCCCAGCCTCTTTTCGCGGCTTGCGGCCCAGAGCTGGTGGCTGCTGCTGGTGGCAGCCGTTTTCCTCGCAGCGATGAGCGTGGTGGGCGACCTGGCAGAGTCGCTGGTCAAGCGCAGCGCTGGTGCCAAAGATTCGAGCGGCCTGTTGCCGGGGCACGGCGGTGTGCTCGACCGGGTCGATGCGCTGCTTCCCACGTTGCCGCTGGCCATGATGGTCAGCTCCCTGGCATGGCAATGAAGCAACGCGTATCGGTCCTGGGCTCGACGGGCTCCGTCGGAGCGAACACGCTCGACGTGATCGCACGGCATCCGGATCGCTTCGAGGTATTCGCGCTCAGCGCTGCGACGAAGGTTGACTTGATGCTTGCGCAATGTGCGCAGTTCCGGCCCGCCTTTGCTGTCATGGCCAGCGAGCCGCATGGCCGCGAGCTGGCGGACAAGCTGAAAGCCGAAGGCCTGCCCACCCAGGTGATGTCAGGCCAGCGCGCCATCGACGAAATTGCGTCGCACGAGTCGGTCGATGTCGTCATGGCCGCCATCGTCGGCGCTGCGGGCCTCGAGTCGTGCCTCGCAGCGGCCCGGGCAGGCAAGAAGCTGCTGCTGGCCAACAAAGAGGCCCTGGTGGTCGGCGGCGAGCTCTTTCTTGAAGCCGTGAAGTCGGGCGGAGCAAAACTGCTGCCGATCGACAGCGAACACTCGGCGATCTTCCAGTCGCTGCCAGAAGATCCGGCCACGTGGAACGCGCGGGTTGAAAAGATCATCCTCACTGCCTCGGGCGGGCCGTTTCGCACGCGTGCAGTTGCCACGCTGCGCAACGTCACGCCGCAAGAGGCTTGCGCGCATCCCAATTGGGTGATGGGCCGCAAGATATCCGTGGACTCGGCGACCATGATGAACAAGGCGCTCGAAGTGATCGAGGCGCGTTACCTGTTTGGCCTGCAGCCTGACCGGCTGGAAGTGGTGATCCATCCGCAGAGCGTCATCCATTCCATGGTGCAGTACCGTGACACATCGGTCGTTGCCCAGCTGGGCACGCCCGACATGCGGGTGCCGATTGCTTATGGCCTTGCCTGGCCCGAGCGCATCGAGTCGGGCGCGCAGGCGCTGGACTTCATGTCGCTGGCCGACATGACCTTCGAGTCATTCGACAGCCGCGGCCACCGCGAGCGCTTCCCAGGGCTGCAGCTCGCCTGGGAGAGCCTGGCCGCAGCACCGGGAACAACGGCCGTGCTGAATGCGGCCAATGAGGTGGCAGTGGCCGCGTTCCTGGACGAGCGCATCCGTTTCGACCAGATACACAGTGTGAACCTTGCAACTTTAGGGACGGTTGCCCCCTCCAAGCCCGCATCGCTGGACGACCTGCTGGCCCTGGATGCGCAATCGCGTGCCGCGGCCAACGCAGCAATTGGACAGCTGCGCTGACTGAAAGAAGAACGCACACATGCTGACCCTCGTTGCCTTTGTCGTTGCCCTTGGCTTGCTGATCGCCATCCACGAATACGGCCACTACCGGGTGGCGGTGGCATGCGGCGTGAAGGTGCAGCGTTTCGGCATTGCGACGTTTCCGGTGCCAGAGCCGGAAGAAGGCAAGAAGGCTTCGTTCGGGCATCGCCTGGCGTACGCCGTGACCAAACCGGTGATTGAATGGCAGCCGCGCCGCCAGCACCGCGGGCAGGCAACCGTGTTTGCCATCGGGCTCTTTCCGCTGGCGGGCTATGTGCAGATGCTGGGCCAAAACGGCGAGAAGGAACCGCCCTCCAAAGAGGTGGCAGGAGACTTCCGCAATACCAGCGTGCTGCAGCGCACGGCTATCGTCGCGGCCGGGCCGGCAGCCAACTTGTTGCTGGCGATCTTTCTTTACTCCGTACTCAACTGGTATGGCGTTGAAGAGCCGAAGCCCATCCTGGGCAAGCCGGTCGCCGGCTCGGTCGCGCAGCAAGCCGGGCTATCGGGTGGCGAGGTCGTGACGGCTGCGGCTTTCGACGGCAGCGCGCTGGAGCCCGTTGAGAGCTTCGACGAAGTGCGCTGGATGCTCACGCGAGGCGCCCTCGATGGGCGCGATGTGCGCCTGGCGCTGAGCGTCAACGGGCGCGCAAGCGAAACAGTCATGCGCCTGTCGGCCCTGCGCGCGCGCGAAGCCGACGAAAAACTCAACCGTGAAATCGGCGTGCTCGGACCGTGGACTCAGCCGGTGATCGGCGATGTCATCAAGGGCGGGGCGGGTGAGCGAGCGGGCCTGCGCAAAGGTGATGTGATCCGCGCTGTCGGTGGCGTCGAGGTGGTTGATGCACAGCAGCTGCGCGAGATGATCAGGCTGTCGGTGGCGGGCGGCAAAGGCCTGTCGCAGCCATGGCGGATCGAGCGGGGCGGCATGGCCTCCACGCTGGATGTGCAGCCTGACGCCGTCGTCGATGCAGGCAAGGCCACCGGCCGCATCGAGGCCTATGTGGGCTCGCCGCCGGCGATGGTGCTGGTCCATCGCGGCTTTCTCGCGGGTCTGTCGAAGGGCGCCGTGCGGACCTGGGAGATGTCCACTTTCACGCTGCGAATGATCGGCAAGATGGTGATCGGTGATCTGTCGCTCAAGAGCCTGTCGGGGCCAATCACGATTGCCGAATACGCTGGCAAATCGGCCAGCGTCGGCCTGACCTACTACCTGCAGTTCCTCGCCGTGCTGAGCGTCAGCCTTGGTGTGCTGAACCTGCTGCCGGTGCCAATGCTCGATGGCGGGCACCTGATGTATTATCTTTGGGAGGGCGCGACAGGAAGAAGCGTCTCCGATGTGTGGATGGAATACCTGCAACGCGCTGGCATGGCAGTGCTGCTAGTGACGATGTCGGTCGCATTATTCAACGATGTTGCCCGCCAGGTGACCCGCTTCTTTGGCTGAGCCCCAAGCCCACTCTTGATTCAATGAAGAAACAATACAAGCGCTTTCGCGTTAGCACCGTTGCGGCCATGGTCGCACTCGCCTTTTCGGCCAGTGCATGGGCTGTGGATCCGTTCACCGTCCGCGACATTCGTGTCGAAGGCCTGCAACGCGCCGAACCCGGCACCATCTTCGCTTCGCTGCCGTTTCGCATCGGCGAGCAGTACAACGACGAAAAGGGCGCCGCAGCCATCCGGGCACTTTTTGCCCTGGGCCTGTTCAAGGACGTAAGACTCGAGGTCAATGGCGATGTGCTCGTCGTGATCGTTGAAGAGCGGCCGACCATCGCCGAGATCGACTTCTCAGGCATGCGCGAATTCGACAAGGAAGCGCTTCGCAAGGCGATGCGCGAAGTCGGCCTGACTGAAGGCCGGCCGTTCGACCAGGCCCTGGCCGACCGCGCCGAGCAGGAACTCAAGCGCCAGTACATCAACAAGAGCCTGTACGGCGCTGAGGTGGTGACTACGCTCACGCCTGTCGAGCGCAACCGCGTCAACCTGAACTTCACGATCACCGAAGGCGAGCCCGCCCGCATCAAGGACATCCGCATCGTCGGCGCCAATGCATTCAGCGAATCGACGCTGCGCGACCTGTTTGACCTGGACACCGGCGGCTTTCTCAGCTGGTACACCAAGTCCGACCGCTATGCGCGCACCAAGCTCAATGCCGACCAGGAAGCACTGCGCTCGTACTACCTGGCGCGCGGCTATCTTGAGTTCCGCGTCGATTCGACGCAGGTCGCGATCTCGCCGAACAAGCAGGACATCACGATCACCATCAACATCACCGAGGGCGAGCGTTACGTTGTCTCCGGTGTGCGCCTCGAAGGCAACTACCTGAACAAGGAAGACGAGTTCAAGTCGCTCGTGGTCATCCGTCCGGGCGAGCCCTACAACGCCGACAAGGTTGCAGAGACCACCAAAGCCTTCACCGATTACTTCGGCAATTTCGGCTATGCCTTCGCGAGCGTGGAAGCACGCCCTGAAATCGACCGCGCCAACAACCGCGTGTCGTTCGTCCTCGTGGCCGATCCGTCGCGCCGTGCGTATGTACGCCAGATCAACATTGCAGGCAACGCACGCACCCGCGACGAAGTCGTGCGCCGCGAAATGCGCCAGTTCGAGTCGTCCTGGTATGACGGTGACAAGATCAAGCTGTCGCGCGATCGCATTGACCGCCTGAGCTTCTTCAAGGATGTGGACATCACCACGTCGGAAGTGCCTGGCGCGCCCGACCAGGTCGACCTGAACGTGGCCGTGACTGAAAAGCCCAGTGGCAGTCTGCAGCTGGGCGCTGGATTCTCGCAGGCTGAAAAGCTGGCCCTGTCGTTCTCGGTCAAGCAGGAGAACGCCTTCGGCACGGGCAACTATCTCGGCATCGAGCTCAACACCAGCAAGTACAACCGCACCGTCGTCTTCAGCTCGGTCAATCCGTACTTCACCAACGACGGCATCTCCCGGTCGATTGACTTGTATCACCGTGCGACCCGGCCTTACGAAGACCAGGGCGGCAATTACCAGCTCGTGACCAGCGGTGCGGGCCTGCGTTTCGGCGTGCCCTTCACCGAGGTCGATACCGTGTTCTTCGGTGGCGCTGTCGAGCGCGTGCAGATCAAGCCCGGCACGAACATCCCTGCCGCGTACCTGGCCTACGCGGCCAAGGCGGGCTTTACCAGCGTCTCGTTGCCGCTGAGCATCGGCTGGGGCCGCGATGACCGCGACAGTGCGATTACCCCCACGAAGGGCCGGCTGCAGCGCGCGTCCGGCGAACTCGGCGTGATCGGCGACGCGAAGTATGTTCGCGCCACCTACCAGTTGCAGCAGTTCGTGCCCATCAGCAAGCAATTCACGCTGGCCTTTAACGCTGAAGGCGGCTGGGGCAAGGGGCTGTCCAACCAGCCTTTCCCCGTGTTCAAGAATTTCTACAGCGGCGGCTTGGGTTCGGTGCGCGGTTTCGACCAGGGCACGATCGGCCCGCGCGACGTGACGGGCTCCGTGATCGGCGGCACCAAGAAGGTCACACTCAATGCTGAGCTGATTGCACCGTTCCCCGGTGCGGGCAACGACAAGAGCCTGCGCGTCTTTGCCTTTGTCGATGCCGGCAACGTCTATGGCGAAGCTGAGAAATTCGAGCTGTCTACGCTGCGTGCCTCCACCGGCGTGGGCCTGTCGTGGATTTCGCCAGTGGGCCCGCTTCGCTTCGCCATTGCGCAGCCCATTCGCAAGTTCCCTGGCGATAGAATCCAGAAAATGCAATTCCAGATCGGAACGTCGTTCTAATGAAGTCCCTGTATCGCTCCTGCCTCCTGATCCTCTTTGCCGGCCTGGCGATGGCCGCGAACGCGCAGGCCGAAGATTTCCGGGTGGGATTCGTCAATACCGACCGCATCTTCCGCGAGGCCAACACAGCCAAGGCCGCGCAAGCCAAACTCGAGACCGAGTTTGCCAAACGTGAGAAAGAGCTCAACGACATCGGCAACTCACTGAAGGCCGCCTCGGACAAGTTCGACCGCGAAGCGCCCACCTTGTCAGAGGCCGTGCGTGCCACGCGTTCCAAGCAGATCCTCGACCAGGATCGCGACTTCCAGCGCAAGCGCCGCGAATTCCAGGAAGACCTGAACGCACGCAAGAACGAAGAGCTCCAGCAGGTCCTCGAGCGTGCGAACCGCGTTGTCAAGCAAGTAGCCGAAGCTGAAAAGTACGACCTTGTCTTGCAGGAAGCTGTGTACGTCAATCCCAAGCACGACATCACCGACAAGGTGATCAAGGCCCTCAACGCCCGTTGAGGGCGCAGCTGGTGTGCAGCTGCAGCTCCAAGCCATCATCGATGCCCTCGGCGGCGAATTGCATGGCGACGGCCGCCTGACCATCGAAGGGCTCGCCTCGCTGGAGGCGGCTTCGCCCCGGCAGCTGAGCTTCCTCAGCAATCCACGGTACCAGCAGCAACTGGGCTCGACCCAGGCAGCCTGCGTCATCGTCGCGCCGCAGTTTCGTGACGCTGCCGCTTCGCGCGGTGCGTGCATCGTGGCAGCGGATCCCTATCTCTACTTCGCCAAAGTCACGCAGCTGTGGCGTAAGGCGCAGGTCGTCGTGCCGGGCCCCGCGATTCACCCCAGTGCTGTGATCGATCCCGATGCAGTCATCGACCCGACGGCGCGCATCGGCCCGCTGTGCGTTGTTGAACGCGGTGCGCGGATCGGCGCGCACACGGTGCTGAAGTCACGCGTGAGCGTCGGCGAGCATTGCGTGATTGGCGATCGCTGCATCCTCCACCCAGGCGTCGTGATCGGTGCCGACGGTTTCGGCTTCGCACCGAACGCAGGCGCGTGGGAGAAGATCGAGCAGCTTGCCGCAGTGACCATCGGCAACGACGTCGAGATCGGTGCCAACACCTGCATCGATCGCGGCGCTTTGCAAGACACGGTGATCGAAGACGGCGTGAAGCTCGACAACCTGATCCAGATCGGTCACAACGTACGCATCGGCAAGCACACCGCCATGGCGGGCTGTGCGGCTGTCGCCGGCAGTGCAACGATAGGCGCGCATTGCACGATAGGCGGGCGCGCGGGCATCCTCGGTCACCTCACGATCGTGGACAACGTTCACATCTCCGCGACATCGCTCGTCACGCGCTCGATTCTCAAGCCCGGGCACTACACCGGCGTCTTTCCGTTGGACGACAATGCCACCTGGGAAAAGAACGCCGCCTCACTCAAGCAGCTGTACAAGATGCGTGAGCGGCTCAAGGCGTTGGAGAAAGCGCACGATGGTGCGCCAGTGAACAAGAGCGAACAATGACAACAATGGACATCCACGAGATTCTCAGGCTGCTGCCTCACCGCTACCCCATCTTGCTGGTGGACCGCGTGCTCTCTTATGAGAAGGGCAAGACAATCAAGGCGCTGAAAAACGTCACCATCAATGAGCCGTTTTTCGTCGGCCACTTTCCGCATCGCCCCGTGATGCCGGGCGTGATGATGCTCGAAGCCATGGCGCAGACCGCGGCGCTGCTTTCTTTTGCAACCGCAGATGCAGCGCCGGACAGCAAGGCCGTTTACTACTTCGCGGGGATTGATGCCGCGCGCTTCAAGCGCGTGGTCGAGCCGGGCGACCAGCTGGTGATGAATGTCGAACTGCTGCGCCAGAAGGCCGGCATCTTCAAGTTCAAGGGCACGTGCCACGTTGGCGATGAACTCGCGTGCGAGGCCGAGCTGATGTGCACGATGCGCACCGTAGGGTAGGCCGCGATGGCGCAGATTCATCCCACGGCGATCGTTGACGCTGGCGCGCAGCTCGACGACAGCGTGACCGTCGGCGCGTACACGCTGATCGGCCCGCACGTGAAGATCGCGGGTGGTACCAGCATCGGCCCGCACTGCGTGATCGAAGGGCACACGACCATCGGGCGCGACAACCGTATCTTCCAGTTCAACTCGCTGGGTGCGATTCCGCAGGACAAGAAGTACGCGGGCGAGCCGGGCGAGTTGATCATTGGCGAGCGCAACACGATTCGCGAGTTCGGCACGTACAACATCGGCACCCCCGGCGGCGGCGGCGTGACGCGCGTGGGCAACGACAACTGGCTGATGGCCTATGTGCACCTCGCGCACGACTGCATCGTCGGCAACCACACAACCTTCGCGAACAACGCGCAGATGGCGGGGCATGTGCAGGTCGATGACTGGGTGATCCTGGGCGGCTTCACGAACGTCCACCAGTTCGTGCGCATCGGCGCGCACGGCATGACGGCGCTTGGCACGGTGGTGTTGGCCCACCAGCCGCCATTCGTGATGAGCGAGGGCCAGCCGGCGCGTGCACGCTCGATGAACTTCGAAGGCCTGCGGCGCCGGGGGTTCTCCGCGGAGCGTGTGTCAGCGGTCAAGGCGATGCACAAGGCGCTGTACCGCGACGGCATCACGCTGGAGCAGTCGAAGGCGCGAATTGCCGAACTCGCGCAGTCGCATCCCGCAGCACAAGCTGATGTCGCGATGATGCTCGAGTTTCTCGGGGCGACGAGCACGAACGACCGCGGCATCGTCCGCTAGCGCGTCCTGGTCATGGAGCCCCTCAGAATTGCAATGGTCGCCGGTGAAGCGTCCGGCGACTTGCTGGCCGGCCTGCTGCTGCAAGGCATGCACGCGCGCTGGCCCGGTTTGCAGGCGCAGGGCATTGGCGGGCCGCGGATGAAAGCGCAGGGTTTCGACGAATGGTGGCCGCACGACAAGCTTGCCGTGCGCGGCTACGTCGAGGTGCTCATGCACTACCGCGAGATCGTCGGCATCCGCAAGCAGCTTGCGCAGCGCCTGCTGGCCGATCCGCCGCGCGCCTTCATCGGTGTCGATGCGCCTGACTTCAATCTTGATCTCGAAGGCCAGTTGCGCGAGAAGGGCGTGAAGACGGTGCACTTCATCTGCCCGTCGATCTGGGCGTGGCGCGCGGACAGGGTGCACAAGATCAAGCGCTGCGCTGATCACGTGCTGTGCGTGTTCCCGTTTGAACCAGAGCTGTTGCACAGCCATGGCATCGGCGCGACGTACGTCGGGCATCCGCTCGCCAACGTGATCCCCATGGAGCCCGACAAAGCCGCCGCGCGCGCCGCCCTGGGCCTTGCTGCCGATGATGAAGTGCTGGCCGTGCTGCCGGGCAGCCGCGGCTCGGAGGTGAAGTACCACGCGTCGCTGTTTTTCGAGGCGGCCGCCCTGGCCGCCACATCGCGGCCAGGCCTGAAGATCGTCGTGCCAGCGATGCCCGCCTTTAAATCCGCGATCGAGGAGGCGGCGCGTTTCGCCGGATTGAAAGACGCGTTGATCGTCGAGGGCCAGTCGCACGCCGTGCTGGCCGCCTGCGATGTCACGCTGATTGCCAGCGGCACAGCCACGTTGGAGGCTGCGCTGTTCAAGCGGCCGATGGTCATCTCGTACGCGATGAACTGGCTGACCTATCGCATGATGAAGCCGCACCAGGTGCTGCCGTGGTTTGGCCTGCCCAACATCCTGCTGCGCGAATTTGCCGTGCCCGAATTGATACAGCAGGATGCAACGCCGCCAGCGCTGGCGCAGGCGCTCTTGGACTGGCTTCAGGCGCCTGAGAGAATGGCTGCCGTACAAGACAAATTCAGGGCGTTGCACGTTTTGCTGCAACGCGATACCGCGCAACTTGCCACCGATGCCATCGACAAAGTCATCCACGCGTGAAAGCGGCGCTGCCTTGCGGCAGCGCTCGCGCGTCATTCAGAAACAGCTCGACTGGGACCCCGTCGGCCTGCTCGCCGGCGTGGACGAAGCAGGGCGCGGCCCGCTCGCCGGCCCGGTCTATGCGGCGGCCGTGATTCTTGACGACTCCAAGCGCATTCGCGGCCTTGCCGATTCCAAAGCCTTGACGGCGTTGCAGCGTGACCGCCTCTTTGACCAGATTCGCGAGAAAGCGCTGTGCTGCTCGGTCGCCTCGGCCACAGTCGAAGAGATCGACACCCTCAATATCCTGCAAGCCACGATGCTCGCGATGAAACGCGCCGTGGAGGGCTTGCGCCTGAAGCCGGCGAAGGTGCTCGTGGATGGCAACCGCCTGCCGACGATCGATGTGCTGGCAGAAGCCGTCATCGGCGGCGATGCGAAGGTCAAGGCAATCTCCGCCGCGTCGATTCTGGCCAAGGTGACGCGGGACCGCTATTGCGAGACGCTGCACGAGGAGTTTCCGCAGTACGGCTTTGGCTCGCACAAAGGGTACGGCACGCCCGAGCACCTCGAAGCGCTGCGTGTGCATGGCGCTTGCAAGCATCATCGCAAGTTCTTCGCACCGGTGGCCGCGACCTTCACCATCCGGGACGGCACGACGGTGAGCGTGTCGGTCTCGTGACAACCTCCGGCCCGCTTCTCGTCACGTCCGCCGCGAACGTGCAGCTCAAGGAGCTCAAGCGGCTCGCACAGGACAGCACCGCCTATCGCAAGCAAAGCCGCATCTGGCTCGAAGGTGATCACCTCTGCCGCGCGGCGGTTGAGCGTGGCGTGCAGCCTGAGCTGATGGTGTTTTGCGAATCGGCGTGGTCGCAAACCGGCCACGCGTGGTCGGGGCATGGCGGCAAGCAGTTGATCGTGTCGGATGCGCTGTGGCCGGGGTTGAGCGCACTGGAGTCGCCGGCGCGCATGGGCTTCGTCATCGCGATGCCAGCTCAGCCCGTACTGCAGAAAGACAAGCCAACTGTTGTGCTCGATGGCCTACAGGACCCTGGCAACGTTGGCTCGATCCTGCGAAGCGCGGCGGCATTTGGTTTCCAGCAGGTGATCGCGTTGAAGGGCACGGCTGCCTTGTGGAGCGCGAAGGTGCTGCGAGCGGGCATGGGCGCGCATTTTGGTTTGCAGTTGCACGAAGGAATGCTGGCCGCCGATGTGGGCGTGTTGGATATTCCGCTGATCGCGACGAGTTCGCACCACGGCGAGTTCCTGCACGAGGCGCGCCTGCCGACGCCGTGCGCGTGGTTGCTGGGGCACGAAGGGCAGGGCGTGAGCGCGGCGCTGGCTGCGTTGGCCACGCACTCGGTGCGAATCGCTCAGCCTGGCGGGGAAGAGTCGCTGAACGTGGCGTCTGCCGCAGCCATTTGTATGCACGCCAGTGCGACCTTCAAGAGCAGTGGGGCATAAGGCGTCCGTTATAATCGTGTGCTTTCCCGCAAACCCCCGTACGCCTAGCGCATTCAAGCCAAATCCCTGAACAAAGCTGCAGTGTGAACCCCGGTTCGCACGACGCACTTGAACCTTGGGCGTACCGTAATCATCCGGAGAACCCAGTGCTTTTGTTTCAACAGGGAACCGACGCCAGAGCCCTCCTGGCGCTTGCCGATGGCACAGTGTTCACAGGCAACTCGATAGGCGCTACAGGCGCCACCACCGGCGAAGTCGTTTTCAACACGGCCATCACCGGTTACCAGGAAATCCTCACCGACCCCAGCTATTGCCAGCAGATCGTGACGCTCACGTATCCGCATATCGGCAACTACGGCGTCAACGCGGAAGACGTCGAAGCGCAGAAGGTCCATGCCGCCGGCCTCATCATTCGCGACCTGCCGCTGATCGCATCCAACTTTCGCTCCACGCAAACGCTGCCTGACTACCTGCGCGCGCAGAACACCGTCGCGATTTCCAACATCGACACACGCAAGTTGACGCGCCTGCTTCGCACCAAGGGCGCGCAGAACGGCGCCATCGTCGCGTTGGCCGCCGGCGAGGAAATCACACCCGCCATCGTCGACAAGGCCATTGCCGCCGCACGAGGGGCGCCGAACATGAGCGGCCTTGACCTGGCGAAAGTCGTGTCGGTCGGGCAGCCGTATGAATGGTCCCAGCGCGAGTGGCAGCTCGGCGTGGGCTACACCAACCAGGGCGAGACGAAGCATCACGTCGTCGCCTTCGACTTCGGCGTGAAGAAGAACATCCTGCGCATGCTCGCCGAGCGCGGCTGCAAGGTCACTGTTGTGCCGGCGCAGACGTCCGCTGCCGAAGTCAAGAAGCTCCAGCCTGATGGTGTGTTCCTCTCCAATGGCCCCGGTGATCCTGAGCCATGCGACTACGCGATCGCGGCCACGCGTGAACTGATCGAAGCTGGCTACCCCACCTTCGGCATCTGCCTCGGCCACCAGATCATGGCGCTGGCTTCCGGCGCCAAGACGTTCAAGATGAAGTTCGGCCATCACGGCGCGAACCACCCCGTCAAGGATCTCGACAACGGCCGCGTGTCCATCACGAGCCAGAACCACGGCTTCGCGGTGGACGAGAAAACGCTGCCTCCAAACCTGCGCGCCACGCACGTCAGCCTGTTCGACGGCACGCTGCAAGGCCTGGCACGCACCGACAAGCCCGCGTTCTGCTTCCAGGGTCACCCAGAGGCATCCCCCGGCCCGCACGATATCGGCTACCTGTTCGACCGCTTCATCGGTTTGATGGAGGCGAAATGAAACAGAAGCTGATTGCTGCCCTGACGGTGGTGTTGGCAGGGTTCTTCGCGGCTCCCGCCTGGTCACAGCCTGAGGCACCTGGCGTCGCCCGCCTGACCGACCTGGTGGTGCGCACGCTCCCCGTTGGCGACATCTTCCAGGTCTTCCTCGACAAGGACCCGAACTGGCCCTTGGCCGACAAGGTCAATCGCGTATCGACCGAGCAGTTCACCTGCTTGCGCCAGCGCTTGTCCAAGCCGGGTTTCCTGGATCAGCGAAGCGCCGCCGCGGCCGCATTTGCCAAGCGCTACCCGGAAGCTGTCGAGCCGTCGATCAGTGTGCTCGAAGGCGGTGGCGCCGAAGTATTTTCCGCCGCCATTGGCGCCGGCCTGACCGAGGCGCGTAGCGGTAACAAGTCCGACTACGGCTCTGTGGCCGAGCGGTTTTCGCCCTTGCAGATGAGTGCGTTCGTCGAACTGGTCGGCGACCCGAAACACAAAGCATTGCGCGAGCTGATCGGCATTGACGACGTGCTCTCGCTCGGAGCCGGCAAGGAAGAGAATGCCGCGCGCGGCCGCGCCAAGGGTGAGCTGATTGCAATCAAGTTGATGTTCGCAGCCATGGACCACTGCAAGGTCCCGCTGGCGGCCATCCGGTGAAGGACTGACAGGAAAAAAATGCCAAAGCGCACAGACATAAAAAGCATCCTCATCATCGGCGCTGGCCCGATCATCATCGGCCAGGCGTGCGAGTTCGACTACTCTGGCGTGCAGGCCTGCAAGGCGCTGCGCGAGGAGGGCTACAAGGTCATCCTGATCAACAGCAACCCCGCGACGATCATGACGGACCCGGCCACGGCTGACGTCACGTACATCGAGCCGATCAACTGGCAGACAGTCGAGAAGATCATCGCCAAGGAGCGCCCCGACGCGATCCTGCCGACGATGGGCGGGCAGACGGCGCTCAACTGCGCGCTCGACCTGTGGCACAACGGCGTGCTCGAAAAGTACAAGGTCGAATTGATCGGTGCCACACCTGAAGCCATCGACAAGGCAGAAGACCGCCAGAAGTTCAAGAACGCAATGACGAAGATCGGGCTGGGCTCGGCCCGCTCCGGAATTGCGCATTCGATGGAGGAAGCCTGGGGCGTCCAGAAGTCGGTGGGCTTCCCCACCGTGATCCGCCCGAGTTTCACGCTCGGCGGCACGGGCGGCGGCATCGCCTACAACCCCGAAGAATTCGAAGTGATCTGCAAGCGCGGCCTCGAAGCCTCGCCCACCAAGGAGCTGCTCATTGAAGAGTCGCTGCTCGGCTGGAAAGAGTACGAGATGGAAGTCGTGCGCGACAAGGCCGACAACTGCATCATCATCTGCTCGATCGAAAACCTTGACCCGATGGGCGTGCACACGGGCGACTCGATCACCGTCGCTCCGGCGCAGACGCTGACGGACAAGGAATACCAGATCATGCGCAACGCGTCGATCGCGGTGCTGCGCGAAATCGGCGTGGATACGGGCGGCTCGAACGTGCAGTTCGCGGTCAACCCGCAAGACGGCCGCATGATCGTGATCGAGATGAATCCGCGCGTGTCGCGCTCATCGGCGCTGGCATCGAAGGCGACTGGCTTCCCGATCGCGAAGGTCGCAGCCAAGCTGGCCTGCGGCTACACCCTCGACGAACTGCGCAATGAAATCACCGGCGGCGCAACACCCGCGAGCTTCGAGCCGTCGATCGACTATGTCGTGACGAAGATTCCGCGCTTTGCCTTCGAGAAATTCCCGATGGCTGATTCGCGCCTGACCACGCAGATGAAGTCGGTCGGCGAGGTGATGGCGATGGGCCGCACCTTCCAGGAGTCATTTCAGAAGGCGCTGCGCGGGCTCGAAGTCGGCGTTGATGGCCTGAACGAAAAGACGCAAGACCGCGAAGTGCTCGAAAAGGAGCTGGGCGAGCCCGGCCCCGAGCGCATCTGGTACG
Source organism: Caenimonas koreensis DSM 17982 (assembly GCF_009646335.1). Taxonomy (GTDB): domain Bacteria; phylum Pseudomonadota; class Gammaproteobacteria; order Burkholderiales; family Burkholderiaceae_C; genus Ramlibacter; species Ramlibacter koreensis. The sequence goes on along the minus strand of NZ_WJBU01000011.1, from coordinate 99,597 downwards.
TGGGCGACGCTTTCGCGCAAGGGATGTCGGTCGATGAGGTGTTTGACCTCACCAAGATCGACCGCTGGTTCCTCGTGCAGATCGAAGAGATCGTGAAGATCGAACTCGCGCTGGAGAAGATGTCGCTGGACGAGATCGACGCGCCCGCGCTGACGATGCTCAAGCAAAAGGGCTTCTCCGACAGGCGACTCGCGCGCCAGTTGAAAACGACGGACAAGATCATTCGCGACAAGCGCCGCGCGCTCGGCGTGCGCCCGGTTTACAAGCGCGTCGACACGTGCGCCGCCGAATTCGCGACGAACACGGCCTACATGTATTCGACGTATGAGTCCGCCACCTACGGCGGCGTCGCCGAATGCGAAGCCGAGCCGACGAACAACAAGAAGATCATGGTGCTGGGCGGTGGCCCGAACCGTATCGGGCAGGGCATTGAGTTCGACTACTGCTGCGTCCATGCCGCGCTCGCCATGCGCGAAGACGGCTACGAGACCATCATGGTCAACTGCAACCCTGAAACCGTTTCGACCGACTACGACACATCCGACCGCCTGTACTTCGAGCCGCTCACGCTCGAAGACGTGCTGGAGATCGTCGACAAGGAAAAGCCTTTCGGCGTGATCGTGCAGTACGGCGGCCAGACGCCGCTCAAGCTCGCGCTCGGCCTCGAAGCCGAAGGCGTGCCAATCATCGGCACCAGCCCCGACATGATCGACGCGGCGGAAGACCGCGAACGATTCCAGCAGCTGTTGCACAAGCTGAACCTGCGCCAGCCTGCCAACGCCACTGCGCGCGCAGAGCCCGAAGCGCTGGAAAAGGCCGCGGCACTCGGCTACCCGCTCGTCGTGCGCCCCAGCTACGTGCTCGGTGGCCGCGCGATGGAAATTGTGCACGAGCAGCGCGACCTTGAGCGCTACATGCGCGAGGCCGTGAAGGTATCCAACGACTCACCCGTGCTGCTCGACCGCTTCCTGAACGACGCGATCGAATGCGACGTCGATTGCCTGCGTGACCCGACGGGCCGCACCTTCATCGGCGGCGTGATGGAGCACATCGAACAGGCGGGCGTGCACAGCGGTGACTCCGCCTGCTCGCTGCCGCCGTATTCGCTGTCGAAGGCGACGGTCGAAGAGATCAAGCGCCAGACCGCGGCCATGGCTGAAGCCCTGAGCGTGGTGGGCCTGATGAACGTGCAGTTCGCCATCCAGCAAGCCGATGGCAAGGACGTGATCTACGTGCTCGAAGTGAACCCGCGTGCCTCGCGCACGGTGCCATTCGTGAGCAAGGCGACGGGCATCCAGCTCGCGAAGGTGGCGGCGCGCTGCATGGTGGGCCAGTCGCTCGAATCGCAGGGCATCCGCGACGAAGTCACGCCGCCTTACTTCAGCGTGAAAGAGGCCGTGTTCCCGTTCGTGAAATTCCCGGGCGTTGACACCATCCTAGGCCCCGAGATGAAGTCCACCGGTGAAGTGATGGGCGTAGGCAAAACTTTCGGTGAAGCCTTCGTGAAGAGCCAGCTGGGCGCAGGCACCAAGCTGCCGCGGCCCACGGATGCCGTGAAGAAGGTCTTCCTCACGGTGAAGAACAGCGACAAGCCGCGTGCTGTCGAAGTTGCGCGCCAGCTTGCTGCGCAAGGCTTCGATATCGTGGCCACCAAGGGAACGGCCGCCGCCATCAATGCTGCGGGCATCACTTGCGAGAGCGTGAACAAGGTGGCCGAAGGCCGGCCGCACGTGGTCGACATGATCAAGAACAACGAGATCGTGATGGTGATCAACACGGTCGAAGAGCGCCGCAACGCGATCTCCGACTCGCGCGCCATCCGCACCTCGTCGCTGCTGTCGCGCGTGACCACGTTCACGACCATCGCCGGCGCCGAGGCGGCCGTCGAAGGCATGAAGTACATGGACAACCTCGGCGTTGTCTCGCTGCAGGAACTGCACGCGCAGCTCGGTTGAGCGTTGGGCGTTCGGCGTCGGGCGTGTTGTCGCCCTGCGCCAGCGCTTCGGCGACAATCTCAACCACTGCGGGCATTTCCACGCTCAACCCTCAACGCTCAACGCCCAACCCATAATGCCTACCATCCCGATCACCACGCGCGGCTTCGAAAAGCTGAAGGCCGAGTTGCACCGCCTGAAGACGGTCGACCGTCCTGGCGTGATCAACGCCATCTCCGAAGCGCGTGCGCAAGGCGATCTTTCCGAGAACGCTGAGTACGAAGCCGCCAAGGACCGCCAGGGCTTCATCGAAGGCCGCATCCAGGAAATCGAGAGCAAGCTTTCGGCCGCGCAAGTCATTGACCCGACCTCGGTCGATGCGAACGGCCGAGTTGTTTTCGGCGCCACCGTCGAGCTCGAGGAAGAAAAGACGGGCACGAAGGTGAAGTACCAGATCGTCGGCGAAGACGAGGCTGACCTGAAGCAGGGCCTGATCAATATCTCCAGCCCCATCGCGCGCGCAATGATCGGCAAGGAAGAGGGCGACGTTGCCGTTGTTGAGGCCCCCGGCGGCGTGCGGCGGTTTGAGATCGTCGCTGTGCACTACATCTGATTCGCCGCAACTGAAAAGCACTTTGACCGACATGAGCGGCGGCTGGAAGGCCAGGGCAGGGGTGCTGGCCTGCGCTCTGTGGTGGGGCAGCCTCACCACCATCGGCTTCATCGTCGTGCCGCTGCTGTTTGCCAACCTGCCCACGCCCGCTGACGCAGGCCGCATGGCAGCCAGGCTGTTCACAGCGCAAACATGGGTCTCCATCGGCTGCGGCATCGTGGTGATGCTGTCGGCGCGCGCCACTGAAGAGGTGGCGTCGATGGACTGGAAGCACGGCGTGCTGATGTATCTCTTTGCAGGCGTGCTGCTGGCGGTGCTGGCCGAGTTCGCGGTGGCGCCTCACATCATCGCGAGGCAGGACCTGCGGTTCTGGCACTCGGTGGGCAGCGTGATGTACTTTTTGCAGTGGCTCTGCGCTGGCACCGTTTTGTGGAAGGTGACTTCGGCGCCCGGGGTGTGCCAGGTGCCGGAAGCGAATTAAGTCTGCCGGCCCTTCTTGACCGACTTCTGCTTGGGCGGCTTGGCACGGCGCACCTGGCCACCGGCCGTCAGCCGCTGGTTGCCCAGCACGCGCAGGGTTTTGACCTCGGGCCGCTGGCCGCCGCGCTTGCTGTACTTGAGCACCTTGAATTCGCGTGGGCCGGCCATGCGGTCTTCGTCAGGCGTTTTCTCCTTGGCGACCTTGGGGCGCCAGAGCACGAGCAGTTTGCCGATGTGCTGGATGGGCGCTGCACCAAGCTCGTCGCAAAGCTGGGCGTAAATCGCTTCACGGGCCTCGCGAGAGTCGCCCTGGACGCGGATCTTGATCAGGCCGTGGGACTTCAGGGCGGCATCAGCCTCTTTTTTCACGTTGGGCGTGAGGCCGTCGTTGCCGATCATGACAACGGGGTCGAGGTGGTGGGCTTCGGCGCGATGCGCCTTGCGCTCGGCAATGGTTAACTGGATGGCAGGCATGGGCACGTATTATGGGTGGGAAGCATGAACGCAAAGACAAAGAAGAGTGGCAGCAAGGTCAAGAACCGGTCCTGGCTGAACGACCACATCAACGATCCCTACGTGAAGATGGCCACGCGGGACGGCTATCGCGCCCGCGCGGCCTACAAGCTCAAGGAAATTGATGAGCAGCTCGGCCTGATCAAGCCGGGCGCTGTCGTTGTTGACCTCGGCTCGACGCCGGGCGCCTGGAGCCAGTATGTGCGCCGCAAGATGTCGCCCGCAGGCGCTGCGGCAGGTGAGCTCAACGGCACCATCATCGCCATGGACATCCTGCCCATGGAGCCTATCGAGGGCGTGACGTTTATCCAGGGTGACTTCCGCGAGCCCGAGGTGCTGGCGCAGGTGGCTGCCCAGCTGGGCGGCCGCAAGGCAGACGTGGTGATTTCAGACATGGCGCCCAACCTGTCGGGCATTGAGTCGTCAGACGCGATGCGTATCGCGCACCTGGTGGAGCTTGCGGTGGAATTCAGCCAGGCACACATGAAGCCAGAAGGGGCATTGGTGACCAAGCTTTTCCATGGCAGCGGCTACAGTCAGCTTGTCAAGCACTTCAAGGAATCGTTTCGCGTCGTCAAGCCCATCAAACCCAAGGCATCCCGCGACAAGTCGTCCGAAACCTTCCTTGTGGGCGTGGGTCTGAAGACAGGGAAATGACACAAGGTGCACCGGTGGCAATTGCGTCACTTCCGCCCCTGGCACCCGTCGCGAAAATACATCATTGCATGGCTTGAAAGGCCTAGAATGGGCATCAGCTAGTGCATATCTTCTTCGGAGACGCAGTTTGAATAATCAGTGGTTCTCGAAAATTGCCGTGTGGCTTGTCATAGCCCTCGTGCTTTTCACCGTGTTCAAGCAGTTCGACACGCGTGGTGCCGCAGGTGCTTCCGTGGTGGGCTACTCCGACTTCCTTGAAGAAGTCCGCGGCGGCCGCATCAAGAACGCCGTCATCCAGGAAGGCCAGGGCGGCACGGAAATCGTCGCCGTCAAGGAAGACGGCACCAAGGTCCGCACCACTGCCACCTACCTCGACCGGGGCCTGGTTGGCGACCTGATCAATAACAAGGTGAAGTTCGACGTCAAGCCGCGTGAAGAGGGCTCTTTGCTCATGACGCTGCTGGTCAGCTGGGGCCCGATGCTGCTGCTGATTGGCGTGTGGGTGTACTTCATGCGCCAGATGCAAGGCGGCGGCAAGGGCGGCGCTTTCAGCTTCGGCAAGAGCAAAGCGCGCATGCTCGACGAGAACAACAACCAGGTCACCTTTGCGGACGTCGCCGGCTGCGACGAAGCGAAGGAAGAAGTCAAGGAAGTCGTCGACTTCCTGAAAGACCCCCAGAAATTCCAGAAGCTCGGCGGGCGCATCCCGCGCGGCCTGCTGCTGGTCGGGCCTCCGGGTACCGGCAAGACTCTGCTCGCAAAGGGCATTGCTGGCGAAGCGAAGGTTCCGTTCTTCTCGATCTCCGGTTCCGACTTCGTCGAGATGTTCGTTGGCGTGGGCGCTGCCCGTGTCCGCGACATGTTCGAGAACGCCAAGAAGAACGCACCTTGCATCATCTTCATCGACGAAATCGATGCCGTCGGCCGCCAGCGCGGCGCGGGCCTGGGTGGTGGCAATGACGAGCGCGAGCAAACGCTCAACCAGATGCTCGTCGAGATGGACGGCTTTGAAACCAACCTCGGCGTGATCGTCGTGGCTGCCACGAACCGCCCTGACATTCTGGACGCCGCATTGCTGCGCCCTGGCCGTTTCGACCGCCAGGTGTACGTGCAGCTGCCCGATATCCGCGGCCGCGAGCAGATTCTGAATGTGCACATGCGCAAGATTCCGATCGGCCAGGACGTGAATGCCAGCGTGATCGCACGCGGCACGCCCGGCATGTCGGGTGCTGACCTGGCCAACCTCTGCAATGAAGCCGCCTTGATGGCAGCGCGCCGCAGTGCTCGCGTCGTCGAAATGCAGGACTTCGAGAAGGCCAAAGACAAGATCTTCATGGGCCCCGAGCGCAAGAGCATGGTCATGCCCGAGGAAGAGCGTCGCAACACCGCCTATCACGAGGCAGGGCACGCGCTCATCGGCAAGATGCTGCCCAAGACGGACCCGGTGCACAAGGTCACGATCATCCCGCGCGGCCGTGCCCTCGGCGTGACGATGAGCCTGCCCGCGCAGGACCGCTACAGCTACGACCGCGAGTACATGCTGAACCAGATAGCGATGCTGTTTGGTGGCCGTATCGCCGAAGAAGTCTTCATGAACCAAATGACGACGGGCGCTTCGAACGACTTCGAGCGTGCCACGACGATCGCCCGAGACATGGTGATGCGCTACGGCATGACCGACGCGCTGGGCCCGATGGTCTATGCCGAGAACGAAGGCGAAGTGTTCCTGGGCCGCTCGGTCACCAAGACGACTAACATGTCCGAGCAAACCATGCAGAAGGTCGACCAGGAAGTGCGTCGCATCATCGACGAGCAATACGCCCTGGCCCGCAAGCTGATCGAGGACAACCAGGACAAGATGCACGCGATGGCCAAGGCGCTGCTCGAATGGGAAACCATCGACGCCGACCAGCTCGACGACATCATGGCCGGCAAGGACCCGCGCCCGCCCAAGGACTTCACGCCGCGCACGCCCACGGGCGGCTCGGGTGGCACGCCGGTAGGTGCCGACCCGGCGCCTACAGCTGCTTGAGGGGTTGAGCGTTGAGCGTCGGGCGTTGAGCGTCGCGCAGGCGTAGTGCCGGGCTTGGCGCCGAACGCCCCACGCCGAACGCTCAACCTTCCCGTCATGCATTGGCAAACCAGCCGCTACCTCATCGATCTTTCGCAGCCGAAGGTCATGGGCATCGTCAACGTGACGCCTGATTCGTTTTCGGACGGCGGCCACTACGCCAGCACCAAGGCGGCGCTCGATCACTGCCAGAAGCTGCTGCAAGAAGGCGCGGACATCCTCGACATTGGCGGCGAATCCAGCCGGCCCGGCACGCCGCCGGTTCCGCTCGATGAAGAGCTCGCCCGCGTGCTGCCTGTGCTGCGTGAGGCTGTGTCGCTCGGCGTGCCGGTGTCTGTGGACACGTACAAGCCGCAAGTGATGCAGCAGGCGCTTGATTTGGGCGCAGACATCATCAATGACATCTGGGGCGTGCGCCAGCCAGGCGCGCGCGAGGTGATCGCTGCACATGCGTCGTGTGGCGTGTGCGTGATGCACATGCATGGCGAGCCGCAAACCATGCAGCGCTCGCCGATGGAAGGCGATGCCGTGCCGCAGGTGCGCGCCTTCCTCGACGGCGCAACGCGCCTGCTGCGCGAGGCGGGCGTTGCCCCTGCGCGCATCGCCTGGGACCCGGGCATTGGCTTTGGCAAGACGGTGGAACAGAATTTCGCACTGCTGGCGCGGCAGCACGAGTTGCTCGCAGGCCATGCGCTCGTCGCAGGCTGGTCGCGCAAGTCGTCACTCGGCAGCGTGACGGGGCTGGACGTCAACGATCGGCTCATCCCCAGCGTGTCGGCAGCGGTGCTCGCCGTCGAGCGCGGCGCGCACATCGTGCGCGTGCATGACGTGAAGGAAACTGTTGCCGCCCTGAAGGTGTTCGGCGCGATGGCAGCAGGCAATAATTAAAAGAGGCATTCCATGACAAGAAAATATTTCGGCACAGACGGCATCCGTGGCACGGTCGGCCAACCGCCGATCACGCCCGACTTTGTGCTGCGCCTTGCACATGCCGTAGGCCGTGTGCTGAAGAAGAAAGAGGCGCGCCCCACCGTGCTGATCGGCAAGGACACCCGCATCTCCGGCTACATGCTCGAGAGCGCGCTGGAATCGGGCTTCAACTCCGCCGGCGTTGATGTCGTGCTGCTCGGCCCGCTGCCCACACCGGGCGTGGCCTACCTGACGCGGGCGCAGCGCGCGAGCCTGGGCGTGGTGATCAGTGCAAGCCACAACGCATTCGCGGACAACGGCATCAAGTTCTTCAGCGCGCAGGGCACGAAGCTGCCTGACGAATGGGAAATCGCCGTTGAAGCCGCGCTCGACGAGCCGCCCGTGTGGGCTGATTCCGCCACGCTCGGCAAGGCCCGCCGCCTGGACGACGCGGCAGGCCGCTACATCGAATTCTGCAAAGGCACCTTCGCCAGCGACCTCACCTTGCGCGGCAAGACCATCGTGGTCGATGCGGCCCATGGCGCGGCGTACCAGGTTGCGCCCAAGGTGTTCCACGAGCTGGGCGCCGAAGTGATCTGCATCGGCTGCGCGCCTGACGGCCTGAACATCAACGACCATGTGGGCGCTACCCACCCCGACGCACTCGTGGCCGCCGTGAAGCAGCACAAGGCCGACTTTGGCGTTGCGCTCGATGGCGACGCTGACCGCCTGCAAGTCGTGGACAACAACGGGCGCCTGTTCAACGGCGACGAGCTGCTCTATCTACTTGCCGCCGACCGTCTGGCGAACGGTGAGAAGGTGCCAGGGGTCGTCGGCACGTTGATGACCAACATGGCCGTCGAGATCGCCCTCAAGGCCCGCGGCCTGCAGTTCGTGCGGGCCAAAGTCGGTGACCGCTACGTGCTCGAAGAACTCGACCGCCACGGCTGGCTGCTGGGCGGCGAGGGCTCTGGCCACTTGCTCGCACTCGACAGGCACACCACGGGCGATGGCCTCATCAGCGCGTTGCAAGTGCTCAATGCAGTGGTGCGCAGTGGCAAGTCGGTGGCGCAACTGCTTGAAGACGTCACGATCTTTCCGCAGTGCCTCATCAACGTGCGGCTGCAACCCGGGCAGGACTGGAAAAAGAGCGAAGCGCTGGCCGCGGAGAGCCGCAAAGTCGAAACCGAGCTCGCGGGGCAGGGCCGCGTCCTGATCCGCGCGAGTGGCACAGAGCCTTTGCTGCGGCTCATGGTCGAAGCCCGCGAAGAGTCTGTGGCCAGGTCGATGGCCGAGCGACTCGCGCAGGCGGTGAAGGCCGGTTGAATGTCGCAGCCGCGCGTTGTTGCCGTCCACGCGAGCACGAGCCACAGCTTCAGCAAGTTCACTGAAGAGGCGATCACCTTGCTCGAAGGCCTGGGCGTGCAGGGTGATACGCATGCCGGCGTGACGGTGCAGCATCGCTCGCGCGTGGCACGCGATGCGTCGCAACCCAACTTGCGGCAAGTGCATCTGCTGCATGCGGAGCTGTTCGATGAACTGGTTGCTGGCGGCTTCGCCGTGTTCCCTGGCGACCTTGGCGAGAACATCACTACACGCGGCCTCGATGTGCTGGCGCTGCCCACTGGCACGCGCCTTCGCATCGGTGCCGATGCAATCGTTGAAATCACAGGCCTGCGCAATCCGTGTTCGCAGATCGACAAGTTCCAGCTCGGCCTGACGGCGGCCGTGCTCGATCGCGATGCGCAGGGCAACCTCATTCGCAAGGCGGGCGTGATGGGCATCGTGCTGCAGGGCGGCGAGGTGCGCACGGGCGACGCCATTGAAGTGATGCTGCCTGCGCTGCCGCACGTCGCGCTGATTCCAGTCTGAAGCGGGCGGGCCCGGTGGCTTGCCCGTTCGAAAGGCTGCGCGGATACTCGCGGCCATGACCTTCCACCTGTACAAGATCAACGAGATCTATTCCAACGCCGATGGCACGATGCAGTACATCGAGCTGTCCGTTGGCAACTTCCAGGACCAGGGCCACTGGGTGGGCCAGCACATCAGCGTCAGCAATGGCGTCGCGACGCACACGCTGGAGTTCACGCACGACTTGCCGAGCGAGCTGACGGCCAACACAACGGTGCTGATTGCCACGCAGGCCTTCGCTGACATCGGCGTTGTCAAACCCGACTTCATCATTCCGGACAACTTCCTGTTCACGGCCAGCGGAACGGTCAACTTTGCCGGTGTCGATTCAGTCGTGTATTTCGCGCTGCCAAGCAACGGCCAGTCCGTGAATCGTTTCGGCGCGCTGCAGGCGGGCACGCCGAAAAATTTTGCCGGTGCCACGATCACGATCGACCCGTTGCCGCCAACCTTCACCGTCACGAACGGCACGGCGGACGACGATCACCTGACCGGCGTCGTGGGCAATGACCAGATCTACGGCTTTGCAGGCAACGACACGCTCGATGGCGGCCAGGGCGGCAACGACACACTCGATGGCGGCGATGGCACTGACACAGCGTTGCTCTACGCGCTGTCTAACGGCATCACAGCCGTGAGCGGCACGCTGGACCACCTCACGGTGACGGCGTGGGGCCGCGTCACGACCTATATCGATGTAGAGCGTGTTCAGGCTTTCGACAAGACCTTTGCGTTCGACACGCATGTGGGTGATTCGCTGTGGAACCTGGCAGCGCTGGTTTGGGCCGGGACCGGCTTCAAGCCGAGTGCGGGCACGCTCTGGACGTATGCGTCGGTGGCCGACTCAACTTCGTCGATCAATGAGCTCTCCCACGAACTGCTCGAGTTGTTCGGTCTCGCGGACGTCGGCGCGGCCGACTTCGTGACCCATCTTTTCCAGACGGTGTTGCAAATCGACCCGACGCCCGACCAGGTGGCCGCTGTCACAGCCCTGATGGGGCCGGGCCACCTGTTCGAGACGGACGCCGACCTGCTGGCCTACGTTGCCGTCCAGTCGATCAACACCGACAAGATGGTGGACTTCACCGGTAGCGTCCAGCAGCTGATTCCGAGCCAGTGGATCTAGCGCCAACGCGCGTTTTCATCGTAGTGCCACAAATGGGTTGCACGATGCGACCCATGACCCAACCCATCGTCATCGTCGCCATTGCCGCTGCTTGCATGCGCGGCGCCGTGGAATTCGTCGCGCTGCAGCTGTGGCGCCTGCGCGAACGCAGCTGGCGTTGAAGGCGCGGGTTCCCGAACTCCAGGAGCTCGAACGCGTCCTGTCTCGACTGGGCAGCGATGCGCAGCGGCACATCGCCTGCGAAGTGCAAGGCACCCCCGGCCAGACATTGCCGCTGCACGTCGTCACGCTGGGTAATCCGCACGCGGATGCTGGCGTCGCCTACGTCGGCGGTGTGCACGGCCTCGAGCGCATTGGGTCGGCTGTAGTAACTGCATGGCTCGACAGCCTGGTCTCGCGCCTCGAATGGGATTCGTCGCTTCATCAGTTGCTCGAGCGTGTGCGAGTCGTGTTCATTCCCATCGTCAATCCCGGCGGCATGCTGCGCGGCACACGCGCCAATCCGCAAGGTGTGGACCTGATGCGCAACGCGCCGGTCGATGCACTCGACGCCGTGCCATTCCTCGTGGGTGGGCAGCGCATCAGTGCAGGCCTGCCGTGGTATCGCGGTCGGCTGGGTGAGCCGATGCAGCCAGAGAGCGCCGCGCTGTGCGATGTCGTGCAGCGCGAGTTGCACGGGCGCAAGTTTTCATTGGCGCTGGATTGCCATTCGGGTTTCGGCATGCGAGACCGCATCTGGTTCCCGATGGCGCATCGCCGCCAGCCGATTGCACATCTGGCGCACCTGCACGCGCTCAACGACATCTTCGAGCAGAGCAACAACCACCACCATTACGTGTTCGAGCCGCAGAGCCGCCAGTACCTGGCGCATGGCGACTTGTGGGACTACTCGTACATGCAAGCGTGCGAAGCGGGGCAGGGCGTCTTCCTGCCGCTCACGCTGGAGATGGGTTCATGGCTGTGGGTGCGAAAGAACCCGCGCCAGCTCTTCTCGCGCCACGGCATCTTCAACCCGCTGATCGAGCACCGGCAGCAGCGCGTGCTGCGACGGCACTTCGCGCTGCTCGATTTCACGCTACGTGCGGCCGCATCGGCGAGCGCATGGCTGCCAGAAGGCGATGCGCTCCAGACACACCGTGCTGCTGCGATGCAGCGCTGGTACGCGCGTACATAAACGCTGGCGGTGTGTCATCAAACTGACCCGCAATTGCCACATTCGCGTCACTGGATGTTTGCACACTCCCGCTCATCGAGACCAACCGGAGCCGATCGATGAACGAACTGCCGAACCCGACCTTTGCACTTTCGCCGGTCGCCGTGCAACGGGGGTCACTTCCAGGAAATGATGCAGATGTTCAAAGGGCAGGCGGTGCGCTGGTTTCGTGGGCTCGGCATCAGGACGAAGTCCGGCAGGCGCAACGCCTGAGGTTCAAAGTCTTCGCAGAGGAGATGGGCGCACGGCTGAACACCAACGTGCCGGGCCACGACGTCGACCTGTTCGATGACTACTGCGAACACCTGCTGGTGCGTGACCCCGAAACACTGCAAGTCATTGGCACCTACCGTGTGCTCACCCCGGCGCAGGCCAAGCGCGCGGGTGGTGCCTATAGCGACACGGAATTTGATTTGACGCGCCTGCGCTTCCTGCGCGAACGCATGGTCGAGCTCGGCCGCAGTTGCGTGCACCGCGACCATCGCCACGGCGGCGTGATCCTCGCGCTGTGGGGCGCGCTGGCGCAATTCATGCATCGCAACAAGCTCGACACGATGATCGGCTGCGCCAGCATCCCGATGCTGCACAACGGTGTTGTGAGTGGCGACGCAGCGGCGAGCATCTGGCAGCAAGTGAGCAAGACGCACCTGGCGCCGATCGAATATCACGTGCGCCCGCGCTTGCCGCTGCCAGTCGAGCAACTCGATGGCTCGCTCGATGTCGAGCCGCCCGCGCTGATCAAGGGCTACTTGCGCCTGGGCGCCAAGGTGCTGGGGCCTCCGGCATGGGACCCGGACTTCAACACGGCCGACTTGCCGATGCTGATGCGCGTGGCGGACCTGCCTTCGCGCTACCGCCGCCAATTCAAGGAATGAGGCGATGCGCACCGCCTTCGACGCCTTCCTCCCATTCACAGAAGGTATCGTCGCCGGCGCAGCGTTCGACACCACGCACAACACCCACGATGCCGATGACGCGCATGGCGGGCAGCGCATGCGCACGATCTTCATTTCCGATATTCACCTGGGCACGCCGGGCTGCCAGGCGCAGGCGCTGCTGCAGTTCCTCAAAGACTATCCGTGCGACAACCTGTACCTTGTCGGCGACATCGTCGATGGCTGGCAGCTGCGCAAGCGGTGGTACTGGCCACAGGCGCACAACGACGTCGTGCAGAAGCTGCTGCGTGCAGCGCGCAAGGGTTGCCGCGTGATCTACGTGCCGGGCAACCATGACGAATTCGCACGGCAGTTTGCGGGCCATCATTTCGGCGGCATCGAAGTGCGCAATGAAGCCGTGCACGTCACGGCAGATGGCCGCAGCCTGTGGGTGATTCATGGCGACTACTTCGATGGCGTCGTGCAGTGCGCAAAGTGGCTCGCGTATGTCGGCGACAACCTGTATGAGTTCACCTTGCGGCTGAACCGCCATCTCAACCACATGCGCGCCCGGCTCGGCCTGCCGTACTGGTCGCTCTCGGCGTACCTCAAGCAGAAGGTGAAGAAGGCGCTGAACTACGTCACTGACTTTGAAGCGGCCGTTGCCCATGAAGCCAAGCGCCGCGGCCACGACGGCGTTGTCTGCGGCCACATCCACCGCGCAGAGATGCGAATGATCGACGGCGTTCTGTATTGCAACGACGGCGACTGGGTTGAAAGCCGCAGCGCACTCGTCGAGCACTTCGACGGCCGGCTCGAACTTTTGAGCTGGAGCACCGGCCACGACGTCCCCGGCACCCATTCACACACCGCCATCCAACCCGCCACCGCCCTCGTGAAGGAACACGCATGAAACTCGCATTGGTGACTGACGCCTGGCTGCCGCAGGTCAATGGCGTCGTGACGACGCTCGTGGAACTGGTGCGTGAACTCACGCTGCTCGGCTACGAGGTCAAAGTGATCCAGCCCGGCTTGTTTGCAACGCGCCCGTGTCCCGGCTATGCGGGCATCGATCTCGCAATTTCGCCGAAGAAGCGCCTGCGCGAAATGCTGGACGAGTTCCAGCCCGATGCGATCCACCTCGCCACGGAAGGGCCACTCGGCTGGGCGGGCCGCTCCTACTGCCTGTCGAAGGGGCTGCGCTTCACCACGGCGTTCCACACGAAGTTCCCCGAGATCGTGAACGCCGCGGCACGTGTGCCAGTGGGGTGGGGCTATGCGGTCATGCGCCACTTCCACAAGCACTCGTCCGGGATCATGGTGCCGACGCAAAGCGTGCTGCGCATGCTGGAGGGCAGGGGCTTTCGCAACCTGCGCGCGTGGACGCATGGCGTGGACACGACGCTCTTCGAATACCAGGCGCGGCCCGCCGACATTGCGGAATTCGCCGGCCTGGCGCGGCCCATCTCCTTGTTTGTGGGACGTGTTTCATACGAGAAAAACATCGAGGCCTTCCTGAAGATGGACTTTCCCGGCACCAAGGTGGTCTGCGGTGTCGGCCCGGTCGAAGCATCGCTGAAGCAGCGGTTTCCACAGGTGCGATGGCTGGGCCTGTTGCCGCGCGACAAGCTGGCAACGGTGTATGCAGGCGCGGACCTGTTTGTCTTCCCAAGTCACGCAGACACGTTCGGCCTGGTGATGGTCGAGGCCATGGCGTGTGGCACGCCAGTTGCTGCGTTTCCGGTGGATGGCCCGCTCGAAGTGCTGGGCCGCCTGCACGACAGCGGCCGCAGCCTGGGCGGTGTGATGCATGAAGATTTGCAGAAGGCCAGCTTCGGTGCGATGGGTGTGCCGCGCCATGAAGCGCGCGCCCGTTCGCTCGACTTCAGCTGGGCGCACGCGACCCGCCTTTTTGCGAGCTTTCTTGTGCAGGCGCGCGCACATGACAAAGCGCAAACACAGCCCACACAGGCCGTCACGAACCTGTCATCTGGCTAAGTGACACTGTCACAATTGCTTCATCAAATCGACTTACACCCTGATCTCCGCCGCCGCCGTGTCCGCGCCTTCCTCGCAGGGAATCCCTTTCCTCGACCGTGACCACAGCATCCTCGCTTTCAACGAGCGCGTGCTGGACTGGGCGCATCGCGCCGACGTGCCGTTGCTTGAGCGGCTTCGCTACCTGTGCATCGTCTCGTCCAACCTCGACGAGTTCTTCGAAGTGCGTGCTGCGCCACACCTGACAGCCGTGCAGACGGGGCAGGCGAAGGGCGAATACTCCGTGCAGTCGTTCGTGAGCCTGTCGCGCGCCGCGCACTTACTGGTGGACAAGCAGTATTCGCTCTACAACGACGAGCTGATGCCCGCGTTTGCCAAAAAAGGCATCGAGATCGTCTCCAGTGGCGAGCGCACTGCGGCCCAGCGCGCCTGGGTAGCCAGCTACTTTGAATCCGACGTGCGGCCCTTGCTCATTCCGGTGGGCCTGGATCCCGCGCACCCGTTCCCGCAGGTGGCGAACAAATCGCTCAACTTCATCGTGCGCCTGTCGGGCAAGGACGCCTTCGGCCGTGAGAACGAGATCGCCATCGTGAAGGTGCCGCGTGTGCTGCCGCGCCTGATCCGCATGCCCTCGCGCGTGTCGCGCGGCAAGTCGCTCTTCGTGTCGCTCTCCAGCGTGATCCGCGCGCACCTCGACAGCCTCTTCGCGGGGCGCCAGGTCGGCGAGTTCTCGCAGTTCCGCGTTACCCGCCACTCGGACCTGGCGGTGGACGAAGACGACGTGAAAGACCTGCGCACCGCCTTGCGGCTGGGCTTGCAGCATCGCCACTACGGCCAGGCCGTGCGCCTGGAAGTCTCGTCGGGGTGTTCCGAATATCTCTCGGCTTTCCTGCTGCGTGAGTTCGAGTTGCCGCCGGGCGCGCTGTATCGCGTGCATGGCCCGGTGAACCTCGTGCGGTTCGCGCAACTGATCGACCTGCTCGACGAGCCGAAGCTGCTCTTCGCCCCCCACACACCGACGTATCCCGTCCAACTCGTGCCGGGGCAGTCGATCTTCGAGCAGTTGCGCAAACGCGATGTCCTGATCCACCAGCCGTTCGAGAGCTACGACGGCGTGCTGGCGTTCCTGCGCGAAGCCGTGCACGACCCGAAGGTGCTGGCAATCAAGCAGACCATCTACCGCACCGGCGCCGACTCTGAACTGATGGACTTGTTGCAGGAGGCCGTGCGGCGCGGCAAGGAAGTGACTGCGGTTGTGGAGCTGAAAGCGCGCTTCGATGAAGAGGCCAATATCAACTGGGCCGAGTCACTGGAGGCGATCGGCGCGCAAGTGGTCTATGGCGTGATCGGCCTGAAGACCCACGCGAAGATGTTGCTCATCACGCGGCGCGAAGGGCGACAGCTTGTTCGCTATGCGCACCTGTCCACGGGCAACTACAACTCGCGCACGGCGCGGCTCTACACAGACCTGAGCTACCTGACGGCCAACGTGGCGCTCACGTCCGATCTTGAAGCCGTTTTTGTCCATCTGGCCAGCCACAGCCGCCTGCCGCGTCTTGCGCAGGTGTGGCTTGCGCCGTTTCACCTGCATCGCAAGCTGCTCGACCGGATCGAGGCACTGACCGAAGGTGCTGCGCAAGGAAAGAAGGCACGCATCGTCATCAAGATGAACGCATTGACCGACCTGCCGCTGATGCAGGCGCTGGTGCGCGCCGGGCAGGCAGGCGTGAGCATTGACCTGATCGTGCGCGGCGCCTGCATGTTGCCGGCCCGATTGCCGGGCGTGACGGACAACATCCGCGTGCGCTCGATCATCGGGCGCTTCCTCGAGCACTCGCGGGTCATCTATTTCCGGCTCGACGATGACGAGCAGCTCTACCTGTCGAGCGCCGACTGGATGAACCGCAACATGCTGCGCCGGGTGGAACTGGCGTGGCCCGTGAACGATCCCGTCCTGCGCCAGCGCATCGTGGACGAGTGCCTGGTCGCGTACCTGCACGATGAGCGCGACGCCTGGGACCTGATGGCGGACGGACATTACAAGCGCGTCAAGCGCGCAAGTGACGCCAGGGCGCCGAGTGCGCAGGCAGCCCTCGCGGCGCGCTATGTTGCCCCCAAGGGGCAGGAAGCTGGTTAAACCATGGACCTGATTTTGTGGCGGCATGCCGAAGCCGTGGACGATGTAGACGGCGGTGACGACCTGCAACGCGCGTTGACGGCGCGCGGCGAGAAGCAAGCCATGCGCATGGCCGCATGGCTCGACCGGCACTTGCCGGAGGGCGCGCGCATCCTGGCGAGCCCCGCGCTTCGGTGTGAACAGACAGCGATGGCGCTGGGCCGCAAGTTCAAGACCCGCACCGAGCTCGCGCCCGACGGCACCGTCGCCGGCGTCCTCGAAGCAGCCAAATGGCCCGATGCCAAGGAGCATGTGGTGATCGTCGGCCACCAGCCTGTGCTTGGGGAAACCGTGGCGCAGCTGTTGCAGCTCAAGCAGCCCGCCTGCCCGATCCGCAAGGGCGCCGTCTGGTGGTTTCGCACCCGCGAGCGTGACGGGCACCAGCAGACCTTGCTGATCGCCGTGCAGTCGCCGGACACCGTCGGCTAGCCGCCGACACGGGGCCTGGTGCTACCGTTCGACTTTCAGGGCCACCATGTCGATCGAATTCGAATTGAAGCTACAGGTCCCGCCGGAACGCAGCCGGGATATTGCCGCCGCGCTTGGCTCCGCGCCGCGCCAGCGCATGCGCGCGGTGTACTTCGATTCAGCGGACGAATTGCTGGCACGCCACCATTTGGCGCTTCGCTTGCGCAAGGAAGGCCGCGAGTGGGTGCAGACAGCGAAGGCGCCGGGTGCCCACGGCCACGCCCGGCTGGAGCACAACGTGCCGCTTGGCCGCGCGGCGGCAGTCCCTGCCGTGTCGCTGCAGCGGCATGCAGGCTCGGTGGTCGAAAAAGCGTTTCGCACCGCCCTGGGCGTTCGCGATCTCGGCGACGCCGAGCCTCTGGTCGCGCGGTTTGAGACTGACGTGTATCGCGTCGCCAGCGAGATTTCAGACTCGCACGGCAATCGTGTGGAGATCGCCTTCGACCGCGGCCACATTCGTGCCGCTGACGCGTCGCTGCCCGTCTGCGAGATTGAGTTCGAGTGTGTGCATGGCGATCCGGCGGCTGCCGTGCGAGTGGCCCGCCAATGGGCTCAGGAGCACGGGCTGTGGATCTCGACGGCGAGCAAGGCGCTGCGCGGTGACTTGCTCGCGAGGGGCAGGGCTATTCCCGATGCCACGCCGGCCTCGCAACCTTCACTGCATCGGCACGCGAGTGCGGTGAACGTGGTGGCCGAAATGGCCCTGCATGCGCTCGACCAGGTGTTTGCAAACGCCTCGGCGGTTGGTGATGGGTGTGACGATGCCGACATCGTCCACCAGCTGCGCATCGGCCTTCGCCGCTTGCGTGTCGTGGTGCGGGAATTCAGCCGGTGCGTGCCGGGGCTGGACACGCGCCACGAGGCGGAGCTGGCTGGCGTGTTCCGGCTGCTGGGCGAGCACCGTGACCGGCACAACCTCATCACGCTCATCGGTCCGCGCATCGTGGCTGATGGCGGGCCGCAACTTGACTGGCCGACGCCTGTTGGTGCGAGCGAGCTCTCGCGCGCCGTGCGATCGCAGCCGTTCCAGCAGGCGCTCCTGGTGCTGCTGGAGGCGGCCACGGCGGCGGCGGGCGAAGGCGGCGCCAGCCGCGACGCATCAGCGCGCCGCCTTGTGTCGCAGCGGCTTGCCCGCCTTCATCGGGCGCTGGTACACGACAGCAGGCGGTATGGCCAACTTGACGAGGCCCGCCAGCACCGGGTGCGCAAGCGGCTGAAGCGGCTGCGCTACGTCGCGCAACTCGCAGCTTCGTTATTTGGGCGCAAAGACGTGGCGCGCTATCTCGAAGCGGCCCAACCCCTGCAGGATGCACTGGGGCAGTACAACGATGAATTGGGCGCGCTGGACGCTCACCGCCAACGTGCTCGCCGCGATACCGATGCCATGTTCGGCCAAGGCTGGCTGGCGGCGCAGTGCCACGTCAGTGCCCGTGCCTGCGCAAACGAGCTCGCACGGTTTCTCAGGCGCAAGCCTTTTTGGCCATAGTGCGTTTCAGCGGCGTGCGCATGGGCGCAACTCAGTCCAGTGCAAACGCCCAGGGGGTTTTCTGCCATGCCACACATTCCTCACGCAGCAGGTGCGCAGACTGCGGGTAGGCGGCAGCCCAGTCGGGGCGCAATTCCAGGGTGACGGTGCGGCCATCGGCGCGCAAGGTGAGGCCGCGCAGGTCCGGATCGCGGCGCGCGTGGCACAGCAGCACGGCCAGCCGCAGGGCCAGCAGCTGGTGCACGAATTCGTCGTCGCCGAAGTCGGCTTCGAGCTTGCGCAGCTTGCCGCGGTGGCCCAGCACCAGCAGGCCGAGCTGGTGCAGCTCGGGCTGCGCAAAACCGGCGGCGTCGGCGTTCTCGAGGATGTACGCGCCATGCTTGTGATAGTCGCTGTGCGCAATGAGGCTGCCGATCTCGTGCAGGCGCGCAGCCCATTCCACCGGCCTGTGGAGCCGTTCGACGTCGCCGGGGCCGTCGCCTTCGCGTAGCTGGCGAAGCAGTTGCAGGGCAACCTTGCGCACGCGCTGCGCCTGCGAGAGATCGACGCCGAACTTCGCCGCCATCCGCTCCACGGTGCTGGAGCGGATGTCGGTTTCGCCATGCTCGCGATCGAGCAGGTCGTAGAGCGCACCATGGCGCAAAGCACCTTGCGCCGCCAGCATCTCGTCGATGCCGAGCAAGTCGAACACGGCAAGCAGGACGCTGAGGCCACCGCCGATCACGGCGCGGCGGTCGTCCTTCAGGCCCTCGAGTTTCACGCGGTCGGCCGATCGAGCGGCGATCAACTGCTCGCGCAGCCATTCGAGCGCGTCGCGCGTGACGGCCGCCGACTCGAAGCCGCTGGCCAGCAACACGTCGGCGACGGCGCCGATCGTGCCCGACGAGCCGTATGCGATCTCCCAGCGATCATGCGAGTACGCATCCAGCGCCTCATCGAGCACGGCTTTGGCAGCGACCTCGGCGGCCTGGAATGCTGATGTCGTGAATTCGCCCTGCGGAAAATACTTCATCGACCATGCGACGCTGCCCACGCGAAAGCTGTCCATCACCTGCGCCTCGAAGCGCTGGCCGAGGATCAGCTCGGTGGAGCGGCCGCCGATGTCGACGACAAGACGGCGCTCGTCAGACTGCGGCAGCAAGCGTGCAACGCCCTGGTAGATCAGCCGCGCTTCTTCGCGGCCGGATATCACTTCGATCGGAAAGCCCAGTACCTGGTTGGCTTTGGCAAGGAATGCTTCGCGGTTGCGTGCCTCGCGCAGCGTCTGCGTGGCAACGGCTCGCACCTGTGACTTGCGAAAGCCGCGCAGCCGCTCGCCAAAGCGAGCCAGGCAATCGAGCCCGCGCTGCATCGCGTCTTGCGTGAGGTTGCGCGATTCGTCCAGGCCATTGCCCTGGCGCACGGTTTCCTTGAGGTATTCAGTGCGGCGGATCTGGCCATGGTCCAGCCGCCCGATTTCGAGGCGAAAACTGTTGGAGCCGAGGTCAACCGCGGCGAGGAGGGAGCCGTCTTGCATGCTGTTTGATTTGGTTTCGGCCAGCATAGCATCGGCATGCCACGCCGACGTGTCGAGCGCACTACGAAGCTTGCATCTGGCTGTGAGCTGGACAGGCCAACTTTGACAGCTGTTCCACTCCAACGGGTGCGTGAACCAGCCACGGCACGACGAACAAGCGGCTCGCGAGCCCGCCCGAAATTCTCTCAAGCTGCACGCGCTCGCCATTCAGGCGCGCACCCAGCAGCGGGTCGCTTGTGCCTGCAGCCAGCACACTCTTGTTCAGCACCCATGCATACGGGTCGACACCCGCTCTGCGCAAATCTGTCTGCAGGGCGGCGGCTTGCGACACGGGCGTGACTTCTGGCAGCGTGACCAGGATGATCTTGGTGTACGCGGCATCCTGCAGCCGCATGAGCGGCGTGACCACGCGTGCGGCGCCCAGGCCTTCGTAGTCGCGCATCATCTGCCGGTGGTAGGCGCCTGTCGCGTCCATCAGCAGCAACGAGTGGCCGGTCGGCGCCGTGTCCAGCACGACAAAAGCGCTGCGCGCCTCGCTCACGACTCGCGAGAACGCGTGGAAGACAGCCACCTCTTCGGTGCAGGGCGACTGCAGGTCTTCAAGCAGCAATGCTTGTTCTTGCGCATCAAGACCGGGCGACTTTGCCGCCATCATCTTGTCGATGTAGCGCTGGGTTTCAACCTTGGGGTCAATGCGGTCCACGTTCAGGCCGGGCACTTCGCCTTGCAGCGTCACCGCCAGGTGTGCCGCGGGGTCCGTCGTGCTGAGATGCACCGTGTTGCCGCGCTGGATGAGCCCGAGTGCGAGGGCCGCAGCCACCGTCGTTTTGCCGACACCGCCTTTGCCCATCACCATGATCAAGCCACGGCCCGCCAGCGCCAGCTCGTCGGCGAGGCTGCCCAGCCCGAGGAATTGGTCAACGTGGTCGTCGGCAGTGGCGCGCACCTGCAGTGCCGGGGCTGGCGCAGAGCCGAGCAGGGCGCGCAACGCAGGCAGCCCTACGGTGTCGAACTGCCGCAGTGGCACGCGGTCCTGCGGTAATGCCAGCAGTGATGCAGGCATCTGCGCGATGGCTTGCTCGCCCAATGCTTCAATGGATGCGGCAACCATGTCGGCTGGATCGGTCGCGTGAAAGCAGCCGTTGATCACCAGGCGCTGGTTGTTCAGGCCCAGCGTGCGCAACTCATCCGATGTGCGCGCAGCCTCGGCGATCGCGCCTTTGTCGGGCCGGGTCACCAGCACCACGGTGGTCTGTGCTGGATCGCTCAGCGCGTCGAGCGCCGCCTTGAATCGCGCCTCTTGCATCTTCAGGCCCGAGTGCGGGCCCAGGCACGAAGCGCCGCGGTCGTTGCCGGCGAGAAAGCCGCTCCACGCCTTGGGCAAGCTCAGCAGGCGCAAGGTGTGGCCGGTGGGTGCCGTGTCGAAGACGATGTGGTCGAAGCGCGTATCGTCGCTCGAGAGCAGCGATGCGAATTCGTCGAACGATGCGATCTCAGTTGTGCAAGCGCCCGAGAGCTGTTCGCGCACAGCCGACAGCTCGGCTTCGCTCGTGCCCGCACCCATCTGCGCCAGAACGCGTTGGCGGTACGCATGTGCCGCTGTGTCCGGGTCGATATTGAGCACCGACAGGCCAGGCGCACCGGGCACGGCAACGGGCGTGTTGGCAAGCACGATGCCCAGCATCTCGTCGAGGTTCGATGCGGCGTCGGTGCTGACCAGCAGCACCTTCTTGCCCGCGTCAGCAAGCGCGATCGCAGTCGCGGTCGACAGGGATGTCTTTCCGACACCGCCTTTGCCCGTGAAGAAAAGAAATCGTGTGGGTTGGCTCAGCGCATTCATGTTTGGTCTTCAGATGGCGCGCTGATTGACGCGCTGCTTGTATCGAAGCAGGAAGACAGCGCTGTTCCGGCTGCGCCACCGGCCACCTGGGCTGCAATAAAGCCCAGTGCGCTTGCCGGCGCAACACCAGCAAAGGTGTCGCTCCACATGCGCCCGAACACAGCGGCGGGGTTGGCGAACGAAGTACTCGATGTGAACCAGTACGCAGCGCCGATGTAGCAGGCCACCAGCGCGGCTGCTTTGCCGGCAGGCGCGCGCAGGATCACGAAGATCAAGCCTGCTGCGGCCACTGCCTCGGCCAGCCACTGGCCCCAGCCCCCGCGCAGTTTGGTGCTGGCTTGGATCAGCGGCAGATCGAACATGGCGTTAGCTAACGCAGCGCCAGCGATGGCGCCAGCAAGTTGGGCCACGATGAAAAGTGCGGGCAGGGTAAACCTGTCGTAGGCGCTTTCGGCCTGCCGGGCGGCCAGCACAACTGTCACAACCGGATTGAAGTGCGCGCCGCTGATGGGGCCTAACACTTCGATCAGCACATACAGGATGAACACAGTCGCAAGCGTGTTGGCGAGCAGCGCCACGCCCACGTTGCCGCCGCTCAGCCGCTCGGCCATGATCCCGGAGCCGATCACGGCGCAAAGCAGAATGCCTGTGCCGATGAATTCAGCGAGCAGCGCTCGCGGCATCTTTTTCATGGATCAGGCTTGCCGGGCGAGGGTGCGCGCCGTGGTCTCCAGCGCCATGCTTTCGAGCCGTTCGTGCGGCAGGCTCACCAGCAGGTCGAGCCGGCGCTTGATGGCGTGCAGCGTGACCCTGAACGCCTCAAGGCGCTCGGCGTCAGTTCCTTGCACCTCGGACGGATCGGGGTAGCCCCAATGTGCGGTTGCCGGATGGCCCGGCCAGACGGGGCACACCTCGCCTGCCGCGTTGTCGCAGACGGTGATGATCAGGTCCATCGCCGGTGCGCCGGGTTGCGCAAAGTCGTCCCAGCTCTTGCTGTGAAGGCCCTCGGTGCTGATGCCGGCTTGCTGCAGCACCGTGAGCGCCAAGGGGTTGGGCTTCTGGTTCTCGCGCGGGCTGCTGCCTGCGGAAAAGGCTTTGAACTGGCCTTTGCCAATTGAATTGAGGATGGCCTCGGCCAGGATGCTGCGGGCAGAGTTGTGGGTGCAGAGGAACAGCACGTTCAGCGGTGAGTTGCTCACTCGATTCTCCGTAGGGGTTGAAGGAAGGCTCTCGCGGTTCAATGGCGAAGCGCTGCAGGATTCGCCCTGGCAGCAGTGCTCGGTGAGGTAGCCGAGCAGCGCATTCATTCGGTCGAAATTCGCGCGGTAAATCAGGTTGCGGCCATCGCGTTCCTGCGAAATGAGCCGGGCATGAGCCAGCTCTTTCAGGTGAAACGACAGCGTCGCAGCTGGCACCTGAAGTTGCTCGCTGAGCAGGCCGGGGGTCTGGCCTTCGGGTCCGGCAACCACCAGGGACCGGAACACGCGCAGGCGCATGTTTTGGGCAAGCGCCGCCAGGCTCTGGACGGCTTCGGGTTCATTCATCGCTGACTCATTCATATTTCTATGATAGTGGAAATATCGAAGGCTGCGACTCCCGTGAAGGGGCATACTTGCAGGTTCAGCCGATCACCCGGCCGTCTTGCGTGAGCATGCTCTGCGTCACGAAAGTGCCGCCGCGACGGCGCTGGTCAAAGCTCACGCGAAAGCCGCCCACGTCCAGGTTGGCGCGCCGCTGGAAGGCGGCGAGGGCGCTTTGCCGCGTCAGGTTTGCGTCGGCGTCGCGCAGCACTTCAAACGTGTAGCGCGCGGCGATGAAGCCGGCCAGGCTCAGCGGAGTGGGTGGTTCGTCGAATAGCTTGGCGAGCGCCTCGCGGTACATGCGCACGACAGGAACGCTGGCTGTCACCACCGGCACCGCCTGCGTCGCAATGATGGGTGTGTTGCGCGCGGCGCCCATCTGCATGAGCGTCTGCAGGTTCACGTCCGCGAGCGCGACCACATAGCGCTGGCGCGACTGCTTCTCGAGCCCCTGCGTGAACTGCGCGAGCTCGGGCGTGCCGCCGACGAACAGCAGGATCGCCGGTGTGGTTTGCGTCAGTTTTTGCCCGAGACGAATGAGGTCGCCGCCGGCGCGGAAAGTCTGTAGCTTGATCTTTAAGTCGGCCGCGCTGCGCTCGAACTCCTGCTGGTAGGCGTTGAATTCGACATCGCTTGCATAGACCGCACCGATCTCCTGCACGCTCATCACTGTCAGTGACTTGAGGGCGTGCACGATCTGCTCCTGGCGCGCAGCGAAGATGGGGAAGGTGCGCTCGTCGATGTCGAGGCTGGAGTTCTGCAGCCATGGCGCGACGTGCGCGATGCCCAGCCGCTCCTGCTTCAGCGTCGCCACGACGTGACCCGCAGTGATGTCACCGGCCGTGCCGGACAACACGACGACCGATGGGTTGTCCCGCAGCTGCGCAATCGCCGCGCGGACACTGGCCGCGCTGCCATCGACCTCGATGGATGTGTGCTGCACGGCGCGGCCATGCAGGCCGCCCCTGAGGTTGATGTCCTGCCAGGCAGCGCGCGAGCCGATCAGGAAGTCTTTCGAGACATCCTGTTGTGTGGCCGACGTATCGAAGAGCTGCGCGACCGTGACAGCACGCGCGCCAGCTGCGGGCTTGGCCGGCTGCGCAAACGCGCGAGGTGCGGCCGCCAATGCACAACCCGCCAGGATCGCGCCCCGGCGGGTGAGGGATGTGAATGCCACTGGATCAGCGCGGGGGCATCAGGACCCGGTCGACCGAGTGCACGACGCCGTTGGTCGCCATCACGTCAGCATGGGTGACCATCGCGTCTTCCACGGTGACGAAGTCGCCCGCTTTCGACAGCGCCAGGTTGGCACCCTGCGCGCTCTTGACGTTCTGTGTCTTGACCTGCGACGACGTGAGCTGCGAAGGCACGACGTGGTATGTCAGCACGGCCTTGAGCTTGGCGGGGTCTTTGGCCAGGTCATCCATGGTTTTGGCGGGCACGGCCTTGAAGGCCTCGTTGGTCGGTGCGAAGACCGTGTAGGGGCCCTGGGCCTTGAGCGTGTCGGCCAGGCCTGCCTTGACGACCAGGCTGTTGAGTGTGCTGAGTTCGGGGTCGCGTGCGATGGTGTCGGCGACGCTCACGGGCGTAGCCGCCGGCTGGCTGGCGCAGGCCGCCACGAGGGCGATGGTGGGCACGAGTGCGAGGATTCGGTTGAACGACATGGTTTTCCTTCTGGTCCTTCTGGCTATGGGTTTGACTCCCGCAAAGCTTAGGAACTGCACGTGACACATCCGTGACGGTCATGTGACATGGAGATGACAGCGCCCTTGGGCGGCCATGTCATGGCAATGTCACAAAAGCTTCTTAGAGTCGGCGCAACCCTTAGCAACAACCAACGAGGTGTTCAGCATGATTTCTGTCTCCCGATTCGTCCTGTGCAGCGCCGTCGCGCTGTCGTTCACCGCCCTGGCTGCCGCGCAAGACATCACCGGCGCGGGCGCCACGTTCCCGGCCCCGCTGTATGCCAAGTGGGCCTCCGACTACAACAAGGCCACCGGCGTCAAGATCAACTACCAGTCCGTCGGCTCCGGCGCCGGCATCCGCCAGATCGATGCAAAGACCGTTGCGTTCGGCGCTTCCGACATGCCCATCAAGGACGAAGACCTGGCCAAGAAGGGCCAGATGCAGTTCCCGACCGTCATCGGGGGCGTCGTTCCCGTGGTCAACATCAAGGGCATCGCGCCCGGCCAGATGAAGCTCACGGGCCAGGTGCTCGGCGACATCTACCTGGGCAAGATCGCCAAGTGGAACGACCCCGCGATTGCCGCACTGAACCCTGGCGTGCCGCTGCCTGATGCTGCTATCTCGGTGGTGCGCCGCGCCGATGGCTCGGGCACCACGTTCATCTTCACGAACTACCTCTCGAAGGTGAACCCTGAGTGGAAGGCCAAGGTCGGTGATGGCACCGCAGTGAACTGGCCCACGGGCGCTGGCGGCAAGGGCAATGAAGGCGTCGCCGCTTTCGTGGGCCGCCTGCCCAACTCGATCGGCTACGTTGAATACGCTTACGTCAAGCAAAACAAGATGACGTACACGCTGCTCAAGAACCGCGATGGCAACTTCGTGCCGCCGAGCGATACGGCGTTCAAGTCGGCAGCAGCCGGCGCTGACTGGGCCAAGACGTTCTACCAGATCACTACCGACCAGCCGGGCAAGGATGCATGGCCGATCACGAACCCGACGTACATCATCATGTACAAGGTGCAGGACAAGCCGGCAGAAGCAGCAGCAACCCTGAAGTTCTTCGACTGGGCTTACAAGAACGGCGACAAGACGGCTGACGACCTCGACTACGTTCCGATGCCTGATGCAGTCAAGGCGCAGATCGCCAAGGCGTGGGGCGACATCAAGGACGCGTCCGGCAAGGCAATCGCTTACAAGTAAGAACGTGTCCTCTACACTGTCAGGCCATGAGGCCGCGCAACTTCCTGACTCCATGCGTGCGAAGGGCGAGCGAGAAATGAATCCCCGTCCGCCCGCGTCGATGCGCATGGGCCCGATCGCCGACCGGCTCTTCGGCTGGGCCGCCAAGGGCGCGGCCCTCCTGACGCTGAGCCTGCTGGCCGGCATCCTCTTGTCGCTCGTGGTTGGCGCATGGCCGGCGATCAACAAGTTCGGCCTGGGCTTTCTCACCAACAGCGTATGGGACCCCGTCACGCTGGAGTTCGGCGGCCTGGTGATGATCTACGGCACGCTCGCCACTTCGGCGATAGCGCTCATCATCGCGGTGCCTGTCAGTTTCGGCATTGCGCTGTTTCTCACTGAACTCTCGCCCGCATGGCTCAAGCGACCGCTGGGCACGGCCATTGAATTGCTCGCGGCAGTTCCGTCGATCGTCTATGGCATGTGGGGCTTGCTCGTGTTCGGCCCGATCCTGGCGAAGTACGTCCAGACGCCATTGCAGACGCTCTTTGCCGGTGTGCCGGTGCTCGGCGCATTCGTATCCGGCCCGCCAGTGGGTATCGGCATCCTGTCCGCCGGCATCATCCTCGCGATCATGATCATCCCGTTCATCGCCGCGGTGATGCGAGACGTATTCGACGTGACACCGCCCATGCTGAAAGAGTCGGCCTACGCGCTGGGCTCAACGACGTGGGAAGTGGTGTCGAAAGTCGTGCTGCCGTACACCAAGGCAGGCGTTGTCGGCGGGATCATGCTGGGCCTGGGCCGCGCGATTGGCGAGACGATGGCCGTCACGTTCGTCATCG
The DNA here is from genome assembly GCF_009646335.1 of Caenimonas koreensis DSM 17982. GTDB lineage: Bacteria > Pseudomonadota > Gammaproteobacteria > Burkholderiales > Burkholderiaceae_C > Ramlibacter > Ramlibacter koreensis. The sequence continues at coordinate 72,521 of NZ_WJBU01000011.1, read as the reverse complement.
GCAACTTCAACCAGCTCGATTCTCTGTCGCTGTTCCAGGCGGCCAACAGCATCACCTCGGCACTCGCGAATGAATTTGCGGAAGCCAGCGAGGGCCTGCACCAAGCCTCGCTGATCTACCTCGGACTCGTGCTGTTCTTCATCACGTTTGTGGTGCTGACGCTGTCCAAGCTGTTGCTCGCGCGACTGCGCCGCAATGAGGGAGCCGCATCATGAGCGCTACCGATACGGGGACCGGCGCACGTCTGATCCGCACGGCCGACGCTAACGCCATGCGTGAGCGCAAGTTTGCTTCGCGCAAGCGAGTCAATAAGGTGGCACTGACACTCTCGATGGGTGCCATGGCATTTGGCCTGTTCTGGCTCGTGTGGATCCTCTGGGAGACCGTGGTGCTTGGCATCGGCGGCCTCACATGGGCAACCTTCAGCCAGATGACGCCGCCGCCCAATGAGGCCGGTGGCCTTGCCAATGCGCTGTGGGGCTCTTTGCTGATGGTGACGCTGGCGACTTTCGTCGGCGCGCCGATCGGCGTCATGGCGGGCATCTACCTGGCCGAATACGACGTGAAGGGCTGGCTCGGCTCGCTCACGCGCTTCGTCAACGACATCTTGCTGTCGGCACCCTCCATCGTGATCGGCCTGTTTGTGTACGCGGTGATCGTGTCTCGCTACAAGTCGTTCTCGGGCTGGGCAGGCGTGATGGCGCTCGCATTGATCGTGATTCCCGTGGTGATCCGCACGACAGAAAGCATGCTGATGCTGGTGCCCTCGGGGCAGCGCGAAGCGGCTTACGCGCTGGGCGCGCCGAAGTGGAAGGTGATCATGAGCATCACGCTGCGCGCTGCGCGTGCTGGTGTGGTGACGGGCGTGCTGCTGGCTGTGGCGCGTATCGCTGGCGAGACCGCGCCGCTGCTTTTCACGGCGCTGAACAACCAGTTCTTTACCAACGATCTCGGCCAGCCGATGGCGAGCTTGCCGGTGACCATCTTCAAGTTCGCCATGAGCCCTTACGAAAACTGGCAAAAGCTGGCCTGGGCTGGCGTCTTCATCATCACCGCGACCGTGCTGGCCCTGAACATCCTGGCCCGCGTGCTGACCCGCAACAAGCTTTGAGAACCACATGAACACGATGACATTGCCACAAGCAAGTGCCTCGAAGATCTCCGTGAAGGACCTGAACTTCTTCTACGGAAAATTCCACGCGCTCAAGGGTATCAACCTCGAGATTCCCGAAAACAAGGTCACGGCTTTCATCGGCCCATCGGGCTGCGGCAAGTCCACGCTGCTGCGCACCTTCAACCGCATGTTCGAGCTCTACCCGGAGCAGCGCGCTGAAGGGCAGATCATTCTCGACGGCGAGAACCTGCTCACCTCGAAGAAGGACGTCGCGCTGATCCGCGCCAAGATTGGCATGGTCTTCCAGAAGCCGACGCCTTTCCCGATGTCGATCTACGACAACATCGCCTTTGGTGTGCGCCTGTTTGAAGACCTGGGCTCGGTCGATATGGACGAGCGTGTGGAGTGGGCACTGCGCAAAGCGGCGCTGTGGGGCGAAGTCAAAGACAAGCTGCAGCAAAGCGGTGCAGGCCTGTCGGGCGGGCAGCAGCAGCGCTTGTGTATTGCGCGCGGCATTGCGATCAAGCCGGAGATTTTGTTGCTCGACGAGCCGTGCTCCGCGCTCGACCCGATCTCCACCGCCAAGATCGAAGAGCTGATCGCCGAGCTGAAGGCTGACTACACCGTCGTGATCGTCACGCACAACATGCAGCAGGCCGCGCGCTGCAGCGACTACACGGCTTACATGTACCTGGGCGACCTCGTTGAGGTCGGCGAGACCGAGCAGATCTTCTTCAAGCCCAAGCGGCGCGAAACGGAAGACTACATCACTGGCCGTTTCGGCTGAAGGCGAGGAATACGTGATGCCTGAAAAGCACTTGTCCACACAGTTCGATGCCGAACTCAATGGCGTTTCATCCCGCGTGATGGAGTTGGGCGGCCTTGTTGAATCGCAGATCCGCAACGCGATTTATGCGATGTCGCATTTCGACAGTGACGCGGCCGCGCGCGTGATCGATGTCGAGAGCCAGGTCAACGGCATGGAGATCGAGATCGACCGCGAGATCGCGTCGATCATCGCGCGCCGCCAGCCCACAGCGGGCGACTTGCGCCTGCTGATGGCCATCTCGAAAACCACGGCCAATCTCGAACGCGTGGGCGACGAGGCAGAAAAGATCGCGCGCATGGTGCAGTCGATCATCGAAAAGAGCGGCAGCATGCGTGCTTTGCCTGCTTCAGAGCTGCGTGTCGCTGCCGACCTCGCGTCGGCCCTGCTGCGCAAGGCGCTCGACGCGTTTGCGCGCCTGGACACCACAACTGCCGTGGCGATCCTGAAGGAAGACGACCTGATCGACAAGGAGTTCGACGGCTTCGTTCGCAAGCTCATCACTTACATGATGGAAGACCCGCGCACGATTTCGGCGAGCCTCGACTTGCTGTTCCTGGCCAAGGCGATTGAACGCGTTGGGGACCACGCCAAGAACATTGCCGAGTTCATCATCTACGTGGTCAAGGGCGCTGACGTTCGCCACACGTCGATGGAAAACATCGAGTCTGCCGTGAGGTAAGCATCGATGAAGAACCAGCCCCGCATCCTGATTGTCGAAGACGAGCCATCAATCGCCGAGCTGATTGCTGTCAACCTGCGCCACAACGGCTTCCAGCCCGTGTGGGCCGAAGACGGGGAAGCTGCCCAGCGCGAGATCGATGCCACGCTACCCGATGCGATCCTGCTCGACTGGATGCTGCCTGGCCAGACGGGCCTGGCCTTGTCGCGCAAGTGGCGCGCCGACTCGCGCACGAAGCTCGTGCCGATTCTCATGCTCACCGCACGCGGTGACGAGCCCGACAAGATCGCCGGCCTCGACGCAGGCGCTGACGACTACATCACCAAGCCTTTCTCCACGCAGGAGCTGCTGGCGCGCATTCGCGCTGTACTTCGCCGCCGTGCGCCGGAGCAGGCGAGCGATGTGGTGTCGATCAGCGGCCTGGTGCTCGACGCAGCAACGCACCGCGTGAACTGGCAGGACAAGCCCGTCAAGGTCGGGCCCACCGAGTTCAAGCTGCTGCACTACCTGATGAAGCATCCTGAGCGGGTTCATAGCCGCTCGCAGCTGCTCGACAAAGTGTGGGGCGACCACGTGTTCATCGAAGAGCGCACGGTGGATGTCCACGTCAAGCGGCTGCGCGAATCGCTGGGGCCGGCAGCAGGCGGGCTGATCGAAACCGTGCGCGGCGCCGGCTACCGGCTGTCGGCGCAGGCCAAGGCAGCGGCCTGACAAGCCTGAAGACACGGCCCAGGCCAGCCGGCCCGCGGTGTCCAACGCACAATCGCTTCCATGCTCTGGCGAATCACTAGCTTCCTCATTTGTCTGGCGACAGGAGCGGGCGTCGGCACGTGGATAGCGGGCAAGGACGGCGCGCTTGCAGGCGTCGTGCTCGGCAGCATGTTCTGGTTTGCCATTGACCTGTGGCGCGGTGTCCGCGTCCTGGGCTGGCTTCGTGCAGCATCTGCACCGGCCGCGCCGGAGATGAGCGGCTTGTGGGGCGAGGTTGTGGACCGCACGCGGCGCCAGCTGCGCACCCGTGACCAGCAGCTTGGTGAGTCGGTACGCCGGCTGCAAGACTTCCTCGCCGCGATCCAGGCATCGCCCAATGGCGTTGTGCTGCTGGACGCCACGGGCCATATTGAGTGGTGCAACCAGACGGCGGCCCATCACTTGAGCATCGATCCCCAGCGCGACCTGATGCAGTTGATCGGCAACCTGGTGCGTGACCCCGACTTCGCGGCGTACTACGCGATGAAAGACTACAAGCAGGATGTCGTCATCGAGTCGCGCAACAGCACGCCGGGCCGGCCGATGAAGGTGGCGGTGCATCTGCACCCGTATGGCGAAGGGCGCAAGCTCCTGCTCACACGCGACATTACGGGTGTCGAGCAGGCGGAAGTCATGCGCCGCGACTTTGTGGCAAACGTCTCACACGAGATCCGCACGCCGCTCACCGTGCTCACGGGCTTTGTCGAAACGCTGCAGAGCCTGCCGCTATCGGCCGACGAGCAGTCGCGCTACCTCGCCTTGATGGCGCAGCAGGCGCATCGCATGCAGACACTGGTGAGCGACTTGCTCACGCTGTCCCGGCTTGAAGGCAGCCCCTTGCCGGGCGGTGCCGAATGGACGCCCCTGGCGCTGCTGGCCGCGCAGTGCGAGCAGGAGGGGCGCGCGCTTTCTGATGTGCTGGGCAAGGCGCAGCAGCTGCACTTCGGCACTGCGCCACCGTTCGAGATTGCGGGCTCTGTCAGCGAGCTGTTGAGCGCGCTGACGAACCTGGTGAGCAATGCCGTGCGCTACACACCTGCCGGCGGTGCAATCAACGTGGAATGGACTGTGCTACCGGACAACCGCATCGAGTTTTGCGTGCGTGATACCGGCCCCGGCATCGCGCCCCAGCATTTGCCGCGCCTGACGGAACGCTTCTACCGTGTGGACCGCAGCCGTTCGCGCGAGACGGGAGGCACAGGCCTGGGTCTGGCCATCGTCAAGCACGTGGTGCAGCGGCACGGCGCGGAACTGCACATCGACAGCGTTGTGGGCACTGGCTCGGCTTTCACGATTGTGTTTCCGGCGGTGCGGCTGCGGCCTGCAACGGTTGAATCACGCACCGCTGCATTGGCGGCGGTGCGGCCCATGGAGGCAGGCCGCGTAGAGAAGGAGTCCAGCGAATGAAGAAGAAGGAGATGGAACGCCGATTGCAGCTGGAAGCGCTCGACAGTTACGACGAGGAACTGGAGCTGGAACAGGAAGACCGGCCGTTCGACAGCACGGGCGCCGAGATCGAGCTCTCAGCCGATGAGCGGCTTGCGCGGCGCGGCTACTTCGCGCAACTGCTGCGCCTGCAAGGGGAGCTGGTGAACTTGCAGGACTGGGTGGTCGCCACCGGCCACAAGGTGGTGATCCTGTTTGAAGGGCGCGATGCGGCAGGCAAGGGCGGCGTCATCAAGCGCATCACGCAGCGGCTCAATCCGCGCGTCTGCCGCGTGGCAGCCTTGCCTGCACCGAACGATCGCGAACGCACGCAGTGGTACTTTCAGCGTTATGTGCAGCACCTGCCTGCGGCAGGCGAGATCGTGCTGTTCGACCGCAGCTGGTACAACCGCGCCGGCGTTGAACGCGTGATGGGTTTTTGCAGCGACGAGCAGTACGAGGAGTTCTTCCGCACGGTGCCCGAGTTCGAAAAGATGCTTGTGCGCTCGGGCATCCAGCTCGTGAAGTACTGGTTCTCGATCTCCGACGAAGAGCAGCACTTGCGGTTTTTGAGCCGCATTCGCGATCCGCTCAAGCAGTGGAAGCTCAGCCCGATGGACCTGGAGTCGCGCCGCCGCTGGGAGGCGTACACACGTGCCAAGGAAGTGATGCTCGAGCGCACGCATATCCCCGAAGCGAGGTGGTGGGTGGTGCAGGCGGACGACAAGAAGGCAGCGCGCCTGAACTGCATTGACCACCTGCTTTCGCTGATGCCGTACGCGGAGGTTCCGCACGCGCCAGTGGAGTTGCCTGCACGCGTTCGCAACAAGGACTACACGCGCAGGCCGGTGCCGCCGGAGTTTTTTGTGCCCGAGAAGTATTGAGCCGTCAGCGCGCGTGGCGGCCAGCACGCACGGCGCGCCACAGCATGAACGACAAGATGGTGCCCAGCACCCAGAGCGCGATGGCGGCGGCCATCCAGAACGCCGCCGGTGAGTGTTGCGCATCCAGCGACCCGAAGCCCGTGTAGGCGAGTGCGTAGCCACCCGCCAGGCCCATGCCCCACAGCAGCACGCAATAGGCAACGAGCGGCGCGATCGTGACCCTGTAGCTTCGAAGCAGGAACACCACAACGCCCTGCGTCGCGTCGCCCACGTGATACAGCGCGAGCCAGCCCAGCAAGGTGGTTGCCAAAGCCACGACGGCTGCGTTGGTCGAATAGATCGCGGCAATCTCACCACGAGCGAGCAGCAGCACCGCAGCGAGTGAGAGGGCCATGCCCAGGCCCATCTGCAGCCCCGTGCGCACGGCACCGCGTGCCTTCTTCGCGTCGTTCGCGCCAAGCCAGAAGCTCACGCGCGCGCTGGTAGCAATGCCCAGTGACAGCGGCACCATGAACATCACGGCGGCCATGTTGGCGGCGATCTGGTGCGCGGCAGACGCCACGGTGCCTTGCCGCGCAATGAAAAGCGCCATCAGCGTGAAAGATGTGACCTCCACCATCACCGCAAGGCCGCTCGGCACGCCGAGCCGCGCAAATTCTGCAATCGTGGGCCAGTGCGGCCGCTCGATGCGCTTCCAGATCGCATACGGTGTGTAGAGCGGCTGCGTTCGAACGAGCCAGATCGAGCAGATGAGGAAGCCATAGGTGACGACGACAGTTGCCCACGCACAGCCCACGGCGCCCATCGCGGGCACGCCCAGCCCGCCGAAGACGAACCAGATCGTGAGCGGGACCTTGAGCAAGAGCGACAGGGCCTGCAGCCACGTCACGAGCTGCGGCTTGCCCAGGCTCTGGTTCAGCGTGCTGTACATGCGAAAGAGCAATGCGGGCGGCATGGCGAGCGCGAGGACCATCAAGTATTCCTCGACATCCTGCTGCACGGCAATTGGCACCTGCGTCCAGCGCATCAGCGGACCGGGGAAGACCAGGGCCGTACAACCCAGCACCGAGCCGATGGCCGCGAGATACAGCGCCTGCCGCACTGAGCGGCCGAGCTCATGGTTGCGCCTGGCGCCATGCAACTCGGCCCACACCGGCAGCAGCGCCTGCAGCACGCTCATCATCGCTACAAAGAAGGTGATGTAGACCGCAGAGCCGACCGACAACGCGGCGAGCGCCCGATCGGAGTAGCGGCCCGCCACGATGGTGTCGGTCACGCCGAACGCCATCACGGCAAGCTGGCCAACCAGCACCGTACCTGCGTGCCGGGCGATGGTCCGGCCTTCGCTCACGGGCGGGCCGACCGGCGGAACAGGAAGACGTCTTCGTTGGCGTCAGACGGCCGGCGGATCTTCGCGACCTGCGTCCACTGCCGGATATCGACCGTGATGGGCAATGCGGGGCGCATCTCGTCGTTCACGAGCAGCCACGGGCACTTGGCGTCACCGTTGGCCCAGCGCAGATCCATGCCGCCGTGATAGTGGAACGCGGTGATTTGCGCGCGGCTCAGGCCGAAAATTTCCACGCAGCCGGGCTGGTCGATGTGCGACTGCACGGCGCGCACCAGCGGTGTGTAGCCGCGTGCGTAATTGAGCGCGGGCAGCCAGAGCGTCATCACCAGCAGCCAGCACAGCGCAGCGCCGCCGGCAGGCAGCACCAGGCTCTTCCAGATGGCCGTACGGTGCCGGCCCGTGCGCCACTTCACGAGCCAGGCCCACGCGAGCGTGGCGGCAATCGCCAGCACGAAGGCGATCAGCGAGAAGCTCGGCTCGAAGCCCGGTGCCAGCCGCGCGACGTTGGCGGCTGGGCGTGGCGGGTAACCGGTCTGCATGGCTATCCATACCACCCAGATCACGACGGCACAGCCGGTGAAGAACAGGAGCGTGAACCAGTCGATCAATGCTGAGACGCTGCGGCTGAGCGTCGGCAGTGCAAAGGCGGCGAGCGCCGCCATGGCGGGCAGGGCGAGCAGCAGCGAACGGTCGGAAGAGGGGGTCAGCAAGGTGGCGCCCAGGCCCACAAGCGTGAACCACAGTGGCAGCGCCACATGCCGGTTCGTCAGCTGGCGGCGCCAGCGCCACAGCGTCCACAAGGCCAGCGGCCAGGCGGGCCAGGTGAACCACAGCAGCAGGCGCCCAAAGGGCTGCCAGCGGGCCAGGCCGGTGTCGGAGATGCGCCAGTGCCAGAGATCGAACGCCAGCGCCAGCAGTGCCACGAGGAACATCGCCGCCGCAAAGATCGGCAGTTGCTTCCAGACGGTGACAACCTCCTCTTCATCCCGGTCGATGACGGTGATCACAAGGCCGCCCAGGCCGAAGAGCAGGGCCATTGCCGGGGCGCCGCTGAGCGCCATGCCGGCAAAACCTGCTATGAGGGCAGCGCCGCCGACAACAGGCCGCCTGGGAATGGCCGTCATGGCAAAAAAGCTCAGGGACGCGAAGGCGACTTGCGCGAGCGACGGCGTGGTCTCGTGGGAAAACTGGCCCAGGCCGAGGCAAGCGATGAGTGCGAGCAAGCCGCCGTCGGCCATGGCGCGGGCGTAGTCGGTCGGGTTGGCCTCGCCGCCAAAGGCAAACGGGACGGGTTGCGCACGGAGCGTGCGGGCGAGGTAGTAAACGCCGTACCAGGTGGAGACCAGCGTCAGCACCAGCAGCAGCGGGAAGACCAGGCGCACCGCCAGGTCGGGGCTGATGAAGGAGGGCGCGAGCTGGATGGCAGCCGCGCCGAGCCAGTAAGGCAGCAGCGCATCAAACTCGGGTGGCTGGCCCAGCAGCGTTGGCGCGAGCCACGACGCATGGCCCTGCGCGATTTCAACCATGTGGCCGAAAGCCGCGATGTCGGCGTTCTTCCACGGTTCGCGGCCGATGAAGCCGGGCAGGACGTACGCCAGGCAAAACAGCAGCAGCGCCAGGCGCGGCAGCCGGCGTACGGCGTCCTGGGCAACGATGGCGGGGGTGGGCTGGTTCACAGGTTCACGTATGCGGGAAGGAGTGTGCCTGAAAGCAAAAGGGCAGCTCGGTTGCCCGGGCTGCCCTCTGGAGGGGACGCAGTGCGAATTACTTCGTCGCTTCTTCGGCCTTGGCGTCTTCAGCCTTGGCGCCCGGCTTGCCGAACTTGCGGAAGAACTTGTCGACCCGGCCGCCCATGTCGTTGATCGACTTCTGGGTGCCCGTGTAGAAGGGGTGCGACTCGCTGGAGGTATCCAGCTTGAACAGCGGCAGTTCGCGGCCGTCGTCCGTCGTGCCCATTTCCTTGGTGTTCACGCACGAGCGCGTGACGAACTTGAAACCGTTGGAGAGGTCCATAAACAGGACTTCGCGGTAGTTCGGGTGAATGCCATCTTTCATGATTGTTCCTTGCGGGTCGGTGCGGGAGCCGGGCCAGGACATCTGGACTACTTTCCGCAAAAGCCCTCGATTATAGCGCCCGGTCCATCCGATGCTCCAGCGCGGCTGAGAACTGGGTCAAAAGAGTCGTCAGGATGAGGTAGATGCAGGCCGTGGTCGCCAGCGTCGCAACGGGCTGGAACGTGACGGCCTGCACGCGGTTGCCGACGTTGGTCAGCTCAACCACACCAATTGCAAAGGCGAGCGACGAGTCTTTCAGCAGCGCGACCACGTTGCCTGCCAAGGCCGGCAAGGCCACACGAAACGCCTGAGGCAGCACCACACCGAACAGCACCTGTGGCGGCTTGAGGCCTAGCGCGCGAGCGGCATCGCGCTGGCCCTGGGGCACGGCCAGCAGCGCGCCGCGGATCACTTCTGCGTTGTACGCGCCGACGTTCAGCGACAGCGCGACCACTGCCGCAGCAAAGTCGGGCAAGGTCAGGCCGGGGACGAGCACGGGCAGCGCGAAGTACACGAACAGGATCTGCACGAGCAACGGCGTGCCGCGAATCAGCCAGATGTAGAACGATGCGATGCGGCGCAGCGCCCAGGCGCGCGACGTGCGCCCCAATGCTGCAGCCAGGCCCAGCACCAGGCCGATCGAGCCGGCGACCAGCGTCAGGCCCAGCGTGGTGCGGGCGCCTTCAGCAAATTGCTGCGCGTTGCTGCCGATCGGCTCGGGCGCGAGAGCCAGCAGGCTGCCCAGCGCCCACAGGAAGGCGATGAGTAGCAGGGCGCCTGCTGCCAGCGTGGCGTTGCTGCGCGCCAGGCGCGACCACGAAGCGGGCCAGACGTCGATGAGCATTGCGCCGCGTTACTTGCAGCGCACGTCTTCGCCGAAGTACTTCTTCGAGAGTGCCGCATAGCTGCCGTCTGCCATGGTCGCGGCCAGCGCCTTGTTCCATGCATCAGCCAGGCCCGTGTTGCCCTTGGCGGCAGCGGCGGCAATGCGTTCGGTAAAGAGCAGGTCGCCCGACTGCAGCTTCAGGCCGGGGTTCTTCTTCAACGTCTCCAGCACGGTGAAGCGGTCCGTCACCCAGGCATCGACGCGCCCGGCGGCCAGCGCTGAACGCGCGTCGGCGTCTGACGGGAAGTTCTTCACTTCCTTCGCCGTGCCGAGCTTGGTGATGTTCTCAAGGTAAGTCGTACCGGTCTGCACGGCCACTGTTTTGCCGGCCAGATTCTTTGCCGTACGGATCGCTGCGTCTTTGGACACGATCATGCCGCCTGAGCAATAGTGCGGCGCCATGAACGTCACCGCTTTCGCGCGCTCGTCTGTGATGCCGTGGGAGGCGATCACCATGTCCCAGCGGTCCTGGCCAAGGCCGGCCAGCAGGGCGTCGAAGCCGACTGTCTTCCATTCAAGGGCGAGCCCCATTTTTTTGGCGACGAGTTCGGTGAGCTCGACTTCAAAGCCGGTGAGCTTGCCCTTGTCGACGTAGTTGAACGGCGTGAACGCGCCTTCAGTGGCGGCGACGAGTTTGCCGCTCTTGGTGACGGCGTCGAGTGGCCGCGCAGAAATGGAAACGCCCGCGGCTAGCGCGAGCGTTGCAATCAATAGCTTGAATGAGGTTCTCATGGCCAACTCCTGTACGGATATGGCCGCGAGTTTAGCCGTGCGTTTGGTCGGTGAGATTGAACCGAGGTGATGACCTGCGCGCGTCACCGGACGCTGTTTGTTGGACGCTGCGCTATCGGCGCCCCGAAGCAGAAACACCTCAAGGTCTTGAACGGTCGTCAAGCTGGAACTGTAGAGCGCTTGGTGTTACTCACCCTACACTTCAATGAACGAGGATGTGCTGCTGTGGGCGTCACGATATCAAAGTTGGCGGTGGCAGGTTGGCCTAACCAAGGCTCAACCTCCGCCGCGCGGTCGGGCACAGTTCAAGATCCCGCGGCGCCGCGGTTACCGGCAGCGGCTGATCAAGCCGCTCCGGTAGCGATACATATTGCAACGCAGGTGGTGGCTGCCGGGCCGCGATTGAATGCGCGTCCAGACCTTTTAGGTGCTCTACCTGAAGATGTCCTCGCGAAGATCGCTGTCGACTACTTCAATCCTGGCGAAATCAAGTCGTTGGCGACAGTCACTAGGCTTGAAGTGCGGCCCGAGGAGATGATGGCGACGTTGAAACGGCAGATTTCGCAGTCGATGCTTCATCTATACGACGATGCCGTTCGTAGGTCCGCTGTCGTCATATTGCTTCCTGCGGCATTTCATGAGCTACCGCAAGCGTATCGGACCGGGGACCGATACGACACTTTGGCCGAAGTAATGGCGCGAAGTACGGGTGAAGTTGCGGATGCTTGGGCCCTGAACGCGCAACCCAGCGCGTTTGCCGCGCTGCCTGAAGCGGAGCGCACCGAAGAGCGATTCGAAGATATTGCCGGTGCTTTGGCTGAAATTCGAATCGACGCTGTGCGAGCGGTGCATGCGCAGGTCAAAGCGTTTGCCGCGCTGCCGCAAGCGGTTCGCACCGGAGAGCGATATGAAAATATTGCCCAAGCGGTGGTCCAAATTGTGGACGAGCGTCTTCTTGGAATTGCCCTGAACGCGCAAGCCAGCGCGTTTGCCGCGTTGCCTGAAGCGGAGCGCACCGAAGAGCGATTCGAAGATATTGCCGGTGCTGTGGCTGAAATTCGAATCGACGCTGTGCGAGCGGTGCATGCGCAGGTCAAAGCGTTTGCCGCGCTGCCGCAAGCGGTTCGCACCGGAGAGCGATATGAAAATATTGCCCAAGCGGTGGTCCAAATTGTGGACGCGAAATGTCGTGTAAATGCCCTGAACGCCCAAGCCAGCGCGTTTGCCGCGTTGCCTGAAGCGGAGCGCACCGAAGAGCGATTCGAAGGTCTTGCCGGTGCTGTGGCTGAAGTTCGAAACCACCCTTATCGAGCGGAGGGCCTGCATGCGCAGGCCACAGCGTTTGCCGCGCTGCCGCAAGCGTTTCGCACCGAAGAGCGATACGAAAATTTGGCCGGTGCTGTGGCTCGATTGACGTTGCAGGTCGAGCATGCGCCCTTACTGGTTGCACAAGCCACAGCGTTTGCCGCGCTTCCGCAAGCGTTTCGCACCGAAGAGCGATACGAAAATTTGGCCGGTGCTGTGGCTCGATTGCAGTGCGAGACCTTCCGTGCGAAGGCGCTATCTGCACCAGTCACAGCGTTTGCCGCGCTACAAGACGCGGATCGCACCGGGGAGCGCTACGATCGTTTGGCGGGTACCGTGGCACTTTTGAAAGAAGACATGGTTCTGGCAAGAGCCCTCCTGACACTGCCAACAGCGTTTGCCGCGCTGCCTATTGGGGAGCGCACCGTGGAGCGCTACGATCATTTGAGCGTGACTGACCTCAAGCACGAGGCTGCCCGCTCGGCGGGGGTGGGAGCGCAAGCCAGGGCTTTTGCCGCGCTGCCAGAGGGCGACCGTACTGTGGATCGCTATCGGGGCTTGGTTGAGGTCGCGTCACGCCTCAGTGGGGTGGAGCAGGATCATCCAGCCGCCATGCTCACTGTCATCGAGGCGTACCCCGCACTGGGCCGGCGCGATGCCAATTTCGACATCTTCTATGAATTGTCAACGCTTGTTACTGCGACAAGCCTATATTGGAAGGGCCACACCCGCATTCGCCTGCTTTCCGCACTCTACAAGGCACTTGAGAGTCAGTAGGCCGACCTTGTACAACCGCAACCGCCCGAAACGCCAGCATCAGCAACTGGCGGTGGCTTGGATGCAGGCGTGCTAACCGCCGCGACGCATCATGTCGAAGAACTCGACATTGGTCTTCGTGGCGCGCATGGACTTGAGCACCATTTCCATCGCCTCGATTTCGTCCATGTTGTACATGAACTGGCGCAGGATGCGGGTCTTTTGCAGGATCTCAGGGGCGAGCAGCAGCTCTTCGCGGCGGGTGCCTGAGCGATTGAGCTGGATCGACGGGAACACGCGCTTTTCATACAGGCGCCGGTCCAGGTGGATTTCGCTGTTGCCGGTGCCTTTGAACTCCTCAAAGATCACTTCGTCCATGCGTGAGCCGGTGTCGATCAGCGCTGTGCCGATGATGGTGAGCGAGCCGCCTTCTTCGACGTTACGCGCGGCGCCCAGGAAGCGCTTGGGGCGCTGAAGGGCGTTGGAGTCCACACCACCAGTCAGCACCTTGCCCGATGAAGGCACGACGTTGTTATAGGCCCGGGCGAGGCGCGTGATCGAGTCCAGCAGGATCACCACGTCTTTCTTCAGCTCGACCAGTCGCTTGGCGCGCTCGATCACCATTTCGGCAACGTGCACGTGGCGCGCAGCGGGTTCGTCGAAGGTGGAGGCAATGACTTCGCCCTTCACCGACCGCTGCATTTCAGTCACTTCTTCAGGGCGCTCGTCAACGAGCAGGACCATGAGGTAGCTGTCGGGGTAATTGGCCGCGATGGCGTGGGCCATGTGCTGCATCATCACCGTCTTGCCGCTCTTGGGCGGGGCGACGAGCAGGGCGCGCTGGCCTTTGCCGATGGGCGCAATGATGTCGATAACACGGCCCGTGATGTTTTCTTCGCCCTTGAAGCCGTCGCGCTCGAGCTTCATCTGCTCCTTGGGGAACAGCGGCGTCAGGTTTTCAAACATCACCTTGTGCTTGTTGTTCTCCGGCGGGCCGTCATTGACCTTGTCGAGCTTGGTCAATGCAAAGTAACGCTCGCCATCCTTGGGCGTGCGCACTTCGCCTTCGATCATGTCGCCCGTGTGCAGGTTGAAGCGGCGCACTTGCGAGGGCGAGATGTAGATGTCGTCCGTGCTCGCGGTGTAACTCGTGTCGGGGCTGCGCAGGAAGCCGAAACCGTCGGGCAGGATTTCCAGCACGCCGTCGGCAAAGACCTGTTCGCCGGCGCGGGCGCGCTTTTTGATGATCGCGAACATCAGTTCCTGCTTGCGCATGCGGCCTGTGTTCTCGATCTCGAGCTCTTCAGCCTGCTTCAGGACTTCGGACACGTGCAGTGCCTTGAGTTCGTTTAAGTGCATGGAATGACCCCTTGCGGAGTTTGTTTCTGGGACTTGGGGGAGGGAAGGCAGGGGGCGCGAATTGCCTCAATGCCGGGAACTCGAACTGCGCGCCTCGTGGGCGAAATGCAGTGAACTGGAGCGGATTATATGCAGGAAAACGGTCAGTGCAGCGACGCGGCCGTTGCAGCCGCGTCGCATTGGCGCATCAGGCCAGTTGCTGGTCGATGAAGGCCGTCAGCTGAGCTTTGCTCATGGCGCCAACCTTGGTGGCGGCCAGCTCGCCGTTCTTGAACAGCATCAATGTGGGGATGCCGCGAATGCCGAACTTGGCAGGGATGTCGCGGTTCTCGTCCACATTCATCTTCGCGATTTGCAGCTTGTCGCCATAGGTGCCGGCGACTTCGTCGAGGATGGGCGCAATCATCTTGCAGGGGCCGCACCACTCGGCCCAGTAATCCACCAGAACCGGCTTGCCGGACTTCAGGACATCGGACTCGAAGGTTGCATCAGAGACATGCTTGATCAGATCGCTGGCCATTTGTGGTTCCTTTGGCTTGTATTGCCGGTGCTCTGCTGAAAGATGTGTGCACCGGTCCAAGTACAGTGGGGGAATTGTGACAGAAACCAAGTCCCCTCGTTGTGCCGGCACGTGTTGAAACCGCTATGGATGCGATAGCGCAAAACCATCACGCCACATCTGCCATGCACGCGCTTATGAAGCGCATCCGCGAGTTGATGCACGCACGCGATGCGCATGCCGCACGCACGGTGGTGCTCGCGCCCTATGTCCAATTGCTTGCGTTCCTGCGCGAGGCGTGGGCGGTGCAAGCGGCAAGCGGATTCGCGCCGCGCTTTGAAACCACCACGACATGGATCAAGTCGCTTGCGAGCGAGAGCGACGACGCAGCGTCCATGGACATCTCGATGGACATGGGCCGCGACCTGCTCACGGCGCGGGCCTGGCTGGAGCGCGCGGGCTTGCAGGCGCAGGCGGACCTGCTTTCAGGGCGGCTTGTTGAGGCCGCGTGGCAACTGGCCCCTGTGGCCGCCGCAGTGCCTCGCAGCGCCCGCGCTGAATGGGCTGCGAAGGCGAGGGCCTCGATTGCGACGGGCTTCGATGCGCCTCAGCTCGCACTCGAGTCCGCCGTCGCGCGCATCGCACTCGAATGGGCGGCTGCGTCTTCACGGCCCACTGACGTACTGCTGGAAGACGACGCGCTTGCTGACGTGGAACTGCTGGTCGTGCTGGAAGGGCTGCAGTCCGATCCGTTGGCGCATGCGCTGTTGACGCTCGCTCCAGCGAAGTCCGTCGGCTTGCCGCTCGCCGCACAAGGCACGCCTGGCTCTATCCGCTTGCACGAGGCGGGCGATCCGTCCGAAGAAGCCGCCCGCGCCGCCGCCTGCGTGATAGACCATGTGAACGCAGGTCGCGTTCCGGTCGCGCTGGCCGCTGTCGACCGCGAGGTCACCAGGCGTATCCACGCGATGCTCGCCGCGCACGGTGTTGCTGTGCGCGATGAAACAGGCTGGAAGCTTTCCACAACGCGGCGCGCAGCCGACGTGATGCTGGCCCTTCGCGCTTGCGCGTGGAACGCGGCGAGCGACGAAGTGATCGACTGGCTGAAGAACTGCCCGCAGGTCAACGCTTTCACGGCCCTGGCACTGGAGCGCCAGGTTCGCCGCGAAGACTTTGTGCGCGAGTGGCGATCGTTTCGCTTGGCCGAAGCGCAGGATGAAAGCGCTGTGGCGGATCTGGCGCGCCGAACCAATGAATGGCGCGAGAGCATGCAGGGCGTTCGCTCCTTGCCGCAGTGGCTGGCGTCGCTGCGCGCGATGCTGCAATCGACAGGGCAGTGGGCCGTGCTCGTAGGCGACAAGGCTGGCACCGCCGTGATTGCCGCCCTGTCGCTCGATGAGGGCATGCAGCAAGACCTGGCGCAACTTCCACAAGCGCAACGCCGTTGGAGCCTTGCGGACTTCACGACGTGGGTCAACGAAAGCCTGGAGGCCGCGAACTTCAAACCTGATGTGGATGTGCAAGAACAGGTGGTGATCCTTCCCGTCAGCCAGGTGCTGGGCCGGCCGTTTCCGGCGCTCGTGATGCCGGGCTGCGACGAGATGCGGCTTGTTGCCTCGCCCGAGCCCAGCGGCATGTGGACGCCGGCGCAGCGCGAAGTGCTCGGCCTGCCTTCACGGGAGTTACTTGAAGCGCAGACGCGCGCGGCGTGGCAGCAGGCACTGCAAACACCGCATTGCGATTTGCTGTGGCGGCGCAGCGATGAAAGCGGCGAGCCACTTTTGCCAGGCACGCTTGTGCAGCAACTGCGCTTGGAGCACGGGCTGGACCTTGCTGCTGATCCGCGCACCGTGCGTTCGCTCGAAACAAACCCCATACCAAGGCCCACCGCTTCCGGCGAGCGGCTTCACATCACCAAGCTCTCGCCAACTGCGTACGCTGATTTGCGCGCCTGCCCGTATCGCTTTTTCGCCATGCGCCAGATGGGCCTGCAGGAAGCGGACGAGATCGACACCGATGTCGACAAGCGCCACTTCGGCAACTGGCTGCACAAGGTGCTGAGTACCTTCCATGAAAACCTCCACGCGCAGGCGCAGCCGCCCGGCCCATTGCGCACGCAGATGCTGGAAGACGCGGCGCAGCAAGTCACGCGGGCCATGCGCCTGGACGACGGCGAGTTCCTGCCCTTCGCAGCCGCCTGGCCCAGGACGCGTGACGCCTATCTTGAATGGCTGGCCAAGCACGAGGCGGACGAGCGCGCCACGTGGCTTGAGAGCGAACAGGAGCATTCACTGGACCTCGGCAAGCTCAAGCTGTCTGGCCGCATCGACCGCATCGACAAGCTGCCCGACGGCACAAAGCTGGTGATCGACTACAAAACTGAAGCGCTGAACACCAGCCGCGAGCGGGTGAAAGACCCGGCCGAAGATACGCAGCTGGCCTTCTACGCTGCGCTGCTTTCCGACGACACGCTGCGCGCGGCGTACGTGAACGTCGGCGAGCGCGAGACCAAGCTTGTCGAACAGGAAGCCATCGTGGGCGCGCGTGACCTGCTTGTGCACGGCATCCTCGATGAAGTGGCGCGCATCGAAGCGGGCGCCAAGCTGCCAGCGCATGGTGAAGGCAAGGTGTGCGACTTTTGCGGCGCGCGCGGCCTGTGCCGCAAGGACTTCTGGTCATGAGCGGGCCAGGCTACGAGCACAACGACCGCGTGGTGGACGCGGCGACGTTCTACGCAATCGCATGCGACCCGCGCCGCAGTGTTGTCGTCGAGGCATGCGCGGGCGCTGGCAAGACGTGGATGCTGGTGTCACGAATCCTTCGCGCGCTTCTCGCCGGCGCGCAGCCACAGGAAATCCTCGCGATCACCTTCACCAAGAAGGCCGCCGGCGAGATGCGCCAGCGCCTGCAGGAGTGGCTCTCCACATTTGCGAAAGCGCCACCCGAAGTCTTGAAGCGTGAACTGCAATATCGCGGCATTGCCCACCCCAGCGATGAAGAGGTGAGCGCATTGCGCGGGCTCTATGCGCGTCTGCTGGGTGCCGGGCGGCCCGTGCGCATCCTCACGTTTCACGCGTGGTTTGCTTCGCTGCTGCGCAATGCGCCGCTCGCGGTGATGGAGCACTTGAACCTGCCTGCGAACTACCAGCTGCTGGAAGACGATGCAGAGGCTGTTGAGCTTGTCTGGCGAAGGTTCCACGCCGCGCTGGTAGCGCAGCCTGAGGCGCGACGGGACTTCGAGGCGTCTGTCGCAGCGCACGGCAGGTCGAACACGCGCAAGGCACTGCAGTCGGCGCTGGCCAAGCGAGTCGAGTTTGCTTTTGCCGATGACTTTGGCTCGGTCGAAAAATCCGTCAAGCCATTCGATGAGCAGTTCCCTGAGTTTTCGGGCTTGGCCGTGCCCGGTGAAGCGGTCGCCACACCCGGAGCATCGCGGCAATTGCTTGCCGATGCAGCGCGCGCGCTTGGCCGTGCCAAGGCACCCACGCACTCGGCCAAGGGTGTCGAGCTGGAGCAGGCGATCGCCAAGGGCGATCTCGACGCGGTGATGGCGTCGTTACTCACGCAAAAGGGCGACGCGCGCAAGCTCAGCGACAAGCTCGAAGGCCTGGAACACATTCGCGCCGCGCAGGACCTCGTGCTGCGCCTGCAGGAGGCCAGCCACCAGCACGACGCATGGCTGCACCAGCAACGCATGGCGCGGCTCACGCGCGTGCTGGTCGCGCAGTTCTCCATGCTCAAGCGCGAGCATGGCTGGATCGACATGAACGATGTCGAGCAGGCAGCGCAGGAACTGCTGGCGAGCTCCGTGTTGTCGGGCTGGGTGCAGGAGAAGCTCGATGCGCGCATCCGCCACCTGTTGATCGACGAATTCCAGGATACCAACCCGCTGCAATGGCAGGCCCTGCATTCATGGCTGGCGAGCTATGGCGGCGCGGGCGAGGCACCGGGCATATTCATCGTGGGCGACCCCAAGCAGAGCATCTATCGCTTCCGCCGAGCCGAGCCGCAGGTGTTCCTCGCGGCGCAGCAGTTCATCCAGGACATAGGCGGCGACAAGCTCAGCTGCGACCACACACGGCGCAATTCGCAGGCGGTGATGTCGCTGGTCAACACCGTGATGGGGCAGGCGCAGGACGAAGGCCAGTACGAGCGCTTCAGGCCGCACACGACCGAGTCCGTGGAGCAGGGCGAAGTGTGCTTCCTGCCGCAGATCCTGCGCGATGCATTGGATGTTGATGCGGAGGGTGACGCGGCAACGCACATCGACGAGCACACCGGCCTGCCGGCCTGGCGCGACAGCCTCACCGTGCCACGCGACCTGCCTGAAGAAAAACTGATCGAGCTGGAGTGCAGGCAAGCCGCCAACTGGATCGCGCAGGAGATTGCGCGTGGCGTGAAGCCGCGCGACATCATGGTGCTGGCGCGCAGGCGCACACGGCTTGCGGCCATGGAAGAGGCATTGCGTGCCCTGCGCATTCCCGCGCAGCAGCCCGAGAAGACCGACCTGCGCGAGCCGCCTGAAGTGCAGGACATCGTGGCGCTGTTCGATGCGCTGGTCTCTACCTCGCACGACCTCTCATTGGCGCGGGCGCTCAAGTCGCCGGTCTTCGGCGTGAGTGACGACGCGCTGGTTGCGCTGGCGGTAGCCACCCGAGCGTTGCGTGAAGAGGGGCGGGCGGCCAGCTGGTATGAATTGCTCCAGCGCGAGAAAGAGTTGCACCCCGGCTTGCGCGCCGCAGGCGAACAACTGGCGCAGTGGAAAGCGCTGGTCGAACTTCTGCCGCCGCACGACGCGCTTGAAGAGATTTACCGGCGCGGCGACGTCATCGCGAAGTTCGTGGCTGCGTCACCAGCGTCGATGCGCGATGCAGTCGTCTCGCACTTGCAGGCGCTGCCGGGTGCGGCGCTGGAGATTGACGGCGGCCGCTATGCAACGCCCTATGCGTTCGTTCGCGCCCTGAAGGCCGGCAACATCGAGGCACCGCCTCTCGCAGAGGCGCAGGCCGTGCGACTGTTGACCGTGCACGGTGCCAAGGGGCTGGAGGCATCCATCGTTCTCATGCTCGACACAGACGGCGCTCCGCCAAAGGCTGAAACGATGGGCGTCGTCGTCGAGTGGCCCGGCGACGCGCCTGCGCCATGGCGCTTCGCCTTCCTCGCAAGCGAGACAAAGCCGCCGGCCTGCAGCGCAGAAGCGCTGGAGGTAGAGCGCATGGCGCGGCAGCGCGAAGAGCTCAATGCGCTCTATGTGGCGATGACGCGTGCAAAGAGCCGGCTCGTGATCTCATCCGTCGAGCCGCATCGTGCGGCCGAGGCAAGCTGGTGGCAACGCCTGCAACCGCACTGCAATCCACTGCCAGCGGCGCCGTCCGCCGACATAAGCGCCGCCAATGCAGGCGCAGCGCAACAGGTCGCTGTGCACGCGCTACCCGCGCTGACAGCCGCCGCGCCACCGCCACGCAAACGTGAAGACCCCGACTCGGAGTCGTCGCGCTTTGGCCAGGTCTTGCACCGTTTGCTCGAACTGTCGAACGGATCGCCCCAGTTCTCCGATACGCAGGTCCGCCGCGTGGCGCGCGAGTTTGCCCTGGAGGAGCCCAAGGCGCGCGTTGCGGCCGACAAGGCACGCGTCATCCTGTCGGGTGAAGGCGCGTGGGCGTGGGATGAGACCATCATCAACTGGCAGGCCAACGAAGTGCCGATGACGCTCGAAGGCAAGGCGATTCGCCTCGACAGGCTCGTCAGGCGTGCGGACAGCGGCGAGTGGTGGGTGCTCGACTTCAAGTCGCACTCGCGGCCTGAAGACGACAATACGCTGATCGAACAGATGCGCAGCTACCGCCGAGCCGTGCAAACAGCGCATCCCGACGCGCCCGTGCGCGCCGCATTCCTCACAGGGCAGGGCCGGCTCGTTCGCGTCGATTGAAGGATTTCCAGAGACATATGACCACCAACGCCATCATCGGCGCGGGCCCGGCGGGCCTCATGGCTGCCGAAGTGCTTTCGCAAGCCGGCGCATCGGTAGACGTGTACGACGCCATGCCTTCGGGCGGCCGCAAATTCCTGCTCGCCGGCAAAGGCGGGCTGAACCTCACGCATGCTGAGCCATTCGACGTGTTCGTCACGCGGTATGGCGCACGCTCGGCCAACGTGCAGGCGTGGCTGGGCGAGTTCGGTCCGCAAGCGGTGCGCGACTGGGCTGCAGGCCTGGGCATCGAAACATTTGTCGGCACATCGAGCCGCGTGTTCCCCAAGGAGATGAAGGCCGCGCCGCTGCTGCGCGCATGGATTCACCGGCTGCGCGCAGCGGGCGTGCGCTTTCACATGCGGCACCGCTTTACCGGATGGACGGCCGGGGGCCACCTGAAATTCGAGACACCGGCAGGTGAGTCCACAGTGGAAGCAGACGCAGTCGTGATGGCCATGGGCGGCGCGAGCTGGCCGCAGCTGGGCTCCGATGGCGCGTGGCTCGCTGCACTGGAGAAGCGCGGTGCCAAGGTCGCGCCGCTGCTGCCGTCCAACTGCGGCTTTGACGTGCGCGGCGGCTGGAGCGCGTATTTCCGCGAGCGGTTTGCCGGCCAGCCGTTCAAGTCGGTGGCCATCCGCCATGGCGACTTCCTGCGCCAGGGCGAATTCGTTGCGACGGAAACAGGCGTGGAAGGCAGCCTGATCTATGCCGCATCGGCGATGTTGCGTGACGAGGTGCTCGCCAACGGTGAAGCGACCTTCGAGCTCGACTTGCTGCCCGGCCGCACTGCCGCGCAGGTGGCGAAAGAAGTGGCTCATCCGCGCGGATCGCGCTCATTGCCAAGCCATTTGAAGAGCCGTTTGTCGCTCGACGGCATCAAGCTCGCGCTGCTGCATGAACTGGTGCCTGCTGAGGCGCTGAACGATGCGACCAAGCTCGCCGCAGCGATCAAGGCACTGCCCATCACCGTCGTCGCAGCGCGCCCCATCGCGGAAGCGATCAGCACGGCAGGCGGCGTGACGTTCGATTCGCTCGATGAAAACCTGATGGTGACGTCAGCCCCCGGTGTGTTCTGCGCGGGCGAGATGATCGATTGGGAAGCGCCCACGGGCGGCTACCTGTTGACCGCCTGCCTCGCCAGTGGACGCGCGGCCGGGCAGGGCGTGCTGGCGTATCGGGGCGTAGTGGCGAGCCGGGCCGCTCAGAACCTGGCGCGGTAGAACATCATCGGCTTGCCGCCGCTGCGATGCAGCGTGATGCGCGCGCCGCTTTCCAACTGCATGCCGATGCCGTGGTCGGCGATCAAGCCGGACTTCGGCGCCGCGGCGATATGCAATTCAACGCGCGCGCCGTAGCCCGGCTCGCGCATCTGGAGTTGCGTGATGGCGTCGTTCTGCGCCACGCGGCGCCAGGCGCGCACATCGACTCTGTTGTTGTCGTCGGTGGTGTAGCGCAAGTGGACGCCGAGGTCCACAGACGGCGGCGTGCTCGCAAGACCTGCGCTATTGAAGGAGGGGCCGTGGTTGGTCGTGACGCCAATGGCCGGCCCGATCGACGCGCGACCTGCGGGCAGCAGAGTCATGTCGATGCGCGAGGCGCGCGTGGCGCCGTCCACGCTATCGAAGCGGGGAGTCTGGGTAGCAGCGACTTCCAGTTGCGCCCGGACGCGGTTGTTCGCGCGCTCATCTGCTGAGTCGGCCCAGATCTGTGCGATGGCGTCGAAGGCTAGCAGGCAAAGCGCCAGCGGCACCGCAATGCGGACACAAACCTTGGCCAGGCTCCCCGTTGTGCTCACAACCCCCGCGTTCATCGCAATCCTCCGAAAGGAAGACTGAACTTTAGGTGCGGGGCGCAAGAAAGTTTGTCAGACGCGAGCGCGCAGCGAGGTCAGCCGTTGCTTTGCGATGCGAAACGGTTGCGCGATGAAAAAGAGAGGTTGACGAGCCTTACCCCCGGCACTGGCTCCACAGTTAGGGCTGCTTGGTTCCCCACCTGACCCGGTTGGCCGCTTCACCATGCGGGGAGGCCCGTCAGCCTGCATTGTAGCCACGGCGCATGGCGACGACTTCACTTCTCAACCCACCGGCCTAGGCCACCGGGCGGATCGACATTCGGGGGCCGATCGCTAACCTCATCAGTGTCTATACACACAGGCGGCATTGATGAAATCGGAATATCTCCCAGGCCTGTATTCAGGCTTCGCAGAAGCAGTTGAAGCGCAAGTCAATCGCAGGGGATCCAAAGCGGCTATCACGTTTGTCGACAGCAACGACCAGCCATCGGTCGTCACCTACGCGCAACTCGGTGCCACTGCCAAGGCCATCGCAAGCGGGTTGCAGCTGCATTGCAAACCGGGCGATCGTGCATTCCTGATTTTCGAGCCGGGCCTGGAGCTGGCACAGGCATTTCTGGCGTGCATGTATTCGGGTGTGATCGCCGTCTTGAGCTATCCGCCGGCCAATGCCAAGCTGGGCAAAAAGCTGCACAGCCTGATTCACGATTGCTCGCCGCGCGTGATCGTCACGTCTGCCATGCTGGCGCAAGCCATGGGTGGCGATGCCGTTGGCAAAGGCCCCAAGGTGTTGCGGTACGACGGGTTGGCGCAGGCGCCTGTGCACGACTGGCACCCGCCGATCATCACGCCGGACAGCACCGCATTTCTGCAGTACACATCCGGCTCGACTTCCAATCCGAAGGGCGTCATGGTCAGCCATGCCAACCTGTTGCACAACAGCACGATCAACAGCGAATTCAGTGGCAGCTACAGGGACGAAGCCGTCGTGGTCAACTGGCTGCCGCCGTACCATGACATGGGCCTCATCGGAGCCATCCTGATGCCGATGGCAGTCGGCGCATCAGCTGTGTTGATGTCACCCATGACGTTCATGCGCCAGCCTGTCAAATGGTTGAAGGCGATGAGCGACTACAAAGGCACTGCCAGTGCAGGGCCCAACTTTGCCTACGACCACTGCGTTGACCGGATTCCGGAGGCGGACAAGGCCAGCCTGGACCTCAGCGCCTGGTCATGTGCCGTTTCAGGAGCGGAGCCGATCTCCGCAGAGACACTCGACAGGTTCTACCAGGCGTTCAAATCCACCGGCTTCAGGCGCAGCGCATTTGTGCCTTGCTACGGCCTGGCAGAGGCCACGCTTTGCGTGACGTCGGCCACCATGGGGGTCGGTCCTGTCGTCCAAGCTGTCTCGAAGCTCGGTATCCAGAACGGCAAAGTGGCAGCGGCTGCCAATGACGCCGACCAGCAAGTCTTCGTCAGCTCTGGCCGGGCTCACATGGATGTGCAAGTGGTCGATACGGCAACTTCGATGCCTGCATCAGCCGATTGCGTGGGTGAAATATGGGTCAGCGGCGGCAGCGTTGCGACCGGCTACTGGAATCTTCCGAGGGAGTCTGAAGAGACCTTCGGCGCCGTGCTGGCGACCAATGGCATGCGTTATCTGCGCACGGGCGATCTGGGGTTCATGCGCGACGGTGAGCTGTATGTCACGGGCCGCAGCAAGGACTTGATCATCCTGAATGGCCAGAACTTCTACCCGCAGGATATTGAACGCGCGGCGCAGCAAAGCCACGCTTTGCTCAAATCGGCAACCACTGCTGCATTTGAAATAAGGAACAAGGCGGCATCGGTTTGCCTCGTGGCTGAAATCGCAGAGCGCGACCCGGCAGACTACGCCGAGGTTGTCAGATCCGTTCGCAAAAATGTGCTCAAGGAGCTGGGTATCAACATCCAGCGTGTTGTGTTGATTCCTGTGCGCGAGTTGCCAAAGACCACCAGCGGGAAGATCCAGCGCAAACAAGCCCAGGCCTTGCTTGCCAAACAAGCATTGACTGTCTTGCTCGACGACGATCAGGCGGGCGATGTGCAGCTGGAATCAGCTGGCTCCCAAGTTGCAGCGCCGCGCACAGCCCAGTCTGCGGCAAGCGCTGCAATGAGGCAGACCATTAAAGGCGCGTTGCGCCGGGTCATGCACCTGAAAGCTGAAGACGAACTTGACGAGAACGTCAGTTTTGTCGAGTTGGGCATGGACTCGATGATGGTGGTGAACTTGTTGTGCGAACTCGAAGCATTGCCTGGCGGCAGGCCTGTTGCAATGGCTGACTTCCAACAAAATTCGACCATCGCAAAGCTTGCAGACTTCCTGGTCAACGACGCAGGAGCAGCACCGGTATCAGTAGCACCTGCGCCTGAACCGGCACCGGCACCGGCACCGGCAGCGGTGCCAGTGCATGAGCTGGCGCGCTTCACCGACTTCCGCCAGCTGCCCAGCTATATCGAACTCCAAAGCCAGCGGCAGCAATTACGAAAACTCGACATTGACAGGTACTTTTTTCAACAGGTCGATGGCGTGGCTGCCAATTCGATTGACATCGATGGTGCGGCTTACACGAACTTCTCCAGCTTCAACTACCTGGGCTTGTCAGGGCACGAGACCGTATCAGACGAGGCGATAGCAGCAATCCGACGTTACGGCACATCAGTGTCGGCCAGCCGTGTTGTCGCTGGAAATAAGGTGCTACATGCCGAACTTGAGCAGGAAATTGCCGAATTTCTCGGCACGGAAGCCTGCGTGGTTTTTTCTGCAGGTCATGCCACCAACGTCGGCACCATCACGCACCTGATGGGTGCGAATGACGTGATCTTCTACGACTCGCTCTGTCACAACAGTCTGATCCAGGGTGCCGTCTTCTCGCAAGCGGCGCGGTTCGCGTTCAACCACGATGACCCTGGTCACCTGGAGAAGTTGCTTGCGCGACATCGGGGCAAATTCGAGCGGGCGCTGATTCTGACCGAAGGCGTTTTCAGCATGGACGGCGATATTCCGGACATTCCAGCGCTGGTGACGTTGAAGCGGCGGTATGGCTGCTGGCTTATGGTCGATGAGGCGCACTCGATTGGAACGATCGGTGCGACGGGCCGCGGAATCTGCGATCACTTTGACCTGGCGCCGCATGAGATCGACATTCTCATGGGCACACTGAGCAAGTCGCTCGCCAGCTGCGGCGGGTACATCGCAGGGTGCAACGCGCTGGTCGAAAATTTGAAGTACAAATCCCCTGGCTTCGTGTTCTCGACGGGGATTGCTCCGGCGAATACGGCTGCAGCGCTAGCCGCGATTCGCTTGATTCGGCAAGAGCCAGAGCGAGTCGCGCGCGTTCTGCACAACGCGGCCTTCCTTCTAGATGGGTTGAAGCGGCTTGGCGCCAATACCGGCACGAGCGCGGGTACGCCGGTCGTCCCGATCATCATGCCGACGCAGGAGCAAACGTTGCAGTTGAGCAAGGCTTTGCGCAAGTCGCACGTGCTGGCACTGCCAATCCTCTATCCGGCGGTACCGAAGGACCAGACCCGGGTGCGCTTTTTTGTCAGCAGCGCGCACACGACCGAGGATCTGCAGCGCGCGATTGACGCTGTCGCGCTCAGCCTGCCTGCATCCAGCAACTAAAGCGATGGACTGCGCCGGTCGGGCGTGAAGGAGCGGCTCGCGTCCCCGTAGAATCGCCCGCATGTCTTACGTCGTGCTCGCCCGCAAATACCGCCCGAAAAACTTCGGCGAGATGGTGGGGCAGGAGCACGTGGTGCAGGCGCTGTCCAACGCGCTCGCCCAGCAGCGCCTCCATCACGCTTACCTCTTTACCGGCACCCGCGGTGTCGGCAAGACCACGGTGTCACGCATCCTTGCCAAGTCGCTCAACTGCCAGGGGCCAGACGGGCAGGGCGGCATCACGGCCACGCCGTGCGGCGTCTGCGAGGCGTGCGTGGCTATCGACAGCGGCCGCTTTGTGGACTACACCGAACTCGACGCCGCGTCGAATCGCGGTGTCGACGAGATGCAGGCCCTGCTCGAACAGGCCGTCTACAAGCCGGTGCAGGGCCGCTTCAAGGTCTTCATGATCGACGAAGTGCACATGCTCACCGGGCACGCCTTCAACTCGATGCTCAAGACGCTCGAAGAGCCGCCCGCGTATCTCAAGTTCGTGCTGGCCACGACCGATCCGCAGAAGGTGCCTGTGACGGTGCTCTCGCGCTGCCTGCAGTTCAACCTGCGACCGATGGCGCCTGAGACGGTGCAGCAGCACCTCGCGCATGTGCTTGAAGCAGAGAACGTGGCTTTCGAGCCCGCCGCATTGCGATTGCTCGCACGCGGCTCACGCGGCTCCATGCGCGACGGGCTCTCGCTCACCGATCAAGCCATTGCTTTCGGCGGCGGCAAGGTGGAAGAAGCGGCTGTGCGCCAGATGCTGGGCAGTGTGGACCGCTCGCATGTCTTCCAGGTGATCGATGCGCTGGCGCACGGCGACGGCAAGACGGTGGTCGAGATCACTGAGGCGCTTCGCCTGCAGGGCATGAGTGCAGCCTCAACGCTCGAAGAAATGAGCGCCGTGCTGCAACGCATGGCTGTCCTGCAGGCTGTGCCCTCGGCTGCTGACGACAACGATCCGGATGCGCCCGAGATTGCCCGGCTCGCGCAGCTGATGCCTGCCGACGAAACCCAGTTGCTCTACAGCATGTGCCTGCATGGCCGCACCGAGCTGGGCCTGGCGCCTGACGAATATGCGGCGCTCACGATGGTGTTGCTGCGACTGCTGGCCTTCAAATCGCCCGGCGGCGCGGCTCAAAAAAAAACTCTGAATGAAACGCGGGCGGTAGCGCGGCCCGCTGCGTCCGCTGTTGCCACGCAGGGGTCTGCGCCAGTTTCTGCACCAGTCGCGGCGCCGGCAACAGCACCCACAGTGCCCGTTGCGCCAGCAGCGCGACCGCCCCAGCAGTCCGCGTCGCCCATCGCACCTCAACCCCGTGCGGTGCCCGCCGTCGGCGCGCCGCCTGGCCGCGTGTTGCCCGTTGTCGAACAAGACGCCGAGCCGGCGCCCAAGCCAAACAGTGCGACGCCGCACACGCCCAATGGCCAAACCGGCAGCGAAGTCGTGGGCGTGCCGGTGCGTGTGCAAGCCGAATCCCCGCGTGAGAACGCCAGCGCCGCGCCTGCCGCACTCGTGCCGACGGAAGAGGGCGACTTCTGGCACAGCGTCGTGATGGAGATGGTGTCGCGAGAAGCGATCACGGCGCTCGTGCGCGAGCTTGCCCTTCAATCGCAACTCGTTGCGCGCGACGAAGGCCACTGGATGCTGCGTACCGAGCGCGAGTCGCTCAACCAGCCCGCTGCCCGCGACCGCCTGACAACCGCGCTGCACGCAGCGGGCCACAGAGTCAATCTCACGGTGGAAGTAGGCGCAGTGGGCGACAGCCCTGCGCGCCGCAACGCAGCTGCAGCACAAGAGCGCATGCGCGCGGCCGAAGCCATCATCGTCAATGACCCCTTCGTTCAGGAGATGATGCGGGACTTTGGCGCGAAAATCGTTCCCGGAAGCATCAAGCCCGTTTAACGCGGCGCCCTTCGCAGCTCTTACAGAATTCATTCGAAAGGATTTCTCATGTTCAACAAGGGACAACTCGCCGGCCTCATGAAGCAGGCCCAGGCGATGCAGGACAACCTCAAGAAGGCGCAGGATGAACTCGCTTTTATCGATGTGACCGGTGAATCGGGCTCGGGCCTGGTTAAGGTCACGATGACGTGCAAGCACCAGGTCAAGCGCATCACGATCGACCCGAGCCTGGTGGTGGTCGATGAGAAAGACATGCTCGAAGACCTTATTGCCGCCGCGATGAACGACGCTGTGCGCAAGGCCGAGGAAACCTCGAACGAGAAGCTCGGCAAGATCACCGCCGGTATGCCCGGCATGGCCGGCAAGCTGCCGTTCTGAGCGGCTTGCAAGCAGCCTCATGGCCGACAACAACTCGCTCAACGCACTGATAGAAGGGCTGCGCCGTCTGCCCGGCGTGGGCGTCAAGTCGGCATCGCGCATGGCGTTTCACTTGCTGCAGCACGACCGTGCCGGCGCGCAGGTGCTGGCGCAGGCGCTGCAGCAGGCATCCACGCAGATCAGGCATTGCGCCCGCTGCCACACCTTCACGGAGAGCGAGATCTGCCAGACATGCCTCGACCCCTCGCGTGACGCGAGCAAGCTGTGCGTGGTGGAAACACCGGCCGATCAGGCGGCAGTGGAGCGCACGTCGGCCTACAGGGGTTTGTATTTCGTGCTGATGGGCAAACTCAGCCCGCTCGACGGAATCGGCCCGAACGACATCGGCCTGGCGAAGCTGTTCGATCGCGCGACAAGCGGCCTCGTGCAGGAAGTGATCCTGGCCACCAACTTCACGGCCGAAGGTGAAGCCACCGCGCACGTGATCGCCGAAGCACTGAAGGCGCGCGGCCTGAAGGTCACGCGGCTCGCGCGCGGTGTGCCCGCGGGCAGCGAACTCGAATACGTCGATCTGGGCACCATCGCCCACGCGATGGTCGACCGCAGGTAGCGCCTGCCTCAAAAAAAAGACCTACGAAAACAAAAGGAACACCTAGAGATGGCCTTGCCCAGCGCGCACTTCACGATTGCTTACTGGTGTGTCTTCATTGCGGCGATGCTGCCGTTCATCTGTGCAGGCTTTGCCAAGTCAGCCGGCTTCGGCAAGCCGCGCCGCCAGGGCGGCTACGACAACGACAACCCTCGTGTCTGGCTGGCAAAACAGACCGACTGGCACGCCCGCGCCAACGCGGCGCAGTCCAACACGTTCGAGGCGCTGCCGTTCTTCATCGGCGCGGTGGTGATTGCTCATCAATTGGGAACGCCGCAGACCTCGCTCGACATCCTGTCGGTCGTCTTCGTGACCTTGCGCGTCATCTACATAGCGATGTACATCGCCGGCTTGTCCAGCATCCGAACGGGCATCTGGACGCTGGCGCTGGCCGTCAATATCGCCATTCTGTTCATCGGCTATCGGTGAGTAAAAACCCGCACGGGATGTTCCCGATGCGGTTTTGGCCCTCTCTGGCTAACCTGCGAAGCAGTTCACAGAGAGGCTCTGCACAATGAAAACAACTCTTCTGACCCGGCGTGTGTTCACGTCGGCAGCGGCGCTGGCCGCAGCATGCGTCGCTGCGCCCGCCTTGCGCGCGCAGCCCAAACTCGAGAAGACCAAGCTGGCGATTGCCGTAGGCGGCAAGGCGGCTTTTTACTACCTTCCCCTCACGATTTCGGAGCAGCTCGGCTACTTCAAGGCCGAGGGCCTCGACGTTGAGATTTCCGATTTTGCAGGGGGTGCCAAGGCACTGCAGGCGCTGGTGGGCGGCTCGGCCGACGTGGTGAGTGGCGCGTATGAGCACACCATCAACATGCAAAGCAAGAATCAGCACATCCAGTCAATCGTGCTGATGGGCCGCGCACCGCAGATCGCCATGGGCATTTCAACCAAGGCGATGCCCAACTACAAGTCGCTCGCTGACCTCAAGGGCAAGAAGATCGGCGTGTCCGCGCCCGGTTCGTCCACCAACATGGTCGCCAACCTCGTGCTGTCCCGCGCGGGCATCAAGGCGGCTGACGTGAGTTATGTGGGTGTGGGCACGGCTGCGGGCGCGCTCGCTGCGCTGCGTTCGGGCCAGATCGACGCGATGAGCAACACCGATCCGGTGATGACGATGCTCGAGCAAAAGGGTGACGTGAAGATCGTCAGCGATACCCGCACGCTCAAGGGCACGCTCGAAGTCTTCGGCGGCCCGATGCCTGCAGCGTGCTTCTATGTCCAGGCCGATTTCGTCAAGGCCAACCCCAATACCTGCCAGGCACTCGCCAATGCCATCGTGCATGGCCTCAAGTGGCTGCAGACGGCTGGCCCCAGCGACATCATCAAGACCGTGCCCGAGTCGTATCTGCTGGGCGACCGCGCGCTCTATCTCGCCTCGTTCAACAAGGTGCGCGAGGCCATTGCGCTTGACGGCGTGATGCCCGAAGAAGGCACGCGCACCGCGCTGAAGGCGCTGGCGAGTTTCGAGCCGAGCATCAAGGCCGACAAGATCGAGCTCGGCAAGACCTACACGAATGAATTTGCGCGCCGCGCCAAGGAACGCTTCAAGGCCTGAAGCGTGTCGGCCTACGCCCTCGAACTCGACGACATCACCGTCACCTTCCAGTCGCCGGACAACCCGGCGCAGCGGTACACAGCCGTCGCGAAAACCACGCTGCGTATTGCGGCTGGCGAGTTTGTGTCGGTCGTCGGCCCCACGGGCTGCGGCAAATCCACGTTGCTGAATATTGGTGCGGGGCTGCTTGATGCCTCCGCCGGTGACGTGCGCGTTTTCGGCGAGAAGCTGCAGGGCATCAACCGGCGCGCCGGCTACATGTTCCAGACCGAAGCGCTGATGCCGTGGCGCAGCGCCATCGACAACGTGATGGTCGGCCTGCAATACCGGGGCATGCCGGATGGCGAGGCTCGCGCGCTGGCGCAATCGTGGCTCGATCGCGTGGGCCTGAGCGACTTCGGCGACCGCTATCCGCACCAGCTGTCAGGCGGCATGCGCAAGCGCATCGCCCTGGCACAGGTGCTCGCGCTCGACCCCGACATCGTGCTGATGGACGAGCCCTTCAGCGCGCTCGACATACAGACGCGCCAGCTGATGGAAAACGAAGTGCTGGCGCTGTGGGCGGCGGGGAGCGAAGGGCGACGGGCCGCCCCTAGCCCGGAGCGAACCCCCTCGGGGGGTGGCCGCGCAGCGGCCGGGGGTCAACAAGTACGGAAAGCGGTGCTATTTATTACGCACGATCTCGACGAAGCTATTGCAATGAGCGACAGAGTGGTGGTGCTCTCCGCCGGCCCGGCCACGCATCCCATTGGTGAATTCACGATCGACTTGCCGCGCCCGCGTGATGTGGCCGAGGTGCGCACGCATCCACGCTTTGTCGAATTGCACAAACAGATCTGGGATGTGCTGCGCGAAGAAGTGCTCAAGGGCTATGCGCAGCAATTGAAGAAGGTGGCATAAGCCATGTTCGCGTCGCTCAAGCCGTCGAGCCGCAACCTGCGTTACTGGCAAGTCGGCCTGCTCGTCGTCACGCTGCTCGCCTGGCACGGCTTCACGCGTGACGAGCAGACGGCATTCTTCCTGGGCGAGCCGGTCAAGGTGGCGGGGCGCGTGTGGTCGTGGTTCATGCCGTGGAGCATTGCGCCGAATGCGCTCTTTCCGGAAGGCTTGGCAGGCCGCGCTGATATCTACATCCACCTGGGCATCACGTTGATGGAGACGGTGCTGGCGTTCGCGTTCGGCACGCTGCTGGGGCTGGGCTTTGGCTTGTGGCTCGCGCTCGCGCCAACGGCGAGCGCCATTCTCGACCCGTACATCAAGGCCGCGAATTCGATGCCCCGCGTGATCCTGGCGCCGATCTTTGCGATGTGGTTCGGCCTGGGCATCTGGAGCAAGGTGGCGCTGGCCGTCACGCTCGTGTTCTTCATCGTCTTCTTCAACGTCTACCAGGGCGTGAAGGAAGTCAGCCCCGTCGTGCTGGCCAACGCGCGAATGCTAGGCGCCAACCGCAAACAGCTGCTGCGCACGGTGTACCTGCCGAGCGCCACCAGCTGGGTGTTCTCCAGCCTGCACACGTCCGTGGGGCTGGCGTTTGTGGGCGCGGTGGTGGGCGAATACCTGGGCTCAGCGCGCGGGGTGGGCTACCTCATCTTGCAGGCCGAGGGCACGTTCGACGTGAACACGGTATTCGCCGGCATCGTCGTGCTCACCGCCTGCGCGCTGGTGCTCGACGGCATCGTCGGGCGCATCGAGAAGCGGCTGATGAAGTGGCAGCCGCGCACTGGCCAGACCGAAAAGCTCTGAGCGCGGTGCGCTCAGCGCCGCTTGGCGGGGGCCTTGGAAGGCGCCCTTGCCGGCGCCTTGGTCGCTCGCCGGAGGGCGGGCTTGGCAGCACTGGTGCGGCGCACGCTGTGCGACCTGGCGCTGGCCCGGCCTGCACCGGGCGCTGCCACCCGCACAGGCAGGTACACCACCACCTGCTGGCCCGCATGCAGCGCGGCGTTGGCGCCCATGCTGTTCCATTCGGCGACCTGCATCGGGTTGAGCCTGTGGCGGCGGGCGATGGTTGTGATCGTGTCGCGTTTGCCGGCCTTCACCGTCGTCTTGCGCGTGACCTGCTCGGGCTGCAGGCTGAGCTGGCCGTTGTCCGCGACGTGGCTGGCGACGTCATCGTTGTTCTTGGCCGAGCGCGGCACGATCAGCACCGAGCCCGCCTTGATCAGCATGCGCGGCGGAATGTTGTTGATGCTGCGCAGGTCGGCCTCACTCATGCCAACCCGTTTGGCGGCCTCGGACGAACTCATGGTGGCGGGTGCGCTCCATGCCGTCCAGCTCGCGTACTGGCCTGCCGTGTGCGCCTCGAAGTTGCGCTTGAAGATGGTTGCGTTGTCCCATGGCAGCAGAATTTGCGGTGTGCCTGCCGCCAGGATCACGGGCCGGTTCATCGACGGATTCAGCGCCTTGAAGTCCTCCAGCGACACGTCGGCCAGACTCGCCGCGAGCGCCACGTCGATATCGCGCTCGACGGTCACGGTCTGGAAGTAAGGGTGGTTGCCGATGAAGGGCAGCTCGGCGCGAAACTGCTCCGGGTTGGCAACGATGTTCTTCACAGCCTGCAGCTTGGGCACGTAAAAGCGCGTCTCGTTGGGCATGTTCAGGTCGGTGTACGACGTGCGCAGGCCCAGCCGCTGGTTCTTGGCTATCGCACGGCCGACACTGCCTTCGCCCCAGTTGTAGGCGGCCAGCGCCAGGTGCCAGTCGCCGAACATGCCGTAGAGCTTTTGCAGGTAGTCGAGCGCGGCGCGGGTGGAGGCGAGCACATCGCGCCGGTCATCGCGAAACACGTTCTGCTTGAGCTCGAAGTGCGTGCCGGTCGCGGGCATGAACTGCCACATGCCGGCGGCTCGCGCGCTGGAGACAGCCTGCGGGTTGAACGCGCTTTCGATGAAGGGCAGCAGTGCCAGCTCGGTCGGCATGTCGCGGCGCTCAAGCTCCTCGACGATGTGGAACAGGTACTTGCGCGAGCGCTCGGTCATGCGCTGCATGTAGTCGGGCCGGCTGGCGTAGAACTGCTCTTGCTGGCGCACGAGGTCCGTGTCGAGGTTCTGCATCTTGAAGCCGCGACGGATGCGGTCCCACAGGTCGGTGGGCGGCTGCATGAATGCGACGCCGCGCGAGGTGGCCTCGGCGGCGGTGATGGGGTCGAGCGGGCCGCTCGGGATGACGGACTGGATCGACGCTGGGCGTGTGGGCCCGGATTGCGCCGTGACGGGTTTGGCAGACGCGGATGCCTCGGCAGCCGGTGGAGGGGTGGCGCAGCCGGCCATCAAGAGGCACAGCGCGAGTCCCGCGAGGTAAAGCTTCATCAGTATTTGTTCTTCCGTTGGGCCAGATGGATCAGCCAGCCGGTGGCGGGGTTCCCGCGGTCGCTGCACTTTACCGCTTTGCGCCTGTGTCAAATTGTGCGGCGCACTGCTGACTAGAATCGCTGCTGGAGGGCCGCCAGCGGGCCACAACTCATGAGCGACCCGATTATAGGAATGCAGCAGTGGTTTGAAACCCCGCCCGGGCGCTACTTGCTGGCCTGGGAGCGGGCCGAGTTCGAGCGCTCGGTCGGCGACATCTTTGGCTATCACGCGCTGCAGCTGGGCATGCCGCTGCTCGACACGCTCGAACACAATCGCATGCCGCACAAGTGGCTCGCGCTGCAACACGCGGGGGATGGGGAAGAAGAGGGCAGGATGCCCTTTGCCAAGCCGTCCATCGTCACGGATTTCGCGGCGCTGCCCTTTGAGGAAAACAGCCTCGATCTCGTTGTGCTGCCGCATTCGCTCGAGCTCAATGCCGATCCGCACGCCACGCTGCGCGAAGTCGAGCGGGTGCTGGTGCCTGAGGGCAAAGTCATCATCTGCTGCCTGAACCCCGCAAGCCTGTGGGGCCTGCGCCAGCGGCGCGCCCACCTGTACCGGCGGCTAGGCTTTGGCGAACTGTTCCTGCCCGACGCGGGCGAATTCATCGGCTACTGGCGGCTGCGCGACTGGTTGCGCCTGCTCAGCTTCGAGGTCGAGTCAGGCACGTTTGGCTGCTACCGCCCCTCCATGAAGAGCGAGAAGTGGCTCGATCGCACCCAATGGGTGGACAGGATCGGCGAGAAATGGTGGCCCATATTTGGCGCCGTGTATTTCATCGTTGCCGTCAAGCGCGTGCGCGGCATCAAACTCATCGGCAAGGCGTGGAAGTCGCCTGCCGGCATCCCGACCGCGCCAGTTCCCATCGCGAACCGGCAGCGGCGCCCTACTTACCTGGAAGAACACGTTTGAATCCTGTCGAGATCTACACGGACGGCGCCTGCAAGGGCAACCCTGGTCCGGGGGGCTGGGGCGTCCTGCTCAAGTCGGGCGCCACTGAAAAAGAGCTGTATGGCGGCGAGCGCGAGACCACCAACAACCGCATGGAAATGATGGCCGTGATCCAGGCGCTGCAGGCCCTGAAGCGGCCGTGCGCCATCACGCTTCACGTGGACAGCCAGTACGTGCTCAAGGGCATGACCGAATGGCTGCCGGGCTGGAAGGCCCGCGGCTGGCGCACAGCGGCCAAGGAGCCCGTCAAGAATGTGGACCTGTGGCAGCAGCTCGATGCGCTGGTGCGCGAAAGCGGCCACAAGATCGAGTGGCGCTGGGTGCGCGGCCACGATGGCGATCCGGGCAACGAGCGTGCGGATGTGCTGGCCAACCTGGGCGTAGAAGTGGCGCTGGGCCGTCGCGCGGCGCCTGTGTAAATCAAGGGTAAAGCGCGTCGCATCGAGGCAACCTCCCCGCGTCAGTAAGGGGGATTGCGAATGTCGCGTTTCGTAAGCGGCTGATACATTGCCGGGTCGGTATCCCCCATCACCCGTTGCCGCACGCGCGTCGTCTGGCAGGCAGTATTCATGGCATCCAAAGCAATCTATACCGTGGTCGCCGTTGTCGGCATTGCCGCCGCCTCGGGCGCGGCATGGTGGTACCAGAACAAGTCGTCGAAGCCGGCGGGCGAAGTCTCGGCAGGTGCGCCAGCGGGCGGGCCAGGTGCAGGTGCGGCAGGCGCAGGCGGTGCAGCGGGCCCGGCGCGACCGCCCGCCGTGGAAGTCGCCAAGGTCGAGCTCGTGAAGCTGACCGACGACGCGCAGACGGTCGGCAGCCTGCGCTCGCGCCAGAGCGTGGTCTTGCGCCCTGAGGTGAGCGGCCGGGTGACCAAGCTGAACTTTCGAGACGGCGATCGCGTCCGGCGCGGCCAGCTGCTGGTGCAGCTGGACGACCAGTTGCCGCTGGCGCAGGTGCAGCAGGCGCAGGCCGAGCTGTCTATCGCCCGAGCCAACCACAAGCGCAACCAGGAACTGGTCGCGCAAGGCTTCATCAGCCAGCGCTCGGTCGATGAGAGCGCCGCCAATCTGCAAGTAGCCGATGCCAAGCTGGCGTTGGCGAGCGCGACTGCAGCGCGGCTGAAGATCGTCGCGCCGTTCGATGGCATCGCGGGCATCCGCACGATCAGCGTAGGCGACTACCTCAAGGACGGCGCAGACATTGTCAACATCGAAGACCTTGCCGCGATGTTCGTGGACTTCCGCCTGCCCGAGCGCTTCCAGACCAAGCTGGCCAAAGGCCAGACGGCACGCGTCGAGCTCGACGCACAGCCGGGCCGCAAGTACATGGCAGTGGTGCAGGCCGTCGATCCGCTGGTGGATGCAAACGGGCGTTCGGTTGGTGTTCGCGCGTGCATCGACAACCGCGCCATGCAGCTGCGCCCCGGCATGTTCGCGCGGGTGACGGCTGTGTTTGGCGAGCGGGAGAACGCCAAGGTCATTCCTGAAGAGGCGATCGTGCCGCAGGGCGGCCGCCAGTTTGTGTACCGGCTTGTCGACGGGCCTGACCAGGACACCAGGATTGCCCAGCGAGTGGAAGTCAAAGTCGGCATCCGGCGCCCGGGCCGCGTCGAGATCACCGAGGGCCTGCAAGCTGGCGATGTGGTGGTCACCGCCGGTCAGCAGCGCATCCAGAAAGACGGCATACCCGTGCGCGTGCTGGACTTGAACAGGCCGGCAGGCGGCGGCAACGGGCCAGGCGGCGGTGCGCGCGCTGGCGCGTCTGCATCGCGTGCTGCAACGCCAGCATCCGGTGCGCCCGCCGCTGCTGGTGCACCCGCAGCTGCCGGTGCATCGGCGACCATGGCCGCTGCCGCCCCGTCTGCGCCCGCCGGCGCCCGCCCGCTCGACGGGCCTAACCCCTGCATCGTGGCCTCTGCCGACACAGCACGCAGCGCTGTCAAGCGCAATGCAACTCGCTGACCGCACCGGGGAAGTGACCTATGCAGCTGCCTGAAACTTCAATTCGCCGGCCCGTGTTTGCGACCGTGCTGTCGCTGCTCGTCGTGCTCGTGGGCGTGGTGAGCTTCACGCGCCTGTCGGTGCGCGAGTACCCGAAGATCGACGAGCCGGTCGTCACCGTCAGCGTGCGATACGCCGGTGCCTCGGCAGAAGTGATCGAGTCGCAGGTCGCCAAGCCGCTCGAAGACTCCATCGCCGGTATCGACGCGGTCGACGTGATCACATCCATCAGCCGCGCCGAGCAGGCGCAGATCTCCGTTCGCTTCCGGCTCGAGAAAGACGCAGATGCCGCTGCCGCCGAAGTGCGTGACCGCACGTCGCGTGTTCGCAATCGATTGCCGCAAGCCATTGAAGAGCCGGTGATCGCCAAGGTGGAAGCCGATGCCTTCCCGGTGATCTTCCTGGCGTTCACCAGCGACACACTCACGCCGCTGCAGATCAACGACATGGTCAACCGCATCGTGAAGCCGCGCCTGCAGACGGTGACGGGTGTGGCCGACGTGCGCGTGTTCGGCGAGCGCAAGTACGCCATGCGCGTGTGGCTCGATCCGGAAAAGCTCGCCGGTTATCGGCTCACCACGCAAGACATCGAAGATGCCGTGCGGCGCAGCAATCTGGAAGTGCCGGCAGGGCGCATCGAATCGCAGCAGCGCGAATTCAGCGTCACCTCGCAAACAGACCTGATGCGCCCCGCCCAGTTCGGCGAGATCGTGATCAAGAGCGTCAACGGCTTTCCGGTCAAGGTTCGCGATGTGGCCCGGGTGGAAGAGGGCGCTGCTGACGAGCGCAGCGCCGTGCGCCTCAATGGCCGGCCCGCCATCTCGGCAGGCGTGATCCGCCAGGCAACGGCCAACCCGCTGACGCTGTCGCAAGGCGTGCGCGACATGATCCCCAAGCTCAAGCAGGACTTGCCGGCTGACGTGACGATCGACATCGCGAACGACAACTCGCTGTTCATCGACCGCTCGGTGAAGAACGTTTACCGCACGATCGCTGAAGCGATCGTGCTGGTGGCGCTGGTGATCTTCGTTTTTTTGCGCACGGTGCGCGCGTCGATCATCCCCATCGTCACGATCCCGGTCAGCCTGGTCGGGGCGTTTGCGATGATGGCTCTGTTCGGCTTCTCGATCAACACGCTCACGCTGCTCGCGCTGGTGCTGGCGATCGGGCTGGTGGTGGACGATGCCATCGTGATGCTGGAGAACATCTTCCGGCACATCGAAGAGGGGCTGGACCCATTCTCGGCGGCCATCAAGGGTGCGCGCGAAATCGGCTTCGCGATCATCTCGATGACGATGACGCTGGTGGCGGTGTACGCGCCGCTGGCTTTCACGCCCGGCCGCACCGGGCGCCTCTTCGTCGAGTTTGCGATGGCCCTGGCAGGCTCGGTGCTTATCTCCGGCTTCGTCGCGCTGACCCTCACGCCGATGATGTCGTCGCAGCTGCTGCGCCATAACCCCAACCCGAACTGGTTCGACCGCACGATGGAGCGGCTGCTGACGAGCCTGTCAGACCGCTATGCGCGGGCCTTGCGCTGGGTGTTGCTGGCGCGCGCACCGGGTGAGCCGGGCAGCCTGCGCGCGAAGCTGCTGCAGGCACGCTGGATCATCATCGCTGTGATGATCGCCAGCGGCTTGTCGATCATGGCCATCTGGCCGACGATGAAATCCGAGCTGTCGCCGCTGGAAGACCGCGGCGTGATCCTGGCCAACGTGACGGCGCCCGACGGTGCCACGCTCGACTACACCAACCGCTATGCCGTAGCGCTCGAAAAAGTCGGCCAGCAGTACCCGGAGTTCGACCGCATCTTTGCCAATATCGGCAACCCGACGGTGTCGCAGGGCAGCGTGGTGTATCGCGCGGTCGACTGGGAAAACCGCAAGCGCACAACGCTGGACATCGCCCGCGAAATGACGCCCAAGTTCAACGCGTTCCCCGGCATCAATGCCTTCCCGATCACGCCGCCTTCCTTGGGGCAGGGCTTTCGCGAGCGCCCGCTGAACTTCGTGATCCAGACGTCCGAGAGCTACGAAAACCTCAACCGCATGGTGCGGCAGATCCAGGACGAGATGGCGAAGAACCCCGGCATCCTGGCTGTCGATACCGACTTGCGGCTGAACAAGCCTGAATTGCGCATCCAGGTGGACCGCGAGAAGGCGGCAGACATGGGCGTGGGCGTCGATGTCGTGGCGCGCGCACTGGAGACTGCGCTCGGCGGCCGCCAGGTCACACGCTACAAGCGCGATGCCGAGCAGTACGACGTGATCATCCAGAACCGTGCAAGCGGCCGCACAACACCGGAAGACATTGACGGCCTTTATGTGCGGGGTCGCAACGACACGATGATCCCGCTGTCGGCGCTGGTGAAGGTGAATGAAACGGTGAGCCCGCGCGAGCTCAATCACTTCGGCCAGCGCCGCTCGGTGTCGATCACCGCCAACCTGGCGCCTGACTATTCGCTGGGCCAGGCGCTGGACTTCATGAACGAGACGTCCGCCAAAATTCTCAAGCCCGGGTACACGACGGACCTGAACGGCACATCCCGCGAGTTCAAGAGCTCGCAAGGTGCCCTGGCCATCGTGTTCGTGCTGTCGCTGCTGTTCATCTTCCTGGTGCTGTCGGCGCAGTTTGAAAGCTTCATCGATCCGCTGGTCATCATGCTGTCGGTGCCGCTGTCGATGATCGGCGCGCTGCTGGCGCTCAAGCTCTCGGGCGGCTCGCTCAATGTGTATTCGCAGATCGGGCTCATCACGCTCGTCGGCTTGATCACCAAGCACGGCATCCTGATCGTCGAATTCGCCAACCAGCTGCGCGAGCAGGGCCTGCCGATCGTCGATGCGATCGTCAAGGCCGCTTCGCAGCGGCTGCGCCCGATCCTGATGACGACAGGCGCCATGGTGCTGGGTGCTTTGCCGCTGGCAATGTCCACCGGCGCCGGCGCTGAAAGCCGTATCCAGATCGGCTGGGTGATTGTGGGCGGCATGTCGCTGGGCACGCTGCTCACGGTGTTCGTGGTGCCGACGATGTACATGCTGTTCGCGCGTGACCGCGTTCCCGGTGCAAACAAGGCAGCGGCAAAAACCGGTGTGGCCGAT
Source organism: Caenimonas koreensis DSM 17982 (assembly GCF_009646335.1). Taxonomy (GTDB): domain Bacteria; phylum Pseudomonadota; class Gammaproteobacteria; order Burkholderiales; family Burkholderiaceae_C; genus Ramlibacter; species Ramlibacter koreensis. The sequence continues at coordinate 32,547 of NZ_WJBU01000011.1, read as the reverse complement.
GGTGGCCATCACGTGGGCGACCTCGTCGCCAAATGATGCGGGTGGGGGCAGGAAAGCCGGATGCCATCAGTTGAATTTGCACCGGCCCTCACGCGGCATGTGCCATGCCCGCCGCAACACGTTGAAGCCACCACACTGCGCGACGCACTGGAGGCAGCCTTGGAAGCCGCGCCCGGCCTGCGTCACTACGTGTTCGACGAGCAGGGCAGTGTTCGCAAACACGTGGCTGTGTTCGTCAATGCGCAGCTGATCCGCAATCGCTCGGCGCTTGACGTGCCGCTGCAATCCGATGACAAAGTGATGGTGATTCAGGCACTGACAGGAGGTTAGGCATGGCAGATCGAATCTGGGTGGGCACACGCAAAGGGCTGTTTGCCGTGCAACGCAATCAGGGGCAGTGGCAGCTAGGCAAACCAGCATTTCCCGGTGAGCCCGTCACGCAGTTCATGGTTGATGCGAAGTCCGGCGCATGGTTTGCCGCGCTGCGCCTGGGGCACTTTGGCGTGAAGCTGTGGAAGAGCATTGACGAAGGCGCGAGCTGGAGCGAAGTGGCCGCGCCCGCTTTTCCGCCCAAGCCATCGGAAGGCCCTATCAAAGACGACGACACGCCATGGAGTGTTGATGTGATCTGGGGCCTGGCAGCGGGTACTGATGGGCGGTTGTGGGCAGGCTGCATACCGGCGGGGCTGTTCACGTCAGACGATGGCGGCGCAAGCTGGCAGCTCGTGACGAGCCTGTGGGAGCGGCCCGAGCGTCGCGAATGGATGGGCGGCGGCTACGACCATGCGGGCATCCATTCGATCGTTGTGGACCCGCGCGATGCGAAGCACGTCACCATTGCGATCTCTTGCGGCGGTGTCTGGCAGACACACGACAGCGGCGCGACCTGGACCAACACGTCAGAGGGTATGGTCGCCGACTTCATGCCACCCGAGCGCCGCGAGGACCCCAACATCCAGGACGTGCATTGCCTCGCGCAGTGCCAGTCAGCGCCCGATGTGCTGTGGGCGCAGCATCACGGCGGCATGTACCGCTCCACCAATGGCGGCTTGAAATGGAACCGATTCGCTGCACCCAAGCCCAGCGAATTCGGCTTTCCGGTGGCGGCGCATCCGTCGCAGCCGGATCGCGCGTGGTTCGTGCCGGCGCACTCCGACGCGCAGCGCATGCCCGCCGACGGCCGCCTGATCGTCAATGAGACGCGCGATGGAGGTGCGTCTTTCACTGCGCTGGGTGACGGCTTGCCGCAAAGTGACGCGTATCACCTCGTGTACCGGCATGGCCTGGACGCGAGCGCCGATGGGCGCGTGCTGGTGATGGGCTCGACCACCGGCGGGCTGTGGGTGAGTGAAGATGCGGGCACTTCGTGGAAGTGCCTCTCGCGCGACTTGCCACCAATTGCCGTCGTGCGCGTGGGCTGAACGGGCAGGACCAACAGCGCTTGTTTGTTGCCTCGCTGCAATGTCGGCTCAACAACAGCACAGTCGCTTCGTGCCCCTTCACGCGGGTCTTTTCGGGTATCGCCAAACGTACCTGACCCATATACTTATCTAGCACTTTTGCAACAGCGTGCAAGGAGAAGTCATGGCCACGAAGCCCCCGAAGAACAAACCCCCGGTCATCACTTCCAAGAGCGCGATCGGCTACCGCGAGTTCAGCGCGCCGAAGGTCATCAGCGAAGGGTTGATCCTCAAGGATGTCGACTCACCGACGCTGGTCGGCGCGACAGTCAAAATAGGTTCGGGGTACTTGGCGGGCCATGACCTCTTGACCTTTATCGCGCAGGGCGGGATCACCGGCAGCTTCAACACTGCAACCGGCGTGCTGACTTTGACCGGCGTTGCGACATTGGCCGACTACCAGGCCGTACTGCGCAGCGTTTCGTTTTCCAGCACCACCGCAGTTCGCGTCGACAGCAGCCGCACCATCAGCTTCCAGGTGGACGACGGCCAGGCCAACAGCCACGCCAGCAACATTGCGACGTCGACCGTCAAGGTGGTGGCCAATGTGGCGCCCACCCTGGTTGGCCTGACCAACTTCAACTACACGCTTGCGGCGAAGAACGTCGACGTCAATCTCGACACGGACATGCGGATCCAGGACATCGACAACACCTCGATGACAGGGATCAAGATCCAGATCACGGGGGGCTACGTCAGGGGAGAAGACGACCTGCATGTCTCGGGAGGCCTGCCCAAGGGCGTCACCTCCAGCTTCGACACCAGGACCGGCACGCTGACCATTACCGGCTCGGCGCTCGTCAGCCGCTACAACGACGTGATCCAGCAGATCGAGTACAAGAACCAGAAGGGCCTGGCCGCCTCAGGCGAGCCGCGCACCCTGACCTTCAGCGTGAACGACGGCGCCGGCTATGAAGTGGCCGGCACCCAGGTCATCACCTTTCATACGCCGCCGCTGGTCACCACTGCCGGTGGCACGACCGCCTATGTGGAAAACGCGCCCGCAGAAGTGATCGATGCTTCGATCGTGCTGCTGGACCCGGACAGCGCCTCGCTCGCCAGCGCGACCATCCGTATCTCTGCCGGCTTCCAGGCAGGCGACACCCTGACGTTCGCCAACACAGGCAGCATCACAGGCAGCTACGACGCATCGACCGGTGTGCTCACGCTCACGGGTACGGCCCCGACGGCTGACTACCAGGCCGCCGTGCGCTCCGTTGGCTTTTCCACCAGCAATGACAACCCGACTGCGAGCCGCACCATCGAAACGACGGTGAACGACGGCTCGATGGACAGCAACGCCGTCACGCGTGCGATCAGCATCACGCCGGTCAACGACGCGCCTGTCATCGACTCGCTGGCGGCGGTGCTCGCCTACACGGAGAACGATGCGGCCACCGTGATCGTGCCGGCGGGAACAGTGGCTGACGCCGACTCGGCCAATTTCGCCGGTGGCAGCCTGTCGGTGGCATTCACGGCCAATGGCGCGGCGCAAGACCAGCTGGCCGTGCGCAACCAGGGCACGGGCGGTGGCGAGATCGGTGCTTCGGCCGGGACCATCACCTATGGCGGTGTCGTCATCGGCAACGCGAGCGGTGGCGCGAACGGCGCACCGCTCACGATCACCCTCACTTCCTCGGCCACGCCGGCTGCTGTGCAGGCGCTCCTGCGCAACATCACCTACGCCAACGTGTCGGAAAACCCCTCCTCACTGGCGCGCACGGTGACCTTCACGCTGGTCGATGGCGACGGCGTGGCCCTGGGCGGCGCCGACACGGGCACGACCACGGCGACCATCAACATCACCAACGTGAACGACGTGCCGATCGTCACGCCCACGGCAAGCAACTCTGCCTACCAGGAGCAGGCGGCCGCGACAACGATCGATGCCGGCATCACGGTGACCGACGCCGAGACGCCCAACATGGCCAGCGCCACCATCAGTATCACGGCGGGCTTCGAATCAGGCGACAACCTCGTTTTCGCCGACACGGCCACCATCACCGGCTCCTACAACGCGGCCACTGGCGTGCTCACGTTGAGCGGCACCGACACGGTGGCCGCCTACCAGCTGGCGCTGGAGTCGATCACGTTCAGCGGCACCAGCGACAACCCGCCCGCGACCAAGACGATCACCTGGGTCGTCAACGACGGCATCGGCAACAGCGCGCCCAGGACCACCACGATCACCGTCACGCCAGTCAATGACGCGCCGGTGATCGACACGCTGGGCGATACGCTCGGCTACACCGAGAACGACGCCCCGGCCACCATCGCCAGCGTGATGCTCGTGAGCGATGTGGACTCGCCCAACTTCGCGGGCGGCACGCTTACCGCCGCCTTCACCGCCAATGGCGCGGCCGAAGACGAGCTGGCGATCCGCAACCAGGGCACCGGCGCCGGCGAGATCGGCGTGAGCGGCGCGAACGTGTCGTACGGCGGCACCACCATCGGCACCTTCACCGGCGGCACGGCCGGCACCAACCTCGTCATCACGCTGAACAGCTCGGCGACGCCGGCGGCGGTGCAAGCGCTGTCGCGGAACATCACCTACTTCAACACGTCCGAGAACCCTTCCGAGGCAACGCGCACCCTGACCTACACGCTGGTCGACGGCGATGGCGTTGCGCTGGGCGGCTTCGATACCGGCACGACAACATCGACCATCTACGTCACGGCCGTGAATGACGCGCCCGTCACCACGGCGACGTCGGGCAATGCGGCGTACACCGAAGGCGGCGCCGCTGCTGCGATCGACGCGACGCCCACCGTGAGCGACTTCGACGACACGAACTTCGAGTCGGCCACGATCAGCATCAGCGGCAACTTCCAGGCCGGCGACATCCTCGTGTACGTCGACACCGCCACCATCACCGGCTCGTACAACGCCGGCACGGGCGTGCTCACGCTCAGCGGCACGGACACCAAGGCTGCCTACCAGGCAGCCCTGCAATCGATCACGTTCTCGACCACGAACGACGATCCGGCTGCCACGCGCACGATCTCGTGGACCGTCAACGACGGCGCACTGGACAGCAACACCTCCACGCGCGTCATCGACGTCACGCCGGTGAACGACCCGCCGGTCATCAGCAGTGGCGCGACGCTCAACTACATCGAGAACGACACCGCGACGGTCATCGGCACGGGCACGACCGTCACCGACGCGGACTCGGTCAACTTCGCGGGCGGCTCGCTCACCGCCGGCTTCACTGCCAACGGCGCGGCCCAGGACCAGCTGGCTGTGCGTAACGTCGGCACCGGCGCCGGCCAGATCGGGGTGTCGGGAAGCAATGTCACCTATGGCGGCACGGTCATAGGTACCGTTTCAGGCGGCGCTAACGGTGCTGACCTTGTCATCGCCCTGAACGCCAGCGCCACGCCAGCGGCGGTGCAGGCGCTGGGCGACAACGTCACCTACTTCAACAGCTCCGATGACCCTTCAGGCGCCTCGCGCACCGTGACCTTCACGCTGGTGGACGGTGACGGCACGGCCCTCGGCGGCAACGACACGGGCATGACCACCGCGACGATCAACGTCACGCCGGTGAACGACGCGCCGCTCACTTCGGCAAGCGTCGGCAGCGCAGCCTACACCGAAGGCGGCGCGGGCCCGTTCATTGACAGCGCAGCAGGTGCCAGCGACCCGGACGACACCAACCTGGAAAGCGCCACCATCTCGATCAGTGCCAATTTCCAGGCCGGCGACAACCTCGTCTTCGTGGACACCGCCAACATCACCGGCAGCTACAACGCTGGCACGGGCGTGCTGACGCTCACGGGCACCGATACGAAGGCAGCCTACGCAGCGGCGCTGCAGTCGATCACGTTCGCAACCTCCAACGACGACCCGGCCAGCACCAAGACCGTGTCGTGGACCGTCAACGACGGCTCGCTGGACAGCAACACTGTCTCGCGCGGCATCGACATCACGCCGGTGAATGACCCGCCGGCGCTCAACCCGGGCTCCACGCTCAACTACACCGAAAATGACGCCGCTTGCGTGATCACATCGGTCACCTCGGTTGTCGATCCCGACTCCGCCAACTTCGCGGGCGGCACGCTCGCCGCCGCCTTCACGGCGAATGGCGCCGCCGAAGACCAGCTGGCCATCCGCAACGTTGGCACGGGCGCTGGCCAGATCGGCGTGAGCGGCGCAAACGTCACCTACGGCGGCACGGCCATCGGCACTTTCACCGGCGGCGCCAACGGCAGCAGCCTCGTCGTCACCCTGAACAGCTCGGCAACGCCGGCGGCCGTGCAGGCCCTGACGCGGGAAATCACCTACGCCAACAACTCGGACAACCCTTCGACGGCATCGCGCACGGTCACCTTCACGCTGGTCGATGGTGACGGCACTGCGCTGGGCGGCAACGACACCGGCTCAGCCACCTCGACGATCAATGTCGCGGCCGTCAACGACGCGCCCGCCACCGCGGCCAGCGGCGGCAACGCGGCCTACACCGAAGGCGGCGCAGCGGTAGCGTTCGACACCACGCTCACCACGTCCGACGTCGACGACACGCACCTGGAGAGCGCCACGATCAGCATCAGCGCCGGCTTCCAGGCGGGCGACCTGCTGAACTTCAGCAATACGGCCAACATCAGCGGCAGCTACAACTCAGGCACGGGTGTGCTCACGCTGACGGGCCACGACACGGTCGCCAACTACCAGTCGTTCCTGCGCTCGATCACTTTCTCGTCCACGCAGCCCGCACCGGTCACGAGCAAGACCATTTCGTGGTCGGTGAACGACGGCGCGCTGGACAGCAACACGGCCACGCGCAACATCGACGTGACGCCAGTGAACGACGCGCCGGTGCTGGACAACACACTCGCACTCGCGCTGGGCACCGTCAGCGAAGACCCGGGCGCTGCGTCGGGCGCCGTGGGCACGCTCGTCTCGTCGCTGGTCGACGTGGCCGGCGGCGGCGGCAACGACAACTTCGCCGACTTCGACGGCCCCGCGGTGGGCATCGCTATCACGGCGGCGGACAGCACTGGCAGCTGGTTCTATTCGACCAACGGCGGCACGAACTGGAGCGCCTTCCCGGCGGTGTCGAGCTCCACATCGCTCCTGCTCTCCGCCAACGGCAGCACGCGCATCTACTTCCGGCCGAACACTGACTTCAACGGCACGCTTGCCTCGGCACTCACCTTCCGCGCCTGGGATGGCTTCACGGGCACGAACGGTGGCACCGCCAGCACGGCATCGAATGGCGGCACCACCGCTTTCTCGTCAGCGAGTGACACCGCCGCCATCACGGTGACAGCGGTGAACGACGCGCCGGTGCTCAACGCAGGCGCCTCGCCGGTGCTGGTCACGATCAGCGAAGACACCGGCACCCCAAGTGGCGCGGTGGGCACGCTCATCTCGTCACTCATCGACCTCACCGGCGGTGGCGGGCTGGACAACGACAGCGACCCCGACGGCCCGGCCCTGGGCATCGCCGTGACAGCCGCGGACAGCAACGGCTCATGGTTCTATTCGACCAATAACGGCAGTACCTGGAGCAGCCTGGGCGCGGTCAGCGCCAGCAACGCGCGCCTGCTCGCTGCCGATGCGAATACCCGCATCTACTTCCAGCCCAACGCGGACTTCAACGGGGCAATTGGTACGGCCATCACGTTCCGCGCATGGGACGGCTCCACCGGCACCAACGGCGGCACGGCCAATCCGGGCGCGGGCGGCGGCAGCACGGCCTATTCCAGCGGCACCGACACGGCCTCGATCACCGTGAACGCCGTGAATGATGCCCCGGTACTCGACGCCTCGAAGTCGCCCACGCTCAACGCAATCAATGAAGACCCGGGCGTGCCGACCGGTGCGGTGGGCACGCCGGTCTCCGCGCTGGTCGACTTCACCGCGGGCGGGTCCTCGCTGGACAACCTGGCCGACGTGGACGCAGGCGCCTCCAAGGGCGTGGCCATCACCGGCGTCGCCGCGGGCGGCACGCTCCACTACTCGCTGAACGGCGGCTCCTCCTGGAGCGTGGCGCCGGGCGGCCTGAGCGACAGCACGGCGCTGCTGCTCAATGCGAGCGCGCTCGTTTACTACCAGCCGGGGCTCGACGTGAACGGCACGCTGTCGAACGCGCTGACCTTCCGGGTGTGGGACACCACGTCCGGCACCAACGGCGCCACGGCCGATGCCTCTGTCAATGGCGGCATCACGGCGTTCTCCTCTGCAAGCGACACCGCCTCGCTCGTCGTCAATGCGGTGAACGACGCGCCCATCCTGGACAGCAGCATGACGCCCGTGCTCGCGACAATCAGCGAAGACCCGGGCGCCCCCGTAGGCGCCGTCGGCACTGCGGTCACTGCGCTCGTCGACCTGGCCGGCGGCGGCGGCCTCGACAACGTCTCGGATGTGGACGGCCCGCCGACCGGCATTGCCGTCACGGCCGCCGACAGCAACGGCTCGTGGTTCTTCTCGGTCGACAACGGCGCCAACTGGAGCGCCCTGGGCGCCGTCAGCGCAGGCAGCGCTCGCTTGCTCACCGCCGACGCGAACACGCGCATCTACTTCCAGCCGAACGCGGATTTCAATGGAACCATCAATGCAGCCATCACCTTCCGCGCCTGGGACGGCTCCAGCGGCAGCAACGGTGGGCTCGGCGACACCACGTCCAACGGCGGCGGCACCGCTTTCTCGACGTCCACCGACACGGCGGCCATCACCGTTACGGCCGTCAATGACGCGCCTGTCGTCGTCACCAGCGGCGGCAGCGCGGCCTTCACTGAAGGCGGCGCGGCAGTCGCCATCGACACGACGTTGACGCTGTCCGACGTGGACAACACGACCCTGGCCAGCGCCACGATCCAGATCACCGCGGGCCACAACGGCGAAGACCTGCTCGAATTCGCCAACACCGCCGGCATGGGCAACATCGCCATCGCCAACTGGAACGCGGGCACGGGCACGCTGAGCCTCACGTCGGCGGGCGCCACCGCGACGCTGGCCGAATGGGAAGCCGCGCTGCACGCCGTCACCTTCGACTCCACCAGCGTAACCCCCGGACCTAGCCGCACCATCTCGTACACGGTGAACGATGGCGCGGCGAACAGCACGACGCAGACCAAGGCCATTGCCGTCACGGAAATCAACTCCGCTCCGGTGCTCGCCAACACAGGCAACGCCTCTTTTGTGGAGAACTCGGCTGCGGTTGCGGTCCACAGCACGCTCGCGCTGGGCGACCCCGACACCTCGACCCTGGCCGGCGCTACGGTCTCGATCACGGGCAACTTCAACGCCAGCGAGGACGTGCTGGCGTTCAGCAACACGGCCTCCATCACCGGCAGCTACAACCCCGTCTCGGGCGTGCTCACGCTCAGCGGCACCGACACGCTGGCCAACTACCAGTCGGCCCTGCGCTCGGTGACGTACAACAACACCAGCGACACGCCGGCCACCACCGCGCGCACGGTGACGTTCCAGGTCAACGACGGCCAGGGCGTGAACAACCTGAGCAACACCGTCACCTCCTCGGTGAGCGTGGCAGCCAGCAACGACGCGCCCGTGGTCGCCAACGGCGGAACCCTCGGCTACACCGAGAACGGCGCCGCGGCCAAGATCTCGCCGGCCATCACGGTCGTGGACCCCGACTCGGGCGAATTCAACGGCGGCTCGCTCACAGTAGGCTTGACCGCCAACGGCACGGCCACCGACCAGCTTTCGATCAGCAACGACGGCATCGGTGCGGGCCAGATCGGCGTGAGCGGCGCCAACGTCACATTTGCCGGCACGACCATCGGCACTTTCGCGGGCGGCGCGAACGGCGCCAACCTGGTGATCACCTTGAACAGCGCGGCCGCCACGCCGGCCGCGGTGCAGGCGCTGACCCGGGCCATCACGTTCGCCAGCACGTCGGAGAACCCTTCGGCACTGCCCCGCACAGTCACCTACACCATCGTCGACGGCGACGGCGGCACCGACACCGGTTCGACCACGGCCACCATCAACGTCACCAATGTGAACGACGCGCCCTCGATCAGCACCGGCGCGGCAGTGCTCGCCTACACCGAGAACGGCGCAGCCGCCGTCATCGCGGGCGCCGCCACGGTGAGCGACATCGACTCGACCGACTTCAGTGGCGGCTCGCTCACCGTCAGCTTCACGGCGAACGGCACCGCGGCCGACCAGTTGACCATCCTCTCGGGGGGCGGCATCACGGTGGCCGGCGGAAACATCAGCAATGGCGGCCTCGGCATCGGCACCTATACCGGGGGCACGAACGGATCGGACCTGGTCGTGACCTTCACGACCGCGAACGCAACGCCTGCGGCAGTACAGGCCTTGACCCGCGCGATCGCCTATTCGAACAGTTCGGACAATCCCTCGACGCTTGCGCGCACCCTGACGTTCGCGCTGAACGACGGCGACGGCGGGACTTCGACCGCCAGCTCCACGGCCACCGTGAATGTCACGGCGAGCAACGACGCGCCGGTGGCCACGGCCAGCGGCGGCAGCACGGCGTATATCGAACAGGCGGCGGCCGTCACGATCGACAGTGGCGTCACGGTGTCCGACGTCGACAACACCACGATCACCGGCGCCACCATCAGCATCTCGGTGGGCTTCCAGGCCGGCGACACGCTGAGCTTCACGAACACGGCGAACATCAGCGGCAACTACGTCGCGGGCACCGGCGTCCTCACGCTGACCGGCACGGACACGCTCGCCAACTACGAAGCGGCGCTGCGCTCCATCCAGTACTCCGGGACGAGCGATACGCCGACCACGACCAAGACGGTCAATTTCGTCGTGAACGACGGCACGACGAACAGTGCCGGCTCGACCAAGAACATCACGGTCACGCCCGTCAACGATGCACCCGTCATCAGCACGGCTGCCGCAGTGCTTGGCTACACCGAGAACGGTGCTGCCGCGGCGATCGCGTCTTCAGGCACCGTATCGGACGTCGACTCGGCCGACTTCAACGGCGGCTCGCTCACCGTCGGCTTCACGGCCAACGGCACGGCGGCCGACCAGCTGGGCATCATCAACCAGGGCGTGGGCGCCGGCCAGATCGGCACGAGCGGCGCGAACGTGACGTTCGGCGGCACGACTATCGGCACTTTCGCCGGCGGTGCCAACGGCTCGAACCTGGTGATCACCTTCAACAGCGCGGCCGCGACGGCGGCAGCCGTGCAGGCGCTCGAGCGTGTCATCACCTTCTCCAACACCTCGGACAACCCGTCAACCGCGGCGCGAACGCTGACCTACACGGTGGTGGACGGCGACGGCACGGCCAACGGTGGCGACCAGGATGGCACTGCCACCGCGACAGTCAACGTCACCCCGGTGAACGACGCACCGGTGCTCGGCGGCGGCGGCACGCTGGGTTACACCGAGAACGGCGCTGCGGCGGTGATTTCGAGCGCGGCCACCGTGACCGACGTCGACTCGGCCGACTTCAATGGCGGCTCGCTCACCGTGGGCTTCACCGCCAACGGCACGGCGGCGGACCAGCTGGCCATCATCGACCAGGGCGTGGGAGCCGGCCAGATCGGCACCAGCGGCGCCAACGTCACCTTCGGCGGCACCACGATCGGCACATTCAGCGGCGGTGTAAACGGCGCCAACCTGGTCGTGAGCCTGAACGGCAACGCGACGCCGGCTGCGGTGCAGGCGCTCGAGCGCGTGATCACCTTCTCCAACACATCGGACGACCCGTCCGCGCTCGCACGCACCATCACGTATACCGTCGTCGACGGTGACGGCACGGCCAACGGCGGGGACCAGGATGGCTCGACCACGGCGACGGTGAACGTGACAGCCGTGAACGACGGGCCCGTGAACACAGTGCCGGCGAATGCATCGCTGGGCACGGCGATGTCGAACACGAACTTCGCCGTCGGCGGCATCTCGATCGCCGACCTGGACGCGGCACCGGCCAATGTGCAGGTGCAGGTCGTGACGACCAACGGCGGTTCGACGCTCACGCTCTCTGGCGCTGCCAGCATCACGGCCGGCTCGAACGGTTCCGGCTCCGTCACGATCCAGGGCACCATCACCGACGTCAACAACACGCTGTCGTCGCTGGTCTTCAAGAGCACCGACGGCTTCAACGGTACGGCCACCGTGCAGATCAACACCTCCGACCTCGGCAACGAGGGCACGGGCGGCATCCTGACCGACTCCGACACCATCTCCATCGGCGTCATCCCGCAGGTCTTCATCATCGACAACACGGGTGGCGGCACCGGGGGTGCGGGCACGATTGCCTCGCCATTCAAGACGATCAACGACTTCAACACCACGGCTGCCGACGGGACGGGCGATTACGTCTACCTGAAGACAGGCAGTGGCACGTATTCGGAAGCCGACGGCATCAACCTGGTGAATGGCGAACTGCTCTATGGCCAGGGCCAGACGCTCTCGTTCACCAACCCGGTAACGGGCGCCGTCGTGACGATCGGATCGGCCGGCACGGCGCCGACAATCTCGGTGACGGGGGCGAGCCAGCATGGTATCGATCTCGCATCGGGCAATACGGTCACAGGCCTGAATGTGGCGACGACGCTGGGCAGCCAGACGGCTGTGAGTGACGGCGGCGCGACCGTCGGCACGCTGGTCATGAACGACATCGACATCTCCGGCAGCGGCATGGCGGTGGACATCGACCAGGGCGGCGCGCTGACGGTGACGATCGACAACCTGTCGTCGACGGGGTCGTCGCAGCAAGGCATCCAGCTTGCGGCCACGGGCACTGCGCTCACGGGGTCGTTCACCGTGACGGCGGGCAGTATTTCCGGATCCACCGGGACCGGCTTCCTCGTGGGCGATGGCGCAGGCGGCGCCAACACGGGCGGCGCGGTGGTGATTTCCTACGGCGGCACGGTGAGTACCACGGGCACGGTCCGCGCAGTGGACATCGAAGACCGTGTGTCCGGCAATATCACGTTCTCCAACACTGTTTCGCACACGGGTGGAGGCAACGGCACAGGTGTCTTCATCGACGACGTGGCCGGTGGCACGATCACCTTTTCCGGCAACAACACCTACAACACCGGCACCGCCAATGCGATTCAGATCAGCGACACGGCCGGCACCGTGAATTTCAGCGGCACGCTTGACATCGATACGACTTCCGGGACGGGCATTTCGATCGCGACAAGCAGCGCCGGCTTCAACTTCACAGGCTCGCAGATTTCGGTCGACACAACCGGCGGTGCCGGCGTCAACCTCAGCGGCAACAGCGGCACGCTGACATTCAACGCCTCCGGCAACGGCCTGGACATCGCCAGTGCAGGCGGTTCCGGCTTTTCCGCAAGTGGGGGCGGCACAGTGGTCGTCCAGGGAACAGGCAACACCATCTCGTCCGGTTCGGCAACCGCGCTCAACATCTCGAACACCACCATCGGTGCGAATGACGTGACGTTCCAGAGCATCAGCTCCAGCGGAGGCAGTGCAACAGGCATCATCCTCGACACAACCGGCTCGTCCGGTGGCCTGCATGTCACGGGCAACGGCACCAACGTCGGCGCGACAGGCGGCGGCGTGATATCGAGCAAGACCGGCGCGGATGGCGCGACAACCACCGGTAACGGTATTTTCCTGAACAGCACGTTTGACGTACAGCTCAACGGGCTGCTGCTGCAAAACTTCGATAACAGCGGTATCCGTGGCCTCTCTGTCAACAGCCTTTCGCTCACCAACAGCACGATCAGTGGCACCGTCGGCAACGCCTCAGGCCCCACCGAAGGCGCAATCACGCTCGGCACAAGCAACCCTTCTGGCGCCAACGGCCTCTCAGGCAATTCCTTGATCGACAATGTCGATGTGAGCGGCGCGATCGAGCACACCATCGAGGTCTATGGGCAGTCCGGCTCGTTCAATCTCACCATCCAGAACTCCGACATCCACGACAACACCGTGGCCTTCGGCGGCGACGGCATCCAGATCGAGCTTCAGGGGACCGCGAGCGGATCGATCAAGATCGACAACAACAATTTCTACAACAACAAGTCGCAGGGCATCCAGGCCGCGGCCAACGATAACTCGTCACTCAACCTGATCGTCAGCAACAACATCGTCACGCGCGGAACGCAGGGCAACGAAGGGATCGTGCTCTCCAACGGGAGCAATGGCGACCTGACGACGCTCGTTTCCAACAACACCGTGACGGGCTTTGGTGGCGTCGGTATTTTTGTCGGGCAGACCCCCGGCAACGCAAGCGCCAGTTCGCTCCTCCAGGCGACGATTTCCGGCAACACCGTCACCCAGCCTGCGGCGTCGACAAATCACGCGATCATCGCGTTCATGAGCAGCACGACGGGCGTCATCTCAGAAGCGCGCCTTCTCATCGACAGCAATACCGTCAATGAGAATTCAACGGGTGGTGTCTCCCGCGGCATCCTCGTGGACGCCCCGGATGCAAGCAGGACACCCAACTACGATGCGACCGTGACCAACAACATCGTCCATGTCACAGACAGTGTCGGCGGCGTGACTGCGATCGTGGTCCAGGCGCGCAACGGCGCCACAGGGCATTTCGACGTCCGCTCGAACAGCGTCGATTTCCCGAATGGGCAACCGGGCGGGGTGGTTGGCGTGCGCGTTCGCGAGGATGCGACCTCGCAAGCGGAGCTGGCTGCTGGTTCACAGTCAATTGGAACGGCGGTGGCCACTGTGTTGGCGGCAAACAATCCGAACGCGCATGGGACCGAAATTCTCGGCGCAAGTGTCACGGTGATTGCGAACGGTTTGGTGCTGTTGCCGTCTTTGCCGCCAACACCTCCGCTGCCCATGCTTGCGGGCTTCGAAGGCACTGCGTCCGACCATGCCCTGCCGCCATTGACAGACCTCACCCCGGCGCAACTCGAGGATGCGGTCACAGCGGCGTTCCATCGATGGGAAGCGGCTGGCCTCAGCGCAGACCAGTCGGCCGTCCTTCGCGCCGCAACATTCTTGATCGGCGACCTTTCCGGACTCAGCCTCGGACAGGGCGACGGCCTGACTGTCATGCTGGACGTCGATGCGGCCGGCCGCGGCTGGTACATCGACGCGCAGCCTTCTGACGACGCAGAGTTCACTCATGCTGCGACGGGCGCAACGCTTGTCGCGGACCCGTCATCGCAAGCAGCCGGCCGGATGGACCTGCTGACTGTCGTCATGCATGAGATGGGGCACCTGATAGGTCTTGGCGACGACTACAACGTCGAGCAAAACGGCGACCTGATGTATGGCTACCTGAATGTCGGCGAGCGGCGCCTGCCCGAAGGTCAAGGAGAAGCTGGGCCGTCCAGCGAGGAATTGGGGTCGAGCGAGGAATTGGGGTCGAGCGAGGAATTGGGGTCGGATTCCAGTTTCCCCGTGCCCACTGTGGAAGCGGTTGGAGTCAAGCCGTGGGCTGTCGATTTCTGATGAGGGACAGCTACTTCAGCACATACGCCGCCAGCACCGCCTGCACCTGGTAGATGCTCAACTTCTTGTTGAACGTCTTCTGCAGCGGCATGGGGTTGCCTGCCACCCTGCGCGTAAGCTGAACGGGGAGCGGACGGGGAGGGCGGACAACCCGCGTAAAATACCGCTTTTAACAGCGCCCCAAAATCATGTCCGCCTGGGTCCTGCCGGATCACATCGCCGATGTATTGCCTTCCGAGGCCCGGCATATCGAAGAGCTACGACGTGAACTGCTCGACACGGCGCGTGGCTATGGCTATGAGCTTGTCATGCCGCCGTTGCTGGAGCACCTGGAGTCGCTCCTTACCGGCACCGGCGAAGCGCTCGACCTGCAAA
The DNA here is from genome assembly GCF_009646335.1 of Caenimonas koreensis DSM 17982. GTDB lineage: Bacteria > Pseudomonadota > Gammaproteobacteria > Burkholderiales > Burkholderiaceae_C > Ramlibacter > Ramlibacter koreensis. The sequence goes on along the minus strand of NZ_WJBU01000011.1, from coordinate 17,343 downwards.
CTTTCAAGCTCGTTGACCAGTTGTCTGGCCGCATGATGGGCCTGCGCGCTGACTCCACGCCGCAAGTCGCCCGCATCGACGCACATCTTCTCAATCGCCAGGGCGTTACGCGCCTTTGCTACTGCGGCCCCGTGCTGCACACCCGCCCCAATCGCCCCCACGCCACGCGCGAGCCGCTTCAGTTCGGCGCGGAAATCTATGGGCATGCCGGGCTTGAAGCTGATCTTGAAGCGTTGCTGCTCGCGCTCGATTGCCTCAAGGCCACCGGCACCGGCGAACTCACCGTTGACATGGCCGACGCGCGCATCGTGCGTTCGCTGCTGGCCGGTGTGATGGTCGATTCGAGCGTGCTCGTGCGTGTGCATGCCGCGCTCGCCGACAAAGATTCGAGCGAGCTTGCAGCGCTCACAAAAGACTTTCCTGTTGCAGCACGCGAAGGTTTGCTCGCACTCGTGTCGCTCTACGGCGATGCGAAGGTGCTGGACGAAGCCGAGAAATCATTGCCGCCTTCGAATGCCTTGCGCGACGCATTGGCCAACCTGCGTTGGCTCGCCAGCCATCTTGAAGGCTGCAAAGTCTCGTTCGACCTGGCCGACCTGCGCGGCTATGCCTATTACACCGGTGCCCGCTTCGCGATCTACGTGCCCGGCGCGAGCGACGCGCTCGTGCGTGGTGGCCGGTATGACGAGGTGGGCGCAGTGTTCGGCCGCAACCGGCCCGCTGTCGGCTTCAGCCTCGACGTGAAAGAGCTGGTGGCTGTGGCGGGCAAGCGCCCATTGAAAGCCGTGATCCGCGCGCCGTGGCCCGACGGCAAACCCGATGCCGCCGAGCTGCGCAGTGCCATCGCGCAGTTGCGAGCGCAGGGCGAAACCGTGGTCTGCATGTTGCCCGGCCATGAAAGCGAAGTGGACGAGTTCCACTACGACCGTGAGCTCGCGCGCGATGGTTCGCGCTGGGTCGTTCGCGTAATCTGAAAAATATTTTCTCCTCCAGGACGCAATCGAGATGATGAAGACGAAGGGTCGTAATGTGGTCGTGGTCGGCACCCAGTGGGGCGACGAAGGCAAGGGCAAGCTGGTCGACTGGCTGACCGAGATGGCGCAGGGCGTCGTCCGCTTCCAGGGCGGCCACAACGCTGGCCACACGCTGGTGATCAACGGCGTGAAGACGGCGCTGCACCTGATTCCGAGCGGCATCATGCGCCCCGGCGTGAAGTGCTACATCGGCAATGGCGTCGTGCTGTCGCCCGCCAAGCTCTTCGAGGAAATCGAAGGGCTGGAGAAGGCCGGTGTCGAAGTGCGTGGCCGTTTGCGCATCAGCGAGGCGTGCCCGCTGATCCTGCCGTACCACGCCGCGCTCGATATCGCCCGCGAAACACGCCGGGAGCAGGGCGGCACCGAGAAGATCGGCACCACGGGCCGCGGCATCGGCCCCGCTTACGAAGACAAGATCGCCCGCCGCGCGCTGCGCGTGCAGGACATGAAGGACCCGAAGCGCTTTGCAGCCAAGCTGCTTGAAGTGCTCGACCTGCACAACTTCGTGCTCACCAACTACCTGCACGCCCCGGCGATCGACGGCCAGGCCGTGCTCGACGAGGCGATGAAGCACGCCGAGCTGCTGCGCCCCATGATGGCCGATGTGTCGCGCGAGCTGAACGAGGCGCACATTCACGGCGACAACCTGCTGTTCGAAGGCGCGCAAGGCACGCTGCTTGACGTCGATCACGGCACGTATCCGTACGTCACGTCCAGCAACTGCGTGGCGGGCAATGCGTCTGCAGGCGCAGGCGTGGGCCCGGGCATGCTGCACTACATCCTGGGCATCACGAAGGCGTACTGCACGCGCGTCGGCGGCGGGCCATTCCCGACGGAGCTCGACTGGGCGACGCCAGGCACAGTGGGCTATCACCTGTCTACCGTCGGCGCTGAAAAGGGCGTGACCACCGGGCGCTTCCGCCGTTGCGGCTGGTTTGACGCAGCGCTGCTCAAGCGCAGCGCGCAGGTCAATGGCTTGTCGGGGCTGTGCATCACCAAGCTCGACGTGCTCGACGGCATCAAGGAACTGAAGCTGTGCACGGGCTACATGCTCGATGGCGAACACACCGACATCCTGCCGATGGGTGCCGAAGAAATCTCGCGCTGCGAGCCGGTGTACGAGACGATGGAAGGCTGGACGCAGAGCACGGTGGGCATCACCAAGTACGATGAACTGCCCGTGAATGCGCGCCTGTATCTGCAGCGCATTGAGCAAGTCACTGGCGTGCCGATCGATATCATCTCGACCAGCCCGGATCGCGACCACACGATCATGAAGCGCCACCCCTACTTGGCTTGAGGAGCACATCGAATGTTGACTGAAGACGGCAAGCACCTGTACGTCAGCTACGACGAATACCACAGCCTCATCGAGAAGCTCGCGATCAAGATCCACCAGTCGGGCTGGCAGTTCGACACCATCCTGTGCCTGGCGCGCGGCGGCATGCGGCCCGGTGACATCCTCTCGCGCATCTTCGACAAGCCGCTGGCCATCATGTCGACCAGCTCGTACCGCGCCGAGGCCGGCACGGTGCAGGGCCACCTCGACATCGCCCGCTACATCACGACGCCGCAGGGCGAGATTGCGGGCAAGGTGCTCCTCGTTGACGACCTCGCTGATTCGGGCGCAACGCTGCACGCCGTGCTCGACATGCTGCGCACCGGCTACAAGCCGATCACCGAATTGAAGAGCGCCGTGATCTGGACCAAGGGCGTCTCCAAGTTCATGCCCGACTATTCGGTGGAATACCTTCCCACCAACCCGTGGATCCACCAGCCGTTCGAAGGCTATGACTCGATGGGGCCGGAGAAGCTGCTGGAGAAGTGGAAGGTTTGAGGTTGCCGCCTCTGTTTTGAGGCGAATAACCGGGATAATCGACTCATTTTTTGAGTCGATTAAGGGGCATAATCGACTCACGCCTTGAGTTGATTAGCCCATGAAATCGACGCATCTCCTCTGGAAAGACCGCAATTGGCCCGCCTTGCGCTACGACAGCGCGAAGGTCGCCAGTGCGCTGGCCCGTGCGCGCCGGGCGCAGGGCGCCCTTGAGGGAAAACTGACCACCATCGGATTCGACGAGCGCCAGTCGCTGGCTGCCGAAGCGTGGACGCAGGAAGCCATGTCCACATCGGCCATAGAGGGCGAGCAACTCGACTTGCTGGCGGTGCGCTCATCGGTTGCCCGCCGGCTGAGCGGCGCAAAGGTCAAAGGCCCAGCCGCGCCACGCCACGTCGATGGCCTGCTGGACATCATGGACGACGCAGTCGCCAACGCCATGCAGACACTCACGCACAAGCGCCTGTGCGCGTGGCAGGCCGCGCTGTTTCCGACGGGCTATTCCGGCATGCGCCCCATCCTCGTGGGCGGCTACCGCAAGCATCCGATGCAGATCGTGAGCGGACCTGCCGGGCGCGAGGTGGTTCACTACGAAGCGCCGCCCGCTGGCCGGGTCACGGCGGAGATGAAAGCCCTGCTGGATTGGTTCAATCGCGGCGAAGAGGCGGATCGTTTTGTGCAGGCGGCTGTCGCCCACCTCTGGTTCGAAACGATCCATCCTTTCGAAGATGGAAACGGCCGCGTCGGCCGCGTGCTGGTTGATCTGGCCCTTGCCCGCGACAGCGGCGAAGTCGGCAGGTTGATGCGCATCTCGCAACGCCTGCTCGAAACGCGGGACGAGTATTACGAACAGCTCGAATCAGCACAGCACGGCACTTGCGATGTGACGGCATGGGTCGCATGGTTTGTGGAGCAAGTGGGCGTGGCTTGCGAAGAAGCCGTGCAAGTCGTGGACGCATCGCTCGCCAAGGCGCGCTTCTGGGCGACCCACCGCGACAAGCCAGTGAACGAGCGGCAACGCAAAGTGTTGAACGTGCTGCTCGACGCGGGGCCCGGCGGCTTCGAGGGAGGCCTCAGCACGCGCAAACACGAAAGCCTGACGTCCGCTTCTCGCGCGACGTCATCGCGGGACCTGCTTGAACTGGAAGAAGCGGGCTTGTTGAAACGCGTCGGCGCGGGGCGGTCCACGCGCTACTACATCAATTTGCCGGGGTGGTGATCTGGGGTTGAGAGGCTCGAGGCACTACCATCCACCCATGAGCAAGCAGCCGATCACCGATCTCATCCACCACGCCTACACGCCGCCCGCTGGCTTTGCCGCACCGCAGCCCGCTGTGCACAAGGCGTCCACGATCATCTTTGCCAACGTTGCCGCCATGCGCTCGCGCAACTGGCAGACCAAGGCCGGCTACACCTACGGCCTGCACGGCACGCCGACGACCTTCATGCTCGAAGAGCGGCTGGCGACCAGCGAAGGCGGCAAGTACTGCATCCTGGTGCCCAGCGGCCTGGCCGCCATTGCCAACGTTGCGATGGCTTTGCTCAAGACCGGCGACGAGGTTCTGATTCCGGATAACGCCTATGGCCCGAACAAGGCGCTGGCCGACGGCGAGCTGAAGGCCTGGGGCATCACCTGCCAGCTGTATGACGCGATGAACCCCGCTGACTTGCAGGCGCGCATCACGCCGGCAACGAAACTCGTCTGGCTCGAAGCCCCCGGCTCGGTGACGATGGAATTCCCCGATTTGCCAGCCCTGGCGCGCATCTGCCGCGATGCCGGCGTGACGTGCGCGCTCGACAACACTTGGGGCGCAGGCATGGCCTTCAACCCGTTCGATCTGGGCGGCGGCGCGTCGGTCGATATTTCTGTGCACGCGCTCACCAAGTACCCCAGCGGTGGCGGTGACGTATTGATGGGCGCCGTGATCACGAGTCGCGATGACCTGCACCTGAAGCTGAAGCACACGCATATGCGCACGGGGCAGGGTGTAGGCGCGAACGATGCCGAAGCGATCCTGCGTTCGCTGCCGTCGATGCCGCTGCGCTATCGCGCGCATGACGTGGCGGCGCGCAAGCTCGCTTTGTGGCTCGGCGGCCGTGCGGAAATCTCGAAGGTGCTGCACCCGGCGGTCGAAGGCTCGCCCGGCCACCGCCATTGGCGCGAACTCTGCGGTGAGCGCGATGCGGCGGCGGGGCTCTTTTCAGTTGTGTTTGATGAACGTTATTCCACGGCGCAGGTCGATGCCTTCTGCGATGCGCTCAGGCTCTTCAAGCTCGGCTATTCGTGGGGCGGGCCGATGAGTCTGGTGGTGCCGTACGACATCGCGTCGATGCGCAGCGCGCGACTCGGAACCTGGCCGCACAAAGGGACGCTGGTGCGGTTTTCGATTGGCCTCGAAGCCGTTGAAGACCTGCAGGCTGACCTGGCGCAAGCCATGGCTGCGCTCGATTGACAGTCAGTTGCTAAGGGCGAGGCGTTATCGCTTACATTGGACCAATCGGAAGAAATTTGAACGGAAAGTCCTGTGGCTACACCCAATTACGGTTACGAGAAGCGCCAGAAGGAACTCGCGAAGAAACGAAAAAAAGAGGACAAGCTGCGCGCGAAGTCCGAGCGCAAGCCCGGTGACGAGTCGGGCAACCCGGGCGACATGCCTGCCGAAGACGGCCAGGAACCGACCGGCGACGTACCTCCCCAGCAGCCCTGAACGCCTGGCGCTCGCGGCCTTAACTGAGCATCTGCCTCGCCAGTGAGCGCATTGCGTCCGCACCCCGCCCTGAAGGCGTGAGCGGCTGCGCATCTGCATAGCGGCTGAAGTTGCGCACCATCGATGCGCGATAGCCAGGGTCGTAGTGCTTTTCCAGTAGCTCACGCACGACCTTCTCTGTTCTCCCCGCCACCACATCTTCCTGCCAGCCCTGCACGGTGGCTTTGCCGCGCAGTTCGGTGAGTGCGCCCAGCCGGTCGCAAAACAACGCGTCGTCGTGCGCGAAGAAGGCGTAGTCTTCCAGCAGCAGGGCCACGCGTTCCTCGAATGGCAGCTGCAGGTCCAGACAGGGGCTCGCGCGCATTCTGGCGATCAGCGCATCGCCGATGGCGACATTGCCGACCTTGCGGCTTTCGCTCTCGACAAACACCGGCCGTGCCGGGTCGAACTGCCGCAACGCATTCCATACCAGCGTGTCGAAGCGCTTTTGCGTGGGTTGCGGCTGGCCGGGGATCGAGCCGAGCACTGAGCTGCGGTGGCTGGCCAGCGCCTCCAGGTCGAGCACCTGCGCGCCTTCTGCGATCAATGCCTGCAGCAGCCGCGTCTTGCCGGAACCGGTAGGCCCGCAGATCACGCGGTAGTCGAGCCGGTTGGCCAGCACCGGCAGGTCGGCCAGCACGGCAGTGCGAAACGCCTTGTAGCCGCCCTCGACCACATGCACCCTGAAGCCGATCTGCGCCAGCACCAGTGCGAGCGCGCCGCTGCGTTGCCCGCCGCGCCAGCAGTACACGAGCGGCTGCCAGTTGCGGTCTTTGTCCAGCACTTCGCGTTCGATGTGGCGTGCGATGTTGGCCGAGACGAGCATCGCGCCCCGCTTGCGCGCCTCGAACGGGCTGACCTGCTTGTAGATCGTGCCGATGATCTTGCGCTCTTCGTCGTTGAGCGATGGCCAGTTGATCGCGCCGGGAATCGCGTCTTGCGCGAATTCGGATTCGGTGCGCGCGTCGATCACGGCGGAAAAGTCACCGAGCCGCGAGATCGCGTCGGCAGCGCTCACGGTCTTGAGACTCACTTGAGCAGCTTCTTGAGTTCAGGCCAGACGTTGTCGAGCATGACCGGATGCGCCAGCGCCTTGGGGTGGATGCGGTCGGCCTGGAACATCGACAACGGGTCGGCCACATCGCCCACGCCTTTGAGCAGGAACGGCACGAGCCCCGTCTTGTGCGTGCCTGCCACCTTGGCGTACATCGCCGCAAAGCGCCTGGTGTAGTCAGCGCCGTAGTTGGGCGGCATCTGCATGCCAACGAGCAGCACTTTGGCGCGCGCTTGCTGGGATGCAACGACCATCGCCGTCAGGTTGTCTTCTGTCATCTGCACCGGCAGGCCGCGCAATGCGTCGTTGCCGCCGAGTTCGATGATGACGATGGAAGGCTTGTGCTGCGCCAGCAGTGGAGCCAGGCGTGAGCGGCCGCCCGACGTCGTGTCGCCGCTGATGCTGGCATTGACAACGGTAGCGGCGATCTTCTGCCCGGCCAGGCGCTTTTCCAGCAGGGCCACCCAGCCTTCGCCGCGCTTCAAGCCATACTCCGCGCTGAGCGAATCGCCCACGACGAGAATGACCGGCGGTGTGCCTGCGGCGAATGCCACCTGATAACTCCCAGCTAACGCGGCCGCGATAAAGTCACGGCGCTTCCAACGATCCAACATGTCTGATCCCATCATTGCTGTCGAGCACGTCTACAAATCGGTCACGGACTCCACAGGCACGCTCGATATTCTGCGCGATATCGATTTCACGCTGGCCCAAAAGGAGACTGCCGCCATCGTCGGCGCGTCGGGTTCGGGCAAGAGTACGCTGCTGTCGATCATCGCCGGGCTTGATACGCCGACTCGCGGCACCGTTCGCGTCGCTGGCGCAGACATCTTCGCCATCGGCGAGGATGAGCGGGCGGCGCTGCGGGCACGGCAAGTCGGCTTTGTGTTCCAGAGCTTCCAGCTGCTGGGCAATTTGACGGCGCTGGAGAACGTGATGTTGCCGCTTGAGTTGGCGGGTCGCGCTGATTCACGCAAGGCCGCGACAGAGATGATGTCGCGCGTCGGCCTGTCGCAGCGGCTGGGTCACTACCCCAAGGTGTTGTCGGGCGGCGAGCAGCAGCGTGTGGCATTGGCACGCGCTTTTGTCGTGCAGCCAGCGGTGTTGCTTGCTGATGAGCCGACGGGCAGCCTTGACTTCGCGACAGGCGAGAAGGTGATGGAACTGATGTTCGACCTGAACCGCGAATTGGGCACGACGCTGGTGCTGGTCACGCATGACCGGTCGATTGCGTCACGGTGCGAGCGGCGCATCACGATCGAGGCGGGCGTCGTGGTCTAGCGACCGCGATAATCCCCGCATGTCCTCCCCCAAAGTCCTGTTCGGCTTCCACGCTGTTGGCGTGCGCCTGAAGACCGCGCCTGCATCCATCATCGAGATCTACGCCGACCCCACACGGCGCGACGCGCGCATGCGTCAGTTCCTTGACCGGGCGCATGAAGCAGGCGCCCGCATCATCGACGCTGATGGCGTTCGCCTGGCCAAGCTCGCAGGCAGCCATGGCCATCAAGGCGTGGCGGCGCGCGTCACCGAACTGAAGGCCACGCACTCGCTGGACGACCTGCTCGACAGCATCGAAGGCCCGCCGCTGCTGCTCGTGCTCGATGGCATCACCGATCCGCATAACCTCGGCGCCTGCCTTCGCGTCGCCGATGGCGCGGGCGCTCACGCCGTGATCGCGCCGAAGGACCACGCCGCCGGCATCAACGCGACGGTTGCCAAAGTCGCGAGCGGCGCCGCCGAGACCGTGCCGTACTTCATGGTCACCAACCTTGCGCGCACGCTGGCAGAACTCAAGGAGCGCAGCATCTGGTGCATCGGCACCAGTGACGATGCGCCCAAGACCATCTACCAGGTCGACCTCAAAGGCCCTGTGGCGCTGGTGCTGGGCGCAGAAGGCCCGGGCATGCGCCAGCTCACGCGCAAGTCGTGCGATGAGCTTGTGAGCATCCCGATGCGTGGCGCGGTCGAAAGCCTGAACGTGTCGGTGGCCAGCGGCGTTTGCCTGTACGAGGCACTGCGCCAGCGCACCTGAAACTGGCAGTTGGACAGCGGGCGCATTCGCATCAGAATGCTCGCACGCCGCATTCATCCATGGAGCACACATGCCGATGTCCACATTGCCGACACGCCAACTGGCCGTTCTCGCCGCGTTCTTGCTGGGCCATGCAGCCGCGGTCGCAGGGCCGTGCGATGACTCCGCCTTTCGCGCATTCGACTTCTGGCTCGGCCAGTGGCAGGTGCACACGCCCGACGGCAAGCTGGCCGGCACCAACCGCATCGAACGCGAATATGGCGGCTGCGTGCTGCATGAGCGCTACGACACCGGCAAGGGCTACAGCGGCGAGAGCCTGAACATCTACGACGCTGCCCGCAAGATATGGCACCAGAGCTGGGTCGACACGGGCGGCACTTTGCTGCTGCTCGAAGGCGGCCTGCGCAACGGAGCGATGGTGCTGGAAGGCCAGACGTCGAACCTGGGTGGCGCGCCGACGAGGCATCGCATCACGTGGACGCCGAACGCCGATGGCAGCGTTCGCCAGCTCTGGGAATCGACCGACGCGAAAGGGCAGTGGACGGTTGCGTTTGACGGCAAGTACACGCGCGCACCGGCAGCACGATGAGCAGGCGAGTCGTCATTCGCGCGCCGGTCGCAGGCGACGAGGCCGAGTTTCTTGCCGCGTGCCAGCGAAGCCGCAAGCTGCATTCACCCTGGGTGAGCACAGTGAAGACGCCTGCGGAATTTCGCGCCTGGCTCGGCCGCATGGTGGCTCCGGCGAACTACCCGTTCCTGATCTGCCGCGCAGACACGGGCGAGATTGTGGGCGTGGTGAATGTGTCGAACATCGTGCGTGGCCTGTTTCACAGCGCCTATCTCGGCTACTACGTGTTCGCCGGCCACGAAGGGCAGGGGCTGATGCGCGAAGGGCTGCAGGCGGTGATGCGCCATGCGTTCAAGACGCTCAAGCTGCACCGGCTGGAGGCGAACATCCAGCCGGGCAACAAGGCGTCGCTTCGACTGGTGATGGCATGCGGCTTCGCCAGGGAAGGCTACTCGCCGCGCTACCTGAAGATAGGCGGGCGCTGGCGCGACCATGAGCGGTGGGCGATCCTGGCGGATGCGAAGGCAAGCACGAAGGTGCGGGTGCCAAAGTGACCCACTCGCTGGTGACGCTGGCCGATGCACAACCGCAGGACGCGCAGGCACTGCGCGAGCTGATGGCGCGCGTGATAGCGGTGAGCGTCACGCAGGATGAAGCGGTGTTGCAGAGCACGATCGCCAACGTCAACCGCAATCTCGGCTGGTGGCTGGCGCATCCCGGCGAGTGCGTTCACCTCAAGGCCGAAGCGGGCGGGCGAATCGTGGGCGTCGTGCTGGTCAAGCAGTTCTGGAACCTGTGCAGCCTGTTTGTCGAAGCAGACTTGCAGGGTCAAGGCGTGGGCCGGGCGCTGGTCGAAGCCGCGTGTGACGCGTGCAGGGGTCGAAGCCCCGAGAGTGCCTTGTTCCTGAACGCCGCCACGAATGCGATCCCGTTTTACCGGCACCTCGGCTTTGTCGAGCGTGAGTCGGCGCAGACGCTGCCTGCCGGATTCCTGCCAATGAGGAAGTCGTTGTGATGGGCCTTGGTGATGCGCAGCGCATCGTGATCGTCGGCATGGCGGGCGCTGGCAAGACGACGCTGGGCCAACGTCTTGCGCAGCTGACCGCAATCCCGCACACCGAGCTCGACGGCCTGTTCTGGGGCCCGGACTGGGAGCCACGCCTGCCGGCGTTTCACGACGACGTGCGACGCGTTGCAGCCGGTGAGCGCTGGATCACCGATGGCAACTACTCCACGGTGCGCGACATTCTCTGGCCGCGTGCGCAGCTTGTCGTCTGGCTGAACCTTCCGTTCACCACGATCTTTCGCCGGGTGTTGTTGCGCACCGTTCAGCGCTCGTTCAAGGGTACTCAGCTGTGGCAGGGCAACCGTGAGTCGTGGCGGCGCGCATTCTTCTCGCGCGAGTCGCTCTTGTGGTGGGTGATCAAGCACAGGGCGCGCTACCAGCGGCAGTTCAGTGAGCTGCGCGCGAGCGGCAAGTTCGCTGGTTTGGCGTGGATCGAGCTGAAGACGCCCGAAGAAGTCGAGCAGTTCGTCGCGATTTGCCGTTAGTCACTACGCGGCGCGCCGCGTTTCAAACGACGCCGAACCAGCCCAGTAGCGCGCCCGCACCCAACAGCCACAGCAAGTGGATTTTTGTGCGCCAGACGATGATGGCGCTCGCCACGGCAAGCGTCCAGACGGGCCAATTGCGCACGTCGTAGCTCACCCCCGTCGCGAGGATCCAGCCCGTGGCGATTAGCAGCGCAATCACGATGGGTGCCAGCCCCTGTTTGAAGGCGCGCACGCCGCGCAGGTTGCGGTTCTCGCGGCCCCAGCGCGTGGCCAGGTAGGTGAGCGTGGTGCTCGGCACCATCACGCCCACCATCGTCACGATCAAGCCAAACATCGCCAGGGGCAGCCCGCCTGCATTGAGGCCGACGTTCCATCCGAGCAGGCCCACGAACAGCACGTTCGGGCCCGGCGCAGCCTGGGCAATCGCAATGGATGCGCTGAACTGCGGGTCAGTCAGCCACGCCTGCTTGTCGACGAGGTAGCGATGCATCTCCGGCGCCGTCGTGATCGCGCCGCCCACAGCCAGCAGCGACATGACCAGGTAGTGGGAGAAAAGTGCGAGCCAGTCGGCGGCCGTCATCGTGATCGTCATGGCGCGGTCTTTCCGAGGCGCACATACGTCGCGATACAGGAAAGCCCGCCGAGCCCGATCAGCACATACGCGAGCGGCCAACGCAGCAGGGCGATGCCGATGAACGTGGCGATGCCGAACAACGCGCAGAGCGCCAGGCCCAGCGGATGTTTGCCCAGTGCGTTCATCAGCTTCATGCCCGTTGCGGCGATCAGCCCCGCAGCCACGGCGCCCATACCTCGCAGCGCGCCGGCTACCTGCGGGTTGCCCGCGTACTGTGCATAAACAAGCGCCAGCCCCAGCACGACCAGCAGGGGAAAGCACAGCATGCCTGCCACCGCAACGAGCGCACCTTTCAGGCCAAAGTAGCGGTCGCCGATCATGAGCGCAAGGTTGACGACGTTCGGCCCCGGCATGATCTGCGCCACGGCCCATTCCTCGACGAACTCCTCCTGCGTCATCCACTTTTTCTTCTCGACCAGCTCGCGCTGCACCACAGCCAGCACGCCGCCGAAGCCCTGCAGGGCCAGCACGGTGAATGAGAAGAACAGGTCGGAGAGTGACTCGGGCTGCGCTCGCGCAGGCTCGGGCGTGTCGGCCGGTGAGGTCATGCGCGATTATTGCGTGGGTCGTGCGGCTTGCGCCTTGTGGCCAGCCACAGGCCCACCGCGATCAGCACCAAAGCACCCCACGCTGTCGCATGCAATGGCTCACCGAGAACCAGCCAGCCGAGCAGGGCAGCCGTGACCGGGTTGAGCGCCAGGAACACGGTGACGCGCGTCGGCGACTCGTGCTTGAGCGCGTACAGCCACCAGAAGTACCCGACGCCGCTGGCGAGGCCGATGAAGAGCATCGCCACCCATGCTGGTGCGTTGAAGGTTGTGATGTGCGCTGGCCACTGCTCGGTCAATGCAAATAGCGCGAGAACGATCACCGACGCGAGCATTGCAAACGCCGACACGGGGATCGTGGGGTAGCGCATGAGATAAGGGCGGTACAGCACGCTGCACGCCGCGCCGACCAGCGCCGACGCGGCGACGGCAGCTTCGCCCCACCAGTGGCCCGCGTGCGTGCCCTGCAGTTTGGGCGTGAGTGCGAGTGCGACACCTGCGATGGAGATCGCAACGCCCAGCAGCAGCGGCCACGTCACGCGTTCACGGCCAAGTGCTGCGGACAGCAGCAACGTCAGGAGCGGAGCGAGGCTGAAGATGAGAGACGCCTGCGCCGCGCCGATGTGGCGCAGGCCGTAGTTCATGAGCGCGATCAACACGCCGAACTGCAAGATGCCCAACGCCGCCATCGCCGCGAAGTCGCGTGGCGCCGCCTTCCACACAGTTGCAAAGCCGCGCCATGCGAAAGGCAACAGACACGCAAAGCCGATGGAGTAGCGCAGCATGGCCAGCGTGAGCGGCTGCACTTCGCCAACGGCGAAGCGGGTGGCAACGATGGCCGCGCCCACCAGCACACCGGAGCCGGCTGCGGCCAGCAGCGCAAGGTTCGGTTGGAGGTTGGGCGCGCGTGGCGCTGCTTGCGTCAGAGCGTGAGCTCCCAGGTTTCGCTGGTCATGCGCTGGCCGAAGGCGTTGTAGGGCTCGGACTTCACGACGCGAAAACCGCGCGACTTGTAGATCGCGCGTGCCGCCAGCAGGTGGCTTTGCGTCCACAGCACGAGCTTGCGGTAACTCTTGCTGCGCGCGAAGTGGATGCACTCGTCGGTCAGCCGCCCGCCCAGGCCCTGGCCGCGTGCGCCAGGCCCGAGAATCAGCAGCCTCAGCTTCGCAACGCGCGGCGACTGGCGCACGACGAACACCGAGCCGACGCGTTCGCCGTCGATTTCGGCGATCCAGCCCTTTTCCCACTTCGGGTCGAAGTCGCGCAGGTATTTCGCGGCGATCTCGGCGACGAGCGCCTCGAACTCATGATTGAAGCCGTATTCGCGCCAGTAGATGTCGCCATGTTGCTGCACGACCCAGCCCATGTCGCCGGGTTGCGGGTCGCGCAGGATGGCCACTCGCTGGCTCGGCTGCCCTGCATTGAGCACTTGCTGCATGGTGCCCATCGCGCGCAGCAGTCGTTCGCGGTCGTGGCCCGGTATACCGGACAGCAGCGCTGCCGCTTCGTCGCGCGACTTCTGCTGCAACGGTGCAAAGGCAGCGTGGCCGCTATCGGTCAGCCGCAGCAGGCTTTGGCGCGCATCAGCGGGCGAGGGCGCGCGTTCGATCCAGCGTTTGGTTTCAAAGCGCCGCAGGATACGGCTGAGGTAGCCTGCATCCAGGCCCAGTTCGCGGCCCAACTCCGAGGCGACGGGCTGGTCGCGATGCGCGAGCTCATACAGCACACGCACTTCTGTCAGGGAAAACTCGCTGCCGAGATACGGGTCGAGTACGCCAATTTTCTGTGTGTAGAACCGGTTGAAGCGGCGGACGGCCTTGATCTGCTCGGGGGGTATGGCGGGTGGTGGCATGGATGACATGGTCAGGCGATTGCCTGACTTAGTCAAGTAAACAGGCGATGCCCGCCGTTGACGCTGAAAACAAAAAGGGCGCCCTGAACAGCCAGGGCGCCCCGAAAAAATGTGAAGAACGACTCAGCTGCCGCGCGTGATCGGAACCTGGTGGTCCTTGCCGTACGCGCCGTACTTGCCCAGCTCCCACTTCGCGATGGCGTTGCGGTGAACTTCGTCCGGGCCGTCGGCAAAGCGCAGCGTGCGCGCGCCAGCCCATGCGGAGGCCAGCGGGAAGTCACCCGACACACCGCCGCCGCCGTGCACTTGCATGGCCCAGTCGATGACCTGCAGCGCCATGTTCGGTGCGACCACCTTGATCATCGCAATATCGTTCTTCGCAACCTTGTTGCCCACAGTGTCCATCAGCCATGCCGCACGCAATGTGAGCAGGCGGGCCATGTCGATCTTGCAGCGTGCTTCGGCAATGCGCTCTTGCGTCACCGTCTGCTGCGCCACTGTCTTGCCGAACGCGGTGCGCGACAGGGCGCGCTTGCACATCAGCTCCAGCGCGCGCTCGGCCAGGCCGATCAGGCGCATGCAGTGGTGAATGCGCCCAGGCCCGAGGCGGCCTTGCGCGATCTCGAAGCCGCGGCCTTCACCCAGCAGGATGTTGTCGGCAGGCACGCGAACATTTTCGAAGTACATCTCGACGTGGCCGTGCGGCGCGTCGTCGTAGCCGAACACGGTGAGCGGCCGCACGATGCGGATACCGGGGGCGTCGGCGGGGATGATGATCATGCTCTGCTGCGAATGGCGCGGTGCATCGGGGTCGGTCTTGCCCATCGTGATGTAAACAGCGCAGCGCGGGTCGGCAGCGCCTGAAATCCACCACTTGTGGCCGTTGACCACGTAGTCGTTGCCGTCGCGCTCGATGCGCGTGCAGATGTTCGTTGCGTCAGACGATGCAACTTCAGGCTCTGTCATCGCGAAGGCCGAGCGGATCTGGCCTTCGAGCAAGGGCTTGAGCCAGCGCGCCTTGATCGCTTCGCTGCCGTAGCGGGCAATCGTTTCCATGTTGCCCGTGTCGGGCGCGGAGCAGTTGAACACCTCGCTTGACCACTGCACGCGACCCATGATTTCGGCCAGCGGCGCGTATTCCTGGTTCGTGAGGCCGGCGCCTTCGTAGCCCGATGCCGAGGCGCTGTCCACGGGCAGGAACAGGTTCCACAAACCAGCGGCGCGCGCCTTGGGCTTGAGGTTCTCAATCGTCTTGAGCGCCGACCAGCGCTTGCCGGCCTTGGTGTTGGCTTCGAGTTCCGCCTCGTAGTCTTTCTCGGCAGGGTAAATGTAGTCGTCCATGAACTGCGTCAGCTTGGCTTGCAGCTCGCGCGTCTTGGGGGAATAGTCGAAGTCCATTTGTTGTCTTCCTAGGGGTGATGTGGTGGCGCGCGGGTCAGGCCATTTGTGCGAACTGCCAGGCGAGTTGCGCCATGGGCTTGGCGCCTGCTGCCGATGCAA
Source organism: Caenimonas koreensis DSM 17982 (assembly GCF_009646335.1). GTDB lineage: Bacteria > Pseudomonadota > Gammaproteobacteria > Burkholderiales > Burkholderiaceae_C > Ramlibacter > Ramlibacter koreensis. The sequence continues at coordinate 1,980 of NZ_WJBU01000011.1, read as the reverse complement.
CGGCTTGCGCGCTCGATGCGGTGCCCGTCTCCACGCGCTTGGCAATGCCTTGCAGGATGGCGGCGATGCGAAACAGGTTGTAGGCGAGGTAGAAGTTCCAGTCGGCCTTCAGGTCTTGCGGTGTGGCAAGGCCGGTGCGGTCGCAGTAGCGGCGGATGTATTCGTCTTCAGTCGGAATGCCCAGCGCCTTGAAGTCAAGGCCGCCGATGCCACGCGCCTGGCTGTGCGGGATGTGATACGACATGCAGTGGTAGCTGAAGTCGGCCAGCGGATGGCCGAGCGTGGACAGCTCCCAGTCAAGCACGGCAATGATGCGCGGCTCGCTCGCATGGAACATCAGGTTGTCGAGCCGGAAGTCGCCGTGCACGATGGACACCTTCGACTCGTCGCGGCCCGCTGCAGGGATGTTCACCGGCAGCCACTCAACGAGCCGCTCCATTTCCGGGATCGGCTGGCTCATGGGGCCGGCACCATCGGTCGACGCCTTGTACTGCTTGCTCCAGCGGCCGATCTGCCGCTCGAAGTAGTTGCCCGGCTTGCCGTAGCCCGCCAGGCCGCGGTCCGCGAACTTCACGGTGTGCAACGCGGCCATCACGCGGTTCATCTCGTCGTAGATGTCGCCGCGCTGCGCGGGCGTCATGTCGGGCAGAGCCTGGTCCCAGAGCACGCGGCCTTGCATGCACTCCATGATGTAGAACGCGCGGCCAATCACGGACTCGTCTTCGCACAGGCAGTACATGTGCGGCACGGGCACGTCGGTGCCGCCCAGGCCTTTCATCACGGCGAATTCGCGCTCGACGGCGTGGGCCGAAGGCAGCAGCTTGGCCACGGGGCCGGGCTTGGCGCGCATCACATAGTCGCGCGTCGGCGTGAGCAGTTTGTACGTGGGGTTCGACTGGCCACCCTTGAACATCTCCACGGTGAGGGGGCCGCGAAAACCGTCGAGGTTTTTCTCCAGCCACGCGGTGAGCGCGTCGATGTCGAAGACGTGTTTGTCCGAAACGGGGCGGGTGCCGATGAAGTGGTCGTATTGGCTCATGGGGTCTATTAAAGCTCGGCGTCGATGATGGCCATGAGTGCATCGCGATTGCGCACGACGAGCCCGCCCGGCTCGATGCGAATCACGTCCTCGCGCTCCATGGCCTTGAGTTCCTGGTTCACGCGCTGGCGCGATGCGCCCAGCAGCTGCGCGAGTTCTTCCTGCGCGAGCTGCAGGCCGATACGCACTTCGCCGCCATCTTGCAGCGATGGCACGCCGTAGCTGCGCACCAGATGCGTGAGCTGCTTGGCCAGGCGCGCGCGCAAGGGCAGGGTGTTGAGGTCTTCCACCAGGCCGAACAGCTGGCGGATGCGGCGCGCGTGCAGTCGCAGCAATGCTTCGTACAGCTCGACGTGCTGCGCCAGGATCTTGCGCAGGTCGCCACGCGAGACCGAGAGCATGGTGGTGTCGCCATGCGCAAAGGCGTCGTGCGTGCGCCTGTCGCCGTCGAAAATCGCCACGTCGCCAAACCAGATGCCCGGCTCCACGTAGGTCAGCGTTACCTGCTTGCCCGTGATCGATGTCGAGCTCACGCGCACGGCACCCCGCGCTACGGCGCTCCACGACTCCGCTGCGTCGCCGCGCGCGCAGATCAGCTCGCCGTCTTTGTAGCGTTTGGGGGATGCGCATCGAAGGATGTCGTGGCGAAGGGACGGAGAAAGGGATGAGAACCAGCGACCGGTATTGATCGCTTCTCGTTCTTCGATGGTAAGAATCGGGTCGTCCATGGTCTGTCTTGTCAGCGACTGGTGTGCTGGTCCATTGTCACGTCAGGGACGCAGTGAAAACAACCGGAGTGTCCCGTAGGGGACGAGTGACCTTGCCCCCGAAAAACGGATTCCTTGCTGAGGTGTAATTTGGCAAGGAGAAACGACAAATGGGTAAGAAGCCGAGGGCGAGGTACACGCTCGAATTCAAGCTGGAGGCGCTGAGGCAGATTG
>NZ_WJBU01000010.1 GCF_009646335.1 Caenimonas koreensis DSM 17982 | reverse complement strand
TATTGGTCCTTGGCGTCGAAGACCATGCGTACTGCACGATCCTGCACCTCGGGTGAAAACTTTGACTTCCTCATAATGGCTCAATCTTCTCAAATGAAAGAGCCTCCTCAAATACCGGGGCGGTTCAGTTCAACTCAGTGACCAGCCTGGGGTACTGATCAAGGATGTTGCGGAGTCGCTCTGCATACATCCTTTCATGCTCTCGCGCTGGCGCAAGCAGGTGCGTGATGGCGAACTGTGCGGCGATCTGCCGCCGCTGCAGCCACAGGAGGCGGCGGAACTGCGCCGGCTTCGAGAAGTGGAGCAGCAGTTCAAGCGCCTGCAGATGGAGCACGACATCCTAAAAAAAGCTATCCGGTTTGCCTCCGAACGAAAGGTGAAGTCTTCGCCTTCATCGAGGCAAACCGGAACGCCTTCCCGGTCCAAATGATGTGCGAGCTGCACAGCGTCACTCGCTCTGGCTTCTATGCTTGGTGCAAGCGCCAGCCCTGTCAAAGGCGGCGGGACGATCAAGCGCTGATGGCTCGTGTGCGGCAGATCCACGCCGACAGCCGCGGCTTCTACGGCAGTCCGCGCGTGGCGGGGCAGCTCAGGCTGGATGGCCACGCTGTGGGCAAGAGGCGCGTGGCCAGGCTCATGCGAGAGGCGGGCCTTCAGGGGCGCAGTGCACGTCTGTATCGCCATTCGAAGGTGCTCAAGCGCGCGTTCTTTGCGGGCATGCCTTACCTTCCAGAATCCGCGTCAACGCAGCGCCATGACCAGGTGTGGGTTGGAGACGTGACGTACCTGAAGGTTGCCGGCCAGTGGCGCTACATGGCAGCCGTCATGGACAAGCACTCGCGCAAGATCGTGGGCTGGAGCCTGGGCGCGCGGCGAGATGCAGCGTTGACCAAGCAGGCTCTTCGACGATCGGCCACAAGCCGCAGCGTTAGGCCAGGCGTGGTGTTCCACAGCGACCGGGGAATCGAGTTCGCGAACTTCGAGTTCCGGGAACAGCTTCGCCAATTTGGCATGGTGCAAAGCATGAACCGACCGGGCAAGATGAACGACAACGCGCACATGGAGTCGTTCTTCCACTCGATGAAGGGCGAGGAGTTGTATGGCAAGAAGTTCAACAAAGAGCAGCAGTTGCGCAACACGCTAGCCAGCTACATTCGCTTCTACAACGAGCGTCGGCTACATTCATCGCTGCAATACCTTCCGCCTGCGGCTTACGAGAGTTATGCACAGGGAAAAACCAGTGTCAACTAAACCGGATCAAGTTCCCCCACAACAGCAGGAAGCGGCTTCGCTGCCAGTGTTTGTGACTTGGTCATTCTTACGTTAGCCGTTGTTCCCGCCATCTACTGTTTCAATTGGGGAGAATGAATGAGAGCACTATCCGCGTTTGTCATTGGGGTACTCTTTTGGGGAGCTGCAGTCGCCGACGAAGCAACTCGCAGAGAAACAATCGCGAAGATTGTTGAAGCCCAGGGCCTCACTCAAATGTTTCAGCAACAACTTGACCAGGGCAAAGCATCCGCCAGCGATATTGGAAAGAACATCGTTCAGAAGATGCTAGCTGAGACTGGCGCCCCTAGAGGTCAGACGGACCCAAGGTTGGAGCAAGTTTTTCAGCGCTATTTGGAGCGATGCGCCGCCATGTTTTCCGCCAGGGAATTGGTCGACACTTGGTCGCAATTTTATGGCAAGGACCTCACGGAGTCTGAACTCGATCAAATCCTCGCCTACTATCAGTCTCCGGTCGGAAAGAAGGATGTTTTCGCGTCTCAAACCGCCATGACTGGATTCAGCAAGACAATGAGCGCTCAAGGGCAAGAGCGCCTGAACGCATCCATCTCGCAGTTGATGACTGACTTGAAGACCGCCCTCGCAAAGTGAAAACGGCTAACAAGGCAGTCACCGCGGACGCTCAAAGTCGTTCCGCCGCTTCGCGGCGTCCGCTCCTTGGTCGCCGGTCACACGCACGTTAAACCTCCCAACAGGCACCGATCACTATGAAGCACTTCCCCTCCTTCCTTGCCGCACTTGCGCTCGCGTCGTTCAGTCACTTCGCGGCGGCGCAGACCAAGTTTCTGGAAACTCCGGAGCAAACCAAGCGAGCAGCTGAGGGCATCGTAGCGAGCATGGCGGCTTCGAACATCAATGGTGCGCTCGCCGAGTTCAAACCACTTTCGGTGATCCAAGGGTCTGACTTCGAGGTCTTCAAAGCTCAAGTGGCAGGCGCTCAGGAGAAACTTCTCCGCGAGTTCGGCTTACCTACTGGGTATGAGTACATTCGCCAGGACACCGTGGGAACGCGAGTTCTGAGGCAGCAGTTTGTAGTCTTCCACGAGAATGCTCCGATGGTTTGGAACATAGTCTTCTTCAAGCAGAAGAATGGCTGGGTCATTACCCATCTTCACTTCGACGGAAATTCACTCAGACTCTTTCCGTGAGGTCGTTGCAGCCCGAATGCTCGGCGGTGGCGTGTCTGACATTGGCTTCACGGTGGCAATGGCTGTCGCCAGTGTTGCCGCTCTCGCCATCGTCGCGCCCCGCTTCTTCGAGGGCAAGCAAGACGGTGCGGACTTTTCGGAGGAGATCGAAGCCCTTCACAAGCAAAGCGATGGCCAGGTGAAGAAGCGCAAATGGGAATGAGCGGTAACTGGCCGATCGACACGCGTGCTCGAGTGCTTGAGTGCACTTCGTGCGGTCGCTCCTCGGTCACCGGTCAAGTCCGGCGTCAGGCGTCATGAAGACCACCCTCGTCGCTCTCGCTGCGGCCCTCACAATGACGGGTTGCAACCCAGACCACAGCCTCATGAAGCGCCGGGCCACGGAATGGAAGTCCAAAGCTGACACCGAGATCCCTGCAGGTCGCTCGGTCGAAGAAGCGAGAGCCTGGGGATCCAGGAATGGAATCGTCTTCTCAGACTTGGAAAAACAGCGACAACTGTACGCGATAGTCGAACGAATCCCTGAAAACGGGTTGAGCAGTTATGTCTGCTCCGATTGGTCAATCATTCTCAAAGTCAACCTCACCGCGAGCGGCACGACCGTGAATAATGAGGTTTCAACAGTCGGCACTTGCCTTTAACTGTTGGCCACGCTTGGTGGTCAAGCTTTTTCCCGCGTAGCCGCGAGCGCTAGGGTAAGGAGGTGGAATGGATAAAGCTGAAATCTTTTGTCCGAAATGCGAGGACCGCCCCCGGCCTGAAGATCGATGGGACTGCGTGCCGAGCTGCGGCACTTCATGGAACACCTTTTGGACGCGCGGGGTTTGTCCGGGCTGTGGTGTTAAGTGGCCAAGTACACAATGCATGGCTTGTTGGCAATGGTCTCCCCATGAGTCGTGGTACCACTATCGCGAACCTGAGGAAAGCGAGAGCACCGCAGATGAAGTTCAGAAAACAGAGGCATAAAAAGTCAGTCATGACGGACTTGATACAGCGTCCTGACAGATCAAACAAGACGGATGCCTTACAGCAAATTGCATGAGTTCAATCGCCGCTTTCTTGCCACTTTTGTTCGCTGTCCCGCTGCTGGCGTGCTTTGTGAAGCTGGCCGCACTTCTACTGCGCCGAAGCCGTGTGTCGTGGCGGCATAGTTTCTTGTACGCGGGAATCCTGCTCGTTCTGGCATTTGCCTTTACGTTTGTCCGCTTAGCAGTTGGCCTCGCATCGCCCCCAACCGCATTGTTAGTTCTTGGCGTCGTGCTCCAGTTGTGCATTGGCAGTCTTTTCTTCGCGAAGCGTGGCGTGCGAGCTGACGGTACGGCTCTCGGTCGCGTTGGTGGTGCGCAACTCACTGGCGTGTTCCTCTTGCTGGCAGTGGGCCTCGGATTCGTAGTATCCGTTCTTACTCAGTTGCTCCTGCCCAATGCAACTTAACTTGCCGGTCGACAACGACCTCCGCTTTGAAAGCAGTGCGTTGGTTGTCCCCCAACTCACTGGCCTTCAATTGCGGTGTCGCCTCCTGCGTAGTCAGCAGTTTGAACGCAGCGAAGGTGAACGTATCGTGCAAGCGCTGATGCCTGGCTGGTCACTACCCCATGACTGAGCCCAATCCAATCGCGCCGCCGATCGCCCCGGTTCCCGATCTCGCCGTCGATAGACCGCTCATTGATGGACTTGGCGCCATCACCCTCGCGGGACTATTCGGAGGTCCCTTGGCCGTTGCGTATCTGGTGCGCCGGAATCTTGTCGGACGCGGAAGTGCAGTCTCCCGAAGTTTTGCAAAGCGAGGAAGGGCGGCAGTGACTCTTCACCTGTGCACCGACACGTAAGCGTTGAGCCTCAACACCAATGCCTTCCCCCACAATCCGCGCACTCGCCATCTGCCTCTTCACCCACGACGGAAAAATCCTCGTGAACGGTGCACACGATCCTGTCAAAGGCTTGAGTTTCTGTCGACCGCTCGGCGGCGGAATTGAATTTGGCGAAACTGGTGAGCAGGCCGTCGTCCGCGAGATTCGCGAGGAGATTGGGGCCGAGGTCACCAATCTCAGATACCTCGGCACGCTCGAAAATATCTTCACGTACTTGGGCAAGCCTGGTCACGAGCTCGTGCGCGTGTATGACGGCCAACTCGCAGACAGCTCTCTTTACGACCGTGCCTTCATCACCGGTGTGGAGAGTGACGGGCAGCCGTTTCGCGCCGAGTGGCGCACGCTTGAATCGTTTGGTCCGGAACTGCCGCTGTTTCCTCATGGGCTCATCGATCTACTAGCCACCAAGGAGGCGGGGACTGCGGTTTAGCATGTCGGTCAACACGGCGGCCCACAATCGTCCACTCGCTACGCTCGCACCTTGCCGCGGTCGCCAGGTTTGCTCACGTTAACTCTCATGTAGCGCGAACTTCAGCTACCCACCCAGTTCAGATCTGTGCTTGGTCTGCCGCATAGCCACGACTACCACATGGGCGTCCGCACAGGCCGCCTTTGTCGAAAAACTACATCGTAGTTATACTTGGCCATGAGTGACCTCAAGTTCGAGTGGGATCCAAGGAAAGCGGCGGCAAATGCGAAAAAACACGGTGTGGGCTTCGACGAGGCCAAGTCGGTTTTTTCTGATGAGCGCGCAAAACTAATTGACGACCCGGATCACTCCGATGAAGAAGATCGCTTCGTCCTTCTCGGTCTGAGTGGCGTGCTGCGCATGCTTGTGGTGTGTCACTGCTACCGCTCAGAAGGGAATGTCATTCGAATTATTTCCGCTCGGAAGGCGACCGCCGGGGAATCTCGGCTCTACCCATAAGGTGCACTATGCGCAAAGAATACGACTTCACAGGTGCGAGGAAGAATCCCTATGCATCGCAGTTGAAAAAGCAGATCACCATCCGCCTCGATGGTGAGTCCATCGACTACTTCAAGTCAATTTCAGAAGAGGTCGGAATTCCGTATCAGAGCTTGATCAACTTGTACCTGCGTGATTGCGCCACCTCGCACAGAAAACTCAATTTGAACTGGAAGTGATCGGTGAGGTTGCTCATAGGTGGGTGAACAGGTCGGTCCAAACGGATGGCTTCGGCGCCCGCTGACCTCCATCGGCCTTGCCTGGAGATTGATACGCAAACGTTCTCAGTCGCGCTATTTAAATGACCTGATGTTTCAACTGCAAGTTGGGCTCGACATGAGTCCGGAGTGGTCATTCATGGAACTGGCGCTTTGCCTCGCTGAAACTCCGTATAAGCCGCTTGACTACGCCAACCCCAAGATCGCTACGCAGGCGCTGTTCGCCTCGAATGCGGTCCTTGCGAAGGCAGCGCGGGGGGTGCCTTAATTTGACACGCTGAACCAACCAAGATAAATCCATCCCCAGACATGAACGACTTGAAGTGGTCCGACAAAGAGAAGCGCGTCGCGCGCCAGGCCTTTGAGGTGGCGTTAGCCGCAGAACTCGCAGAGCTCATCGCCGACTTCAAGGTTCGGGCAGCGGCCGCGACTGAACCGGATGACCTGTGGGCCATTGAGGAGCACCTGCGGCAGCGGCGCAAGGAGATTGATTGGCAGTACGACTATCGGTATTCCCAACTCATTTTCATCTTCGCGCGATTGCTTCGCGACGGCCGCATTCGAGAGGATCAATTGTTCGGACTGTCGGAAGTGAAGCTCTCACAAATCCGGCGTCTTGCGTCACCCGAGTGAGTCCAGCGACACTGACCTATCGAAAGGTCGCACTCCATGTCCGAACGTTCAGGCGGTTGCCATTTGGTCCGGCAGTGCGCCAGATTGGGCTTGTCTGAATTCAGCGCTTGCGCGCATCGACGGCCAACCACCCTCGCCCAAGCCACCCAGCCTTTAGCAGCCGCTTAAACCCCCACTCTGCGATGTGTAGACTGCCACACAAGGAGTCCCACATGGCAACCAATCTCGCTCTCGATCCTGCCTTGCTCGACCGCGTCGTCGCCGTCAGCGGTGAGCCAACCAAGCGCGCAGCGGTCACGCTGGCCCTGAAAGAATTCATTGCCAGGCGCGAGCAAAGGCGTGTCGCAGAGCTGTTTGGCAAGCTGGAATGGGACCCGTCCTACGACTACAAGGCGGAGCGTTCGAGGTCATGACGCTTCTGGTCGATACCAGCGTCTGGTCTTTGGCATTGCGGCGCGATGGTCCGGTTGAATCCAAAGAAGTCATTGCCCTGCGCGAAGCTCTCGATGGCGCTGATTCTGTCGTCACGACAGGCCTGGTGCTCCAGGAACTGTTGCAGGGATTCAGTGGCGCCAAGGCATCCGAAGCGATCCTTGACCGATTCGGCGCGTTGCCATTGATTCAACCCGACAGGCAAGATCATGTCGCGGCTGCTGAGGTTCGAAACGCCTGCCGAAGAGGCGGTGTGCACATCGGCACTATCGACGCGCTGCTTGTCCAGCTATGCGGTCGTTACGACTTGACGCTGCTGTCCACAGACAAAGACTTTGCTCACGCGGCCCGGCACATCCCCTTCAGGCTGTGGGGTGGTGCGTGAACACTCCCGATCACGCCTCGTTTCTCGCAACTCACCAGCCCATGAATCCAGCCACCGTCACCGTTCAGGCTCTTTCCCCGCAGTTGCTGCCGGACTTCCTTCGCTTCTTCGACGGCACTGCTTTTTCAGACAACCCGAAGTGGTCGTCGTGCTATTGCCAGTGCTTTTATGAAGACCACTCGCAAATCAAATGGGCCGAGCGCACAGCGCCCCAGAACCGCGCGCTTGCTTGCGAAAGGGTGCAGGCCAACCTGATGCAAGGCTATCTGGCCTACAGCAACGGCACACCAGTGGGCTGGTGCAACGCAGCGCCTCGCAAGCTGCTCCACGCGCTTGACAGCGAGCCCGTGCCAGATGGCGAGCACGTCGGCACCATCCTCTGCTTTCTCGTGGAGCCGAGCTTCAGGGGCCGGGGCGTTGCGCGGCAGTTGCTGGAGGCAGCATGCGCAGGGCTTTGCGGCCAAGGGCTGCGGGTTGTCGAAGCCAACCCGCGCAAGTCTTCAACGTCTGCAGCCGAGAATCACTTTGGCCCGCTCACGATGTATCAAGCCGCTGGGTTCACGGTGCATCGTGAAGACACGGACGGCAGCGTCTGGGTCCGGCGGGCGCTCTGATGAGCATTCGCCCCATCACACCTGCCGATATTCCGGCTCTATTCCACGTCAGGCCGCGCACGCGCGAGAACGCCCTGACGCTCGATGAGCTTCGCGCCCTGGGCATCACGCCAGAGAGTGTCGCAACATGGCTCGAAGGCTCGACGTGCGGGTGGCTGTGGCAAACGCCCGCCGGCGAGGTGGTTGGCTTCTGTATGGCCGAGAAGGACGCAGGCGAACTACTCGTGATCGCCTTGCTGCCCGAGTACGAAGGCCGCGGCATCGGCGGGCAACTGATGCAACACGCTGAGAGCTGGCTGGCCCAATCAGGCCGCACCAGAGCTTGGCTCACCACCGATATCGATCCAACGCTTCGCGCCTACGGGTTCTATCGGCATCGCGGTTGGACCGACTGGAAAATTGAGCGCGGGATGCGCTGGATGGAGATCACGCTTCCAACTGATGTTGAGCGTTAACCTCTTACCATTCAACACATGCAAAACGTACTCACGGGCAAACGCATCCTCGTCACGCAGGCCAGCGAATTCATGGGGCCGGCGTTCTGTGACGTGTTTGCAGAGCAAGGCGCTGACGTTGTCCGAAGCGAAGCGGCGCTCACTGAAGTTGGTGCAGCAGAAAAGGTCATTGCCGATGCCGGCGCCATCGACGTCCTGGTGGCCAATCTCTCCATACTCGCGCCCAGCACACCGGCTACGGAAGTGGGCGATGCCGAGTGGCGCGATGTTTTCGCTGCACTTGTCGATCCTCTGCCGCGTCTGATCAAGGCTGTCGTTCCCGTGTTCAAGCAACGCGGCGGTGGGCGCGTGCTGGCCATCGGAAGTGCATCGGCGTTGCGCGGCATGAAGCGTGCATCGACTTACAGCGCTGCTCGCGGTGCGCAGCTTGCCTACGTGCAGGCGGTGGGCGTTGAGCTGGCGCCGCAAAACATCCAGGTCAACGCCATCGCGCAGAACTTCGTCGATAACCCAACTTACTTTCCGCCAACGGTTCAGGCCAACCCCAGGTTTCAGGAGCGCCTGGCTCGTGAGGTTCCGCTGGGCCGCCTGGTGGCAGCGCGTGAAGACGCCCTGTTCGCGGCGTATCTCTGCAGCGACGCAGCGAGCTGCTTTGTGGGCCAGGTATTCCCGTTGTCCGGCGGCTGGGCAACGCGCTGAAAGCGATGTTTGATATGCGCCGATTTGGTCTTGCCGCAGCATTCTTCCTTTGCTTTGCCGTAGCAGGCTATGGCGTTGCCGTGTATGGCCTTGGCCCCAGCGGTGCGCGTGTGCACCCGGACATGCTGGCGAACTTCCAGGCCCACCCAGTCGGCATCACCACGCACATTCTTGCTTCGGCGTTGGCGCTTGTGCTCGGCCCTTTCCAGTTCAACACCCGCCTGCGAGCGCGGCGGCCTGCGCTGCATCGCTGGATGGGGCGCATCTATCTCGGTGTTGCCGTTCTGGTGGGCGGCATAGCGGGCCTCTATATGAGCTACTACGCGTTTGGTGGCTTGCTCGCCAAATCGGGTTTTGCCACGCTGGCCTTGGGCTGGCTCTACACGGGCGCGATGGCCTACGTAGCGGCAAGAGCGCGTGATTTCAACGCCCACAGGCGCTGGATGATCCGCAACTTTGCGCTCACGTTCGCGGCGGTCACGCTGCGGCTTTACCTGCCGCCGGTTTTCATATTCCAGCTGCCGTTCGAGCAGGCGTATGCGCTCATCGCATGGGTCTGCTGGGTGCCCAACTTGGTGGTGGCGGAGTGGATCATCAGGAGCACCGCGCGCCAGCAGGCAGTGCTACCATTTCCCACATGAAAGTCGAAACAATCCGTCGCGAGGCGCTGTCGCTTCCTGTCGAACAACGCGCGGCATTGGCAGAGCAGCTCTTATCGAGCCTTGACGCACTGTCCGAAGGTGAAGTTGAGCAGCTTTGGTTGCGGGAAGCGGCCCGCCGCGCGGAAGAACTGGATCGTGGTTTGACGAAGCGAGTTGCTGCAGACGTCGTGCGCCGCGAGGCTCAAGCCCTGTTGAAGTGAGTTATTTTTTCGCCGAGGCTGCACGGGTTGAACACCTTGAGCACGTGGCCTACTATGAGGCGCAGCTTCGTGGACTCGGCAAGCGCTACCTTGCTGCCTTTGACGCAGCAATGGTCAAGGTGTGCACAAATCCAGAACGTTTCCCAGTCGAATTGCCGCCTGGCATTCGGCGTTATCGGGTCCCAGGATTTCCGTTCAACATCCTCTACCGCCATTCGGCCTCAGGCATTTAAGTTCTTGTGGTCGCACCGCATCGCCGCCGCCCCGGCTATTGGCTCGGCCGGCTCTGACGGTTCAAGGAATACGGGCACCCATTTGCAGGTAACTGCCTCATGGCGAACGGTGCACGCCGGAAGTCGTTTCAGGCGCTCTCGCGCATGAAGACCACTCTGGTGCTTCTTCCCGGCATGGACGGCACCGGTGATCTCTTTGCTCCTTTCATCGCCGCCTGGAAAGGGCCGGTGCATGTGGTCAGATATCCCACCGATACCGCTCTGAACTACCAGGAGCTAACGGCGTTTGCGCGCAGAGCCAATATGTCCAAGCCGTTAAAGCTCACCCATGCCAAGCCACTTCAGGCCGCATGAATACCATCCACACCACCCGCTGCACGCTTGAACCGCAAGTCGAAGCTCATGCCGAAGAGATGTTTGCTGTGCTGTGCGACCCGGCGATCTACGAGTTCGAACGAGTCCCGCCGCCGTCCGTCGAGCGGCTGGCCGCTGGGTACAGGCTGCGGGAGTCACGCGTCTCGCCCGACGGTGACGAAAAGTGGCTTAACTGGATCGTGAGGCTTTCGAATCAGGAAGTGGCTGGCTACGTTCAAGCCACGGTCATGGAGTCTGGTGAGTCACTTGTCGCTTACGAATTTGCCAGCATGCACGGGCGCCAGGGCATCGGTAGCGAGTGTTGAAGGCGCACGCGCCCGGCATGTGACCTGACCCCTGCCCTTGTCGGCCCCATTGCCGCATACCGGAATTTGCCTCACCATTTGCGTCACACCTCATCAAAACGCCTCGTTCGTCTGTTCAGGAGTTTTCAGTGCACATCACTACATTCGCTGCGCGAGCAAAAACGAAACGCATCCTCGCAAACGCGCTTGCAGCGCTCTCGTTTATTGCGTGTTCCGCAGCCGCTGCCCAAGACATCCTGCGAATTCCGACGTCGGCCCCCGTCAACGGCCAACCTTTTGTGGAAGGCGTCTTTGCGCAGCCCGTGGGCGCAAAGACCGACAAGCCCAATCCCGCAGTCATCCTCATTCACGCGGGCGGTGGCTGGGAAGTTCCGGTCACCAGCCAGTACGCAAAGGCGCTCAACCAGGCTGGTTTCGCAACGCTCGAACTGCGTCTGTTCAAAAACGAAGCCGAGCGCGCGCCAACTCGAATGGGCTACTTACAAAATCTCTACGACGCGATGCGATTCCTGGGGCCGCAGCAGAACATCAATCCCGAGCGCATTTCTGTCGCAGGATTTTCTTTCGGTGGCATTCTTGCTTTGACTTCAGCAACCTCATGGGCCTATGAACGGTTTGGGCGGGGCACCGGCACCCGCTTTGCCGCCCACGCGCCGTTCTACCCACTCTGTTACGGCTATGCAGCGTTTGCCAAGGCCGCCCGGGCCACTGCCGACTTGCCTGCGGACTTTATGGTGCGGTGGACCGGAGCACCGGTTCGAATCTTTGCAGGCGGCAAAGACGACTACGACGATCGCGACCCGAAGGTTTGCGATGAACTCGTCTCCCTTGTTCCTGAGCCGCAGCGCAAAGTCATGTCCGTGACCCTGTACCCGGACGCGACCCACGGCTGGGACCAACCGAGTGCAAGCTTCTTTGAAAAGCTGGCTTGCAAAGGCCGCGGCTGCATGAACCGCAATGTTGCCGATGCTGCACTCACGCAAAAGAGCATTGCGGAACTCATTGAGTTCGTGTCGGCGCAGGCGCGCTGACTGTTCTTACCCCTGGTGTTGGCGGCACCGCCCCTTTTTGCACCGCCTCCATCTGAACGCAGACGCAAGGAAGTCCATCGTGCCCCGGCTCCAACCACAACAAGGTCTGGTCGTATTCGCCAAGAACAAGAAGCGCGTCAGCGCGTTCTATCAGCAAACTCTGGGCCTTGAGGTTGTCGAATCGGACACCTCACACGACCTGCTGCACGGCCATGGGTACGAGGTAGTCGTCCACACGATTCCCCGCAAATACGCAGCGACCATCACAATTGCGAAGCCGCCTTTGCCCAGGGACGACACGCCGTTCAAACCGACTTTTGTGGTCGCGGATCTGGCGCAGGTTCGCACTGCGGTTGAAGCAACCGGCGGCTATCTCAAGCCACTAGCGGCTGCCTGGCACTTCCGCGGCCATGCAGTGCTTGACGGGTGGGACCCCGAAGGCAACATCGTTCAATTCAAGCAGGCCCAATAGCTGTTTTATCGTTTGCAACATGACGAAATACCTGATCTCTTTTCCCGGGGCGGCCATGAACGTGCCGCAAGAAGACTTTGCCGAAGTCGGCGAAGCAGCGCGCACTGTCATCCGCGAGGCGAAGCTTGCCGGCGTCTATGTATTCGCAGGCGGCATCAACGATGCCGCGCCGCCGCTGATGGTTGCAGCCGACGGTGCAGTCAGCCACCAAACCTATCCGCAGACGCAGGAATTGAACGGCGGCTTTTGCGTGCTGGAGCTCCCTTCGCAAGACGCCGCCATTGAATGGGCCGCAAAGATCGCCAGGGCCTGCCGCTGCTCGCAGGAGGTGCGTGAGTTCGGGTATGACCCTGAGAGTTGACCGATACCAAACAGAGCGCCTCGCCCTCAGCCAATGGACGCGGGATGACCGTGATCGCTTCGAGCTCGAGCGCCATTGCCTCTACAAGATCACGCGTGAGCAGTGGGCAGCAAATACCGCCCTTTCAGGCTCGATAACACGAAACTGAAATTCCAACCACCGACGACAGCCTTCGACAGACCTATGCCCCAACCCGAATTCATCGCCGCCGACCTGGGTATGCATCGCAGCGAGCTGATCGAGCTCAATGTCGAATACCTGTCATGGGTCTTCGTTGAGATCGAAAAGTTCTTCGGCGTGACCTCGGAGCAGATCATCGGCATGTCTGCAAGCGAATACGTGCCCACGGTCATCGACAAGGTGTGCGGCAACGCGCCACCCAAAGGCGTCTTTTACCTGGTCACCGTGGGCGGCACCCTCGCGGGCATGGGCGGCATGCGTTCGCTCGGCGGCGGTATCGCCGAAGTCAAGCGTATCTACATCCGCCCCGCGTTTCGCGGCATGAACCTGGGAGACCTGATGCTCAGACGCCTGCTGGCCGATGCCAAAGCGTTTGGCCATGAGATGGCTCGCCTGGATACGGGGCCTTTCATGCAGGCGGCGCACCGTGTGTATGAAAGCAATGGCTTTGTCGATCGTCCGCCCTATGAGGACGCTGAAACACCAGCCGAATTCCACTCACGCTGGCGCTTCATGGAGCGCCAGCTTTAGGGCCAGCGCTATCGCGCGATCGCATCAGCAAGGGGTCGCACCGCCCTACCAGCCCAGCCCAAACCGCAGCGCCAGCATCACGCCTGTTCCGCACACGATCGTGCCGAACAGGCTTCGCCTCCACGCATAAAACACAAGGCCCGCCAGCGCGCCAAAGACGCGTGCGTCTTTCAGGGTGTCGATCAAGTGGCCTTGTGTCATCACCAGCTCGGGCGCCACCACCGCCGCAAGCGCCGCTGTGGGTGCATAGCGCAGGCCTTCGCGCAGCCAGCGTGGCATGGGCACTTCTTCTTTGCTCAGCAGAAACGAAGAACGGCTGAAGAAGGTAATGGCGGCCATGCCAAGCGTGGTGAGGAAAATTTCGAGCCCGCTCACGGCGCAACACCTTTGCGTGCGGCCTTGGCGTGGTCGGCCACGATACCGACTGCCACTGCCGCGCAAATGGCAACCACGATGTTCAACTTGAGCGGCAACGCAAACGCCGCCACTGCCGCGCATGCCGCCACGGATGCAGCCGCCCACGTCGACGCATTGCGCAGCTGCGTGCAGGTCAACGCCAGCAATGCCATCGTGCCCGCAAAGCCCAGGCCCCATGACGCAGGTATTCCGTGCCCCGCCACGATGCCAGCGGTGATGGCGATCTGCCAGATACCAAACGTGATCAGCGCGCTGCCCATGAAGTAGTCCTCATGCTTTTGCCCCGGCTGCGGCTGGGCGAACCTGCGAACGAACAGCGCGAAGTTCGTGTCGCCCATCAGGAAGCTCAGTGCCAGGCGGCGTGGCCGCGAGAGGTGGGCGAAGTACGGCCGGTAGTGAAAGCTGAACGCCATGAAGCGCAGGCTCACGCACAGCGTGGTGGCCCATATCACCCACACGGGCGCGCCGGCCGCTATCAGCGGCAGTGCCGCGATCTGTGCAGACCCCGCGTAAACGATGACGGACATGAAGATGGCCAGGCCCATGCCCATGTCGCTCTTGGCCATGGCAACACCGGCGACAAGGCCCCATGCGGCGATGCCGATGGCCATCGGCAGCGTGTCGCGCACTCCTTCGCGAAAGAGCGGCCTGCGCGACAGCGCGAGCGCCTCATCGCGGACCAAGGCAATACGGTTGACCAGAGACACACACCCCCCTGAAAGAAGTGATTGTCTCCTGAGACCGCGCTGCTGCCCGGCGGTGCTGCGTCGTCAACGCACCCAATGGCGGAAGGAAGCGGGAGTCGAACCCACCCGGCAACGCATGGCGCCACCCACTGGGTTTGAAGCCCAGCCGCCCCACCGGGAGCGATTTCCTTCCATGTTCTTCACACGCTTTCCTCCTGCGCAAACAGCTGCGTGCCCGGCCGCAATAAATGATCATCGCCCACACGGCGCGTCATGCCAACGCGGTCGAAAAATTCGAGTATCTGTATCGCACGCTTGCGGCCCAAGCCGGTTGCATCGCGAAAAGCGGCGGCTGTAATGCTCGCGTCATTCTTGCCCAGCGTGCGCGCGATCTGCGCCAGTTCAAGCACGGTGCGCGGTGGGTAGTACAAGTCCTTCACGATGGCAAAGATCTCGCCGGTTTTTGCAAGCCGGCCCAGCACCTGTCGCACCTGCTCTTCGGGCAGGTTGATGCTGGCAGCCACGTCGCGCACCCACGGCGGGTCGAACCTGCCTTCGATCAGCAAGGGCATCGCACGCTCTGCAACAACGCGATCAGCCGCGCGCAGTTGCTCGCCGTGCGCGGGCAGGTGGAGGAAGCTGCCGCGCAAGCCAACCTGGCCTGACTCGCGCAGGTTGTCGACGAGCGACAGCCACAGCGCGTCTTCCATGCGCGGTGCAGCTTGCCGGCGCGCACGGCGCAGCTCCAGGCCAACTTCCTGCGGCGAGCGCTCGTGAAAGTCCGCCAGTGCTGCAAGCAGTGTTTGCTGCGCTGCCTCCATAGCCGGGCGGCCAATGATCCATTCGCTGTCTTTCGTGATAACAGGATCGTGCAACGACGCAAGCTCCACAGGCCATGAAACCAGCCCTGCATCGCGAAGCCACTGCGCGGCATTCACGCCCAGCGGCGAATGCGCCAATGCGCCTGCAAGCCGCGCCATGGCGTCGGGCGCGCGCTGCGTTGCCAGCAGCGCCAGCCGCTGCGGTGTTTGCCGGTAGCGCACAGGCGGATGCGCATCGAGCACCAGCCCGCCGCCAACAGTGCGCGCTGCCGACGCATCGCGCAGCACAAAGCGATCGTGCTGCCATGCGCAGATGGCCTGCCGCAGCACCAGTTGTGCCGCGCCCTCCTCGCCCGGTGCGAGTGCTGGCTGCCCGAGCACCGCGACACTCGCCATCACCTCCTGCGTGCCAATGTGCAAGTGCACGAGTGCACCGGAGCGCAGCGGCGCTTCCTCAATGGCCGCCACGCGCAGCCAGACGTCGATGCGATCACTCTGCTGCGCAATGGCAGGGTCGCACAACACCTGCCCGCGCTCGACTTCTTCGCGCCCGAGGCTCGCCAGGCTTACAGCACATCGCTGGCCCGCGCCAGCCTCTTCAAGCGCGGCGCCATGCACCTGCAAGCCGCGCACGCGCAGCACGTGTTGCGGCGCCTGCGCCAGGCACAGCTGCGCGCCGATGCACACCGAGCCAGCCGCGATGCTGCCAGCCACCACGGTGCCGACGCCTGAGAGCGTGAACACGCGGTCGAGCGGCATGCGAAAGGCTGCGTGCGTATCTGCGGGCCTCGTTGCATTCGCAGATTCGGCCACCAGCAACTCACGCAGCTGTTCAACGCCATCGCCACGCAGCGCCGCGACGCGCAACACGGGCCAGTCGACGAGGCCTTCTTTGGCGATCAGCGCGCGCACTTCGGCTTCGCGCTGCGCTGCAACCGCCTCATCAACACGATCGATCTTCGTCACCACGGCCGCGCCACGGCGCACACCCAGCAACGAAAGAATCGTGAGGTGCTCGCGCGTTTGCGGCATCACGCCATCGTCCGCCGCAACGAGCAGCAGCGCGTAGTCAATGCCGCTGGCGCCAGCGACCATCGTGCGCACCAGCTTCTCGTGGCCGGGCACGTCAACGAAGGAGATGCTTTCGCTGCCCGCAACCGGCATCGACGCATAGCCCAGCTCGATGGTGATGCCGCGCCGCTTTTCTTCGGGCAGGCGGTCAGCGTCAATGCCGGTGAGCGCACGCACCAGCGCTGTCTTGCCGTGATCGATATGCCCCGCCGTGCCGACGATCATGGTGCGATCAGGCCAGCGCTTCGCGCAGCGCGCCTAGTTGCTGCAGCACTTGCGTTGCATCGTCGAGGCAGCGCACATCGAGAAGCAGGCAGTCATCTGCAATGCGGCCGATCACCGGCACGGGCAGACCGCGCAGCGCCTGCGCCAATGCATCGAGCGCCGTGCCCACGCCACGCTTGCCGCTCAGCACTGGCGTGATGGAAAGCCCCGCCGAGGGCAGCCGCTCCACAGGCAGCGACCCCGACCCGATCTGGCTCGACAGCGCCACCACGCTCACTTCGAATCGCGGCGAGACGGCTGCGCGAAGCGGCTCCAGCAACTGCTGCGCCATCGCATTCACTTCACGTTCCGAACGCGTGAGCCAACGCAGCGTCGGCAACTCGCGCGTGAGCAGTTCAGGCTGCAGGTACAGCATCAGCGTTGCTTCCAGCGCGGCCAGCGGCAGCTTCGACAAACGCAGCGCCCGCTTCATCGGGAACTTGCGGATCTTGCCGACCAGCTCCCTGTCGCCCACGATCAGCCCGGCCTGCGGGCCGCCGAGCAGCTTGTCGCCCGAGAACGTGACGACGCCGCAGCCGGCGGCCAGCATCTCCTGCGGCGTCGGCTCTTTCGGCAGGCCGTACTTCGCCATGTCAATGAGCGAGCCGCTGCCCAGGTCCGTTGCCAGTGGCACGCCGCGTTCGCGACTCAGTTGCGCGAGCTCTGATTCAGGCACAGCCGACGTAAACCCCTGCACCGCGTAGTTGCTCGTGTGCACCTTCAACAGCAGGCCGGTGTTCGGGCCGATGGCACGCGCGTAGTCAACCAAATGAGTGCGATTCGTCGTGCCGACTTCCACCATGATGGCGCCCGCACTCGCCATCACATCCGGCATGCGGAAAGCACCACCGATCTCCACCAGCTCGCCGCGCGACACGATGGCCTCGCGTTCATGCGAAAGGGCCGCGAGCGTGAGCAGCACAGCGGCTGCGTTGTTGTTCACCACCGTTGCCGCTTGCGCGCCCGTGATCTCGCATAGCAGCCCTTCGACGATCGAATCACGATCACCCCGCCCGCCCGCAGCAATGTCGTATTCAAGATTGTTCGGCCCCGACATCATTCGCGCGACATGGTCGATGGCCGCTTGTGGCAACACTGATCGCCCCATGTTCGTGTGAATGACCGTGCCAGTGAGGTTGACCACGCAGCGCAGGCGCGGCGCCACGCGTGCTTCGACTTGCGCGCACAGGCTTGCAGTGAGCGAATCGGCTTCGAGCGACTCCGAGGGCAAGTCGCCCGCGACCGCACGGGCGCGCAGGCCATCGAGCAACGCGCGCGCCTCGTCAGTGACCAGCGTATGGCCATGCGCATCAAGCAGTGTCTGTACTGCGGCCAGCCGCAGCAGCTTGTCAACCGAAGGCAGATCCTGGGGCCTGGCCTTCGAGCCGTGAACCACGGACTCTCGGGTCAGCGCCATCAACCGCCTCCGCCTGCGCCGTCTCCCTGTGAGCCGGGTGTGTCAGGTGGCGACTCCGGGTCGCCAAAGAGCAGCATGTAGTTCGCGCCGTGCCGCTGGTAGCCAGCTTCGCTCACCAGCAGGTCGAGCGTCACCGTGGCCAAGTCATCGGCCATCGCTTCCACATGCGGGTCACGCTCCATGCGCACGATCTTCAAATAGCTGCCGCATTCATCGCATGTCTCAGCTTCTACGACTGCAGTTGCGGCAGCGGGTGCCTCGGCAGCTGCCAGTTGCAGCGACTGGTAGTGGATGCCCTTCGTGCTCTGGCAATGCGTGCACTTGATTCGCACCATGTGCCACTGCGTCGAACACATCGAGCACTGCAGGTAACGCAGGCCGCCCTGCCCCGGGTCAATGCGCGAGACGCTGGCCACCGGCAGGCCGCCGCAGCAGGGGCAGCGCGTGGCGTCGTCAATGCGGCCGAAGGGCGCTATCGGGCCTTTGCCATGCAGCTCTTGGGTGGCAATGACCATGTGCGTCCAGTACGCCTGCAATGCAGCGCCTATGAAGGGCGCCGCGGCAAAGTCCAGCCCGAAGGTGATGTTCTGCGACAGCCGGTCTGCCTGCCGCTCGATCACGTCCACGTCGGCAGCACGCAAGGAAGCAACGCTGTCGCGCGCAGGGCCCGCCGGCAGGCGCGCGAGCACGGCGTCAAGAATGCGCGTGAAGCCTTCGCGCCACGCCGGGTCGCGCGGCCAGTGCTCCACCGGCAGCAGCGGCATGCCGGCGCGGGACGCAGCGTCGATATCTGCTGCGCTTGGCAGTTTCACGGTGGGGTAAGTCTGCAGCACGTCGTGCTGCGCGCGGACGACATCGGCCATCAACAGCAGGTAGTCGCGCATCGAGTTGCCGGCTGCGCCCTGGCGCAGGCGGATATCTCGTTCAGCAAAAACCTCGCCGCGCACTGGCAGCCGGAAGAACTGAGCCTCCTGGCCCGCGCGGACTGCGATCTCTTCAGGACTGAGCAGTGGCCTGGCCTGTATGGAACTCATCGAACTCCTGCGGTGCGTGTCATTTGTCGCCTGTCACTTCACGGTACCACAGCAAATGATGGCGCCGCGCCCAGGCTGCGCTCACGTAGCCGCGCGTCATCGCGCGGATAGAGCCCTTGACCCAGATGGCCGCGTAAATGTGCACGATGGCGCCCAGCACCAGGATGAACGCTGCCACGGCATGCAGCAGCACACCAATGCGCCGCACCGTGATCGGGAACGCGTCGGCAAACCACGGCTGCCAGAACGTGAAGCCCGTGACCAGCAACACGACGAGGCACAGCGTGAAGAGCCAGAAGATCGCCTTCTGCCCGCCGTTGTACTTGCCGACGGCAGGCATGCCGTCTTCGTCGCCGCGCAGCAGCGTGCCAGAACGCCGCACCCACTCGCCGTCGCCGTCGCGCCAGACGTTGTCGCGCCACACCTGCACGAACATGCCGACGAAGCACAGCATCATGAACACGCCGATGAACGGATGCAGGATGCGCGTCCACGCCCCGCCGCCGAACAGCGCGGTGAAGAAGTAGAACGCCGGGTGGAAGAACGCGAAGCCTGAAAGGGCCGCGCAGACGAAAAGCATGGCCACCAGCCAGTGGTTCATGCGTGTGCGGTCAGGGTAGCGCTGGATGAGTCGTTCCATGTCTGCTCTCCTTAACCTGCACGGGGTTCATCGATTTCAACGGCCACATCGCCGTCGGCATGCGGATGCGCGTCGTCGTCGGGGCTCTCTTCAATCGGCCCGACCTTCACGTAGTGGAAGAAGCCAGCGACCGCAGCGCCGATCATCGCGGCCACGGCCAGCGGCTTGGCAATGCCCTTCCACAGCGACACCAGCGGGCTGATGCTCGGGTTGGCGGGCAGGCCCGCGTAGATCTCGGGCTGGTCTGCGTGCTGCAGCACATACATCACGTGCGTGCCGCCCACACCCTTGGGGTCGTACACACCAGCGTTGTCAAAGCCGCGCGTCTTCAACTCGCTCACGCGGCCCGCGCCGAACTCCAGCATGTCTTCCTTGGAGCCGAAGTGAATGGCGCCGGTCGGGCAGGCCTTGGCGCACGCAGGCTCAAGGCCCACACCCACACGGTCAGAGCACAGCGAGCACTTGTACGCTTTGTTGTCCACCTTCGAGATGCGAGGCACATCGAAGGGGCAGCCCGTCACGCAGTTGCCGCAGCCAATGCAGTTCTCGCTGATGAAGTCGACGATGCCGTTGCTGTACTGCACGATCGCGCCGGGCGCCGGGCACGCTTTCAGGCAGCCGGGGTCGGCGCAGTGCATGCAGCCGTCTTTGCGGATCAGCCATTCGAGGTGGTTGCCCTGCTCCTTCGACGGCATCACCACTTCGGAGAACTTCATCACCGTCCAGGATTGCGGCGTGAGGTCAACCGGGTTGTCGTAAGTGCCGTGGTTGGTGCCCACCTCATCGCGCAGGTCGTTCCACTGCATGCAGGCCACCTGGCATGCCTTGCAGCCGATGCAGCTGGACACATCGATGAGCTTCGCGACTTCCGGCGTGTGGCTGCGCGCATGCGGCGATGGCGTCGTGGTCGCCGAGCGGGCGACGATATCGAGGGATTGCAATGAAGACATGTGGTTCTCCTATGCTTTCTCGATGTTGACGGTGAAGGATTTGTATTCGGGCGTCTGCGTGTTCGCATCCCCCACGAATGGCGTGAGCGTGTTGACCAGGTAACCCGGTTTGGCCACACCCACGAAGCCCCAGTGATTGGGCAGGCCCACCGTGTCGACCTTCTTGCCATCGACATCCAGCTGCGGAATGCGCTTGGTCACCACCGCCACGGCCTTGATGAAGCCGCGGTTGGACGAGACCTTCACCATGTCGCCGTTGTTGATGCCCTTGGCCTTGGCGAGCTCTTCGCCTATCTCCACAAACTGCTGCGGCTGGATGATGGCCGACGTCTCCACGTTCTTCGTCCAGTAGTGGAAGTGCTCGGTGAGGCGATAGCTCGTCGCCACATACGGGAAGTCCTTCGGTTTGCCGAACGCTTCCATGTCACCTTTGAACACGCGCGCCGCCGGGTTGGCCCGCGCTTTCGGGTTGGTGTTCATCGGGTTGTTTTCAAGCGGCGATTCGAACGGCTCGTAGTGCTCGGGCAGCGAGCCTTCGGCCATGCCTGTGGGCGCATACATGCGGGCCACGCCCTCGGCCGTCATGATGAACGGCTGCACGCGGTTCTCGTCGCCCGGGTTGGCATCGGGCCGGATGTCGGGCACGTCAGAGCCACCCCACGCCGTGCCGTTCCATTGCACGAGGCGGCGCTTGGCATTCCAAGGCTTGCCATCAGGCGCGCTCGACGCAGCGTTGTACAGAATGCGCCGGTTCGCGGGCCACCCCCACGCCCAGTTCAGCGTCTGGCCGATGCCCCATGGGTCCGCGTTGTCGCGCCGCGCCATCTGGTTGCCGGCCTGCGTCCATGCGCCGGAATAAATCCAGCAGCCGCACGACGTGCTGCCGTCATCGCGCAGCATGCCAAAGCCGGGCAACTGCTCACCCGCCTTCACCAGCACCTTTTGCGGCGCCTTCGGGTCTTTCGGGTCGGGCGGTGCGAGCACATCGGCCAGCGCCTTGCCGTTGTATTCCATCGCGAGCTCTTCGGCAGAAGGCGCGGATGGAATCTTGTAGGGCCACGTGAGCTTGACGATGGGGTCGGGGAACGCGCCGCCGTCCTTCGCATACATCGCACGGATGCGCGAGAACAGGTCCGCGATGATTTCCGGATCGCCCTTGGCCTCGCCCGGCGGGTTCGCGCCCTTCCAGTGCCACTGCAGCCAGCGGCCCGAGTTGGTGAGCGAGCCGTCTTCTTCCGCAAAGCACGTGGACGGGAAGCGGAACACCGTCGTCTGGATCTCCGAGCTCTTAACGTCGTTGTGTTCGCCGTAGTTCTTCCAGAACTCCGCCGTCTCTGTGTTGAGCGGATCGATGATCGCGAGGAACTTCAGCTTCGACAGGCCCGCGATGATCTTCTTCTTGTTCGGAAAGGATCCCACCGGGTTGAAGCCCTGGCAGATGTAGCCGTTGAGCTTGCCCTGGTTCATCAGCTCGAACGCCTGCAGCACGTCGTACAGCCTGTCCCACTTGGGCAGGTAGTCGAAGGCCCAGTTGTTCTCGGCCGTGGCCGCTGCGCCCCACCAGGCTTTTTGCATGCTGACGAAGAACTTGGGGTAGTTCTGCCAGTAGCTCATCTGGTTGGGCCGCAGGGGCTTCAACGCGCGCGGCTTGTAGTACGTCTCAAGATCCTGCTCTGCATCGCGCGGCAGGCTCAGGTAGCCCGGCAGCGAGTTCGACAGCAGGCCCAGGTCCGTCAGGCCCTGGATGTTGCTGTGGCCGCGCAGCGCGTTCATGCCGCCGCCGGCGATGCCGATGTTGCCCAGCAGCAGCTGCATGATGGCGGCCGTGCGGATCATCTGCGAGCCCGTGCTGTGCTGTGTCCAGCCCAGCGCGTACATGATGGTCATCGCCTTGCCTGGCACCGCCGTCTCGCCAATCATCTGGCAGATCTTCTGGAACTTGTCTTTGGGCGTGCCGGTGATGCGGCTGACCATCTCGGGCGTGTAGCGCGAGAAGTGCGCCTTCATCACGTTGAGCACGCAGCGCGGGTGCTGCATCGTCGGGTCGGTCTTGGCGAAGTCGCCGTCCATCTCGTACGCCCAGCTCGCCGCGCTGTAATTGCGCTTGGCTTCGTCGTAGCCGCTGAACAGGCCGTCCTTGAAGCCGAACGCCTCGCCCACGATGAACGACGCGTTCGTGTAGTTCGCGACGTAGTCCTGGTGGATCTTGTTGTTCGACAGCAGGTAGTTGATGACACCGCCCAGGAAGGCGATGTCCGTGCCCGCGCGAATTGGCGCGTAGTAGTCGCTCATCGCGGCCGAGCGCGTGAAGCGCGGGTCGACGACGATCAGCTTCGCCTTGTTGTGCTGCTTGGCTTCTATGACCCACTTGAAGCCGCACGGATGCGCTTCAGCGGCATTGCCACCCATGATGAGAACGAGATCGGCATTCTTGATGTCCACCCAGTGGTTGGTCATCGCGCCGCGTCCGAACGTCGGGGCCAGACTGGCCACCGTCGGTCCGTGTCAAACGCGCGCTTGATTGTCGAATACGAGCATCCCCATCGAGCGCATCGCCTTGTGCGTGATGTAGCCCGATTCGTTGGAGGATGCTGATGCGCAGAGCATGCCGGTGGAAGTCCAGCGGTTGACGGTTTTGCCGTCGGCGTTCTGCGCAATGAAGTTCGCGTCGCGGTCAGCCTTCATGAGCTTGGCCAGCCGCGTCATCGCTTCGTCCCAGCTCACGCGTTTCCACTCGCTGGCGCCGGGCTCGCGGATCTCGGGGTACTTCAGCCGGTTGGGGCTGTGCACGAAGTCGAGCAGGCCCGCGCCCTTGGGGCACAGCGTACCGCGGTTGACGGGGTGATCCGGGTCGCCTTCGATGTGGATGATGTCGGGCAGCGCGTTTTTCGACTTGTCGCCCAGGCTGTACATCAGGATGCCGCAGCCCACCGAGCAGTAGGGGCAGGTGTTGCGGGTTTCAGTCGTTCGCGAGAGCTTGAACTGCCGCACCTCAGCCAGCGCAGCTGTCGGCGAAAAGCCGAGCGCCACCAGGCTCGATGCGGCCAGCCCTGCCCCGCTCACGCGGAAGAACTGCCGTCGGTTCATGTCCATGCTTTTGCTCCTCTCGTACACGCTGAGTTGCTTGAGACTTCGAGCCCACCATGGCAGCGGACGCGATCACGGTAGCAAGCAGGTTACACCTGCACGCAGCGTTTGCGCGCCCCATTGGGGTTTTCTCGGAGCAACGGCCCACTGAAGGTAGTTGCCGCCTACATCAGCGCGGGTGTCAGGCAGCCAGCAGGCCTGAGTGCAGTGCAGCATGGCGCAGCCACTGCTTGTCTTGCGCCAGTGCGATAGCCTCGGCCAGCGCGCGCGAAGGCTGCGTGAGCGCATTCGACATAAAGCCAATGGGCGTGCGCACCTCGGGCGACGTGAGCGGATTCGCCTCCAGCTCACGATAGCCGCGCACAGCCGCTACCAGTGCGCCGGGCATCACCGTGGACACATCACCTTCCACCACACTCAACGCCAGCGAGAGGATGGAGTTGGTTTCTATCGCAGGCTTGACCGGCGTGCCCGCCGTTGCAAACGCACTGTCGATGATCGTGCGGTTATGCATTTCGGGCGTGAGCATGGCCAGTGGATGTTGCGCCACATCTTTCCATTTCACGCGCGCGCCAATCTTCATCCCACCGGCCGCCGGCTTGGCGGCGCGGTGCAGATAAAAGTAGTGCTCGATGTATTGCGGATAGACCGTAACAGTCGATTTGCGCTCGCGCACGCGCTCGGTATAGCCCAGGGCCAGGTCGAGCGAGAGGCTGTCGATACCCGCCTCCAGCTCCGACGAGCTGAGCGAAATCACGGCTGGCACGATGCCCGGCTGCCGCACGCGCAACATCGCTGCAAAGCGCGCGAGCACAGGGATGGCCGTGGGCACCGCGCCCAGCCGCAGCGGCCCTTGCACACGCCCTGCTTCGCTCTTCAACTCCTGCTGCAAAAGGTTGTGCTCATGCAGCATGCGCTGCGCCGACGCCAGCACGCGCTCGCCCTCGGGTGTGAGGCCCACGAACGTGCGGCCGCGGCGAATGATGACAACGCCAAACTCGCGCTCGAGCACACGCATCGCATTCGACAGCGCAGGCTGCGTGATGTGGCAGGCCTGGGCCGCGCGGCCGAAGTGCTTCTGTTCATTGAGCGCCACCAGGTAGCGCATCGAGGCGAGGACGTTCATGGCGAGGCAGGCTGCGCGTTGTGCATATCGCCGGATTCTGCGCCAGATTCGCGGTGTCACCTGGCGTAGTGCCAGCCGCCGTGAGGGCTGGTCTCGCCAGGCCCGGCACCGGTCGGCGCTGACCGACCGGCGTATTTCACAACTAGCGGAAATACAGGCGCGCACTACTCGCGCAGGCTGCCCAACCGGGCTGTTTCCCCAACTCCTCCAGCTGCACCGACAGGCTGGCCAGCAGTTCGTCCTTGCCTTCGAATTCCAGCGCTTTGACACGCTCGAGCACGACCTTCCATTGAGCTGTGAACAGCTCACCAGCGGCCTCGTCGTATTTCGAGTGCGCCGCGGTTGTCAACGTGTATTGCGCTATCTCGGCCAGCACATCTGCAACTTGATAAGAATGCTGCGCATGCTCCTGGAAGTAGAGCGCAAGTACTGTGTCGACCTTCTGAATATCAGCCGGGGTAGTCAACGCACGGCGTTCTCGCGACAAACTGATCCACAAATCTTCAAGCAGGTCACTGGTGCGCTCCCCAGCTTCCAGCCGAATGTCCGCCACGAGCGCACCGTAGGCCAACCAGATCTCAATCGGTCTCTCATGGGCGATCAGCTCATTGCGTTTGCCGACGAGCGAGTAAATTCCCTTCTGGAGCTCGCCCACTCGCTTGGATTGACGTGCTAACTCTGCTGAGCGGTCGGCGCGGGTGGGCGGTGCGCCTACATAGCTCTGAACGAGGGCGGTCAGGTCGCCAATTTGGTTGAGATGATCGCCGACACGCGTATCAACAAGCTCGCGCGCGGCCTGAGGGTAATTTGCCCGAACAAATCCATCAAGGTCCCATCTCAAGGTATGTGCCCATGTAGAAGCGGCTTCGTACATCGCGGGCGATTCGATCGCGCGCTGGGCCAAGGCGCGGAGTAGGCTGTCGTCGCGGATAAGGCCTTGCGAGTGCCACACGCAGGAATTGAGTGCCCACGCTGCCGAGTGCCTTTGATCGTCGAGCGGATGCACCCCCACATCGATGAAAAGCGCATTTGACATCTGGTGGAATAGTTCACATGCGTCATATGGGTCATGAGAATATTGGAACTGAGCTCCCTCCCGGCCGACAAAACACAGAGCCCTCCCCGCAATTTGACGCTTGGCCGCTTCATATTGGCTGCCGCGATGAATCGCATTGAGTCTCTTGATGAGCTCATGTCCGCACACGTCCTTGAAAAAGCTGCTTCCGGGCTGCAACACGCAAGCAAGTTTGAGTAAATCCACATCACCTGGGTTTTTCAGTTGCAAGAGTACTTCCTGCACGTCACCGACATAACTCTCGAATTCAGTTCGCCCCGAACCGGGAAAATCGCCGGGCCACGGAAAGACGCCAGCTTGCAACTTGGCGCATTCCGTCGAATTCAGCATGGGCGCGCGGATATCCATCGGACGATGCTCTGGCAGACGAGTAAGCGGTTCGCTTGTTGAGCCAAACTCACGCGCCCTACGTTGCATCTCGGATGCGCGAAGTAGCCAAAGGTCTTCACCGATAGCCAAACCCCTCGCATTGCACGCATCTCTCCCGCGTTCCGACACCTCCGCCATCAGTTGACGCACATCGTCCGGCAACACGCCGAAGCGGTCACGGTTTTCGTCGAAGATGTCGATGCAACGCTGCAGGTGCTCAGCCGCGACAAGGTCACCAGCCGATGCCCGGCTTGCCGCCAGGTGAGCCCTTATTTCCCTGATGGCCAACGCACGAATTTCAGCGGGCGCTGTGTTTCCGCCTTCGACGGCATCGGTCGGTGCAGGTTCATGCGGCCGCTCGCTCAAATCCTCAGATCTGCGTCGCGCAGCTGGCATGTCTGCAACTCGCCTCGCTAGGTTGCCAAAGCTGCGCCCCAAGGAATTCACGAAGGACGTTGCTCGCCCCGCCGCAGAACCCGCTCGCGCCTGCGCAGGGCCCGTTGGCGACGGCTGCGTCGGTGGTGTTGAGCCAGATTGGCCTGCGGAACGTGCGGGGAGCATAGAAGACCTTTCGCAATTGAGCTTGTTCCCACGGTCTGTAACGCTGATGTGCGAAAGGTTCCGGCGGTTTGCGCGGGCTATGCCTTTGACTATCAAAGGTAGTGCGCCCCACGCCCAAGCGGCGCAGGAATCAACAACCTGTGGTGCAGCCTCTCAGGCCAGCAGCGCGCGATGCCGTTCGACAGCAACGCGCACGATGTCTTTCAGGCCAGGCGCATTGGCACCGGCATTGGCATCGACCATCTCCAGGAACTGCCGGCGCATACGCGGATCCCAGAACTTCTTCAGGTGCGTCGCGATGCCTTCAAGCGCTTCCTCGCGATCAGGCATCGCCTCGAAAAAGTCGCCAATGCGGTTGGCCATGCGAACGAGGTTGTCACTGTCCATGGGGCTCGCCCTTGCGCACGCGCTCGGCATGCGTGTAGATGTTGAGGTTGTCGCCGCGCGCAAAGCCGATCAGGCAAAGGCCCGCTTGCTGCGCAACATCGATGGCCAGGCCAGTCACGCCTGAGACGGCTGCCAGCAATGGCGCGCCCGCACGTGCCGCCTTGCCGGCCATCTCGTAGCTCGCGCGGCTGGTCACCACGATGAAGCCCGCGTTCGCATCGTGCCGCGCGCGCTGCATGGCGCCGATCAGTTTGTCGAGCGCGTTGTGGCGGCCCACGTCTTCCCGCACGATGAGCAGGCCACCGCCCGTATCAGCAAATGCCGCGGCATGCGTGGCACCCGTTGCGTCGTGCAGCGGCTGGCGGCTGCGCAGCGACTGCAATGCCTGCAACACGGCGGCCTGGCTGAACGACGCCTGCGAATTCAACGGCGGCGGTGTACGCACTGCATCGGGCAGGCTCTCAGTGCCGCACAGGCCGCATCCTGTTCTGCCGGCCAGGCTGCGGCGGCGCTCCTTCAAACGCGCAAAACACGACGAAGCAATCTCCAGCCGCACCGTGATGCCCTGCTCGCCTGGCACGACCTCCACATCACGGATATCGGCGGCGCTATCGACGATTTCTTCCGTCAACGAGAAGCCGTAAGCGAAGTCTTCCAGGTCCGCCGGTGAAGCGAGCATTACCGCATGCGAGATGCCGTTGAACTCCAGCGCCACCGGCACCTCCATCGCCACCCAGTCCTGCGCCGCCTGCGCACCGGCCGCGTCGCGCCGCTCCATCGGCACATGCCTCATGGCGGGCGGCGGGTTCACGGGTGGGTCGGACAGGTTCATCGCGCGATTGTCAACCGGATCACTTGCCGAATCACTTGCCAACAATGGCCGCTGCCTCGCCGTGCACCGCTGCCAGGTGCGCGAGCTGCTCGGCATTGAACTGCGAGTATTCCTGCTGCCACTTCGACGGCTTGGCCACCGGCATCACCTGCACCGCGGTCACCTTGTACTCGGGGCAGTTGGTCGCCCAGTCCGAGCTGTCGGTCGTGATCACGTTCGCGCCCGACTCAGGGAAGTGGAACGTCGTGTACACCACGCCCGGCTGGATGCGCTCTGTCACCTCAGCGCGCAGCACCGTATCACCCGCGCGGCTCGAAATGCCGACCCAGTCGCCGTCCTTGATGCCGCGGTCTTGCGCGTCATGCGGGTGAATCTCCAGCCGGTCTTCGCTGTGCCACTGGTTGTTGGCGGTGCGGCGCGTTTGCGCACCCACGTTGTACTGCGACAGGATGCGCCCCGTGGTCAGCAACAGCGGGAAGCGCTGCGTGACTTTCTCATCGCTCGCCACGTACTTCGTGATGATGAAGCGGCCCTTGCCACGCACGAACTTGTCGATATGCATGATGGGCGTGCCCAGCAGCTCGGTGCTGTCGTTGCACGGCCATTGCACGCTGCCAAACTCGTCGATCTTCTCGTACGTCACGCCCTTGAATGTGGGTGTGAGCGCTGCGATCTCTTCCATGATCTCGCGCGGGTGCGAGTAGTTCATGGGGTAGCCCAGCGCATTCGACAGCATCTGCGTCACTTCCCAATCCGCATAGCCCGCGAGCGGCGGCATGACTTTGCGAACGCGTGAGATGCGACGCTCTGCATTGGTGAAGGTGCCGTCTTTCTCCAGAAACGATGCGCCCGGCAGCAGCACGTGCGCGTACTTGGCCGTCTCATTCAGGAAGATGTCCTGCACCACCACGCATTCCATCGCCGCGAGCGCTGCGCCCACGTGCTGCGTGTCGGGGTCGGACTGCACGATGTCTTCGCCTTCACAGTACAGGCCCATGAAGCTGCCCGACATCGCTGCGTCGAGCATGTTGGGAATGCGCAGGCCCGGCTCGGGGTTGAGCTCCACATTCCAGGCGGATTCGAATGTGCCGCGCACCGTGCTGTCAGAGATGTGGCGGTAGCCCGGCAGCTCATGCGGGAACGAGCCCATGTCGCACGCACCCTGCACGTTGTTCTGCCCGCGCAGCGGATTCACGCCCACGCCTTCACGACCCACGTTGCCCGTGGCCATGGCCAGATTCGCAATGCCCATGACCATCGTCGAGCCTTGCGCATGCTCGGTCACGCCCAGGCCGTAATAGATCGCGCCGTTGACGGGCTTGGCAGGCTTCACGCCCTGGTCGTTGCCCGTGGCGTAGAGCCGCGCAGCGCTGCGGACCATGTGCGCGGGCACGCCGGTCACAGCTTCCATCGCCTCGGGTGAGTTCTCTGGCCGCGCCACGAATTCTTTCCACTCGCGGGCGGACTTGTCGTCGCACCGCTCGGCAATGTAGCTGTCAGCCAGCAGGCCTTCCGTGACGATCACATGCGCGAGCGAAGTGATCACGGCCACGTTCGTGCCCGGCTTGAGTTGCAGGTGATACGAAGCACTCACATGCGGCGACTTCACCAGGTCGATCTGCCGCGGATCGATCACGATCAGCTTCGCGCCCTGGCGCAGGCGCCGCTTCATGCGCGACGCAAACACGGGGTGCGCTTCGGTCGGGTTCGCGCCGATCACCATGATCACGTCGCTCTTTTCCACCGACTTGAACGTCTGCGTACCCGCCGACGTGCCAAACGTCTGCCCCAGGCCATAGCCCGTGGGTGAATGGCACACGCGCGCGCAGGTATCGACGTTGTTGTTGCCAAAAGCCGCGCGAATCAGCTTCTGCACCAGGTACGTTTCCTCATTGGTGCAGCGCGACGACGTGATGCCGCCAATCGAGTCCTTGCCGTGCCTGGCCTGGATGCGCCGGAACTCGCTGGCCGCGTAGTTGATCGCTTCTTCCCAGCTCACTTCGCGCCACGCGTCGTGAATCGTCTTGCGGATCATCGGCTTGGTGATGCGGTCTTTGTGCGTGGCATAGCCCCACGCAAAGCGGCCCTTGATGCATGAATGGCCCTCGTTGGCCTTGCCGTCTTTCCACGGCACCATGCGCACAACCTGGTTGCCCTTCATCTCGGCCTTGAAGCCGCAGCCCACGCCGCAGTAGGCGCAGGTGGTGATGGCGCTGTGCTCGGGCTGGCCGAGCTCGATCACCGTCTTCTCCTGCAGCGTCGCCGTGGGGCAAGCCTCGACGCAGGCGCCGCAGCTCACGCATTCGCTGTCCATGAACGGCTGGTCTTGCCCGGGCGACACGCGCGACTCAAAGCCACGCCCGCTGATCGTCAGCGCAAACGTGCCCTGAGTTTCCTCACACGCGCGCACGCAGCGGCTGCACACGATGCACTTCGACGGGTCATAGGTGAAGTACGGATTGGATTCGTCTTTCTTCGCTTCGATGTGGTTCGCGCCCTTGAAGCCATAGCGCACATTGCGCAGGCCCGTGACGCCCGCCATGTCCTGCAGCTCGCAATTGCCATTGGCGCTGCACGTGAGGCAGTCCAGCGGATGGTCGCTGATGTACAGCTCCATCACCCCCTTGCGCAGCTCTTGCAGCTTGGGTGTTTGCGTGCGCACCTTCATGCCGGGCTCGGCCGGTGTCGTGCATGAAGCGGGGAAGCCCTTGCGCCCTTCAATCTCCACCAGGCACAGGCGGCAGGAGCCGAAGGGCTCGACGCTGTCTGTCGCGCACAGCTTGGGCACCTTCACGCCCATGTCCATCGCGGCCCGCATGATCGACGTGCCTTTGGCCACCGTCACATCGACGCCGTCGATCTGCAGCGTGACCTCTTCGGTGGATTCGCGACGCGGCGTGCCGTAGTCAGAAACCTTCAGGTGTTCGAGCATGGTGTGCTCCTCTTCTTTCGAAATGCTTCAGGCGGCTTCGCGGCCCGTGGCCGTGATGCCGAAATCTTCAGGGTAGTGGTTGAGCGCGGAGACCACCGGGTAAGGCGTCATGCCGCCCATCGCGCAGAGCGAGCCGTTGACCATCGTGTCGCACAGGTCACGCAAGAGCTTGACTTGCTGCGGCCGCGTTTGCGCGTCGACCGTGCGAATTTTGTCGATCACTTCCACACCGCGCGTGGACCCGATGCGGCAAGGCGTGCACTTGCCGCACGACTCAATCGCGCAGAACTCCATCGCATACCGCGCGAGCTTCGACATATCTGCCGTGTCGTCATGCATGACGATGCCGCCGTGGCCCACCACTGCGCCCACCGCCGCATACGCTTCATAGTCGAATGGAATGTCCCACTGCGATTCGGGCACGTACGCACCCAGCGGGCCGCCGACCTGCACGGCCTTCACCGGCCGGCCACTCGCAGTGCCACCGCCATAGTCGAACATCAGCTGGCGCAGCGTGATGCCGAAAGCCTTCTCGACCAGCCCGCCGTGCTTCACGTTGCCCGCCAGCTGGATGGGCAGCGTGCCATGCGAGCGGCCCACGCCGTAGTTGCGATAGAACACCGGCCCCTTGGCCAGGATGATTGGCACCGACGCAAACGTGATCACGTTATTGATCACCGTTGGCATGCCAAAGAGCCCTTGCAGCGCAGGCAGCGGCGGCTTGGCACGCACGATGCCGCGCTTGCCTTCAATGCTCTCCAGCATCGCCGTTTCCTCGCCGCACACATACGAGCCTGCGGCCATGCGCACTTCAAGCTCGAATGCCTTGCCGCTGGCCAGCACGTTGTCGCCGAGCACGCCTGCCGCCCGCGCAATGGTCACCGCCTCGCGCAGCGTGGCCACCGCATGCGGATATTCAGAGCGCACGTAGATGTAGCCATGCGTCGCACCGGTCGAGATGCCCGCAATCGCCATGCCTTCGATCAGCATGAACGGATCGCCCTCCATCACCATGCGATCGCTGAACGTGCCTGAATCGCCTTCGTCGGCATTGCAGACGATGAACTTGCGCGCAGCCTGCGCCGCGGCCACCGTCTTCCACTTGATGCCCGCCGGAAACGCCGCGCCGCCGCGGCCCCGCAAACCAGAATCGAGCACCTGCTGCACCACATCAGCCGCAGCAAACGACAGCGCGATGCGCAAACCGGCCAGCCCGCCGTGTTCTTCATAAGCAGCCAGCGACAGCGGATCAGTCACGCCGATGCGCGCAAACGTCAGCCTGTCTTGCGAGCGCAGCCACTGAAGCTCGTCAGTAACGCCCAGGCCCAGCGCATGCGCGCCGCCTTGCAGCAAGCCAGCGTCAAACAGCGATGCCACGTCTTCAGGCTGCACCGGCCCATAGGCCACGCGGCCCTGCGGCGTTTGAACTTCGACCAGCGGCTCCAGCCAGAACATGCCGCGCGAGCCGTTGCGGATCAGTTCAATCTGCAACCCGCGTGACGCAGCTTCGGCAGTGATGGCCTGCGCGACTTCCTCAGCGCCAACGGCCAGCGCAGCACTGTCTCGCGGAACGTAGATGCGGACGGCGCTCATGCCTCAACCGCCCTGTCGATCAATGCGTCGATGCGCTGGACGCTCAGGCGCGCATGCGGCTTGCCATCGAGCATGGCCGCCGGCGACATGGCGCACAGCCCCAGGCAATACACGGGCTGCAGCGTGATGCCGCCGCCGCTCGCAGTGCCACCCTCAGCAGGCAGGCCCAGTGCGTAACAGGCGTGCTGCCACATCGCTTCGCTGCCCATGGCCTGGCACGACTCGGCACGGCACACCTCCAGCACGTGGCGGCCTGCGGGCTCGCTGCGGAAGTGGTGGTAGTAGGTGATCACGCCGTGCACTTCGGCGCGCGAGAGGTTCAAGCCGTCGGCAATCACGCCCACGACTTCCTTGGGAATGAAGCCAAGCGCGTGCTGCACTTCATGCAGGATGGGCAGCAGCGCGCCCTCTTGCGCGGCCAGGCGCGAGACGATCTCGCGCACGGCCACGAAGTGCGGCTCGTTCTGTTGCGCTGCCGACTTGCCAAGCTGGCGGATGCGATCGCGCAGTTCATCAGGCGTGGCAAGCACCACGTCATGCTGCCGGGGTGTCGGAACGGAGGTGGGAAGAGAGGTGGTATCAGTCACCTCCCCAGTGTGCACAGCCGCGCGCCGGCCGTCCAATCGAATCAGGACATGCCGGGATTCAACAATTGAATGGGAGCCGGCGGCTAGTCTTCGATGAGCGCCGGCTTCGAATGCCGCTTTTGGTCAGAAAGTTCCGCAGAGTCGCTTGCGGACTGGCGTGTTGCGGACGCGGCGTGACGGGGTTGTTCGTCGGCCGTTACCGACCCGCGAAGCTCGGGTTCCACGTACAGTATGACCGCCGCAACCGCGCCAGGAGTCGGCACCTGAGGCGACGATTCGAATTTGGTTTGGTAGTACTCCATCTCCGCTAACGCTATGTCGGTCGTCCGGTCCGAGTCAGCCTTGAGGTAGTCTGCATGCGCAGATGCAACATCGGCGTCGAGCGAGCGCACTTCCCCGGCAAGCTCGTTGAACAGGTCGTAGTAAATACTGATCGACAGCAACTCACGCTTGCCCGAAGGCCGCCCCCCTGCCATCCGCCTTTTCAGCTCGTCGGCAACTACAGTCAATTCGCCGACAAGCTCACTGCGCCTGGTGACATAGCTGCTCCACTGCATACCGGCTCCACGCGCCAACGGTGGGTTCGGTTGCGCTTGCGCGCGCACATCATTCAGCCTCGCCCACTGCTGCTCTGCATACTCCGCAGCAGTTTGGGCCTTATCTTTTTTTCCCCATGCCATCGCATTGAGGATCATCAGTCGATCACGGGCCACGTTCGCCGTGTCAACGGGGCCACGCTGTGGAAGACTCACGATATCCGCATTCAGCCGGTCAATCTCAATCTCAATACCCGCTGCACGCTGTTCAAGTTCATCCAGCTCTGGCGATCCGGACTGACGGGCCGCCTCGATCGCCCGGCTTAGCGCGCCCAACTGGCAAATTAACGCTGCATTCGTTGCCTTGGCCTGCTCCCAGAACGGGCTTTCCGGGGCAGTCAATAGTGCGTAGCCCACGCTTGCGGACACGCTCAGGCAACCTTTGTCGGCCGGCGTCAGGATCACCAGATTCTCGGCATAGAAGCGCGGCGCCGGCGGCTCAATCGCCAAAGGTCGTTCGTGGCGCGAGGTATCCGATGCGGCAGGAACAGGATTGGTGGTGTCGGTCGTGTGCGGTGCCTGCACGTTCGCGCCGCAGGGCCAGGAGAAAAATCGGGGCATTAACTACATTTCGATGGAAGTGGACTACGCGGCTTTGTGACCCTGCGCCGCATATCGTTCCACTGCCAAACCGAAGGTCTTGGCGCTCGCTCTTGCAATGAGCTCAGATGCGCGCGCAGTGATATGCCACTGTGCGATACGGAAAGCTGACGCGATCCTTTCCTTTCAACGCCGGATGCGTTGCGATCAATTCCGCCAGCGACGCGCGAATGTCTTCGCGATCGGCATGCGATGCGGCGGCGATGAAGCTCACGCTCATGAACCGGTCAATGATCACTTCCTGCGGCGAGCCCGTGTGCTCGTAGGCAAAGTGCGCCTCTTGCAGCGGAATGGATTTCTTGCACGATGCCGGCCCGATCTTGTCTGTTGAAGGTTCGACGTGGAGCAGCCGACATTATTTCGCCAGCCGCGCCATAAAAAATGCGTAAAGACTTGGCCCCGGCGGCGCGCGCAATGAAAAACTGCGGCGTGCCCGCATGAGAATCGGCGCCTCTTCACTCGGGTTCGCCCCACTCACCGTGATACTCACTGCATCCCACAACGAAGCGTCGGCCCACGGCTGGCGAGGTGCCATCGCACTGGCGGCGCTCGGCGTTGTCTATGGCGACATCGGCACGTCGCCGCTCTACGCACTGCGCGAATGCCTCAACCCCGAGCACGGCGTGCCGCTCACGCCCGATGCTGTGCTGGGCTTGTTGTCCTTGATCTTCTGGGCGCTGACGCTGGTGGTCACGGTGAAGTACATCGTGTTCGTGCTGCGCGCCGATCACGATGGCGAAGGCGGCATCATGGCCTTGCAGGCGCTCGCACGCCAGGGCATTGCCGGGCAGGCGTCGCATCCGTGGATGCTGCGGCTCATTGCAGGCATGGGGCTGACGGGTGCAGCCATGTTTTATGGCGACAGCCTGATCACACCAGCGATCTCCGTTTTGTCGGCCGTTGAAGGGCTGAACGTTGCAACGCCGCTTTTCAACGCGTACGTGCTGCCGCTGACGCTCGTCATTCTGGTTGCGCTATTTGCCGCGCAGCGCCTGGGCACCGGGGCCGTGGGCAAGGTGTTCGGGCCCATCATGCTGCTGTGGTTCGCCACGCTCGCCTGGCTCGGCGTGCAACACATCGCAGACGACCCGCGCGTGCTGCAAGCGCTCAACCCGCTGTGGGCAGCGCAGTTCCTCGCGTCGCATCCGGCTCAGTCGCTCGCAGTGCTCGGCTCTGTATTTCTTGCCGTGACGGGCGGTGAAGCGCTCTATGCGGACATGGGCCACTTCGGCGCACGCGCGATCCGGCAGGCGTGGTTCTTCGTGGCCTTGCCAGCGCTGGTGCTGAACTACTTTGGCCAGGGCGCGCTGGTGCTGAGCGACCCAACTGCTATCGACAACCCGTTCTTTCGCATGGTGCCCGCCTGGGGCGTGATACCCATGGTCATCCTGTCGGCGCTCGCAACCGTGATTGCTTCGCAGGCGGTGATCTCTGGCGCGTATTCGCTCACGGCGCAGGCGATGCGAATGGGCTACTTGCCGCGCCTTCGCATCGTGCAGACCTCCGGGCAGGCCATGGGGCAAATCTACATGCCGGCGGTGAACTGGCTGCTGGCCATTGGCGTGGTGGCGCTCGTGCTGTCGTTCAAGAACTCCAGCGCCTTGTCTGCGGCTTACGGCATTGCCGTGTCGGTGACGATGGTGACCACCACGGTGCTTGCGGCCCTCGTCGCGCTGCGTGTGTGGCGCTGGAACGCCGTGCTCGTGATCATGGGTGCCGCAGTGCTGCTGGGCATCGACACGCTGTTCCTGGCGGCCAACAGCCTGAAGATCGCCGAAGGCGGATGGCTGCCGCTGGCAGTCGCGGCAGTGGTGCTGGTCTTGTTCACCACCTGGGCGCGCGGCCGAAGCCTTGTGCACGAGCTTGCGATGGCAGGCCGCATCGAGATGCGTCCATTCGTGCAGTCGCTGCTGGCTGATGCGCCGCATCGCGTCAAAGGCACTGCCGTGTTCCTCACGGCCGAACCTGAGTTCGTGCCGCATGCGCTGCTGCACAACCTCAAGCATAACCAGGTCATGCACCAGCGCAACATCGTGCTGCAGGTTGTCGGCGTGGACTCGCCGCGCGTCGATTCAGCGCACCGATTCGACGTGGCTGACCTGGGCGCCGACTTCTGGCAAGTCACCCTGCGCCACGGCTTCATGGAAACGCCCGACGTGCCCGAGATGATGAAGGTGCTGTCGTACCAGCGCGGCATACCGCTGGAGACGATGACGACCACCTACTTCGTCTCCCGCGAGACGGTTGCCACAGGCCACCTCAAGCGCATGACGCTGGCCCGGCAAGCGCTCTTCGCGTGGATGCACCGCAACTCCAGCCGCTCGTCCGACTACTTCCACCTGCCGCCCAACCGGGTGGTGGAATTCGGCCGCAGGCCGCAAGGCCAGTGATAACCTGCGGCGATGGCCAGCGCCACTGAACCGCACAGCGACACGCAAGCCGCGCCGTCCTCCGCACGGCGCTCGTATGCCTATGCGGCGCTGTGCTGCGTTGCCCTGACGTTGCTGATGACGCCGCTGGCCAACCTGCTGGACCCGGCCAATGTGGTGATGCTGTACTTGCTGGGCACGGTAGGCATCGCATTGCGATGGGGCCGCGGGCCTTCCGCGCTCGCGTCAATGCTCAACGTGGTTGCGTTCGACTTCTTCTTCGTGTCGCCGCGCTTTTCATTTGCGGTGAACGACGTGCAATACATCGTCACGTTTGCCGTGATGCTTGCTGTCGGCTTGCTCACCGGCCAGTTGACGGCGGGCCTGCGCTTCCAGGCGAACATTGCGGCCAGCCGCGAGCGGCGTGCGCAGTCGCTCTTCGAACTGTCGCGCGAGCTTTCGTCTGCGCTGCTCGCATCGCAGGTGGTGCAGATCGGTGAATCGGCCGTGCAGCGGCACTTTGGCGGCAGCGCGCTGGTGCTGCTGCCTGATTCGCGCGATCCGCATGAGTCACTCGCACTTCCTGAACCCATGCCCGCCGGGTTCGAGGCCAGCATGGCGAATGCGGCTTATCGCACCGATCAGGCACTAGGCCCAACGACTGCCGACGTTGCAGCGCCCGCATGGCACTACGTACCGCTGGTTGCGCCGATGCGCGTGCGCGGCGTGCTCGCGCTACAGCCCGCGCAACCGCGGTGGCCGATGGCGAGCGAGCAGCACCAGCAGCTCGACACGTTTGCCCGCCAGATCGCCATTGCACTTGAGCGCGTGCACTACGTTGAGGTCTCGCACCAGGCGCTGATCGACATCGAGTCGGAACGCCTGCGCAATGCACTGCTTGCCGCGATCTCGCATGACGTGCGCACGCCACTCACGGCGCTGGTCGGTCTGGCTGAGACGCTGCGGCATTCACAACCAGCGCTGACGCCTGCGCAGGCAGAGAACGCAGCCGCCATCGCCGAGCAAGCCCGCGAACTCGCCACGCTGACCAACAACCTGCTCGACATGGCGCGCCTGCAAAGCGGCAATGTGAGCCTGCGGCTGGAGTGGCAGTCGGTGGAAGAAGTCGTTGGCTCGGCCCTGCGCAGCGTTCGCTCGGTGCTCGCGGGCAAAGAGGTGCGAGTGCATGTGCCTGCCGACTTGCCGCTGGTGGAATTCGATGCAACGCTGATCGAACGCGTACTGGTCAACCTGCTGGAGAACGCTGCGAAGTACGGCGCGCCGCCGATTGAAGTGTCAGCGCACGCGCAGGAAGGCAGCATGGTTTTGTCTGTGCGTGATCACGGCCCGGGTCTGCCGCCTTCGCTGCAAAGCCGCGAGCACCTGTTGTTCGAGAAATTCACGCGTGGCCATGCTGAATCAGCCACAACCGGTGTCGGCCTTGGCCTTGCCATCTGCAAGGCCGTGGTCGACGCACATCGTGGTGAGATTCGCGCGCGCAACGCATCGACCGGCGGCGCGGAATTCACGGTGACCCTGCCGCGCAAGCCTGCTCCCCTGTTGACCGAATAGCCATGTCCCGCCCCACCGCCGTCATCATCGAAGACGAACCGCAGATCCGGCGTTTCGTGCGCGCTGCGCTGGAAGGCGAAGGCTGGCAGGTGCACGAAGCCAGCACGCTGGCACGCGGCATCGTCGAGACGGGCACACGCAAGCCCGACTTGCTCGTGCTCGACCTGGGGCTGCCTGACGGCGACGGGCTCGATTTGATCCGCGAAGTGCGCGGCTGGTCTGCGGTGCCGATCATCATCCTGTCGGCGCGCACCGACGAGGCCGACAAG
Source organism: Caenimonas koreensis DSM 17982 (assembly GCF_009646335.1). GTDB lineage: Bacteria > Pseudomonadota > Gammaproteobacteria > Burkholderiales > Burkholderiaceae_C > Ramlibacter > Ramlibacter koreensis. Next base: position 219,188 of record NZ_WJBU01000010.1, on the reverse strand, counting down.
ATCGCAGCGCTCGATGCGGGCGCTGACGACTACCTCACCAAGCCCTTCGGCGTGGGCGAGCTACTCGCACGCGTGCGTGCGAACTTGCGCAGGCCACGGGCGGCTGGTGGTGATGACGCGAATGAAGACACGACGGTGTTTCGCTTCGGTGCGGTTGAAATCGACCGGCAGGCACGGCTCGTGCGGCGTGCCGGTGTGGAAGTGCACCTCACACCCATCGAGTACAGGTTGTTGGCCGTGCTCGTCGCCAATGCCGGCCGTGTGCTCACGCACCGCCAACTCCTGCGCGAGGTGTGGGGCCCGTCTCATGCCGAGCAAAGCCACTACCTGCGCATCTACATGGGGCATCTGCGGCAAAAGCTCGAAGACGATCCGGCGCAGCCGCGACATCTATTGACGGAGACTGCCGTTGGATATCGTTTGATGGTCGTGCCGCAACATTGACTTCCTCCCTCCCCCTCTGGGGGAGGGCCGGGGTGGGGGCACGCCGCAAAACCTACTCCCCCTGCGCCACCTCATGCGCAGCCATAGTCTCCAGCCCCTTGACCAGTGCCGAGTGATCAAGCTGATCCCACCCATGCGCAGCACACACCTGCATCAACTGCGCCGCTGACGCAGTCTGCGGCAACGCGACACCCAGCGTCTTGGCGCCCGCAAGCGCAAGCCCCAGATCCTTTTGGTGCAGCGCAATCCGAAACCCCGGATTGAACGTGCGCTTGATCATCCGCTCGCCATGCACTTCAAGAATGCGCGACGCTGCAAAGCCGCCCATCAACGCCTGCCTCACCTTCGCCGGATCGGCGCCTGCCTTCGAAGCAAACAGCAGCGCCTCCCCTACGGCTGCAATATTCAGCGCCACGATGATCTGATTGGCGACCTTCGTCGTCTGCCCGTCACCGTTGCCACCCACCAGCGTGATGTTCTTGCCCATGAGCTGCAGCAACGGCCTGACGCGCTCGAACACCGCTTCGTCGCCACCGACCATGATGGTGAGGCTCGCGGCCTTCGCGCCCACTTCGCCACCCGACACAGGCGCATCGAGATAGTCGCAACCCAACTCGTTGACGGCTTGCGCGAATCGCTTGGTCTCCATGGGCGAGATCGAGCTCATGTCCACCACGGTCTTGCCTTTCGACAGGCCCGCAGCAATACCATCCTTGCCAAACAGCACCAGCTCAACATCCGGCGTGTCGGGCAGCATCAGGAAGACGACGTCTGCGGCCTGGGCCACTGCCGTGTTGGTCGGGCACACCGTTGCTGCGCTCAGCGCTTCGGGCACCTTGCTGCGCGTGCGTACGAACAACTCATGCCCAGCGGCCAGCAGGTGCTGCGCCATCGGCGCGCCCATGATGCCCAGCCCGATGAAACCGACCTTCATGCCTTGCCCCCTGCCCTGCCCGCGTTCATCTTCGCCATGACGGCTTGCGCACCCGCGGCCATCAGGCGCGCATCGGAACTCACGGTCACGAACTGGAAGCCCTTGCCGATGCGTGCCAGCGCCGTCTCTGGCGATGTGTTGTGAATGCCAGCGACCACGCCGTGCGCCTTCGCGCGCGCCAGGATGTACTCTACCGCCTGCGCGACTTTCGGCTCCAGGTCGTCCATCGACGGCTTGCAGCCCAATGAGAGCGACAAGTCCGAAGGGCCGATGTACACCGCGTCGAGCCCTTCAACCGAGAGAATGTTGTCCAGGTTGTCGAGCGCCTGCGCCGTCTCGATCATCGCGAACGTCACGATGGTGTTGTTGGCGTGGTCGGGATAGTCAGCACCGCTGTACAGCAACGCGCGCACGGGCCCAAAGCTGCGCGTGCCTTGCGGTGCGTAGTGCGTCCACGAGACGAGCTTTTGTGCGTCTTCACGCGTGTTCACCATCGGGCAGATCACGGCGTACGCGCCTGCATCCAGCGTGCGCATCAGCACACCCGGTTCCAGCCACGGCACACGCACCACAGGCACGGTGCCTGTCGTGGACACGGCCTGCAGCATCGTCACCATCGCCTGGTAGTCGGCCACGCCGTGCTGCATATCGACAGTGAGCGTGTCCCAGCCCTGGTGCGCCATCGTCTCGGCGGCAAAGCTGTTCGGGATGGCGAGCCAGCCGTTCACGGCGGCGCCGCCTGCCTTCCAGATCTCGCGCAGTTTGTTTGCTCTCATGGGTTTTGCTTTCAGCGGTCGAGCGCGGGGCGCTTCGGGTTGAATTTCCATCCGGGGATGAGGTATTGCATGGCGATGGCGTCGTCGCGCGAGCCCAGGCCATGCTGCTTGTACAGCTCGTGCGCCTTCTGCACTTCCTGCATGTCGAGCTCCACGCCCAGGCCCGGCTTCTTCGGCACCTCGACCATGCCGCCCACAATTTGCAGCGGCTCGCGCGTCAGGCGCTGGCCGTCCTGCCAGATCCAGTGCGTGTCGATGGCGGTCACGCGGCCCGGCGCAGCGGCGGCGACATGCGTGAACATAGCGAGCGATACGTCGAAGTGATTGTTCGAGTGCGAGCCCCACGTCAGGCCCCAGTCGCGGCAGGTCTGCGCCACGCGCACCGAACCGGCCATCGTCCAGAAATGCGGATCGGCCAGCGGTATGTCCACGGACTGCAATGACAACGCATGAGTGAGCTGCCGCCAGTCGGTCGCCACCATGTTCGTCGCCGTCGGCAAGCCGGTGGCGCGGCGAAACTCCGCCATCACTTCGCGGCCCGAGAAGCCGTCTTCAGCGCCGCACGGGTCTTCGGCATACGCGACCACGCCACGCATATCGCGCATGAGGCGAATCGCGTCCTTCAATAGCCAGCCGCCGTTGGGGTCGAGTGTGACGCGCGCCTTCGGAAAGCGCTCATGCAGCGCTTTCACCGCCTCGATTTCTTCTTCTGCGCGCAGCGCGCCGCCCTTGAGCTTGAAGTCGTTGAAGCCGTAGTGCTCGTACGCGGCCTGCGCGAGCCGCACGATAGCCTCGGGCGTCAACGCCTTGTCGTGGCGAAGGCGGAACCAGTCCGCCCTTGCATCCGGCTCGCTCGCATACGGCAAGTCGGTCTTGTGCTTGTCGCCCACGTAGAACAGGTAGCCGAGCATCTCGACTGAATCGCGCTGCTGGCCTTCGCCAAGCAGTGCAGCAAGAGGCACATCCAGAAACTGCCCCAGCAGATCAAGAAAGGCACATTCAACAGCCGTCACCGCATGAATCGTCGTGCGCAGGTCGAACGTCTGCAACCCGCGCCCGCCTGCATCGCGATCGGCAAAGAGGCGATGCATCTCCTGCAACACCGCCTGGTGATTGCCGATCGACTTGCCCACCACCAGCTCTGTCGCATCTTCCAGTGTCTGGCGGATCTTCTCGCCGCCGGGCACCTCGCCCACACCCACACGCCCGCTGCTATCCGTGAGCAGCAGCAGGTTGCGCGTGAAGAACGGGCCGTGCGCACCGCTCAGGTTCAGCAGCATGCTGTCGCGGCCCGCGACGGGGATCACGCGCAAGTCGGTGATGCGTGGCGTCGAATCGATCATCAATGCCAACTCAGTCGGCCTTGATGTTGCGGCTGGTGATCAGCTTGCCCCAGCGCGCGTATTCCGACGCCTGATAAGCAGCAAACTGCTCGGGCGTGTTAGCAACGATTTCAAAGCCCAGCTCCAGCAGCTTTGGCTTGACGGCCGGATCGTTCAGCGAAGCAACGATGGCGTCATGGACCTTCTTCTTCACGTCAGCGGGCAGGCCCTTGGGCGCTGCGACGGCTTGCCATGAATAGACGTTCGCCCCCTTCACGCCGCTCTCGTCGAGCGTTGGCACGTTCGGCAGCAGCGGCGAACGCTTCTCGCTCGTGATGGCCAGTGCGCGCAGCTTGCCGGCCAGGATCTGCGGCATGGCCGTATTGATGTTCATGAACGACGAATCGACCTGGTTACCCAGCAAGTCCGTCATCACCGGGCCGCCGCCCTTGTACGGCACGTGGATGCCAGTGGTGCTGGTCTGCAGCCAGAACAGTTCAGCGGTGAGGTGGTCGCTGCTGCCGTTGCCCGACGAGGCGAACGACATCTTGTTCGGGTTGGCTTTGAGGAACGTGATCACATCCGCCAGCGACTTGTGGGCCGACGCCGCCGGCACGACGAGCACGTTGGGTGCCTGCACGGCGATGGAGATGGTGTCGAAATCCTTCAGTGCGTCGTAGGGCACCTTGATCAAGTGCGGTGCGATGACGAACGGCCCGAGGGACGACACGAACAACGTGTAGCCGTCGGCTGGTGCGCGAACCACTTGCGCCGCGCCAATCGTGCCCGTCGCGCCTGCCCGGTTGTCAACGATGACGTTCGCGCCGCCGAGCTTGGCGGGCAACTGGTTCGACAGCGTGCGCGCGATCAGGTCTGTCGAGCCGCCCGGCGGGAACGGCACGACCAGCGTGATCGGCTTGCCCATCGGCCAGGCCTGCGCTTGCGCGGCGAGCGCGGCCACACCAAGAAGAATGGCAGTGAGTGCTTTTTTCATGAGAAATGTCTCCTGGATCGGCTGCGTGATAACGTTGTCATTTCGCGCATGCCTGAGGGGTGGATTGGCAATGAAAGCGGGAGTATGGTAACGTTGTCATTCAGCCGCTGTCAACACCGCCGGTCGCCGCCTGCCTGCTACCCCATGAGAAAGCCCACGCCCACGCCGAAACCCGCCACATTGCACGATGTTGCACGTGTGGCCGGCGTGTCGCTGATCACCGCTTCACGTGCGCTCAGCAATCCGGGTGTTGTGTCCGAAGGCACGATAGAGCGCGTGCGCGACGCGGTGATGAAGACGGGCTACACACCCAACCTGCTCGCAGGCAGCTTGAAGTCCAAGCGCAGCATGACCGTGGCGGGGCTGGTGCCCGTGATCTCCGTGCCGCAGTTCCTGCCGACCATCCGCGCGTTGACGGAAACGCTCGATGCACAGGGCTACCAGCTGATCCTCGGCCAGACCGGCTACGCGAATTCGCGTGAAGAAAAGTTGCTCAGCACCATGATCAGCCGCCGGCCCGATGGCGTCGTCATCACGGGGCTGGTGGGGTCGCAAACATCGCGCGACCAACTCAAGCGCCTGGGCATTCCCGTGGTCGAGATGTGGGACCTGAGCGCGCACCCGCTGGACATGATCGTCGGCTTCTCGCATCTGAAAGTGGGCAGCGCCATCGGCGGCTTCTTCCTCAACAAAGGCTGGCGCCGCGTGGGTGTTGCAACAGGTGATGACCACCGCGCGATGACGCGGCGTGAAGGCTTTTGCGCCGTGATCGGCCGTGAAGTGCCCACGGCCATCGTGCCCGCGCCCAGCAACCTGGAGATGGGCCGGCGCGCCATGGCGCAACTGCTGGCGCAAGACCCGAAGCTCGAGGCTGTGTACTGCAGCTCCGACGAATTCGCGCTGGGCGCGATCATCGAAGCGCAAGCGCGCGGCCTGCGCGTGCCCGGCGACATCGCCATCTGCGGGTTCGGCGATGCGGATTTTGCGGCGCACCTGATGCCATCGCTGACCACCGTGCAAGTTGACGGTGCCGCAATTGGCCGCCGCGCGGCGCAACTCATCATCGACCGCTGCGCGGGCCGCGCAGTGAAGGAACCCATCATCGATGTCGGTTTTCGAATCGTCGAGCGCGATTCAACGGGTGCGTCTGCCGCACGCAGGAAATAGGTTGCCAGCATGTCCGACGCCACATCAACCACGCCAACCACCTCAGCGCCCCTGTACATCACGATGCACCCGCACGACAACGTGGGCATCGTTGCCAACCAGGGCGGCTTGCGGGCGGGCGCCGTGTTCGCATCGGGCCTCATGCTGAAAGAGACGGTGCCGCAGGGCCACAAGGTGGCGCTGGTCGACTTGCCTGCAGGCAGCGCTGTGCGCCGCTATAACGTGACGATTGGCCGCGCGCTCAAGGACATTGCTGCGGGCAGCTGGGTGCACGAGCGGCTGCTGGAAATGCCCGATGCGCGCGGCCTCGACAACCTGCCTATCTCCACTGCAAAGCGCGAGCCGCTGCCGCCGCTGGCGGGCTACACCTTCGAGGGCTATCGCAACGCGGATGGCTCGGTGGGCACGCGCAACATCCTTGCGATCACGCAGACGGTGCAATGCGTTGCGGGCGTGACTGACTTTGCCGTCCAGCGCATCAAGGCGGAACTGCTGCCGAAGTACCCGCATGTCGATGATCTTGTGGCGCTGGAGCATGGCTACGGCTGCGGCGTTGCCATCGACGCGCCCGATGCCATCGTGCCGATCCGCACGCTGCGCAACATCAGCCTCAACCCCAACTTCGGCGGTGAAGTGATGGTGGTGAGCCTGGGCTGCGAGAAGCTGCAGCCTGAACGCCTGCTGCCGCCCGGCAGCTTTTCCATCGTCGACGCGCGAAGCGATGCCGCACTCGATGTCGTGTGCCTGCAAGACGACGCACATGTCGGCTTCATGGCGATGGTCGAGTCCATCATGCGGCAGGCTGAGCAACACCTTCAACGCCTGAACGCACGCCGCCGCGAAACGGTGCCCGCGAGCGAGCTGGTCGTAGGCGTGCAGTGCGGCGGCAGCGATGCATTTTCGGGCGTCACGGCGAACCCGGCCGTCGGCTTTTGCACCGACCTGCTCGTGCGCGCCGGTGCCAGCGTGATGTTCTCCGAAACAACGGAAGTGCGAGACGCCATCGACCAGCTCACGTCGCGCGCGAGCACGCCGGAACTTGCCGAAGCGATGATCCACGAGATGGCCTGGTATGACGCGTATTTGAAGCGCGGCGGCGCAGACCGCAGTGCGAACACCACGCCGGGCAACAAGAAGGGTGGCCTCTCGAACATCGTCGAGAAGGCGATGGGCTCTATCGTCAAGTCCGGCACCGCGCCCATCTCGGGCGTGCTCTCACCGGGCGAAAAGCTCAAGACCAAGGGCCTGACCTTTGCAGCGACACCAGCCAGCGACTTCATCTGCGGCACGCTGCAGCTCGCTGCGGGCATGAACCTGCATGTGTTCACCACCGGCCGCGGCACGCCGTATGGACTGGCGCAGGTGCCCGTGATCAAGGTCGCCACGCGCACGGAGCTCGCGACGCGCTGGCATGACTTGATGGACCTCAATGCAGGCACCATCGCAGACGGAACCGCCTCGATAGAAGATGTCGGCTGGCAGCTCTTCAAGCTGATGCTCGACGTGGCCAGCGGCCGCCAGCAGACGTGGGCCGAGAAGTGGAAGCTGCACAACTCACTCGTGCTTTTCAATCCTGCCCCTGTGACCTGACCGGTCACTCGCGCCTGCGCTGCACGAGCTTGCCCCGCGCCGGGTAGCATGGGCCATGAACTCAGCGACCCACAGTGCGTTATGGCCGACGCAGCCTGCCGTGCTCGTCACAGGTGCAACAGGCTTCATCGGCTCCGCGCTCGTCAAGCAGCTGGTGCAAGAGGGCAAGAGCGTCATTGCCTATAGCCGCAACGCGCACCGTGCCAGGAGCGCGCTGGGCGCGGGTGTGTGGGTGACGCAGCAGCTTGGCGACATCCCCGCAGGCACCCACATCGACGCAGTGGTTCACCTCGCAGGTGCGACGGTGCTGGGCCAGCCATGGACACACGCGCGGCGTGAACTGCTCGTGCGCAGCCGCACCAGCATCACGCAGGAACTTATCGCGCTGATGCAACGCCTGCAGCAGCGCCCCCGCGTGCTCGTGGCTGCGTCCGCTGTCGGGTTCTACGGCGTGCCAGCTGGCAATGCGCCGCTCGATGAACGGGCAGCACCCGAGCCGGGACGCTTCCAGTCGGACTTGTGCGTGGCCATCGAGCGTGAAGCGCAGCGCGCAGAAGCGCTGGGCGTGCGCGTGGTGTGCACGCGCTTTGGCATCGTGCTGGGTACAGGCGGCGGCGCTTATCCGGGCCTGGCCACTGCGAGCCGTTTCGGCCTGGGCGCGCAGCTGGGCGATGGCAACCAGCCTGTGCCCTGGATTCACCTGCAAGATGCAGTGGGCCTGATCGACTTCGCCATCACCAACGAGCAGCTGCGCGGCCCCGTCAATGCCGTTGCGCCTGATCTCAGGAAGCAGTCTGAGTTCGCCAAAGAAATGGCGCAGTCACTGCATCGCCGCGCGCTGCTGCGCGTGCCGCGCTGGGCATTGCGCCTGGGCATGGGCGAGATGTCGGAATTGCTGGTGGACGGCCAGTGGGTCGTGCCCGCCGCAGCGCAGGCTGCCGGTTATCGTTTCCAATTCGCTTCACTGCGCGAGGGGCTGGACAACCTCGCGCAGGCCCGTTCATGAAGGAGCCGCTCATGCGCATCACGCACATCGATCACTACAACATCCGCACGCGCCCGTCTGACCTTGCTGCCGTGCGCGACTTCTATGTGGACGTGCTCGGCCTGACCGAAGGCGCGCGGCCGCGCTTTCCCTTCCCGGGCTACTGGCTCTACGGCGGCTCGGAAGCGGCCATCCTCCACCTTGCCGCGACGCTGCCTGAGTCAGCGCCGCCGATCTCGCCCGACAAGCCCACGGGCCAGTTCGACCACATCGCGCTCAAGGCCACGGGTCTTGAAAGCGCGAAGGCCAAGCTGGCTGCGCGTGGCATTGCCTTTGACGCGCGGCTGGTGCCAGGCTGGAACATGATGCAAGTCTTCTTCACCGACCCGGCCGGGTTGAAGGTTGAGCTCACGTTCGACATGGAGCGCGAACGGCACGCGCTGTAAGGCCGCGCCTGCGGCTGCTGTCGGCCATTTGGTTCCACCATCCACTTGGATGGTGCTAAGATGGTTTTCATGCCGAAAGCCAGCACACGCTCCCTCACCTCGTCAGCCAAACCTGCCGACGAAAAGATCACCATCAACCTAGGTTGCGTCGATCTCGGCCAGATCGACTTGCTGGTGCAAGAGGGCTTCTACGCCAACCGCACCGATCTCATCCGCACAGCCGTGCGCAACCAGCTGGCCGCACACGGCGAGGCCGTCAAACAAGTCGTCGCGCGCAAGACGCTCACGCTGGGCATCCACTACTTCACCAAAGCTGATCTTCTGTCGCTCAAGGCAGCGCGAGACAAGCTGAACATTCGCGTGCTGGGCCTGGCGGTGATCGATCCCGACGTCACGCCCGAGCTGGCGCTGGCCACCATCGAATCCATCACCGTACTCGGCTCGCTGCAGGCAAGCCCTGCCGTGCGCGCCGCACTTCGCACACGCATTCACTGACACCCCATTCACGAAAGCCGCTTTTGAACTCCAACTTCCAGCGCCTGATGCAAGAGGCCACGCGCCTGACACGCTCACGCGATCTCATGGGCGCCACCGCCGTGATCCAGGCAGCACTGCAGTCGGCGGGCCTGCAGAAATCGCCCGTCCAGCAGCACACCGGCCGCGACGACATCGTGGTTGATGTGGATGCACATGAAGTCCATGCCGAGGCGCACACAGCAGCCACCCGGGCGATCGCACTGGATGCCAGGCCAGCAGATGCACCTGCCGTGCTGGAGGGCGACACCGTCACGAGCGGCCACTCGCAGGGCCGCGACTGGCAGCTCTACATTCCGCCACACCGCGCCGGCCAGAAGCTCGCGCTGGTGGTCATGCTGCACGGCTGCACGCAAAGCCCCGGCGACTTTGCAGCCGGCACGCGCATGAACGACGCTGCGCGCGAGCAAGGCTGCTTCGTGCTGTACCCCGCGCAGTCGTCCAAAGCCAACCCGCAACGCTGCTGGAACTGGTTCAAGCACACCCACCAGGCGCGTGGACGCGGCGAGGCGGCGATGCTTGCCAACATGACGCTGGAGATCATCGAGCGCTATCCCATCGACCCCGCGCGCGTGTATGTAGCGGGCCTGTCCGCCGGCGGCGCGATGGCGGCGATCCTGGCCGACGCTTACCCGGACATCTATGCCGCTGCCGGCGTTCATTCCGGGCTGGCCGCTGGCTCGGCGCAAGACCTCTCGTCGGCACTGGGTGCCATGCAAAAGGGCGGCACACCGGTGGCGCACAAAGCGACGGCGCGGCCCACGATCGTCTTTCATGGCGATGCCGACACCACCGTCCATCCGCGCAATGGCGAGCAGGTCATAGCGGCCACCACCGGGCCATCTGCGCGCACCGAGTCGTCCACGGGCCGCAGCACCGGGGGCCGCCGCTACACCCGCGCCGTGCACAAGGCCAGCGACGGGCGCGTCGTGGCAGAGCATTGGGTTGTTCACAGCAGCGGCCACGCATGGTCGGGCGGCAGCCCGGCCGGCTCGTACACCGACGCCAGTGGGCCCGACGCCACGGCCGAGATGCTCAGGTTCTTCCTGGAACACCCGCGCCGGTCTTGATGTGCGGGTCTTGATGCGCTGCGCTTAATGGGCTGCGCAAACGGCTAATCCGGCGGGTATTCGCACGACGGGGGTTTGGTGCCGGGGCGCTCGTGCGTCAAGATCAGCACCTGAAGATCCACACCCCCATTCGCCCGAGCGACACCGTGCCCCATCTTTCACCCTTCCCCTCGCCTTCGTTCATTAGCCCTCGCCCGGCCCCGTCTGCGCTGCGCGCAGCCATCACCAGCGCATGGCGCATACCCGAGCCGCAGGCCGTCGCTGCGCTGATGCCGCTGGGCCGCCTGCCCGCGGGCATCGCCGCGCACACGCAGCTGGTGGCCAGCGACATTGCGCAAACACTTCGCACACGCAAAGCATCGGCAGGCCGCGCAGGCATCGTGCAGAACCTGTTGCAGGAATACGCGCTGTCGTCGCAGGAAGGCATTGCGCTCATGTGCCTGGCCGAGGCGCTGCTGCGCATACCCGACAGCGCCACGCGCGACGCCCTCATCCGCGACAAGATCGCGCAGGGCCAGTGGCAGACGCATCTGGGCAAAAGCCCGTCGCTGTTCGTCAATGCCGCCACGTGGGGCCTGCTGATCACCGGCAAGCTCGTGTCCACGCACAGCGAGTCCGGCCTGTCGTCGTCGATCGGCCGCCTGGTGAGCCTGGGTGGCGAGCCGCTGATCCGCAAGGGTGTGGACATGGCGATGCGCATGATGGGCGAGCAGTTCGTCACCGGCGAGACGATTGGCGAAGCGCTGAAGAACGCTGCCGTGCGTGAGGCGGAAGGCTTTCGCTATTCATTCGACATGCTCGGTGAAGCGGCGCTGACAGCGCACGACGCGCAACGCTATCTGCGTGACTACGAATCGGCGATTCACGCCATCGGCAAGGCATCGGCCGGCCGCGGCATTTACGAAGGCCCGGGCATCTCGATCAAGCTGTCGGCCCTGCATCCGCGCTACAGCCGCGCGCAGCACGAACGCGTGATGGCCGAGCTGTACCCCGTGTTGCTGGGCCTGTGCGTGCTCGCCAGGCAATACGACATCGGCCTGAACATCGACGCAGAAGAAGCAGACCGGCTGGAGATCAGCCTCGACTTGCTGGAGCGGCTTTGCTTTGAGCCCGCTCTCAAAGGCTGGAGCGGGCTGGGCTTTGTGATCCAGGCTTACCAGAAGCGCTGCCCCTTCGTGATCGACTACGTGATTGACCTCGCCGCGCGCAGCGAGCGCCGGCTGATGATCCGCCTGGTCAAGGGCGCGTATTGGGATTCGGAGATCAAGCGCGCGCAGCTTGACGGGCAAGACGGCTACCCGGTGTTCACGCGCAAGCACTACACCGATCTCTCGTACATCGCGTGTGCCCGCAAGTTGCTCGCGGCGCCCGCGCAGATATTCCCCCAGTTCGCCACGCACAACGCGCACACACTCGCCGCCATCTACCACCTGGCCGATCCTGTGGCGTACACGCCGGGCCAGTATGAATTCCAATGCCTGCACGGCATGGGCGAGCCGCTGTATGAGCAAGTGGTGGGGCCGGTGGCTGATGGCAAGCTCGCGCGACCTTGCCGCATCTACGCGCCCGTGGGCACGCACGAAACGCTGCTGGCTTACCTGGTGCGGCGACTGCTTGAGAACGGCGCGAACACGTCGTTCGTCAATCGCATCGCCGACCAGACCATCTCCATCGACGAGCTGATCCGCGACCCGTCGGTGCAGGTCGAAGAACTCGCTGCTGTCGAGGGTGGGCTGGGCTTGCCGCATCCGCAGATTGCGGCGCCGCGTGCGCTTTACGGCGATGCACGCATGAATTCGAAGGGCCTCGATCTCGCCAACGAGAACACGCTCACTCAATTGGCGCAGGCCTTCGCTGCTTCAGCCTCGCAGCCATGGCTGGCCGCGCCGTTGCTGGCGGTGGATGTCCCCGCTGGCCAGACGCAAGCGGTACGCAACCCGGCGCAGCGTGACGATGTGGTTGGCCACACGCGGGACGCCACGCCTGAAGAAGTCGATCTTGCGCTGCACCACGCGCAGGATGGCGCCGCATCATGGGCCGCGACCGCGCCAGCACAACGCGCGCACATCCTGCAAACCGCTGCCGACGCGCTTGAGGCCGACATGCCGCGCCTGATGTCGCTGCTGATTCGCGAGGCTGGCAAGACCGCCTCCAACGCGATTGCCGAAGTGCGCGAGGCGGTGGACTTCCTGCGGTATTACGCGCGGCAGGCGAGCGACGGGTTCGACAACGAGTCGCACCGCCCGCTCGGGCCGGTGGTGTGCATCAGCCCGTGGAATTTTCCGCTGGCGATTTTTATCGGCCAGGTGTCTGCGGCACTCGCCGCGGGTAACACTGTGCTCGCCAAGCCTGCGGAGCAGACGCCTTTGATTGCTACCGAGGCGGTGCGTGCGCTCTGGGCCGCGGGCGCGCCACGCAGCGCCGTGCAGCTGCTGCCCGGGCGCGGCGAGACGGTGGGCGCGCGGCTGGTGAACGACGAGCGTGTGCAAGGCGTGCTGTTCACCGGCTCGACCGACGTCGCGCGCATCCTGCAACGCGCGCTTACCGGCCGTGTCGATGCATCAGGCAAGCCGATTCCGCTGGTGGCCGAGACAGGCGGGCAGAACGCGATGATCGTGGACTCGTCGGCGCTGGCAGAGCAAGTCGTGATCGACGTGCTCGCTTCGGCTTTTGACAGCGCGGGCCAGCGCTGCTCAGCACTGCGCGTGTTGTGTGTGCAGGAAGAAGCCGCAGACCGCGTGCTTGAGATGCTGCTGGGCGCGATGGCGCAGCTGCGTGTGGGCAACCCGGGGCGGCTGGCGGTTGATGTCGGGCCGGTGACTGATGAGGAGGCGCGCGCCAACATTGCCAGCCACGTCGAGCGCATGCGCGCGGGCGGGCTGCGCGTGCATGAAGTGAAGGGGCAGGATGCTGATTCACTGGCTGCTTCGCTGGCAGCGGGCACCTTCGTTGTGCCGACGCTGATCGAGCTGGGCAGCATCTCGCAGCTGCAGCGCGAAGTGTTCGGGCCGGTGCTGCACTTTGTGCGTTACCAACGCGAAGAGCTGGACGGCCTGCTCGGGCAGATCAATGGCACCGGCTACGGCCTCACGATGGGCCTGCACACGCGCATCGACGAGACGATTGCGCGCGTGCTGGGTGAAGGGCATGCGGGCAACATCTACGTCAACCGCAACATGGTCGGCGCTGTCGTGGGCGTGCAGCCCTTTGGTGGTGAAGGCCTCTCAGGCACAGGGCCTAAGGCGGGCGGGCCGCTGTACCTGCACCGGCTGCTGTCGCGCCGGCCTGCCGATGTGATGGCGCGTGTGATGTCGACCGCCGACGCAGCACCGACTGCGCAGCGCAACGGGCTGCGCCCTGTCGATTCGCTCGCAGCGTGGGCCAAGGCGGCGGGCTACAAAACGCTGGAGCAGTCATGCGAGCGCTTTGGCGAGGCATCGCGCAGCGGCGCATCGCAAGTGCTGCCCGGCCCCACGGGTGAGCGCAACGTGTACAGCCTGGTGCCGCGCCAAGCCGTGCTCTCGCTCGCGCAAGCCGACCGCGACAGGCTCGTGCAGCTGGCAGCGATCCTGGCCGTGGGCAGCCGCGCCGTGTGGCCGGCAACCTCGCAGGCCCTGCTGCAAAGCCTGCCGCCCGACGTGCAGGCCTGCATCTCGATAGCGAGCGACTGGAAGGCAGCCGCCGTGCAGTTCGACGCCGTGCTGCTGCACGGTGAAGCCGGTGAATTGCAGCAAGTGCGCGAAGCGCTCGCCGCACGCACTGGCCCCATCGTGTCCGTCGAGCGGATGAGCCCGGGTGAAGTGGATGTGCCGCTCGAGCGACTGGTGATCGAGCGTGCCGTGAGCATCAACACCGCCGCTGCGGGCGGCAATGCTTCGCTGATGACGATTGGTTAGGCGCGCGTCCGCTCGATCCACGCCACGACGCCCATGCCTGCGAGCATGGCAGCGACGAAGATCAACGCTTTGCCCTGGCCAAGCCCGAGCGCGACCACGGCGGGGCCGGGGCAAAAGCCGGCAATGCCCCAGCCGATGCCGAAGACCATGGCGCCGCCGACCAGCCTGCCGTCGATCGCGCGGGCGTCCGGCAGCCGCATCGGCTCGCCGAGAAGTGCCACCGTCGTCTTGCGTGCGAACGCGAAGGCGACACCGCCCACTGCAATGGCACCGGCCATCACAAACGCCAGCGATGGATCCCAGGCGCCAGCAAGATCGAGAAATCCGAGCACCTTGGCCGGATTCGACATGCCGGATACGACAAGGCCGATACCAAAGACCAGGCCAGAGAGGAACGCGGCGAGCAGTCTCATTGTCATACCTCAGATGCCCAGCAGGTGACGCGACAGCAAGACCGTCACGAAACCTGCAGCCATGAAAGCCAGCGTCGCAACGATGGACCGGCCTGACATCCGCGAGATTCCGCAGACCCCATGGCCGCTCGTGCAACCGCCGGACAAGCTCGTGCCTATGCCTACCAGCAAGCCGGAAGCGACCAGCGCTGCATCCCCGGCCTGTATGTCGATGGCGGGCAGTTGGCCGGCAAAGTGGTACAGCAACGGCGCTGCCACGAGCCCGCCAAGGAATGCCACTCGCCAGACAACATCGCCACGCGCGGGCCACAGCAAGCCGCTCAACACACCACTCACCCCGGCGATACGCCCGTTCAGCCAGATAAACATGGCAGCTGCAATACCTATCAGCAAGCCGCCAGCCAGCGATGCCCATGGGGTGAAAGCATTCCAGTCAATCTGCATCGGTGTGCCCCCTACCTTGGATAGACGTAAAGTTCCGCCGGGCTGCCCATCAAGTCAACGGTGCCCTCCAGCGTGGCACCCAGCGACTTCGCCAGCTTGATCGACGGCGCATTGGGCGGGCGGATCAGGCTGATGATGCGGCTCTTCTTCAAGTCTTCCCGCGCGACCTTCAAGGCGGCAACGCCTGCTTCTCGCGCGTAGCCATGGCCCCAGTAGTCGCGGCCCAGCACATAGGCCAGCTCGAATGAGGGCCAGCCCATCACGTCGATGAAGCCGAAGTGGCCAATGACAGTGCCGTCTTTCAGCGTGAGCGCATACAGGCCGTAGCCGAGCATCTGCCAGTGGCCCAGCATGCCGGCCATGACGCGCCAGGTGACTTCCGGCGTATTGGGCGTGCCCATGCCGACATAGCGCATCACATCAGGGTCGGCGCAGATGCGCGCGTACTGCTCGTGGTCGGCCAGCGTGAACTGGCGCAGCACGAGGCGTTCGGTTTCAACGCGAAGGGGAGCAAGGTTCTTCATTGGCGAGGCCCTCCTGTCATGCCTGGGCGGCCTTGCGGCTGCTCTTCCACGCGCCGAACATGATGACCAGGCCCGGAATCAGGATCATGGCCCAGATGATTTTCTCGAGGTTGTGCTGCACCCACGGAATGTTGCCGAACAGGTAGCCCACCGTGACGATGCTGCCCACCCACAGCGCGCCGCCCGTCACGTCGAACAGCGTGAACTTGCTGCGCGTCATCTGCGCAACGCCGGCGACGAAGGGCGCGAAGGTGCGCAGGAAGGGCATGAAGCGCGCGGCCACGATGGTGACGCCGCCGTACTTCTCGTAGAAGGCATGCGCCTGGTTGAAGGCGCGCTTGTTGAAAAACTTCGAGTCTTCCCACTGGAAGACCTTGGGGCCGAAGTGCCGGCCAATGGCGTAGTTGCTCTGGTTGCCAGCCACCGCCGCCGCAAACAGGATGCCGACAGACAGCGGATAGCTCATCAGCCCCACACCGCACATCGCGCCCACCACGAACAGGAGCGAATCACCCGGCAGAAAGGGCATGACCACCACGCCCGTCTCCACGAAGATGATCAGGAAAAGCAGCGCATACACCCACGCGCCGTAGTTGTGGATGAAAGCCTCCAGGTACTTGTCCACGTGGAGCAGAAAGTCGAACAGCAGCGATATCAATTCCATGGCGGGGATTATGGGCGAGCCTTCTGTGCGAGCGTCCCTACAATGGAAAAATGAACGCCGTCCTGTCTGCCCCTGCAAGCCGCCCCATTCGCGAACTGCCCGATGAACTGGTCAGCCAGATCGCCGCAGGCGAAGTGGTGGAGCGGCCCGCCTCGGTGGTGCGGGAACTGGTCGACAACGCGCTCGATGCCGGCGCGACGCAGGTCACGGTTCGCCTGCTCGCAGGCGGCGTGCGCCTGATCTCGGTGGAAGACGACGGCATCGGCATTGCGCGCGATGAACTCGCCATGGCCCTGAAGCGCCATGCGACGAGCAAGATCGCATCTCTCTCGGACCTGGAATCGGTCGGCACGATGGGCTTTCGCGGCGAGGCGCTGGCCGCTATCGGCTCTGTGTCTGAATTGACGCTGCTCTCGCGCACGGCAGCGCAAGCGAGCGCGTTCGCCCTGCATGGTTTGAGCGGTGAACTGCGCCCGGCCGCTCGCGCTGTGGGCACTACGGTTGAAGTCAAGGAACTGTTCTTCAGCACGCCGGCGCGACGCAAGTTCCTGAAAACCGACGCAACCGAACTGGCGCACTGCATCGAAGCCGTGCGCCGCCATGCGCTCGCACGGCCAGATGCCGGTTTTGCCATCTGGCACGACGGCAAGCTGGTGGAACAGTGGCGCATCGCCTCGCGCGACCAGCGCCTGGCCGACGTGCTGGGCGCGGAACTGCTGGAGCAAAGTGTGGCTGTCGACTACAGCGCGGGCGCGATCCGCGTGACAGGCCGCGCTGGCATTCCTGATTCAGCGCGCTCACGTGCTGACCAGCAGTTTGCGTACGTCAATGGCCGCTACGTGCGCGACAAAGTCATCACCCACGCTGCGCGCAGCGCCTATGAAGACGTGTTGCATGGCCAGCGGCAGCCAGTGTATGCGCTGTATGTGGAAATCGATCCGGCGCGCGTCGACGTGAACGTGCACCCGACGAAGATTGAAGTGCGCTTTCGCGATGGGCGCGAGGTGCACCAGGCGGTGCGTCATGCGGTGGAGTACGCACTGGCCGCGCCGCGTGCCGGTGTCGTTGCAACGCCGTTGATGCCGTTGGTCGATTCTTCGGCGGCCCGCACAACGCCAGTGTGGGCACAACCCTCGATGGAGTTCGCGCAGGGCGGCCATCGTGTGTCGGACTTGTCGGTGTTGTGGCCGCCGACGAATGCGCTGGTCGGCCGCGCCGAGTCTGGCGGTTCGACTGCTGCGGGGACTGCGGGTGCGCCCTCGGATGCGCGTGTTGATGCGAGTGTCGATGCGAGAGCAACTGCGACATCGGACGCATCCCCCCTGCCGCCTGGCGACTGGCCGTTGGGCCGCGCAATTGCGCAACTGCAAGGCGTTTACATCCTGGCCGAAAACAATCAGGGCCTGGTGATCGTCGACATGCATGCCGCTCACGAGCGCATCGTGTACGAGCGGCTGAAGCGCCAGCTCGATGCGAGCCAGGCCGAAGGCGGCGTCACGCGCTTGTCGAGCCAGCCGCTGCTGATCCCTGCGACGTTTGCTGCGTCACCGCAGGAGGTGGCAACGGCCGAGTCATGTGCCGATGCCTTGATGACGCTGGGCCTGGAGATCACGCCGTTCTCGCCCAAGACGCTTGCCGTGCGCGCCGTGCCCACGAGTCTTGCGCAGGGTGATGCGGTCGAGTTGGCTCGCAGTGTGTTGGCCGAGTTGTCGCAGCACGATGCCAGCACGGTGATCGAGCGTGCGCAAAACGAGATTCTTGGCACCATGGCCTGCCATGGCGCTGTGCGCGCCAACCGCAAGCTCACGCTCGACGAGATGAATGCGCTGCTGCGGCAGATGGAAGAAACCGAGCGTTCCGACCAGTGCAATCACGGACGCCCTACGTGGCGCCAGCTCACCATCAAGGAACTCGACGGGTTGTTTTTGCGGGGTCGTTGAATGAACTTTTCAACGCACAACAGCTCAGTACACAGATCATGAAACGCTGGAAACTCTGGACAAGCCTGGTGGTGCTGGGCGCTGCGATCCTCACGACGATGGGGTGCGCCACCCTCGACGAGAAACAGCGCGCATGGATCTTCCAGCCGAGCGACCGCAGCTGGGGTGGCAGCGCCGAGCTGGCAAAAACGATGGACAGCGTGTGGATCGACTTTGATTCGCGCATCACATCGCAACCCGTGCGGCTGCACGGCCTGTGGGCTGCCGCGGAGAAAAGCGCAGACAAAGGCCCGGTGCTGCTCTACCTGCACGGCGCACGCTGGAACGTCGAGGGCTCGTCACCACGCATCGACCGGATGAGAGACCTCGGGTTTTCAGTACTGGCCATCGACTACCGCGGCTTTGGCAAAAGCTCGCCCGGCCTGCCCTCAGAGACGATGGCTTATGAAGACGCGCGCGCCGCGTGGGACTGGCTCGCGAAGAAGTACCCGGACCGGCCCCGCTACATCTTCGGGCACTCGCTCGGCGGCGCGGTTGCGATCGACCTGGCTTCGAACGTCGATGACGAGCGCGGCACCATCGTCGAAGCAACGTTCACCTCAATTCCCGATGTGGCCAGCACGATGAAATTCGGCTGGCTTCCCGTCGGGCCGCTCATCACGCAGCGGTTTGATTCAGCGCAGAAAGTGGCGAATATCCGCTCCCCGCTGCTCGTGGTACATGGCAGCAACGACAACCTCATCTCCAGCGAGCTGGGCCGCAAACTCTACGACGCGGCACAGGGCAGCAAGAAGTTCCTGCTGGTCGAAGGCGGCTCGCACCACAGCACGATGGCCATGGGCTTTTCGCAGTATCAGCAGGCGCTCGCGGACTTGTTCGACTTGAAGTCGGCGCGCAGCAATCCGTAAAGGCCGGAGTCCGACACTTCGCCGTTGACGATCCAGCGCTCGCGCAAGTGGCCCTCCTTGACGAAGCCCAGCCGCTCGAGGCTGCGTGCAGACGCCGTGTTGCGCGGGTCGATATCGGCCTCCAGGCGCATCAGGTCGAGCTCGTTGAATGCGAACGCAACAACGGCCTGCAGCGCTTCACTGATGTAACCATGGCCCCACGCAAATCGCGCCTGCACATAGCCCAGCTCCGCACGCTTGCACTGCGGCATGAAGTTGAACAGGCTGCAGCCGCCGATGTACACGTCGTCTGACTTGCGCACGATCGCCAGCGAGATGTGCTCATTGGCAGTGGTGCCGGCTACGTTGCGCGCGACGAACTGATGCGCCTGGGCGATGTCCGTCCACGGGCCATGCGAGAGGTAGCGGCACACATCCGCGTCGGTGTACAGGGCAAAGAGCGCTGGCGCATCGCTCTCGCGGTGGGGCCGCAGCAGCAGGCGATCGGTCTGAAGCTCGATCTGGTGGAAGGCAATGGTCATTCGTTTTGTTCAATGGGCCGGTGTTGTGTGCCAGCGCCCATGGTCACGAAAAACAGGCGCGTGGGGCCGTGCAACTTCGCTGTGTGCCACACGCCGCGTGGAACGACCACAGCGGCGCGGTCTCGCAAATGCAGCGTCTTCACGCCTTCGGGCAGTTGCAACACAAAGTCCGCCGCGCCAGACAGCAGGTACACGAATTCATCGGCTTCGGGGTGCATCTCCCAATGCGGCCAGTCGCTCGCGCCCCCCGATTCGGTGATGAGCCAGCCGCGGCCGAATGCATCAACCGCCTCCTCGCCCTGCTGCCAGAAAGCCGCGCCGCCCGGCACAATGGCAGCCTCACCTTCAGCGGTGAGATGCACGTAGGTTTGTTCAGGGTCGAGGGTTTGCGTCATGGTCGATGTCGTCATGTGTGCAGGGCGCAAATTGGCGTGTCTGCGGGCTACCGCGCATTCACCGGCTTCGAGAAATCGAGCTCGCTCGCCTTCGCCGTGCCGGTGATGCGCCCCGGATATTCCAGCCACGTCATGGCGATATTCAGGTCGTCGATCACGCGCGCGGCTTCCAGCGTGTTGCCGTTGCCCAGGTTCATCGACTTGGTGGTGTGTGCATCGTTCACGAGCGTCAGGTCGTAGCCGCGCTCGAGCGCGCCATAGGCCGTCGCGCGAATGCACCAGTTGGTCGCGCAGCCGGCCAGCGTGATGTGCGTGGCACCGAGGCGCGCCAGCTCGGCGTCAAGGCCCGTCGCTTCGAACGACGAATTGAAATTTTTGTGGATGCGCACATCGCCCTCAGCGGGAACCAGCTCGGGCACCCACTGCCACTCATTGCTGTCGCGAACGAGTTCATTGTCGTTGTGCTGCACCCAGATGACCGGCACGCCCTGCTCGCGTGCCCGCTGCACCGCCAGCGCAACATTGCCCACCACGCGTGGCGCTTCCCACGCGCCGTCGACAACGCCGACTTGCACATCAACCACCACCATCACGGGCTGGCTGCCCTGGCGAACTGTTGCCATGTCATTGCTCCTTAGCTTGCCTCTGGGGCGTGGCACACGGCTTCAAAGTTGTGCCCGTCCGGGCCGATGACGAAAGCGCCGTAGTAATTGGGGTGGTACTGCGGACGCAGGCCGGGCGCGCCATTGTCTTTGCCGCCTGCCGCCAGCGCTGCCGCGTAGAACTGCCGCACTTGCTCACGGTTGGTGGCCGCAAATGCCATGTGGATGGGGCCGGGGCTGCTGCCGAACGAGCCGAACCAGAAGTTGCCCTCGCCCTGACGGCCCACCATCGCCCAGCCCTCGCCTTCCATGGTGATGCCGATGTTCAGTGGCGCAAGCGACGCGACCAGAAACGCTTTGGTCTGCGCGAAGTCGGAAACATTGAAGCCGATGTGATCAAAGACCATGAGGAAGCTCCGGTTGGACAAAACAAGAACGACAGAACAAAACAAAGACAAAAACAAAAAGTCTAGCGGCTCGGCATGACGACACCGACGCGCCTGTCGGGCAGCAACAGCGCCTCGGCCCGCGCGCGGTCGAGCACATCGACCAGCCAGCTTTGCGCGCACCAGCGGTCGTGGCACCGCTCCATCCCGCGAATCATCAAATCGTCATGCCCCATGCGAACCAGCGCCGGGCGATAGAGCGTGGCCAAAGGCGCGCGCGCCACCCCTGCACTGGCCGTCCACTCCATCGGCCACAGCACCAGCGTGTGCACCTCGCGGTGCCATCGCGTGACGACCTGCCCGACCAACGGAGAGCGCCGCCGCTGCGCCTTACGGCCTTCGATATAGAGGAGGGTGACTGCAGCATGCACTGTACAAGCATACAGCTATTGTGCCAAGTGGGTACGACCAGATTACCTGCCAACTTAAGTGCTCCACGATGGACGGGCACGGTATTTGTAGCTATATTCAGCGCCAATTACGGAGCCAATATGGAAGCCATTTTTGCGGACCTCTCAGTCAGCATGTCCGAGTTCAAAAGAAATCCGGCGGCTGTGCTGCGCGAGGCAAATCACCGGCCTGTCGCTGTGCTGAATCACAACCGGGCCGCGTTCTACATGGTCGAGCCACCTTTGTTCGAGGCGCTCATGCAAGAGCTGTCCGACCAGGAGCTGTACCGCAAAGTCCTGCGACGCATGGCCGACAAGTCCAAGGCAGTCGAGGTGGACATTGACAGTCTCCAGCTACGGCGAGGCGCAAAGAAATCGGTGTTGCGTCCCTTTTCTGCGAAGTCGAAGACGAAAGCGGCTGCCACCAAGCCCACCGTGCCAGTGCGCAAATTGCAGACCAAGGAGTGACGCTTGGCGTCATTGGCGCGTCATAGCCCTGCGACACATAAGGGCTACAACGTAGCTACACTATGCGTGTCAAACCCTGAAGGTGCCCATCATGTTGACTGTTGACGTTCGCTGCCGTGTCGAACCTGAGCTGAAAGAAGAGGCGACCGCCATTCTCAAGGCCTCGGGGCTGGATGTGAGCACCGCCATACGCCTGTTCTTGCGCAGCGTCGTGGATACCGGCGGCATGCCGATGACCATGCCCCGCCCCAACCCGACCACGCTAGCGGCCATCCGCGACGCCAAGGCAGGCAAGACAAGCCGTACGACGCTCGCGGACTTCTGAGCGTGCCGCGACATCTTGAAGAGACCGGGCAGTTCAAGCGAGACAAGAAGCGAATCAAGGGATCCGGTCGCTACGACTGGGAGAAGATGCGCACGGTCGTCAAGGAATTGATGAACGACCGAGTTCTGCCCGCAAAGTATCGAGACCACGAACTATCTGGCGAGTACGCAGGTGTACGCGAATCCCATATCGAGGGAGATTGGCTCCTCATTTACGACAAGGACGGCCCGCTCGAAGGCGGCAGCCTCAAGCTCATTCGCACCGGTTCGCATAGTGAGCTGTTTTAGCGCAGCCAGATCTTTGCCAACCCCACCTGCGCAAGCCACTTCCTGAACACAGCCCTGTCACCCTCCCAAGGCTCAACCAGCTTTTCCCTGGGATCTTCGCTCAGCGCATAGGCCATGCCCTCGACCCACCATTGCGGCTTGAACAACAGGGGCAGTACGCCGACTCGCTCCGACTGCAGGTAGTGAATCAGTTCATGCCGCACGTAATACGGCTTCCAGGCGCGCGGCCCAATCACTGTGCCGAACTGGCCCAGTGTGACTGCGGACCGAGCGCCAAGGCCGAAAGAATCGGCACACGCCTGGCTCGCACAGAACACAACCCGCGGTTGACCCTCGATAGTTCCGACCTTGGCAGAAACAAACGCGATGGCCTCGTCACGTAGCGCAAGTGCTTCCGCCAACTTCAACGCATCGTCCACGCAAAGCGTCCGGCTCGCATTGCAGGTCACATGGACCCACTGCGGTGCAATCACGCGCACCGGCTTGACGATGAACCACGCAACCACCGGCACGATGACGACGATCAGGACCGCCAGGCGTCCTATCGAGCGGATCACGGGCCGCTTCACGTCAACAACGCCATCGCAACCGTATCAAAATACTCGCCATTCACCCGCATGCCGCGGCGCTTGGTGCCCTCTTCCTCAAACCCGAAGCGACCATACAGCCGGCGTGCGGCGTGGTTGTCCGCGCGCACTTCCAGCTCGACCCTTGTGATGCCCGCGCGCATGGCCTGCTCGATGCACTGGTCGAGCATTCGCGCGCCGAGCCCCTGGCCGCGATAAGCAGGCAGCAGGCCCATGCCGAGCGAGCCGCAATGCTGCAAGGTGTGATGCCAGCCGGGCATGATGTCGCACCAGCCGACGACCCCATCGCCGTCTTTCGCAACCAGTTGCGCGACGCCCTTCGCGATGTTCTCCGCGACAAACTGCTGCATGTTCGCCAGCGGCGGTGCTTCGAGCAACGCAAGAAAGCGCGCCTCACGAGCGACCGAGTCCAGGCACTCGCGAAACGACTCCACATCGGCGAGCGTGATCGGCATGATCGTTACGGCCATCGGTACCCCAACACGGTGCTGACCGGATACGAATGCTCGCGCACTTCATCGAGCTGGTTGCCGCCCCACAGGTACACCCGCTCTTGGTCAGCGCGCAGGAAAAAGCCCACGTGCCCCTTCCAGCTGGCAGGGTCGTCGCGCGTGAGCACGGCAATGCAGCCGTGCACCGGCTCGCTCAACGGCGTGCCCCATTCCAGCCATGAGCGCGCAAGTGCCGAGTTCGTGCCCGCGATGCCGACCTGCGCCAGCGACCAGTTGACGAATGACGAGCACCAGGACGCCTTGTCGTCGTAGCCGCGAATATTGGTGAGCGCGTGATACTCCGTCACGCGGGGGTTGCTCTGGCCGGGCGCGAAGGTGCGCACGCCCCGCTCGGCAAAGGCAACGGTCATCCAGGGTGCGGCCGGTTTGTCCATGCGGTAAATGCTAACCTCGACGCGATGCCCATCCCGCAACCTGCCGTGGCGCCCGCCGCAGGCGCTGCTCCTTCTGCCGCTACCAACAGCATGCCGGCCACACTGGTGGTGCTGGTGCTGGCATTGCTGCTGGGCATCCAGCCCGTCACGACTGACCTCTACCTGCCTGCGCTGCCTGCACTGACGGACGCTTTTGGCGCGAGCGTTGCGCAAGCCCAGCTCACGTTGACGACGCTGCTGCTGGCCTTCGGCACCTCGCAGCTCGTGTGGGGGCCGCTGTCAGACCGCTTTGGGCGCAGGCCCATCCTGCTCATTGGCCTGGGCGCCTACACCGTCGCCTCGTTGGGCTGCGCGCTCGCGCCTTCCATCGCCGTGCTGATCGCGCTGCGCATCGTGCAAGGCGCTGCGATGGGCGCTGCCGTGATGGGTGCACGCGCCATCGTGCGCGACCTGTACACGCCCGAGGCTGGTGCGCGCGCCATGTCGAAAGGGCTCACGGGCCTGGGCGTCATTGCCTGCACGTGCGCGCCGATGGGTGGCCTCATCTCCGATGTATTCGGCTGGCGCTTCGCGCTGGCAGCGCCCGCCACATTTGGTGCGTTCGCATTCACGCTCGTGGCGCTGCGCTTCAAGGAATCGGTGCCGCGCAAGAACCCCGATGCCTTGCGCGCTGCCACACTCGTCAACACTTGGCTGATGATCGTGCGGCATCCGGGCTTCATCACGTACTCGGCCCTCTCGACGGCGTCGTACGCAGGCCTGTTCACCTTCCTGTCTTCGTCGTCGTTCATCTTCATCAAGATGCTGGGCCTCTCGCGCACGCAGTACGGCCTGGTGATGTTTGCCAGCGCGTTCATCTACATCCTGGGCACGTTCTGGTGCCGCCGGCTGCTGCCGCGCTTCGGCGTGCGCCGCTCGGTCGCGTTAGCGGCAGTGCTCACGCTCACTGGCGGCACGTTGCTGGGTGTGCTGGCGCTCGCCGGCATCCACACGACGTGGTCAGTGCTGGGGCCGTTTCTGCTGTATATGTTTGCGCACGGCGTGCACCAGCCGTGCGGGCAAAGCGGCGCCGTCGCGCCCTTCCCTCAGGCAGCGGGCGCAGCGTCGGCGTTGAACGGTTTCATCATGATGGTCGCGGCTTTTGGCGTTGGCGCGTGGATGGGCACGCGGCTGGACGGCACGGTGTTCCCGCTGGCCAACGGCGTGTGGTTCTGGAGCGCCTGCATCGCCGTCACCGCATTCACTCTTGTGCAGCGCTATGGCGATCCACGGCAAGCCTGAATCGCGCACGTTCCGCGCCATTGCGCTGGCCGGCCCCACGGCGTCGGGCAAGACCGCCTGCGCGCTCGCAATCGCAGCGCAGCACGATGCAGAGATCATCAGCGTTGATTCAGCGCTGGTCTATCGCGGCATGGACATCGGCACCGCCAAGCCCACTGCTGCCGAGCGCGCCATCGCACCGCATCACCTGCTCGACATCCGTGACCCGCTGCAGGCCTACAGCGCGGCAGAGTTCGCCACTGATGCCACGCGCCTGATTGGCGAGATCAACGCGCGCGGCAAGCTGGCCTTGCTAGCCGGCGGAACCATGCTGTATTTCAAGGCGCTGTTCGGCGGGCTCGATGCAATGCCGCCTGCAGATACTGCCGTGCGCGGCGAGCTCGATGCGCTCGCAGCCACGAAAGGCTGGCCCGCCATGCACGCGATGCTGCAAGAGGTCGATCCAGTCACGGCAGCGCGCCTCGCACCCAACGATTCGCAGCGCGTGCAGCGGGCGCTGGAGGTGTATCGCATCAGTGGGCAGCCGCTGTCGGCTTTCCATACGAGCAACGCGTCGCGCGAGATGCCGTTCAAGTCCATGCCGTTGTTCTCGCTGGAGCCGGTGAATCGCGCGTGGCTGCACCAGCGCATCGCGCAACGCTTTGATGCGATGCTGGCCGCGGGCTTCGTGCAGGAAGTGATCGCCCTTCGAGCGCGTGGCGACTTGAATGCCGACCTGCCCAGCATGCGGTGCGTGGGTTACCGGCAGGCATGGGAGCTGCTGGACGAACAGGAGCGCACGGGTGCGTCATTTGCAATGAACACGCTGCGCGAACGCGGCATCGCTGCGACGCGCCAGCTCGCCAAGCGCCAGCTCACGTGGCTGCGCAGCATGCCGCAGCGCCGTGTGATTGCATGCGATGCGCCGGATGCGCAGCAGCAGTTGCTGCAACTCGTGCGGGAGGCACTATGACGGTCAGCATTCGCAACCTGGCCAAGCGCTACGGCGATGTGGCCGTCTTCGAGCACGTCAACCTTGACGTTGCACCCGGCGAGTTCGTCGCCATCGTCGGCGAATCCGGCGTTGGCAAATCGACATTGCTCAATTGCATGGCGGGCCTGGACAGCTGGGACGAAGGCACCGTCATGCTCGCCGGCCAGGACTTGGGGCCGCTCGACGGCGATGCGCGCGCCCTGCTTCGCCGCAAGCTCACGGGCTTTGTGTTCCAGGCGTTCCATGTGCTGCCGCATCTCGATGTCGCGCAGAACATCGGCTTGCCGTTGATGCTGTTGAAGCAGCCCGACGAGGGCCGTGTCGAGCGGATGCTCGCAGCCGTCGGCCTGGACGGTTTGGGTGCGCGGCTGCCGCAGCAGCTGTCGGGCGGCCAGCTGCAGCGTGTGGCGATTGCGCGTGCGTTGATCCACAACCCGGCGTTGTTGCTCGCTGACGAGCCCACCGGCAATCTCGACCCCGCCACCGCTGCGAAAGTGCTCGATATCCTCATCGCGCAGACACGCGAGCATGGTGCATCGCTGGTGCTCGTGACGCATTCGGAAGCTGCAGCGACGAGGGCTGATCGGGTGTTGACGTTGACCAGTGGCGGGGTTGCGTTGCGGTAGGTGTGTGGGGGCAATCAGCCCCGCCGTTGAGAGTAAGGCTGCGAACGAACGAACGAACGAACCAGCGAACCAGCGCCTACCGCCCCAACGCACGCCTCAACATCGCAACGCCCGCTTCGATCTCCTCGATCGGCATCTGGCCCGGCGCGGAACTGCTCTGCCCCACAGCGAACGTCATCGCTGAGCCGAACGTCCAGCCGCACACACGCGTGAGCGCGCCGAATCCACCCATCGCCATACTCACCACAGGAATCGGCAGCGACTCATTCGCCTGCAGCGTCGCGCCGAGCAAGACCAGCACATCGCCCATGTTCCTGGGCATCACGGCAACCTTGGCTACATCGGCGCCGAGTTGCTGGGCCAGCGCAAACCGGCTCGCGATAAACGGCGCGCCCGGTGTCTTCATGAAATCATGGAACGACAACACGAGCTTGACGCCATGCATGGCCGACATGTCACGCACTTGCGACACGTCAGCGGCTGCGTTGCTCATCTCGTAGTCGACCAGCGCGGCGAGCTTGCTCTCGCACACCGCGCGGTACATCACGAGCACCCGCGGCTCGTCGATGGCAATGGGCTCACCACCCTCGTTTGACGAGCGGCGCGTGAAAAGAACCGGGATGCCACCACACGCCTCGCGGATTGCGGCGAGCGTATCGACAACGGCCGCTGTGTTCGCAATGTCATCAAAGAAATCAACACGCCACTCCAGCAAGCCAGGCTTCTTCGCGGCGACGATACGCGTCTCTTCAACCAGCGCCGCCTTCGTGCGTGCCACGAGCGGCGCACAGATCACCGGGAACTGCGCGCCTTCGAAAGGCATGGTCCTGGCCTGCATCAGTGCGACCCCACCAGCGAAGCAAAGCGGTCAAGGTCCACATTGCCGCCGCTGATGATCACGCCGACGCGCTTGCCCCTGATGTCGACACTGCCGTTGCGTGCCGCAGCAAAACCCAGGCAGCCGGTGGGCTCCGTGAAGATCTTCATGCGCGACGCAAAGAACTTCATCGCATCAACAAGTTCACTGTCGCTCGCCGTGACGATGCCGGCCACGTCGCGCCTGATGATCTCGAAGGTGTAACGCCCCAGGTGCTGCGTCTGCGCGCCATCGGCCAGCGTCACGGGCGTGGCGATGTTCACGATCTCGCCCTTGGCGAGCGACTGCTGGCCGTCGTTGCCAGCCTCCGGCTCCACGCCATACACCTGGCAGCGCGGCGACAGCGCCTTGGCCGCCAGCAGGCAGCCGCTGAGCAAACCGCCACCGCCTAACGGAACAAACAGCACATCGAGCTCGCCGGCCTCTTCGATCAGCTCCATGGCCGCGGTGCCCTGGCCCGACAGCACATCAGGATGGTCGAACGGCGGGATCAGCGTCATGCCGCGCTCCTGCGCAAGCGCCGTCGCGAGCGCCTCGCGATCCTGCTTGTACCGGTCGAACAAAATGACTTCCGCGCCGTAACCGCGTGTGGCCTCGATCTTCGATTGCGGCGCGTCAATCGGCATCAGGATCACGGCCGGCATGCCATGCAGCCGCGCAGACAACGCAATGGCCTGCGCATGGTTGCCGGACGAAAAAGCGAGCACGCCGTTCTTCTTTTGTTCGGCGCTGAACTTCGACAGGGCGTTATAGCCACCGCGAAACTTGAACGCGCCCATGCGCTGCAGGTTCTCGCACTTGAAAAATAGTTGCGCGCCGAGCGCCGTGTCTGCAGTGTGCGATCGCATGACGGGTGTGCGGTGCGCGTGGCCGGCGAGCCGGCGCGCAGCAGCAGCGACATCGTCGAATGTGGGTAGCTGGGGCATGTGAAACACTGTAGCAAAGAAGAAAGCACAATCTCTTCATGCTCGCACTGCTGCGCACCTTCTCATGGCAAGAGCTGCGACACCACCCGTGGCGCAACGCCGCCGCCATCGTGGCCGTCATGCTGGGCGTGGCGCTCGCGTTTTCTGTGCATCTGATCAATGCGTCGGCGCTGAGCGAATTTTCCAGCGCCGTGCGCTCGACGGGTGGCCAGCCCGACCTGGAGCTGCGCGCCGTGCAGGGCTCATTTGACGAGTCGCTCTACGCACGCGTCGCAGCGCATGCGCAGGTGGCGATGGCAAGCCCCGTGCTGGAGATCGCCACACTGGCCTTGAATGCTGCAGGTGAGCGCAAGCCCGTGCGAATCGTTGCCGTTGATGCGCTGGTGGTTGCGGCTGTCGCGCCTTCGCTCATGCCTCTGCCGATGGAAGACACCGACCAGTTCGCGCTATTTGCGCCGGGGCAAGTCTTTCTCAATCCGGCCGCGAAACAGGCATTCGGCGCCGCCACCAGGACCCTGCAATTGCACGACGGCCTGCGTCTGCGCGAAGCCACCATCGCCGGCACGATTGCCGCAGGCGGCACGCCAATGGCTGTGATGGACATCGGCGCTGCGCAGGACTTTTTCGGCCGCAGCGGCCAGCTCACGCGCATCGACCTGCGCCTGCGCCCAGGCACCGACACCGCTGCTTTCATCAAGTCGCTGGCGCTGCCAGCAAACGTGGTGGCAGCCGAGCCGGGCGACGCAGCGCAGCGCGTGAACAGCCTCTCGCGCGCGTATCGCGTCAACCTCACCGTGCTGGCGCTCGTGGCGCTCTTCACGGGCGCCTTCCTTGTCTATTCAGTGCTCGCCTTGAGCGTCGCGCGGCGGGCGCAGCAGTTTGCCTTGCTCGGTGTGCTCGGCGTCACGACCACGCAGTGCGGCCAGCTCGTGCTGCTCGAATCAGTGATGCTGGGTGTGATCGGCAGCGTCGCAGGAATCGCAGCAGGCGCCGTGCTTGCCGATATCGGCTTGCAAGTGCTGGGCGGGGACCTGGGTGGCGGCTACTTCTCCGGCGTGGCGCCACAACTGCACTGGAGTTCTGCCGCTGCACTGATGTACGGCGCGTTGGGCGTTGTCGCAGCGGCCGCAGGCGGCTGGCTGCCGGCGCGCGCCGCGCAGCAGTTGCCACTGGCGCAAACACTCAAGGGGCTCGGCGCGGGCGTGCCGAAAGCGCGCAGGCACATCGTGAGCCTGACGATGATCGCCGCCAGTGTTCTGTTGGCCATGTTGCCGCCGGTGTTCGGCCTTCCGCTGGGCGCTTATTTCTCCGTGGGGCTGCTGCTCGTGGGCGGCATCACCGCATTGCCGTGGGCGATTGCGCTGCTCTACGACCGGCTCGCGCCACTCGTGAGTGCCAGCGTGCTGCCCTTGCTCGCTGTCGAGCGCGCGCGCCGGGTTCGTGAAAGTGCAGCGGTGGCTGTGAGCGGCGTTGTCGCATCGCTCAGCCTCGCCGTCGCGCTCACGGTGATGGTGGCGAGTTTTCGCGACTCGGTGTCGAACTGGCTCGATGTGGTGCTGCCCGCCGATCTGTACGTGCGCACGTCGACATCAGCATCCGACACCGCATGGTTCTCGCCCGAGTTCATCGACGGCGTGGCGCGTGTGACGGGCGTCAAGCGGGTGGCAGGGCAACGATCAAGGTCGCTGCTGCTCGATCCGTCGTTGCCACCGGTCGGCTTGCTCGCGCGCGACGTCGGCAAGGGGGACTCGTTGCCGCTCGTCAGCGGGCCGCTCGCTGCGCCAGCTGGCCAGGTGCCCATCTATGTGAGCGAGGCAATGGTCGATCTCTATGGCGCGCGCCTGGGTGGCACCTTCGCGCCGCTGAGCAAAGCCTTCCCCGATAATCCGCCCGTGTTCTTCGTCGCAGGCGTGTGGCGCGACTACGTTCGCCAAAGCGGCGCCATCGCCATCGACCGTATCGAATTCATTCGCCTGACGAATGACAGGCGCGTGAACGAGTTCGTGCTGTGGCTGGATGCCGCAGCGCAACCCGCGCAGGTCGAGCAGGCCATTCGCGATATCGCGCAGCGCGACGGCAGCGCAGCAGGCGCCATCGACTTCGCTTCGTCACGCGAGTTGCGCGCGATCTCGCTGCGCATCTTCGACAGGAGCTTTGCCGTGACCTACTGGCTGCAGGCCGTGGCGATCGGCATCGGGCTCTTTGGTGTGGCGGCGAGCTTCAGCGCGCAAGTGCTCGCGCGCCGCAAGGAGTTCGGCCTGCTTGCGCACCTGGGGCTCACGCGCACGCAGATTCTTGGCGTGGTGGCGGGGGAAGGCGCGGCGTGGACATTCATCGGATCACTCGCGGGCCTCGCGCTCGGGCTGGCCGTGTCAGTCGTGCTCGTGCATGTGGTCAACCCGCAGAGCTTTCACTGGACGATGGACCTGCTCGTGCCGTGGCTGCGCCTGCTGGCGCTGTGCGCGGCGGTGGTCGTGGCAGGCACGATCACCGCGTGGCTCGCGGGTCGTGCTGCGGCCGGCAAGGACGCCGTGCTGGCGGTGAAGGAAGACTGGTAAGGCGACCTCAATTTGTTCGAGAGCATAAGAACGATGCGAGCTCACGTTCAAGGAGCCAGAGCGAACTGGTAACGGCTGGTCGATAGGCCCAAGTACTTTGACAGGCGTGCTAACGCCGGGGGCGGCGGCGATGTCAACTTGGTGGTGCATCTATGGCAGCTGTCATTCACGACGGCTGCGTGTCGCCTCTACTCTAATGGTTTCGTATTTGCCCCCTGCTCAAGCGGGCCTGGCACGAAGTCGAACTGGTCGAACCCGTGCGAGCGGGTACTGCTTGGATCCGGCCTCCTGCGAAAGCATTGGGCATGCACCCATCTCGGCAAAAAATGCAGCTCATTTGTAGTAATAAAGAAAGCACAAACAGCACGATTTAGTCCAATAGAATTGCATGGCCCGATTTTGGGCAATTGCCGAAAGGGAAACATGAACGACAAGAAACTAGACCTGGTCCAAGACGCTCCGCTTGCTGATACGGTCAAGCCGCTCGACAAAGCAGCGATCGATCGCATCGAGGAGCTGTCGCTGGAGACCGCGGAAAACGTTGGTGGTGGACTGACCTACCACTACCAGCAAGGGCCGAACTGACGGGGAGTCGTACTCACGCCCACGCCTTCCTCTGCGGAAAAAAAGGCGTGGGCAACCAACGATTTGAGGTCTGCTTGCAATCACGCCCTTCCGGACAACCACCCTTTCGAATTGAGGCGGTCGGATCGTCTACCGACACTTTTTTTGGGGAAGTGCAGATTCGCCTTGAGAAGCACTACTTCATCTTCGGCCTTGTCGTCGCACTGATCGCAGTGTTGCTGGTCGTCTTCGCGGCGACCTTTCAATATGAACAACACACGGTGGCCATCGGGCGCCTGCGACCGATACTGGGTTCATCCCGGATCGTGGCACCCACTGCTGCAGTTATTGCGCTGTCGCACGTATCGGAGGGCCAGAGCGTCAAGCAGGGAGACGTTCTATTCACGCTTCGCGTCGCAGCGCAAGCGTCGCAAGGCTCTTACGGTGGAGCCGACTCGCCCGAACTGTTCCGCTCGATCCGCAAGAGCATGGTCGAGGAGCTGCCCCAGATTCAGAATGAAACCGCGCACCGCCTGAAGTCGCTCGATGCCCGGCAAACAATTCTGAACGCCGAATTGGGCCACCTTCACGAGCAGCTAAAGCTGCAAGGGGCTCGTGTGGCCTTGGCCGAAAGAGCTCTTGCCCGAGCGCGGGGGCTGGTCAAGGAGGGGTTCTACAGCGAGGCTCGCGTTGAAGAAAAAGAGGCAGACCGCGTCGAACAACTACAAAAACTGTCGACGCTCGACCGGGCCATCCTCCAACAAACGCGCGATCTAGAAGCCCTTCACGCCGAGCGACTGACCCTTGTTTCAGATGAACGCAGACAGAGGTCCAATACCGATCGTTCTATTGCCCAGCTGGACCACGAACGACGCGATGCCGCCATGAAGACCGAATACGTGCTGGTCGCGCCCATGGACGGCATTGCCACTGGCCTCGCCTATCGCGCGGGTCAAAGCGTCGCCGCCAATGACCAGGTCGCGCAGATCATTCCGGCAAATGGGGAATTTGAGGCGGAGGTGTTGGTACCGCCAGAAGCCGTTGGCTTCGTGAAATCGGGTGACGAGGTGATGATCCGATTCGCCGCTTACCCGTACAGAAAATTCGGCCAGCAGCCAGCGATCATCAAGGATGTCTCTCTCGCATCTTTTGATGCGAAGGCGCCAGCCGACGCCCGACCGCTGCCAGCCCAGGTCCGATTCCTTGCGACCGCGCGACTGAAGAACCAATTCGTGGAATTCAACGGCGGCAAACTTCCCCTGCGCAGCGACATGCCGATCGATGTCGTCGTTCCGCTCGAGAAACGTCGAATCATCTTCACGCTGATCGACCCTGTGCGGCGCTGGTTCCCGAATTCGTAGACGCACGCCCGATGACACTCAGCCACCGCGCACAAGATTTTTTGGGCAGCCTTTCGTTCTTTGGGCGAAAGCAGCTACCGCTACTGCTGCAAGGAGCCACCGCAGAATGCGGCCTCACTTGCCTCGCAATGGTCGCCTCCTTCCATGGGCGCCCCATCGACATCGCCGAGCTGAGGCGCAGCTTTCCAATCTCCACGCGCGGTTTGACACTGCGCAGCATGATTGCGATGGCATCACGAATGGGCTTCTCCAGTCGGCCATTAAAAGTGCCGATGTCGAAGCTCGCTGAGCTAGTCATGCCATGCGTGTTGCACTGGGACATGAAGCATTTCGTAGTCCTCAAGTCTGTGCGAGGCGACACCCTTGTCGTTCATGATCCCGCTGCGGGTCGCAGGAAAATCTCCTTTGACGAGGCATCTCGCCACTTCACGGGCATTGCCCTCGAAGTTTCACCCCTTCCCACCGAGATCTTGCCGTCAAAGAGAGTGCCCATCGGCTTCACCGATGTGGTTGGTACTGTCCGCGGTGCGGCACCGGCCATCGCCCTTCTGCTGGGAGTGGGCCTTGTCGCGCAACTGCTGTCGCTCACCGGCCCCATCATGATTCAATGGGTCGTCGACGAAGCAGTATCGACTACCAATTCCGATCTCCTGATCACGATCGGCATCGGCTTCTCCCTGCTGGTCGCGCTGCACGCCGCAATCTTTTGCGCGCGAAGCTGGGTGAGCACCAACAGCACGATGCAGCTGATGATGCAATGGTTGAGCAACACGTTCGCGCACCTTGTCAGACTGCCGACCTCGTACTTCGAGACGCGAAATCCCGCAGATATCGTCGCGCGCTTCGAGTCGATCTCGGCGGTCAGGCGCATCTTGTCGCAGCAATTCACGGACGCAGCCCTCGACGGGGTCTTCGCAGTCGTCATTCTGGCGACTATGTTTCTCTACAGCCCCGCCCTGGCGGCGATCAGCCTCGCCGGTGTGGCCCTGTGCATCGCCATCAAGGCCGCGTTTCTGAGGCGTCTGCGGGAATTGGGGGCCGAGCAGCTACTTGCTGAATCTCAGCAACGCAGCTACCTTATCGAGACTGCCCGCGGGATCCAAAGTGTCAAGCTTTTCGGCAGGGAAGCGCAGCGCCATATCGCTTGGGAAAACAAGCTCGTCGACATGGTCAATGCGGAAACCCGAGCGGCTCGGCTTTTGACGCTGCAGCAGACTCTGATCTTTCTTTCGAGCGGGATCGAGCGCGTGATCGTGGTCGTACTCGCTGGTATGGCGGTCGTCGACAGGAAGTTCACCGCCGGCATGCTGGTCGCGTACATCAGCTACCGCGAGCAACTCTTCCAACGGGTCCTGCTCGCCATCGAAAGGGCCTTCGACTACAAGCTCTTGAGCGTCCACTTCGAACGCATAGCGGATGTAGTCCACGAAGTGAGGGAGCCGCGTGACGAGATTGCGGCCGAAGCGAGGCCACGCTCCGAATTACCGCCGACCATCCACCTAGAAAACATCAGCGTGCGAGCCGGGTTCGACGAACCATGGATCCTGAAGGGCCTGTCTTTGCAGATCGACCGCGGTGAAAGCATCGTGCTCACAGGACCGTCGGGTTCCGGCAAATCGACGCTGGTCAAAGTGCTCGTGGGCCTATCGACACCGCAGGAAGGCGCGATGCGTGTCGACGGCAAAACGCTCAAGTCGTACGGCGTGGAAGCGTACCGGCGCGAGGTGGCATCAGTGTTGCAGGAAGATCATCTGTTCGCGGGCAGTATTCTCGACAACATCAGCTTCTTCGACCTCGACCCTGACATGGAGGAAATCGAGAGATGCGCAAGAGCTGCGGCCATACACGACGACATCTGTCGCATGCCGATGGGCTACTTCACGTTCGCAGGCACAGTGGGAAGCGGACTTTCGGGCGGCCAGAAGCAGCGCATCCTGATCGCCCGCGCCCTCTACCACGGACCCTCGATTCTTATTCTCGACGAAGCGACAAGTCAGCTGGACCAAGCCAGTGAGCGCCGCATCATGGAAAACATTCGTTCGATGAACATTACGCGCGTGACGGTCGCGCACCGCCAGGAAACGATCAGTCTCGCGGATCGGGTGGTTCGGATCGAGCACGGCGAAATCGTATCGGACACGCGCTCAGTCGAAACTACCGAAATTGAATATGAACAGTCGCTCTAAACCATCCAACGCCCAGCTATCGTTTACGTTCATCGGTCATCAGACTTGGCTGCTCTCATCCCCGGATGCGAACATCTTGCTTGACCCTGTGCTGGAGCGCTCATTCGGCAACAGCAAGCACATCAACTTCGAGATCTATCCCCCGCGGTCTGTCGACATTGAGCGGATGCCGGAACTCGACGCCATTCTTCTGAGCCACGAACATCTCGATCACTTCCATCTCTCTTCGCTGAACAGGCTTTCACGGCAAGTGCCCGTGATCGTCGGCAAGAACATGCCAATGTGCGTGCGGGACGCGATAAGGAAGCTCGGCTTCGAAGTGCGCGTCCAGCCGTTTGAACAGCCGATAGAGTTCGGTGACACGCGCGTCTCCATGCACGCGCCGGCCGCAGGTACCGTATTTTGGGAAAAGCGCGTCAGCCAATACTTCATCACGCACGGGGAGGTCTCATGCTTCATTGCGGTGGATGCGCTGACATCGGACCGGCTTGAGAAGGACGTCGTTGCCGGCCGTATGCCCGTTCCCGACTTGATCATCGTCTCCAACAATTCGATGGTGACGCCACCGGGTGCACGCGCTGCAAGCCCGTTTTCCAAAGGGAAGACCTCCCTGCTGAGCCCCGGCACAGGACTGTCGATACTCGACGATCTCGTCGGAGCGGCCGGACGGATTGCAGGCCCGCACACTCACATTGCGATTTGCGGCGACGGTCACATCGACCACGTGCAGGACTTTGGCCCGTTTCTGCATTCAGACAACAAGAGACTGGCCGAACTGGCGAATGGCATGGGCTATCAGCCCGTAGTGCACGGACCGTATCCAGGCGAAAGAATTTCGATTTTTGGAGGTAACAAGTTCGTCGATGACCGGGTCTCATGGATCGACTATGACGGCAGCCGCCATGAAGAGCAAAAGCACAAGCTCCTGACCTTCCTGAAATCGCCCGTTCAGGGACGACTCACTGGGGTCGTGGCGCCCTACGTCGAGGATGCGCAGGTCGCGCGCGACATCGACATCGTGGAGGGCTATCTGGTTCAGTTGGCGCGTCTTCTCCTGCAGTTGCCGCCGGGACGCAACGTGCTCGCCGCAACGGAGCGTGAGTGGCCGAATCTGGGCGATCGACGTGTGGTGGTTCGATTCCTCGTCGGTGACGGCCGTGTCGCGCAGTACGGCCTCAATGTGGTGACAGCCAAATTTGAACGCGACACGACGCCTACTGCGAGGCTGACGCAAGTGTTCCCGTGCGGTTTCGAGGCGTTCCTGCGTGACTTCGCCGCCATACTGCGCGGAGAAATTCAAGTGTGGGACATTGCTGGAAGGTCCACCTACAGCTGGAATCTGGGGGACTCGTACCAGGGCATCGAGGCCGTGCTACTGGGGGATCTCGGCGAACAAGTCCGCCCCGAACTCCACACCGCTCTTTTTAACGCGGAGATCGATCGACTCCTTGGCGCGCAGACCATGGCGGCCGCATGACTCTTAATTCGCGCCCCGAAAACGTTGTAGTGGCGCGCCTGTGCGACGATACCATCGAGGCTATTCGAGCTGCGACCACAGCTCAAGTCGCCAAGGGCGGGTTTTCGCTCCATATGGGCGAAGCACTTCGCGCTACCGAAAAGAGTCAGGTGTTCTCTGCACAAGATGACAAGGCAAAGCCGTTGATCGTCAAGCGCCACTCGCAGCGCCGTGGGTTCGCGAGCGAACTGCTGGCGTATCGTTTGCTCGAGGGTAGCATTCATATCCCAAGGG
Organism: Caenimonas koreensis DSM 17982; assembly: GCF_009646335.1. Taxonomy (GTDB): domain Bacteria; phylum Pseudomonadota; class Gammaproteobacteria; order Burkholderiales; family Burkholderiaceae_C; genus Ramlibacter; species Ramlibacter koreensis. The sequence continues at coordinate 182,129 of NZ_WJBU01000010.1, read as the reverse complement.
TCCACTACATCGACGAGTCGGCGCAGGTGATGGTATTGAGCAAGTACGACCCTTGTGCGTTCAATGATTCCGGATCACGCTATCGCGTTTTCCAGGCGCTTGGCCGTGTCCACGGGAGAGCGTCCGCACGTGTTCGGGAATCGAGACTGTCACACCTTGCATGCCGCGAGATCACACTCGGTGAAGCGCATCGTTGGTGGCGGAGCACGCCGGAGCTGGCGCAGTACTACCAGCATCTCGCACAAAGCGCGCGTCTGGCAAGCGAGCACGTGGCACTCGGAGACCTAGGCCCGGGCCACATTCTGGACAGCGGGCAAAGGATCCGTTTCTGCGATTTGGAGACCTTTGCGATGGGTCAGCCGAGTGAGCTTGACCTGATCGCCCTTCTGCAGCTGCCGAGCCGCAATGACGACGCGGAACAAATGACCAAAGCCTACTTTGATGCAAGACAGGAGGTTTGCGCTCCTTCACGCTCTTTCCAGGAATTTCTCGCATCACTTGAACGGCTGTCGTATTTGATCGCTCCACAGGTGAACCTGAAATGAGGGTGCTCCTGGTGCGTCACGCGGAACCGCTATCCGCCGGCCGCCTCGACCATGAGCTTGCACCTTCCGATGAGGAGAATGCGCTCAGCGACGAGGGACAACGTCAAAGTCAGGCGCTCGGCCGCATGCTGGAGGCTGGCGACTTTGACCGCGCCGAGTTTCACTGCAGCCCCATTCGACGCGCACAGGACACCTTTCTCATTGCGACGAAAGACAGAGGCCGAATCGCGTGTATCGATTCGCGACTGGCCGAACTGCGTCTGAATATGGTCCCGATGCGAACCATGGCGCAGGTGCGGGCCGAGCAGATTGAAGCCTACATGGCACCCGAGTCGTCAGTTCATTCATCAGAAAGTGTCGTCGATCACAAAGCCCGTGTCAGCCAATTCTTTGATGAGGTGATCAATCCAAGGCGACAGGATTCGCGAACGCTGGTGATCGTCGCCCATGGCGGAACTATCGAACACCTCTTGGGATGCTTCATCGGCTCGCTTCCATCGGCGCTGACGTCCTACTTCACAGCGATGCCCTGCTGTGCATACCACGAGCTTGCGAACGTTGCGCCTGTGCCCGGAAGATGCGTATGGCGACTCGACAGAGTCAGCGCATTGGTGCGCTGACTCTGTCGAGTTCGCTGTGTTTAGCCTCGCGCCGCCATGCCAGCCACCTTACTTACCTGACCTTCACCACAATCTTGCCCTTGGCCCGGCCCGACTGGCTGTAGTCGAACGCTTCCTGCGACTGCTCCAGCGTGAACACCTTGTCGATCTGCGGTTTGATGGCGCCCTGTTCGGCCAGCCTGGCAATCTGTGCCAGCTGCTCGCCGCTCGGCCACATGAAAAATGCCTCTGACTTCACGCCGGCCTTCTCTGCCGCGCCGCTCGTGTCTGCGGGCAGGATGATCGAGATGAGCGAGCCGCCCTTCTTCAGCACGGCGTACGAGCGCTCGCGCGTGGCACCGCCCAATGTGTCGAACACCAGGTCGTAGTCGGCCACGACGTCTTCGAACTTCTGGCTCTTGTAGTCGATCACTACGTCAGCGCCCAGTGCGCGAACCATGGCAACGTTGTCGCTGCTCGTTGTCGTTGCAACGGTCGCGCCCAGGTGTTTGGCCAGTTGAATGGCGATGGAGCCCACACCGCCAGAGCCCGCATGAATCAGCACCTTCTGCCCGCTTTGCAGGTGGCCCTTGGTGACCAGTGCCTGCCAGGCCGTGAGCGCCACCAGGGGCAACGAAGCCGCCTGCTCGTGGCTCAGGTTGGCAGGCTTGAGTGCGGCGTCAGTCGCCTTGATCATCGCGAACTCGGCAAACGTGCCTGACTGCATGCCCTGGGGCCGCGCGAACACCGCGTCGCCCACCTTGAAGCCGCTCACGTCCTTGCCCACCGCCGTGACCACGCCGGAGACGTCGTTGCCCACAACGTAGGGCAGCGGCAACGGCATCATGGCCTTGAGGTAACCGGCGCGAATCAGGTTGTCCACCGGGTTCACGCTGGCGGCATGAACTTCAATCATCAGGCTGTCGTCCAGCAAGGCGGGCTGCGCAATGTCTGCCACCTCAACCTTGGTTCCGTACGCTCTAACAATCGCTGCTTTCATTTTTGATTCCTTGTGGTTTGTGTGCCGGCCTCATATGCGGCTTGACCGGGTTTGATCAAGTCCCAGCCGGGGTGACGCCGAGTGTAAAGACGCCAAGACGCCTTGCTTGCTCAGCCAGTCACGCTTGGGCCATGATGAGTGCCATCGTCTGCAGGAGCAGTTGTTTGCATGAAGGTCCATTGATGCGCCGCCGCGAATTCGCGCTGGCCCTGCCCGCGCTGGCATGGGCTGTACCCGGCTTTGCACTGCCTGCTATCCAGCTCGCCTTCCCGCGCGACCACGGCTCGCACCCGGCGCAGCGCACCGAGTGGTGGTACATCACGGGCTCCGCCAAATCGGGCGAGCGTGAATTCGGCTTTCAGGTGACGTTCTTTCGCACACGGGTTGAAGCGGCGCAAACGATGGCATCGCGCTTCGCAGCCAAACAGCTCGTGTTCGCACATGCCGCGCTCACCGATGTGCAGGGCCGCACGCTCCTGCATGACCAGCGTATCGCGCGTGAAGGCTTCGACATTGCGACCGCAGCCGAGGGCGACGCCCGCGTGCGCCTGCGCGACTGGTCGCTCGTGCGCACTGCCGACGCTTACCTGGCAAAGGTCGCCTCGGGCGATTTCTCTCTCGACCTGCGCTGCGCACCCACGCAGCCATTGCTGCTGCAAGGCAAAGCCGGGCTCTCGCGCAAAGGCCCGCTCGAATCGCAGGCCAGCTACTACTACAGCGAGCCGCAGCTTGCCGTTGCTGGCAGCATCGTGCTGCGCGGCAAGCGATTGAGCATCGAGGGCCGGGCCTGGCTCGACCACGAGTGGAGCGACCAGCTGCTGCACTCTGATGCCGTGGGCTGGGACTGGATCGGCATGAACCTGGACGACGGCAGTGCGCTCACGGCGTTTCGCCTTCGAAGGCAGGACGGATCGACGCTGTGGGACGGCGGTTCGTTTCGCGCCAGGGGGGGCAGCACTTATGTGTTCAGCCAGGGTGAGGTGGTGTTCAGCCCGCAGCGCAAATGGACAAGCCCTGCGTCGGGTGCGACGTACCCGGTGGAATGGATGGTGCGCACACCGGCCGACTTCTACACCGTGAAGGCCCTGGTCGACAACCAGGAACTCGACAGCCGTGCGTCCACCGGCGCGATTTATTGGGAAGGCCTGAGTGAACTGTTCGACAGCAATGGCAAGCGCGTGGGGCGCGGCTATCTGGAAATGACGGGCTACTCGAAACGCCTGAAGTTGTGACGGCCTGCGGGCCGCAGCCGTCAGCGGCTGGGCAAGCCGCCTGGTGCGGTGAAAGGAGCCCAGTTCATGCCCAGCCCGTCGATCACCTGTCGCGCCTGGTGGTGCGCTGCCTGCACGGCACGCAGCTCGTTGTCGTAGAACGAGGTGCTCATCACCCGCTCAAGCGGGCGCGCATAGGCGCCGTCTTCGGGCCGCTCGATACAGATCTCGGCGCAGCCCTGCCACGTGCCGGTGGGTTGCAGGTAAGCGTGGCCCGCAATGAAGTATCCCTTGTAGGCCTGTATGTCATAAGTTGCCATCGGCGTATTTTGCAGTGAACGGGGCGTTCCTGTGAATCCCTATTTGCCTTGATGCGTATCAAGTTGCTGCACGTGCGCTTGTCGATATGCTGCGTCATGCCGCATCCCATGAACCTGCAGTTCCTCGGCGCGACCGACACCGTTACCGGCTCCAAGTACCTGCTATGGCAGGACGAGTCTGCCGTGCTGGTGGATTGCGGCCTGTTCCAGGGCTACAAGCAGCTGCGCCTTCGCAACTGGTCGCCCCTGCCGGTGCGGCCCGCCGCGATCGACGCCGTGATCCTCACGCACGCACACATCGACCACAGCGGCTGGCTGCCACTGCTTGTGCGCAACGGTTTTCGCGGCCGCATCCTGTGCACACCCGCCACGCTCGACCTGTGCCGCATCCTGCTGCCCGACTCGGGGCACCTGCAGGAAGAAGAAGCCAACTACGCCAACCGCTTTAGCACATCGAAGCACAAGCCCGCACTGCCGCTCTACACACGTGCCGATGCCATCCAGTGCCTCAAGCAGTTTCACGCGGTGCCGCACGGCAAGGCGTTCCGGCCCGTCCCTGCTTTCAATGTACGGATGTCGCCTTCGGGGCACATGCCTGGTTCTGCCTTTGTGCAGGTCGACAACGGCAGCCGCTCGGTGCTGTTTTCGGGTGACATTGGCAGGCCGAACGACATGGTGCTCAAGCCGCCGGTGCAGATGGACGGTGCGGATTACCTGTGTCATTTTCAGAAGGTGACTGCACCAGACAACACGGTTTGAAGGCTGTTGTGCAGTCGGCTCCTGACAACCCAATGTCAGGACACATCTGCACGAAACTCGTCTATGCTCAATACTCGTGTGCACCAAAGCGAGGTGAGCATGGCGACCGATACCCCACTGATTGCCGAGCAAGGCGTTGCAACTCTGCCAGAGCAGGCTTGGGAGCGTGCGCGTCGTCGCGCGGAGATCATTGGGCCGTTGGCGCAGTCGGAGACGGTCGGGCATGAAGCGGCCGACGCGGCAGCCCATGCACTGGGTCTGTCTCGGCGGCAGGTCTACGTCCTGATCCGCCGTGCCCGGCAAGGTTCGGGGCTGGTCACTGACTTCGCTCCAGGGCAGTCAAGCGGTGGTAAAGGCAAGGGCCGCTTGCCGGAGCCGGTCGAGCGCATCATCCGCGAGCTGCTGCAAAAACGCTTCCTGACCAAGCAGAAGCGCAGCCTGGCGGCCTTCCATCGTGAAGTCGCGCAAGCCTGCAAGGCGCAAAAGCTGCGGGTGCCGACACGCAACACCGTGGCGTTGCGTGTCGGCAGCCTTGATCCGCTCAAAACGGTGCGCCGCCGGGAAGGTCAAGATGCCTCCCGCGAGCTGCAAGGCGTCGGCGGCATCCCGCCGGCCGTCTCCGAACCGCTGGAGCAGGTGCAGATCGACCACACGGTCATCGACCTGATCGTGGTGGATGCACACGACCGGCAGCCGATTGGCCGTCCCTATCTCACGCTGGCCATCGACGTTTTCACCCGCTGCGTGCTCGGCATGGTGGTGACGCTCGAAGCGCCGTCCGCCGTCTCGGTCGGCCTGTGCCTGGCGCATGTCGCCTGCGACAAGCGTCCCTGGCTGGAAGGGCTGGATGTGGACATGGACTGGCCGATGAGCGGCAAGCCCAGGCTGCTCTACCTGGACAACGCGGCCGAGTTCAAGAGCGAGGCGCTGCGCCGGGGCTGCGAGCAGCATGGCATCCGCCTGGACTACCGGCCACCGGGGCAGCCGCACTACGGCGGTATCGTGGAAAGGATCATCGGCACCGCGATGCAGATGATCCACGATGACCTGCCGGGTACGACCTTCTCTAACCCCGGCCAGCGCGGCGAGTACGACGCCGACAAGATGGCCGCACTGACCCTGCGCGAGCTAGAGCGCTGGCTCACGCTGGCCGTGGGCACTTATCACGCCTCGGTGCACAACGGCCTGCTCCAGCCACCCGCAGCGCGCTGGGCCGAGGCCGTGGCGCGGATCGGCGTGCCGCCGGTGGTCACGCGGCCCACCGCATTTCTGGTCGATTTTCTGCCCATCATCCGCCGCACGCTGACCCGCACCGGCTTCGTCATCGACCACATTCACTACTACGCCGATGTGCTCAAGCCGTGGATAGCTCGGCGCGACCGCTTGCCTGCGTTCCTGATCCGGCGCGACCCGCGCGACATCAGCCGCATTTGGGTGCTGGAGCCGGAGGGGCAGCACTATCTGGAAATTCCATACCGTACCTTGTCGCACCCGGCTGTCACCCTCTGGGAACAACGACAAGCGCTGTCGAAATTGCGGCAGCAGGGGCGCGAACAGGTGGATGAGTCGGCGCTGTTCCGCATGATCGGCCAGATGCGCGAAATCGTGACCACCGCGCAGAAAGCTACGCGCAAGGCGCGGCGCGACGCGGATCGACGCCAGCATCTCAAGGCAACGGCACCGCCTGTCAAAACTACGCCACCACCGGACGCGGACATGGCCGACCCGCAGGCAGACAACCAGCCACCTGCCAAACCGTTTGACCAGATTGAGGAGTGGTAGCCGTGGAAGAATATCCCATCATTGACCTGTCCCACCTGCTGCCGCCGGCCCAGGGCTTGGCCCGTCTCCCGGAGGACGAACGCATCCATCGCCTTCGCGCCGACCGCTGGATCGGCTATCCGCGAGCAGTCGAGGCGCTGAACCGACTGGAAGCCCTGTATGCGTGGCCAAACAAGCAACGCATGCCCAACCTGCTGCTGATCGGCCCGACCAACAACGGCAAGTCGATGATCGTTGAGAAGTTCCGGCGGACACACCCGGCCAGCACCGACACCGACCAGGAGCACATCCCCGTGCTGGTGGTGCAGATGCCGTCCGAACCATCGGTGATCCGCTTCTATGTCGCGCTGCTGGCCGCGATGGGCGCACCACTGCGCCCGCGTCCCCGATTGCCGGAAATAGAGCAACTGGCGCTGGCACTGCTGCGCAAGGTCGGCGTGCGCATGTTGGTGATCGACGAGTTGCACAACGTCCTGGCCGGCAACAGCGTCAACCGCCGGGAATTCCTCAATCTGCTGCGCTTCCTCGGTAACGAGCTGCGCATCCCGTTGGTCGGGGTCGGCACGCGCGATGCCTACCTTGCAATCCGCTCGGACGATCAGTTGGAAAACCGCTTCGAGCCGATGATGCTGCCGGTGTGGGAGGCCAACGACGATTGCTGCTCACTGCTGGCCAGCTTCGCGGCTTCGCTCCCGCTGCGGCGATCCTCGTCGATTTCCACGCTGGACATGGCCCGCTACCTGCTCACGCGCAGCGAGGGCACCATCGGCGAGCTGGCGCACCTGTTGATGGAGGCGGCGGTCGCGGCCGTGGAAAGCGGTGAAGAAGCGATCAACCATCGCACGCTCAGCATGGCCGACTACACCGGCCCCAGCGAGCGGCGACGCCAGTTCGAGCGAGAGCTGATGTGAAGCCTGCGCCGCGCTGGCCGCTGCATCCGGCCCCGAAAGAAGGCGAGGCGCTGTCCTCATGGCTCAACCGGGTCGCTGCTTGCTACCAGATGGACGTGCACGAGCTGCTGGTACACGATATTGGTCACAGCCAACTCGATGACCTGGACACCGCGCCGCCCACGTCGCTGTTGACGGCGCTTGCCCAGCGCAGCGGCGTTGAGGTCGAGCGCTTGCGCGTGATGAGCCTGGCCGGCTGGGTGCCGTGGCTGCTGGATAGCCTCGACGATTCGGTGCCTGCTGCCCTGGAAACCTATGCATTCCAATGCTCGATGCTGCTGCCCAAGCGCAAGGCGCGATCCATCACGCGCTGGCGCGCCTGGCTGCCGAGCCAGCCGATGCGCCGGGCCTGCCCGCTGTGCCTGAACGACCCGGCCAACCAAGCCGTACTGCTCGTTTGGCAGCTTCCATTGATGTTGAGCTGCCCGCTGCACGGCTGTTGGCTGGCGTCCTATTGTGGCTTGCCCGGCCGGTATCTCCAGTGGGACAACGCCGAGGCGGTCCCGCGTCCCGCCAATGCGGCGATTGCCAGCATGGACCGGCGCACTTGGCAGGCCCTGACGACCGGCTTTGTGGAGCTGTCGCGCCGACGTGTCCATGCGGGCCTGTGGTTCCGGTTGCTGCGCACCCTGCTCGATGAGCTGAACACCCCGCTGTCGCACTGTGGCAGCAGCGCGGGCTGCATCCGCCAAGTCTGGGAGCAGTGCGGCCATCCGCTGCGCGCCGGGCAGAGCCTGTGGCGGCCGTTCGAGGTGCTGGCCCCGGCCGTACAGGTGCAGATGCTGGAAGCGGCGGCCACGGCCATCGTGCTAATCGAGTCGAGGGCGCTGCTCCCGCGCGGGGAACACACCGCGCTGTTCCTGACCGAGCCGCCAACGGGCTTCACCAACGGACTGCCCGAGAAGAAGCCGAAGTCGGAACCCGTCAACCACTGGCAGCGGGCGGCGCAGGCTATCGGCGAGGCAATCATTGAGGCGCGGCACAACCCGGAGACGGCTCGCTCGCTGTTCGCGCTGGCATCCTACGGGCGGCGAGACCCCGAATCGCAGGAACGCCTGCGGCTCACCTTCGCCAATGAGGGGATTCCTCTGGAATTTCTGTCACATTACGAGCCATGCACACCCTTTGCATGTCTTAGTAAAAATGACGGGTTAAGTGACAAATTTTGACGCCAGGCACGTTCTGGCCCACACTGTCACATAATCGAACGTATATGTGACAGGTGCAAGATGCTGATTGGCTACATGCGGGTATCGAAAGCAGACGGCTCACAGGCCACCGACTTGCAGCGTGATGCACTGATCGCTGCCGGCGTCGATCCGGCCCAGCTCTACGAAGACCAGGCTTCCGGCAAGCGCGAAGATCGTCCCGGCTTGGCGAGCTGTTTGAAGGCGTTGCGTTCAGGGGATACCTTGGTCGTATGGAAGCTCGACCGGCTCGGGCGCGACCTGCGCCATCTGATCAATACCGTGCACGATCTGACCGGGCGCGGCGTTGGCCTCAAGGTTCTGACCGGCCACGGAGCCGCCATCGACACGACGACCGCTGCTGGCAAACTGGTTTTCGGCATCTTCGCCGCACTGGCCGAATTCGAGCGCGAGCTGATCGCAGAGCGCACAGTAGCGGGCTTGGCCTCGGCGCGGGCGCGCGGTAGGAAAGGCGGTCGGCCTTTCAAGATGACCGCCGCCAAGCTACGGCTGGCGATGGCGGCAATGGGGCAGACTGAAACCAAGGTCGGCGACCTGTGCCAAGAGTTCGGCATCACGCGACAGACCTTGTACCGGCATATTTCTCCCAAAGGGGAATTGCGCGCGGATGGAATACGACTGCTGTCCAAGGTGTAAAAGAAAAACTGGCCTTTACATGGTCAGCACGGATTCGAGGATGATGGCGCTCGTCGCGGCATCAATTCACGCCGTCAAATCAGCTTTTTTGTACTGCCATTTGACGCGATGACCGCAAATTGATTGTAAAGGCCACCACAACGATGAATAACACAGCGAATTGCGCTGAGAGTGTTTGCCACGACGGATAGATGCCCAGCAGATCAATGCGTGGGATCGATATTGGGCTGGTCTGCAATAACCCTGCTTCTTGCAGACCTGCGATGCCCTTGCCTGCCAAGACCACGGCAAGTATGGCCACCAGCAGTGAGCTGGCAGCGAAGAACTGGCCAATCGGCAGGCGCGCACTGGTGCGCAGCAGTACGACTGCCAGCAGGGCCAGGATTCCCATGCCGGTGCCCAAGCCCGCCAGCAGGGGCCAGCCATTTCCTTCTGTCCAGAGCGCGGCAAAGAACAGCACGGTCTCGAACACCTCGCGGTAGACGGCGACGAAGGCCAGCGAGAACAAGAACCATGCCGTGCGCTTGTTGAGCGCCGAAGACAGCTTTTCCTTGAGGTAGACCTGCCAGCGACCGGCAACGCTCTTCTGGTGCATCCACATGCCCACACCCAGCAAGACCACGGCGGCAAAGAGTGACGAAAAGCCTTCCGTTAGCTCCCGGCTTGCCCCACTGACGCCGACCAAGTAAGTTGCCACTGCCCATGTAATGCCGCCTGCGGCCAGCGCGGATGCCCAGCCTGCATGCACGTAGATCAATACGTCTTTCCGTTCGGCTTTCTTGAGAAACGCAAGCATGGCAACGACTACCAGCAGGGCTTCCAATCCTTCACGGAGCAAGATGGTTAACGCGCCGATGAAGGCCGCCACGGCATCGTCGTCGGAGGGGGCAAGCACCTTGTCCGCTTCATCCAGCAAGCCGCGCAAATGCAGCTCCGCTGTCTGCACATCGGCAGGCGAACCATTGGCTATCAATGCCCGGTAGGACACCATCGCGGCTTCGATCTTCTCGAACAGCGGCCGATTGCGGGTGGCCAGCGCGGGTTCGACTGGCTCGAAGCCATCGAGATAAGCAGACAAGGCCAGCTTGGTCGCGCCTGCGCGGTCGCCAGCCAGCAATGCCGTCACACTCTCGCTGAGTTTGGCCTTGGCAATCGCGGTGCCCTTCGGGCTGTTGACGTTCAGCGCGTTCGGGTTGGTGCGTAAATAGGCGGTCAGGGCTTTGGCGGATGGCACATCCAGCTTGTCCGCCAAGACATGCTCGGAGGTTTGCGTCAGCGCATCCAGACTGGCGACCGTCTGGCGAACCTGCGCATTGGCTTGCCAGAGCTTGGCCCCTTCGTCCTTGTCGCTTTGCGCATAGGGCAGTGTGCCGACAAAGAACGCCAGTGCCCAACGATCTTCATCCGACAACGCGCCAAAGCCCTGCATGGCGGTGCCTTGGACACCGTTGCTGATAATCTGGTGCAGCGCGAACAAGCTGCGCTCACGCGCCCGCGTGTGATCGGCCAGCGCGGTCGGCTTGGGGTTCAGGGATGCCGCCAGAGGGCCGTCACCGCGCCCTTGCTGACCGTGACAGGCCGCACATTGCGCCTGAAACAACTGTCCGCCCTTCGCCAAGACCGGCATGGCAGTCGGCGCGACTGGAAACGGATATGTCTTTTGCACCGCACTGGACAGCGCATGCGCCAGTTTCGCCACGCTGACCGGATCGGCCTTGGCAGCTACCGCAGCACGCAAAGCGGTCGCTTGTTGCAATAAGCTACCCTTGTCGGTCTGGTCAGGCAGTTCTCCCAGTTGACGCTCGGCTGTAGCGGCAAATTCCTGCATTTCAGCGTACTCCGACGCTTTCAGCACGGCACCGTTGGCGACCGCGCCGCCGTAATCGACGGCGACGTAGTCCAGAAGTTGCCAAATCTGTTTGGCTTTGAGTTCGGTGGTTTCGGCTGCGTAGTTTGGCCCGCCAATCAACGCACAAGTCGCCAACAGCAAAGTCATCAGCCAGCGATAGGTTGCTCGGCAAGTCATGGAAACTCTCGGATTATATCATTGTGAATGATTATAATTCTCATTTGCGCCGGTGTCCACCGCCTTGCCTTGGGTCAGCATCTGCATGATGAGCAAAGCAGCACCCGATGTGATCGCCACATCTGCGAGGTTGAAGGCGGGCCAGTGCACAAGCTGCCAATGGAAGTCGAGGAAATCGACAACCGATCCACGCAGCACACGATCCGCGACATTGCCGAGCGCACCACCAAGGATCAGGCTGTAGCCCACCGCTTCGAGGCGTGGCCGCTGCTGGCACAGCATGCGTCCCAGCCAAGCAGAAACGACCAGACCCAGCGCCATGAAAAAGTAACGTTGCCAGCCGCCAGCGTTCGCCAAAAAGCTGAACGCCGCACCCGGATTCAGGACGTGAACCAGGTTGAAAAACGGAGTGATTTCGACTTGCTCACCGTAGGCAAACGTGCGAATGATGGCGAACTTGGTGAGCTGATCGGTCATGACAATAGTGGCGGCCACGGCGAACCAGATCCAGGCCGACGTGCGACGAGCCGATTGCCATACAGAGGCGGCCAGCGGCAGCAGCCACCCGGCGAGTGCCGTGCAGCTCCATCCCAGCGCCCACCCCGCCAACACATCCGCCGGGAAGTGCATTCCCGCAGCGATGCGCGACCAGCCGACCAACGTGGCATATAGCACCAAGCCGACGCGACCATGGCGGCCCATCAACGGCCAGAGTGCAACGACCACCAGTGCGGCATAGGTGGCATGCCCGCTGGGCAGGCTGTAGTGAAGCTCTTTGTCCCCGATGACGCGCGCCAGGTCGCCAAGGACGGCAGGCGGGCGTGGAAAGTCGAACCATAGCTTCAAGGCGGTGGCGACCAATAACGCCAGCAAGAAGGCCGCGCTAAAACCAATAAGGCGATGCCGAACGGCCGTGCCACGCTCCGGGTTAGTAGCCGATTTCGACCACCGCCATAGACCCAACAGCATCAGCGGCGCTGTCCAGTAACTTCCCACGAGGCTAAAGAACCATGCCAGTGGTTCCAGCGTGGCGGGCGTGCCTGTGTTGATGGCTTGAAACAACGCGATGTTCAGGCCACCCCAGTCATAGAGAAAGAGTTTCCAGCTCATCGGCGCAACAGCCTCAAGCCGTTGCCGACAACAAGCAAGCTGGCACCCATATCGGCGAACACAGCCATCCACATGGTCGCGTGACCCGTGAAGGTGAGCACCAAAAATACCGCCTTAATGCCAAGGGCCAGCACAATGTTTTGCATCAGCACCTGTGCTGTCGCACGCGACAGGCGCACGAAGGTCGGAATCTTGCGCAGGTCATCGTCCATCAGGGCCACGTCGGCGGTTTCAATGGCGGTATCTGTGCCCGCCGCTCCCATTGCAAAGCCAATGTCCGCACGCGCCAAGGCCGGTGCGTCGTTGATCCCATCACCGACCATGCCAACCTTGCCGTTTCTGGACAATTGCTCCACTTCGCGCAGTTTGTCGTCGGGCAGTTGGTTGCCTTGCGCACGGTCAATGCCGGCTTGTGCGGCAATGGCCTGTGCCGTGTGGGGGTTATCGCCGGTCAGCATCACGGTGTTGATGCCCAGAGCATGCAGCTCGGCGATGGCTCTCTTGCTGCTGTCCTTGATGGTGTCCGCCACGGCGAATAAGCCATGTACCCCTTTTGCGCTTACCAGCATCACGACGGTCTTGCCTGCGGTTTCCAGCGCTGCGATGCGCTGCTCCAGCTCTGGTGTGCACTGCCCCAGCTCTTCGAGCATCCGGTGGTTGCCCAGATGGTAGGTCTCCCCGTCGATTTGGCCTTGCACGCCCCGACCGGGCAGCGCGCTGAACTCGGCCACGTCGAGCAAGGCAACCCCATCCCGCTGCGCAGCCTGCGCCACCGCTTTGGATACCGGATGGTCTGAGCGGGCCGCCAGACTGGCAGCGATGCTGCGGCTATCCGAGGCGAGTGCATGACCCCATGCGACAAAATCGGTTTGTGCGGGCTTGCCGTGAGTGACCGTGCCGGTCTTGTCCAGAGCCAGCCAGCGCAGCTTGCGGCCTTCTTCCAGATAGACACCGCCCTTGACAAGAATGCCGTGGCGGGCAGCGGCGGCCAAGCCGCTGACGATGCTGACCGGCGTGGAGATCACCAATGCGCACGGGCAGGCAACCACCAGCAGAACCAGTGCACGGTAAATCCAGTCCATCCATGCCGCGCCCATGAGAAGCGGGGGCAGCAACGCGACGGCAATGGCTAGGGCGAACACGAGAGGCGTGTACCAACGGGCGAACTGATCGACAAAACGCTGGGTCGGCGCACGACTCCCCTGAGCAGCCTCTACCGCGTGAATGATGCGAGCCAGTGTGGAGTTGCTGGCCACGGCGGTGACGCGGTACTCGAATGAACCGGATTCGTTGATCGTGCCCGCGAATACTGGATCACCGGGGGATTTATCGACCGGGAGGCTTTCCCCTGTGATTGGGGCTTGGTTGACCGTAGAGCGGCCTTCCAGCACCTCACCATCCAGCGCGATGCGCTCACCTGGCTTGACCCGGACGCGGCTGCCAAGGGCGATTTGCTTTGCGCCCACCTCGCGCCATGTGCCGTCAGCCTGTTGCACTGTGGCTTGTTCGGGGGTTAGGTCGAGCAAGCCACGAATGGCGTTGCGAGCACGATCGAGCGACTTGGCTTCAATCACTTCGGCCAACGCAAAGAGCACCATCACCATCGCCGCTTCAGGCCAGTGACCGATCAACATGGCGCCCGTGACGGCAATCGACATCAGGGCGTTCATGTTGAGATTACGGTTCTTGAGCGCGATCCAACCCTTCTTGTAGGTGGAGAGGCCGCCCGTGAAGACCGCGACGAGCGCCAGAACGACGACCGACCAATGATTGCCGTTGTTGAGCCAGTAGACCGCCTCGGCCGCCGATGCAGTGAGCAAGGAGATGCCTAGCGGCCACCAGTTGGTTGGCGCGGTCACAGGGGAAGTGGCTGGCGATACGACCTCTGCGGTGTCCATCACACTGGCCTCGAACCCAAGTTCTTGCAGTGCCACGAGCACGTCTGGCAGAACCCGGTTCGCGTGGCGTACCGACAGCGTGCGCTGCATCAGGTTGAAATCGAGATCGGCAACGCCGGGCATGGTACCCAGCTTGTTGCGGATCAACGTCTCTTCGGTCGGGCAATCCATTTTGGCAATGGACAGCTTGGTCGTTTGTCCGGTCGATGCCTGATCCATGCGCATGGCTTGCATGCCGATAGCGGTTAGCGCCTGCTCAACGGGAGACAGCGAAGGCAGTTCGTGCCGAACGGCCAAAGTACGCTGCATCAGGTTGAATTCAAGACTAACCACCCCCGCCAGCCCGGCCAGCTTGCTTCGGATCAGCGCCTCTTCCGTGGGGCAATCCATGTTTTCGATGCGATACACCGCTTGAGCCGATTCGGTTGTCAGCGGGGCTTGTATCGTGGGTTGGATGATCGGCCCAGCCGAGCAGCCACACGCCTTTGAAGCGCATTCGCTCATGGATAACTCCTTCAGATAGTCTATTCAGACTCCATTAAAATCTCTATAGTAGCTATAGAGTCAAGTGATAAATGGAGATTGAGGCATGGAAATCAGAATTGGCGACCTCGCCAAGCGCTCTGGGTGCGAGGTTGTGACCATCCGCTACTACGAGAAGGAAGGGCTACTGCCGAAGCCAGCGCGAAGCGGTGGCAACTTCCGACTGTACGGTGATGCTCACATCGAGCGCTTGCAGTTCATCCGGCATTGCCGTTCGCTCGACATGACGCTGAGCGAAATCAGGATACTGCTGGGCCTACGAGATAACCCTGCTCAGGACTGCGGCGACGTCAATGCACTACTGGATGCGCATATTCGTCAGACCGAAGATCGCGTCGAAGCGCTGTTGCAATTGAAGCGGCACTTGCTCTCGCTGCGTGAAAAATGCTCGGGCGCTCGACGAATAGAGGCATGTGGCATCTTGCAAGGTTTATCAGATTGCAATCATCCGGGATGCAACGCATAGCATGAAGTGTTTCGCACGCCGACATTAGCCTGCGATTTTGGGTTCGTGAGCGGCCTGCCTAATTGGCATCGGAGAAGGTCGTGCGGCTGACTTCTGATATTCCGTGCAGTCGTCTTCTGAAAATGACAATCTGGTTGTCGAATCGACCTATGGCGACCGGGTGCATGAGGCATCCGCGCCGCTCGACATGCTGGCCGATGTGGTCAATCGCACCACGAAGCGCGGTGGCGTGGTCGTGATCCCGGCGTTCGCCGTGGGCCGCGCGCAAAGCCTGCTGCACTGCTTGCGGATTCTGCGCACACAGGGCCGCATTGCCGATGTGCCGGTTTACCTCAACAGCCCGATGGCGGCCAGCGCCACGGCTGCGTACCTCAAACACGGTGACCAGTTGCGGCTGGACAGAGGCGAATGCGAAGCGATGGCCTCGCTGCCGCACATCGTGCAGACGCCCGAAGAATCCGAAGCGCTCAATTCACGCAAGGGCCCGATGATCATCATCGCGGCCAGCGGCATGGCCACCGGCGGCCGTGTCGTGCACCACTTGAAGGCATTTGCACCAGATCCGCGCAATACGATCCTGCTCGCGGGCCATCAGGCGGGTGGCACGCGCGGCGCCTCGATTCTGGCCGGGGCCAAAGCGGTGCGCATCCATGGACAGGATGTCCCGGTGAACGCGGAGGTGGCGAGCCTGGGCAGCCTGTCTGCCCATGCCGATGCGCCGGAGATCATGCAGTGGCTCGCCGGCTTCAAGGCACCGCCGCGCATGACGTTCATCACCCACGGAGAACCTGCGGCCTCTGACGCGTTGCGTCAGCGCATCGAACGCGAGCTGCACTGGCAGTGCCGCGTGCCGACTTACCTGGAAACCACCGGGCTCTTGTAGGGCCGGCCGTTCAGGCGGGGGCGCACGACAGGTTATTGGGGTCGGCACAGTATTGGGGTCAGATTCCGATTTTGTTGATTCCGATTTCGTTCCGGGTTTGGTTGTCAGTCATCTGTTCGGGGCGCGTCACGCCAGGCGGTGTGCGGTGCTGTCCCGCGGGGCGGTGGGCAATCAAGGAGTTAAACGCCAACGAGCACGCCACGAGATCAGAGCGGTAAGTCAACAACGCGTCGATCGACAACCGCTCTGTCCGGCAAAGCCGTGTGCGGGTGGGCTGTGGCGCGCAATCAGGGCGTGGTGCCTGCGATGGCTGGGCTTGTGGCGCAGCGTTGCTACGAGTGCTTGCGCGAGCAAGCAGATCGAGCAACGCGGGACGTACTCTGACTACTTGCGGCAGCTGTTTGAGTGGAGCCTTCAGGCGCAACGAGTTCTGCCGCAGCGCCGCGAGCCCGGCCAGCGCAGGTTGCCTGAAGGGAGCGCGACAGCGCACCCGAAAGGACGCCACGACCGCGCGACATAGCCCACCCGCACGCGGATTTGCTACCCCGAACCAACAAGATCAAAACAAACACGCACGCGGATTTACAGCCCCCCGACGGGCGCCCCTAAGCCAGCCCGCACCACACGGCGACTTGATGCGCCATGTCCATCCACAGTGCCCACACGGCGGCGGCGGCGAGCAGCAAGCCAGCCACACGCGTGCCCCATTCCTGACGGAACCGGTTGCCCGCACCCTGCAGACGCAGCAGCAACATCGGCGCGAGCGAGAGCGACACCGCACTGCCTAAAGCGAAGAGCGCCATCGTCAACGCTCCCTCGGCAGGGCCACCACTGAGCGATGCAACCAGCAGCGCCGAATAGAGCAGGCCGCACGGCATGAAAGCCCACAGCGCACCGGCCGCGAAGACGCCCTTTCCGCTGGCCGCGAGCGGCCGCACGCGCGACCACACACTGCGCCCGGTGTTGCTCACCCACACCGGCTGGTGCGCCCGCGTGACGAGCATCAGCCCCCAGGCGAGCACCGCCAGGTGAAAGAGCGTCCACAAGGGCTTGATCGCGGCGCTGTTCGTCGCGAGCCACGCAAAACTCTGCACGGCGGCTGCCGCTGCAGCGCCGGCCAGCGAATAGCCGGCCAGCCGGCCCGCCTGGAACAGCCACAGCGAGCGTGAAGGATTGACCCCCGCGCGCATCAGCCCCGCACAGGCCGTGCCGCACATCGCGGCGCAATGCGGCCCACCTGCCAGGCCCATGACGAGCGCGGAAACAGCAAGCGTGGTGGCGAGCGTGGTGGTCACGTCAGGTGCGCGGCCGCGTCAGATGATGCGCGAGAACTTCGCGCGGTTGCGGTCAGCCTGCAGGTACTTGTCGAACACCATCGCAATGGCGCGCACGAGGAACCAGCCGCTCTCCGTGACGTGGAAGCCCTTGTCTTCCAGGACAACGAGCCCCTGGTCTTCCAGCTCGCTCAGCTTCACCAGCTCATTGGCGAAATACGCCTTGAAGTCGATCAGCCATGCCGACTCGATCGACTCGAACTCCAGCTGGCCCTGGCACATGATCGCCATGATCACGGCGCGGCGCGCAAGGTCGTCGCGGCTGAGCGCCAGGCCGCGCACCACTGGCAGGCGGCCCTGGTCGAGGTGATCGCAGTATTCCTCCATCGTCTTGGCGTTCTGCGAATAGGTGGCGCCGATGCGGCCGATGGCAGAGACGCCCAGGCCGATCAGGTCGCAATCCGACTGCGTGCTGTAGCCCTGGAAGTTGCGGTGCAGCCGCCCCTGCCGCTTGGCGATCGAGAGCGCGTCGTTGGGCAGCGCGAAGTGGTCCATGCCGATGTAGTCGTAGCCGGCCTTGTCGAACGAAGCCATCGACTGCGCGAGCATGGCGAGCTTGGCCGCGCCCATCGGCAAGTCGGCAGAAATGATGCGGCGCTGTGGCTTGAAGCGCTCGGGCAGGTGCGCGTAGGCATAGAGCGCAATGCGGTCGGGCCGCAACTCGCACACCTGCTCGAGCGTGCGGGCAAAGGTCTCGGGCGTCTGCTTCGGCAGGCCATAGATCAGGTCGACATTCGTCGATTCGAAGCCGATTTCACGCGCCTGCCGCACCAGCTCGAACACCTGCTCTGCCGGCTGGATGCGATGCACGGCCTTTTGCACATCGGTGTCGAAGTCCTGCACGCCGAAGCTCAGGCGATTGAAGCCGAGCGCGGCCAGTGCCTTCAGGCGCGTGCCGTCCACCGTGCGCGGATCGACTTCGATTGAATATTCGCCACCAGGCACCAGCTGGAAGTTGCGGCGCAGCATGGCCATGAGCTCGGCGAGCTCGGCGTCGTTCAGGAAGGTGGGCGTGCCGCCGCCCAAATGCAGTTGCGAGACTGCCTGGCCGATGCCCATGCGCTCGGTGTGCAGCTCCACTTCGCGCGTGAGGTAGCGCAAGTAGCCCGAGGCACGTTCGTGGTGCTTGGTGATGATCTTGTTGCAGGCGCAGTAGTAGCACAGCGATTCGCAGAACGGCACGTGCACGTACACCGACAGCGGCTGCGAAAGCGCTGAAGCACCGCCGCTGCGGTGGTCGAGCGCCTGCAGGTAGTCCGTGGCGGTGAATGCCTCCACGAAGCGGTCAGCGGTGGGGTACGACGTGTAGCGCGGCCCGGAGATGTCATACCGCGGCAGCAATTCGGGTGAAACAACAGTCATGACGGAGCCTGAATACTTGAAGGCTCGACTGTGCTCCGGGCTGGCGCGCCCGGGCTTGATCTTCGTCAAGAGTTTGCGTGGGTCCTGCGTGCGTATTTGCCCTTGGTCTGGCGGGGCAATGCCCGCCGCCATCATGGCGTCCGCCGACTCGGGCCGGGCCTGCCTAAAGCGGGTTCTTCCTTTCGTCGTCGACGGCCTTTTGCACCGCGCGGTAGAACTCCTCGCGCGCGCGGTTCGCTGCGGGCTCGGTGGCGCCGCCGCCCCAGTCCGCATTCGATGCGATCACCAGCTGGCGCTGCGGGTCGATGAAGATGCCCTGGCCGAAAATGCCGCGCGCCGCAAAACTGCCGTCGTCATACGTCCACCACTGGTAGCCATACCCGCGGCCCGGCACGTCGATCGGCGTGCGCCTGGTGGTTGCATCGGCCAGCCAGCCATCGGGAACGATGGCCTGGCCGTTCACCTTGGCGCCACCCAGGACGAACAGCCCCATGCGTGCGTAGTCGCGCGCTGCGGCCTGCAGGCAGCAGCCGCTGATCTCCTTGCCCGACTTGCTCAGGAGCCACGTCGCCTGCTGCTCCATGCCCGCGGGAATCCAGATCTTTTCCGAAAGATATTGCGCAAGTGGTTTGCCAGTGGCGTTCACCAGCAGCACGCCGACCAGGTTGGTCTCACCCGTGCTGTAGTGCCAGCGTGTGCCCGCGGGCGCGGCGCGTGGAAGCCGGCGCATGTAATCGACCAGCGCATCAAGGCCGGCCTCGGGCTTGTGGTTGTTGAAGCGCGCGACGTCGGAGTTGGGGTCGGCGTAGTCTTCGTTCCACTGCACGCCCGACGTCATGGTGAGCAGCTGGCGGATGCTCACGTCGTCATAGGCCGAGCCCTTCATCTGCGGGATGTACTGGCTCACCTTGTCGTCCATGCTGCGGATGAAGCCGTCGCGCAGCGCCGCGCCCACCAGCGTGGACGTGAATGACTTGGCGACCGAGAAGCTCGTCCAGCGGCCCGCCGCATCAAAGCCCAGGCCGTAACGCTCGAGCCGCACCTTGCCGCCTTGAACAATGATCAGCGCCGCGCTGCGCTGCCCCGCCATGTAGGCATCGATATCCACGGGCAGCTTGAGTGATGCGCCCGGCGGCAACGGCGACGGGGTGCTGCCGGCCGGCACGACATGCGCCTTCGCGAGGATCGGCAGGCGGTCGAGTGCGCGGAACGCTGCGTCGCGCTGCGCCTGGTTCCAGAACAGCAAGTCGCGGTTGGTCGGAAACGTCGCGAGCAACGCGCGAGTCTCCTTGTCGAGGGTGAACCAGCCGGCGACGCCTGCAGCGACAACCAGCGCGACCAGGGAAAGGATGAGCTTCTTCATGGGTGGCATTAGACCGGAATCGGTCGACCACCGAAGGCCAGGCGAATTAAATGTATAGCCGTCACTTTACATTTATTGGAATTTAGGTATAGTGCTGGCTATACCAATTGCGGCACGCCGCTTGAAAGGACCCCCATGCAAGCCACTCTTCCCCTTCGTCTTGGCGTCAGCGAGCGCCGCGACTTCCCGCTGTATGCCGACAACCGCGACGCGCCGCCGGAACCCGTGACCGTGCCGTGGCCGTTGAAGCCGCTGGGCTCGGCCGAGTGCGGCGCCGAGCGGCTGGCGGACGGGCGCCTGAGTTACTGGATCCGTCATGACATCGTGCGGGGTGTGACGCCGCGCATGCTCGCCTGGTGGTTTTCGAACCTGGAAGGAGAAGTCACCGTCGCTGGCCAGCGCATCAACCGCTACCGTGCGTGGCACCCCTACGACCACGTTCACGCCAGCTATGTGCGCCGCTGCCCCGACGGCACGATTGGCCCCGGCGCGCAGATCAGACTGCGCGAGTACCTGGGCGCCAACCCGCGCTTCAATGTGGACACCGTCACCACCATCGAGAAGCTCGACGAGGAGGGCTACATCCACAACCCGGCACTCGCAGGCATCACGGGGCTGGTTCGCATGGAATACACGTTCACACGGGTGGCAGAAGGCACGCTGTACGAAAACCGCCTTCTGATCGGCGGCGTGGAGGGCTGGAGGCGCTGGGCCACGCCGCTGATGCAGCGCTTCGGCTTCGACCAGGCGCACGGCCTGGCCTGGCTGCGCCACAACGTCGAAGAGGTCGGGATCTTCGAACATCTTCTGCCGCCGCTGTATCTGCAGGAAACCGGCTTGCGCGAGTGATGCCGCTGCACGGCAGGCCTGCCTACACTCACGCCATGGAAACCCCTCGCGTTCCGGCCCGGCGCGGCCCCGCCCCGACGAAGCACATCGACATCCTGTGGGCGGCCGCGCGGCTGTTCGCCGCCAAGGGCGTGGCGCAGACCAGCACGCGCGAAGTCGCCGCCGCCGCATCGACGACGGAGCGCACGCTCTTCAAGCACTTCGGCTCGAAAGAGGGTCTGCTGCAGGCAGTGATCGCCGAGGCAGTGCTTCCGCACCTGGCGCCTTCCTCGCTTGATGCCCTGCGCCAGGTCATCGAGGCGCATGGCGACGACTTTGGTGCGTGGCACATCGCCCTGTTGCGCGCGCGCGCCGACAGCCTGGCGCAGGCGCCTGAACTCACGCGTGTGCTACTGGTCGAGATGCTGCGCGACCCGGCATTGCTGCAACGGTTCGCGTCGCAGTGGTCACCTGCCGTATGGCAGCCACTGCGTGAGCTCTTCGAGCGACTGCAAAAAGAAGGCAAGCTCTCGCGCCAGTTCGCGCCAGAGTCACTGGTGCGGATGTTCCTGTCGCTCAACATCGGATACCTGGTCGGAAGGCACATCCTCGCGCCGGACGCCCGATGGGACGACAGCGCAGAGCAGCAGGCGATCGCGTCGCTGTTTCTTCACGGGGCGGGCGGCGGCAGGTAGGGGAAGCGGACTTCTCAACAACGCGGTCGCCATTGCCGGCGTGGAGTGCAGCAAGCACCCGCCCTGAGGGGAATCGGGGTTGTGCGGACATGCGCAGCGCGCAAGCCATCGCGTCCACGGTATCCTGTTGCGCCAAGGAGAGCGAGCATGGCACCCGACGTTCCTGAAGACATGGCTGCCGCAACCGCAGCAACACCTGCACTGCCCCGTGCGCAGCGTATTGCCTTCGCGGCACCCCTGCGCTGGCTTGCCCGGGGTTGGGCCGACCTCGCCGCCGCACCGGGCATCGGGTTGTTCTACGGCGCCTGCTTCTGGCTCATGGCGCAGATCCTTGGCGCTGTGTTCAGGAACCGGCCCGAATACACGATGACGTTCGTGTCAGGGTGCCTGCTGGTCGGGCCCTTCCTGGCGATGGGCCTGTACGAGGTGAGCAGGCGGCGCGAACAAGGCATGCCGCAGTCGCTGCGCGAATCGCTGACTTGCTGGCGCAGCCACATCGGCAGCATGGGCCTGCTGGTGCTGGTACTCACGGTGTTGGAGCTGTTGTGGGGCCGCGCCTCGCTCGTGGTGTTTGCCGTGTTCTTCAACACCGGCATGCCTTCGACTGCGAGCGTGCTGCAGGCCGTGTTCAGCATGGCCAACTGGCAGTTTCTTGCCATCTACACACTGGTGGGCAGCGCGTTCGCGGCGCTGGTGTTCTGCAGCATGGTGGTCGCGATACCCATGGTGCTCGATCGCGACACGGACGCCATCACCGCAGCGATCACCAGTTTCAGCGTCGTGCTGACCAGCACGGCAACCATGCTGTTCTGGGGCCTGCTGGTGGTCACACTCACGCTGTTTGCGTTGTGGCCGTGGGCGCTGGGCTTGCTGGTCGCAGGCCCGTTGCTGGGCCACGCGACGTGGCATGCGTATCGCGACACGGTGCAGTGGAGCAGCTGAAGACGCCGCTGCTCACGCCCATGCCAGACGCTAGTCCATCAGGATGAACGTCACCTTCAGCACGACCTTGTAGCCGGCGACCTGGCCGTTCTCGATCATCACTTCCTGGTCTTTGACCCACGCGCCCTTGAGGTTCTTGAGCGTTTTGTTCGCCCGGTCGACGCCCTGGACGATGGCGTCCTGAAAACTCACGGAGCTGACACTGCTGATCTCGGTAATTCGTGCGACGGTCATGGATATCCTTGGATGAGACCCCGGATGGGATCGGGTGGTTATTCTGGGCGCGGCGCGCGCATCCTTGGGGTGTGCCCATTGATGTCACGGCGTCGTCCTACATGTCATTCATACTGCTTTGGTGGAACCCAACTTTTACTCATCGCTCCTCTCACGCCGCACCCTGCTGCTCGCCCTCGCCGCCACCAGCGTGAACGCTCGCGCCGCACCTGCTGAGCAGGCGCCGCGGCATTCAAGTGTTCCTGGCGGCGTCGCCCGCATCGCACTCGGGCCCGCGCCGTCACGCCCTGTCGCGCAACAGGCGCAGGTGCCGCTGCTGGTGGTGGGTGACTCATCTGCATGGACTGCCGTGGTCGGCATTGCGCTCGCAGCGCCCGTGGGCACTGCGGCCATTGAAGTTCGCATCAGTGATGCCGCCTCGCGCTCGCTCCACTACGAAGTGCGGCCCAAAAAGTATCGCGAGCAGCGGCTGCGCGTCGCGCCGGGCCAGGTTGACCTGTCTGCGCAGGACCAGGCCCGCTACGAGCGCGAACGCGAGCACCAGCTCAAAGTCATGGCCACTTTTTCTGCGCCACCTGGAGGCGACTCGCTCGCCATGGCAGCGCCGGTGGGCGGGCCGCGCTCCAGCTCGTTCGGCTTGCGGCGGGTCTTCAACGGGCAGTCGCGCAACCCCCACTCGGGAATGGACATCGCTGCTGCGTCAGGAACGCCCGTGCTGGCGCCGCTTGCGGCAACCGTGATCGATACCGGCGACTACTTCTTCAACGGCGCAACGGTCTGGCTCGACCATGGCGGCGGCCTGCTGTCGCTGTACTGCCACCTGAGCGAGACGAGCGTGCGCGTGGGCGACGTGCTGCGCGCCGGTGACCGGCTCGGGGCCGTGGGCGCCACCGGCCGCGCCACCGGGCCGCACCTGCATTGGGGCGTGATGCTCAACCGCACGATGGTGGACCCGGCGCTGTTCCTGGCGTGAAGCTCACGCCTGTGAAGGCGTTGAAGGCATCATGGCGGCCATGCCCCGACATTCGCTTTCCGGCTGGCGCGCAGCGACTGCGGTCGCTGTAGGGATTGCATCGCTTGCGCTGCTGGCCGCCAGCTACGACCGCCCCGCCACTGACGCTGTGTTCACCGCCGCAACGCCCGGCGCCAGCTCATTCGACAGCGCGGAAATCGCTGCCAGCTTGCCGGGAACATGGCTGCGCGAGCAGGCTGACGACGGCGGACAAGGCATGCGGTCGCGCCGCCTGCTGCACCTGGAGCCCTCCGGCACATTCCGCGAAGAAGTGCAGATCGTGAGCGCGAGCGGTGAGGTGACGCGGCAGGAACACGCCGGCACGTGGCTGTACGACGGCACGAATCTCAAGCGCAAGTACACCTTGATGAATGGCCAGCCGCCCTCACGGCTGAACCTGCCATTCGCCACCTTCGAGATTCACTTCGAATCGCGCGACATCTTCGTCGGCGCCGATCACATCCATCGCAACACGGTGCGCTACGAAAGAGTGCCCGCGCAAACGCAGTTGTGAGGGTCACTGCTGACATCTGTGCGAATGCCGTTGCGCGATGATGCGGGCCAGGAGGTGAACTCATGTCGGCAGGCAAGCGTGTGATCAACATCGACGAGCTCAAGCTCGAGCATTTCCAGCAAGGCGAGAAGTACGAGTCACGCGGCGTGCGCGTGGGGCCGTTGATCGGCGCGAAGCAGCTGGGCTATTCCTATGACGTGTTGCCACCCGGCAAAACGGGTTGCCCGTTTCATTCGCACCGCGCCGAAGAAGAAATGTTCTTCATCGTGCGAGGCCGCGGCCTGCTGCGCTACGGCGCTGAAACTCGCACGGTGCGAGCGGGCGATTTCATCTGCTGCCCGACAGGCGGGCCGGAGACAGCGCACCAGATCATCAACGACTCCGGTGAACCGCTCGAAATGATCTCGGTCAGCACGATGATGCCGGCCGAAGTCTGCGAGTACCCCGATTCCGGCAAGGTCGGCGCGTTCGGCGGCGAGGGCGAGCAGCGGCTGCGCCACATGACACGGGCGGACCAGGCAAGAGATTACTGGGATGGTGAGTAGCCCACCTGCGTGAATCTCGTTAACTGATGAAACGCGACTGCGGCGCGGTCGCGAGCCATGCCCAGGCTTCGGGCGGCAGCACGTGGTCCACGATGACGCTGTCGCCTGCGCGCACATAGGCTGCAGCCGCCGCGTTCATCGCCCTGCACAGAGACTCGACCCGTTGGGCATGAAGCTGTCGCACATCAGGCGACCAATAGCCGGCAGGTTCGAATGCGCGAAATGCATCGAGTGAAATGTGGAGAAAAGCTTCGGCGGTGGACGACGCCTGCAGCGCCTTGGCAATGGACGTCTTGCCGCTACTCGACGCGCCGTTCAAGACGACGATGCGGCCCGCGGCGCGTGCGGGTGGGGTGTTCATGAACGTCGCCTAATCAGGCACGCACATCGCGCTTTGCGGGTGGTACCCGGCCGGGCATTTGCGCGGCTGCGCGCTGCAGGCCACACAAGCCAGGCAGGCCACCAGCACAACCCATTGATAAAACTTCATGGATGTCCTTGCTCACGGCGATTCCACTGCCGCAATTCAATAAGATTGCCATCCGTATCGCGCATCTCGGCACTCTACACTCGCGTTGTGCCCACTCACCCCGATTTCGCCGCCCACTGCGCTGAGCTTTTCAGCGCAGCAGGCCCCGTGCAAACCAGGCGCATGTTTGGCGGCTTTGGCCTCTACGTGGATGACGTTTTCGTCGCCATCATCACCGGCGACGACCTGTACCTCAAGACGGACGAGCAGACGCTGGCGAATTTCACGGCTGCTGGCGGCACGCAGTTCTGCTTCACGTCGCGCGGCAAGGTACAGGCCACGCGCTTCTGGTCGGCGCCAGCAGAAGCGATGGACTCGCCTGCCCTGATGCGGCCCTGGGCGCAGCTTGCGTTCGAGGCGGGCTTGCGGGCGCGCGTCAAGCCGAAGAAAAAGCAGCGCGCATAGCGCAATCGCTTTGTCTACGCACGAACCTGCGACCCGTCGCGGATGGCAGTGGTGACCAACCGATCCCGCCAGAGCAGAAACGGCCGCTCGACTGCGTAGTGCAGCGCCGCACCCACCGCGAAGGTCACGACGGCATACGCTGCAAACTCCATCGCAGCGTTCCCGCTCATGAGCGGCACGAGCGTGACGTTGACCCAGTGAAACGCCAGCTTGTGACTGAGATACAGGCTGTATGAAACGGCTGCCACCCAACCCGCGCCCGGCACGGGCCATCGCCCTATCCAGCTGCGCTGGCCTGAAGCCGCCAGCACCAACAACCCGAAGCCCAATGACAGCAGCGGCCAGCCGATTGCATTGGGCAGCAAGCCGGTGCGGTCCATGAACAGCCAGAAGCCCACGCTCAGCACGGCCACGCCCAGCACGAGGACAGCATTCGCGCGGGCTTGCAGGCGAGCCCACACCTGCGGCCGATAGATGCGCGCCGCAGCCAGCATCACGCCCACAAGCAGGCCGTCCAGCCGCATCCACGTGGGGTAGTAGATCGCTTCGATGTACCAGTTGCGCTCAGGATCGATGGCTTCGTTATGCAGCCACACACCGGTTCGCAACGCAATGCCCGCCATGACCAGCGCGATGCACACACCCATGAACTTGATGGTCGATGGCCTGCGCGACATCACCATCGCAAGCAGTGGAAACACCAGATAGAAATGCTCTTCCACGCACAACGACCACGCGTGCGAGAAAGCCTGGTTGCGCTGGTAGTCGATCAGCAGGTTCAGCGTGAACGTCGCGAATTGCCACCAGGGTTGCAGGCCGGGCGCTTCGCGCAGCGACGGGAAAAACACATAGACCGCCAGCACCGCAGCAAAGGCCGGAACGATGCGCCAGGCGCGCCGCGCGTAAAAGCTGGCCAATGACAGCCGCTGCTCGCGTTGCAACGCGCGAAACACCTGCGAGCCGATGAGGAACCCGCTCAGCACAAAGAAGATGTCAACGCCCGCCCAGCCAAATCGCGACAGCCATTCAAAGTGCGGCCCCAGGCCTCCCACCAGGAACGAGTGGAACAGCATCACCCAGATGACGGCGATGGCGCGCAGCAGGTCGAGGCCAGGGAGGCGGTTCATGGCCCGATCACGATCAACTCAGTTGCGCGCCGGCAGCGACTCGACAAGGCTGCGCGCAAAGCGGCTGTTCGGGTTCAGCGCCAGCGCGCGCTGGCCAGCAACGCGCGCTGCATCGAATCGCCCCAGCGACTTGGCGATGGACGCCTGCACCACGGCCGCATCGGAACTTGTCGCAAAGGCTGCCGCTGCCGCGTCTGCCACCAGCATCGCCAGCTCACGCGTGCTGTCCACATCGAGCTTGAGTGCCGTGTCGATCCATTGCGTGGCGTGGTCCGAATACCGCAGCGCCGGATCGGCGAGGCGCTGCGCCAGCAGGCGCTGAACTCCGGCTGCACCGCCCGAACGATTTGCCGCGACAACAAGCTCGTCAAGGCTCGCCGCGGGCCGATACTGCAAAGCGGCTTCGAGCGCAGGATCCTGCCCCGCCGCGTAGGCCGCAAAGCTCAATGGCGCTGCGATATCGATCCACGTCCACGGGTCGGTGTTCTGCCCGGCCTGCCACCAGTAGATCGACGTTCGCATCTGGATGCCGCTGTGCGGCAAGTTGATGCGGTAGGCGTCGCCGTAAGAACTCGGCTTTGAGCTCGCGGGCTCGCCGACGAAGACGGCTTGCGTCAGCCGGTCCAGGTCGTCCAGGATGAACTGGCTGGCAGAGAATGTGCCGCGTGCCGTCAACACGAACAGCCGCCTGCCCTCGTCTTCGGCCCTGATCAACTCGCGCACAAAGCCCGTGCGCAAGTCGCCGTTGCCGCCCTGGTTGAGCCGCAGGTCCAGAACAATCGCGCTGGCCTTGATCGCCTGCGCCCGCTCGCGTATGCGCTTGCCGAATGCAGCCAGCGTCTCGCCCGGCTCGTCAGCGACCATGTTGAGCTGCGCGTAAACGGCATCGCGTTGCGGCAGCTCGATGAGTCGGTAGCGCTGCAGCGGCGCCTGCAACCACAGGGGCTGCTGCGCAATGGCCCGCGCATCGGCCCATCCATCGGGCGTTGTGAGCGAGACGTCGGTGTCTGCGGGCCACATCGGTTCAACGTCACCGGCTGCAAGCGTGACGGTCTGCCGCATACCAGCCTTCATGATGGTGAGCCCGGCGCGCGTCGGCTCCTGTGACAGCTTCAAGGCATGCAGCAGGTGCGGCATGTTCAGGTAGATCGGCACCATCAGCCGCACGCCCATGGCGTTGTCGCGCGAGGCGAGCTCACCGGCCCTGCGGATCGCTTCATCGACGGGCACGCCGCCTATCGCCTCGACCTTGCCGCCAACAAGGCCTGCGTACTGGGGCGCTGCCGCGCGAACATACAGGCCGTCGTCGAAGAGATAGAGCTTCAGCGGAAGCGAGGGCAGCTGGAAAGCGCGGTCTTTGCGCGGCTCGACCCGGGTATGCCCGTCGCCCACCATCGCCGCGATGCGCATGAAGCCCGCCAGGATCTCATGCCGCTGCATGGAAGGAATGGCTGCCTCGAGCTGCGCCACAGCGTTGTTGAACGTGGAAGCGTCAACGGTGTGGAATGGATTCTGGTGCCGCTTTCGAATCTCGTCGGCCAGCACCTGGAGGTCTTGCTGCCATTGCACTGCGGACAGGGGCGGCAAGACCTTCAAAGGTGCGGGTGACTGCGCTTGCCCATAGGCACCGGCGCCAAGCAAGGCGCCCAGGGCGACCACACACGTGGCGACAAGGCGGGCCAGCATGTTCCGCACTCAGCGCAAACCTGCGGCATGGCGGCCTTCGGCGCGAATCCGACCCATTCGGCCACTTTGCATCGGTATCGAAGAACGCGACGAACAGATCAGCTGGTAGGTCATCGCGCGAGTCTATCAACCGGGGGCAGCGCCGCTAGCACCGTCAAGGGGCCGGCGCATCACCCACGCCATGCAGCGGCACACCCGCGTAGATGCCACCGAGCGCCCGCCACGTGCTGCGCCGCAGCGTTGCCGCCAGCTCACCTGACGTGTCGACGCTGGCGTCGCGCGCGCGCTTGGCTTCGCGCTGGTAGTGCGGTGCGTCGGCTGCCACTGCCGCAACCGTCTCGCTCTTCCAGCCCGGCGCCATGACAGTGCTGCGCACATCGCGCACACGCCCTGAATGAATGGTGGCCAGGTACTGCATGACCAGCATCTCTGCCAGGCCCAGCACCTGTTCATCGCTCAAGCGAACGTCGCTGCCCAGCAGCCAGTAGCGCGCCGCCGTGAAGACACCGGCGCCGCCCAGAATGGCCCCCACCGCCATGCCTGCGCCCAGCGTGAGGCCACCCGTCAGGAGGTCGATCTTGGCGCCAGCCAATGCACCGGCCAGCGCGCCGGCCGCACCCGCGCCGGCCTGCCCGATGGCCTGGCCGTGGCCGCTTGCGTCGTCCATCGAATGCGTGAGTGCCGAGGCTGGCACCGAATACAGCCGCACCAGTTCGGCATGCAACGAATCAAGGCGCGCCTGCATGCGCTCGAGCAGTGCCGAAGTGGCCACAGCCCGCTCTTTCGCGCCCGGCAGCAGGCCGCGCACCTTCTCGCTGTCTTGCACGGAGGCTGCGAGTGCAGCACCCAGCAACGCCATGGCCGCCGTCAAGCGGTTGGCATGGTGGGCGGACCATGCCTTGACGAGGCGGTCCATGCCCGCACGCTTGCGCCCGGTGATGCTGACCAGCAGCCAGTGGTGCAGCGGCTGCTCGAGCGGCCAGCAGGCGCCGCAGTCGGGCAGCAGCATCACGTCGGCTGGCACTTGCTGGCGACAGGCGGCCACCAGGTCCGCGTCTTCGCACAACAACAGGACCTTGCCGTTCCCGGGCGATGCGTCGCGAAGGCGCAGAGCCACGTCGCCCGGCTGCACGCCTGATTCAACAACGAGCCACACCAGGTCAGCCGGCTCACCGGGCGCTGCCAGTTCGAGGCGGTCACCTTGTTCAGTGGTGAGCAGGGCCGGGTCAAATGCCTCGCCGCGCGCACCGGCACCGCTCTCGCCCGCCTGCGCCAGCAGGTTGAGCACGGCCTGCTTCAGCCGCAAGTCGTTCGCATGAATGCCGAGCACCACCCGCGCCGGGCTGACTCGCGCGAGCACACCTGCAAAGTAGTCCTGGCTCAGGTCGATCGTCACGCCACGGCCCGCTGCACGCACGCGATACGCGGCGAGCAACCACAACAGGCATCGCGGCACGATCACGGTGGCGGTGAGAAAGCAGATGTAGATCAATGCCCACCGCTGCGCCTCCGGCTGGCCCGGCGCGGCGCCGGGGCCGAACTGCAGCCTGCGCACCTGCTCGAACGTGAAGCCGTCCAGCCCCAGTGCACGCGCGGGCAGCTCCATCACGCGCAACACGGCATACACGCCGTTCGCGTCCAGCCAGGTGCTCTCCCACCCGATCCGGAACTGGGTCGCCAAGCCCGCCACGGCAATCGACAGCACGACGCCAACGGCCCACGCAGCAGCGCTCAGGTGCAGCAGCTTGTAGAGCCGCGCGGCCTCCATCGCGCCGGCCACGCGCCACCACAGCAGCCGGAATTGCAGCGCGGCCGATTCGCGCAGGCGCGCGGCCGCGCGGCGCGAGAACCACGACGGCATCTCGGCGAGCCCGCGCAAAAAGCGTGTGTCGCCCCGCTTTCGAACGGCAGAGGCGATGAGCAGCGCGTACACGACCAGGTTCCATGCGATCACGCCGATGAGGGGAATCGACAGCAAGTCGGTGCGGCTCCAGTTGAACAGGCGGTCCGACGAGAAGCCTGCCGCGAGCGCCAGCAAGGGCAACAGCCACGCGAGCCGGTCCCACCAGGGGTCGCGCCTTTCCATGCGCGCCAGCGCCGGGCTGCGCGACTCAACCGTGTGGAGCAGCTCGGCAGCGCGCGCGGCGATGAACCACTTTGCATCGGGCGCGCAATTGCGGCCCGAGCTGCGCTGGGCCAGCACCGTGCGGTCAGCGCGGTCTCGTTCTGCGTCGCTGATGAGCGCGGCGCGCGTGTCGGTGAGCTCGATTGCCTGGATGAGCACGATGCGCCGTGCGTCGTGCTCGTCAAATTGCGCCATCAAGTCTTGCATCAGCGCGATTGTGCCGCCGCGCGGCCGGCGTGCTTACATCGCCGGCACTTACATCGCCGTGCCAGGCAATGTCTTCTGGAAGAACCTGGTGATGGCCTTGTTGATCAGCGGCACTTGCGTCGCGCGATCAAAACCGGGCGGGTCTGCCACCAGATCGAAGCCGCCTGAAGGTGGCAACGGCCCCAGCAGCGCGCCATGGCCGCCAGTCTCCACGTTCATCAGGCGTTCGCAGGCGCCACAGGCCGCCGCAATCGCGTCGCTGTGAAACTTTGGCACCAGCCAGCGATCCTTCGCAGCGCTGATCAGTGCGAGCGCCACTTGGGGCTGGCGCAGCGACTCGGGGTCGAAGTCGGCCGCGAACGGCACGCCCGCGACAACGGCAACGATGCGGCTGTCGACGTGTCCGTACCAGCTGGCGTCGTCGAACTTCCGGTCGTTGATGATCTGCACGACCAGCTTCTTCGCGCCGTCGAACACGCCGCCCGTCAGTGCCACTGAAGGGCCTGCGCACGCACTGAAGTCGTCCGCAAGATTCTTGCGGCAGTGATCGCGCAGCCGCGAAGGCGACCAGCGCCCGCCGGCGAGCGTGAGCGCCGTGTGGCCACCCGCAGACATGCCGAACATGCCGACATGCGAGAAGTCGAGCCTTGTAGCGAACGCCGGCTCGTGCGCCAGCCTGTCGATGGCGCGCGAGACCTCCAGCGGCCGGCGTCGCCATGCGGGCGGCCCGGGCTCGCTGTCGTCCTTGTAGTTGTCGCCCTGGTGCTCCGGCAGCGCGACGGTGAAGCCCGCATCCACCAGCGCGCGGACCAGGTCCAGGTGCACCCAGGGCGAGCCGGGTGAGCCATGCGAGATCACGATCAGGCGCGAGCTCGTCGCAGCGGGCACTGCATCGGCAGCTGCCTCCAGCGTGAACACGCCTCGTCGCACGGCAGCTGCCGAGGCCTGCGCCGGATAGAAAACCGTCACGGGGCCAGACACGGCATTGGCCGGCAGCTCCATCATCCCCAGCGCCGCATGCGCGGACACCGCGAGTGCAGCCAGCGCAGCTGCCAACAGCCGCATGACATTCAGGTGCGATGGATGAAACACACGCTTCTTTCGTTGGTTGGAATGGTGCGCATCGTAGGGACACCGCGCAGGTCCGACTTGAATGAAAAGGCTACGACAAAAACACGGGCACGTGCCGCTGCGGTACGCTTGCAACGCATGACCGCGCGCCCAGCATCCCCGCCCCTGCCCTCGTGGCTGCAGTCTGCCCGCGAGCATTGGCAGTGGCGCGGCCAGGCGCGCCCGCCCTTTGCGGCGCAGCCCGGGCCCGGGCAACTGTCGGTCTGGGACTTTCCTCGTCCGCCGCGCCTCGCGCCCGAGCCACGGGAAGTGCGAATCATGTGGGGCGGCGTGCAGGTGGCGCGCAGCGCTCGAACGTTGCGCGTGCTCGAGACAGCGCATCCGCCGACGTACTACATCCCCTGGGACGACGTCGCGCGCGAACTGCTGCAACCCGCGCCCGGTGGCTCGTTCTGCGAATGGAAAGGCCCGGCCCGCTACTGGAGCCTGGTGCGCGGCAACAAGTCGCTGCCCTCGCACGCCTGGAGCTACCCGCAACCGCTTGCAGGTGCCGAGGCGCTTGCAGACTGCGTGGCTTTCTATGCGCGCGGCCTCGAGTGCAGCGTCGGCGGATTGCCGGCCACGCCTCAGCCCGGCGGCTTCTACGGCGGCTGGGTCACACCTGACTTGGCCGGCCCCTTCAAGGGCGATCCGGCCAGCGAGGGCTGGTGAGATGAACCATCGCGCGTGGCTGCGCCTGGGCGCAAAGACAGTGCACGATGTGGCATCGATTGCCTATGGCGGCGCGCTTGCGGCGTGCCTCGTCATCAATCACACCGCCGACCTGGCAGCGACCTCGGACTTCCTCGCGGCGCGGCTGATTTATGCAGCGATAGCGAAGTACGTGCTGGTGCCGTCGATGGCTGTCGTGGTCTTGAGCGGCCTGTTGGCACTGGCTGCGACGCGCGCCTATAGCGAGGCAGGCTGGGCCTGGTTAAAGGCGTTGACCGGCATCAGTGTGTTTGCGGCCACGCTGATGATCGCGGGTTCCGCAGGCAACCAGGGCGAGGTCGCACAAGCGGCCGCGGCAGGAGATATGCAAATGCTGCAAACCCTGTTGCGCTCGGAGCGCAACACGCTGTGGCTGCTGATCGTGCTGTGCGTCGTGAATGTCGTGCTCGCGGTGTGGCGGCCGAAGCTGACCTGACGACTCTCTTGGCGCCTGAATTTCCTATGCATCGTCAGCACTGGAGCCTTCAGGTGGCCCAGCCGATCCGCGTCCCCAGCCATAGGCCACCAGCGAGTCGATGACGGCGCGCTGCGCGGTGCTCGTTGGCCGCTCGGCATGCGTCAACACATTGACCTCCCGCACGATCGGCACGCCAGTCATGGTCACGTAGGCCAGCCGGGCTGCCCGGGCCAGTGAGATGGGCATGAAGGCCACGCCGAAGTTCGCTCGCACGAAGGCCTGTATCCAGTCCTCGCGAGACGATTGCTGCACAACTTCCACAACAACGTTCTGGTCCCGCAGCAGGCGTTCGATGTACGTCGAGAACTCGCACATCACACGTTCGCAGTAACGCTCGCGCTGCAATTCGGTCATGTCGATACTCGTGCGCCCGCTGAAACGGTGATCGTCACCGATGGCCAGTACATACTCCTCGCGAAATAGCGGCATGGCGGTGAATCGCTTGGGTATTTCGTAGGGTGAGCACATGATGCCCACGTCGACATCGCCCTCGTCGAGCGCATCGGACAACGCCTCGAGATTGCCTTCCCGAAAACTCAGCTCGACCTCGCTGCGGCCCTCCTGGCTCTCGACAAAGCCCGGCAGGACCTGGTGGAAATCGATGGTGCACATCACCCCGACGCGCACGACCTCCTTTTGCGCCCGCACCAGCCGCCGCGCCTCACTGCGCGCGTGATTCGCCGTCTCGTAGATCTGGCTGAAATTCGGCAGCATGCGGCGGCCCAGTTCGGTCAGCTGCACGGCGCTCTTCGTGCGGTCAAAGAGGCGCCCGCCTATCGTTTCCTCCAGCCGCTGGATTCCTTTGGTCAGGGCCGGCTGCGATACGAATGATCGCTCCGACGCCCGTGTGAAGTTCAGCGTTTCTGCTACGGCCAGGAAATAGCGAATCTGGTAGAGCTCCATACGTCGCTCTCTGTCGGGAAGGCTGGCCGATTCTTACAACGATCGAACGCCAACGCCATAACCGGCACAGATCAGGCAATGAATACTTGTGATTTCCACAAGTCGCGATCGGTGCCTACGCTTGCCCTCTTCCTCAAGCAAGCCATGCACACACAGGCACCCATCATCAAGACCATAGCAATCGCTGGCGGCGGCTTCGCCGGCACGACGCTGGCGCGTGCCATCCAGAATCGCTTGCGCGCAGGCTGGCAGGTCGTGCTGGTGAGCGAAGAGAGCTACACGACTTTCAATCCGATGCTGGCCGAAGTTGTGGGAGCGGCAATATTTCCCGAGCATGTGATCGTGCCGATTCGCGAGATCGTGCCCGCAACGCGCTTCATCATGGGTCGCGTCCAGCACGTGGACACCGCGATGCAGGTTCTGGTGTGCTCGACGCTGGCAGGTCCGCTCGAGATCGCGTTCGATCACCTGGTGCTCGCCTTTGGCCAACGCGCCAATCTGAGCATCATCCCCGGCCTCGCCGAATACGCGTTGCCGCTCAAGCTCGTTGGCGATGCGATGCACATCCGCAACCAGTTGCTGCAGCGGCTGGCGCACATGGAGCTGGTCAGCGACGAACACCGGCGGCGCTCGCTGGGCCACTTCGTTGTCATTGGAGGTGGTTTTTCCGGTGTTGAAGTGGCGGGGGCCATTGCAGACTTCATCCGTAGCGCACGCCGTTCCTATCGCCGCGTCAACGCAGACGAGCTGCGAATCTCGCTGCTGCACGATACCGATTGCCTGCTGCCGGAACTGCCTGCCCGCCTGGGCAAGGTCGCTGCTTCCTCGCTGCGGCTGCGCGGGGTGGACGTTCGCCTGGGCACACGCGCTGCGCGCGTCGATGCACACGGCGTTGAACTGGACGACGGTACCTGGCTGGCGGCCAACACGGTCGTCTGCACGATCGGCACCAGCGCCAATCCGCTGGTCGAGCAACTTGCTGTGAAAACACTGCGCGGCCGCATCGTGACTGCGCCCAACGGGCGGGTCGCCGGCGTGCCGGGCCTGTGGGCCATTGGAGATTGCGCAGCAACGGTCAACGCCGCCGACGGACGGCCCTGCCCTCCTACGGCGCAGTTTGCCATCGCACAGGCCGAGCACCTCGCGCGCAATCTCATCGCCCACATTGACGGCCGCGTGACACTGGCGTTCAGGCACCGATCCAGGGGAATGATGGCCACGACCGGACACCACAAGGGCGTGGCCCAGGTGTTTGGCATTGCGTTGACCGGACTGCCGGCCTGGATGCTTTGGCGCGCCTATTACCTGATGCGCATGCCCACACCGGGGCGCAAGTTGCGCATCTGGGTGGAGTGGACCTGGAGCCTGTTTTTCCCCGCTGACATCACCCACTTGCGCTTCACCCGTACCGCAGGCGTCGACGCGCCGCTGGACCAGCGTGTGCCAGCCCATCC
The DNA here is from genome assembly GCF_009646335.1 of Caenimonas koreensis DSM 17982. Classification (GTDB taxonomy): domain Bacteria; phylum Pseudomonadota; class Gammaproteobacteria; order Burkholderiales; family Burkholderiaceae_C; genus Ramlibacter; species Ramlibacter koreensis. Next base: position 146,629 of record NZ_WJBU01000010.1, on the reverse strand, counting down.
GGCCCCCATCCCGAAAACTTAAGGAGCACCTCACCATGTTCATCGGAAAGACCGCCCTCGTCACCGGCTCGACCTCGGGCATTGGCCTGGGTATTGCCCGCAGCCTGGCCGCACAGGGCGCGAACGTCATCCTCAATGGTTTCGGCGAGGCTGGCGCCATGGCGCGACTGAAGGACGAGCTCGCCGAACTCTACGACGTGCAGGTGCGCTACGACGGCGCTGACATGAGCCGCCCTGACGCCATCGAAGCCATGATGGGCGCTGCCTTGTCGGAGTTCGGCTGCGTCGACCTGCTGGTCAACAACGCCGGCATCCAGCATGTCGCACCGGTCGATGCCTTCCCGGTCGACAAGTGGTACGCGATCCTCGCGATCAATCTGTCGGCCGGCTTCCACACCACACGGCTGGCGCTGCCCGCGATGAAGAAAAAGGGCTTCGGCCGGATCGTCAACATCGCCTCCGCACATGCCCTGGTCGCCAGCCCGTACAAATCAGCCTATGTCACTGCCAAACACGGCGTGGCTGGCTTTACCAAGACGGTGGCACTGGAGGTGGCCGAACTCGGCATCACCGTCAACGCCGTGTGTCCCGGCTACGTCCTGACGCCGCTGGTCGAACTGCAGATCCCCGATACCGCGAAGGCACGTGGCATCAGCCAGGACGAAGTCATTCGCAATGTGCTGCTTGCCGCGCAACCGACCAGGAAGTTCGTGACGGTCGAACAGGTCGCAGCACTGACCTGCTTCCTGTGCACAGACGACGCTGCCTCGATCACCGGCGCCGTACTTCCCATCGAAGGCGGCTGGACGGCGCACTGAAGCATTGCGCTGTACGGCTCTCACCACACGTTTCATCAACCGGCTTTTGCCGCCAACCCCCAACGGAGAACTCCCCATGAACCAATCGACTTTTCGCCAGATCACCCTCGCCGCTGCACTTGCGCTTGCCGGCGCCGCACACGCAGGCGTATGCCCGGCCGACAAGGTTGCGGCCAACGACCTGCCCGGTGCACCGACCGCGCCGGTTGGCGTTGTCGACACCGAACTCGCCTCCATCGACCTGGCCCGCGAAAACGTCAAGCTCGAGCAGCGCCGCCTGCGCCTGCGCCACATGACCATTGCACCCGGTGGCATCGTGCCCATGCACAGTCACGAGGACCGGCCCGCGCTGATCATGGTCAACAGCGGCGAGATCTACGAATACAACAGCAAGTGCGCGGTCCCCATCCTGCACAAGGCTGGCGAAACCGCGCGTGAGTTCATGGGCACGAAGCATTGGTGGAAGAACACCGGCTCGGTGCAAGTCGACCTGACCATCGGCGACATCGTCAATGACAAGAAGCCCGCGACGATGGAAAAGATGATGTAAGCCCAGGCCATGCGCCGCCGACTGCCCTATGCCGACACAGGCCGATAGAGGGCCGCTATGCCCAGCCAACCATGGAATCGAGAAGACTCACAATGAAAAAGACCCCAGCTACTCCTGCCGCAAGCCGCCGCCGCGCGGACCCGCAGTCCGGCCTGCCAGGCGAGGTGGTGCTTGTGCTGCAGGGCGGAGGCGCCCTGGGTGCCTACCAGGTTGGCGTCTACGAGGCGCTGCACGACGCAGGCATCGAACCAGCGTGGGTCATCGGCACATCGATCGGCGCCATCAATGCCGCTTTGATCGCCGGCAATCCAGTGGATGTACGCATGGCGCGCCTCAATGCGTTCTGGAAGCACGTTGAACAGCAAGGCACGATTGCCGGCCCGCTGGACTGGCTGGGCATGGGCAACTGGATGGCCAACATGACCACGGTGATGCGCGGCATCCCGGCGTTTTTCGAGCCCAACCTGGCAGCCTTTCGCGGCACACGAGCCAACGTCGGAGTGGAATCTGCCGCCTACTACAGCACCGAGCCGCTGCGCCGGACACTGAACGAGCTGGTGGAATTCAAATGCCTGGAAGGCGGGCCAACACGGCTGACGATAGGTGCGGTCAATGCTTGCAGCGGCGCCATGCGCTACTTCGACAGCCGTCGCGAGACGTTGTGCGTCGAGCATGTGATGGCATCAGGTGCGCTGCCACCTGCTTTCCCGGCGGTGCGCATCGACGGCGAGCCTTACTGGGACGGCGGCATCTACTCGAACACGCCGATCGAAGCCGTCCTGGACGACCGCCCGCGGCGCGACTCGCTGATCTTCGCCGTCAACGTCTGGCACCAGACCGCGCCGGAGCCTGAGTCGATCTGGCAGGTCATGGGGCGACAAAAAGACATCCAGTTCGCCAGCCGGGCCGACAGCCACATCGCACGACAAAAGCAGATTCACCGCTTGCGCCACGTGATCCGCCAATTGACGCAGCATCTGCCGGCCAGCAGGCAAGCCGATCCTGCGGTCAAGGAGCTGGCGTCGTGGGGCTGCGGCACGACCATGCACGTCGCCCATCTGCTGGCGCCACGGCTGGAGAGCGAGGACCACACGAAGGACATCGACTTCACACCTGGCGGCGTGAAAGCACGGCGCGAGGCCGGTTACGCCGACACCCGGCGCATGGTCGAACGCTCGCCCTGGCGCGAGCCGACCGATCCCATCGAGGGCGTGGTTGAACATCGCTGAGCCTGCGCCATGCATACGCACAACACACTTGTCTTCGGCGCGCCAGAATGACTGTGGCCTGGCTGGTGTCCATGCTGTGCGTGGGCGTGATGGGATTCGCCATCCAGCGGGGTGCCACCTGCACCGTCGCTGCGGTCGACGAAGTGCTCACCAGGCGCCGTGCGCATCGTTTGGTCGCGATGCTGGAAGCCTCGCTGTGGGTGGCTGGTGGGCTGGCGCTCGCACAGCTGGCGCACCTGGCAGGCAGCATGCCCGCTGGCTATGCCGTCAGCGCCTGGACAGTCATGGGGGCCGCTTTGCTCGGCCTCGGCGCATGGGTGAACAAAGCCTGCGTCTTCGGTGCCGTGGCGCGCCTGGGCTCGGGCGAGTGGGCCTATGCAGCCACGCCCGTCGGCTTCTACGCTGGCTGTCTCAGCGAGATGCGGCTCTTCTCGCGGCCGATGGCCAGTGCACTGCCTGACACGTCACCCCTGTTCCAGGCGTCGGCGCTGCTGGCGATGATCTTCGTGGGATTCGTGCTTTGGCGCCTGCGCCCGGGCCTGCTTGCGCTACGCAGGCCCGATCGCTTCGACTGGTTGGGCCAGCGAGTCTGGACGCCACACGCCGCCACCGTGGTGATCGGTGTCAGTTTCATCGTGACGTTCCTGCTGGCGGGCCGCTGGGCCTACACCGACGTCCTCGCCGATCTGGCACGAGCCATGGATAGCGCGTCAGTCCGCTTGGCGATGCCTGTGCTGCTGTTGATTGCACTCTACGCCGGTTCGCTGGCCGGCGGCCTGACGGCGGGACGCTGGCAATCCATACGCGTGTCGGCACGGCAAGTGCTCCAGTGCTTTGCCGGTGGAGTCGTGATGGGATGGGGCAGCCTGTTGATTCCCGGCTCGAACGACGGACTCATCCTGATCGGCATCCCGCTGCTGCACCCTTACGCATGGTTGGCGTTTGCCACCATGTTCACGACGATCGCTGCCGCCATGTCGTTCGACACATTCCTGAGGAAATTCAGAGGCAGTCAGAAGACCGCGTGATCCCCGCGGTCCGGCGCGGCCTCGCGGCCCATCGCCAACCGGTCATAGAAATCGAACAGCGTGTCCTTGCCCGTCGATGGCGTGGCATCGGCGTCGTAGCGGCCCGCCTGCGCATCCCACACCAGCATCGACTCCGTGGCGTAGTAGCGGCCTATGCGTGCAAGCTCTGCCTTGGCTGCCAGCGCGGGCACGACGCGGCCCAGCGCGCTGAGCACGGCAATGATCGTGTCGAGCAAACGCACCGGCACATGCTTGAAGCGCGGCGGCTTTCCCAGTGCGCGGAACAAGTGTTCGCCCTGCTCACGTGGCGTGATCGCGGGGCCCGGCCCGCCGATGGGCAGGATGCGGTTGTGCAGGCTGGTGTCGTGCACGCATGCGGCCAGGTATTCGGCGAGGTCGTCGTCGCTGATCGGCTTGCAGGCCGTGAGCGTGCCGTCGCCGAACACCAGGAAAGGCTTGCCGCTGCGCACGCGCTCAACCTGCCCCGAGAGCGACTTGAAAAAAGCAGTGGGCCTCACGATGGAATACACCAGGCCTGATGCAATCAGTTCGGCTTCGAAGGCGAGCTTGGCCTGCTGGAAGGCCAGCAACGGCTTTTGCACGCAGATCGCCGAGAGCAGCACCATTTGCGTGACGCCTGCGCTGCGCGCAGCAGCGAGCGCATCGACATGCGCGCGGTGATCGATGGCCCACGCATCCGCAGGCGCCCCCGTGCGCGATGCGAGGCAAGAGACCAGCGTGTCGAACTGCTCGCCCCGCAAGCCGTCGCGGGTGAACGAAGCCGCGTCGGTCACATCGCAGTGGCGCACCTGCGCGCCGGGCAACACGAACTCTGCGCGGCCTTGGCGCACCAGGCAGACCACCTCGTGCCCATGCCGCACCAATGCGCGCGCGGTGGCGCGGCCGATGGTGCCGGTGGCGCCGAGCAGGAGCACGCGGCGTCGCCGGACTGGGGGCTGCGATGGGTTGTGCATTTCCACGGGTTAGAGCCTACAGGACCTTGCACCGGCCCTACTATGATTTGAAGCGCAATGACCCCTCCGGCGCGACGCCGGCCCCGCACTTCACGAAGAGACAAGACATGAACCAGAACCACCCGATCTCGCGCCGCGACTGGCTGGCGCAAGCTGCCGCTGCAGGCATGGCGCTGTCGCCCGTGCTCGCAGCGCGCGCCGCTGATGCATGGCCCAACCGGCCACTGCGCCTCATCGTGCCGTTCGCACCGGGCGGCAGCTCGGAAATCGTTGCGCGCGCGATCGCCGGCGAGATGTCGAAGTCCATCGGGCAGAACGTGTTCGTGGACAACAAGCCCGGCGCCGCAGGCAACATCGCCATGCAGGAAGTAGCGAACTCCACTGACGGCCACACGCTGGTGCTCGGCCACATCGGCACGCTGGCCGTGAACCCCTACATCTTTCCCAAGCTGCCCTACGACGCCGAAAAAGACTTCGCGCCGATCACGCTCATCTCCAAAGTGCCGAGCCTGTATGTCGTGCACCCCGACTTGCCTGTGAAAGACCTGAAGGAATTCGTCGCGTATGCCAGATCGAAACCGGGCCAGCTGAATTACGGCTCGGCCGGCAACGGCAGCGCCGGACACCTCGCGATGGAATACCTGAAGATGGCATCGGGCATGTTCATGGTCCACGTGCCGTATCGCGGCACGGGCCCCATGCTTACTGACCTGATGGCGGGCCGCCTGCAAGCCGCATCGGTGGGCGCGCCCGCGCTGCTGCAATTCATCAAGGCGGGCAAGCTGCGTTGCATTGCGACGGGCAGCTCAGCGCGGCTGGCCCAGTTGCCCGATGTGCCCACGGTGGCCGAGCAGGGCTACAAGAATTTCGAGATGACGCAGTGGTACGGCCTGATGGCGCCAGCCAAGCTGCCCAAAGAGCATCTCGACAAACTGGAAGCCGAAGCCATCAAGGCGGTGCGCTCGCGCACGACTGTGGACAAACTGGGCCAGGAAACAGCGATTGCCGTGGGCGGCACACGCGCCGAGTTCACTGCGTTCATCCGTGCGGAACAAGCCAGGTGGAAGCCCGTGATTGCGCGTGCGCAGATCAAGCCGGACAACTGAGGGCGGCAAACAAAACGCAGTCAATCACCGCCTTGAGATGGCGAGCCTGCCGCTGGCAGTGGTCAGGACGGCAGGTCTTGCTGCGGCCCGGTGAGCGAGTCAGTCAGCGACTTCCACCGTTTTTGCATGGATGCGCTCCAGCACCTCGTCACGCATTCCCTTGGTGTATTTGGCACCCTTGCGCTCGAGGATGGCCTGCATCCGCGCTTTGACAACCGCCTTGGGCAGGTGTCTGTCACCTGTGGGCAGATGGTGGTTGTAGCCGGTCGGCCGCGGCCTGGAGCCCGGCTGCCTGCGTCCGGAATCGGATGCAGCCCCGGCACCGGCTGGCAAACCTTCATGTTTCATCTCGCCCCCAAGATCAGGTAGCGGCGGCTGCGCCTGGCGCGCAGCAACGGCTTTAGCGCATGCCGCATGCTTGCCTTTGAACGCCATCCATACGGCCTGCCAATGTGCCAAGGTCTCTTCTGGCGCCAGTGCCGGTGCGTGCGCGGCTTCTGGCAACCCAGCCACAGCCACAGCCTGCACTGCGGGTGGTGTCTTGCCGCCTGCCTCTTGCCCACTTGGCGAGGCACCATCCTTGGCATCACCCGAAAAAGTCAACGCTCTGCTCTCGGGCAAATGCGTCACAGCAGATTCTTGGCGCGTTTGCGGAACGAATGTTTGCAGCAATTCGACGAGGGGCATCTCGGCAAAGTCGATCGTCGAATCGAGGGTATGCAGCTCTTCCTCCAGGTTGACGAGTTGTTCGATGCGGCGATCCCAGTCTTGTATGACCGTAAAGTTTTCAACAGCAGCCAACAGCTTCCTGGCCACAGCTTGTCCTTGTGCTGTTTGGATGTACTCGCTGCATTTGGTGCCAACAAAGTCCGCCCGGCGCAAACCGATCTCTATATCTTCATCATCAATTGAGAAGTCGCACCAGGTGACGTCACGCAAAGCTCCGACCAAAGCAAAGATATGAGCCTCGATCCACTTGCGATCGTTCTGCGTCACCACAAGCTCACGCAACAGCGCGCCCGGCAGTGATACCACCAGCGCCACACACAAGAGTTCCAGGAGCTCGGCTTCTTCCTGGTCTGCCGCCACATCAGGCAGTTGACAGGCAAACTTCAGCAGGTACCGCGCCACATCGGTATCGCGCTTGGCCAGCCTGATGAGTTGAGCAACCTGGAATATGTGCCCTTGAATTTCAGCAGCCGTGATGGATTTACCCGGTTTCAGGACAAACGAAAAGATTGCATCGACGTCACTTTGCGAGCCAATCGGCCCGATCGGTGGGCCGTCGATAGCCACATTTTTAAGAACGCCGTCAATACCTCCAACCACGATCGTAAACAAACCAATCCGGCGTTGCAGGTGCAAGGAGTCTAGCCAGCTTTCGAGCCGACAAAGTTCGGCATCGGTCTGCACCAGTCCCCCCCAAACTTCATGCAACTCGCGGGGAGTTTGAAGGCGTGCCGCCTTCTTAAAATCCGCGAGCAGCGAATTTGTAGCTTTCACGTCAAAGCCATTCAATAAGAAATCGTCGGCCATGATCTCGGAAAGCACGATACCTTCATCGCTCAACGCCCATTGCTGCGCGAACGGAAGGTGACGCCTTGCGAAAACAAACTCATTGCGGATGGTGGCAATCAGGCAGTCGCGCAGAGGCTCATAGTCATGCTCGGCCGAAAACTCAGGCTTGAAGGCGAACTCCGCATGCTCGTTTACCGTGAGAAAGTGGGGGCCAGGGTGCCCCGCGGTTTCGTCCACCAGCGCGGCCAGCTTTGCTAGTGGCCTTTGCGCCAGTCGCTCCTTTGCCGCCTTCTTGCGCACCTTACTTGCCCTGTTTTTCGCCGCCTTGGCTGCTCTGGCTGCTTCGTCTGCGTTGGCGCTTTGTGGTCCGGGCGCAGCGTCTGCGACATGAAGCCGCAGTGGTGGAAGGCCATCGGTCTGCGGCGTCGAAGGCTGCGGCAGTTCGAGCGGCCTGTCGCCGGCAACTGGCGATTTGCCATCGCACGATGCTCGCGAGGTAGTTGATGGGGTGCGTATCGGCGTAACGGATTTCACTTGCACGGCATGCGCTCCAGTAGGTAGACAGCCCTGAGTGACCGCCCGCACTACTTCGTTCCGCAGACCAATGGCGGAGCGCCTGGACGTTCAGGGCGTGCTGCGCATTCGCCATTTCGGAAATCGTCGCGTGTGCGCAGATCAAGCCGGACAACTGAGGCGAGCGGGTCAGTCGACGACCTGAACAGTTTGTTCGCGAATCCGCTCCAGGGCCTTGCGACGCATTTCCGGCGTGTACTTCTTGCCTTTGCGCTCGAAGATCGCCTTCATCCGCGCCTTGCTGACGGTGTTGGGCAAGTGTTTGTCTGCTTTGGGCAGATGATGCTGGTAACCACTGGCTCGCGGCTTTGACCCCGGCTGCTTGCTTCTGGAGTCAGGCTCGGATGCAGACACGGCACTGGCGGTCGGGCCAGCGTATTTCACCTCGGCCTGTTGTTCTGGCTGCGAAGGCTGCGTCCTGCTCGCAGCACCCGGGCCGCTCCTGCCTGGGTATTTGCGCTTGAGCGCCTGCCATTTGGCTAGCCAATATTCCAGGGTCTCTTCCGGCGCCAGTGCCGGTGCTTGCCCGGCATCCGCCGACCCGGCAGCAGCAAGCGCCTCTACAGCGGGCGGCGCCTTGCCGTCTGCCTCTTCACCACCCGGCGCGCCGTCAACATACGCCAGCAATCTGGGCTCGTGTAGATGCGTCACATCGCTCTGTTGGCGTGTTTGGGGAACGAACGCGTCCAGCAATTCGTCCAGAGGCATTCCTTCAAAGTCAATCTGCGAATCGACACGTTGAAGGCTCTGCTCCAATTCAACCAATTTTTCGATGCGGGTTTCTGCGTCATTGACGAGGGTCAAGCATCGCGTCATTTCCAGCAATTTGGCTGCAAGATTTTTGCCCCGATCTGTCTCTATGAACGGCATGGAAACACGCTCGACCGTAGCGCCTCGATTGAAGTGACTCGGACGAATTTGTTGACGGTGCGCTTGATCCACCGTCATAGACTCACCCAGATATCCGACGAGCACTGCAATATGAGCCTGGATCCACTTGAGTTCCTCCTGGGTCACGACAAGCTTGCGCAGGAATTGAGGCGACTGCAAAACCAGCAACCCCACCGACAGGGTTTCCAGAATCTCTGATTCGTCCTGATTTGCCGCGACCTCAGGCAACTGGATGGCAAACTCCATCAGATACTGCGCCACGTCGAAATCCCGGCGGGCAAGGCAGACGAGCTGGACCAGGTTCGAAATGTGGACTGCGCAAGTCTCAGCGACATCCCACGCGGTCTCATCCATCGCAAATGAAAAAAGTGCGTCGATGTCGCTTCGCGAATGGATCGGCCCTATCGGGCGGGGTTCGGGCTGCGGTTCCACCAAGAGGCTATCGATTGCCTCAACCATGCAAGTGAACAGATGCATGATCCGTGCTTGTCCGTACAGGATACGTTTGTCGGCCATGGCGCGGCTCACGAGCTTCATGCGCTGGCAGCGCTTTTCCACCGCAGCGGGATCTTGAAGGGTTACCGCATCCCCGATTTGCACGAGCAGCTCTTTTGCCCCCACGCGCGTGAACGCAGGGTCTGTTTCGGCGAATTCGTAGACCAAAACCTTGGCAAGCCTCGAGTGCTCATAGTTCAGCGCCCACCGCTGCGCGAAGGGCAGGTGGCGAGTGGCGAACAGCAGTTCATCTTGTACGACGCGAATCAAGTGGTTCTTTAGTTTCTGAGCTTCAGAAAACTCCAGGAACCGGTCTGAGAAAGTGAGTTCTCCATCTGCGCTCGTCATGAGAAAGCGGCGTCGGGAACCTGCGGATGCAGAGCACTCCGCCACCTGCGCGCTCAGCTTGGCTAGCGGCCGGTTCGCCATGCTCGCCTTGTTTGCCTTCTGGCGCTGCTTTTTTGCCCTGTTCTTTTCTGTATTGCCTGCTTTGGCCGCCTTGTCTGCGTTGGCACCTTGCGGTTCAGGTGCAGCGTCTGCGACATGAAGCCGCAGTGGTGGAAGGCCATCGGCCTGCGGCGTCAATGGCTGCGGCAGTTCGAGTGGCCTGTCGCCGGCAACTGGCGATTTGCCATCGCACGATGCTCGCGAGGCAGGTGATGAGGTGCGTATCGGCGTAACGGATTTCACTGGCAAGGCATGCGCTCCAGTAGGTAGACAGCCCTGAGTAACCGCCCGCACTACTTCGTTCCGCAGACCAATGGCGCAGCTCCTGGACGCTCAGGACGTGCTATGCACCGGCCATATCGTGCGCCAGCTTGTCCGTGAGCTGGGCGACCAGATTGGTCTTGGCACGCGTGATGTGCTGCTCGGTGAGCAACACCGCGCGGGCCACGTCCCCACGCGCAATCGCATCGGCGATGGCCTGGTGCTCGTCCCAGATAGCGGAGCGCTGCAAGGTGCCGCGATGCACGGCGCCCATCACACGGCGCAAGTGCACCCAATAGCGGTCTGCACTTTCGCCGATCAGTGGGTTGCCCGACGCAGCGTAGATCGCGTGGTGAAAAGCAATGTCCGCGTCGATGATGCGTTTGAGGTCGCCGCTTTGAGTGCTGAGCCTGCCCTGCTCGATCACGGCCGGATCAATCTTCGCCCGCGCCTGCGCAGCGAGCCGCGCAGCCAGCGAATCGAGCGCGCCACGCACTTCGTAGAGGCTGCCCACCCACTGCGGGTTCAGCGGCGCTACCTGCACACCACGGCCCGGTGCGTCTTCGATCAGGCCGTCTTTCTTCAACAGGCGCAGCGCCTGCAACACCGGCGAGCGCGACACATGCAGCTGCGCCGCAATTTCTTCCTGCGTGATGCGTTCACCCGGCGCGAGCGAGCCGTCGGTGATGGCATGCACCAACACGTTGTAAACCGTCTCGACAAAGTCGCTGCGGGTCGGAAGATTTTCTGGTTGCAGGCGCATGCAGGAAAGGCTTGTGAATACAGGCCCCTAGTTGAACATGTCCGGCTGCGTGGCCGCCAGGTGCTCATAGATCGGCTGGAAGTGCAGCCAGCCGATGTACTCCGAGCCCACATGCTCGCGGCTGTAGCGCGAGCGCTCCGGCGACACCATCACGGGCTTGTGCCCCGAGGCCTCGACCAGCAACTGCTGGCGGCAGCAGCGCTCCAGCGCAATGAACCAGAAGGCCGCGGCTTCAATGCTGTGGCGGCTGGCAGTGAGCAGTCCGTGGTTCTGGTGGATGGCGGCTTTCACGCCCTTGAACCAGTCGCAAACGGCCAGGCCCGCGCTCTCTTCCACCGCCACCTGGCCCGCCTCGTCCTTGATCACGACATGATCTTCAAAAAAGGCCGCCGCGTCTTGCGAGATCGGATCGAGCGGGCGACCCAGCGCAGCGAACGCGGTACCGTACACCGTGTGCGCGTGGCACATCGCAACGATGTCCGGGTGCGCCTCATGCACGGCCGCATGCAGAACGAACCCGGCGCGGTTGATGGCGTAGTTGCCTTCAACGACGCGGCCTTTGTGGTCTGCGAGGATGAGGTTGGACACCTTCACTTGCGCGAAGTGAACGCACATCGGGTTGGTCCAGTAGAGCTCTGGATGCTCCGGGTCGCGAATGGTCAGGTGGCCGGCAAAACCATAGTCGAGCTTTTCCATCGCGAAGGCGCGGCACGCTGCCACGAGCCGCTGCTTGCGGTGCAGGCGATCTGCTTCAAAGTTGTCGAACTCAGGCACCTGCGGGAACGTGAGGCCGGGTTGCGTGGGTTGGTAGATCGAGTGGTTTTTGACTTTGTCGAGCATGATGTTCTTTCGCAAGAAGAAGTGACTGGCAATTCAGAGATCAAGCACAAGCATCGGGCTGCGGGCCCGCGAAACACACAGCGTGAGGCAGCGGGTTTTTTCTTCGTCGCTCAGGATGTAGTCGTTGTGTTCCACCTCGCCTTCGAGGTAGTTGACCTTGCACGAGCCGCACAGGCCCGACAGGCACGAGGTGGGCACGCGAAAGCCCGCAAGCTCGATGGCCCGCACGATGGTCTGCTCTGGCAACACCGGCAATGTGATGCCACGGCGTGCAAGGCGCACTTCAAAGCTGCCATCTGCAACCGCCCTGGGCGCAGGCTCCGGCGGCTTGAAGTGTTCGAAGTGCACGCTGCCCGGCGACCAGTGTGTGCTGGCCTCGGCGCATGCCTTCATGAAGCCGGCGGGGCCGCAGTAGTACAGGTGTGCGCCACCGGCTTGTTTCAGAAGCACGCCGGCAATGTCGAGCCCTTGGCCCGGCACGCCGTTGTCGAAGTGGAAGTGCAACCTGCCCGGCGGCACGATCGCCTGCAACTCGCGCGTGAACGCTGCGTGGCGCGGCGTGCGCGCGCAGTAATGCAGCTCGAACGATGCGCCTTGAGCAGCCAGCGCATGCGCCATCGCCTTGATCGGCGTGATGCCGACGCCACCGGCCAGCAGCACTGTGTGTGCGGCCTGCGGCATGAGCGCAAATGCATTGCGCGGATGGCTCACCGTCAGCAACTCGCCGACTCGCACGCTCTCGTGCATCGCTTTCGATCCGCCCTGGCCGTTGGCTTCACGCAGTACGCCCAGCGTCCATGTTGTGCGGTCCGCCGGGTCGCCGGCGAGCGAATACGAGCGTACGAGACCGCCGCGCAAATGAACATCGACATGCGCGCCCGCGGCCACGGGCGGAAGTTCAGTGCCATCCGCATCGACCAGCTCAAAAGCGTGGATGCCCTCCGCCTGCATGCGGATCGCCTGCACGCGCAGACGCAGCAAGGGCGCAGCCGCGGCCTCGACATCGATCAACGCTTCGGGCAGCGCAACACTCATGCCTGCCGCCGCGCGAGCACGTCCTGCTGCAGCACCTCCAGCCTCGCCTTCACAAAGCTTTCGCGCTCTGCGCCCTTCAAGGTGTCTGATTCCGTGAGGATCGCCACGACTTGCCGCGCCAGATGGCGGCGCAGCGTCACTTCTTCTTCCTTGGTGCGGCCCACGGGCAGCTCGAACACATTGCCCGAGCAATAGCTGTTGGGTGCTCCGCCACACTCGCGCAGCCACGCCGCGAATTGCTCCGGGCCGGCCTTCGGGTTCGTGCCGCGCACCGCGTCGCGCAACAGCTTGCGGAACATGTACAGGCCCGCGTCAAACTTCGTCGGGTTCTCCAGCGCGTGAATCGCAATGGGTCGCTGGCTGATGATCGCCTCGTAGTCGCCCGGTGCGTACTGGCAGTCCTTGTAGTTGGGGCGTGCGCGGTGATCACCCGGAATGGGCGGCATGTCTTCGAGCTTGTAGTCGCCAAAGCGCTGCGGCCTGCGCATGGCCACCTGGCCTTCGAGGAAGTCGATGGTTTCGTAACCCACCAGGGCCTTGTCGCCGACACCGCGCGTGTCGATGCCCGGGCCCATCACGCGCCAGCCCACCATCTTCGTGTTGACGTCATCCACCGGCACCGTCCAGCGGATCATGTGGAAGCGGCCGAACAGCTTTTTCTTGTGGCCGTCTTCCGACGTGTACGCATGCAGGCTGAGGTTGGGCAGCACTTGATGCTGCACGCGGATGTACATGTGGCCGTCGTCCGAGCGGCGCGCGCCCGAGCAGGCCAGGCCGCGGCCGCCATGGATCGGCACAAAGTGCATGTCGGGCGGCACTTCCATCGAGGCGGCGCCCACTTCATCGAACGTGGTGCCCTGGTAATGCTCGCCGGTCACCTGCACCTTCGCGTGCAGCGCCATCGTGTGATAGTTGTCTGCCGAGTTGTCCTGCACCTGCAGCCAGTTGCAATGCTGGAAGTTGCTGTAAGGCACCAGCTCGTCGCCATCGGCCACGGTGAAGTTGCCCTCCCACTCGGGAAACGGCGGCTCCTGGTCGGGCGGGCCCATGTAGGCGAACACCAGGCCGTGATGCTCCACGGTCTTGTACGCGCCCTGGCGGATCGAGCAGCGATAGCGCTCGCCCTCTTCCTCTTCACCTTCCGGGAAGGGCACGCGCAAACACGTGCCGTCCACATCGAACACCATGCCGTGGTAGCAGCACGAGATGCCGTGCTCCTGGATCTTTCCGTATTCGAGCGATGCACCGCGATGCACGCAGTGCGCATGCAGCAGGCCGATGTGGCCGCTGTGATCGCGAAAGCACACCAGCTCTTCACCCAGGATCTTCAGGAAGCGCGGCGTATCCGTCAGCTCCATCGTCATGCAGACGGGGTGCCAGAAGCGGCGCATGTACTCACCCGTCGGCGTGCCCGGGCCGACTTCCGTCAGCTCCTTGTCGTGGCCGGGCTCCTTGTTGGTGAAGTAGCCGCCAAAGGGCGTGAGCTTTCGGGCGGTGGTGCCGCCTGTGCTGGCCGTGTCTTCAAACTTGTCCTGGGGCGCGGTCATGCTGTCTCCGTGTTCTGTACTCTGTATACAGAGATTAGGAGATGAGGCGATCCTGCGTATCAGGGATTACCCGCGGCCGGCGTGGGGCGTCGTTGGCTGAAGGAAGACATAGCGGTTCAAATGCATGATGTATTCTTACCAATTATTTATCGATCATGGATTGGTACAAATGCAAGCGACAGCCACTCTTTCCAGCAAGTTCCAGATCTCCATTCCCAAGCAGGTGCGCGACGAGCAGCATTGGCAGGCCGGCCAGGAGTTCGTGTTCGTCCCCAAGGGCAAAGGTGTGCTGGTCATGCCGGTGCCCGCGCTCCAGGATCTGGCCGGTATCGCCAGGGGCGCTCGCAAAGACGGCTATCGCGACCGCAAGGACCGCACCTGATGGCGACGCCGCCGCGATTGCAAATGCGCGTGGTCGACACGTCGGCGTGGATCGAGTGGCTCGTCGCCAGCCCGCTTGGCAAGAAGCTGGGCCAGCAGATTCCCGCGACTGACCACTGCATCGTCCCGACGATCGTGCAGCTTGAATTGTCGAAATGGCTGGTGCGCGAAGTCGGCGAGGAGGCAGCCGACCAGGTGATCGCCTACACCAGCAAGTGCCAGATCGTTGCGCTCGACACGGCGATCGCGCTGCGTGCAGCTGAACTGCACCGTGAACACAAGCTGGCGACGGCCGACGCCATCGTCTATGCAACGGCGCTCCACGTGGGCGCGCAGCTCCTGACTTGCGATTCACACTTTGAGGGACTGGAAGGCGTGGCGCTCTTTGCGAAGACCGACAGTTAACAGGGCCAACCGCAAGCGGGTTGACTACGCCCGACCGAACGCCGGCCCCACCCCCACCGGCGACGGTGCCGCCAACACGATGCGGCTGAAGAGCCGGTCGTAAATTGGCTGCCGGTTCACCGTGGTGAGCGGGTCCGGGTCAGCGTCGAAGGCGGCATTGAGCTGGGCCCAGTCTTCGGGCGAGAGCAACTGCTTGGCGAGCGGCAGCACTTCCGTTTCCTCGACGCGCATGTGGTCGAGATAGAAGCGCACGTACTGCGCCGCGGCCTGCTCGAAGGCCTGCCTGCGCGACTCGCCCAGCAGCTCCCACGCCAGCAGCAGATGCTGCAAGTCACGCACGCGCTGCTCGCCGGCCAGGTGATCGTGTTCCAGCGCCTCGATCACGTTCATCAGCTGGGGCGCGACTTTCAGCACCCGCGGAAAGAGCACATTCGACTCGCGCGGGTGATGCAGCCGCTCAGGGAATTCGTCGATATAGAACAGCATCGCACGCATCACGTCGAAGAAGCGGTCCGGCTCGTCGGCAGGGCCGTGCGCGATCATCATCGTGAGCGAGCGCAGCACGGCAGCCAGGGACGAATGCTGCTCACGGATGGATTGGGTCGTGTCGTGCGTCATGGGGTCTCCAGCGGGCTCATGCCATTCCAGGCCCGCGTCTGGTCGCCGTTCATTCTGGAGAAGCGCTGCTCAACCGCACTTGATATGGGTCAAGCAAACTCGCCGGCCTGCAGCGCCGGCGAGCTGGGCTGTGCGAACACCGTGCCGGCCTGTGCCATGTCGATCGCGCCGGTGAGCGCCTTTTCGAGCGCGTCCTGCTTGAGGCTGCGCATGCCGCAGGCCACAGCTTCGTTGAAGATGCTGGCAGTCGATGCGCGGGCCTGTATCAGCTTGCGCACGCCCGGGCCGTTTTCCAGCAGCTCGTAAATACCCATGCGGCCGCGGTAGCCCTTGCCACCGCATGCCGTGCAGCCCACGGGCCTCCAGCGCTGCGGCCCCGCGGGGCCTGCCGCGTGCAGCAGCCTCTCGCGGCCCTCCTGCGGTGTGATGGGTGTGCCTTCGCAGTACAGCGCGATGAGCTGGGTGAACTCGGCATCCATCATCGGCTCGGCCTGCCTGCACGCCGGGCACAGGCTGCGCACGAGCCGCTGTGCGACGATGCCGACGAGCGAATCCGCGAAGTTCATCGGGTCCATGCCCAGGTCGAGCAGGCGCACGATGCTCTCTGCCGCGTTGTTGGTGTGCAGCGTTGACAGCACGAGGTGGCCCGTGAGCGAAGCTTCGATGGCGATGCGCGATGTTTCCTCGTCGCGGATCTCGCCGATCATGATCACATCAGGGTCAGCCCGCAGGAAAGCACGCATCGCAGACGCAAACGTCACGCCGATGCGCGGATTCACCTGCAGCTGCCGCAGCCCCGGCTGCGTAATTTCGATCGGGTCTTCGGCCGTCCAGATCTTGCGGGCGTCGGTATTGATCTGCGCGAGCAGCGAATGCAGCGTGGTCGTCTTGCCCGAACCCGTAGGGCCGCAGGCCAGCAACAGGCCATAGGGCCGCTGCGCGAGCTGCATCACGAGCGATGCATCGCGCGCCGAAAACCCGAGCTTGGCCAGCGGCATCGGCCGGGTGGTGGCCAGCAGGCGCAGCACCACGTCTTCGAGGCTGTCGTGCGTGGGCAGGATCGCCACGCGCAGTTCGAGCTTGATGCCGGCGTAGTCCGCGAAGTTGATCTTGCCGTCCTGCGGGCGCCTGCGCTCGGCGATGTCGAGCTTGCTCATCACCTTGATACGCGAGACGAGCGCCGAGCGCAAGTCGGGCGGCAAGCTGAGGTAGTCCTCCAGGTCGCCGTCCTTGCGAAAGCGCACGCGCGACTGTTCGGCAGGCGAATTCGTTTCGATATGGATGTCGGAGGCCTCCTGCTCGTAGGCGTCCAGAATCATCCGCTTGACCAGCCGCACCACGCTCGAGCGCTCGTCGATGATGGTGCCCTGCACTTCACCGCCGCTCGCGCGCACTTCATCGCGCGCCGACGTGAGCAGCTCCTGCAAGTCCTGCGTGGCATTCGCACCGCTGGCAGGCGGCGTCCACATGATCATGTCCTTCTCGCTCAGCCCGCCCTGGCCCGCGCCCTCGACCTCCCGGGCCAGGCGCGCGTCGATGAGCTGTTGCGACGACCATGCAAATGCCACGTCGCAGCCCGCCTGCACGGCAACGCGCCGCTGCAGCGCGGTGTCTGCGGGCGAAGCGGTTGCCACGTACATCACTTCGCCGACGATGCCCAGCGGCACCACGCGGTACTTGGCAGCCATCGGCCACGGCAAGCGGTCAATGGCATCGGCGGAGCTGGCGAAGCCGGACGCATCCACTTCGGGCATGCCGGCCGAGCGCGCCTGTGCACGGTCGAGTTGCGTCTGCGTGAGCCGGTGGCGCATCAGCGCGTCTTCCAGCGCATCGCGAAGCGCGTCGCCCTCCAGCAGCATCCATTGCGCCAGCGTCGCACCGTCGATGAAGCCCAGCTCGAACAGCGCGCGCGGCAGGCGTGCGACCGGCCGGTGGTGCGCAGACTCGATGCGATCGGCAAGGCCGCGCATATCCGTCGCGGGCGCCTCGACAGGCGCATGGGCCGCCTCCACATGCATCCCCGCAATCACGCCGCGCGGCAGCCAGATTGCGCGCAGCCCTGCAGGGCCGACCAGGTAGAGGTACAGCCCGGAATGCCGGCGATGAAAAAACCCATGCGTCTGGCCGCACAACACCTTGCCGTCTGAATAGACGACGTTGAAGTCCTGCAGGGGCGTTTTGGCCGCATCGTCGCCGGGCTCGACAGTCTGCAGCAACGTGACCTTGCGGACCTCGTCCACAGGAATGCGGACGGTCTCGCCATCGCGCTCCAGCTCGAACACATGGCGCGGGCCGGGGTCGTCCCACGCCGCGAGCACGCCGTCGTCGCGGTTGCCCTGCAGGCGCTCGATTTCAACGTTGCAGGGCCCGCCGGGTACGGCGTCACCGGCTGCGGTGGCGACGCCGGCCAGCCAGCCGGGCGGCAAGGGCCACGTCATCGCGTCAGCCCCTTTGCATCGACAGGTCGCTACCCGCAGTAGCCGCGCCAGCGCCCAGGCGGATGCGCAGGGCCACATCGGTCTTCGAGTCGGCATGCTCGATGGCTTGCTCGGCGGTGATCTCGCTGGCCACGAACAACTCGTGCAGCGACTGATCGAACGTGTGCATGCCCAGCGGCTCGCTGCGGCCGATGGCGGCCGTGATGTCGTCGATGCGTCCGCGCTCGATCAGGTCGGCGATGAAGGGCGACTGCAGCATCAGCTCGGTCGCAGGCACCAGCTTGCCGCCGCGCCCATGGATCAGCCGCTGGCCGATGATGCCCTTGAGGTTGATCGACAGGTCCATCAACGTGCGCTGCCGCGCATCGGCGGGAAAGAAGTTGACGATGCGCTCGATGGCCTGCGCTGCATTGCTCGCGTGCATCGTCGACAGGCACAGGTGCCCCGTGTCCGCATACGACAGCGCGTGCTGCATCGTCTCCGCGTCGCGGATCTCGCCGATCATGATCACGTCGGGTGCTTCACGCATCGCGTGGCGCAGCGCATCGGCAAAGGTGTGCGTGTCCATGCCGACTTCACGCTGGTCCACGACGCAGCGTTTGTAGCCATGCAGGAATTCGATGGGGTCTTCCACCGTGAGGATGTGGCCCGGCGCGCCCGCGTTGCGGCAGTCGATCATGGCGGCGAGCGTGGTCGATTTGCCCGAACCCGCAGCGCCCACGGCCAGCACCAGGCCGCGCTCGAGCATCGCCAGGTCTGCCAGTTGCGCCGGCATGCGCAGCTGCGCGAGGGAGGGGATGTGGTCTTTGACGAAGCGCGCGACCAGGCCCACTTCGCCGCGCTGCATGAAGACATTCAGCCGGAAGCGGCCCGCGCCTTCCACCACCACGGCAAGATCGTATTCAAGGTCGCGCTCGAACTGCGCTACCTGCGCTTCGTTCATCACGGAATGGGCCAGCTGCCTGACGCTGCCCGGCGCCAGTGGCGGCAGGCCCATCGCGCGAATGATGCCTTGCACCTTCAGCGCCGGAGGCGAGCCTACCGAGAAGAACAGGTCGGAGCCGCCTGTCATCGACAGGTAGCGCAGATACACGCGCAGGTCCTGCGCATCGGCAGTGGGCAGGGGGTGCATCGCCGCAGGCGCGCGTTAATGCACGCGCACGTCGAGTGCGCGCTGCAGGCCTTCCAGGTCGGTGATGCGCACGCGCTTCTTGTCCACTTCCAGCAGGCCTTGCTGCTGGAAGGCGCTGAACGTGCGGCTGACTGTCTCGAGCTTCATGCCCAGGAAGCTGCCGATTTCGGCGCGCGACATGCGCAGGTGAAATTCACTCGGCGAATAGCCGCGGGCCTTCAGCCGTTGCGACAGGTTCAGCAGGAAGGCAGCGAGCCGCTCTTCGGCGTTCATGCTGCCCAGAAGCAGCATCAGGCTGTGCTCGCGCACGATCTCGCGGCTCATGAGGCGGCCCACGATGTGCTGCATGCCGGGGTTGGCGGCGGACAGCTCGATCAGGTGCGTGTACGGGATGGCGCAGACTTCCGTGTCTTCCAGTGCAGTGGCGCTGCTGGCATGTGTGCCTTGCGCCAGGCCATCCATGCCCATCAACTCGCCTGCCATGTGAAAGCCGCTGACTTGCTCGCGGCCGTCGGCAAGCACCAGGCTCGACTTGAATGTGCCGCTGCGCACGGCGTAAATATTGTGGAAACGTTCACCGGCGCTATACAGCGCCTCGCCCATCAACACGCGGCGGCGGCTGAAGGCCATGGCATCGAGCGTGGCCATGTCCGCGTTTTCCATGCCGCACGGCAGGCACAGGTCACGCAGGTGGCATGCAGAGCAGTTGGTGCGCATCGGCGAGATCGTCGAGTTGGGGTTTCGGCTGGTCACTGGGATCACGCGCATGGTGGAAGTAAAAGATGCGGGGACAGCTGCAGAGGAAGTCATGTGGCGGGTCTCCGGAAGAATCAATGAGCAAGCTGGCCAGGTGCAGCGGCGACGGCCTGCACGAGCTGGTCGAATTCGGTGGTCTTGTCCAGGAAGCGGACAGCGCCCTGCGCGAGGTAGCGCTTGCGGTAGGCAGGCGCGGAGTTGTTGCTGAACACGACGAAGGCAATGCCCGGGTCGGCGGAGCGCACGGCCTTGAGCACGTCCAGGCCCATGCCGCCTTCCAGCTGCACATCGAGCACGACCACGTCAGGCTGCGTGGCGAGGATGCCGTCAATGCAGGCGCGCGGTGTCTGCGCCTGTCCCACGATGTCCATGGCGGGCGCGCCGAGCATGGCGGCGACGCGAGCGCGAATCAGCTCGGAGTCATCGGCCAGGAAGACCTTGAGGGGAGTGGTGCTGTGCGCCATGAGTGAACTGTCTCAGTCATGGCGTTTTTGCTCCATCGGCGTGCGCTGAATCGGCGCATGGGCCGATTCCGAAGCGCGGGGGCCACCGCGCCTAGCCCCACTAGGACGATTCCTAGGGCCGCACGGAGGCGACGGCAAGCGTCACGCCGCGCGCGCCCACTTTCACTGTCTGCACCGTCGAGATCAAGTCGCCCGGCTCCGCGCGGGCCTGGCCCGACTTGGAGATGCGCGCTTCAATCTCGACCTCTTTCGCAGACGACAGCAGCGCCTGCGGACTCATCGACAGTGAATCGTCCAGCGTAAAGGGCATGGGCAGCCCGGCAGCGGGCACGCGCAGCACGGCCACCGGCATGCGGGTGCCCGGCACACGGGCGATGACCATCAGCGTGTCGCCAGCGGCCAGGCGGCTTTTGAGCGATGCGTCGAGCGTGACGGTGCCGGTGACACTGGCAGCCGGCGTTGTGGCCGCAGCCGCGGGCCTGGCCTGCGGTGTGGCGGCCGCAACCGCCGTGCCCGGCGCGTCGCCCGCCTTGGCGCGCACTTCCTCGATGATGCCCCGCAGCATCTGCTCGTCCTGCGAGCCGGGCGCGAGCAGCGGCAGCAGCTGCTGCCAGTATGCGAGCGCCTTGCGGTTGTCGTTGTCGCGCATGGCCACGGTGCCGGCCAGCCACAGCGCCATCGGCTCGGCCGGGTTCACCTTCAGCGCCTTGTCGATCAGCATCGCGGGCTTGCCCTTGAAGCTGCCACCCGCGTTGCTGGCGGCGACGTCTGCGTAGCTCGCGAGCAGGGCAGCGTCGCCTTCCAGGAAGGCGCCCGCCTTGTCGAAGGCTTTCTCAGCCTCGGCATTGCGGCCCATCACCTTGTACGACTGGCCCAGCATGGCCCAGCCCTTCAGGTTCGATGGATCAGCCTCCAGCTTTTTTGCCAGGCCCGCGACCATCTGCTCGATCTGCTGCATGTCGGGCGTGGCCGCTGCCGCTGGCGCTGTCGCTTGCGGCGACAACGCAGCCGGCGTGCCGATCACGGCGTAAAGCGCCGCTGCGGCCACGGGCAGCACGAAAGCCACGGCAAGCATCGTGCGGCGCGGCGTCTTGAGCACCAGCGCGGCGTCTTCTTCCTGCGTGTCGTCCAGCGCGCGGCGCTGCAGTTCGGCGCGCGTCTCTGCGTATTCGCTCTGCGCGAGCGTGCCCGCTGCCAGGTCGGCGTCGAGCCGCTCCATCTGCTCGCGATAAATCTGCGCGTTGAGCCTGCGCTGCGACTGCACCGGGCCCGCCTGCGCACGCTGCCAGAAGAACGGGCGCAGCACCAGCAGCAGCACCACGGCCACCGCAATGGCTGCGATCAATACAAATTCAATCATGGCTCGCTCACTTCAAGCAGCGCCTGCGCGCGGCGGGCTTCTTCTTCTGTCAGGGGGGCTGCCGCTGGCTCGGCGCGGCGGCGGCGCACATACACCACAAGCACGATCACGCCCACCAGCATCAATACAAACGGGCCAGCCCACAGCAGCCACGTCTGCGGCTTGACGGGCGGGCGGTACAGCACGAAGTCGCCGTAGCGGCTGACCATGAACTCACGGATCTGCGCGTCGGTCTTGCCCTGGCCAATGAGCGTGCGCAACTCGCGGCGCAGGTCGTTCGCCAGGTCCGCCCGGGAGCCGGCCAGCGACTCGTTTTGGCACACCAGGCAGCGCAATTCCTCGGAAATGGCGATCAGCCGCTTTTCGACGACGGGGTCCTCAGCAAGCGGTGCCGCTTCCTTCGCGGCTGCGCCAACAAGGGCCAGCGCGAGGGCCACGCACGCAAAAAAACGCTTCATGATTTTTTCAACTTCTCGATCAGCGGCATGATGGTTTTCTGCAGCGCCTCTTCGGTGATCGGGCCGATCTGCTTGTGGCGGATTACGCCTTGCTTGTCGATGATGAAGGTCTCGGGCACGCCATACACGCCAAAGTCAATGCCCACACGGCCATCGGTATCCACGATCGCGAGCGTGTACGGATCGCCGTGCTGGCTGAGGAATTTCAGCGCTGCGGGGCGCGTGTCCTTGTAGTCGAGGCCGATCAGCGGCACCGCTTTCGACTTGCCGATCTCCATCAGCAACGGATGCTCCACACGGCAGGCCACGCACCATGACGCCCACACGTTGAGCATCCAGACCTGGCCCTTCATGTCCTGCGGCGAGAACGTCTTGTCTTCGGCGATGAGTTGCGCCACCTTGAATTGCGGCGCCGGCTTGTCCACGAGCGGCGACGGAATCTCGCGCGGGTCGTGCTGCAGGCCCAGCGCCAGAAACACCACCAGCACCAGGAACAGGCCGATCGGGATGAGAAAGCGCGCCTTCATGCCGCGGCTCCCTGCACCATCGCCGGTGACTTCGCCTTCGCACGACCCACGCGATAGCGCTTGTCGAGCACCGCGAAGAATCCGCCCAGCGCCATCAGCAGGCAGCCGCCCCAGATCCAGTCCACAAACGGCTTGAAGTAAACGCGCACGGCCCACGCCTGGCCTTCGAGCGGCTCGCCGAGCGACACATACACGTCACGCGTAAATCCTGCGTCGATCGCGGCTTCGGTCATGGGCATCGTGGACGATGCATAGGCACGCTTTTCAGGAAAGAGCGCCTTGGGCGCGCCGCCGCCTTTCGTGACCTGGAACTCGCCGCGGTCAGCCACGTAGTTCGGGCCTTGCACTTTGCGCACGCCCAGGAACTTGAATTCATGGCCGCCCACCGTCACGGTGTCGCCCGGCTCCATGCGCACATCTTTTTCTTCCTGGAAGCCGCCCACCATGGTCACGCCGAGCACGAACACGGCGATGCCCACGTGGCCGCAATGCATGGCCCAGAACGACATCGGCGGCATGCCCGACGACTTCAGGCTGCGCACGATCTGCTGCACCATCGACGCGGTGATCCACGCGGCCAGCGCACTGCCCAGCGCCGTGAGGAACGTCCAGCCGCCCATCGCCAGCGGGAACGCGACCGAGGCAATCACCGCAACCAGCGCCGGCGCCCATAGACGGCGCGCCATGTCAGCCACGTTTGCCTGCTTCCAGCGGGCCAGCGGCACGGCGGCCATGAGGAACAGCACGGGCGTCATGAGCGGCACGAACACCGTGTTGAAGTACGGCGGGCCGACAGAAATCTTGCCGATGCCCAATGCGTCGATGAGCAGCGGATACAGCGTGCCGAGCAACACCGATGCCGCCGCGACAACGAGCAACACGTTGCCAGTGAGCATCAGCGTTTCACGCGACATCAGCGCGAACGTGCCGCCCTGCCCCACCTTGGGCGCGCGCCACGCGAAGAGCAACAGCGACGAGCCGATCACCAGTGCCAGCAACACAAGGATGAAGATGCCGCGACGCGGGTCGGTCGCAAAGGCGTGAACTGACGTGAGCACACCCGAGCGCACAAGGAACGTGCCCAGCAGCGACAGCGAGAAAGCGCCGATCGCCAGCAACACCGTCCAGCTCTTGAACGCGCCGCGCTTTTCAGTCACGGCCAGCGAATGCAGCAGCGCGGTGCCGATCAGCCACGGCATGAACGATGCGTTCTCGACCGGGTCCCAGAACCACCAGCCGCCCCAGCCCAGCTCGTAGTAGGCCCACCATGAGCCGAGTGCAATCCCGATGGTCAGGAATATCCACGCCGTGGTGGCCCACGGGCGCGACCAGCGTGCCCACGCCGCATCGACGCGGCCAGACAGCAGCGCCGCAATCGCGAAAGCGAACGCCACCGCAAAACCGACATAGCCCATGTAGAGCATCGGCGGGTGGATGATCAGGCCCGGGTCCTGCAGGAGCGGGTTCAGGTCGCGCCCCTCTTCAGCGGGAGGCAGCAGCCGGTCGAACGGATTGGACGTGAGCAGGATGAACAGCAGCAGGCCGGTTGTGACCAGCCCGAGCACGCCAAGCACACGCGCAGCCATCGCCTCGTCAAGCGTGCGCGAACGCAGCGCCACGGCGCATGTCCAACCCGCGAGCATGAACACCCACAGCAGCAGCGAGCCTTCATGCCCGCCCCACACGGCCGCCAGTCGGTACACCGTGGGCAGCAATGAATTCGAGTGGCCCGCCACGTAGGCGACGCTGAAGTCGTTGAGGTAGAAGCTCCATGCCAGGGCAGCCATCGCAGCGGCCAGCAGCACGAACAGCGCCTGTGCGCTGGGCCGCGCCAGCACGACCCATTCACGCCGGCCCTGGTGGGCGCCGATCAAGGGCAGCGTGCCCAGCAGCATTGACACGCACAGTGCCAGGATGAGGCAGAAGTGACCGAGTTCGGCAATCATGGTGCGACCTTTGCAGCGCTCTCGGTCGTCGCAGGCTTGGCGGCGTCCTTGGCTTTCTGCGCCTTGTCCAGCGCATGCTTGGCCTCGGGCGGCATGTAGTTTTCATCATGCTTGGCCAGCACTTCGGAAGCCGTGAAGTCGCCTGTGGGCGTCAGGCGGCCTTGCACCACGGCGCCTTTGCCTTCCTTGAACAAGTCCGGAAGGATGCCGGTGTACGACACCGGGATGTCATGCGCCATATCGGTCACAACGAAGTGCACAGTGAGGTTGTCGCGCCTGACCGAGCCGTCCTTGACCATGCCGCCGATGCGAAACGCCTGGCCCTTTGGCGACTTGCCCGCGACGACATCTGTTGGCGTGACGTACAGCGCGATGTTGCTGTTCAGCGCATTGAGCACCAGTGCAGCTGCGATGCCGATCACGGCCACGCCGCCCACCACAATCGCGCCGCGCTTCTTCCATGATTTCATGAGTTTTCCTTGTCCAGGCGCCGGGCCCGGGCTTGCAATTTCGCGCCGCGCAAAGCGGCCTGCGTGCGGCGCGACACCAGAAATGGTTCGATAGCGAGTGCCAGTGCGCAGGCGCCGAAGCTGCCCCACACGTACAGGGCGTAGCCGCCCATGGCAAAAAATTCAGAAGGCGAGTTCCAGCTCATGCGGCCACCTGCGGCAGTTCGTGCACCCATTGCGCATGGGATTCGCGCTCAAGAATGATCGCACGCAGCCGCTTCAAGGCCACGGCAATCGAATACATCCAGAAACAAAGCGCCATCAACAACATTCCCCACAACATCGTCTGCGCCATCGACGGCGCCTTCGTCATGGATATAGATGAGCCCTGGTGCAATGTGTTCCACCATTTCACGGAAAAATAAATGATGGGCACGTTCACCACGCCCACCAGCGCCAGGATCGCGCCGGCTTTGTCGGCACGCCGCGGGTCGTCAATCGCCGCCTGCAGGGCAATAAAGCCGATGTACAGGAACATGAGCACGAGCTCGGACGTGAGCCGCGCGTCCCACACCCACCACGTGCCCCACATGGGTTTGCCCCAGAACGAGCCCGTGACGAGCGACAGGAAGGCCATCAATGCGCCCGTGGGTGCGAGCGCCTGCGCCATCATCGATGACAGGCGCGTGTTGAACGCCAGGCCGATACCCGCCCACGCAGCCATCACCAGGTAGATGAACATCGACATCCACGACGCGGGCACGTGAACAAAGATGATGCGGTAGCCCTCGCCCTGCACTGCGTCCGTCGGTGCGATAAAAAAGCCCGTCCACAGGCCTGCTGCGCCAAACACCACGGCCAGCGCAGCAAACCACGGCACGAGCCGGCCGGCCACCGGGTAGAAGGTGGCAGGGCTTGCCAGGCGAAACCAGTTGACAACACGGTTGCTCATTCGAGTGCGATCCTCACGGCCGCCGTGGTCGCCCACGGCGCAAAAAACAGGGCCAGCAGCAGCATGGCTGCCAGCAAGGATAAGTGCCCACCCGCGCCCAGGCCCGACTGCTGCGCCTGCACAGCGCCGGCCCCGAAGATCAAGGTGGGAATGAAAAGCGGCAGCACCAGCAGGCTGAGCAGCACACCGCCGCCGCGCACACCCAGCGTGAGCGCAGCGCCGATGGAGCCTATCAGCGAGAGCACAGGCGTGCCCAGCAGCAGCCCTAGCGTGAGCATGGCCAGCGCTTCGCCATCCAGGCCGAACTGCAGGCCCAGCACAGGAGCGAGCAGCACCAGCGGCAAGCCCGACACCAGCCAGTGTGCAAGGTTCTTGCCGGCCACCAGCAACACCAGCGGCGAAGGCGCGAGTGCCATTTGTTCGAGCGTGCCGTCGGCATGGTCGGCAGCGAACATGCGCTGCAGGCCGAGCATCGTGGCCAGCAGCGCACCCACCCACAGCACGCCCGGGCCTATCTTGCGCAGCAGCGCTGGCTCAGGGCCAATGCCCAGCGGGAACAGGCTGGTGACGATCACGAAGAAAAACAGCGCCGTGAGCACTTCTGTCTTGCGGCGCATGGCCAACAGAAGGTCGCGGCGGGTGACTGCAAGCAGCGCGTTCACAGCTGAACCACCCTGGCATCGGCCATGGGCAGTGGCTGGTGGCTGGTGACGACAGCGCTGCCGCCTTGGGCCAGGTGCTCTGTGACGAGCGCGCCCAGCATGTCAACGGCCTTCACGTCGAGCGCGGTGAACGGCTCATCAAGCACCCAGAGCCTGGCGCGGCGCGTTAGCAGCCGCGCCAGCAGCACCCTGCGCTTTTGCCCCGCCGACAGCACCCGTGCCGGCAGGTCTTCACGCCCGGCCAGGCCGATTCGCAACAGGGCCGCGCGCGCAGCGTCTTCACCCAGGCTGTCGCCATCGAGCTCGCTGGCCAGTTGCAAGTTTTCGGTGCCGCTCAAGTCGTCCTTGATGGCAGGCAGGTGGCCCAGGTACAGCAGCTCGCGGTGGTAGGCGGCCGGCTCGCTGGCGATGGAGACGCCATTCCACAGCACATCCCCCGCAGCTGGCAGGGCAAGCCCGGCCAGCATTCGCAGCAGGCTCGTCTTGCCAGAGCCGTTGGCGCCGCGCACGTGAACCAGGTCACCGGCGCCAACGTCAAAGCCCACGCCCTCGAACAAGGGGCGTTCACCACGGATACAGGAAAGACTTTGCGCGCTCAACATACCGGCCATTTTCGCGGCCAGTATGCCGCACGCCAATAGCCGAAGGCTCGCGGGGTTGATTCAGGACAAGGCGCTATCCATCCGGCGCTGCGCCTGGCATGCGGTTGGCAGGCGGCGACTCGCACGTTGACATATGTGAAGCCCGAGCTCGAACACGACGCGCCTAATAAAAACCATCAACGCAGAACGGACTTGATTCAACCATGGTGACAGCCCCTTGAAGCACGACGCATTCATTGCAGATGACCAGCCAGTCGTTCGGCTCGGCCTGCGTACCCTGCTCGCAGATTGCACTGACCTTGCCTTCGCTGGCGAGGCTGGCGATGCGCATGCAGCGTTGGCGATGGTGCTCGCACACGAGTACCACTTGCTGGTGCTTGAGCTGTCTTTGCCCGGGCGCAGCGGCCTGGAGCTGATCAAGCGGTTCAAGGCCGAACGGCCGCGCCTGCCTGTGCTGGTGTTCACCGACCAGCCAGAGGAGATGTACGCCGTGCGCGCGATCCGCGCCGGCGCTTCGGGCTATCTCATGAAGCGCTCGGAGCCCGCGATCGTGCTCGAGGCCATGCGCCGGGTCGCCAATGGGAGCATGTGGATCAACCAGAAGGTCGCCGAGCTGCTCGCGACCGATCCTGTACGCAATGGGGACCACCTTCCACACACGCGCCTGACCGATCGCGAATACGGCATCTTCAGCCGCATCGTCAGTGGCGCCAAGCTCACGCAGATCGCTGACGAGCTGTCTCTGAGCATCAAGACGGTCAGCACCCACAAGTCCAACATCCTGGACAAGATGACGCTGAGCGGCCAGGTCGACCTGGTGCGCTATGCGATCGAGCACCAGTTGCTCGGCAGTGACCGTGGGTAGACCCCATGCGCGACTTCTCCAACCGGCGAACACGGCGAGGCTGACATGCACTTCAGGCATCGTTTCCCATTCGCGGCAGCCTTGTGGCTTGCCGCTTTTCTTTTTTGCGCGCCCGCCGTGCATGCCCAGGCGCAGGCCGCGCCGCCGTCACTGGACAACGCCACCTGCCTGAGCTGCCATGACGGCAAGAAATCGAAACTGGAAGTAGCAGGCGTTGCTGGCAAGCCACGTGCACTGCATCCGGTCGAACCCGACAAGTTCGGCAGGAGCGTGCACGCGAAGATGCAGTGCGTCGCCTGCCACACGGACATCACCGACAACGCGGACAAGGCCAACGCCCACGCCAAGGCCACATCCACGCCACTGAAAAAAGTGGACTGCGCCAGCTGCCACCAGGACTTGTGGGACCAGGCCCAGAAGCAGGGCAAGGCCGCAGAACGGCCGGGGCTCGCTGCCGTCGCAAAGAACGTGCAGGCCTACCACAAGTCGTTCCACGCGCGGCCCAATGCCGACGACAAGACAAAGGCCAACGCGACGTGCGACAACTGCCACGACACGCACAGCTTCAACGTGCCGGCCAAGACCTCACCCGAGTACCAGCAGTGGCGCATGAGCATTTCGCAAACGTGCGGCACCGATTGCCACACCGACCAGCTCGATGCCTACAAGGACTCGGTCCATGGCAGGGCGAACGACAAGAACAAGGACGCCAAAGCCGCCGTCTGCACCGATTGCCACTCGGCGCACTCGGTCGCCAACACAACGGGCGACCCGTTCAAGCTGGCCATCAGCAGCAACTGCGGCAGCTGCCACAAAGAGCAGCTCGACTCGTACAAAGCCACCTACCACGGCAGTATCACCACGCTCGGCTACAGCTACACAGCCAAGTGCTACAACTGCCACGGCAGCCACGAAATCCTGAAGGTCAACGACCCGAAGTCGACGGTGCATCCGGACAACCGGATGAAAACCTGCGCGACCTGCCATAACCCGAAGAAGGGGCTCGCCGACCCGCCGCCTGGCTTTGCGAGCTTCCTGCCGCACGGCCACGCGCACAACTTCGCGCGCTACCCGCAGATCTGGATCGCCTTCCAGATGATGGCCGGGCTGCTGGTTGGCACCTTCGGATTCTTCTGGCTGCACACCGCGCTGTGGTTCTACCGCGAGTACCAGGACCGCAAGGCCCATGGCGGCGACAGGCGCGTGCGGCTCGATGACGTGCCGGCCGACCTGCGTGGCAAGCACATCATGCGGTTCAGCCCCATCTGGCGCATCGCCCACCTGTTGTTCGCGCTCAGCCTGATGGTGCTCACGCTCACGGGCATGCCGCTGTTCTACCCGGACGTGCCGTGGGCCTCCACGGTCATGCACCTGCTCGGCGGGCCCAAGGTTGCAGGCCTCATCCACAGGACATCGGCCGTGATCTTCGCTGGCGTGTTCTTCTGGCACCTGCTGTATGTCGCGCTGCGGATCGCGCGCCACTGGAAGACCTTCCGCTTCTTCGGGCCTGATTCGCTGATCCCGAACCTGCAGGACCTGTGGGACATCGTCGCCATGTTCAAGTGGTTCTTCGGCAAGGGCCCACGGCCCGTGTTCGACCGCTGGACGTACTGGGAAAAGTTCGACTACTGGGCTCCCTTCTGGGGCGTGACGATCATTGGCGTGAGCGGCCTCGTCATGTGGCTGCCGGGCTTCTTCGGCTCCTTCCTGCCGGGCTGGGTCTTCAACGTGGCGGCCATCTTCCACGGTGAAGAGGCGTTCCTTGCCGTCGTGTTCCTGTTCACGGTGCACTTCTTCAACAACCACTTCCGGCCTGACAAGTTCCCGGTGGAAGTCGCGATGTTCACCGGCACCCTGTCGCTGGAGCACTTCAGGCGCGAACATGCGCTGGAGTACGAGCGGCTTGTCGCCAGCGGCGAGCTGCAAGGACGGCTGGTCGATGCACCATCAGCCGCGAAGGTGACGGCATCGAAGGCACTCGCGTTCGTCCTGATCGTGGTGGGACTGACGCTGTTGACATTGGTGGGTGTCGGGTTCTTCAGCGGCATGTGAAGGCAGAGGTGACGCTAGGAGTTTTCCTAGCTCACTTTTGAGCGGGTTCCGATACCGGGTGCGGGTAGCCATCCCCAGAATGGGGGCAATCGAGCGCCTCGCTGCATGGGTTCGCGGGGCGCCGACCAGGCAGCAATGCATCCCTTGGCGGAGGTCACCATGAAGCGCTCGTTTACCCATATCGCCCTCGCGGCAGTTGCCGCTGCCGCGCTCACACTCGCTGGCTGCGGCGGAGGCGGCGGCGGTAGCGCAAGCCCCGTGGTCCCGCCCACACCTGCACCCACAGTGCAGCAGGCCCTGGCCGCTGCGGCGGCGCAACCGGCCAACGACACCTCAGCCAATTCCTCGGCTCCATTCAGCGTACTGCAGGCAGCAGGCGTGGCTGCAGTCACCATAGCCAGCCCGCCGAAAGTCAACTTCGCCGTTTTCACCAACGGCGCCGTCAAGCAGGACCTGAAGCTCTCCGATGTCAGCCTGATCATTGCCAAGCTGGTTCCTGGCACCAACGGCGACCCCGACGTGTGGCAAAGCTACACCTTCCGCACCGAGACAGCGACCGCTGGCGTTGGCCCGAACGGCGTGCCAGCGCTCGCCTCGGCCAAGCAGGCCGCTGCCGACGGCAAGCAGACCGACCCCGCACTGGCCGCGGCGCAGCTGACCTACAACGCAGACGGCTACTACACCTACACCTTCAAGACCGACATCACCAACCCCGCCCTGACCAACGGCGTGACGTATGAGCCCAACCGCACGCACCGGGTGGCAATACAGCTGAGCTACGTCAATGCGGCCGGCGAAACCGTCAAGGTCAATCCGTACTTCGACTTCCGCATTGGCGCTGACGGCAAATCCGTCGCGGTGACCGACCCCGCCCTCACGCGCAAGATGACCGACGTCACGTCATGCAACTCGTGCCACGAGAAGCTGGCGCTGCACGGCGGTGGCCGGGTCGACACGCAGTTCTGCGTGACGTGCCACAACCCCGGCACGACCGATGCCAACAGCGGCAACGTGCTGACGCTGTCGACCATGGTGCACAAGATCCACTCGGGCAAGCTGCTCAAGAAGGCACTCGACGAAGGCAAAGGCGGCGAGGACTACACGATCTGGGGCTACAAGGACGAGAAGATCGGGTTTGCCGAGGTCGGCTTCCCGCAAGACCTGCGCAATTGCACCAAGTGCCATTCGGGCTCCAACCCCGCCACGCCACAGGGCGACAACTGGAAGACCCGCCCCAGCAAGGAAGCGTGCCTGACGTGCCACGCCAACAATGCGGGCTCTGACTGGGACACGAGTCACAAGGTCATTGCCGGCACGCTCGTCGGTGCGGGCGCGCAAGCCAAGGCCCTGACGAACAAGCAGTGCGCAGATTGCCACGTGGTGGGCTCCAACATCTCGCCGGAGCGCGTGCACTGGAACCAGAACGAAGAGAACGCGGCCAAGTACAAGATGAACATCGAGAGCGTGGCCTTTGACGCGGTTACGCGCAAGGTCACGGTCAAGTACTTCCTGTCTGACCCGACGGCTGGCAACGCCGCCTACAACCTGATCACGCCCGAGTGCACGTACACCGGCACAGCAAGCGCCTGCACACCGGCCTCGGGCACGAACAACACCAGGTTCGGCAACCTGCGCTTCTACCTGGCCTACATGAACATGGTGGGCCAGAACACGGCGATCACGGAGTTCTCGGCGAACAACACCGGCGGCAGCGGTGCGAACGCCTGGGCGACGGCCGGAACCAACGACGGCACGAATCACTACACGGTCCAGATCACTGTTCCGGCCGATACGGCGACTGCGGTGGCTGCAGGTACGGCGCGCGTCGTCAGCATCGGGCAGATCAAGGAGCCGAAGCTGCAGGTGAAGTGGGCCACCGACCCGCGGCCCGAAGTCGTCCCCAAGGCGCTGGTCAACACCGTCGTGCAGCACACGTACATGGACGTCGCACTGTCAGGCCCGCTGACGCCGCGCCGCGTGATCGTGTCCAACGAGAAGTGCAACGCATGCCACGGCTCCCTGGGCACGACCTCGGGCTCGAACACGTTGTCCGAGGCATTCCACGGCGGAGCACGCAATACGGTGGAAGCTTGCGTCACCTGCCACGACGCCAACAAGATGTCGGCCACCGTGATGACCAACGGCCTGGCCATGAACGAGTCGTACCAGTTCAAGCGGATGATCCACGGCATCCACGGCAACTCGAAACGCACTTATCCGTTCACGCACGGCAACCCGGTGCAAGGCCCGTTCAACAAGGACGGCGCGCTGACGGCCACGGGCACGTTCTACACCGACCAGCGCTTCACGATCGCCAACGTTGCCTCGACGGTGATCACGGCCGGCACCACTGTCCCGGCGGGCAGCACGTTCGTGTCGATCATTGACCTCGTGCGGCAGGCCGCCACCACGGCTGGCTATACCGGCGCACCGACGGGATACGTCGAGAACTACGCAGCCGAGGTCGCGTGGCCGGGCGTGGGCATCAACTGCAATGCGTGCCACGTGAACAACTCCTACAAGGTTGACCAGGGCCCGCTCGGCGCTGTCACCGGCAAGCCAGGCGGCACCGCCGATCCGAAACTGTGGACGGTGATATCGCCCAAGGCGGCCACCTGCACGGCCTGCCACGACTCGTCCAAGGCGATCGCCCACGTGACCAGCTTTGGCAGCGCGTCGTATGGCAACCGCACGCAGACACAGTCGCTGGTCACACAGGAAACCTGCGCGGACTGCCACTCCAGTGGCGGCTTCAAGGGCGTCGATATCGTCCACGGCCAGAAATGACGGCGGCCATCTCGCGCGTTCTTGCTGCGCTCGCCCTGGCAATCCTGGGGCTGCTGGCGCCTGCGGGCCTGGCGTGGTCTGCTGGCGTTGACGCGGCGGCCTCGGCCGCCTGCGTGAAATGCCACGACGAGGAAGACCTGCCCGAGAGCAGGCGGCACGCCCACTCGGTGCTTGCCGATGCGCGCACACCCACTTGCGTGACCTGCCACGGCATGAGCCCCACGCACGTGACAAAGCCAGCTGACGCGAAAGAGCGGCCCGCGCCCGACCGTGTATTCGGCAAGAACGCCAAGGTGCCGGCCAGCACACTCAACAATGCTTGCCTCACCTGCCACCAGAAAGATGCAAAGCGGGCCTTGTGGGGCGGCAGCCAGCATGACACGTCGGACCTTGCGTGCTCCACCTGCCACAAGAACCACACGAGCAACGACAAGGTGCTGGCCCGCGCATCACAAACCGAGGTTTGCTACACCTGCCACAAGGAGCAGCGCGCGCAGCACGCACGGCCCTCGCACCACCCTGTGCCCGAAGGTCGCATGAGCTGCTCGGACTGCCACAACGTGCACGGCTCGGCCGGGCCCAAGCTGGCCAAGCGCGACAGCACCAACACGACCTGCTACACCTGCCATGCCGAAAAGCGCGGCCCCTTCGTGCATGCGCACGAGCCAGTGGACCAGGATTGCGCAAGCTGCCACAACCCGCACGGCAGCACCGTGGCGTCCATGCTCAAGGCGCGCCCGCCCATGCTGTGCCAGCAGTGCCACACGCCGCACGTGGCAGGCGGCGTCGGCGCGCTGGGCGGGCAGCCCGGGGTGTTCCCGCCCGCCGTGGGCGCACAGGCCACGTCGTCCATCACCGGCATCAGCGGCGGCAAGAACGTGGTGAACATCTGGCAGGGCCGCAGCTGCACCAACTGCCATACGCAGGTGCACGGTTCGAACAACCCGTCGGCCACCAACCCGACGCCACGCCTGCTGACCCGCTGAATCGAGGAAGACCCACATGATTCCGCGCCCCCGCCCCCCCTTGTCTTTCTCGCTCTCGCTACTTGCGCTGTCAATCGTCTCCGGGTTCGGCCCGGCCCACGCGCAGTCCGTCGCTGAAGGCTCGATCACCATTGGCGCCAGCGTCATCGATGGGAGTCGCGCGGACCGCACGGTGGTCGACCAGTACACCGGCTTGCGCCCTGGCACGAGCGCGTTCGGCGCGTTGAGCGGCGACTACTGGCGTGCCGATGAAAGCAAGGGCACGTCCGTTGATTTCCGGGCGAGCGACCTGTTCGGCGGCAATCGCGAATTGGGCCTGCGCTGGAAGAAGCAGGGCGACTGGAAAGTGTCCGCCGAATACCGCGAGCAAGTGCGCCGCGAGAGCGCACTGGCCACCACAGCCAGCGGCCAGGAACTCGACTTCAAGCTCAAGCGCACCGGCCTGGGCCTTGAGCTGTCGAAGGTGCTCGGCGAGCACTGGCAAGTCGATGCCAGCGTGCAAAGCGAAAAGAAGGAAGGCTCGCGCCTGTGGGGCATCGGCATGAACTGCCCTTCGCCCAACGCGCCGGGCTGCCGCGGCACCACCGGCACTGAAGTCGGCTGGGCCGTACTGCTGTTACCAGAGCCGGTCCATGCAACCCACACACAGCTGCAGGCCCGGGTGAGCTACGCCGCAGACCGGCTGAGCGTATCCGGCGGTTACTACGGCTCGATCTACCGCAACGACTACGGCAGCCTCGCGCCCACCGTGCCGGCGGCACTGCGCAACGCGCTGGGCAATCCCCTGCCCTTGTCTGCCGGATTTGCTGGCGTGCTCGGGCAGCCGGTGGCCCTGTCGCCCGACAACCAGGCGTGGCAGCTCGACCTCACGGGAAGCTATCGATTCACCGACACAACGCGGATGAACTTCAAGCTGGCCCGCTCGCAGGCCACACAGCACCAGTCGTTTGCAGACGCGGGCCTGACAGGCGCACCCGCTGGCGTCACCGACCTGGGCGGCAAAGTCACCACCACGCTCGCGCAGCTCGGCCTCACGGCGCGCCCTGCCCCCAAGCTGTCGATGTCGGCCACGCTGCACTACGAGAACAAGGACGACCAGACGCCGCTGGCGCTCTACAACGTCGAAGGCACTTCCGCCTATACCAACCGGCGCCTGCCGCGCACCGACATGCGCGCGCGCGTGCAAGGTACCTACCAGTTCAACAGCGACTGGCGCGGCACGCTCGCGGCCACGTACGAATCGATCGACCGCGGCGTCTTCACGCCCACGAGCGCCGTGGCAGGCATCACGGCGCTGCGCCAGAAAACCGAAGAGACTGGCTTGCGGGCCGAAGTGCGCCGGCGCATGACCGATGACTTGAGTGGTGCCATCAGCGTGGAGAGCAGCCGGCGTGGCGGCTCGGCCTGGCTGCGCGACAACAGCGGGACCGGCGTGACTGAAGTCACCGATGCGGCCGCGCAAGGCGTGGGCTACACCTCGGGCATCTTCATGCCGACACTGGCGGACCGCAAGCGCGACAAGATCAAGTTCCAGGCCGACTGGCAAGCCAGCGAGAGCGTGGCCCTGCAACTGAGCGCAGAAACCGGGCGCGACAGCTACAGCTCGCCAAGCCGCTACGGCGTGAGCCGCTCGGCGCTCGAGTCCGTGAATGTTGACGCCACCTGGGCCGTGAACGACAAGTGGAACATCACCGCCTTCGCATCGGCCGGCCGGCAAGGGCTGGACCAGTCGCGCCCTGACAGCGCCATCATGGCGTTCGACAACCGCTCGACCACGTTGGGCCTGGGCTTCACCGGCAAGCCCCGCAGCGGGCTGGAAGTGGGCGGCACGCTGTCGTATGCGCATGACCGCAGCATCTACGCACAGACGCTGGACGCCACGGCGGGCGGCGAAAGCGTTGCCCTGCTGGCCGCAACCGGTGGGCTGCCCGACATCATCTTCCGCCAGCAAGTCGTGAAGCTGTTCGGCAAGTACACGCTCGACAAGCAATCCCTGGTGCGGCTGGACATTGCCCTGGCGCGCACCAGCTGGAACGACTGGGCCTGGGGCTACAGCGGCACGGCGTTCACCTATTCGGACGGCACCACCGTCAGCCGCAAGCATGTGCAGAACGTGAGCGCCTTGGGGTTGTCCTATATCCGCCGCTGGCCGTAAGCCGCACACGCGCGCTGCCGCACGCGCGATGGCTTCTGTTGATCCTCGTCAACAGAAGCCACCGCGCGAGGTCGCACCATGCAATTGCCTTTCATCCACCTTACTGTTGCGGAGTCCGCCATGAAACTCAAAGCTGCCCACCTGGCCACCAGCGCACTGTTCGCGCTTTCATTCATGCTCCCTGCGTCCGCTGCAGTCGATGCGGACGCAGCCACCAAGATGAGCAAGGATGCGGGTTGCACAAAGTGCCACTCCGTCGACAAGACCAAGAAGGGCCCGTCGTTCCAGAAAACGGCTGCCAAGTACAAGGGCAAGGCCGATGCCGAGGCGAAGCTGTCGGAGTTTCTGACCAAGAGCCCGAAGGTCAAGATGGATGACGGCACCGAGGAAGAGCACAAGGCGATCCCGGCCAAAGACGCCGCCGGCATGAAGAACCTGATCCAGTACATCCTGGCGCAATAGGCCCGGCCAATCGACCTTCCAGGACACACCAACATGCCACCACCATCGGCGACCGTCGCGGCCCCGCATCCCGAGACTGGTAGCGCGCCTTCGGGCGTCTCCATCCCGCACTACCTGGAGCAGGTCTACTCATGGGCCTATGTGCACCCCAATGCCGTACGCGTCTTCGAGCGCGAATGGCTGGTCAACCTCATCCTGTTCGGCAACTACGGGCGCCTGCGCGATGCGGCGCTGGCCGAGCTTGGCAGCGTGGTGCGCGGCGCAACGCTGCAGGTAGCCTGCGTTTACGGAAACCTCACCATGCGCCTGCGCGAGCGGCTCGCGCCTGATGCACAGCTCGACATCGTGGACGTGCTGCCCATCCAGCTGGCCAACCTCGCGGCCAAGATGCCTGCAGATGAGCGCGTCGCATTGCTGCGCGGCGACTCATCGTCCCTCGCCTGCGAAGACGCGAGCTATGACCAGGTGCTCCTGTTCTTCCTGCTGCATGAGCAGCCCGAGGCCGTGCGGCGCAAGACACTGGCCGAAGCACTGCGTGTGGTCAAGCCGGGCGGCAGGGTCGTGATCGTTGACTACCACCGGCCCGTGGCGTGGCACCCGCTTCGCATGCTGATGCGGCTGGTGTTCCGCAAGCTCGAGCCCTTCGCGATGGACCTGTGGGACCACGAGCTGGAGCACTTCCTGCCTGCCGATGTACCACTGGCCTCGGCCGAGCTGCAAACGTGGTTCGGTGGGCTGTACCAGAAGCTCGTGCTGACTCGCTGAGCACGCGTAACACCCCATGGAAACGTACCACTGCGACATCGTCATCGTCGGTGCCGGCGGCGCGGGCCTGCGCGCTGCCATCGCCGCCGCGCAGGCCAACCCCGCACTGAGCATCGCGCTCGTCTCCAAGGTCTACCCCATGCGCAGCCACACCGTGGCTGCAGAAGGCGGCGCGGCGGCCGTGACGCAGGCGCACGACAGCCTGCAGGCGCACTTCCATGACACCGTGGCCGGTGGTGACTGGCTGTGCGAGCAGGACGTCGTCGAATACTTTGTGGCCCAGGCCCACGAAGAGATGGTGCAGATGGAGCACTGGGGCTGCCCGTGGAGCCGCAAGGCGGACGGCCATGCCAATGTGCGCGCATTCGGCGGCATGAAGATCGAGCGCACATGGTTCGCGTCCGACAAGACGGGCTTTCACATGCTGCACACGTTGTTCCAGACGTCGATGCAGTTCCCGTCGATACGCCGCTTCGACGAACACTTCTGCGTGGACCTGCTGGTCGATGAAGGCCGCGCGCAAGGCGTGGTCACTATCGAAGTCGCTACCGGCAACTTCACGATGATCCAGGCCAGGGCCGTGATCATCGCCACCGGCGGCGCGGGCCGCGTCTTTCGTGAGAACACCAATGGCGGCATCGTCACGGGCGACGGCATGGCACTCGCCTACCGCCACGGTGTGCCGCTGCGCGACATGGAGTTCGTTCAATACCACCCCACGTGCATGCCGGGCACAGGGCTGCTGTTCACCGAAGCGTGCCGCGGTGAAGGCGGCTTTCTGTTGAACAAGGACGGCTATCGCTACCTGCAGGACTACGGCCTGGGGCCAGCCAGCCCGAAGCCAGTGAACAAGGCGATGGAGCTGGGCCCGCGCGACCGCCTGAGCCAGGCGTGGTGGCACGAAAAGCAGAAGGGCCGCACGATTGCAGGCCCGCACGGCGATGTGGTGCATCTGGACTTGCGCCACCTGGGCGAGGCCTACCTGCGCGAGCGCCTGCCGCAGATCTACGAGCTGGCCTTGCAGTACCTCGGCGTGGACCCTGCGCTCGCGCCGATCCCCGTGCTGCCCGCTGTGCACTACACGATGGGCGGCATCGTGGCAGACAGATCCACTGCATCGACATTGCCGGGCCTGTACTCCGTGGGCGAATGCTCCAGCGTCGGGCTGCATGGTGCGAACCGGCTTGGCTCCAATTCACTGACCGAGCTGCTCGTGTTCGGCAAAGTCGCCGGGCTTGAAGCAGCGGCATTTGCAAAGGCAACGCCAGCTGGCAATACAGCCAAGCTGGAATTGCTGGCGACAGATGCGCAACTTCGCGCGACGGGCATTGCCACTCGCACGAGCGGCCACCAGCGCGTGGCCACGTTGCGCCGCGAGATGGCGCAGGCCATGGAAGACGGCTGCGGCATCTACCGCACCGCTGCCACCATGCAGGCGACTTGCGACAAGCTCGCCGAACTCAAGGAACGCAGCCGCCACATCCAGCTCGACGATCATTCGCGCGGCTGGAACACCGACTGGCTGGTTGCCATCGAGCTGGGTTACCTGCTCGACGTGGCACAGGCCATGGCGCATTCGGCACTGGAGCGGCGCGAGTCCCGCGGCTCGCACCAGCGGCTCGATGGCTACACGGAGCGCGACGACACCCACTACCTCAAGCACTCGCTGGCGACTTATGCAGGCGAGCGCGACGCACCACGCATCCACTACAGCCCCGTGACGATCACAAGCTCGCAACCCGGCACACGTGCATACGGCGCTGCGGGTGAAGCGGCGGACCGCAGCAACGAAGAGGCGCACCATGCATGACGGCAAGCAGATCGAGATCCAGGTGCTGCGCTATCGCCCGGAGCGCGAAGACGAGCCGGTGTGGCAAAGCTGGCGCGTGCCGTACACCGACGACATGTCGGTGCTGCAGGGCCTGCAGTACATCAAGGACGAGCTCGACGGCTCGCTGAGTTTTCGCTGGTCGTGCCGCATGGCGATCTGCGGCAGCTGCGGGATGATGATCAATGGCAAGCCGAACCTCTCGTGCCAGACTTTCCTGCGCGAACTCGCGCCAGGGCCGGTGCGCATCGAGGCGCTGGCGCACTTCCCCATCGAGCGCGACCTGGTGGTGAACGTCGAGGGTTTCGTGAAGAAGCTCGAAAGCGTCAAGCCGTGGATCATTCCTGAAGCACCGCGTGCGCTGAGTGAAGGCGAATACCTGCAGACGCCGATGCAGCTGGAGCAGTTCGAGCAGTTCAGCTCGTGCATCAACTGCATGCTGTGCTACGCGGCGTGCCCGCAATTCGGGCTCGACCCTGCGTTTCTCGGGCCGGGCGTCATTGCCCTGGCGCACCGCTACAACGCGGATTCACGCGACGGCGGCGCACGAGAGCGCATGAAGATCATGAGCACCGAAGAAGGCGTGTGGAGCTGCACCGCAGTGGGCTACTGCTCTGAGGTCTGCCCCAAGCATGTGGACCCGGCGAATGCGGTGAACCAGAACAAGGTCAACAGCGCGAAGGATTACTTCCTTCGATTCCTGTCACCGAAAGGGGCGCGCAAATGAAAGACGCGACGCAGCATCCAACAACCACTAGCCGCGGCTACATGCGCCCCATGCAAGGCTGGTGGCGGCGCGACCCGTTCTTCGTGCGCTACATGGTGCGTGAAGCGACGGCGCTGGGTGTGCTCGCGTATGCGATCGTGCTTGCGGTGGGCGTTGTACGCCTGGCGCAGGGCGAAGCGGCGTGGAACGGCTGGCTCAGTGCGCTGCGCAGCCCGGTCTCGATCACGCTGCATCTCGTGCTGCTCGCCTGCATGCTCGTGCATGCGCAAAGCTGGTTCGAGATCATGCCCAAGACGATGCCGATGATCTTCGTGGGCGGCAAGCGTGTGGCTGCGCAGACGATCTCGCGCATTGGTTATGCGGCGGCAGCAGCGGCCTTTGTCGCGGTGCTTGTGATTGCTGGGTGGCTGCGATGAGCCGCCGCTCCAACGCGCCCATTTTCTGGCTGCTGTTCGGCGCAGGCGGCATGCTTGCGGCGCTGCTTGCGCCGGCACTCGTGCTGGTCACTGGCCTGGCGGCGCCGCTCGGCTGGCCGTTTGGCGCTGACTTCATGAGCTACCCCCGCATGCTCGCGTTTGCGCAAAACTGGATCGGCAAGGGCTTCATCTTTGTCGTGATCAGCCTGTTCGCATGGCACGCGATGCATCGCATTTTCCACAGCTTGCACGATGTGGGGGTGCATTCTGGGGCTGTTGCGAAGCTGGTCTGCTATGGGGTGGCTTTGGTCCTGACTGGTGTTGTCCTTTTTGGGTTACTTGCTGTTGGGGGTTGAATTCTGTTCAGGGCGCTCGCGGCAGGTGGACTCTGGCGCGAGTTAACCAACTGGGTGGGTGTGACCAGGTCTCGGCTCGCTTCGCATTGCCTGGAATGGTGGACGGCGCGGTGAGGCGGTAACTTGTTTGCGGTCAACTCGTCCGCGCGTTGACCGACAAGACACGCAGCGGTCGGTATCTCGTTGATCAAGCGCAGCTGTTGGCTCGCGGTAGGCGGACTCTGGCGCGGCCGACTTTTGTGAGCGGCTTTGAAATTTTCCTTCGGACCGGATCGCGCTTTAGCGCGACTCGTGCACTGACTTGCGAAAGTTGTTTGAGCGGAGAGTTTGCTTGCAAACTCGCAGCGAGTTTCTTTCGCACCGGTCCGAAGGAAAATTTCAAAGCGAAGTTTGCGCGACAAGCGCAAACCGTCACAGCAGGAGGCCGCGCCAGAGTCCGCCTGCCGCGAGCTGCCCTGAACAAACAGAGCGCCCTGAACAAACAGAGCGCCCTGAAGAAGAGAGCGCCCCGAACAACCGCGGCCACAGCACAACAAACAGCTCAAGAATCCGCGTCCACCAACCCATGCTTGACCGCATACCGCACGAGCTCGCTGGCGTTATGCAGCCCCATTTTCTGCATCAGGTTCGCCTTGTGCGTACTCACCGTCTTGACCGACAGACTCAGCTGCTCGCCAATCGCCGACACCGATTCACCATCGACCAGCAGCCGGAACACCTGGAACTCACGATCCGTCAATGACTGGTGAGGCGCCTGCTCCTGCGCGCCGGGCATGGCGCCGAGCGCAAGCTGTTCGGCGACCTCGGGCGTGACATAGGCGCCACCGGCTGCGATGCGCCGGATGGCCTGCACCAGCTGCGACGGCGCGCTCTCCTTCGTCAGGTAGCCGCTCGAGCCGGACTTGATGGCGCGCACGGCGTACTGCGACTCCTGGTGCATCGACAGAATCAGGATGCGCAGCTTGGGCCGCTCGGCCTTCACCAGCTTGATCAGCTCCATGCCGCTGCGCCCGGGCATCGACAAGTCGAGCACGAGCACATCGAATTCAAGTTCGCGCACACGCTGCATCACCTCGGTGCCATCGCAGGCCTCGCCCAGCACCTGCATGCCTTCGGCCTCGGAGACGATGCGCTTCAACCCCTCACGCACGATGGCGTGGTCATCGGCAATGACGATGCGGATCATGCGCGCGCGTCCTGCTCGTTCACGGGGATACGCACCACCACGCTGGTGCCGCGCCCAGGTGCGCTGTCAATCTCGACCGAGCCCTTGAGCAGCTGGGCGCGCTCTTGCAGACCCATGAGCCCCAGCGACTCGGGCCGGCGCGTGGCCGTCGGCGAGAAACCCTTGCCATCGTCGCGAACCTCCAGCCGGATCATGTGGGGCGCGATCGTCACGGAGACCGCTGCGCTGTGCGCCTGCGCGTGCTTGGCGATGTTCTGCAGCGACTCCTGCACGATGCGGAACACGGCAGTGGCGTAGGGCTCGCGCAGGTCCAGGTCTTCGGGCACATCCAGCACCACCTTCACGCCCGAGCGCTGCGTGAAATTGGTGGCCAGCCAGTCGATGGCCGGGCCCAGGCCCAGGTCGTCCAGCAGCAGCGGGCGCAAATCAGCGGCAATGCGGCGAGTGGACGCCACGGCACGGTCGAGCATGTCAAGCATGCCGGTGATTTTCACCGAGGTTTCCTCAGGCGACTCCTGCGCATGCTCGCGAATCCAGATCGTGTCCATCTTCAGCGCGGTGAGCGACTGCGCGAGCTCGTCGTGCAGCTCGCGCGCCACCCGCGTCTTTTCCTCTTCGCGGATGGCCTGCGCGGCAACGGCAAACTCACTGCGCTCTTCCTGCGCGCGCACGCGCTCGGTCGCATCCCGCAGGATCACGGTGAACAGCTTGCCGTCCACCGTATCGAGCTGCGAGATCGAGGCGTCCATCGGGAACTCCTCGCCGTCGGCACGCCGCCCCATGATCAGGGTGCCGTCGCCCATGCGCCGCGACGTCACGCCGTGTTCGCCGAACCTGCGGATGTGATCGCCGTGCGCCTGGCGGAACCGCTCGGGCATGAGCTTGCCCAGCGGCTGGCCGATCGCCTCGTCGGTGGGCCAGCCGAAGATGTGCTCGGCGGCGCGGTTGTACATGACGATGCGCTGGCCTTCGTCGACGGTGATGATCCCGTCCATTGCCGAATCGAGCAGCCCTGCCAGCCGTGCCGACAGGCGCACATGGCGTTCTTCGGCCAGCACGCGCACGGTGATGTCACGCAGGATGACTGTGTAGAGGTGCCCATTGGGCGTGTCCAGGTGCGAGATCGACGCGTCCATCGGGAATTCTTCGCCGTTGGCGCGCATTCCCTTGATGGCGGTGACGCCGCCCATGCGCCGCGACGTGACGCCCGTCGCCCCGAAGCGCGTGATGTGCGCGGCATGGGCGGCGCGAAAGCGCACCGGGATCAGCTTGTCGATCGGCTCGCCCAGCAACTGCTCGCGCGGCCAGCCAAAGAGCCTTTCGGCCGCGCGGTTGCACAAAACGATTCGCTGCCGGCTGTCCACCGTGATGATGGCATCCATTGCCGAGTCGAGCAGGCCGGCCAGGAGCGCGGATGCATTCGAAGGGTCGTCTCCCAGGGCGGAGGCAATGAGGTTGAGCACATCCCGAATTTAGCTCACGGATGCACCAAAGCGAACTCATCAATTAGGCCGAAGGTGTTAGTGCCCCATTGCGGATGACCATCACATGCGGCTTTGCATGGCGCACGACGTACTCGGCGTCGCTGCCCATCAGCACCCGATGCAGCCCGCGGCGGCCATGGGTGCCGACCACGATCAGGTCGGCATTGCACAGCTTGGCCTGCGTGACGATGGCATGCCCTGCACGCTCGGTATCGCTTTCGGCCAGCATGCATTCGACCTCAACGCCTGCGCGCCGGGCCCGCACCGAAGCCTCGAACAGCACGCGGTCGCTCTCCTGGCGCAGTGCGTCCACATAGGTTTGGGCGAGCGACCTGCGGCGGTCATCCCCAGGCAGGTGCGAAGGGCCTTCCAGCACATGCACGAGACGCAACGTTGCATAGACCGTGGAAGCGAGCTTGATTGCGTAGTCAAGCGCAGCGTTGGACACATCGCTGCCGTCAACGGCAACGAGGATTTTCTTGTACATGACGATTTCCCGCTCGTTGCCGATCAGGCCGCCTTGTCTTCTTCGCTGCGCACGGTCAGCACCGGCACGGGCGCCAGGCGCAGGATTTCTTCCGCACCGCTGCCCAGCAGCACACGACCCGCACCGCGCCTGCCGTGCGTGCCAACCACGATCAGGTCGGCGCCGAACTTCTTCGCCTCTTCGGCCACGCTGATGCCCAGGCGCTGGCCCGGGTCGTCGATGAGCACGGTGTCAGCCTCGACGCCGGCGGCCTGTGCAATAGCGAGCGCATCGGCCAGCACGCGGCTGGCGTCTTCGCGCACCACGCTGAGCAAGTTGGGGTTGTAGTCGTAGGCACCCAGGTACACGAGCTGGTCCAGCGTGTGCACCAGGCGAATGCTGGCGCCCGCATCGCGAGCGAGATTCAGCGCCGCGACCAGCGCTTTGTTGGACGTGGGGCTGCCGTCGATGGGCACGAGAATGCGCTTGAACATGGGAGCTCCGTCAGTGGATGAACACCGTTTCATCATGGC
The DNA here is from genome assembly GCF_009646335.1 of Caenimonas koreensis DSM 17982. Taxonomy (GTDB): domain Bacteria; phylum Pseudomonadota; class Gammaproteobacteria; order Burkholderiales; family Burkholderiaceae_C; genus Ramlibacter; species Ramlibacter koreensis. Next base: position 102,336 of record NZ_WJBU01000010.1, on the reverse strand, counting down.
CCTGTGCGCGGGCGGCCAGTTGACGCGGATCAATCAGCCGCTGTTCATCTCGAGCAGCGCTGCGGCCAGTGGCCCGGCCATGCTGATGCCATTGGTTGCATGCGGCACGGTGTCGCACGTGACCACCTGCGTGTAGCCTGCTTGCAGCAATGCAGCCTGCAGTTCAGGCGCGAACAGCGCGTGCACGCCAATGCACACCGGCGGGCGCGAGCCGGCTGCGCGCAGCGCGTGCCCTGCCGCCAGCACCGTTGCACCCGAGGAAATGATGTCATCCACCAGCACCGGCGTGTGCGAGCCGAGCAGCAGCCGGGGTGCGGCATCGAGCGTCACATCCCTGTCGCCATGCCGCGTCTTGTTGAGCACGAAGAACGGCGCCTGCGCGAGCGCCGCCACCTGCTCGACCCACTGCCGGCTCTCCGAGTCGGGGCCGACCAGCACGGGCGACTCGATATGCCCGCGTATCCACTGCGCGATCGCCTCAGCCGCGGGCACGACCCGCGTGCGGATGGAATAGATCTGCGACAGGTCGTGCCAGCGGTGCAAATGCGGATCGACCGTGATGAGGAAATCAACCGCCTGCGACAACACGCGCGCGAATGTCTTCGACGAGATCGCATCGCCTGGCTGGAACCGCATGTCCTGCCGCATGTAGGCCAGGTACGGGCACAGCAAACCCACCGACAGCGCGCCGAGCTCGCGTGCGGCATCGGCTGCAAAGAGCAGCGACAGCACTTTGGCATCTGGCTGGTGAAGACTGCCGACGAGCACCACGCGCTGGCCCTGCACGTCGCAGCCGATGCGCACGAGCTGCTCGCCATCCGGAAACCGGTGCACCACCAGGGGTGACCAGCTGCACTGCAGTTGTGTGGCCAGCGCCGCCGCCAGCGCAGCGCCGCCGGGCAGGGTCAGCAGGAGCATCAGGCGTCCCTCAGGATGTGGATGGTGTCGATCTGCGCCGAGGCGTACTCGAGCGCATACGCGGCCTCGCCGGGCGACTGTGCGTGGATGGCAAAAAGCGGCTGGCCACGCTCGACAAAGTCGCCGGCCGCCACATGCAGGTCCAGCCCCGCGCAAGGTGAAGACGGCGCGCCCGCCAGCTTGGCAATGCGCGAGAGCCGCCGGTTGTCGATGCCCAGCACCACACCGCTGCGCCGCGACTCGAACTCCACGACATAGGCAGCAACGGGCGGCGCGCGCATGCCGCCCTGCGCCTGGCAGATGTCCTGGAACTTGCGCCAGGCGCGCCCGTCGGCAAGCACCTGCGATGCCATCGCCAGACCCTCACCTGCCGGCGCGGCGCCGCCGAACTCGAGCAGTTCGCCAGCCAGCGCGAGCGCCCTGCCCACCAGGTCAGCCGGCGCGCTGTTCTGGTTTTGCAGCACGGCCAGCACATCGCGCGCTTCCAGCGCGGGGCCAATGCCGCGCCCCACGGGCACCAGGCCGTCCGTGCGTGCGATACGCACGTTCAAGCCGATGGCGTGCGCCGCAAATTCCAGCAATGCCGACAGGTCATCTGCGGCAGCCGCACTGCGCACCTTGGCTGTCGGGCCGATGGGCATGTCGATCAGCACATGCGTCGATCCGGCGGCCGCTTTCTTCGACAGGATCGACGCGACGAGCTGGCCCTGGCTGTCCAGGTCAAGTGGCCGCTCGACGCGTATGAGCACGTCGTCGGCCGGGCTCAGGCGCACCGAGCCGCCCCACACGATGCAGCCGCCCGTGGCCTCGACCACGCGGCGCATCGCCGGCACATCGAGATCGACAGGCGCGAGTGTTTCCATCGTGTCGGCCGTGCCGGCGGGTGACGTGATGGCGCGTGACGATGTCTTGGGCATGCGCAGGCCACACGCGGCGACGATGGGCACGATGATCATGCTGGTGCGGTTGCCCGGCAGGCCGCCCACGCAGTGCTTGTCCATCACCGTGCCGCCGCCCCACTCGATGCGCTCGCCCGCATCGACCATGGCGCGGGTGAGCATGACCGTCTCGTCAGCGGCCAGCCTGTCGCCCGCACAGGCGGTCACGAAGGCTGCAAGCTGCAAGTCGGAGTAGCGGCCCGCAGCAATGTCGGTGACGACGGATTGCATGGCTGCTTCGGTCAGGCGGCGCCCATAGGCTTTGGCGCGCACGAAGCCCAGCGATTCGAGTGGCTTGGGATGGTTCAGCGCCACCTCGTCGCCCTCGCGCCCGTCGAGCAGGCGCCAGGCAGCTTCAGACAGGCCCGCTTCACCGGGCACGAGGAAGTCGCCCGTCACGACGTTGAGCGTGGCGATGATCGACTTGTCGCCATGCGTGACTTGCACGCGCGACTCGGCCTCGAAGCCTTCGGACCGGCACACGGGGCAGTCGCGGTGCATGTAAAGCACCGGCTGCTGGTACGTGTCGATACCCAGGCGGCGCAGCCGCAAGCGGTTGTGGGGCGTAGCGTCCACGCGCCGCGGTGGCGTTGCCTTACTTGGCGGAGTTGCCCGGCGCCGGGCAGGTGTTGATGCCCAGCAGCGTGTAAAGCGGGCACATGCCAACAGCACCGGTCAACAGCGGCACAACGCCGATGTAGCCCCACATGCCTATCGTGTTGGTGGCAGCCAGGCCAATGAGCACCAGGCCCGCGACGACGCGCACGGCACGATCAAGAGTTCCTTCATTGACTTTCATTGCAAGTTCCTTGGGTTGGGGGCGGTGCGCCCGCGTGGTTTGAATGGCGTGAACAGTATGGGGCACGACTCAGGCTGGCCGGCGGCGCTCATGCGCAGACTGGCACGACGTGCAGAACGCGGCTTCAGGCAGCGCATGCAAACGCGCCGGCTCGATGGGCTCGCCACAGTCCTGGCAGGTGCCGTAGGTGCCCTCGCGCAGGCGTGCGTAGGCGGCTTGCACCTGTGCGAGTTCCTGCGCGGCGCTCCAGACGCGCGCTTCATCGACTTCGCCTTGCGCATCGACAGCGGCGATGTCCTTGAAGTCGCTGACTTCGCCGTCGTCCACCGACTCGCTCGCCTGCGTCGCCAGACTCATGAGCGAGCGCAACTCGGCCTCCCGGCGAGCCAGCGCCTGCTGGTAGTCCGTGTGGATCGGTGTGGATGTAGCGGTCATGACGAGGGGTCTCCTGTGATGCATTCCATTTTTCGCCCGCCGATCGCACAGCGTGTTGATCCTCGTCAATGGCCACTGACAAAACGCGAACAGACTCTGCCGCCATGGCCTGCGCTATGACTCGTCCTGCTCAACCTGCTGCCTGCGCTCATCCGGCGCGCTCGCGTGCGGCCGCCCCCGTGATGCTGCTGGTGATTGCGCTGTGCAGCCTGCTCGCGTCGCCGCTCGCGCGCGCTGCCGATCGAGCGGACACCGCCGCCAACCTGTGCACGCTCGATCTCGACACGCCCCGCCGCCCGCGGGACTTCACCGCGGCGGCGGCGGCCATCGCGCCCGCCGTCGTCACGATCGTGGTCGTGCGTGAGCGATCGGGCGAGACGTCTGCCGAGCGCGCCTATTCATCGGGCTTCGTCATCGACGCGGATGGCTACATCGTGGGCGCCGCGCACGCCGTGAGGTCCGCCGGGCAAACATGGGTGGTGCTGGCGGACGGCCGCACTTTTCGCGCTCGCGTCGCGGGCCTGGACCGCCGCAGCGACGTGAGCCTGCTCAAGATCGAGACGCGAGGCCTGCCGGTGGTCCAGGCAGCACCGCGGCCGGTGTGCACAGGCGAATGGGTGGCATCGCTGGGCACGCCCTTCGGCTTCGACTATTCGGTCAATGCAGGCATCGTCAGCGCGTTTCCCCGGTACCTGCCGGGCAGCAATGGCGTGGGCATGATCCAGACCGATGTCGCGATGAATCCCGGCAGCTCCGGTGGCCCGCTCTTCAACGCCAGGGGCCATGTCGTGGGCATGAGCTCGATGGTCTATTCAGACACCGGCATGTTCCTGGGCGTGTCATTCGCGGTGCCGGTGGCCCGCGTGCTGCAGGTGGTGGGCGAGCTGAAGCAGCGCGGGCATGTGCGTACGGCGACCATTGGCGCGCACTTGCAGGGCGTGAGTGCGGGCCTGGCGACGGCGTTCGGCCTCGACCGTCCGCGTGGCGGCATCGTTGTCGATGTGCTTGGCGACGGGCCCGCCGCGCGGGCCGGTGTGCGCAGCGGTGACATCGTGCTGGCGATCAATGGCGTAGCAGCTGGCTCATGGGCGGACATTGAAGAAGGCATTGCCGCAAGCGCCGTGGGCGCTGAGCTGTCGCTCACCATCTGGCGCGACCGCAGCGAACGCACCATTGCCCTGCGCACCGCTGCGCTGCCGCCCGACATGCCTTTGCAAAGCAGCCAGCCGCACACACCCCTTCCCAGGCTGGGCTTGAGCCTGGACACGGCCCGGCGTGCGGCCATGCAAGCGGGCCTTTACGTCGAGTCAGTGGCGGGGCCCGCACTGGTGGCCGGTGTCGAGCCAGGCGACCGCATCGTGGCGGTCAACGGTATCGCGGTCGATGATGCGGCGGCGTTCGACGCGGCGCTGTCGCGCGTGGGCAACGTGCCTGTGGTGGCGTTGCTCGTGGCGCGCGCTGACGCGCTGGTCTACCTGCCCGTCACACGGTCTGAGCCTTGACGCCCGGGCGATGCGGGATCGCCCGCAAGGGCTTTAACGCACCACCAGCACGGGCACCTGCGCGAGCGTGACCAGCTTGCTCGATACGCTGCCCAGGAGCAGGCCCGACAGGCCCGAGCGGCCATGCGATCCGGCCACGATGAGATCGGCCTGCTCGTCGTTGGCGCATTGCACGATGCCCTTGGCGGTTGCCACGTCTTCGAGCAGGCGCAGTTGCAGCTCGACGCGCGGGTTGGCCGCTTCGCACAGGGCCTCCACGTGTGCATGGGCTTGCGCCGCATGGTCCTGCGCCGCCGACATGTAGGCCTGCAGGCCCATGGGGTTGGTATCGCCAATGCCAATGTACGGATACGGGTCGATGACGTACACAGCCGTTATCTTTGCGCCGTGCGTACGAGCCAGATCCACGGCCATGGCGACAGCCTTTTCGCTGGCGGGGCTGCCGTCAGTGGCCAGCAGGATATGTTTGAACATGAAACACCTCACTTGTGAAGCCCCGATGCTGCCTGCCGGCAAGTCGCCCGCACTTGAGGCGTGTCAAACACACGCGCTGTCGCGCACCTGAAGATGCGGTCCACAGGAGTTTGCCCATGAGTGTTCGCCATCTTGATCTGCTTTTCCAGCCCCAGTCCATCGCTGTCATCGGCGCGTCGTCGCGCGAGGCCAGCCTGGGCGCGGTGGTCTGGCGCAACCTGGTGCAGGGGGGCTTTGCCGGGCCGCTCTGGCCCGTCAATGCCAAGCCGCAGACGATAGGCGGCATCCAGACCTTCGCCGATGTCGAATCGCTGCCGCACGCGCCCGACCTGGCCGTGATCTGCACGCCCGCCGCGACTATTCCCGGCATCATCGATGCGCTCGGCCGCAAGGGCACGCGCGCAGCCATCGTCATCACCGCGGGCTTGCGGGTGCCGTCGGCCACACCGGGCGTGACGATCGAGCAGGCGATGCTCGATGCAGCGCGCCCTTACCTGCTGCGCGTGCTGGGGCCCAACTGCATCGGCCTGCTCGCGCCCGCGATTGGCCTGAACGCGAGCTTTGCGCCTGGCCAGGCGCTGCCGGGGCACCTGGCATTCCTCACGCAATCGGGCGCGCTGGCCACGGCAATGCTCGACTGGGCGAACGAGCGGCGCATCGGCTTTTCGAACTTTGTGTCGCTCGGCGACAGTGCCGACGTGGACTTCGGCGACCTGCTCGACTACCTCGGCAGTGACTCGAACACACGCGCCATCCTGATGTACGTCGAGTCGATCAAGCATGCGCGCAAGTTCATGTCGGCCGCACGTGCCGCCGCGCGCAACAAACCGGTGATCGTGGTCAAGGCAGGCCGTGCACCCGACGGCGCGAAGGCGGCGGCGTCGCACACGGGCGCGCTCGCCGGATCAGACACGGTGTTCGATGCGGCCGTCAAACGTGCAGGCATGCTGCGCGTGGACACGCTCGAAGCACTGCTCGATGCGGCCGAGACGCTGGCCCATCCGCAACCGTGGCGCGGCGAGCGGCTCGCCATCCTCACGAATGGCGGCGGCGCCGGGGTGCTTGCTGCTGATGCACTGCAGCTGCGCGGCGGCACACCGGCAAAGCTGTCCCAGGAAAGCCTGCTGGCGCTGGATGCAGCGCTGCCCACAGGCTGGTCGCGCGGCAACCCGATCGACATCATTGGCGATGCGCCGGTGGGCCGCTACACCGACGCGCTGAAAGTGCTGCTTGCCGCGCCCGAAGTCGATGGCGTGCTTTTCATGCATGCGCCCACGGCGATCGTGCCTGCGCCCGACATTGCCAATGCCTGCCTGCCACTGATGAAAGGTGCGGGCAAGCCCGTCATCGCGTGCTGGCTGGGTGGCACCAGCGTGAAGTCCGCGCGTGAGACGAGCGAGGCACAAGGCATCGCGTGTTACAGCACGCCCGAAAGGTCAGTCGCCGCATGGCTGCAGCTGCAGGACTACCAGCGCAACCAGCAGGCGCTGCTGCAGTTGCCGGAAGCAGCACGGCCGCACGCTGCGAGCGATGGCGCTGCAGCGCCTGACCCGCACAGCCGCGAGAAGGCGCGGGCCATCGTGGCGCAAGCGCTGCGCGACGGCCGCGAGTGGCTCGACGAGGTGGAGGCAATGGCGCTGCTGGAGTGCTACCGCATCCCCACCGTCGCCACCGCCATGGCGCGCACGCCCGACGAGGCAGTGGCTGCAGCAGCGCACCTGGGCTATCCCGTCGCCCTGAAGATCCTGTCTGCGCAGATCCTGCACAAATCCGACGTAGGCGGCGTCGTGCTCGGCCTGCGCAGTGGCGATGAAGTGCACGACGCGGCCATCCGCATGCGCCAGCGTGTGGCACACGATGTTCCGCACGCGCACGTCACCGGCTACACGGTGCAGAAAATGGCTGTGGCAAGCGGCATGCGCGAGCTGATCGCCGGCATTTCGACTGACCCTGTCTTCGGCCCCGTCGTGCTGTTTGGCGAAGGCGGAACGGAAGTCGAATTGCGCGGTGACCGCAGCATTGGCCTGCCGCCGTTGAACGATGTCCTGGCCAATGACATGGTCGCGCACACGCAAGTAGGCCGCCTGTTGAAAGGCTATCGCGGCAAGGCCCCAGCAGACATGAACGCCGTGACCGCAACGCTGCTGCAGCTGTCAGCCATCGCCTGCGACCTGGCAGGCGTGGTCGAGCTGGACATCAACCCGCTGCTGGCCGGCCCGCACGGTGTGCTGGCCGTGGATGCGCGCATTCGCGTGCGCACGCCTGCGCTGCCGGGCGATGGCCGGCTCGCGCTGCGGCCCTACCCATCAGAGCTGGAGCAAAGCGCAACCGTGGACGGCAGCGCAATGTTGCTGCGCCCCATTCGCCCCGACGACGGCGAGCGGCTGAAGTCCTTCTACGCAGCAGCCACACCCGACGACATGCGGCTGCGGTTCTTCCTGGCGCGGCGCGTGGTGCCGCACTCGGAACTGGCGCGCTACTGCCAGATCGACTACGACCGCGAGATGACCTTCGTCGCCATGGACGGCGATGCCATCGCAGGCGAAGTGCGCGCAGTGTGCGACCCCGACAACCGCCAGGCCGAGTTCGCCATCCAGGTCGCAAGCCAGTGGCAAAAACGCGGGCTGGGCAGCGTGCTGATGGACAAGCTGCTTCGCTACCTGGAGCGGCGCGGCACGGCCGAAGTGCTGGGCCAGTGCCTGAAGGACAACCGCGGCATGGCAGCGCTTGCAACGCAAAAGGGCTTCAGCGTGCGGGCCACTGACGACAACCTGGTGCACATGCGCCGGGTCCTTGACGCAAGTCAAGCCTGCGATGCGCCCGATCAACCAAGATGAAGTCCCCCGTCAGCACAGGAGCGATAAAAATGTTCAAGCGAATTCTGGTCCCCATCGACGGCAGCGAGACATCAAAGAAGGCGCTGGGCGTCGCCGTGCAGATGGCGAGTGAGGCAGGCGGGAGCATTCGCATCATTCACGCGCTGGACGACCTCTCGTTCATGTCGGGTCACGACCGCCGCGGCGACCTGATCTCGGTCGCGCAGGAAAACGCCAAGACCCTGCTGGCTGAAGCAGCAGCCTCCGCCAGGGCCAAGGGCATAGACGCCGACTGGAAGTTCATCGAAAAGCTCGGCGTGCGCCTGGGCGAGACGGTAGCCAGTGAGGCGAGTGAATGGAACGCGGACCTGATCGTCGTTGGAACGCATGGCCGCAAGGGGCTGGAGCGCGTGCTGCTGGGCAGCGGTGCGGAGCAAGTGATCCGCGCGGCGGCCACGCCTGTGCTGATCGTGCGTGGTGGGGGCTGAGCGGTGTCACCTCATTAGGCAGCGGGCACTCGCTCGTTGCCGCGTGCCTCACATCTCACCCGCCCGAGATGACCGAGCCAAAGGTCTCGGCGCGCGGCAGGCATGTGCATTCATGGGAACAAATGTCCTTCGCTGTGCCACACAGTGCACCGAATCAAGGACTTGCCATGGATATTTCCAAAACTGGACATCAACGCACCTCGATCACATCACGCCCGGTTGATGGTGATGCGGTTGCCCCCGTCACTCCGACAACCAATCGGAATGAACCTGGCCAGCTGAGCATGCAGCCGCCACAGGCAACGCAAACCGATGCGCCCTTGCTTGCAATCACGCCCTCGCAAGGCCCACGCAGCCCTTTGCTGCGATTGCCAAAAGATCTCTACAAGGCAATCGTTCAGCCGCTAGGAGGAAAGAGCTTAAACAGCCTCGCTGCCGTGTCTAAGGCGCTAACTGACCGTCTCAACGCGAGTGCCGCGCAAGACTCGATCCGGCAAACGCGCGAGCGAATCGCCGACTGCACCCAGCGCCTGCAGAAACTGGAAGCCAGGCTGGACTACTGCACCGATGTAATTATGGGCACGCAGGGGCACGAATATGCGAACGACCTTGAATACTTTGATGATCGGATTCGCGAGGCGGACAGTCTGCCAGGCAAGATCGAACAAGTGAAGCAAGAGCTTGCCGCTTTGTCGGGATGAGTTTTGCGCTCCGCCTGTCTCAGCGAGGCGAGTCAGGCGAGCGCGGGCAATCAGCCTCAATGCCGCAAACAGTCGTCGGGCCTGTCGCCCGGCTTGAACGGGCAGCGGTCCACATCGTCAGCCGGCAGCCGCAATGCAGACGCGAGCACGCCTGCAGCGAATGAAATTCCCCAGAACAGGAAGAACGCGATGCTGTACACGCCCTGGCGTGACAGCGTGAGCGGCTGGCCGCCGAGCTGCATGTCAGTCGGATCGACAAAGGCGAACACAAGCAGCTCCAGCGCGCACGCCGCCAGGAATGCCGGCCACGCCGCCCACAGCAACTGTTGGCGCCCCACGCTACTTCTCCCGCGCCGGTGTGGCGGCGTGGTTGCGGCCGATCAACGCGGGCATCAGCGCACGCTCGCGAGCGAGCTGGCGGCGGATCTCCGCGGTCTGGGAGGAAGAGCCGTCACCAATCACCGGGTCAGGCGACTGCACCGCGATCCACAACGTGATGAAGCCTGCGACCACAACGATGGCCGGGCCCGACAGGACCAGCCACACGTGGCCAAACTTCCACCAGGGTTGCGTTGCAGGTTGGCTTTGTTCCATGAGGCTGTCTCCTTTGCTTCTTCGACGCATGTCTATCGTTTGCCTGGTTATCTCGGCACGAGAAACACCGACTTCTCGCTGGTATGCGCATCACCATTCACAGTGCCGATGCCAAAGTGGATAGTGTGCGAGCCCGGTGCGGCCGAGCCGTACGGTATCTGCACGCGCACTGCCAGCCAGCGTGCTTCTGCGGGGCCGACATCGAGTTCTGTCTCAGATGCGATCTGCAAGTCAGGCAGGCCGGTGGCGGTAACAACGTAGCGTTGCGGCTTCTCAGTCGCATTCATGACTTGCAGCCGATAAATGTTCTCAAGCTTGCCGCCGGCGACGATGCGCGAGAGCGCCGCGCGATCGCGGATCACGTCCACCTTCAGCGGCGTGCGCGCGACCAGGCTCGACAGCAGCGCAATGCAGATGGCCGCGAGGATGGCGCCGTACACCAGAATGCGCGGGCGCAGCGTGCGCCGCCAGATCTGCGGCGAGCTCAGGCCTTCGCTCACGGCGTGCTGTGTGGTGAAGCGGATCAGGCCGCGTTCATAGCCCATCTTGTCCATCACGCCATTGCACACGTCCACGCAGCCGGCGCAGCCAATGCATTCGTACTGCAGGCCGTTGCGAATGTCGATGCCTGTGGGGCACACGGCCACGCACAAATCACAGTCCACACACGAGCCCAGGCCCAGCGCTGCCGGGTCGGCCTTGCGCGAGCGCGCGCCGCGCGGCTCGCCGCGTTCGCTGTCGTAGCTGACGATGAGCGTGTCTTTGTCGAACATTGCGCTCTGGAAGCGCGCGTACGGGCACATGTACTTGCAGACCTGCTCGCGCATGAAGCCTGCGTTGCCGTAGGTGGCAAAGCCGTAGAAAAACACCCAGAACACTTCCCACGAGCCCATGCGCGTCTGCAGGAATTCAAGGCCCAGTTCGCGAATGGGGGTGAAGTAGCCCACGAACGTGAAGCCCGTCCACATCGCCACACCGACCCACAGCAGGTGCTTGAACCACTTCTTGACGAGCTTTTCGAGTGACATGGGCTCGCCGTCGAGCCGCATGCGCGCAGTGCGGCTGCCCTCGACCTTGCGCTCTATCCAAAGGAAAATTTCGGTGTACACCGTCTGCGGGCACGCAAAGCCGCACCACAACCGGCCTGCCATGGCAGTGAACAGGAAAAGCGACAGGGCGCTCACCACCAGCAGCCCCGTCAGGTAAATGAAATCCTGCGGGTACAGCACGAAGCCGAAGATGTAGAAGCGCCGCGATGCCAGGTCGAACAGCACCGACTGGCGGTTGCCCCACTCGATCCACGGCACGCCGTAGAACACCAGCTGCGTGATCCACACCATCGCCCAGCGCCAGTTCGCATAGCGCCCAGTGACCTGGTGCGGGTAGATTTTTTTATGCGCTTCGTACAGCGACTCGCCCTCGCCCGGTTCGGCGGGGACGATTGGAATGATTTTCCGGAGATTCGTATTCACGCGCCGATTTTCACCCACCTGGCGCTAACCCCACTTGATCTAGCTCATGCGGACTTCTGTCTTGGAACCTTTGCGGCTGTGGTGCCACTCAGCCGCGTCCACATAACTGAGAGCAACCGCATGAGCGCCAGCGTATCGAACAACAGACCCGCCAATCCGAGCCAAGTGCCCAACCCTCCACCAACGACCGGCACGATCGCCGGCCGCGACGTATCAGTGGTGCAGCCGCAAGAGCCATACGCAGGCAACCGCGCGGCATCGATCTCGCAAACGCATGAATTCACGCAACCTGGCGAGCCGCACGACTATTCGCCCTATGAGCCCCAGGCCAGGCGCAACAGGTCGCTATCCGACGGCTACTACGAGCGCAAGCACGAAGGCCACCTGGATGGCAATGCCGACGAAGCGCCTCTCAATGGGAGTCTCTCGCGCTTCAACCTTGAAGTTGATCCGTACACGGATGAGCCGCAGCCGCTGCCGCTGCAGGCTGCAAAGGCACCCATCACCTGCCTTCAAGCGCAGGAGCAAGTCAGCAAGCAAGCCGAACTTCTTGTCCAAGCGCTGGTGAAAGTCGAGCTGGACGACGCAGGCTTCGACAGCGCCATGTACCTTTTGATGCGTGAAGCTGGCAAGAAATTCAAGGCACTGCTGGCCCACGACGTGCCCTTCGGCAATGCGCTGGATGTGTTTACGGCGTCTGCGGGCGAAACACTGCTGCAGATGAACTCCGAGGACCTCGCGAAGGTACTGGATAGCCTGGACCGGCTCGCCCAGTTTGCGAGCGACTCGAACCGCAGGTTGCTACAGCGCACCTTCGCCAAGGCGATCATCGAGATGGAGCCCATGAAGTTGCGGCGCGCTGCACTTGACGCAGAACGGGCCCAACAGCCGCCTGCCGACACCACCGCAGGCAAAGCAAAGCAGGCCTGGCTCAAAACATGGCGCAAGACCAAACGCACCGGCGAAAAGTTCGACCGAAAGATCGGCGGTGCCCACAGGCTTGAGCGGCAGGCAGCCGAAGCTCGTGCGCGGCGGCGCGCCGGGCTGGAGGCAACGCTGCAAAAAACAATGGAGGTCGCCCGCTTGGGCGGGCCAGCCCGCGACGCAACAATTGCGATCAATATCAAGCTGCTGACCATGGCACTGGACGGCGCTGATACCGAGCAACAGCGACTGACACCGGACGAATTCCTCGCCTTTGCCGAAGATTTCCTGATCAAGCGCAGTACAGACGAGCTCGTCAGCATCGCACAGGCCCTGCTGGAAACCGCCCCAGGACGCACGGCCATCAACGAGCATCTCAACAAGCTTGGCAAGTCACTGCATGATGTGCTGGAGATGCGGCCGGGCACCAAGGCGACAACTCTTCAACTGCGCAACACGCAGCTCTCAGGCTGGTCGGCCTCGCGGCATGGATTTCTTACGGGACGCATCGAAGACGCTGTGCAATCACTGGCCCGGCCCGATGTGCGCACCAGGCCAAATGGGTCGAAATTCGTGACGGCCATATTTGTAGGGCTGCACACGGTCATACCGCCCAGCGAGGAAGACCACGCGTTCAACAAGAACCTGCAGCTTGAGCTTGAAAGGTGCACTGACGAGCAGCTCAGGCAGATCAAGCTGAACCTCGATTTTGTGTATCCCAAGAAGCTCCAGCACCGCGTGATCACCGTAGATCGGCTCGTGCAACGCGATCTTCGCAACCGCGCTATGCGGCTGCAGGATGCAGACGTGGAACCAGCGCCTGCAATCGGGGACGCTGCAGCTGCACAGAACAACTCGAGCGCACACGTGCAGCTCCAGGCAATTGCAAAAATGCTGGCTCTCACGCTTGGCGAGGCCCCCCTTGCAGGGCGGGATGAAGACGCTTTGTTCATCTCAGACTTTTTCATGCAGGCAGTCGAGCAGGTGCAGCGGCTGATGAGTGAAGGCGCCACCCTCAAGCACGCGGTTCATTTATTTCGCGATGCGTTGCATGCGACGTTTGACGACATGGACGCGCGCACGCTCAAGGTTCTCACCAAGGCGCTGGCGCGTCTCGATCGCCTGCCCGCGCCGGAAGGTAGCGCTATCGTGCACCGGCGCCTCGTCGAGGTGCTGCAGCAACTCGATGCGCAGAGCATGTACGAGCAAAGAATCGAAGAAGAAGGGATCAATCCGGCGGCACCCGAAGGCATTGCCGCCAAAGTCAAAGGCGCAGGGCTGCGCCGCGTGCGAGCAATGACGCAGACAATCCGCGGCGCGGAGAAGGCCATTGCGCAATCACGCGTGGAGCGTGAAGCCGCACAGCGCGAGGACTACCGCGACGCCATCTTCGATGCCATGGAAGATGCCGTGGCATCGGCGCTGCCCACCACGCGCGCATCGGACACGGGCCTGGACGTGGCGTTGGTCAAACTCATGCGAGAAGCCAACTTCGAAGGCTCACAAATCGACAGTGATGAAGGCAGGCGCTTTCTCGCGCATGCCGAGGACTTGCTGCTCACGCTGAACACCGATGCTCTCGTCAGCTTCGCGCAGGCGCTGCTGCGTACCGCGCCCAGCAGGTTGAAGCCCGACGTTCGGCTTGATCGGCTGAGCATGTCGCTGGCAGAAGTGCTGGAGATGCGCGCCGGCGCCGAACCCATCGCACAAAGCCTTCGCCAGGCTGGACGGGTTTCAGGCCCGGTGGAGCCGGGCGTGCTGGATCAATGGCGCGCAGACCGGTTCGATGCCTTGCTGCACGACATGAGGGGGGACCCGAGTGACGCGACAGAACGGGGCGTTGCCCGTGGCGCAATTGAAGACTTGGCGTTCTTGATCTCAGCGATCGACGCGCAAACCAGTCCCGGTCGTCCAACGACTCAGGGCTTCCTCGACGCGAGCATGGGCCGGCTCACTTACATACAGCGGGGCCACATACAAGGGATGCTGGAATCGGCAAACTTGGACAGTCGGCAAGAGAGCGTTGTCAACCAGCTACTGAATGCAATCAAGCCGCGACAGCCTGCCGTTGCAAGCGCAGGCTGATCGCGACGCAAGCCCGCAAGCGCGCCGGCTCAGGGCTTGGCTGCTTGCGGCTTGTTCGAGAAGCCCCACACATAGGCCGCAAGCACACGGATCTGCTCGGCGGTCAGCTTGTTTTCCTGTGCGGGCATCTCATTGAGCTTGCCGTTGTTGACCATGGCGATGACTGCGTTCTCGCCCCAGCCGTGCAGCCAGATGTCGTCAGTCAGGTTAGGTGCGCCGATGGCCTGGTTGCCCTTGCCGTCCACACCGTGGCAGGCAGCGCACGCAGTGAACTTGGCCTTGCCGAGTTGTGCACGCACGGAGTCGTGCGGTGCATTCGACAGGCTCAGCACATACTGCGCAACGTTCTTCACGTCGTCAGCGCCGCCCACAGCCGCGGCCATCGGTGGCATCTGGCCACGCCGGCCCTTGGTGATGGTCTCGATGATCTTGTCGGGCGTGCCGCCGTGCAGCCAGTCAGCGTCGGTCAGGTTCGGAAAGCCCTTGCTGCCGCGCGCATCGGAGCCGTGGCACTGCGCGCAGTTGTTGACGAACAGGCGCTCGCCAATGGCCTTGGCCTTCGGGTCGCCGGCCAGCTCTTCAACCGGCTTGGCGGCAAACTGCGCGTACAGCGGTGCAAGTTCCTTGGTGGCCTGGTCCATCTCGCTGGCATGCTCGCCGCGCGACGTCCAGCCCATCTCACCCTGGTAGCTGCCCAGGCCCGGATAGGCCACCAGGTACAGCAGGCTGTACACGATGGTGATGACGAACAGCCACACCCACCAGCGTGGCATGGGGTTGTTCATCTCGCGCAAGTCGCCGTCCCAGACGTGGCCGGTCGTGTTGTCGCTGCTGGACGCAACCTTCTTGCGTGCGGTGACCCACAGCAGCAGCACGCAGCCCAGGATGCTGAGAATTGTCAGGCCCGCTACATAGACGGACCAGAAGTTGGCAGTGAAATCGCTCATCGTGACAGTCCTTCAATCCTGCTCGAACGGGATGCGCGCGGCTTCGTCGAAGCTGGCGCGGTTGCGGCGTGAATAGGCCCACACCATGATCCCGATGAAGGTCACGAAGCAGGCGAGTGTTGCGGCAATGCGCAAGGTGGTAATGTCCATGTCTATATCTCCTGGGCGCTACTTCAGTGCCAGGCCGAGCGACTGCAGGTACGCAATGAGCGCATCGATCTCGGTCTTGCCTTTGACGTCTGCTTCGGCCGCGGCGATCTGCGCGTCGGTGTAGGGCACGCCCACCATGCGCAGCGCCTTCATGTGAGCAGGCATTGCAGCTGCATCAACGGGCGTCTTTTCGAGCCACGAGTAAGCAGGCATGTTCGACTCGGGCACGACGTCGCGCGGGTTGTTCAGGTGGATGCGATGCCATTCGTCGCTGTACTTGCCGCCCACGCGGTGCAGGTCCGGGCCGGTGCGCTTGCTGCCCCACTGGAACGGGTGGTCATAGACGAATTCGCCAGCCACCGAGTAGTGGCCGTAGCGCAGTGTCTCGGCGCGGAACGGCCGGATCATCTGCGAGTGGCAGTTGTAGCAGCCTTCACGCGTGTAGATGTCGCGGCCGGCCAGCTGCAGCGACGTGAGCGGCTTGACGCCTTCGATCGCCTGCGTGGTGGTCTTCTGGAAGAAGAGGGGCACGATTTCCACGAGGCCGCCCACGGCGATCACGAGGAGGATCAGCACGATCATCAGGAAGTTGTTGGTCTCGATCTTCTCGTGCGAGAAGCCGGTGGAGGTGGAGTTGTCGCTCATGATTGGTGGCTACCCTTTTGTTGTTCTTCAGGCCATTGCAGGCGCTGCGACCGGAACGCGGGCCGCGCGGCCACTCGTGGCGGTCATCCAGACATTCCAGGCCATCACCAGCATGCCGGTGAGGTACAACAGGCCGCCCGTGAAGCGCACGACGTAGAACGGATACGTCGCCTTGACTGATTCGACGAACGTGTAGGTCAGCGTGCCGTCGGCATTGACTGCGCGCCACATCAGGCCCTGCATCACGCCGGCAATCCACATCGCGGCGATGTACAGCACGATGCCGATGGTGGAGATCCAGAAGTGCAGTTCGATGGCGGGCACCGAGTGCATCTTCTTCTGGCCGAACAGGCGCGGGATCAGGTAGTACAGCGTGCCCATCGAGATCAGGCCCACCCAGCCGAGCGCGCCGGAGTGCACGTGGCCAACGGTCCAGTCGGTGTAGTGCGACAGCGAGTTCACTGTCTTGATGGACATCATCGGGCCTTCGAACGTGCTCATGCCGTAGAAGGAGAGCGACACGATCATGAAGCGAAGAATCGGGTCGTCGCGCAGCTTGTGCCAGGCGCCAGACAGCGTCATCACGCCGTTGATCATGCCGCCCCAGCTGGGTGCCAGCAGGATCAGCGAGAAGACCATGCCGATGGACTGCGTCCAGTCAGGCAGCGCTGTGTAGTGCAGGTGGTGCGGGCCCGCCCACATGTACGTGAAGATCAGCGCCCAGAAGTGAACGATGGACAGCCGGTAGCTGTACACGGGGCGCTCGGCCTGCTTGGGTACGAAGTAATACATCATGCCCAGGAAGGCTGCGGTGAGGAAGAAGCCCACTGCGTTGTGGCCATACCACCACTGCACCATCGCGTCCTGCACGCCTGCATAGGCCGAGTAGGACTTGAGCATGCCGGCCGGAATTGCGGCGCTGTTGACGATGTGAAGAATGGCCACGGCCAGGATGAACGAGCCGAAGAACCAGTTGGCCACGTAGATGTGGCGAACCTTTCGCATGCCGATGGTGCCGAAGTACACGATGGCGTACGCAACCCATGACACGGCGATCAGGATGTCGATCGGCCATTCGAGTTCTGCGTATTCCTTGCCTTGCGTGAAGCCCAGGGGCAGCGTGACTGCAGCGGCCACGATGACCAGCTGCCATGTCCAGAAGTGGAACTGCGCAAGCTTGGAGAGGAACAGCGGCACGTGGCAGGTGCGCTGCACGACGTAATAGCTCGAAGCAAACAGTGCGCAGCCGCCAAACGCAAAGATCACGGCGTTGGTGTGCAGCGGTCGCAGCCGGCCGTAGCTGAGCCACGGTATGCCGAAATTCAGCTCAGGCCAGGCGAGTTGCGCGGCGATGATGAGGCCAACGAGCATCCCCACCACACCCCACACAACGGCCATGATGGAGAACTGCCTGACGACGGTGTCGTCGTAGATCGCTGGCTGCGCGGATTTGTCTGTCATTTGCAAGCACCTTCGGTTCTAGATGCTGCGAGTTTCCTGTCCAGCTGCAGGACAAGACTTGATACAAGTCAATCGGAGCGGAGAATGCGCTCGCCTTCTGCTTCGACTGCATCGAACTGGCCGCGCCACACGGCCCAGCCGAGCGCGCCAAGAATCAGCAGTGCCAGCACGACGGACAGCGGAATGAGCAAAAAGAGAATGTCCATCGCGTGTTCAGTCTTCCATGCGCGCGAGCCGCGCTGAATTGGCCACCACCAGCAGCGAGCTGGCTGCCATGCCCAGCCCCGCCAGCCAAGGCGGCATCGCGCCTGCGATGGCGAGCGGCACGCACACGGCGTTGTAGCCCGCGGCCCAGGCGAGGTTCTGGCGCACCACGGAGCGTGTGCGCTGCGCATGACGCACCAGCGCGGGCACCATCCTCAGCTGGCCGCCGGGCACGATGAAATCGGATCTGGCCTGCGCGAGCGGTGCGCCCTGCCCCATCGCGACAGAAACATTGGCTGCAGCCAGCACCGGGCCGTCATTGACGCCATCGCCAGCCATCAACACGTGGTGGCCTTCGCGCTGCGCGGCCTGCACACGCGCGAGCTTGTCGGCCGGTGTGCAACTGCCATGGGCCGCTGCGATGCCGGCGCGCGCAGCCAGGCGGCGGACTGCCGCGTCGCGGTCACCGGAGAGCAGTTCGACCTGCATGCCCCGCGAGCGCAGTTCGCCCACTGCAGCTTCGGCGTCGGGGCGCATGGTCTCGTCGAGATCGAAGGTCGCGAGCCAGCCGTCGCTGTCGGCCAGGTGAACCTGCATCTGGTCGCCCAGCGCAGATTCGGGGCCTGCGCCGCACAGCAGGGCCGAGCCCAGCCGCATGGCGCGCGGCTGCGGAAAGAGCGGCGAGGACACATCCCCGCGCACGCCACTGCCCGCGACTTCGCTGGTCCCGGTTGCCACCCACGGTGTGGCCACGGTTGCGGCAACGATCGCGCGCGATGCCGGATGCAAGGAGTGACGCGCCAGCGCCGCCGCCATGTCGAGTGCCATCCTGGCGTCGAAGCCTGGCCGCACATGCGTGGCCGACAAGCCCATCCGGTCCTGCGTGAGCGTGCCGGTCTTGTCGAACGCCACGAGGTCGATCGAGGCGCACGCTTCCAGAGCCTGTAGCCGGCGCACGAGCACGCCGCGCCGCGCCAGCGCGCCCGCTGCGGCAAGCGTGGCCGCTGGTGTTGCCAGCGACAGCGCGCACGGGCACGTGACGATCAGCACCGCAATTGCCACACCGATTGCGCGGGCGGGGTTGTCGGGCCACCACCACGCGGCAGCGGCAGCTGCAGCGAGCAGCACGAAGAGCATGAAGGGGCCCGCGATACGGTCAGCGAGCTGGGCCAGCCGCGGCTTTTCCATGGCCGCGCGTTCCATCAGCGCGACGATTTCCGCATAGCGGGTCTCGCGACCGGCGCGGTCAACGCGCATGACGATGGCGCCGATGAGGTTGTGTGTGCCTGCAATCACGGCGTCACCCACACGGCGCAGCACCGGCGACGATTCGCCCGTGAGCAGCGCCTCGTCGGCGCGCGTCTGGCCTTCGAGCACAACGCCATCGGCGGGGAATGCTTCGCCAGGCAGCACCTGCACCACATCGCCTGCGGCCAGGCGCCTGACGGCCACGCGTTCATAGAGCCCGTCGGCGTTACGGCGCAGCGTGGTGGGTGGCAGGCGGCGCATCAGCGCTTCGAGCGAGCCGGCTGTCTTGTCGCGCAGCCTTTGCTCGAGGATGCGGCCGGACAGCAGGAAGAACACGAACATCGTCACCGAGTCGAACCAGACCTCATGGCCCAGCGGGCTCGCAGGATCGAACGTGGCAACGCTGCTCGCGCCGAATGCAATGGCAATGCCCAGCGCAACCGGCACATCCATGCCGACGACGCGGTTGCGCATGTCGCGCAGCGCCGAGGCAAAAAACGGCCAGCAGGAGAACAGCACGACGGGCAGTGTCAGCACCCACGACGCCCAGCCGAGCAGGCGGACGATATCGGGCGTGATCTCGCCCTCGGGCGCCACGTAGGCCGGCACCGCGTACATCATCACCTGCATCATGCAAAAGCCCGCGACGAGCCAGCGCCACAACAGCACGCGCCGCTCCTTGTCGCGCGGCGCGCTGTCCAGCAAGTCGGCGGCGGGCACGGCGCCGTAGCCTGCCTGCTTCAAGGCGGCGAGCCAGCTCGAAGGTCTGGCGACTTGTGGCGACCATTCGATACGCGCTGTTGCGGTGGCGCCGTTGACCTGCACGCAGCTCACGCCGTCGACCCGCAGCAGCGCCTCTTCCACGGCGAGTGAGCAGGTGGCGCAGTGCATGCCTTCGATCGACAGGAACGACTCCTGGAGATCGTCGCTGCCCTTGCCGGCACTGTTGAGCGGGCGGCTGAACGACTGCCACTCGGCCGCATCGTCAAGCGCAGCCCACGGCAGGGCCGACGACTGGGCTGGCGGGATCGCAAAGGCGGTTGCAGGCATGCTGCAAGGCTAGCCCGGACGATGTGCCGCGACGTTGACATGGATCAACCCGCGCTGTATGTATCGCACTTAGGCTGCGATCATCCATTCAACCGGAGGCAGACATGTACACCAGGATTCTCGTCACCACCGACGGCTCGACCCTGTCGAAAAAAGCCGTGCGCAGCGCCATCGAGCTTGCATCGGCCACGGGGGCCGAGCTGATCGCGCTCCACGTCGTGCCGCGCTACCCGGTGAGCTACTTCGAAGGCTCGATCTCGATGAACCCCGAGGAGCTCGCCTCCACCGAAAAGCGCTGGGCCGAAAAGGGCCAGGCGATCGTGGACGCCGTGGTGACGCAGGCACGCTCGGCGGGCGTGACGGCCAAGGGCGTGATCACGAAATCCGACCTGGTGGCCGAGTCCATCGTCGGCGCCGCGAAGAAGTACAAGTGCGACCTCGTGATGATGGCCTCCCATGGCCGCAAGGGCATCAAGCGACTTCTGCTGGGCAGCGAAACCCAGCATGTGCTCACACACTGCACAATCCCGGTTCTGGTACTTCGTTGAGACAAGAAAAGAGACACACATGAAAATCCTTCTGGCCGTTGATGGCAGCAAGTTCACCAAGAAGGCCCTGGCCTTTCTCGTCACGCACGAGAGCCTGTGCGGACCGGACGACGAACTAGTCGTGCTGCATGTGCAGGCGCCTGTGCCGCCGCGCGTCAAAACGATGATGGGTGCAGGCACGGTGGCCGCCTACCACCGTGACGAGGCCAACGCCGTGCTCGACCCGATCAAGACCTTCCTGGCCAAACACAAGATCGACGCGAAGTGCAGCTGGAAAGTCGGCAACATCGCCAATGAGATCGTTGCCGCCGCCAAGGAGAGCAAGGCTCACATGGTGGTCATGGGCACGCATGGCCACAACGTGCTGATGCGCGCCGTGATGGGCAGCGTTGCCCAACGTGTGGTGGCGGGCTGCGACGTGCCGGTGCTGCTGGTCAAGTAGGCTTCAAACGCAGCTTCCAGCGCTGGCCCGCACGAACGACTGGCCCCGCGCCAGTACAAGATTGCCACCTGCTTGCTGGATGCGCAGCTGCGCGCCTTGCAGCTCCAGCACGAGCTCGCCCGCCTTTTCGGTGAAGGTGCGCAGGATGCGGCCTTCGATATCGCCTTTGACGGGCCGCTCGCGGTTGCGATAGCGCAGCATGCCCTCGAACTTTGCGCGGTGCTGCGAAAGCTCCAGGCTGCCGCCTCGCAGCAGGCCCGTGCCGCACCACAGCCCTTCGAACAGGGCCGGGCTCTCGTGGGTGGCCTCATGCAGCGCTGTCTCGATCTGCGCCTGCGCCGGGATCGCGGAGAACGCGACAGCAGCGGCAAGCGCCGCATTCAACAACTTCGATTTCAGTGCATTCATTGTGGTCCCGCAGGTGTTGCCCATGACTGTGCGATTCGCCGGGCCGGCCTCAAGTTCCGCAGGCCGCCTGCTGCCTCAACGCCGCTCGCGCCGCTGGCGTGTACCCACCGCCAGCGCATCGAGGGTTTGCACCGTGGTTTCCCAGCCAATGCACCCATCGGTGACGCTTTGCCCGTACACCAGGCCATGCCGCCCATCCATGATGTCCTGCCTGCCTTCGACCAGGTGGCTTTCCAGCAGCACGCCGCAAATTGCATGCGAGCCCGCGGCCACCTGCCGCGCCAGCTCAGCAGCTACTTCAGGCTGGCGCCGGTAGTCCTTGCTGCTGTTGCCGTGGCTGCAATCGACGAGCAGCCGCGGCGCCAGGCCTGAAGTGGCCAGGGCAGCGCAGGCTCTGGCGATGCTTTGCTCGTCGTAGTTGGGGCCGCCGCTCGCGCCACGCAGAACGAGGTGCGCATCCGGGTTGCCGGTGGTACTGACCACGATCGCCTGGCCCGCCATGGAAATACTCGGGAAGCGGTGCGCCTGCGCGGCCACATGGATCGCGTCGATGGCGATATCGACGCTGCCATGCGTCGGGTTCTTGAAGCCCACCGGCGCCGACAGCGCAGAGGCCATCTGCCTGTGCAGCGGGCTCTCGACCGTGCGCGCGCCTATCGCGCCCCAGCTCAGCAGTTCGGCGTAGTACTGCGGCGTGACGAGGTCGAGGATCTCCGATGCTGCGGGCAAGCCCAGCCGTGCACAGTCGATCAACAGCCGCCGCGCTGTGCGAAGGCCTTCGCCGATGTCGCCCTTCCCGTCGAGGCTGGGGTCATAGATCAGGCCCTTCCAGCCCATCCGCGTGCGGGGTTTCTCGAAGTACACGCGCATCACGACCAGCAAGTCGCGCGAGGTCTGCCGCGCGAGTTCCTGCAGCCGCTGCGCGTACTCGATGGCCGACGCAGGCTCATGGATCGAGCACGGCCCGACGATGACAATCAGCCTGTCGTCGTCGCCACGCAGGATGCGGCGGATCGCGTCACGCGAGCCAGCGATGAAAGCAGCCTGTTCGGCGCTGCATGGCAATTCAGCCAGCAGTTCGCTCGGCGCGGGCAGCGCGTCTTCACGCGCGATATGCAGGTCGGAGATTTGGTCGCGGGTGCGGTTTGTCATTTGCGCACGAGTATGTCATTGAGCGCTTTGCCGTGGACACAGCGTGAATCGGCCACCCGGCGGCCGCGTCCCTCCCCCAAAACCTCAGTGCGCCCCGGCTGCAGCATCCGCCGCACCGGCAGAACTCTTTTGCGGGTGCGTGAGCCACACAAACGGGATCAGCAGCAGGAACAACACGGCCGACATGTAGAAGATGTCGTTGGCCGCGAGCATGAACGACTGCTGGTCGACGATGCGGTTGATCTGCGCGAGCGCCTGCTCGTTCGTCAGGCCGGAACTCGTCAGGCCAGCGATCGTCGATTGCGCTGCAATGCTGCCCGGGTTGATCATCTCCGACAGATGCACATGATGGAACGCAGCGCGCCGCTCCCACAACGTGGTGAACAGGGAAGTGCCCATCGCGCCCGCAGTGATCCGCACGAAGTTCGTCAGCCCCGACGCCGCAGGCATGCGCTCGGGCGGCAAGCCGGACATCGTGATCGTCATCAACGGAATGAAAAAGAAGGCCATGGCGATGCCCTGGATGATGGTGGGCACCATCAGCGTCATGAAGTCGGCCTGCGTGTTGAAGTGCGAACGCATCCACAACACGATGGCAAAGACGACGAAGGCAAAGCTCGCGTACTTGCGCGGATCGACCTGTGTCACCGTCTTGCCCACCAGCGGCGACAGCACGATGGCGAGCAACCCCACCGGCGCCATGATCGCGCCCGCGTCCGTCGAGGTGTAGCCCATGTACTGCTGCAGCCAC
This sequence comes from Caenimonas koreensis DSM 17982, assembly GCF_009646335.1. Taxonomy (GTDB): domain Bacteria; phylum Pseudomonadota; class Gammaproteobacteria; order Burkholderiales; family Burkholderiaceae_C; genus Ramlibacter; species Ramlibacter koreensis. The sequence goes on along the minus strand of NZ_WJBU01000010.1, from coordinate 79,184 downwards.
AGCGGCAGGATCACGATGTTGCCGAAGAACAGGCCGTAGGCCAGTGAGGTGGCGAGGGTGCCTGCCCAGAAGTTGCGCCGCGCGAACAGCCGCAAGTCCACCACCGGGTGATCGTCGGTCAACTCCCACGCAATGAACACGGCAAAGCCCACCACCGCAATGACTGCGAGCGTGATGACGGCGCCCGAGGCGAACCAGTCATGCTCCTTGCCGATGTCGAGCATGACCTGCAGCGCACCGATCCACACGACCAGCAGGCCAAGGCCAAACGAGTCGATGGGCAGCTTGCGCGTTGGCGTCTCACGCTTGCGATAGATGGCCCATGTGGCGGTGACGGCGGCAATACCGACGGGCACGTTGATGTAAAAGATCCATGGCCAGCTCATGTTGTCGGTGATCCAGCCGCCGAGCAGCGGGCCCATCACGGGCGCGACGAGCGTGGTCATGGCCCACATCGCCATCGCCAGGCCCGCGAGCGCCCGTGGATAGCTGGCAAGCAGCAACGACTGCGACAGCGGAATCATCGGCCCGGCCACGAAACCCTGCAGCGCGCGAAAGGCAATCAGCGTTGCCATGTTCGGCGCAAGGCCACACATCAGCGAGGCGATGACGAACAGGAAAACGCTCGCGGCGAACAGGCGCACTTGGCCAAAGCGCTGCGACAGCCAGCCCGTCAGCGGCACGGCAATGGCGTTGGCCACCGCGAAGCTGGTGATGACCCAGGTGCCCTGGTTGGGGCTGACGCCCAGGTCGCCCGCAATCGCAGGCAGCGACACGTTGGCGATGGAGGTGTCCAGCACATTCATGAACGTGGCGGTGGACAGGGCAATCGTGCCCCACACACGTGCCGCGCCCTGCAGCGGCTGGATCGGAATGGCCGTGGACATCAGTGCCTCGCGCTGTGGAGTTCAGTGCGTGGCCGCAGCTGGTCCGCTCGTGGACGAAGCACTTGCCAGCGTGCGCGGCGCAGGCGCGGCCAGCGCAGACGCTGTGCCCGCAGCGCGCGCACCGCGGCCCGAGTTCGCCGCGATCACGCGCTTGACTTCCGCATCAGCGCCCGCTTCGATGCTGCTGTACGCCTGCGTCGAGATGCCGGGATTGGCGCGCGGTGCATCGGCCAGCGTCTTGCCGCTCTGGTCGCTCACATCAACTTCAGCGTCCATCGACAGGCCAACGCGAAGCGGATTCGCTGCGACCTGGCCTGCATCGAGCGCCACGCGCACGGGCACGCGCTGCACGACCTTGATCCAGTTGCCGGTAGCGTTCTGCGCCGGCAGCAGCGCAAAGGCCGAGCCTGTGCCTGCACCCAGGCCCGCGACCGTGCCCTTGTATTCCACACGCTTGCCGTACACGTCGGCAGTGAGCTTCACCGGTTGGCCGAGGCGGATCTTGCGCAGCTGCACTTCCTTGAAGTTCGCGTCCACCCACAGCTGGTTGAGCGGGATGATCGACATCATCGGCGTGCCTGCGGCCACACGCTGGCCGAGTTGCACAGTGCGCTTGGCCACATAGCCATCCACCGGCGCGGGCAGGGATGCGCGCTGCGTGGCAAGCCATGCTTCACGCACTTTCGCGGCGGCGGCAAGCACGCTGGGGTGCTGCTCGACACTTGTGCCTTCCGTCATGGCCTGGTTGCTCGCGAGCTGTTCGCGCGCAGCGGCAACGCCGGCTTGCGCCGCGGCCAGCGCGCTCCTGGCGTTGGCCAGCTGTGACTGCGCGTGGTTGAGCTCTTCACGCGACACAGCGCCATTGCCGACGAGCGACTGGCGGCGGTTGAGGTCATCGTTCGCACGGCTGATTTCAGACTGCGCCTTGGCAATGTCGGCCTCGCGCAGGCTCACTTGCGCCGCGAGCGAGCCGTTGTTGGCGTAGAGCGTGCGCACCTGCCGCACTGTCTGCGCGAGGTTGGCTTCAGCCTGGTCGAGTGCGACCTTTGAGTCGGCGGGGTCGAGCTGCACGAGCGGCTGGCCGGCCTTCACAAAATCAGTGTCATCGGCCTGGATAGCCAGCACCGTGCCGCCGACTTGCGGCGTGATCTGGATGACGTTGCCTTGCACGTACGCGTTGTCGGTCGATTCGTAGTGGCTCGCGACGAGCCACTCGTAGGCGGCCCAGCCGAGACCCGCGACAACCACCACTGAAGCAATAGCCGTGAGTGCCTTGCGCCGGCGCGGATTGGTGGCCTTGATCGTCGTGGTGGCCGGTGTGTTGGGGGTGTCGTTGCTCATGATGTCTTTCTTACAGGGCTTAGCGGGCCGCCACAGAGGCGGCAGATGCGTCGGCCCGGTAGCCGCCGCCCGCTGCACGAATCAATTGAACCTGCGTGTCGAGCGCGCGGGCGGCGAGGTCGACGCCTAGGCGGCGCTGGCTGAGCACGCTCGTCTCAGCCGCGAGCACATTCAGGTAAGTGCCCAGGCCGACCTTGTAGCGCTGCACTGCAATGTCGTACGCGCCTTCGGCGGCGGCTTGTGCGTCGCGCTGCTCGGCCTGTTGCCTGGCGATCGACTGGCTTGACGCGATCTGGTCGGCGGTTTCGTGAATGGCATCCAGCACGGCCGCGTTGTAGCTTTCAATCGCGACGTCGAGATCGGCCGTCTTGCCGCGCAGGTTGGCACGCAGGCGGCCCGCGTCGAAGATCGGCAGGCGCACCGCCGGGCCGACGCCCCACTGCTCGCTGCCTGTGTTGAGCAAGCGGCCCAGGCCCAGCGAGTTCAGTCCCGCAAACGCGACGATGTTGATGTTGGGATAGAACTGCGCCTTCGCGTTCACCACGTCTTTGCCTGCGGCTTCGACGCGCCAGCGCGCAGCAGTGATGTCAGCGCGCTGCGCCAGCAGGTCGGCAGGCAATTCGCGCGGCGTGGCTGCGGGCTTGAATCCGGCGAGCGTGGGCTGCGTGGCAATGGGCTGGCGGTTGCCTTGCGCCGTGAGCGCGGCAATCGCGTTTTGCGCCATAACGGCCTGCTCCTGCAGCGCTTCAAGCTGCTGGCGTGCTTCCGGCAAAGAGCCTTCGCTCTGGCGAAGCTCCAGGTTGGTGTCCAGGCCCGCGTTGACGCGGTCTTGCACAAGCTTAAGCGACTCGGCGCGCTGCGCGAGCGTGCGGCGTGCGACGGCGAGCTGGTCGTTGATGCGTGCCAGCTGGAAATAGCTGCGCGCCACATTGGCGGCGAGCATGATGCGTGCGGCTTGCGCATCCGCCTGCGCAGCTTGCGCTGCGCTGAGCGCTGAATCCAGTGCGGCCTGGTGCTTGCCAAAAAAGTCGAGCTCCCAGTTCACGTTGAGCTGCAGCGTGCCGCTGTCGCGCGTCGAGCCTGCGATGGGCGGCGGGAACAGACCGTTGGCGCTGTACTTCTGGCGCGTGGCATCAAGCGAGCCGTTGACTTGCGGCAGCGTGGCCGCGTCTGCCACTTCGGTGACGGCCTGGGCCCGCGCAAGGCGTGCACGCGCGATCTTCAGGTTGGGGTTGCCTTCCAGTGCCTGCGCAATCAGCTTGTCGAGTTGCTCGTCGCCGAACTGCTTCCACCAGTCGGTCGTGGTTTCAAACTTCGCGGCAGTGCCTGGGATGCCCATGGCTTGCGGCGATGTGAATGTGGAGCTGGCATTGATGCCCTGGTAGCTGGCGCAGCCCGCCAGCCATAGCGCGGCTGCCAGCGCGCCAAGCGGCGCGCGCCTGAAAAGCCAAATCATGGTTGTCCTTCTTGCTGGTCGCGCTCGGCCTGCAGGGCCAGCGCGTTGTCGAGGATGCGGCGCAGCAGCGACTTCAGCAGCTGCCACTCTTCCACCGTGAAGCCGCGCATGTGCGAGTTCTGCATGCCGCACAACAGCGCGGGGATGCCCTTGGCCACTTCGCGGCCGGCATCGGTGAGTTCGAGGTTGACCACGCGCCTGTCTTCGCTGGAGCGCACGCGCCTGAGCAGGCCTTTGGTCTCCAGCCTGTCGAGCAGGCGCGTCATGCCGCCGGCGTCGAGGTTGCAGGCACTGGCCAGCTCAGCCACCGTCGAGCCATGGCCCATGTAGAGCTTGAGCAGCGGCACCCACTGCGCGTTGGTGAGGCCTTGAGGTTCAAGCTCGTGGTCCACCGCGGACGAGAACACATTGATGATGCGCCGCATCAGGTAGCCGATGCTTTCGTCCGGCTTGTAGCTCTCCGGCCTGTAGAAGTTGGGCACCGCATTCGCCTTGGCGGCACGCGAGGTGCCTGCAGCGCGGCGGGTGACGTGGGCGTTGGTCATGGGCCGGATATTAGTTGACTAGACAATTATTGTCAAGTCTGCCTTTGGCTAGGCAACCGTTGTTACACTGCGCCGATGGCTACCACTTCGCAACCGCGCGCCGATGGCGCCAAAGCTTCACCGCGCTCGCTCACCGGGCTGCTGCCTTTCATCCGCCCCTATCGCGGCCGTATCGCGCTGGCGGTGGTGCTCCTCATCCTCGCGGCGGCCGCGACGCTGCTGTTTCCTGTGGCGTTGCGCGGGTTGATCGACAACGGCCTGGGCGGCGCGAACAAGGGCCAGCAGCTCATGGACCTGCGCGACCACTTCTTCGAGCTCTTCGGCGTTGCCGCAGCGCTTGGCGTGTTTTCTGCCGGGCGCTTTTACATGGTGAGCTGGCTCGGTGAACGCGTGACGGCAGACTTGCGTAACGCCGTGTATGCGCATGTGCTGGAACAAAGCCCCGAGTTTTTCGAGACGACACAGACCGGTGAAGTGCTGTCGCGGCTGACGACTGACACCACGCTCGTGCAGACAGTCGTCGGCTCGCAGTTGAGCCTGGGTCTGCGCAATGCGTTCATGGGTGCAGGCGCGCTGGTGATGCTGGTGTACACCAACCCGTACATCATGCTGCAGGTGATGCTGATCATCGTGCTGGTGGTGTTGCCGACGATGTGGTTTGGCCGGCGCGTGCGGCGCCTGTCGCGGGCGAGCCAGGACCGCGTGGCTGATTCGAGTGCGATTGCGGCGGAGGTGTTGAACGCGATTCCCGTGGTGCAGAGTTACACAGCCGAGTCGCGAGAGGCTGCGCGCTTCGACTCGGCGACCGAGAACGCATTCAATACGGGCGTGCGTCGTACGAAGGCGCGTGCATTTCTTGTCGCATTCATCATCATCGCGAACGCGGCACTGCTGCTGTGGGGCCTTTACCAGGGCACGCAGTCGGTGATCGCGGGGCGCATCACCGCCGGGCATTTGGGCGAGACGGTCGTGTACGTGATCATTCTTGCGGGCGCGGTGGCCGTGCTCGGCGAGGTCTACGGCGACCTGCTGCGCGCAGCCGGCGCGACCGAGCGGTTGATGGAGCTGCTCGACAGCCGCTCGCCTGTTGCGTCACCTGCGAATCCGGTGGTGTTCACGCATGCGCCCGGCGGCAGTGCTGTGGCTTTCGAAGGCGTGACGTTCAACTACCCCTCCAGGCCATTGACGCCGGCACTTCGCGACTTCGATCTGCGCGTGGCGCCGGGCGAGACGGTGGCGCTTGTAGGCCCCAGCGGTGCCGGCAAGAGCACGGTGTTCCAGCTGCTGCTTCGCTTCTACGATCCGCTGCAAGGGCGCATCGTGCTCGATGGGGTGTCCAATCGCGACGTGTCGCTGCAGGACTTGCGTAGCCGCATCGCCATCGTTCCGCAGGAGGCGGTGATTTTTTCGAGCAGCGCGCTGGAGAACATCCGCTACGGCAAGCCCCAGGCGAGTGACGCCGAAGTGATCGCAGCGGCGAAGGCCGCATTCGCAGACGACTTCATCATGGCGTTGCCTGAGGGCTATTCGACGTTTCTCGGCGAGCGTGGTGTGCGCCTGTCTGGCGGGCAGCGGCAACGCATCGCTATTGCCCGCGCGATGCTCAAGAACCCGCCGCTGCTGCTGCTCGACGAAGCCACCAGCGCGCTCGATGCAGAGAGCGAGCGCATGGTGCAAGCCGCGCTGGAGTGCGCGATGCGTGACCGCACGACGCTGGTGATTGCGCATCGGCTCGCCACCGTGCAGCAAGCCGACCGCATCATCGTGCTGGACCACGGCAGGATCGTCGAGCAGGGAACGCACGAGTCGCTCGTGGCGGCGAATGGCGTCTATGCGCGGCTGGCGGCGTTGCAGTTCATGGACTAGGGTCCGCCCATTGCGGACATGGCCAGGGCCTACTGCAGCGGGCCCTTGAGCGCATCGGGGATTGGCAGCGGCATGACGCCGATGCCCTCTTCTAATAGCGACTCCGTCTCCTCGCGAGTAGCCTGCCCGCGAATGGCACGCTCTTCGACTTCGCCGTAGTGCATGCGGCGCGCTTCTTCAGGGAAACGCTCGCCGACATCTTCAGTCTTGGCCATCACTTCGCGCACGACGCGCATCCACGCGGCCTGCATCGTCTCCTGCGAGGCATTCATCACTTCGTGCTTGGCCTCAGGCCGCTGTGCGCCCAGGTTGATGCGCGGCGCGCTCGGCAACTTCACGATGGCGGTGTCACCGCACAGCGGGCAGGCGACGCTGCCAGCGGCCAGCTGCTGCTGAAACTCTTCTTCCGAGCCGAACCAGCCTTCAAAGGCATGGGTCGATTGGCATTGGAGATTGAGGACTTTCATAGGCGTGTATGCGCCCGATTATGAGCGCCAGTCCAGTTTCCACTGACTCGAAAGGACGTTTTGCAGCCACATCGCGCCGATCAGGGTTTTGGAATCGGTGACCGCACCGCTGCGGCAGCCATCCATCAGCTCGTCGAAAGTGGTTGTGGACACCTCAAGGAATTCACCCTCGTCCAGCGACCGGGTGGTCAGCGTGAGGCCGCGTGCAAACCAGATTTCGATGAACTCGGTCGAGTACGAGATGACAGGGTGCAACACACCCGCCCTCGCCCACTCGGCGGCCACATAGCCGGTTTCTTCGAGCAATTCGCGCCTGGCACATTCAAGCCGGTCTTCACCGGGGTCGATCTTGCCCGCCGGGAATTCGATCATCACCGCTTGCATGGGGTAGCGGTACTGCCGCTCGATCACGAGGCGGCCGTCGTCCAGCATCGGGATGATCATCACCGCGCCGGGGTGAATCACATATTCGCGCGTGGCCTGCGTCTGGTCGGGCAATTCGACCGTGTCGCGGAACGCGTGCAGGAAGTGGCCCTTGAGGATCTCCTGGCTGGAGACCTTGCGCTCGACCAGATGGCTGTCGTCGCCGGGCGCCGGGCGATCTATGCCGTGCATACAGCCGCTAGGTTGCGAGCGTCTTGACGACGGCGTTGAAGCACAGTGTCATCAGGCCACCGGGCAGGATGCCGAGGATCAGCACCAGCGCGCCGTTGATCGTGAGCACGGCGCGCACGTCGGCAGGCGCAGACACAGTGGTCACCGTGATAGGCGCATCGAAGTACATGACCTTGATGACGCGGATGTAATAGAACGTGCCGATCAGCGACATCATCACCGCGAAGATCGCCAGGCCAATGTGGAACATGTCGCCCGACGACACCAGCGCCTGCAGCACGGCGAGCTTCGCGTAGAAGCCCACCAGGGGTGGAATGCCCGCCAGCGACAACAGGCACACCGCCATCACGCCGGCGTACAGCGGGCTGCGCTGGTTCAGGCCTGCGAGGTCCGCAATCTCTTCGCTTTCAAAGCCGTCGCGCGCGAGCAGCAGGATGATGCCGAAGCTCGCCAGCGTGGTGAGCACATAGGTCACGACGTAGAACATCGACGCGCTGTAGGCGTACTGGCCATTGAGCGTATTGCCGTTCACCACACCCGAAGCCAGGCCGAGAATCACGAAGCCCATCTGCGCAATGGTCGAATAGGCCAGCATGCGCTTCAGGTTGGTCTGCGCAATGGCGGCGAGGTTGCCAACCAGCAAGGAGCCGACGGCCAGCACGATCAGCATCTGCTGCCAGTCGATAGCGAGCGGGATCATGCCTTCGACCAGCAAGCGGATCGTGATGGCAAAAGCGGCCAGTTCAGGCGCGGCGCCGATCATCAGCGTGACCGAGGTGGGTGCGCCCTGGTACACGTCGGGAATCCACATGTGGAACGGTACAGCGCCAAGCTTGAACGCCAGGCCGCTCACGACGAACACAAGGCCGAACACCAGTACATCGTGACGGATGCGGCCACTGCCGACGGCCTTGAAGACTTCACCGATATCCAGCGAGCCCGTCGCACCGTAGATCATCGACAGGCCGTACAGCAGGAAGCCGCTGGCCATCGCGCCGAGCACGAAGTACTTCATCGCAGCTTCGGTCGATTGCGCGTGATCGCGCCGCAGCGCCACCAGCGCGTAGCTGCAGAGCGTGAGCAGTTCGAGGCCGAGATAGATGACGAGGAAGTTGCTGCCCGAGATCATCACGAACATGCCGAGCAGCGAGAACAGCGCCAGCGTGAACATCTCGCCGCCGCGCATCATGTCGCGGTCTGCCGCGTAGGGGCGGCCATAGACCAGGCACACCATCATGGCGAGCGCCGAGAAGCACTTGAGCCAGTTGCCCATCGGGTCGCTCACGACCATGTGGCCGAAAGCGTAGAGCGATGTTTGCGCTTCACTCGCGAGCATGGCGGTGGACCACGCGACAAACGCAAGCGTGCCCATCGAGAGCCAATAGGTGAGCGTGCGCAGGCGCGTCTTCACGCCGAGGTCGACCAGGGCGATCAGGCACGCCATGGCCAGGAGCATGAGCTCCGGCGCGACGATGATCAGGCTAGCTTTGTCCAGCATTCTTGTTCTCGTTCACAGTTTCGACGTGGCTACGTGCTTGAGGAATTCGGTCACCGTCACGTTCATCACATCGGTGAATGGCTTCGGGTAGAGGCCCATGTAGAGCACGGCAATACCCAGCAGCGCCAGCATCAGGAATTCGCGCGCATTGATATCGGTCAGGGCCTTCACTTCGTCATTGGCGACCGGGCCGAGGTACACGCGCTTGAACATCCACAGCGTGTAGGCCGCGCCGAAAATCAGCGCGCTGGCCGCAGCCATGCCAATCCAGAAGTTGGACTTCACGGCACCGAGAATGACCATCCACTCGCCGACAAAACCGGCGGTGGCGGGCAGGCCGCAGTTAGCCATGGCGAACAGCAATGCGAACGCCGTGAAATTGGGCATCGTGTTCACGACACCGCCATAGCTGGCAATCTCGCGCGAGTGCATCCGGTCGTACAGCACGCCGATGCACAGGAACATCGCGGCCGATACAAAACCGTGCGCGATCATCTGCACGACGCCTCCCGCGACGCCGAGGTCGTTGAAGATGAAGAAGCCGAGCGTGACGAAGCCCATGTGCGCGACCGATGAATAGGCCACGAGCTTTTTCATGTCCTGCTGCACCATGGCGACGAGGCCAACGTAGATCACGGCGATCAGCGACAGCGCGATCATCAGCCCGGCCCACTCGTGCGCGGCGTCGGGCGCGATCGGCATCGAAAAGCGCAGGAAACCGTAAGCGCCGAGCTTGAGCATGATGGCGGCCAGCACAGCGGAGCCGCCGGTGGGCGCTTCGACGTGCACGTCAGGCAACCACGTGTGCACGGGCCACATCGGCACCTTGACGGCGAAGGCAGCGAAGAAGCCGAAGAACAGCAGCGTCTGCGCTGTGCCGCTGATCGGCAGCTTGTGCCAGGTCAGGATGTCGAAGCTGCCGCCCGACTTGCTGTACAGGTAGATCAGCGCGATCAGCATCAACAGCGAGCCAAGCAGCGTGTACAGGAAGAACTTGAAGGCTGCGTAGATCTTTCGCGGGCCGCCCCAGATACCGATGATCAGGTACATCGGGATCAGCGTGGCTTCAAAGAACGTGTAGAACAGGATGCCGTCGAGCGCGGTGAACACGCCGATCATCAGGCCCGACAGAATCAGGAACGCGCCCATGTACTGGTTCACGCGTTCGGTGATCACCTCCCAGGCGGAGATGACAACGATCACGTTGATGAACGCAGTGAGCAGCACGAACCACAGCGAGATACCGTCCACGCCCAGGTGGTAGTTCACGGCAAAGCGCTCGATCCATGGCGCCTTCTCGACGAACTGCATGGCAGCCGTGGTTGCGTCGAACCGCGTGTACAGCGGAATCGTCACGAGGAAGCTGGCCACGGCGCCGACAAGGGCTATCCAGCGCTCCGTGGGCGCTTGTTCGTCACGCCCGAAGGCGAGCAGCACGAGGCCGAAGAAGATCGGCACCCAGATGGAAAGGCTCAGCAAACCCATTCTTGACTTTCCTTGTTGTTCTTCTTGTTCATTGGCCGAACCCGAGCAGCTTCATGATGGATTCGTGCCAGACGAACCACGACATCAGCGCGAACACGCCCAGGATCATTGCGAAAGCGTAGTGATAGATGTAGCCCGTCTGGACTACGCGTGTCACGCTGGAGAACCAGCCCACCACGCGTGCGCTGCCATTGACCAGGCCGCCGTCGATGATGGTCTCGTCGCCGCCCTTCCACAGGCCGACGCCGAGCATGCGCGCGCCGCGGGCGAGCACATTCTCATTGAACCAGTCCATGTAGTACTTGTTCTCGAGCAGCTTGTAGATCGGCTGCGCCTTCGACTTGATCGCAGCGGGCAGCGCCGGGTTGACCAGGTACATGTACCAGGCCGTCACAACGCCTGCGAGCGCCAGCCAGAACGGCATGGTCATCAGGCCGTGCAGCGCCATGCGGACCGGGCCGTGGAATTCTTCTGCGAGCTTGACGAGCGCTTCGTGCTTTTCGCGGTCGATGAAGATCGCGTCTTTCATGAAGTCGCCAAAGAGCATGGGCTCGATGGTGAAGTAACCGATCACGACGGACGGGAACGCCAGCAGCAGCAACGGTGCTGTGACGACCCACGGTGACTCGTGCGGCTTGGCATGGTCATCATGTGCGTGGTCGCCATGGTCATCATGGTGGCCGTGATGTGCGTCCGGGTTCTGGTCGTAGCGCTCCTTGCCGTGGAACACCAGGAAGTACATGCGGAACGAATAGAACGCGGTGACAAACACGCCAGCCATCACAGCGAAGTAGGCAAAGCCCGAGCCCCAGAGATGACTCTCGTGCACGGCTTCGATGATCGAATCTTTCGAGTAGAAGCCCGCGAACAGCGGCGTGCCGATCAACGCCAGCGAGCCGAGCAGCGCGGTGATCCAGGTGATCGGCATGTATTTGCGCACGTTGCCCATCCAGCGGATGTCCTGGTTGTGGTGCATGCCCATGATCACGGAGCCAGCCGCCAGGAACAGCAGCGCCTTGAAGAAGGCGTGCGTCATCAGGTGGAACACGGCCACCGAATAGGCCGATGCGCCCAGCGCGACCGTCATGTAGCCCAGCTGCGAGAGCGTTGAATACGCCACCACGCGCTTGATGTCGTTCTGGATGATGCCGAGAAAGCCCATGAACAGCGCCGTGATCGCGCCGATGACCATCATGAACGACAGCGCCGTATCGCTCAGCTCGAACAGCGGCGACATGCGCGTGACCATGAAGATGCCTGCAGTGACCATCGTCGCCGCGTGAATCAGCGCAGAGATGGGCGTCGGGCCTTCCATCGAATCAGGCAGCCACACGTGCAGCGGGAACTGCGCGCTCTTGCCCATGGCGCCGATGAACAGGCAGATGCAGATCACGGTGACGAGCATCCAGTCAGTGCCGGGGAAGCCCATCTTCGCAAGTTCACCCGCCTTGGCGAATGTTTCGGTGTAGCTGAGCGTGCCGCCGTACGCCGCAATCAGGCCGATGCCCAGGATGAAGCCGAAGTCACCTACGCGGTTGACCAGGAACGCCTTCATGTTCGCGAAGATCGCCGTGGGCTTGGTGAACCAGAAGCCAATCAGCAGGTACGACACGAGGCCCACTGCTTCCCAGCCAAAGAACAGCTGCAGCAGGTTGTTGCTCATCACGAGCATGAGCATCGAGAACGTGAAGAGCGAGATATACGCAAAGAAGCGGTTGTAGCCCTCGTCTTCTTCCATGTAGCCGATGGTGTAGATGTGCACCATGAGCGAGACGAAGGTGACGACGCACATCATCATGGCCGTGAGGCCATCGACAAGGAAGCCCACTTCCATCTTCAGCGAGCCGATGGTCATCCAGGTGTAGAGCGTCTCGTTGAAGCGGGCGCCATCCACCGCGACGCTCTTGAGCGTCATGGCGGAGATCACGAAGGCGATGAACACGCCCAGGATGCACAGTGTGTGCGAGAGGCGGCGGCCAAACCAGTTGCCGCCGAAGCTGGTGCCAAGCACGCCGGCAAGGATGGCGCCCGCCAGGGGCGCCAGCGGTACGGCCAGCAGGGTGGATGCGTTAAGGGTTGCGCTCATGTTGTTGTTATCCCTTGAGCGTGTTCAGTTCATCGACGTTGATGTTCGACTTGTTGCGGAACAGCAGCACGAGAATGGCCAGGCCGATCGCCGATTCGGCGGCGGCAACGGTCAGGATGAAGAACACGAACACCTGGCCGTGCATGTCGTTCAGGTAGTACGAGAACGCGACGAAGTTCATGTTCACCGCCAGCAGCATCAGCTCGATGGCCATCAGCAGCACGATGAGGTTGCGGCGGTTCAGAAAGATGCCGATCACCGACAGCGCGAACAAAATCGCGCCCAGCGACAGGAAGTGGCCGAGGGTCAGAGTCATGGCTTGGCCTCCACGGCCGGATTGGCATTGACCGGCGCGGGCGCAGCCACCGGCGCGGCCACGGTGGGCGCCAGCTTCACGATGGACAGGCGGTCAGTGGACTTCACGCGGACCTGGTCAGATGGGTCGGTGTGGCGGCTGTCCTTGCGGTCACGCAGCGTCAGCGCAATCGCGGCAATGATCGCAACGAGCAGGATGACAGCGGCAATTTCCAGCGGATACAGGTATTGCGTGTACAGCAGCTTGCCCAGTTCCTTGGTGTTCGAGAACTGGCCAGCCGCCTGTGTGGCAGCTTGCGTGGCTGCCTGCGCAGCAACAGGCACCGACCGCGGCTCCTCACCCAGGCGGAACCCGCCCAGCAGCACCGCCGACATTTCGAGGGCGATGATGGCGCCGACGAACGCCGCCAGCGGAAAGTGCTTCCAGAAACCCGCGCGCAATGCATCGACGTTGATGTCCAGCATCATCACAACGAACAGGAACAGCACCATCACCGCCCCGACATACACGAGCACCAGCGAAATCGCGAGGAATTCCGCCTTGAGCAGCAGCCATACGGCCGCCGCCTGAAAGAACGCCAGCACGAGGTAGAGCGCGGCATACACGGGGTTGCGCGCGGTGATCACGCGAAAGGCTGCGAAGAGCAGCACCGCGCTGAACAGATAGAAGAAGCCGGTTCGGATGTCCATTGTTTTTCTTCGTGGGGCTCAGCGGTATTTCGCGTCGGCGGCCTTGGCCGCGGCAATTTGCGGCTCGTAGCGGTCGCCCACGGCGAGCAGCATGTCTTTGGTGAAGTACAGGTCGCCGCGCTTTTCGCCGTGGTATTCGAGGATGTGCGTCTCGACGATGGAGTCCACCGGGCAGCTCTCTTCGCAGAAGCCGCAGAAGATGCACTTGGTGAGGTCGATGTCGTAGCGCGTCGTGCGGCGCGTGCCGTCGGCGCGCTGGTCGGATTCGATCGTGATGGCCATTGCGGGGCACACGGCCTCGCACAGCTTGCAGGCGATGCACCGCTCTTCGCCGTTGTCATAACGGCGCAATGCGTGCAGGCCGCGAAAACGCGGGCTGAGCGGCGTCTTTTCCTCGGGGAACTGCACCGTGATCTTGCGCGCGAAGGCGTACTTGCCTGTGATGGCCAGGCCCTTGAACAACTCGAGCAGCATGAAGCTGCTGAGGAAGTCCTTCAGCGAGAAAGGCTGGCGTGCCAATGTGGAGGTGGACATTTTTTTGACTACTTCCAGATGTTGTAGGGCGTCTGCATCCAGGCGGCGACGACGACGAGCCAGACGAGCGTGACCGGAATGAAGATCTTCCAGCCCAGACGCATGATCTGGTCGTAGCGGTAGCGCGGGAACGTCGAGCGGACCCACAGGAACATGGTGACGACCATGAAGGTCTTGATGCCCAGCCAGATCCAGCCAGGGATGAACGACAGGAATTCGAACGGTGGCAGCCAGCCGCCCAGAAACATCAGCACGGCCATGATCGAGACGAGCCACATGTTGGCGTACTCGGCCAGGAAGAACATGGCGAAGCTCATGCCCGAGTACTCGATCATGTGGCCGGCGACGATTTCCGACTCGCCCTCGACCACGTCGAACGGATGGCGGTTGGTTTCAGCCAGGCCCGAAATGAAATACACGAGGAAGATGGGCAGCAGCGGCAGCCAGTTCCACGACAGGAAGTTCAGGCCCTGGTTGACCATCATTCCGCGGCCTTGCGTCATGACGATGTCCGTCAGGTTCATGCTGCCTGCGACCATCAGCACGACGACGAGGCAAAAACCCATCGCGATTTCGTAACTCACCATTTGCGCTGACGCACGCAATGCGCCGAGGAACGCGTACTTCGAGTTCGATGCCCAGCCTGCAATGATCACACCGTACACCTCGAGCGACGTGATCGCCATGAGGAACAGAAGACCGGCGTTGATGTTGGCCAGAGCCACTTCAGGGCCGAAAGGGATCACGACCCATGCAGCGAGCGCTGGCATGATCGTCATGATCGGGCCGAGCAGGAACAGGCCCTTGTTCGCGACCGTCGGGATGATGATTTCCTTGGTCAGCAGCTTGACCGCATCGGCAATCGGCTGCAGCAGGCCGAGCGGGCCGATGCGGTTGGGGCCGACGCGAATCTGCGTGAAGCCGATGGCCTTGCGCTCCCACAGCGTGAGGTACGCAACAGCGCCCATCAACGGGGCCACGACCACGACGATCTTGATGAGCGTCCACAGGACGGGCCAGCCTGCGGCCGTCCACCAGGTGGCTGCAATCAGCCCGTTACCGAAGCCATAGATCTGGTCGATCATGCCGCGACCTCCTCATGCGGCGCGGCAGCGCGGCCATCAGCGGTCTGCTGCAGCGAAGGCGCACGGCGCACGATTGAATCGAGCTGGTAGATCGCCGCGGTTGCAGGCTTGCCCGCCGTGCCGGATGCCGACATGTAGGCGGATGTGCCGTTACCCAGGGCGCCGGCGGACACAAATGGCTTGCCTGCGTCTTCAGCACCACGCGCAGCGGCGAGCACTTCATTCGCGGTTTCGTAGTCGAAGCCTTGGAGCCCGAGCATGTTGGCGAGAACGCGCAGCACCTTCCAGGCAGGACGCGCTTCGCCCAGCGGCTTGACAACGGCGTGGAAGCTCTGCACGCGCCCTTCGGCGTTGACAAAGGTGCCCGGCGTTTCAGTGAACGGCGCGATGGGCAGCAGCACATCGCTGAACGGCATGTTGGCCTTGAACGGGCTGAGCGTGACAACCATCTGCGCACTGGTGAGGGCGGCTGCAGCGTCTGCACCCCCTGCCGAATCGAATTCGGGCTCGGTGTTCAGAAGGATCGCCGCCTTGAGCGCGCCGTCGAGCATCTGGCCGGCGTTCAGGCCGCCCTCGCCCGGGAGTGCGTTCACAAGCTGCGCGCCCACCGTGTTGGCTGCTTCAGAGAGGTAGCCCACGGTCGCGCCGGTTTGCTCACCGATCCAGTTGGCAATGGCCAGCAGGGTTGAGGCTTGCGCGTGGTGCGCTGCCGCGTTGCCCAGCAAGATGGCTTTGCGCTCGCCGCTGAGCAGCGATTGCGCGATGGCCTTGTGCGAATCGCCAGCAGTGGCATTCACGGGTGCCGTGGCGCCCTTGTCGCTGGCGACGGCTGATGCGACAGCCGACAGTTCACGCACCCAATCGGACGCAGGAGCAACCACCGAAGTGGCGATGGGCATCGCCCAGTCGTCGGCCCAGTCGTGAATCACGGAAACCTTCGCGCCCTGACGCGCTGCACCGCGAATGCGCAGCGCGAACAGCGGATGGTCCTTGCGCAGGTTCGAGCCGATGACGAATGCGCTTTGCAGTGTGGACAGCGATGCGATCGTCGTGCCGAGCCACTTGACACCCTCACCCTTGGCGAACTCCGCATTGCGCAGGCGGTAATCAATGTTCTCGCTGCCCAGGCCGCGCACGAGCTGCGCTGCGAGGAACAGCTCTTCCGATGTGCTGTGCGGGCTGACCAGCGCGCCGATACTTTGCGCGCCGTGGTCGGCCTTGATCTGCTTCAGGCCATTGGCAACGTATTCGAGCGCCGTTTGCCAATCGACCGTCTTCCACTCGCCGCCCTGCTTGATCATGGGGGACGTCAGGCGCTCGTCACTGTTGAGCGCTTCATAGGAAAAGCGGTCGCGATCGGCGAGCCAGCATTCGTTCACATCGTTGTTTTCAAACGGGAGAACGCGCAGGACCTTGTTGCCCTTGACCTGCACGATGAGGTTCGAGCCGGTGGAGTCGTGCGGGCTGACCGACTTGCGGCGCGAGAGCTCCCAAGTGCGAGCCTGGTAGCGGAACGGCTTGCTCGTGAGCGCACCGACCGGGCACAGGTCGATCATGTTGCCGGAGACTTCGGAGTCCACCGTGTCGTTCAGCACCGTGGTGATCTCCGCGTGCTCGCCGCGGTGGATCATGCCGAGTTCCATCACGCCGGCGACTTCCTGGCCAAAGCGCACGCAACGTGTGCAGTGGATGCAGCGGCTCATCTCTTCCATCGAGATCAGCGGGCCGACGTCCTTGTGCATGACGACGCGCTTTTCTTCCTGGTAGCGCGACGATGAGCCGCCGTAGCCCACGGCCAGATCCTGCAGCTGGCACTCACCGCCCTGGTCGCAGATCGGGCAGTCCAGCGGATGGTTGATCAGCAGGAATTCCATCACCGAGGCTTGTGCCTTGATCGCCTTCTCGCTCTTGGTGCGCACGATCATGCCGTTGGTCACGGGCGTGGCGCAGGCGGGCATGGGCTTGGGCGCCTTCTCCACGTCAACCAGACACATGCGGCAGTTGGCCGCGATGGAAAGCTTCTTGTGATAGCAGAAGTGCGGGATGTACGTGCCGGCCTTGTCCGCAGCATGCATGATCATGCTGCCTTCGGTAACCGAGACTTTTTGTCCGTCGAGATCGATTTCAACCATATCGTGTTCAGGCCTGCACGGCTTGTTGCTGCGCCTTCTGGATCTTTGCTTCGAACTCGTGGCGGAAGTGCTTGATCATTGCGCGCACGGGCATGGCAGCTGCGTCACCCAGCGCGCAGATCGTGCGGCCCTGGATGTTGTCAGCCACGGAATTGAGCAGGTCGAGGTCGCTCGGGCGGCCATGACCGTTATGGATGCGTTCGACCACGCGCCACAGCCAGCCAGTGCCTTCACGGCAGGGCGTGCACTGGCCGCACGACTCATGCATGTAGAAGTACGACAGGCGCAGGAGCGACTCGACCATGTCGCGGCTGTCGTCCATGACGATGACAGCGCCCGAACCCAGCATGGAGCCGGCCTTGGCGATGGAGTCGTAGTCCATCGTGCACTGCATCATGATGTCGGCCGGCAGGACAGGTGCCGACGAGCCACCCGGGATCACAGCCTTCAGCGTGCGGCCCTTGCGCACGCCACCTGCGAGTTCAAGCAGCTTGGCGAACGGTGTGCCGAGTGGCACTTCATAGTTGCCCGGCAACTCCACGTCGCCCGAGACCGAATAGATCTTGGTGCCGCCGTTGTTCGGCTTGCCGCACTCCAGGTAAGCCTGGCCGCCATTGCGGATGATCCACGGCACAGCCGCGAATGTCTCGGTGTTGTTGATCGTCGTGGGCTTGCCGTACAGGCCAAAGCTTGCGGGGAACGGCGGCTTGAATCGCGGCTGGCCCTTCTTGCCTTCAAGCGACTCAAGCAACGCGGTTTCTTCACCGCAGATGTACGCGCCGAAACCGTGGAATGCATGGAGCTGGAAGCTGAAGTTCGAGCCCATGATCTTGTCGCCAAGATAGCCGGCCGCCCTCGCCTCTTCGAGTGCTTCACCGAAGCGCTCGAAGGTGTCCCAGATTTCGCCGTGGATGTAGTTGTAGCCCACGGTGATACCCATGGCGTAGGCGGCAATCGCCATGCCTTCGATCACCTGGTGCGGGTTGTATTGCAGCAGGTCGCGGTCCTTGCAGGTGCCCGGCTCGCCTTCGTCGGAATTGCACACGAGGTACTTCTGGCCCGGGAACTGGCGGGGCATGAAGCTCCACTTCAGGCCCGTGGGAAAGCCTGCGCCGCCGCGACCGCGCAGTGCGGATTCCTTCACCGTGGCGATCACCTGGTCTTGCGTCAGACCTTCAGTGAGGATCTTGCGCAGCGCTGCATAGCCTTCGCGCTTTTCATAATCTTTCAGGCGCCAGTTCGTGCCGTCGAGGTCTTTATAGATCTGCGGGTTGATGTGGCGGCCGTGAAAGCATGTTTGCACGCCGGTGGCCTTGAACTGGGCCAGGACTTGTTCGGCGTTCATGATGTTGCACCCTTCAAACCATCAATCAGCTGATCGAGTTTGTCATTGCTCATGAAGCTGCACATCGTGCGGTCGTTCACCAGCATCACCGGCGAGTCGGCGCAGGCGCCCAGGCATTCGGTTTGCTGCAGCGTGAACAGGCCGTCAGGCGTTGTCTCGCCCATGCGCACGCCAAGCTTCTTTTCAAGATAGTGCAGCGCGTTGGTGCCGTCGCGCAACTGGCACGGCAGGTTGGTGCAGACGTTCAACTTGTACTTGCCCACCGGCTTCTGGTTGTACATGTTGTAGAACGTGGTGACCTCATGCACAGCGATAGGCTCGACGCCGATGTAGGCCGCAATCTCGGCTTCACGTCCGGCGCTGACATAACCGTCTTCCTTTTGCACGATGGCCAGGCAGGCCATCACAGCGGAGATGCGCTGCTCAGCGGGGTACTTCGCGACTTCCTTGTCGAACAAGGCACGCATCGAATCTGAAATCATCGGTCAATTTCTCCGAACACGATGTCCATGGTGCCGATCACGGCGACGGCGTCGGCGATCATGTGGCCGCGCGACATTTCGTCCATGGCGGCCAGATGCGCGAAGCCCGGCGGGCGGATCTTCAGGCGGTAGGGTTTGTTGGCGCCATCGCTCACGATGTAGATGCCGAACTCGCCCTTGGGATGCTCGACGGAAGCATAGGCCTCGCCTTCGGGCACGCGGAAGCCTTCGGAGAAGAGCTTGAAGTGGTGGATCAGCTCCTCCATGTTGCTCTTCATCGATTCGCGGTCCGGTGGTGCGACCTTGTGGTTGTCGGTGATGACGGGGCCCGGGTTGGCGCGCAGCCAGTCCACGCACTGCTTGATGATCTTGTTCGACTCACGCAGCTCCTGCACGCGCACGAGGTAACGGTCGTAGCAGTCGCCCGTCTTGCCAACGGGGATGTCGAAGTCCATCTGGCCGTACACCTCGTACGGCTGCTTCTTGCGCAAGTCCCAGGCGAAGCCGGAGCCGCGCAGCATGGGGCCAGTGAAGCCAAGATTGAGCGCTCGCTCGGGCGTGACCACGCCGATGCCAACGGTGCGCTGCTTCCAGATGCGGTTGTCCGTGAGCAGGGTTTCGTATTCGTCAACGTACGCAGGAAAGCGCTTGGTGAAGTCTTCGATGAAGTCGAGCAGCGAGCCCTGCCGGTTCTCGTTCAGCCGGTCGATGGCGCGCTGGTTCTTGACCTTGCTCACCTGGTACTGCGGCATCGAATCCGGCAGGTCGCGATAGACACCGCCCGGGCGGAAATACGCTGCGTGCATACGCGCGCCCGACACTGCCTCGTACATGTCGAACAGGTCTTCACGCTCGCGGAAGCAGTAGATGAGGATGTTCATCGCGCCGCAGTCGAGGCCGTGCGCGCCGAGCCACAACAGGTGATTGAGCAGCCGCGTGATCTCCGAATACATCACGCGGATGTACTGCGCGCGAACAGGCACTTCAATACCCATGAGTCTTTCGATCGCGAGGCAGTACGCATGCTCGTTCGACATCATCGACACGTAGTCGAGCCGGTCCATGTAGGGCAGCGACTGGATGTACGTCTTGGTTTCCGCGAGCTTTTCGGTCGCGCGGTGCAGCAAGCCGATGTGCGGATCGGCGCGCTGGATCACTTCGCCGTCGAGCTCGAGCACCAGGCGCAGCACGCCGTGCGCGGCCGGGTGCTGCGGTCCGAAGTTCAACGTGTAGTTTTTGATCTCGGCCATTATTTGATACCGCCGTAGTGGTCTTCACGGATGATGCGCGGCGTGATTTCTCGCGGCTCGATCGACACGGGCTGATAGATGACGCGCTTGCGCTCGGCGTCGTATTGCATCTCGACCTGGCCGGACACAGGGAAATCCTTGCGGAACGGGTGGCCGATAAAGCCGTAGTCGGTCAGGATGCGGCGCAGGTCTTCATGACCTTCGAACACGATGCCGTACAGATCGAATGCCTCGCGCTCGAACCAGTTGGCCGAGTTCCATACGCCATTGATCGAATCGACCACAGGCATGTCGTCGTCACTGGCGAAAACTTTCAGGCGCACGCGCTGGTTGAGCGAGACCGACAACAAGTGGGAAGCGACGCAGTAGCGTGAGCCTTCCCAGCCGCCGTTGCCATAGTCGGAATAGTCCAGCCCGCACAAGTCGAGCAACTGCTCGAACTGGCATCCGGGCGCGTCATGCAGGATTTGCGCGGCGGCGAGGTAGTTGGCGGGAGTGACTGTGACGGTGACTTCACCCAGGGCGAGGTCAACGCGCTTGGCCTTGTCGCCCAATGCAGCAGCTACTGTGTCTTTCAGTGCTGCGGGGTCGATTGCGTAAACAGGTGTGGCGTCCATATCAGGCCCGCGCAATCGTTTGCGTGCGGCGGATTTTTTGCTGCAGCTGGATGATTCCGTAAAGCAGTGCCTCTGCCGTGGGTGGGCAGCCGGGCACGTACACATCGACCGGCACGATGCGGTCGCATCCGCGCACGACCGAATAGCTGTAGTGGTAGTAACCGCCGCCGTTGGCGCATGAACCCATCGACAGCACCCAGCGCGGCTCGGGCATCTGGTCGTACACCTTGCGCAATGCGGGCGCCATCTTGTTGCAGAGCGTGCCGGCCACGATCATCAGGTCGGACTGGCGCGGGCTGGG
Source organism: Caenimonas koreensis DSM 17982 (assembly GCF_009646335.1). Lineage (GTDB taxonomy): Bacteria > Pseudomonadota > Gammaproteobacteria > Burkholderiales > Burkholderiaceae_C > Ramlibacter > Ramlibacter koreensis. The sequence goes on along the minus strand of NZ_WJBU01000010.1, from coordinate 58,187 downwards.
GCGAAACAGCATGCCGAAGCGGTCAATGTCGTAGCGGGCTGCGCCCGCATGCATCATTTCCACAGCGCAGCACGCGAGGCCGAATGTCATCGGCCAGAGGGAGCCTGTCTTGGCCCAATTGATCACCGAGTCGACGGTGGTCGTGACCATGCCCTTGTCGAGAATGCCTTCAGTAGCCATTGACGCGTTGCTTTCCGGTTTGCTGATGGTTGAATGCGCCCGCGGGTCATTCCCAGTCGAGTGCGCCCTTCTTCCATTCGTAGATGAAGCCGACGACCAGGATGCCCAGGAAAAGCATCATGGACCAGAAGCCGACGATGCCGATGTCCTTGAGGGCCACGGCCCACGGAAACAGGAACGCGATTTCGAGGTCGAAAAGGATGAACAGGATGGCGACGAGGTAGTAACGCACGTCGAATTTCATGCGGGCGTCTTCAAAGGCCTCGAAGCCGCATTCGTAAGGGGAGTTCTTCTGCGCGTCCGGCTTGCGCACGCCCATTGCGCTGGAGAAAACCCAGCCAAGTACCTGGGGGATCACACCGACTGCCACGCCAACCAGGATAAACAGGAGGACAGGCAGGTACTGATCGAGGTTCATCGTGGGCTTCTCGCGGGGCAGCAAGGACGCGTTGAACGCGTTGCCCGGAGCCCCATTTTCTTCTCTGGTGCCGTCGGCGAGACTCGAACTCGCACAGCTTTCGCCACTACCCCCTCAAGATAGCGTGTCTACCAATTTCACCACGACGGCAGTCGTAACTTGTGTGCCCGAAAGACGCGAGGTCTTCAACGGAAATTCGTCTTCCTGACAGCGTAGGAGTTTACCCTGAAACTGAGCGTTTTCCTCTCGCGATGGCAGAGGAAAACACGATTCACTTCGTCGGGATTTGACCAGCGCCCGAAGCAGGCGCAGCAGGCACCGGTGCCACTGCTGCTGAAGCAGGTGCCGCTGAAGGCGCCGCAGTGACCGGGATCTGCGCAGCAGCGCCGGAGGCCGCTGGCGCCGTGACAGGTGCAGCACCGTCGAGCACACTGCCGCCACCCGCGGAAGGAGCACGCAGGTTGCCGAAGTAAGCCAGCGCAAGCGTGCAGACGAAGAAGATGCCGGCAAGCACGGCCGTTGTGCGCGACAGGAAGTTGGCGCTGCCGCTGGCACCGAAGAGGCTGCCAGAGCCGCCGCTGCCAAAGGCCGCGCCCATGTCGGCACCCTTGCCGTGCTGCACGAGGATGAGGCCGATCATGCCCAGTGCCGACAGCATCTGGACAGCCAGGACGATGGTGAGAATCACGTTCATTTTTCTATCAACTCCGTTGTTCTGATTTGCGCCGCGCCGCGTTCAACGCGCTGCGGCAACGATCTGCAGGAAATCGGCAGCCTTGAGCGAAGCTCCGCCCACCAGCCCGCCATCGATGTCCGGCTGCGCAAGCAAGGCCTGCGCATTGGCAGCATTCATGCTGCCGCCATAAAGAATGTGCACGCGATCGGCGTGGTCCGTCGCGGCCTTCAACTGCGCGCGCAGCACCGCATGCACTTGCTGCGCCATTTCCGGCGTTGCTGTCTTGCCCGTGCCGATAGCCCAGACGGGCTCATATGCGACCACGACTTCGCTGATGCAATGCCCATTGGTGTGGATCACCGCAGCCAGCTGGCGCTTGACGACCTCTTCGGTCTTGCCCGCTTCGCGCTCGGCCAGGGTTTCGCCCACGCAGACAATCGGTGTGATGCCCGAAGCAAGCGCCGCCTTGGCTTTGTCTGCCACCAGCGCATCGCTCTCGTGGTGATACTGCCTGCGCTCGGAATGACCGACGATCGCATAGCGCACGCCAAATTCCTTGAGCATCTTCGCGGAGACTTCGCCGGTGTACGCGCCTTGCGTGTGCGCCGATACATCTTGCGCGCCGGCTTCCAGGCGCGAACCCGCGCGCAGCTGCTGCAATTGGCCCAGGTACAGCGCAGGCGCGCAGACGGCTACCGTGCATGTCGCTTCACCCATGCCGGCCGCGATGGCGCGCACGAGCGCCTCGTTCTCGGCCAGGCTGCCGTTCATCTTCCAGTTGCCAGCGATTAGCTTGTGTGAAGGCATGGTTACCAGGTCAGGACGATCTTGCCGATGTGCTGGTTCGACTCCATCAGCTCATGCGCCTTGGCAGCATCGGCTGCAGGGAACGTGCTGTGGATCACGGGCTTGATGGCACCGCGCTCGACCAGCGGCCAGACCTTGTCTTTCAGGGACTTGGCGATGGCCGTCTTGAATTCAATGGGGCGCGGACGCAAAGTCGAGCCGGTGATGACCAGCCGCTTGCGCAGCACCAGCCCGGAATTGAACTCGCTCTTCGTGCCGCCTTGCACCGCGATGATGACAATGCGGCCGTCTTCGGCCATGCACTGCACTTCACGTGCGACGTAAGCGCCGGCCACCATGTCGAGCACGACATTGACGCCCTTGCCGCCGGTCAGCGCGCTCACCTCGGCGACGAAATCCTTCGTCTTGTAATTGATCGCGTGATCGGCACCCAGCTCGATGCATGCGTCGCACTTGTCGTCGCTGCCCGCCGTCACGAATACGGTGGCTCCCAGCGCCTTGGCCATCTGGATGGCCGTGACACCGATGCCGCTCGAGCCGCCCTGGATCAGCAGTGTCTCGCCAGCTTGCAGCCGCGCGCGGTCGAACACGTTGCTCCACACCGTGAAGAACGTCTCAGGCAGCGAAGCCGCTTCAATGTCCGAAAGGCCCGCAGGCACAGGCAGGCATTGGCCCACCGGCGCCACGCAAAGTTCTGCGTAGCCACCACCGGCCACAAGCGCGCAAACGCGATCGCCGACCTTCAGCCCTGCAGCAGCCATCGCTGCGGCGTCGCCATTGACGACAACGCCCGCGACTTCCAGCCCCGGAATATCCGACGCGCCTGGCGGCACCGGATAGTTGCCCGTGCGCTGCAGCACGTCAGGGCGATTCACGCCGCTCGCGCTCACGCGAATCAGCAGCTCGCCCGCACCGGCCACAGGCTCGGGGCGGTCGCCGACGCGCAGGACTTCCGGCGCGCCATACGAGGTGATTTCAACGGCTTTCATGATGTGCCTGCGATGTGTTGCCAGCCAATGGGCCGCTGCTTGCGCGAGCGGCCCAGGGGCTTACTCCTGTGAGTCAACCGGCGTGTGCGGCAGCGATTGCTGCTGCGGCTCGCGCTGCTCGCGCGGCTGTTGGTCACGCTGCTGTTGGTCACGCTGCTGCTGGTCGCCACGCGGCTGGAAGTCACCGCGCGGTTCGCGGCGCTCGCGACGCTCGCCACCATCACCACGATCGCCACGGTCACCGCGGTGTTCGCGCGGCGGGCGGTCTTGCTGCTCGGGCATGCCAGCCGGACGCTCCAGCAGCGCCTTCATCGACAGCTTGACGCGGCCCTTTTCGTCGGTCTCGAGAACCTTCACGCGCACAACCTGGCCTTCGCTCAGGTAGTCGGTGACCTTCTCGACGCGCTCGTGCGCGATCTGGCTGATGTGCAGCAGGCCGTCCTTGCCGGGCAGCAGGTTGACGAGGGCGCCGAAGTCCAGGATCTTGGTGATCGGGCCTTCGTACACCTTGCCGATTTCGACTTCAGCGGTGATCTGCTGGATGCGCTGCATCGCGAATTCGGCCTTGGCCGGATCAGCGGAGGCGATGGTGATCGTGCCGTCTTCCTCGATGTTGATCTGGCAGCCGGTTTCTTCGGTCAGCGCGCGAATGACGGCGCCGCCCTTGCCGATCACGTCGCGGATCTTGTCGGGGTTGATCTTCATGGTCGTCAGGCGCGGCGCGAAGTTGCTCACTTCGGTCTTGGCTTCGCCCAGCGCTTCCTGCATCTTGCCCAGGATGTGCATGCGCGCTTCCTTGGCTTGCGCCAGTGCGACCTGCATGATTTCCTTCGTGATGCCCTGGATCTTGATGTCCATCTGCAAGGCGGTGATGCCGTTGGTGGTGCCGGCCACCTTGAAGTCCATGTCGCCCAGGTGATCTTCGTCACCCAGGATGTCGGTCAGCACGGCGAAACGGTTGCCGTCCTTGATCAGGCCCATCGCGATACCGGCAACGTGTGCCTTCATCGGAACGCCAGCGTCCATCAGCGAGAGGCAGCCGCCGCAGACCGAAGCCATCGACGAAGAGCCGTTGGACTCGGTGATTTCCGAAACAACACGCACGGTGTAGGGGAAGTCTTCCTTGCTCGGCAGCACCGGGATCAGTGCGCGCTTGGCCAGGCGGCCGTGGCCGATTTCGCGGCGCTTGGTGGAGCCCATGCGGCCGACTTCGCCAGTGGCGAAGGGGGGCATGTTGTAGTGGAACATGAAGCGGTCTTCATACTCGCCCATCAGTGCGTCGATGCGCTGCGCGTCGCGCTCGGTGCCCAGGGTCGTGATGACCAGCGCCTGCGTCTCGCCGCGCGTGAACAGCGCCGAGCCGTGGGTGCGTGGCAGCACGCCAGTGCGGATTTCGATGGGGCGGACGGTGCGCGTGTCGCGGCCGTCAATACGCGGCTCGCCGGCAAGGATCTGGCCGCGGACGATCTTGGCTTCGATGTCGAACAGCATGTTCTCGACAGCGACGCTGTCGAACTCAACGCCTTCGGCCTTCAGGCCCATCATCGTCCAGGTGGTCACTTCACGCGTGGCATGCGTGCGGGCCTGCTTGTTGCGCAGCTGGTAGGCAGCGCGCAGCTTTTCTTCAGCGAGGGCAACGACCTTGTTGATCAGGATGTCGTCCTTCGGTGCGGCCTTCCAGTCCCACGAAGGCTTGCCGCCTTCGCGGACCAGCTCATGGATCGCGTTGATCGCGATGTTGCCCTGCTCATGGCCGAACACCACGGCGCCCAGCATGATTTCTTCGGAGAGCTGGTTGGCTTCCGACTCGACCATCAGCACAGCCGACTCCGTGCCGGCGACGATCAGCTCGAGCTGCGAATCCTTGCGGGCCGTCTGGCCGGGGTTCAACACGTATTCGCCGTTGATGTAGCCCACGCGCGCGGCGCCGATGGGGCCGGCGAACGGGATGCCGGAGATGGCCAGTGCGGCGCTGACGCCGATCATGGCAGCGATGTCTGCGTCGACTTCAGGGTTGAGCGACATCGTGTGGATGACCACATGCACGTCGTTGAAGAAACCTTCAGGGAACAGCGGGCGGATCGGGCGGTCGATCAGGCGGCTGGTCAGCGTTTCATGTTCGCTGGGCTTGGCTTCGCGCTTGAAAAAGCTGCCGGGGATCTTGCCGGCGGCGTACGTCTTCTCGATGTAGTCGACCGTCAGCGGGAAGAAATCCTGGCCTGCCTTGGAGGTCTTGGCAGCAGCCACGGTGGCGAGCACAACGGTGCCTTCGATGTCGACAATGACGGCGCCAGCTGCCTGGCGGGCAATTTCACCCGTTTCAAGCTTGACGGTGTGCGAGCCCCATTGGAACGTCTTGGTGACTTTGTTGAAGATGGACATGTGTGAATACTCCTGGTTGTAGAGCGCATCAGGCTGCGCCTTGTGCCCGGAGAGAAGCGGTGTCGAACACGATGCCATTCCAGGAGGAGCCTTGCAGGGCCCCTGCTGGAATGACACAGCGCGTATTCGTCTTGCCGTCTCCGAAGTCAAAAGCGCCTGAGCTAGTGGACTAACTCAGGCGCTTTCTTGATTTTTTTCGTTTTCCGGCTTACTTGCGCAGGCCCAGCTTGGCGATCAGGGCTGAGTAACGCTCGGCGTCTTTGTTCTTCAGGTAGGCCAGCAGGCTCTTGCGGCTGTTGACCATACGCAGCAGACCGCGGCGGCCATGGTGGTCCTTGGCGTGGGTCTTGAAGTGCGGCGTGAGTTCGTTGATACGTGCCGTGAGGAGGGCAACTTGCACTTCGGGGCTGCCGGTATCGGCGGCGCTGCGTGCATTGGCCTTGACGACTTCGGCCTTGGTGGTGGCGAGCATTGGATTTCCTTGGAATGGATGGTTCACTTGCGTTGGCAGCTGGAATCTGCCGGCCAACGTGCGCCTTGCGGAATGCAAAGCCTTTCGATTATAGCCCGACCAGGCTTTTCAGCCTCTTGCCTCGATCGGGGGCCTGTGGCGCACTGCAGGGCTGGCACGTTTGGCGCCGGCCTCGTTACGCCCGGCTGAGGTGCGAAGGGCCTCACCTGCCCGGCGCAACTGGGAGGAAAAGGAGCCGGCTGCGCCAGAGGCGTCGCCCCGCGCACTTGCGTCGGCGGCAGGCGCGGCCTGCGCGTCTGCTGCAGGGCTTGCAGCTGCCCGCTGCGCAACTTGCAGAGCCTGCTGTGCGGGCGACACGAATTCGGTTCTGGGCGCAGACAGGCTGAACGAATCGAACAACGCCTCACGCATTGGCGCAGTGCTTGCCTGCGAAACCTCCCGGGCAAGCAGTATCGACTGCTCCTGGCTGTCGCGAACGGCATGCTGCACAAACAACGCGGGGTCAAACGGCACCGGCTTGCCATGCACCGCGTAGTGCACAAAGAGCGCATGCGGCTGGGTAGTCACTTCCGCCGCTCTAGGACGGCCTGCATCTTTGTGGGTGATTTCCGAAAAGACTGGCAACGGCGGATTTGGCTTCACGTCGACTGTCACAGTCGTGGATTCGGTCACGCCACCTGAGGTAACGGTGTACCTGAACCGGTCGATCCCGGTGAAATTGGCGTTCGGTGTGTAGGTCACATTCCCTCCGGCGCCAATCACAACGCTGCCGTGCGCGCCTTGGGTTACCGAGGTGATGACGGGCGCGCCTTCAAAGTTGTCTGCCGAAGCGCCGCTGGTGCCGATGATCAGGTTGGCCGTGACAGCTATGCCTTCATTCGTGGTGAGCTGGTCGCACACGATATCGGCAACCGGCGCCACCGCGATCGCCACATTACTCACGGCCGCAGCGCTGGTCGCATCCTTGCTCACGATCGTCAATGTGTCGCTGCCATTGAAGTCGGCACTGGGGACGTATTTCAGGCTCGCGAGGCTGGCGTTGATGTCGGCCTGATTGCCGCTCAGCGTCAACGTCACGCTGCCGTTCGCACCGGCAAAAATGGTCGCAGAGCCAACCGGCGTCACGGCAAGCGTGCCGTGTGCCACGCCCAGCTGCACGCTCGTGACGTTGTTGTCGGCATCGGTGACGCTGATCTGGTTGGCGCCGGAAAAGCTGAAGGGCAGGTCTTCCGTCGTGGCGATCGTCGCTGGCGCACCGTTGCCCGGCGCGGAAGTTCCGGGGCTGATCGTCACCGTGACAGTCGCGGTCTCCGTGACGCCGCCGGAGCTGACGGTGTAGGTGAAGGTGTCGTTGCCGATGTAATCGACACCAGGCAGATAGGTCACGTTGCCACCGACACCGACAGCCACGCTGCCGTGCGCACCCTGAGTCACCGACGTGATGGCCGGTTCGCCCTCGAAGTTGTCAGCCGACGCGCCATGCGTGCCAGTGACCAGATTGGCCGTGATGGCCGTGTTCTGGCTCGTCGCCAGTTGGTCAGCCACGATATCGGCGACAGGCGCCACGGTAATGGCCACGCTGCTCACAGCCGTTTCATTGGTTGCGTCCTTCGACAGGATGCCCAGCGTATCGGCTCCGTTGTAGTCGGCGAACGGCACGTAGGTCAGGCCCGCGAGGCTGGCGTTGATGTCGGCCTGGCTGCCGCCCAACGTCAACGTGACACTGCCATTCGCACCGGCAACCACGGCCGCAGACCCGACAGGCGTCACGGCAATCGTGCCGTGCACCACGCTCAACTGCACGCTCGCGAGGTTCTTGTCCGGATCGCTGATGCTGATCTGGTTGGCACCAGAGAAGCTGAACGGGACGTCCTCCAGCGTCGCTATCGTGACAGGGGCGTTGTTGCCCGGGATGGAAGACGCCGGGCTGACGTTAACGGTGACGGCAGCCGTCTCCGTCACGCCACCGGAGGTCACCGTGTAGGTGAAGCTGTCAGTGCCGCTGAAGTTGTTGCCAGGCGTGTAAGTCACGTTGCCGCCGATGCCGATAGCCACGCTGCCGTGTGCGCCCTGCGTGACCGACGTGATTACGGGCGCGCCCTCGAAGTTGTCGGCCGATGCGCCGTTGGCGCCGCCAATCAGGTTCGCCGTGATGGGCGTGTTCAGCGATGTGCTCAGTGCGTCGCCCACGATATCGACGACGGGGGCCACATTGAATGCGAGCGTGTTGGTCACGCTCGAGAGCCCATCGCTGGTTTTCACGGTCAGCAAATCGGCGCCGTTGTAGTCGGCAACGCCGATGTAGCTCAGACTTGCCAGGACTGCATTGACCTGCACCGTGGTGCCGCTGAGCGTTAGCGTGTCGGTCCCGTTTCCGACGACTATGGCCCCACCCCCTGTCGTGCTCAGCGTACCGTGCAAGACACTGACCGTTGTGCTCACGTTCGTGCTATCCGGATCGGCGACGCTGATGCCACCAATGGCAAGCGCGGTGTCTTCAACAGCAGACAGCGTGGCTGGCAAGGTTTGCGTAGGTACCTGGTTGGGCGGCGGCAGCACGTCGATGGTGACCGTCGTGGTTTCAGTGACGCCGCCAGAAGTGACCGTGTAGGTGAACGTCACCGTGCCGGTGAAGCCTGGCTTGGGCGTGAAAGTCATGGCACCGTCGCCATTGCCGTGGATGTTCCAGTTCAGCACGCCTGCATCGGGTTTGCTCAATTGCGTGACGGAGGTGACCTTGTGCCCGGGGTCCTCAAAATTGTCGGGCTTGTTCGGGTTGGCGGCATAGACGTTGAACGTGATCGGCGTGCCGGCTGGTGTTGTGAATGTATCTGGGACGATGTCAGGCACAGGCGCGATCGCGATGGGCACACTAGCGAATTCAACTTGGGCGCTCGCACTTGGAAAGCTGAACACAGCCGTGAGCTTGTCGCTGCCGTTGTAGTCCGGCGCTGGTCTGTATTGAAGTGTTGCCAACGCTGCATTCAAGCTCGCCTCGGTTCCCATGAAGAACAACGCACTAGCTGCGTCAACGCCAGGTGCACTCAGCGACCCATGCGCGACGCTCACGCTGACACGGCTATCCGGATACTCCTCGAAGCCTCCCCAACCAATGTCTGCCAGTGAAATCGAGATCCCGGTCGCCCCGCTGAAGATGAGAGCGTTGTCTTCCTTCACATGGACTGTGGATGGCGACGCCGCCAAGGGTGCCGCCATTTCAGTCGCGCGGTTGATGTGATGTGACTCTGGATCGCTCAATGAAGCGGCAACGGCCGCATCAAAAACAATTCGTGGCTCCAGCGCGAGTCGCGTCAGGGTTTCAGGTGCAAGGCGCGATTTCATAGACGTCATGGTCATTTGGCATTTGTACGTCTAATAGTTTACATGTGCATATTCCTATTGCACTAAATGACTATCCTTTCGTGCTGCTGTGACGGCGAATTCAGCGGCCGGGCCGTGGCTGGCATAGCGCTCAGCGGCGCGCAGGATTGGCGCGCTTGGCAGGCGCGTCGTCGCGACCTGCTGCGGTGCGAAGGGTTTGGCCAGCGCGGCGCAACTGCGACGAAAAACTGGATGCCACCGGGCGGGCTGCGGCAGCCGCCACCGGCGCCCCAACCTCCACCTTCGCGTCACCAGCCCTGGCTTGCGCGCCAGCTGACGCATTGCCATCGGCCCGCTCTGCATCCTGCTGCGCCTGCTGTACAGGCGAGGTGAATTGCGTGTTTGGCGCGGAAAGGCTGAATGGGTCAAACAAGGCCTCGTGCATCGCAGCTACGCGGGCATCAACGATGTCCCTGGCAAGCAACTGCGCCTGCGCCTGGCTCGCGCGAACCACGGGCTGGATGAACAGCGCGGGGTCAAACGGCGCGGGCTCGCCGCGCACGGCATCCTGCACGGACAACACACGGGACTGGGGGCTGATTTCTGCAGCTGGTCGTTGCCCGATGGCACGCCGCTCGAAGCCCGGGGACAGTCGTGCAGGCGGCGGATTGGGCTTCACGTCCACGGTCACGGTGGCGACTTCGGAAACGCCGCCGGATATGACCGTATAGCTGAAACTGTCAGTGCCGACGAAATTCGCGTTCGGCGTGTAAGTCACATGGCCGCCCGCCCCCACCGCGACACTGCCGTGCTGGCCTTGCGTCACGGAGGTGACGACGGGGGACGCCTCGAAGTTGTCAGCCGACGCGCCGTTCGTGCCCACGATCAGGTTGGCCGTGACCGCAGTGCCTTCATTCGTCGTGAGCTTGTCGGCCACGATATCGGCGACGGGTGCGACCGTGATAGCGACGCTACTCGTGGCCGTTGCGTTGGCGGCGTCTTTGGTCAGGATGGCCAGCGTGTCGCTACCGTTGAAGTCGGCGCCCGGCACATAAGTCAAGCTCGCGAGGCTGGCATTGATGTCGGACTGATTGCCGATCAGTGTGAGCGTGACGCTGCCGTTCGCGCCGACAAAGATGGTGGCCGAACCGGCTGGCGTGACGGTCAGTGCGCCGTGCGCCACCCCCAGCTGCACGCTCGTGATGTTGTTGTCGATGTCTGTGACGCTGACCTGGCTGGCACCGAAGAAGCTGAAGGGAACATCTTCAGTTGCGGCGACCGCCGCGGGCGCGTTGTTACCCGGCGGCGAATTCACCGGCTCAACGATGGCAGGCTTGACCGATACCGTCACGTCGGCTGTCTCCGTGACGCCGCCCGAGGTGACGGTGTACGTGAAGCCGTCAGTGCCGCTGAAGTTTGCATCGGGCGTGTAAGTCACATTGCCGCCAGCACCGACAGCAACACTGCCATGCGCGCCCTGAGTGACCGAGGTGATCACCGGTGCGCCTTCAAAATTGTCTGCCGACGCACCGTTGGTGCCAGTGATCAAGTTGGCCGTGATGGCCATGTTCTGGTCGGTTGCCAGTGCATCAGCGACGATGTCGGATACGGGTGCCACGTGGAGATCGACACTGGCGAAATTGAGCATCCCTGCGCCGCTTGCGAGCTGGAGCACGCCCGTCAGCGTATCAGCGCCGTTGAAGTCTGCCGCTGGCGTGTATTGCAATGTGGCCAGTGCCGCATTCAGCGCGGCCTCATTGCCCATCAAACTCAACGTACTTCCTGATGCACCGCCTGCAATGGCCAGCGAGCCGTGGGCAACCGCCAGCGTGATGGTGCTACCGGTCGAGCCTGCGTAGCCCGACCAACCAAGCTGCGCGAACGAAACGCTGAATTGGTCAGCGCCCGTGAAGCTGAACGTCGTGTCTTCGTCGGTGTTGATCAAAGTCACCGCAGGAGGCGCTGTCGCGTTGACGGTCACCGCCACGCTAGTAGTCTCCGTCACCCCACCCGAGCTGACGGTGTAGGTGAAGCCATCTGCGCCGCTGTAATTCGCACTGGGTGTGTAAGTCACATTGCCGCCAACGCCAATAGCGACGGTGCCATGCGCGCCCTGCGTCACGGCCGTGATGACGGGCAGCCCCTCGAAGTTGTCTGCCGATGCACCATTGATGCCGGTGAGCAAGTTGGCAGTGACCGCAATGTCCTGATTGGTGACCAGTGTGTCGCCCACGATGTCCGGCACAGGTGCGACTTCGATCGCGACGGTGTCGATCACATTCGACGTTCCATCGCCAGTGTTGAGCGTCAGCATGTCGGCGCCGTTGTAGTCTGCAACGCTGCTGTAGCTCAGGCTGGCAAGTGCCGAATTGACCTGCGCCACGGTGCCACTGACGGTCAGGCTGCTGGTGCCGTTGCCTGCGAGAGTGCCGCCACTGCCGCTGGCGCTCACGGTGCCGTGCTGCACACTCACGGTGGTGGTGACGCTGGCGCTGTCTTTGTCGGCCACTGTGATCCCATTGATAGACAGCGCCGTGTCTTCAACAGCACCGATAGCGCTCGGAACAGTTTGCTCGGGTGCCAGGTTGACTGCGGGCGCGACAGTAATGGTGACCGTCGCTGTCTCGGTGACACCGCCCGAGGTGACGGTGTAGTCGAACGTCACCGTGCCGCTGAAACCCGGCTTGGGCGTGAATCTCATGGCGCCGTTGCCCGTGCCATTGAAGTCCCAGTTGAGCACACCGGCGTTCGGCTGGCTGAGCTGGCTGACAGACGTGACGTGGCGGCCCGGGTCTTCAAAGTTGTCGGGCTCGGCCGGGTTGGCGTTGAAGACGTTGAATCTGACCGGCGTTGCGGCCAGTGCCTCGATAGAGTCGGCCACGATATCGGCCACAGGCTTGATCGCGATGAGCGTACTGCCGAAGCTCAACAGCGGGCCACCGCTGGGAATCTGCAACAGCCCAGTGAGCGTGTCCGTACCGTTGTAGTCGGCAGCAGGCTCGTACTGGAGAGTGGCGATTATCGAATTAAGCGTCACCTCATCGCCCGAAAAGACGAGCGTGCTTGCCGTGCCGACACCATTCGCACTCAGCAACCCGTGCGAGACACTGAGAATGACGTGATTGTCGGTGCTGCCGGTATAGCCGCTTTGACCCAGGTCAGCCAGTGACACGCCGATCTGGCTGGCACCTGTGAAACTGAAGCTCGTGTCTTCCCGCGTGCTGACTGACGAAGGAGACAACGCGTGCGGCAGTGCTGCGTCGGCCACCGCCGCAGCTACCGACTCGGCAATGGCCGCATCAAAAACGATACGCGGCTCGAGCGCGAGTCGTCTCACGGTTTCAGGAGGCAGGCGTTTTTTCATGGAGGTACGGTGATCTTTCAGTCACGATACCTACGGTTGCGCGGCTGCGCATCAGCCTTGGGGACTCGGTAATTCGGCTTACTTTTCTTCCTGATCGCCTCGTCCCAAGCGCCGCTGGGTTGCGGCTTGAACGGCCGCCAGGAACCTGTCGGTGTTGCGCTCGATGTCGTGCTTCAACGCCTCCTGACCCGCCTTCGCGGCGAGGTCAGCGTGGTACACAGGGTCGCGCCAGATGCGCTCGATCTCCTGCAGCCATGGCCTGACGACGGCCTCCGGCGCCGGTACATCACGGTGCTGCTTCACCTCGTCCGGAAGATCGAAAATCCTGCCCGCCTGCCCCACCAGTTCAGGCGGTCCGCCCGAACTGCTGGCCAGCACCGGAATGCCATTGATCAATGCCTCGACAACCACCCGCCCGCCGCTCTCATGCCACACCGATGGCACCAGCAACGCACGCGTCGCGCCATAAACCGGCAGCATGTTCTGCTGGTGCTCGATGACCTGCACGTTTGGAAAGTCGCCCGGCTTGCAATGCAATGACTTCAGCGCTGCATCCCACCGGCCGCGCCCCTGCACGACGAGGAACTTCACGTCAGGTGCCTCACGCGCCGCGAGCCTGGCCAGCGGCATGAACACATTCACGCCCTTCTCCGGCGCGGGATTGATGAAGGTGATGTATTGCGGCTTTCGCTCGCGCGCCTTGAACATCGCCGGGTCGATGAACTTGCCGACGGGTATGCAGTCCAGCCCGAGCCGCTCTTTGTACAGATCAGCAGTTGCCTGCGTATCGGTGACGATGACCGACACGTCCTGGAAGGTTTCCTTGCGCTGGTACCCGCCGCTTGCCAGGTAGAACACGACAGGAATGCCCAGCGCGCGAGCCTCCCTCATCACCACACTCTCCAACAGCAAGTCGCCCCAGAGAATCACCATGTCGGGCCGGCGAAACCGCAGCTCCTTGCGATAGCGGTCGATATAGAACTCTTCCTCGCGCGACGTCATGTCCGGGCGTTGCCGCGCGACGGTGCGCACCATCAGGTGCTCGACACCGAGCACCGTGGTCTGCAAGACCGGATGGCCCGCAAGCGCCGCTTGCTGCGCAGCAGCTTCAACGAGTGCCCCGCCCTGGGGCGAGTCAAACAGCTGCGCCTCCAGCGCCACAGAGCGAAAACCCCTTGCGGCCAGCGAAGCGAGCAGCGCGTGAATCGAGATGGCTGCACCGCTGGTGAAGTCCAGCGTGCACATGGGTGACGCATACAGGATGCTCGGCTGGCCCTCAGACATCGCGCGGCGTCACCCTCAGCGCTGCAGCCAATTGCGCAAGCGCGACACGCCCTCGTCCAGGCGCGACAAGTCCTTCGACGCAAAGCACCACCGCAGCCAGCCCTGCGCCTCGGGAGCGAACGCATTGCCCGGGGCGAGGCCAAGGCCTGCCTCCACGACAAGCCGCTTGGCCGTGTCGAGCGAGTCGTCATAGCCGTCAAGCTTGAAGAACGCATACATGCCACCGCGCGCAGGCTCCACGCTCACCTGCGGCAACGCCTGCAGCATCGGAACAAGCTTGTCGCGGCACGTCTTGAGATGGGCCACCACGCGAGGCGTCACCTCATCAGTGCGCTCGACCGCCACCAGCGCGGCACGCTGCGTGAAAACACTCGCGCACGAGGTGTTGAACTCGATCAGCTTGCCCATGTGATGCGTCATCGCGGTCGGCATCACCAGCCAGCCAAGCCGCCAGCCCGTCATGAGAAAGCTCTTGGAAAAGCTGTGCGCCACGACGAGCTTGTCGTCCGCTGTCGCCAGGTCAAGAAAGCTCGGCGCGCAGCGATTGGGCGTGTCTTCAAAGTACAGCCGCTCGTACACCTCGTCGGCCATGATCCACGTGCCTGTGCGGCGGCAGTGATCAAGAATGGCCTGCTGCTCTTCGCGCGTGAGCGTCCAGCCCGTCGGGTTGTTGGGTGCATTGACGATCAGCAGCTTGGTGCCGGGCTTGATCGCATCGAGCAACTCTTGCAAATCAAGCCGCCAAGCGCCGCCGTGCGGATGCAGCGACACGCATTGCAGCTTCGCGCCCATGATCAACGGCTGCGCCGTGAGGTTGGGCCACACCGGCGTGACAGCGACGACGTGATCACCCGCATCGACCAGCGCCTGCATTGCCAGCATCAACGCGTTCACACCGCCTGAGGTGATCGCGATGCGGCCAGCCGCCACCGGGCCATGCAGCTTGCTGGTGTACGCGGCAACGGCCTCGCGCAATTCCGGCAAGCCGAGGTTGTGCGAATAGAACGTTTCGCCCTTTTGCAGCGAGGCGATCGCGGCTTGCCGGATGAATTCGGGCGTGACCTCATCACTTTCGCCGAACCAGAAAGCGAGCACATCGCTGCGGCCCATGCCTGCGTTCGCTACTTCGCGGATTTTTGATTCTTCAAGGTTCTGGATCGCGTGGCGCATGGTGTCCGTATCGGTGAATTACAAGCGGCTCATCTTACAAGTCGTCGGCAATTCGGCCTGCGCAGCCGTGATGCTGCGAATCACGCGAAAGCCGTAGCCCGAGCCTTCGACATCGAACTTCACGCCCGGTGAGCCCTGCTTTTCCATGATGCCGACGACCAGCTGCTGCTGGAACTGATGGTCCGCCGCACGCATCGCGCCCTGCTGGCCCGCAAACGTCACGCTCGTGCGCTCCAGCTCCGTGGCCACAGCGACTGCATCTGTCGAGCGCGCAGTGTCGATCGCCTTCGCAAGTGATTCGATCATCAGCTGCATGCGCATGTGAACATAGTCGTCTTCGGGCCGCGGATAGCGCTTGCGAAACGACTGATAGAACGCTTCGCTTTGCGCCGTCTGCACATTTGGCAGCCAGTCGGCGACTGCAACCACTTTGCCCACACCCGCCTCGCCGATGGCAGCAGGTGCGCCGAGCGCATTGCCGTAGAACGTATAGAACTTGCCTTCGAAGCCGATTTCGCGCGCGGCTTTCACAAGCAGCGTCAGGTCTGTGCTGAAGTTGCCCGTGATCACCGCGCCCGCGCCGCTGGCCTTGATCTTCACGGCATACGGCGCAAAGTCTTTCACGCGGAACATCGGATGCAGCTCTTCGCCTGCAACCTGCACATCGGGCCGCTGCACGGCAAGCTGCCTGCGCGCCTCGCGAAGCACCGCCTGGCCAAAGCTGTAGTCCTGCCCCAGCAAATACACAGACTTCAGCTGCGCGTCCTGCTTGATCACCGACATCAACGCACCCATGCGCATGTCGGCGTGCGCATCAAAGCGAAAGTGCCAGAAGCTGCACTTGTCGTTGGTGAGGATCGGGTCGACCGCGGAGTAATTGAGGAACACGACGCGCCGCAGAGGCTCACGCTCGTTGTGCTTGTTCACGGCCTCGATCAACGCAGCCGCCACGGCAGAAGAATTGCCTTGCAGGATGAAGCGTGCGCCATCGTCAATGGCAGAGCGCATCGCCGACAGCGCCTCTTCGATCTGGCCCTTGCTGTCGTACCGGTCCAGCTGCAGCGGCCGCCGGCCCTCGGCAGTGACCACACCACCGCGCTGGTTCACCCGCTCCACCGCCCACACGAGGTTGCGAAACACCGCCTCGCCACCATTGGCGTTGCCACCCGACAGGCCCTCGATCATGGCCAGCTTCACGGGTGCCGGTGAGCCCTGTGCGTGAACGAAAGCGGGAGCAAATAGAGTTGCTGCCAACGTTTTCAAGACCCGGCGACGCATGTTTTTCAAACTTGTTTTCCCTTGAAAAGATTCGCGCGATGACCAGATAGGTTGCATGCGGCGATCGCGAATGAAAGCCGCGCAGTGTAACCACCCTGTAGCCCACAAGGAGCCATTCATGTCCCTCTACTTCGCACCCGTCGCCCGCACCGCAGTCCCTACCTCCCGCCCGCTTGACCGCACGTTCGAGCGCTTCCTCAACGAACCGTTCTTCCGCACCGGCCCGGCCAACTTCAGCTTCCAGGAAACCGACACCGCGTGGAACGTGTCGTTCGACCTGCCCGGCGTTGCCCGTGAAGACCTCACGATCAACATCGAAGGTGCGATCGTCCGCATCGAAACCAAGGCCGAAGCCAAGCGCGCCTTCAAGGGTGCCTACGAGCTGCCGCTGGAAATCGATGCCGACTCCAGCGAAGCCAAGCTCGAAAACGGCGTGCTGGAACTGACGCTGGTGAAGAAGCTGCCGGTGTCGAACGCCCGCACACTGGCGATCAAGTAAGCGCCCGGGCAACCGCTCAGGCGGTGAGATCGCCCAGCGGCCAGCGCGGTTTCACGTCAAAGGCGTAAACCTTGCTGGCCGTTTGCACATTTGCCTGCAGGCGCATCGCAGCGGCCATCGCAATCATCGCGCCGTTGTCGGTGCACAAGTGCAGTTCCGGGTAGTGCACGCGCACGCCACGCGCGGCGCACGCAGCGTTGAACTCGCTGCGCAGCAACTTGTTCGCGCCGACACCACCTGCGATCACGATGCGCTTGAGGCCTGACTGCTCCAGCGCCTTCAGCGACTTCTTCAACAACACATCGACAATCGCCGCCTGGGTCGACGCAGCGAGGTCCGCCTTGCGCGCGTCCAGCTCATCGCCGAGCTTCTTGGCCTGCGTGAGCACAGCCGTCTTCAGGCCCGCAAATGAAAAATCGAGATTGCCGCTGTGCAGCAGTGGCCGCGGCAGCTTGAACGCTGTGGGGTCGCCCTGCTCGGCCAGCCACGACAACGCCGGCCCGCCTGGGTAGCCCAGGCCAAGCAACTTCGCCGACTTGTCGAATGCTTCGCCCGCCGCGTCGTCAATCGTCTCGCCGAGCATTTCGTAGCGGCCCACGCCATCCACCCGCATCAGTTGCGTATGCCCGCCGGAGACGAGCAAGGCAACGAAGGGGAATTCAGGCGGGTCTGCGCTGAGAAACGGCGACAGCAGGTGTCCTTCAAGGTGGTGCACACCCAGCACAGGCTTGTCCAGCGCCGCGCCCAGCGCACAGGCCACGCCAGCGCCTACCAGCAGCGCGCCCGCCAGCCCCGGGCCCCGGGTGAACGCCACCACATCAATATCGGCCAGCGCCACGCCAGAGCGCTGCAACACCGCCTCAGCCAGCGGCACCACGCGCCGGATGTGGTCGCGGCTGGCCAGTTCGGGCACCACGCCGCCGTAGGCCTGGTGCATTTCAATCTGGCTGTGCAGGGCGTCAGCACGCAGAACGGGCACGCCCGCGCCGCTCACTTCAACAAGCGCCACACCTGTCTCGTCGCAGGAGGATTCGATACCAAGAACCAGCATCGCCCGAGTGTAGTGGTGGCGCGAAACTTGCGGACCACAAGGGCATGACAGGCAAGTCCACGCCCTCCCAGCAACTGCGCATCGTGGTCATCGCGCCGGACACCCTGCATCCCGACAGCGACGACACCGAGGCGATAGAGCTGGCCGAGCGCTCGCGCCTGCTGCGCATCACGCTGCTGGAGAACGGCTACAACGTCATCGCCGTGCTGCCCACTGATACGTTCCTGGACGAGCGCATCGCTCAGCTGCAGCCCGACCTGATCGTGGTCGATGCCGAAAGCGGCGCACGCGACACGCTCGAACATGTAGTGATGGCCACGCGCGACGAGCGGCGCCCTATCGTGCTCTTCACCAACGACGACGACACGACCCATGTGAAAGATGCCGTGGCAGCGGGCGTGACCGCCTACATCGTGGCGGGCCTGGCGCCCGAGCGCATCAGGCCCATCCTGGAAGTGGCGATGGCGCGCTTCCAGCATGAAGAGTCGCTGCGCCGCGAACTGGCCGATGCCAGAAGCGAGCTGCAAGACCGCAAGGTGATCGACCGGGCCAAGGGCCTGCTCATGCAAAGGCGCGGCCTGACCGAGCCGCAGGCCTACGAGCTGCTGCGCAAGTCAGCCATGGACCGCGGCCTGAAGCTCGGCGAAATCGCCCAACGCATGCTCGATGCGGCGGACCTGCTCGGCTGACGGGCCACGCCCGTGCGCCGACGTGGTGCGCAGCACAAATTGGGTGCGCCCGCTTGAGGCCGCGTGCTGCCCGCAAGACCAGTGGTTTGGGCACGCCGTCATTGGGCAAAGCGCGGAATCCGGCGGCAATCGAACAGCTGGCACACCTATTGCATCGCACTGGGCATTGAACCAATGAAGGTTCGAAGCCATGCACCGTTTCAACGGCGAAGCAGTGCAAGGCCGATACCGGACGAAGGCGTCCCCACCAACACCTGGGTGTTGAGTGCGGACGCCTTTTTGCTTTTTCGAAACTGCTGGAGCCCACCACGTGATGACCGATCTTTTGAAAACCAAGCTCTCCCGCCGCTCGGTGCTGCAAGCCGCAGCCGTTGGCGTCACCGGCGTATCGCCGGCGCTGCGCAGCGCTGTATGGGCGCAAGGCTCCGACGCACCCGAGAAAAAAGAAGTGAAGATCGGCTTCATTCCGCTGACGGACTGCGCCAGCGTCGTGATGGCATCGGTACTCGGCATCGACCAGAAGTACGGCGTGAAGATCATCCCGTCAAAGGAGGCCAGCTGGGCCAGCGTGCGCGACAAGCTGGTCAACGGCGAACTCGACTTCGCCCACGTGTTGTATGGCCTGATCTACGGCGTGCACATGGGCACCTCCGGCCCTAAGAAAGACATGGCCGTGCTCATGAGCCTGAACAACAACGGCCAGGCCATCACGTTGTCGAAGAAGCTCGCCGACAAAGGCGCAGTGGACGGCGCATCACTCGCCAAACTCATGCAGGCCGAAAAGCGTGAATACACGTTCGCGCAGACATTTCCCACTGGCACGCATGCCATGTGGCTCTACTACTGGCTCGCGGCTTCCGGCATCAACCCGATGAAGGACGCCAAGGCCATCACGGTGCCGCCTCCGCAGATGGTTGCGAACATGCGGGTGGGCAACATGGATGGCTTTTGTGTGGGCGAGCCCTGGGGCCACCGCGCGATCATGGACGGCATCGGCATCACCGCCGTGACCACACAGGACATCTGGAAAGACCACCCGGAAAAGACGCTCGGCACCACGGCTGAATTCGTCAAGAAGTATCCGAACACGGCACGCGCCGTGACTGCTGCGATCCTCGAAGCCGGTAAGTGGATCGACACCGGCCTGCAGAACAAGATGAAGATGGCAGAGACGGTGGCAGACAAGAGCTACGTGAACACCAGCGTCGATGCGATCAACCAGCGCATCCTGGGCCGCTACCAGAACGGCCTGGGCAAGACCTGGGACGACCCGAACCACATGAAGTTCTACAACGATGGCCTCGCCACGTTCCCATATCTCTCCGACGGCATGTGGTTCCTCACGCAGCACAAGCGCTGGGGCCTGATCAAGGAGCACCCTGACTACCTGGGCATCGCCAAACAGATCAACCAGGTCGAGATCTACAAGCAGGCAGCGGCGATGACCAAGACGCCGGTGCCCAAGGACGTGATGCGCTCGGCCAAGCTGATCGACGGCGTGACGTGGGATCCGAAAGACCCGAAGAAGTACGCAGACGGCTTCAAGGTCCACGCGGGTTCAGCGGCTTGAACGCGAAGGAGAACAATATGGTCAGCGCCGTTTTTCATTCGCCTGAATTGACTCCCTCCCCCTCTGGGGGAGGGTTGGGGTGGGGGCAAGCGGCGGCTGTCGTGCCGGCGCCTGCGACGAAGGCTGTGGGCGAGGTTGCCCCCACCCCGGCCCTCCCCCAGAGGGGGAGGGAGCCAAGCGCCAAGATGCCCTATGACTGGCGCAGCCTGTGGCTGAAGGTCGTCCCACCCATCCTCGGCTTCGCCTTCCTGATCGGCATCTGGGCCATCGTCGCAATCAAGACGGGCAGCAGCTTTCCGTCACCGCTCGAAACGCTCAAGCAGGCCATCGAGGTTTTCAGCGATCCGTTCTACCAAAAGGGCCCGAACGACCAGGGCATTGGCTGGAACGTGCTCTCGTCGCTCAAGCGCGTGGGCATGGGCTTCGGCATGGCGGCGCTGGTGGGCATTCCGCTGGGTTTCATGATCGGCCGCTTCACGTTTCTCTCGCGGATGTTCAATCCGCTCATCAGCCTGCTGCGACCCGTATCGCCACTCGCATGGCTGCCGATTGGCCTGATGGTGTTCAAGGGCGCGAACCCCGCCGCCATCTGGACGATCTTCATCTGCTCCATCTGGCCGATGATCATCAACACGGCCGTGGGCGTGCAACGCGTGCCCAGCGACTACATGAACGTTGCGCGTGTGCTGAACCTGTCGGAATGGAAGATCGTCACGAAGATCCTCTTTCCCGCAGTGCTGCCCTACACGCTCACCGGCGTGCGCCTGGCAGTCGGCACGGCATGGCTGGTGATCGTCGCTGCTGAAATGCTCACGGGTGGTGTCGGCATCGGCTTCTGGGTGTGGGACGAGTGGAACAACCTCAACGTCAAGAACATCATCGTCGCGATCTTCACGATTGGCGGGGTCGGCCTGCTGCTTGAGTTCGCTCTGATTCGCCTCGCCACAGCATTCACGTTCGAAGAGGTGAAGGTATGAGCAGCGCAGACCTGACCAGCAAGTACATCCAGATCCAGGGTGTCGAGCAGACGTTCAAGACGGCCAAGGGGCCTTTCGTCGCACTGCAGAACATCGACCTGACGATCGCCAAGGGCGAGTTCGTGACGATGATCGGCCACTCGGGTTGCGGCAAGTCCACGCTGCTGAACCTGATTGCCGGGCTGACGAAGCCTACACGCGGCACGCTGATCTGCGCCAACCGCGAGATCGCCGGCCCCGGCCCCGATCGTGGCGTGGTGTTCCAGAACCATTCGCTGCTGCCGTGGCTCACGTGTTTTGAAAACGTGTACCTCGCGGTGGAGCGGGTGTTCGGCCAGACGCGCGACGCCGGCATTCCGGCAGAAAGCCGCGCGCAACTGCGCGAACGCACCGAGGCGGCACTCGCCATGGTCGGTCTGAGCCACGCTGCGCAAAAGCGCCCGGGCGAAATCTCCGGCGGCATGAAGCAGCGCGTGGGCATTGCACGCGCGCTGTCGATGGAGCCGAATGTGCTGCTGCTCGATGAACCCTTCGGCGCGCTGGACGCACTCACACGCGCCAAGCTGCAAGACGAGCTGCTGCAGATCGTCGCGAACACACGCAGCACCGTGGTGATGGTCACGCACGATGTGGACGAAGCCGTGCTGCTGTCCGACCGCATCGTGATGATGACTAACGGCCCTGCCGCCACGATTGGCGAAGTGCTTGCCGTCGATCTGCCGCGCCCGCGTGACCGCATCGAGCTGGCCGAGAACACGGACTACGTCCACTACCGCAAAGCGGTGATCGACTTCCTGTACACGCGGCAGGCTCACGTTGAGAGACAAGCTGCCTGAAGGCTGGCGAAGCTGGCGACCGAAGGGACGACATGAAGAAATCGAAACTCGTGATGGTGGGCAACGGCATGGCCGGTGTGCGAACGATCGAGGAGCTGATCAAGATCGCACCCGAGCTGTACGACATCACCGTATTTGGCGCGGAGCCGCACCCCAACTACAACCGCATCCTGCTGTCGCCCGTGCTCGCTGGTGAACAAACGGTGGACGAGATCATCCTCAACTCCTGGGAGTGGTATGAAGAAAACCACATCAAGCTGCATGCGGGCAAGAAGGTGGTGGAGGTCGATCGCGTCAAACGTGTGGTGCGCGCCGAAGACGGGACTGAAGAGGAATACGACCGGCTGCTGATGTGCACGGGCTCCAATCCGTTCATCCTGCCCGTGCCCGGCAAAGACTTGAAAGGCGTGATTGCCTATCGCGACATTGCGGACACCAACGCGATGATCGACGCGTCGAAGCAATACAAGAATGCCGTTGTCATCGGCGGCGGCCTGCTCGGCCTGGAAGCAGCCAACGGGCTGATGTTGCGCGGCATGAATGTCACCGTGGTGCATGTGATGCCGTGGCTCATGGAGCGCCAGCTCGACGACATCGCGGGCAAGCTGCTGCAAAAGTCGCTCGAAGACCGCGGCCTGAAATTCATGATTGGCGCGCATACGCAAGAGCTGGTGGGCGGTGCGGACGGCCGAGTCACGGCGATCACCTTCAAGGATGGCACGAAGCTCGAAACCGACCTTGTGGTGATGGCTGTCGGCATCCGCCCCAACACAGAGCTGGCCGAAAAGATGCGCCTGCATTGCAACCGCGGCATTGTGGTGAACGACACGATGCAGACGGTGACTGATGCGCGCATTTACTCCGTGGGCGAATGCGCTGCGCACCGCGGCATTGCCTACGGGCTGGTCGCGCCGCTGTTCGAGCAGGCGAAGGTGGCGGCGAATCATCTCGCGCAATTCGGCATCGGCCGTTACACGGGCTCGCTCACATCGACCAAGCTGAAGGTCACAGGCATCGACCTGTTTTCCTGCGGCGACTTCATGGGTGACACGAAGGATCGCGCGGACGATGGCGGAACAGAAACCATCGTGCTGTCGGACCCATTCGCTGGCGTTTACAAGAAGCTCGTCATCAAGAACGACAAGCTGATCGGCGCGTGCCTGTACGGCGACACGGTGGACGGCAGCTGGTACTTCAAGCTGCTGCGCGACGGCCGCAGCGTGAGCGACATTCGCGACAAGCTGATGTTCGGCGAGTCGAGCCTGGGCGATGCGGGCCACGAAGGCCACACCAAGGCCGCGAGCATGCCGGACGAGGCTGAGGTGTGCGGCTGCAACGGCGTGACCAAGGGCACGATCTGCAAGGCGATCAAGGAAAAGGGCCTGTTCACGATCGACGAGGTCAAGAAGCACACGAAGGCGAGCGCGAGCTGCGGCTCCTGCACGGGGCTGGTCGAGCAGATCCTGATGTTCACAGCGGGTGGCGACTATTCCGCCGCGCCGAAAATGAAAGCCGTGTGCGGCTGCACCGACCACAGCCACCAGCACGTGCGCGATGCGATCAAGGCGAACAAGCTGCTCACGATTGCTGACACCTACAAGTTCCTTGAATGGCGCACGCCGAACGGGTGCGCGTCGTGCCGCCCCGCCATCAACTACTACCTGCTTTCGACCTGGCCCAAGCTTGCGAAAGACGATCCGCAGAGCCGCTACATCAACGAGCGAAGCCACGCGAATATCCAGAAGGACGGCACCTACTCCGTGATCCCGCGCATGTGGGGTGGCGAGACGACGGCCGATGAACTGCGCCGCATCGCAGACGCGGTGGACAAGTACAAGATACCGACAGTGAAGGTCACGGGCGGCCAGCGCATTGACTTGCTGGGCGTGAAGAAGGAAGACCTGCAGAACGTGTGGAAGGACATCGGCATGCCTTCGGGCCACGCCTATGCAAAGGCGTTGCGCACGGTGAAAACCTGCGTGGGCTCGCAGTGGTGCCGCTTTGGCACACAGGATTCGACGCAGATGGGCAAGGATCTTGAGCGTGCGCTGTGGCGCATGTATGCGCCGCACAAGGTCAAGCTCGCCGTGTCGGGCTGCCCGCGCAACTGCGCGGAGTCGGGCATCAAGGATGTTGGCGTGATTGGTGTTGACTCGGGCTGGGAGATCTACATCGCGGGCAACGGCGGCATCAAGACCGAAGTGGCGCACTTCTTTTGCAAGCTGAAAACATCTGAAGAAGTGCTGGAGTACAGCGGCGCCTTCCTGCAGCTGTACCGCGAAGAAGGCTTTTACCTGGAGCGCACGGTGCACTACGTCAATCGTGTGGGCCTCGACTACGTGAAGAAGAAGATTCTGGAAGATCACGAACTGCGAAAAGCATTGTGGGAGCGCCTGCAGTTCGCGCTCGACGGCGAGCCCGACCCGTGGTTCGACTTCGAGAAGGCATCTGTCGATGCGCGCCAGTTCGACAAGCTCCAACCCGTGGGGCAGGCAGCATGAAGATGAACGACTGGCAAGTGATCTGTAAGGTGGAAGACATACCGGTGCTCGGCGCTCGACGTGTGGCGCGTGCGCGCGGCGGCGATGTGGCGGTGTTCCGCAACGACCAGAACCAGGTCTTTGCGCTGCTAGACCGCTGCCCGCACAAGGGCGGGCCGCTGTCGCAGGGCATTGTGTTCGGCACCAGTGTGGCGTGCCCCCTGCACAACTGGACCATTGGCCTGGAAGACGGCTGCGCCAAGGCGCCTGACGAAGGTTGCACCACGAAGTTCGCGTGCCGCGTTGAGAGCGGTGACGTTCTCCTCGACCCGGTCGAGCTGGCAACGCTCGCGATTGACGTCGCGCCTGCACAGTCGGCGTGATGGCACGCGAAACCAAGTCCACCTGCCCCTACTGCGGCGTGGGCTGCGGTGTCGTGATCGAAAGCGATGGCGACCAGATCACCGGCGTGCGGGGCGACCCGGACCACCCTGCGAATTTCGGGCGCCTGTGCTCGAAGGGGTCCACCCTGCACCTCACCGCCTCCGCGCCGATCACACATCAGGCACGCCTGCTGCACCCGATGCGCCGCGCGCATCGCGGCGAGCGCCCCACCCGCGTGTCGTGGGACGAAGCAATGGGGGTGGCTGTCGAAACGTTCGTGCGGACCATTCGCGAGCATGGGCCGGATGCCGTCGGCTTCTACCTTTCCGGCCAGTTGCTCACCGAGGACTACTACGTCTTCAACAAGCTGGCCAAGGGCCTCATCGGCACGAACAACGTCGATACGAATTCGCGCCTGTGCATGAGCAGTGCCGTGGCTGGCTACAAGATGACGCTGGGCGCCGATGCGCCGCCCAACTGCTATGAAGACATCGACCACGCGCAGTGCATCTTCATCGCCGGCAGCAACACGGCGTGGGCGCACCCGGTCCTGTTCAGGCGCATCGAGGACGCAAAGGCTGCCAACCCTTCGCTGAAGATCATCTGTTGCGACCCGCGCCGCACCGAAACGGCCGGGATTGCTGATCTCTACCTGCCCATCCAGCCAGGCACCGACGTGATGCTCTTGCACGGCATGCTGCATGTGATGCTGTGGGAAGGCTGGGTCAACTACGCGTATATCGCCGCACACACGACAGGGTTCGACGAGTTGAAGAACACCGTGCGCGAGTGCACGCCAGACCTCGTTGCGCAGACTTGCGGCATCCGCAAGGAAGACTTGTTCAAGGCGACCGCGATGTTTGCGACGTCGGCAACCACGCTCAGCCTGTATTGCCAGGGGCTGAACCAGTCGTCGAGCGGCGCCGCCAAGAACGCGGCGCTGATCAACCTGCATCTGGCAACAGCGCAGATCGGCAAACCCGGCGCGGGGCCGTTCTCACTCACGGGCCAGCCGAATGCGATGGGCGGGCGCGAGGTCGGCGGCATGGCGAACCTGCTCAGCGCGCATCGCGATCTGGCCGATCCGGCCCATCGCGCGGAAGTCGCGGCGCTGTGGGGTGTGCCCACGGTGCCAGACAAGCCAGGCAAGACCGCCGTCGAGATGTTCCAGGCCGCCGCCGACGGGCAGATCAAGGCGCTGTGGATCGCCTGCACCAATCCCGCGCAGTCCATGCCCGACCAGGCCACCGTGCGCCGCGCGCTGGAGCGAGCCGAATTTGTCGTGGTGCAGGAGGCCTTCGCGACGACCGCAACATGCGAGTTTGCCGACTTGCTGCTGCCCGCTACCACGTGGGGCGAGAAGACGGGCACGGTCACCAACAGCGAACGGCGCGTCTCCCGCGTGCGGCCCGCGATTGCCAAGCCCGGCGGCACACGCCACGACTGGGCCATCGCCGCAGAGTTCGGCCATCGCCTTGAAAAGAAGCTGCGGCCCGGCCTTGCCACGCTGTTCCCCTATTCGCTCGCAGACGAAGAGCTCGGCGCACAAGCGGTGTGGAACGAGCACCGCGAGTCCACACGCGGCCGCGACCTCGACATCACCGGCATGAGCTACGCACTGCTCGACGACACGCCATTGCAATGGCCGATGCGAGCCGGCGAGTCGCAGGGCAAAGCGCGGCTCTACGAAGACGGCGTATTCCCCACTGACGATGGCAAGGCGCGGTTTGCGAATGTCGCTTACCGCCCGCTCGCCGAAGTGCGTGAGTCGCGCTATCCGTTCTCGCTGAACACCGGCCGGCTGCGCGACCAATGGCACGGCATGAGCCGTACCGGAACGATAGGCCGCCTGTTCGGCCACGTGGCGGAGCCGTCGGTGCAGATGCATCCGCAGGACCTCTTGCGCCTGCGGCTGGCAGACGGCGACCTGGTGCAGGTGACCAGCAAGCGCGGCTCCATCGTTGTGCCGGTGCAGGCCAGCGGTGAGGTCGCGCTGAGCCAGGCGTTCATCGCGATGCATTGGGGGCCGGAATTCCTGGGCGGCTGCTCGTCGACAGGCCAGCGCCTGGCCGGTGTGAACGCGCTCACGACTTCGGCGTATTGCCCGAGTTCGAAGCAGCCAGAGCTCAAGCATGCGGCCGTCAAGATCATCAAGGCCGAATTGCCGTGGTCGCTGCTGGGCGCGGCATGGTTGCCCGACGACGACGCGTTGCGCGCGCGCGCCGAGTTGCAGCAAGTCATGCGCATGCTGCCGTTCGCCTCCTGCGTTCCGTTCGGTCGTGATCGCGCGGGCGTGCTGTTCCGCGCAGCTGCGCACGAAGCACCCGATGACGAATTGATCGCGCGGATCGAACAGCTGCTCGGCCTGGCCAGCCCCGACACGATGCGCTACGCCGACCGCCGGAAAGGGCAGCGCCGGGCGATGCGCCTCGTGAGACACGGCAACGACGCTCATCTCGATGCCTTTTTGCTCGCGGGTGACACGAGTGCACAGGCGTGGATCAAGACGCTGCTCCAGGATGAGCTGCCGGCGCAAAGCTATGGCCGCATGCTGCTCGTGCCTGGCGCCACAGCCCCCGTGGCGGTGGCGCCGCGCGGCAAGCAGGTATGCACGTGCTTCAACGTGACAGATGCAGAGATAGCGAACCAGCTGGCCGCCGTCGCCGGCTCCGACGATACCCGTCTTGCTGCAGTGCAATCAGCACTGAAATGCGGCACCAGTTGCGGCTCCTGCATGCCTGAACTCAAGCGCATGGTGCGGGCAGTGGCCCCACAAGATTCGTCATTCGCCAAATAGCGTCCAGTCATGAGGCATCGCGGACAATCGCGCCATGGCCATCAGCCACTACCTCAAGGAAATCGGCCGCGGCAAGCAGGGCGCGCGTTCGCTCACGCGCGAACAGGCGGCCGACCTCTTTTCGCAGCTGCTGGACGGCAGCGTGACCGACCTAGAAGTCGGTGCCTTTTGCATCGCCATGCGTGTCAAGGGCGAAACGCCGCAAGAGATGGCCGGCTTTCTGGATGCGACACACCATCGCATCCACAAAATCCCATCCAGCGGCAAGCCTCTGGTTGTACTGCCGAGCTACAACGGTGCGCGCAAGCTGCCGGTGCTCACGCCGCTGCTGGCCATGCTGCTGGCCCGGCGCGGCATGCCGGTCGTCATTCACGGCACGGCCACTGAGTCGAGCCGCGTGTTCGTGCGCGACGTGCTCGAAGCATTGGGCATCCACGCACTGCCCGCGATCCGCGCGATCGAGCCCGGTGAAGTTGCCTACGTGCCGACTGAACTGCTGAGCCCGGGACTCAAGCGCCTGCTCGACGCGCGCCGCGTCATCGGCCTGCGCAACTCGGCGCACAGCCTCGTCAAACTGATGAACCCGTCGGATGGCGCCGCCGTGATTGTTGGCAGCTACACCCATCCTGAATACGCGATTTCAATGGCGGCCGTCTTTGAACTCATGAAGTCCACGGCGTTGCTGCTGCGCGGCACCGAAGGCGAGGTTGTTGCAGATGCGCGGCGTCTGCCGCAGATGGATGGTTTCGTGAACGGCGTTCGCATCCCTCTCGAAGAAGGCCGCAAAGGAACGCTC
Organism: Caenimonas koreensis DSM 17982; assembly: GCF_009646335.1. GTDB lineage: Bacteria > Pseudomonadota > Gammaproteobacteria > Burkholderiales > Burkholderiaceae_C > Ramlibacter > Ramlibacter koreensis. Next base: position 29,767 of record NZ_WJBU01000010.1, on the reverse strand, counting down.
ACTGACCTGCCCGATCTGCCGCGCGAAATTGACGCTGCAACTACAGCTGCTTACATCCTTCATGTGTTGTCGGGACAAAAGTCTGTGGCTGAGTCGATGGCCTTGCAGGTGGAACACATATTGCATCTGGCCTCAGCACAAAATTAATGACCCGAGGCGACATGAACATCGATACAGGCAAGGTCACCCTGGTGGGTGCAGGACCGGGCGATCCGGAACTGCTGACCATCAAGGCTCTGAAGGCAATCCAGGCGGCGGACGTGCTGCTGGTGGACGATCTCGTCAGTGATGAGATCGTCAAGTACGCACCGCCCGGCGCGCGCGTCGTGTACGTCGGCAAACGTGGCGGCTGCAAAAGCACGCCGCAAGCCTTCATCGAAAAACTGATGGTGATGGCCGCTCGCGAAGGCGGCAACGTCGTGCGCCTCAAAGGTGGCGATCCGTTCATCTTCGGGCGCGGCGGCGAAGAGGTAGAGCATCTGCGCGAGGCTGGCATCCATGTCGAGATCGTGAGCGGTATCACGTCGGGCCTGGCTGCCGTCACGGCACTGGGTGTGCCGCTGACGCACCGCGAGCATGCGCACGGCGTTGTCTTCGTCACGGGGCACGCCCACTCCGACGCGCAAGGCCCGGACTGGCAAGTGCTGGCGCGGGCCGTTCGCGATGCCCGCCTCACGCTGGTGATCTACATGGGCGTGAGCGGCGCACAGCGCATCCAGAACGAGCTGCTCTCGGCGCTGCCGGGCTCGACACCTGTGGCCATCGTGCAGCATGCGTCACTGCCCGGCCAGCGCCATGCCATCACAACGCTCGCGCAGCTCTACGAGACGATCGTGCGCGAACAGCTCGCAAGCCCGTCGGTCATCGTGATCGGCAATGTGGTGAGCGCAGCCGCAAGTGCGAGCAGCTCGACGGCGAAGTCACTCGCAGCCTGATCCAACACAGCTACACTGCCCGCTCGAAATCAACGGGGACAGGTGATGAGCGGACCGGCCGCATTCGATACGGCCATCATTGGCGCGGGCGCGGCAGGCCTGTTCTGCGCGGCAGTGGCGGGCCAGCGCGGGTTGAAGGTGCTGCTCATCGACCACAGCGAGAAGGTGGCCGAGAAGATCCGCATCTCCGGCGGTGGCCGCTGCAACTTCACCAATCGCGATCTCGACATTCGCGCGCCGCAAAAGCACTTCATCGGCGACAACCCGAACTTTTGCCGCTCTGCCCTGTCGCGCTTCACGCCCGCCGACTTCCTGGCGCTCGTCAGCAAGCACCACATCGCCTTCCACGAGAAGCACAAGGGTCAGCTCTTCGGCGACCGCTCGTCTGACGACTTCATCACCATGCTCGTCAGTGAGTGCGACGCTGGCGGCGTCACGCGCTGGCAGCCGTGCGCGGTGAAGTCGGTGCACACCAGCGAAAGTGGCCCGCGCTATCGCATCGAGACAGATCGCGGCAGCGTCGCGGCGAACAACGTCGTGATTGCAACGGGCGGCCTGTCGATCCCGAAAATCGGTGCGACTGATTTCGGCTACCGCATCGCCAGGCAGTTCGGCATCCGGATGGTGGAGCCGCGGCCTGCGCTGGTGCCCTTGACTTTCGAGGGCGCGAGCTGGGAGCCCTATTCGCAGCTGGCCGGTTTGTCGCTGCCCGTGATCATCGAAACGGGCGAGAAGAAAAGCCGCATCGCTTTCCATGAAGACCTGCTCTTCACGCATCGCGGCCTGTCCGGCCCGGCAGTGCTGCAGATTTCGAGCTACTGGCGCGAGGGCGAGCCGATACGCATCAACCTGGCGCCTGACGTCGATATCGTGCAGGCGCTGCAGCATGCAAAGGCAACGTCGAAAAAGCTGGTGGCCAACGAGCTGGCGGCGCTGGTGCCCACGCGCCTGGCCGACGCCTGGGTCGCGCAGGACGCCACGCTCAAGCGCCCCATCAACGAAGCCAGCGACAAATCCCTGGCGCAGCTGGCCGATCGCATCGCGCGCTGGCCACTCGTGCCGTCGGGCACCGAAGGCTACAAAAAGGCGGAGGTGACGGCCGGCGGCGTGGACACGCGCGACCTGTCGTCGCAGACGATGGAATCGAAGCAGCCGGGCCTGTATTTCATTGGGGAAGTGGTCGATGTCACAGGCTGGCTGGGCGGCTACAACTTCCAGTGGGCCTGGGCCAGCGCCCATGCCTGCGCCCAGGCCATGGCAAAGACTGGGTCTGGGTCTATAATCTAGGGCTTTGCTGGCAAACCCCAACGGCCTGATCACCTTTCAAGTTGGGGAACAAACGCTTGTCATGGCGCCCGGGCCCGATCTCCTGAGCACCCTCTGGCAGCAAATTTTGGATTCATTAGCTAATGACGACTATCCGAGTTAAGGAAAACGAGCCCTTTGACGTGGCACTGCGCCGCTTCAAGCGCACCATCGAAAAACTGGGCCTGCTCACCGAACTGCGCGCACGCGAGTTCTACGAAAAGCCCACTGCAGAGCGCAAGCGCAAGAAGGCAGCCGCCGTCAAGCGCCATTACAAGCGCGTTCGCAGCATGCAGCTGCCCAAGAAGCTCTACTAGACTTCCTGGCAAGAGCCGCGGCGCGCAAGCACCGCACCAAAGCCCGCCTGGGGACGCTCAAGCGGGCTTTGTCGTTTCCGATTCCAATTCATCTGGACAGACAGGAGAGACACATGACCCTCAAGGAACGCATCACCGACGACATGAAAGCCGCCATGCGCGCCAAGGACAGCGAGCGCCTGGGCACCATCCGCTTGCTGACAGCCGCCATGAAGCAAAAGGAAGTGGACGAGCGGATCGAAATGGACGACGTGGCCGTGATCGCCATCGTCGACAAGATGCTCAAGCAGCGCAAAGACAGCATCGAGGCGTTCGAGAAAGCCGGCCGCCAGGACCTGGCCGACAAGGAAAAGACCGAAGTTGTCGTGCTGCAGGCCTACCTGCCCGCGCGCCTGTCAGCAGATGAAGTGGCGGCTGAAGTGAAGGCCATCGTCGCTGAACTGGGCGAGCAACTTGGCAAAACACCGGGCCCCGGCGAGATGGGCAAGGTCATGGGTGCCGTGAAAACCCGGCTGGCCGGCAAGGCAGACATGGGCCAGGTGTCAGCCGCCGTGAAGGCCGCGCTGGCTCCCTGAAGGCTTATTTCAGGAGCCGGCTACGGTCAATTTGTTGACCAGGATCGAGCCCACGCTCTTGGCGCCGTAGTTGTAAACGTCGGCGCCCACAGCCTCGATGCCCGTGAAGATCGTCTTCATGTTGCCGGCGATCGTGATCTCCTGCACCGGATACGCGATCTCGCCGTTCTCGACCCAGAAGCCACTCGCGCCGCGCGAGTAGTCGCCCGTCACGTAATTGGTGCCCTGCCCCATCAACTCGATCACGAACAGGCCCGTGCCCAGCTTGCGCAGCATCTCATCGAGGTCATCGCCCGGCTTCGTGAGCCGGGACGTCATCGACAGGTTATGCGAGCCGCCCGCGTTACCGGTGGACTTCATGCCGAGCTTGCGGGCCGAATAGCTGCTCAGGAAATAGCCCTGCACCTTGCCGGCATCCACCACTTTGCGGGCCTGGGTGCGGACACCTTCTTCATCGAACGGCGCACTTCCCTTGCCGCGCATGACATGCGGGTCTTCAACGATGTCGATGTGGCCGGGCAGCACTTTCTTGCCCAGCGAATCGAGCAGGAACGTGCTCTTGCGGTACAGCGCACCGCCGCTCGTCGCTTGCACATAGGCGCCGAGCAGGCCCGCTGCCAGTGGGGATTCGAACAGCACCGGGCATTCGCGCGTGGAAATCTTGCGTGACTTCAGCCGCGACAACGCACGCTCAGCCGCATACCTGCCAACCGCTTCGGGCGCAGACAACTCGCTCGCATCGCGCATGGAGGTGTACCAGGCGTCGCGCTGCATGTCGTCGCCCTTGCCCGCGATAGGCGCTACCGAAATCGAGTGACGCGAGCTTGAATAGCCGCCGCAAAAGCCCGCTGTGTGGGCGCTGAAAAAATGGCTTTGCTGCGCCGACACCGCCGCGCCTTCACTGTTGCGGATGCGCTTGTCGGTCTTGAAGGCAGCGGCTTCGCAGGCCAGCGCGATCTTCGCGGCGCGTTCGCTGTCAATGTCCCATGGGTGGAACAGGTCGAGGTCGGGCTGGTCTTTGGCCTGCGCGATGTCCTGCGCGTCGGGCAGACCGGCAAATGGATCTTCAGCGGTGAAACGGGCAATGTCGAAAGCCGCCTGCACCGTCTGTTCGATAGCGGCTTGCGAAAAATCTGACGTGCTTGCGTTCCCGCGCCGCTTGCCCGCATACACCGTCACGCCCAGCGACTTGTCGCGATTGCGCTCGACGTTTTCCAGCTCGCCCTTGCGCACGGAAACACTCAGGCCGCAGCCTTCCGAGGCTTCGGCGCCTGCATCCGTGGCGCCGATTTTCTTTGCATGTGCAAGCGCTGCATCGACCAGCTCTTCGAACTTCGCGCGGCTGTAGCTGAAGCCGCGGGCGGCCTGTGTATCTTTGTTCTTCATGGTCGCGGCTATGATACTTGGCCGCATGTCACGTAAACCCAAAAAAGGCTATTTCGTCCGCGGCGAGTTTGTCGCCGAAGGCAGTGAGCTCGACCTCGAACTCAAGGCTGAGCTCAAAGGCACGACGCAAGCCAGCAAAACCGACCTCAAACGCGAGAGCACCGAGCTGCAAAAGATCGGTGAGGCTCTGTTGACGCTGCGCGCCGACCTGCTGGGCGCGCTTCCCATCTCTGAAAAATTCGCCGACGCAATCGCCGATGCCAAGCGCATCACCAACTTCGAGGGCAAGCGCCGGCAGATGCAATTCATCGGCAAGCTGATGCGCGGCCTCGACGAAGAAACGCTTGCCGCCATCCGCGAAGCGCTCGAGACACAGCAAAACGGCTCCGCGCGCGATTCGCTGGCATTGCATCAAGCCGAGCAGTGGCGCGATGACCTGATTGCGCGCGATGGCGCTTTCGAAGAATGGCTCCTCGCCCATCCGCAAACTGACACCCAGCAGTTGCGCGCATTGATCCGCCAGGCCCGCAAAGACACGCCGCCCGATAAAGCCGCAGAGTCCAAGGGCCTCGCGCCGCGCCATGGCCGCGCCTTCCGCGAGATTTTCCAGATCGTGCGCGAAGAGCTGGATCGCGCCGCACACGAACATTGATGGCACACGAAGCTGTCCGCATCGGCATTGTCTCGATCAGCGACCGCGCGTCGTCGGGCGTGTATGAAGACAAGGGCCTGCCCGCGCTGAAAGACTGGCTCACGAAGGCGCTGAAGAACGACATCACGTTCGATGCGCGCCTGATTCCCGACGAGCAACCCGCGATCAGCGGCGCCCTCATTGAACTGGTGGACGCAGGCTGCTCGCTCGTGCTTACCACGGGCGGCACCGGCCCTGCACCGCGCGACGTGACGCCTGAGGCCACGCTGGCTGTCGCGGACAAAGTCATGCCCGGCTTCGGCGAGCAGATGCGCCAGATCAGCCTGCGCTTTGTGCCGACGGCGATTCTGTCTCGTCAGGTGGCGGTGATTCGCGGCAAGAGCCTCATCATCAATTTGCCGGGCCAGCCGAGAGCGATCCAGGAAACGCTGGAAGGCTTGCGGGCGGCTGGCGGGGAACAGCTGGTCGACGGCATCTTTGCCGCAGTGCCCTATTGCATCGATTTGATCGGTGGGCCTTACCTTGAAACGAACGACGACGTGTGCGCCGCGTTCAGGCCGAAGTCGGCCCGCCGCGCGGCCTCGTAGCTGTGCCGCTATTTGCCCACCAGCTGCGACAGCTTCTCGTGCTCGAACTGCTCTTTGCGTGCGGCATCTTCCGGCACGCAATCGGCAGTCTTTTCAACCTTCGACAACTTCTCGATGGCCTGCCACAGCAAGGCGATCTGGTGCTCTTGCCCCGTCGCGTTGTCGATCAAGCCCTTCAGCGCAAGTGACAGCGGATCGTCTTCCAGCGTGATGCCGTAAGCCGAGAACTTGCTGGGCTGGCCCGTCACGTCGGCACTGGTTCCTTCTTTCGACGGAATGATCCGCGCCGGGATACCGACCGCTGTCGCGCCCGCAGGCACCGGCTTGATGACGACAGCATTGCTGCCGATCTTGGCGCCGTCACCCACCACAAAGCCACCCAGCACCTTCGCGCCCGCGCTCACGACCACGTCGCGGCCCAGCGTCGGATGCCGCTTCTCACCTTTGTAGAGCGATGTGCCGCCCAGCGTCACGCCCTGGTAGATCGTGCAGCCATCGCCGATCTCGGCGGTTTCACCCACCACAACGCCCATGGCGTGATCGAAAAACACGCGCTCGCCAATCACGGCGCCCGGATGAATTTCGATGCCCGTGAGCCAGCGCGTCAGCATCGACGTGAAGCGGCCGAGCCACTTGAAGCCGTGCGTCCAGAACCAGTGCGAGAAGCGGTGCAGCACCACTGCATGCAGCCCCGGATAACAGGTGAGCACCTCCCACTTGCTGCGCGCGGCAGGGTCGCGGTCGAGGATGCACTGGATATCGGAGCGGATGCGCTTGAACATAGCCACACCAGTCTATCGTTTTACCCCGGCCGCTGCTTGGCGCATCGCCTTGGCAACACCACGAAGGATGTGGATTTCCTCAGGGGTGAGCTGCGCGCGGTTGAAAAGGCTGTTCAGCCGCGGCATCAGCTTTTTGGGCGCAGCCGGGTCGAGAAAGCCAATATCCACCAGCGCCTGCTCCCAGTGCGCCAGCATGCCGGCGACAGACTGCGCATCGGCGAGCTCTTGTGCTTCGACGGGCGGCGCCGCAAAGCCACCGAGCGCCGTGCGCCACTCGTACGCAATCACCTGGATCGCTGCTGCGAGATTGAGCGAGCCGAACGAGGGATTGGTCGGGATGGTGAGCGCCGCATGGCAGCGATACACATCGTCGTTGCTCATGCCGAATCGCTCGGAGCCGAACAGGAACGCCACGCTGTCTGTCTTGCCGGGCAGCGTTGGCAAATGCTCGCGCGGCGAATACGTCGGTGGCCCAAAATCGCGCGGTGTCATTGCTGTGGCGCAGAGGTACGTCACGCCGTCGAGCGCTTCATCGAGCGTCTCGACAATTCGCGCGTTTTCAAGCACGTTGAGCGCGCCACTCGCCCGCTGGATCGTCTCTTCTCGGCGCAACACATTCGGCCAGCGCGGCGCGACCAGCACGAGCTCGTCAAAGCCCATCACTTTCATTGCGCGCGCAGCACCGCCGACATTGCCAGCATGGCTGGTGTTGATGAGGATGAAGCGTGTTTTCATTGGGCTGTAAAATCACGCCTATTGTCGCTGCCCATCGCTGGCAGCGTTTCGCTCCTCACGGACGCGCCCCGATCTTCCATACAACTCATGTCGTCACCCAACCTCCACCCCATGCTCAACACCGCCGTCAAGGCGGCGCGTGCCGCAGGCGCGATCATCAACCGCGCGGCGCTCGACGTTGAAGCAGTCCGCATCTCGCAAAAGCAGGTCAACGATTTCGTCACCGAAGTCGATCATGCGAGCGAAAACGCGATTATCGAAACCCTGCTCACGGCTTACCCCACGCATGGCATCTGGGCCGAGGAATCGGGCAAGACACATGGCGTCAAGGATGCCGACAACGTCTGGATCATCGATCCGCTCGACGGCACCACCAACTTCATCCACGGCTTTCCAGTCTATTGCGTGAGCATTGCGCTGGCCGTGCGCGGCAAGGTCGAACAGGCCGTGATTTACGACCCGAGCCGCAACGACCTGTTCACCGCCACCAAGGGCCGCGGCGCTTACATGAACGAGCGCCGCCTGCGCGTGTCCAAGCGCATCGACCTGCGCCAGTGCCTCATCTCCACGGGCTTTCCTTTCCGCCCGGGCGACAACTTCAACAACTACCTGCGCATGATGTCCGACGTGATGACACGCACGGCCGGCCTGCGCCGCCCGGGTGCTGCTGCGCTCGACCTCGCGTATGTCGCAGCCGGCTTCACCGACGGATTTTTTGAAACCGGGCTGTCGCCCTGGGATGTCGCTGCGGGCTCGCTGCTCGTGCAGGAGGCCGGCGGGCTGATCGGCAACTTCACTGGCGAATCCGACTTCCTGGAGCAAAAGGAATGCGTGGCCGGCAACCCGAAGATCTACGGCCAGCTCGTCGGCATTTTGAGCAAGTACAGCAAGTTCGCCAGCGCTGGCGACAAGGCCATCGTGCGCCAGCAAGCGGTTGACTATGCGGCGCGCGAAACCAAGCCGCTGGGTATCGGCGACGCAGCCGCCGATGCAGCCACAGACGCAACGACTGACGCAACCACCGACGACACCCGTGCGCACCGAGACGCTGAATCCTGACCTGACGAGCCTGCTGCCCGACATCCTGCAAACGCACGTCTGGACAGCCACGGCCACTGCCGCGCTGGTCGCGGTCTTTGCCGCGCTGGTCGTGCACCGCGTCGGCCTGGCGGTGCTGCGCCGCGTCGCGCGAGACACCGTGGTCGTCAAAGCCATCATCGAAGCGACACAGCGCGCTGCCGGCGCAGTACTGCCCTTGGCCGCACTGCAAATCATCTGGGTGCTGGCGCCGGACACGCTGGCTCACATCAGCACCGTGCGGCACGGCAATGCACTGCTCTTGATCGCGGCCCTGACGTGGTTCGTGATGGGCGTGATCAACGGCCTGGCAGACGGGCTGATCGCGCGCCATCCCGTGTCAGTTTCTGACGACCTCGAGGCGCGGCGCATCCAGACGCAGGCCCATGTGCTTTCCCGCAGCGCCAATGTGCTGCTGGTCATTGGCGGCGCATCGATGGCGCTGATGACATTCCCGGGCGCCCGGCAACTCGGTGCGAGCTTGCTGGCATCGGCCGGTGTGCTGGGCCTGGTGGGCGGTATCGCCGCGCGGCCGGTGTTCAGCAACTTGATTGCTGGCCTGCAACTCGCCTTCGCGCAACCCATTCGCATCGACGACGTGCTGATCGTCAAAGACCAGCACGGCCGCGTCGAGGAGATCACCGGCTCTTACGTCGTGATGAAGCTGTGGGACGAGCGGCGCATGATCGTGCCGCTGAACTGGTTCATCGAAAACCCGTTCGAGAACTGGACGCGCTCCAGCTCCAAAATCGTCCAGAGCGTCTTCTTCTTCGTCGATTTCACGATGCCGCTGGAGGCACTGCGCGCCGAGCTCGACCGGCTGCTCGCGGTCGCGCCCGAATGGGACAAGCGAGTCGGCAAGCTCGCGGTGATCGACGCGACAGAGTCGTCGATGAAGATTCGCGTGCTGGTGTCGGCGGAGAACTCAGGCCTTGCCGGCGACCTGGGCCATTGGTTGCGCGAGCAGTTGATCGCCTTCGTGGCGCGCGACTATCCGCAGTGCCTGCCTCGCACGCGGCAGATCAGCTTTGCGCAGAGTGCGAGTCAGTGCGTCTGAAGATTGACACCGTGCGAAAGCACTGATGGCGGTGCGAATGTCATTCATATTGCTAAATCATGCCAGTCAGCTCGGGATGTAGCGGAACTGCTGCCATCGTTTCGCCATAGGCATTGGCCGCCTTGCTGGCTGCAAGCATCGCCTCCCATTCAAGGACTGGCAGCCATGCCCAGGCCGGTTTTCTCTCAGAGCTCAGGATCTCAGCGACTTCGTCCCGCGTAAGTCGACTCGGGTCGATCTGTATATTGACTTTGCTTTTGTACTCATCTGTCCAAAGGCATACCGGAGTTGCAGGAAAGTATCTGAGCGCACGGCAAACCGCCAGTACGTCGATGGCTTGGGGCGCCTTGGTGGGATTGCGGTAGAAGCCAGATTTTCCTACTGCGTCGAAGAGCATCGCCGTTCCAGCGTCGAGTCGGGATGCAGGGTGGGCACGAGCGCCTAACTCGACTTCGAACGACATCACGATGTCCGCAAATGAAGTGAGTTGACCGGTTGACGGCTTGACGTGAGGGCTGTCGCTGAGACGGGCAAGTCGCAGTAAATCCATCAATCTATCCACGCCCTCGCCCCGTTCAGTCTCCGTCGCGCCTGTTGCCATCGCCCAGAATGCCTCATGTACTTTGAGCAAAAGACGCAAGCCATCCTCATCCATAGCACCTTCAAAAAAGAACTCCTTCATCTTGTGAATCTGTCCCAACAGATCGGGATGACGCATATCGAGATTCACGGACGCGCTGAGCGGTTTGAAGAAACTTTCGGCCAGTTCAAAGTGGCTCGTGATCGAAGACGCGCTGTTAGAGTGCAAAACATCAAACATATGCGCTTTGACGGCTCTAATGCGTGAGGCCTCAATATCCGGATGCGGCACATCGGGAGGAAGCGGTGTTTCAAGCTCTCTTCGCGCTTTCGCCGCCTCTTCCTCAAGAGCAATTTCGTGTTGACGAAGGCGCGTCAGATCAGGGTCAGCATCTTGGCGAGGGCCCGCACCCTCCTGGTGCGATTCCGGATTCAGCTCTTCTTCCGGCGGCGGAGGCGGCGGAATTTCAACAGGCACTTCGACCGGAACCAATCCGGCGTGCGCCAAGCTCGCCGGCTGCAGTTGCGCTCGCGGCGCTCCAGGCGTTTCCACCGTGACCGGCGTGACACGCGACTTAACCGGCTGAGCGAACTCACCAGACAAAGGGCCTGCGGGTCTGGCGGGCGACAGGACAAGCGGATCGACTCGGGGATTCGACGCAGGCAATTGGGTTGCCGACGGACGCCGTCCGGCAGACGAACTGCTGCTCGCTTCAGGCGCTCCGGGATGGACAGTGCATCTGGCGTTTCGGGTCTTCCAAAACTTAAAGGGGTTAGTAATCCCAGGCATGGCTTGTTAAACGAGTTGGCGATCCCAGTCAGTAACCAAAATCACCTATGCGTTCCACAGTTGCGGGTGCGACCTTCGCATTCGCCCGTTCCATGCCCGGATACTGCGAAAGCTCACCTGACTGAACCCGCCTACCTTGAGTCCCCTCCCCGCCCCCAGCGCCCCGGCCGCACACACACCCATGATGGCGCAGTACTCACAGCTCAGCGAACAGCTGGCGCCACGCGAGGCAGCCGAACCGTGAAGGTCGTGCCTTCTTCGGCTTTTGAAGTCACCGTGAGCGCCCCGCCGTGCGCGCGCACGATTTCGCGGCAGATATAAAGCCCCAGGCCCAGCCCTGCGGGCTCACGCCGCTGCTCCGCGCCTTCGACACCTGGCCCCCTGGCCATGGGCTCGAAGATGCGCCCCAGATCCTGCTCGCGAATGGGCCCTCCCCAGTTGTGGACAGAGAAGTACGCATCCGTTTCGTCGGACCACAGCGCCAGCGTCACGGCCCCGACCGGGTCGCCGTACCGCAGCGCATTGCCCAACAGGTTGGACAGCAGCTGCCCCACGCGCCCTTCGTCCCAGTTGCCGTCGAACGTGCCGCTGCGCTGCAGCTCCAGCTGCCGCTGGGGGTGGCGCACCTGCGTTTCATGCAGCACCTTCGCCAGCTGGTCGCCCAGGTTGCCGGGCAGGCGGTGAATCGGCATGGCGCCGTCCGCCTGCGCCCGCGTGAAGTCCAGCACCTGCTCGATCAATCCGTTGATGCGTACCGCACTGTTGATGATGGTCGTCACCACCTTCTGCGGCGCCTGTGAGGTACGCGCGAGAATCTCGGCGGACATGACGATCGTGCCCAACGGATTGCGGATGTCGTGGCCCAGGATGCCGATGAACAGATCGGTCGATTTCTTGGTCTGCAGGGTGTAGCGGCTCACCGACTCAGCGATGGCCTGGTCGATCGACTCATTGAAGCGGGTCATCTCGCCCACGGGTTCCTTCGCGGCGCCTGAGGCAGACCACATCCGCAGGATATTGGCACGCAGCGCACGGTATTCCGTGATCATGGTGTCGATCGCGAAGCCGGAGCGGATGCGAAAGTCTGCATGGACTTCAGCTGCACTCAAGGTGGCGGAGCGCGGGCCCTTGCCTTTGGACTTTTGCTCCTGCTGCTCAGGGCTCTGGGGCTGCTCGATGTCGCGTGTAATCGACTTGAGAATCTCGCCAGCGTGGTCGCGCAGTTCGCGCTGGTTGAGCTCTTTGCCATCGTGCGCGCAGCTGGCGGCAAATTCGTCCCAGTCCTGCAGGATCTGTTCTGTATGGGCGGTGATGAATTGCGAGAGAGTCACGGGGCCTTCAGGGCAATGGGAGGAGTCCACGCATGAAGGCGTTGACACTGAATGTGACTGTGACTGTGCAGCGCGGCGGCGGCGAGCGCCAGACGCCAAACTGCTGAAGCGGCGTCGGCGATGTCCTACGAAGTGCGGCCCGCTGCCAGGTGGCTCTCAAATGGACACCGGGATAATGGCGGCATCACCTGACCAACGCCTACCTTGAGTCCCCTTCCCGCCCCCAGCGCCCCGGCCGCCCACACCCCCATGATGGCGCAGTACCTCGCCATCAAAGCCCAGCACCCGCACACGCTGGTGTTCTACCGCATGGGCGACTTCTACGAGCTGTTCTACGCCGACGCCGAAAAAGCCGCGCGCTTGCTCGACATCACGCTCACCAAACGCGGCAACTCCGCTGGCGAGCCCGTGGTCATGGCGGGCGTGCCATTCCACTCGGTTGAAGGCTATCTCGCCCGCCTGATCAAGCAGGGCGAGTCAGTGGCGATCTGTGAACAGGTCGGCGATGTCGCCACATCGAAGGGGCCGGTGGAACGCAAGGTCGTGCGCGTCGTCACGCCCGGCACACTCACCGACACTGAACTGCTGAACGACAAGAGCGAAGCCATCCTGCTCGCCGTGCACCAGGGCTCGCGGCACCGGCTGGGCCTGGCCTGGCTGAGCGTGACGCAGGGCGCGCTGCAGCTGGCCGAGTGCGCAGCCGATGAACTCGAGGCATGGGTCGCGCGCATATCGCCGAGCGAACTGCTGTTCAGCGCCGACGTGACGCCCGTCTTCGCGCAGCGGCTGAAGGCCATGCGTTCAGCCGCATCGTTCTCCCTCACCGAGCGCGGCGAATGGCAATTCGACTCGGGCCTGGGCCTGCGCAAACTGCTGGAGCAGTTGAACAGCGCCACGCTCGCAGCCTGGAACGCAGAAGAGCTGGTGCAGGCGCACGCCGCCGCTGCCGCGCTACTCACTTACGCCGAACACACACAGGGCCGGGCGCTGTCGCACGTGCAGAGCCTGCAGGTGCAGCGCGATGACGAGCTGATCGACTTGCCCGTGACGACGCGGCGCAACCTGGAGCTCGTGCAGACACTGCGCGGCGAAGACTCGCCCACGCTCTTCTCGCTGCTCGACACGTGCATGACAGGCATGGGCAGCCGCATGCTGAAGTCGTGGCTGCTGGAGCCCAGGCGCGAGCGCAGTCAGGCGTTGCAGCGTCACGATGCGATCGCCACGCTGCGCGACAACCTCTGGCAGCAGCTGCGCGCCAGCCTCAAAGGCACAAGCGATGTGGAACGGATCACAGCGCGCATCGCACTGCGGCAAGTGCGCCCGCGCGAGCTTGTCGGCTTGAAGCAGTCGATTGAGCGGGCGGCACAGCTATCGACTCAACTCACCGTCAGCGACCCACTGCTGGCTGAAGTCGCGGCCAGCATGTCGCCACCCGACGGCTGCTACACGATGCTTGCCCGAACGATCAAGGACGAGCCTGCCGCGCTCGTTCGCGACGGCGGCGTGATCGCAGCGGGCCTGGACGCCGAGCTCGACGAGCTGCGCGCCATCCAGGACAACTGCGACGGCTTCCTGCTCGAACTTGAAGTGAAAGAGCGCGCGCGCACCGGCATCGCCAACTTGCGCGTGCAGTTCAACAAAGTGCATGGCTTCTACATCGAGATCACGCAAAGCCAGCTCGACAAGATTCCCGCCGACTACCGCCGCCGCCAGACGCTGAAGAACGCCGAGCGTTTCATCACGCCCGAACTCAAGGCATTCGAAGACAAGGCGTTGTCGGCACAAGACCGCGCGCTCGCCCGCGAGAAGTGGCTGTACGAACAACTGCTCGACCAGCTGCAGCCGCACGTGGGCGCCCTCACCCGCCTGGCGCGCGCCATGGCGTCGCTCGATGCGCTGTGCGCGCTGGCAGAACGCTCGCTCGTATTGAACTGGTGCCGCCCGCAGTTCACGCGTGAACCCGGCATCGAGATCACGCAAGGCCGCCACCCGGTTGTGGAAAGCCGCCTTGCAGAAACCACCGGCGGCAGCTTCATTGCCAACGACACGCGCCTGGGCCCCAAGCAGCGCATGCAAGTGATCACCGGCCCCAACATGGGCGGTAAATCAACGTACATGCGGCAGGTGGCCATCATTTGCCTGCTGGCTGCCATGGGCTCTTACGTGCCCGCACAGGCGTGCCGCCTCGGGCCCATGGACGCGATCCACACGCGCATCGGCGCGGCTGACGACCTCGCCAACGCGCAATCGACCTTCATGCTCGAGATGACCGAGGCCGCGCAGATCCTGCATGCGGCCACAGCGAATTCGCTGGTGCTCATGGATGAGATCGGGCGCGGCACCTCGACCTTCGACGGCCTGGCGCTCGCCTCGGGCATTGCCGCGCATCTGCACGACAAAAGCCAGTCATTCACGCTGTTCGCCACCCATTACTTCGAGCTGACGGAGTTTCCGGCGAAGCACCATGCGGCCGTGAACGTGCATGTGAGCGCCGCCGAGTCCGGCACCGACATCGTGTTCCTGCATGAGATACAGCCGGGCCCGGCCAGCCGCAGCTACGGCATCCAGGTCGCCAAACTGGCCGGCATGCCCACGGGCGTCGTCAATCACGCGCGGCATGCATTGACTGCACTGGAAAACCAGCAAACCCTCAGCCGTGAGCAGGTAGACTTGTTTGAAGCACCGCCTGCCGCGCAAGCGCCCATGCACAGCGCCGTCGAGGCAGCGGTCGGCGCACTCAACCCCGATGCGATGAGCCCGCGCGAAGCCCTCGACGCGCTCTACCAACTCAAGAACCTGCAAGACAAACTATGAACCCCCACGCTCACATTCGTTCGCTGCCCCCCGAGGGGGCTGACCTCCTAGAGGCGGCTCGTCGGAGGTCAACATGACCTACTGCGTCGGAATCAAACTCAACGCCGGCCTGGTGTTCCTCTCGGACTCGCGCACGAACGGCGGCGTGGACAACATCAGCACCTTCCGCAAGATGATCGTGTACGAGCGCCCAGGAGACCGCTTCATGGTGCTGCTGTCGGCGGGCAACCTGAGCATTTCCCAATCGGTGCGCGAAATCCTGCAGGTCGAAAAGCTCAAGGAACCCGGCGAGAAAGAAGCGCTCACGATCTGGAACGCGACCAGCATGTTCGACGCTGCACGCGTGCTGGGCACGGCCGTGCGCCACGTGTATGACCGCGACGCCGAATCACTGAAGAACGCGGGCGTGGAATTCAATGTGTCGCTGATTTTTGGCGGCCAGATTCGCGGCGAAGGCATGCGCCTGTTCAATGTATATTCCGCCGGCAATTTCATCGAGGCCACCAGTGAAACGCAGTACTTCCAGATTGGCGAGTCGAAGTACGGCAAGCCGGTGCTCGACCGCGTGATCACGCCTGACACGCCGCTCGACGAAGCCGCCAAGTGCGCGCTGGTGTCGATGGATTCGACGATGAAATCGAACCTCTCTGTCGGCCCGCCGCTCGATCTCGTGGTGTACGAAGCGAACACCTTCAAGACCGACAAGATCGTGAGCATCGACCAGAACAACCCGTACTACCGCATGCTGCACAGCACGTGGGGGCAAAAGCTGCGCGAAGTGTTCGACAGCCTTGATGACCCGGTCTGGGACGACGCCAAGACCGACACGCCGTTGAAGGTCGATAGCAGCGTGAGCAAGCCTTTGAAGAAGATCACGCGGCCCGATGAGCGGCTGATCTGAGTCAGCCAACGACCGGGCGGATGTTTTGAGTCTTATTGTTTTTTCCCACGCCAACAGCTTTCCTGCCGCGACATACGCGGTGCTCTTCAAGAGCCTGCGCTCACGCGGGTTCCGCGTGAAGGCCGTCGACAAGTTCGGCCATCACCCTGACTACCCCGTCACGAACAACTGGCCGCACCTGGTGCAGCAGCTGCATGACCTGGCACGCCGCGAAGTTGACAAAGAGGGCGAGCCCGCTTTCCTCGTCGGGCATTCGCTGGGTGGTTTTTTGAGTTTGATGTGTGCTGCGCGTCACCCGGACCTCGCCCGGGGCGTGCTGCTGCTCGACTCGCCGCTGTTGGGCGGCTGGCGCGCGACGGCGCTGGGCGCGATGAAGCGCACGCAGATCGTCGGCTCGATTTCACCGGGGCGCGTGAGCCGCCAGCGCAAGAATCGGTGGCCGTCAAACCAGGCTGCGTTCGATCACTTCCGCAGCAAGAAGGCGTTTGCGCACTGGGACGAGCAGGTGCTGCGCGACTATGTCGAGCACTGCATGGTCGACGACGGCAGTGACCGCGTGCTGGCTTTCGACCGTGACATCGAGACAGCCATCTACAACACGCTTCCCGACAATCTGGACCGGTTGCTGCGCAGGCATCCGCTCAAATGTGGCGTCGGCTTTATCGGCGGCACGCGGTCCGACGAGATGAAGCAAGTCGGCCTGACCATGACGCTGCAGGTCACGCGGGGCCGCAACATGATGCTCGACGGCTCACACCTGTTCCCGATGGAGAAGCCGCTGGCAACGGCCGCTGCGATTGAGGCGGCGTTGCGGGGGTTTGAGCTTTAGGCAGCAGCTTGGCCCCAGTGCTCACGCGAAGATAAACCGAGGCTAGCTTTTTAATAAATTCAAATTTTGTGCAGTTGGTGCATAATTTTGATTTATTTCTGTTGTCCGAGGTGAATACGATGCTGGTCGAGTTCCGCGTCAAAAACTTCCGCAGCCTGCGCGATGAGCAAGTGCTAAGCCTTGTTGCGTCCAAGGACAAGACCTTGAAGGACACCCACACCCAGGCGACGGGCATCAGTGCAGCGCCCACCCTGCTGCGCAGTGCCGTGATCTACGGTGCCAACGCGGGCGGCAAATCCAACCTCATCAAGGCACTGCAATACATGCGGGGCGTGGTGATCGAATCGGCGACGGCGATCCAGCCGGGTCAGACCTTCGGCGTGCAGCCCTTCCGACTCGACGCTGACTCTGCCAGTCAGCCCAGTGAATTCGAAGTCACGTTCCTGCTTGACGGTGTGCGCTATCAGTACGGATTTGCCATGACGGCACAACGTATCGTTGGCGAGCACCTGCTGGTCTACAAGGCATTCAAGCCGCAGCGCTGGTTTGAACGCCACTTTGACAGTGAAACAGGCAAGGACGTTTACGACTTCGGTCCCGGCCTGAAGGGGCCCAAGAACTTGTGGGAAGGTGCGACGCGCCCTAACGCATTGTTCCTGTCGATGGCCGTGCAACTCAACAGTGATGCGTTGAGGCCAGTGTTCGACTGGTTTTCAAATCGGTTAGTGATCTTCAACGAGCTGGCCCAGCTCTCTGCGCAGGTCTCTATCCAGATGCTCAAGGAGGCCGGCGGACGCAGGGATGTCTGCAGATTTCTAACATCCGCAGACATCAGCATCGCTGACATCGACGTGGAAACACGCAGGGTGCCGGGACAGGCCATTCACTTCGATCTGGTGGCGGGCAAAACCGAGGTGCGCGCTGAAGAGATGGAGGAGCACAGGCTGCGCTTCCACCATGTCACTGAACAGGGCAAGGCGGTGTTTGAGTTGATGGATGAATCCAATGGCACGCGCAATCTGCTGTTTCTTGCCGGGCCAGTGCTCGACATCCTCAGCAAAGGGCTGACGCTGGTCATCGATGAACTCGATACCAGCTTGCACACCTTGCTGGTGCGTGAATTGGTGCAGTTGTTCCACCGCCCCACAGTCAACACAATGGGCGCGCAGTTGATCTTTACGACCCACGACACATCGCTGCTGGACGCGCCCGATCTGCTGCGTCGCGATCAGGTGTGGTTTGTTGAGAAGGACCAGGATCAAGCCTCGGCATTGGTCAGCTTGTCTGAGTTCAGCCCGCGCAAGAACGAGGCTCTGGAGCGCGGCTACCTGATGGGGCGGTACGGCGGTGTGCCGTTTCTTGGCCACACTCTCGGGCTGAAACACTGATGGCTCGCGATAACTCCCCGCAAGAGCGCCAGAAGAAACAGCTGGAGCGCAAGCAGGGGCAGCGGGCAAGTTACGACCGCATCCTGATCGTTTCCGAAGGCAGCAAGACGGAGCCAAACTACTTTCGGGAGATCCGTGCAGCCTATCGATTGCACACGGCCAATGTGGAAGTCCGCCCCAGCGAGTCGGGCACTGCGCCGATTCAGGTGGTGCAATACGCGCAGGCGCTATTCGAAGAAGGCGATCGCTACAAGAATATTCAGCGCCGCGCATTCGAGCAGGTCTATGCAGTTTTTGACCGTGACGACCACGCCAGTTATCACGATGCCCTGGCACTGGCCGCGTCCCTGAACGGCAAGCTCAAGAACGATGCCAGGCAGCCGATCCGCTTTCAGGCCATTGCATCTGTGCCCAGTTTCGAGTTGTGGCTGCTGCTTCACTACGAAGAAGTTCAAGCACCGCTGCATCGCAATGAAGTGATGCGACGCCTCAAACTGCACATTCCAGGCTATGACAAGGGTGCAGGCGACGCATTCTCAACCACGGCCAGACATCTGGCAGTTGCCATCCAGCGAGCTGAAGGGCTGGCGGCGCGCTTCAGCGCCTACACCGAACCAGAACCGTTCACTGCCATCATGGAGTTGGTCAAGCTGCTGACGACGTTGCGCAGTTGATCCGTCGGTTCAAAAATCTTATGCGCCTGCCAATGGGCGACACGGCCATGGCCGCGGCACACCGATGGCCCGAGTCGGCGTGGCAATGGAAGGTCTCGCCAGAGTCCACCTGCCGCAAGCGCCCCGAACGAGCGCTAAGCAGCCCACTTCACCAAACCAGACCAGGCCGTCCCCAGCACCACAATCCCAAACGCGATCCGGTACCACGCAAACGGCACGAAGCTGTGCGTCGAGATATAGCGCAGCAACCAGCGCACACACAGCCACGCACTCACGAACGAGAAAACGAGGCCGACAGCGAACAGCGGCAAATCGGCCATCGACAGCAGCGCGCGCTCCTTGAGCAAGCTGTACGCGCCCGCGCCAATCAGCGTTGGAATGGCGAGATAGAAAGAAAAGTCTGTCGCAGCCTTGCGCGACAGCCCCAGCAACATGCCGCCGATGATGGTCGCGCCGCTGCGGCTCGTGCCCGGGATCATCGCGAGGCATTGCACCAGGCCAACCTTGAGCGCATCGAGCCATGTCATCTCATCGACCGAGTTCACGCGCACCGCCGAAGGCGGGCGCTTTTCGGCCCACAAAATAATGAAGCCGCCGATGATGAACGTGCTGGCCACCACAGCCGGCGTGAACAGGTTCGCCTTGATGGCCTTGCCAAACAGAAGGCCCAGCACCACAGCAGGCACAAACGCAATCAGCACATTCAGCGCGAACTGCTGGGCGGACTTTTGCGTGGGCAACGCCACCAGCGTCTCGCGGATCTTTTGCCAGTACACGATGATCACGGCGAAGATCGCGCCTGTCTGGATCGCGATGTCGAAGACCTTCGCTTTCTCGTCATCAAAGCCCAGCAGCGCGCCCGCCAGGATGAGGTGCCCCGTGCTCGACACCGGAAGGAACTCGGTCAGCCCTTCCACCACACCCATCACCGCGGCCTTGGCCAGCAACACGAAGTCCACACGCGCTCCTTGAAAAGTGCGCGGATTATCGCTGGCGCTTGGCTTAAGGACGACCTGGGTTACTGGCGACTTGCCGCAGGCAGCGAGAACGTGAGGTTGCCCCAATAGCTGTCCCAGTCCACATCGGGCGAATCCGTCACCGGCACCATATGAACCACGCTCACCATCCACGTGCCGGCCAACGGCGGTGTGTAAGTGGCTTGCCCCCGCGCATCCGTCACCACGCGAATGAGCAACGACTGCGCACCGCTGCGCTGCCAGAACTTCACCAGCGCATTCGGCAGCGGCTTGCCTTCCCACAACACCCGAAACGCCAGGTCACGCCCGACGCCGCCGCGCTGCGGGTCACTCAGCGGCACGATCTCCAGCCGCTGCCCCGTCACCCGCGCAAAGGTCTGGTCGGCAGCTGTGCCCGATGCGCCCGGCCCACCCGCAGTGACCAGCGTCTTGATATTGCGCCTGTACCGCTCACGCCCCGGCGCGGCGGCCTTGCCCGCAGCCGCCCGGGCCTCGTTCACAAAGTCCAGCCCCTCGTCATGCAGATACGCATAAAAGCGCCCCGCCTCCAGCTCGATCTGGCTCGGCTGCGAGTCGATCGCCAGCAGGTGCGTGCCCGGCTCGCGCAGGGCCACGGCGAAATCGCCTACGGGCACATCAGGCGCCGTCGAAGTCAGGTCCACATCGCGCGTCGCTGAATAGTGGTGGGCCCGCGCCACCAGCGCCCGGTAAAAGCCGATCTGCTCGCCTGCGAACTGCTCGCCCACGAACATGCGCAGGCGCACGGTGCTGCCGACAGGCGCGTTGAAGCGGTCCGGTAGCAGCCAGAACTCATGGGCGCTGGCCGCGCAGGCGGCCAGCGAGGCCAAAAGAAAGACGAGGCAGCGAATGGGGGTGAACGGCATCTGATCGATTATTGGTCCGGATCCTGGCCTTACGCGAAATTTCCGGGGGTGGATGCATCCACCTGCCGTCCTGGCACGTAGTCAGTGCATGACGGCCCTCGAATTGCTTGAACCGCGGCCAAGCTCATCCGTGCTAGCCTCATGGACTGGTATGCGTGAGCCTGATCTCGATCCAACCGCGTCAAACACACTTCGCGACGCGCAAATCGCCGCCCAGCTGGCCGCAGCAGCGCGCGGCGATGCACGCGCCTTCGAGCAGTTCTACAACGCCACCATCCGCTATGCCATGGCTGTGGTGCGGCGCATCGTCGGCGACTCGCTCGGCGAAGACGTGCTGGCAGACTGCTATTTCCAGGCGTGGCGCAACGTGGGCCAGTTCGATCCGCAGCGCGGCAGCGGGCTGACGTGGCTTCTCACCATGGCGCGCAGCCGCGCGCTCGACCGCCTGCGCCAGGAAAAGCTGCGGCACGCCGGCATGAAAGCCACGCCCGCCGACGAATCACTTGAACTGCAGGCCAGCGACGAGCCCGGTCCGCAAGCGATTTGCGAATCGGTGGAGGCCTCGTCGCGGCTGTACCGGGCACTGGCCGACCTGTCCGGCAGCGAACGCTGGGTGTTGGGCCTGGCCTACTTTCGCGATCACTCCCACAGCGAGATCGCGCGCATCACCGGCTTGCCACTTGGCACGGTGAAGTCCCAGATCAAGCGTGCCCAGGAAAAGCTGCGTGAATGCCTGCAAGGCAGCGTTCAGCAACAATGACACCATGAGCCAAAAAGGCGACTCCCTCGACCCCGACATCGCGCAGGCACTCAACGCTGCCCAGCGCGCCACATCCAGCGCCGGCGACGACGCTGCCGTGGAACGCGTGCGGTCGCGCCTGATGCAGAACATCGCCGCCGACTCGGCATCGCACCACACGTTCGTGCCCGCCGGGCAAGGGCCGTGGCGCAACTTCCTGCCCGGCATCCAGCGCAAGGTGCTGCAGGAGCAGGCGGGCGTCATGTCGTACCTGTTGAAGTTCGCCCCGGGCGCCGTGCTGCCCGCGCACCGCCACCCGGTCGACGAGGAATGCGTCGTGCTCGAAGGCACGCTGCGCATTGGCGACCACCTGCTGCCGCCAGGCAGCTTCCACGCCGTGCGCAAAGACGTGCTCGACTGCGACAGCTCCAGCGACGAGGGCTGCGTCATCTACCTGCGCGGCGCGTCGCCCCGGTCCGAACAGCTGGTCTAGCGCTGCGGCGCGCCCGCCTCTCCCCCCGGCGAGGGTGCATCTCGCCCCGGCGAGCGTGCATCTCGCCCCGGCGGGCCTGCATTTCGCTCCCGGGCGCCTGCATTTCGCGGCGCCCTTTTTTCATTTCGTCCCAGCGCCGTGGCGCGGGGGCAGGCCGCCCGGCAAAGTCCGCTCCATCGCTGCAGAACGCAGCCCCCGCAACCAAGGAGCCGAACATGTCACCCGTCACCCCCGTCATCGCGATCCACATGACCGCTGCGATCCTGGCTGTCGTGACCGGCCCGATCGCCCTGTGGGCCCGCAAGGGCGCCCTGCAACGCCCCAAGCTGCACCGCGCCTTCGGCTACGCCTGGGTCACGCTGATGATCATTGCCGCGGCTTCCGCCTTCTTCATCCGCGGCGGCCACCTGCCCAACATCAACGGCTTCAGCCCCATCCACCTGTTCATCCCGTTCGTGTTCTTCGGGCTGGTGCGCGCCTTCTGGGCGCTGGCCAAGGGCAACGTCGTCGCCCACCGCAAGTTCATGACCAACCTGTACTGGGGCGCATGCGTCGGCGCCGGTGCCTTCGCCCTGCTACCCAGCCGCATCGTCGGCAACTTCCTCTTTGCCTGATTCGCCCCGCCAACCCGTTCGCCACACATTCATCTTCCGGAGAAAACCATGCTGCTGATTCAACTCATCGCCCAACACCCCGAAGCCATCGGCCAGGTGCTCAAGAACACGCCCGCATGGGTCGGCGGCCTGCTCGCCGGCCTCACAGTGCTCGGCGCATCGCAAGCGCGCGACCGTACGGCCAGCGTCGCCCGCATCGCCGTGATGCCCGTCGTCATGACCGGCCTGTCCATCTGGGGCATGGTCTCGGCCTTCGGCAACTCGCCGATGTTCGGCTGGGTCATGATCACCTGGATGTTTGCGGCCGCCGTGATGCTCGCGCTGGTCGCGCCGCAACGCGTACCCCAAGGCACCACGTACGACCCGCTCAGCCGCACGTTCTTCATGCGCGGCAGCTGGATCCCGATGGTGCTGATCCTGGGCATCTTCCTCACGAAGTACATCGTGGGCGTTGATACGGCCATGAACCCCGGCCTGGCCCGCGATGCGCAATACACGCTGGTCGTCGGCGGCCTGTATGGCCTGTTCAGCGGCCTGTTTGCCGGCCGCGCCGCACGCCTGCTGAAGCTGGCCTTCGGCCTGGGCCACAAGGGCGTGCCGGCCTGAGCAGGCCGCGCCAACAAATCACATCCATCACATCAACCGAATCTTCTGAAAGACCATCATGAGCAAGAACTACGACCCGAACGACATCGACCGCATCGCGCGCCGCCGCGCCGGCATGAAGATGGGCTTTTTCATCCACGCCGCTGTGTACATCGTCGTGAACCTGATGCTCGCCGTGCTGTCCGCCATGAGCGATCGCAGCTGGGCCATCTTCCCGGCCCTGGGCTGGGGCCTTGGCCTGGCGATCCACGGCGTTGTCGTGTTTCTTGCGACCGGCGGTGGCGGCTTGCAGGACCGCATGGTCCAGCAAGAGCGCGAGCGGCTGCAGGCGCAACGCGACGGCCAGCAATAAACAGGCAGGCCACGAGCGCGCCATGAAAAGTTTCATCCTGGTCTGCCTGCTGGCTGTGGCCTGCGCGTATTCGCAGCCCGGCATGGCAGACGCCTACAATGATTTGCAACCTGAGAACACCCCCCGCCATGAACCGCCTGAGCAATGACGAAATCGAGCGACTCGCCCACAAGCGTGCGGGTGCCAAGCTGGGGTGGTACTTCCACTTCGCGGTGTACGTGGTGGTCAATACCTTCCTGTTCGCGCTGTCTTACTTTGGCCTGCGTGAACGCGCCTGGTCGATGTACCCGGTGCTCGGCTGGGGCCTGGGTGTGGCGCTGCATGGCCTGTCGGTCTTCCTGATCGGCCAGGGCGGCGGCATCCGCGAGAAGATGGTGCAGCAGGAGCGCGAGCGCCTGCAGCGCCAGCGCAGCGGCGGGCAATGAACATCGACTGGATCAGCAAGCTGCGGCACTTGCTGCAGGTCATGGCGTTCTGCCTCGTCGTCGCCACCTTGCAGTACGCCTTTCGCCCGGACCGGTCTTATGCAACCCCGGTCGTGTATTCGATGTTCATCGGCCTGATCACCTGGCTGTGCATCGACCTCGGCCGGGACCTGTTTCCTTCCAGCGCCGAAACAGGCTGGCCAAAGGGCATCGCCGGTGTTGCGCTGGTGGTCGGCGGCATTGTGGTGGGCTGGTTCTTCGGCAACCTCGTGGCCAACCAGGTCTGCCTGTATTACGGCTTCTACCCGCCAAGCCCCGCCCCGCCGGGCGACGGCAACGAGTTTCGCAACTCCGTGCTCATCACCGTCGTGGCCGGCGTCGTCTGCAGCTACTACTTCTATAGCATCAACCGCAGCTCTTACCTTGAACGCAAGATGGGCGAGGCGCGCCGCCAGGCTGATGACGCGCGGCTCAAGGTGCTGGAGACGCAGCTGGAGCCGCATATGCTGTTCAACACGCTCGCCAACCTGCGCGCGTTGATCAGCGTGGACCCCGAGCGCGCACAGACGATGCTCGACCACATGATTGCCTACCTGCGGGCCACACTCAGCGCATCGCGCAGCACCACGCACCCGCTGCAGGCCGAGTTCGACCGCCTGCACGACTACCTGGTGTTGATGTCGATCCGCATGGGCCAGCGCCTGGCATTCACGCTCGCGCTGCCGCCCGAGCTGGCGCAGTTGCCTGTGCCCGCGCTGATGCTGCAGCCCATCGTCGAGAACAGCATCAAGCACGGGCTGGAGCCCAAGCTGGAAGGCGGCCGCATCGACGTGAGCGCGCGCCGCGAAGGCGGCGAGCTGGTGCTGGAAGTGCGCGACACGGGCGTGGGCCTTCAAGACAACAACGGCGCGCCCAAAGGCTACGGCATGAGCCACGTGCGCGAGCGGCTGGGCACCATGCACGGTGCGCGCGCCACCATGGATTTCGCAGCAGCCCCCGAAGGCGGCACCCGCACGATCATTCGCATTCCGGCAGGAGCATGACCATGCCTCACGCCTCCAGCGCCACCACGGCCCCCACCTCGCCCACCGCCCTCATTGCCGAAGACGAGCCGCTGCTCGCACAGGCCCTGCAGATCGAGCTGAAAAAAGCGTGGCCGCAGCTCACCGTGGCAGGCATTGCAGGCGATGGCCAATCGGCCGTCACGCAGGCATTGCAGCACCTGCCCGACGTGCTGTTCTTCGACATTCGCATGCCGGGGCAAAGCGGCCTCGATGCAGCAGCGGAACTGGCGGATGAATGGCCCGAGGGCAAGCCATTCCCTGCGCTGGTGTTCATCACGGCCTATGACCAATACGCGGTGCAGGCGTTCGAGACACAAGCCGTTGACTACGTGCTCAAGCCCGTGCAAGCCGCGCGCCTGCAAAAAACCGTGAAGAAGGTGCAGGAAGCGCTCGCGCTGCGATCGCAGGGCGAAGCACCTGGCGATATCGACGCCGCCATGGACAAGCTGCGCAGCCTGCTGGGTGCCGTGAACGCGCCGGGCGCCACGGCACAAAAACTGTCCGTGGTGCAAGTGAGCGTGGGCACGAACATCCGCATGGTGCCCATCGAAGACATCGTGTATTTCGAAGCTGCCGACAAGTACGTGCGCGTGCTGACCGAAGCGCATGAATACCTCATCCGCACGCCGCTCAAAGACCTGATTCCGCAGCTCGATGAATCGAAGTTCTGGCAGATCCATCGCGGCACGGTCGTGCGTGCGAGTGCGATCGACAGTGTCTCGCGCGATGAAGCGGGAAAACTCTACTTGCAATTGCGCGGGCGTGCCGAGAAACTCGCCGTGAGCCGGCTGTATGGCCATTTATTCAAAGCAATGTAGTCAAAGCGATGTAGTGCATGAGTGATGTGGCGCCCTTCGACATTCAGGGCATCAAGATTCCGCTGTTGCAGGACTTCGGCCAATACGCCGATCTCCAGGGCGGCGTGCTCAATACCAACTGGTACACGCCGTGGTCAGACGTGATCCAGTCCATCAAGGCCGACGGCGCTAACAACGTCACGCTCATGCTGTCAGCGGGCGTGCTGGCCCACTACGACGACAACGCGTTCGATCCAAGCCTGCGCTACATGCCGTCAGATGCGACAGTGCGTGCACTCGCCGAGGCGATTCAGGCAGCAGGGCTGAGCGTCACGATCAACCTGTTCGCGCATGTCGCCAGCACGATCACTGGCACCAGCACCGGCCAGGACAGGCCGCATCCGACCGACCCTGCTTTATGGATGCAGAACTTCGGCGCATCGGTGCTGCATTGGGCGGGGTTTGCGCAGGACATCGGGGCGCTGGCCTTCATCCCCTTTGGCGACGAGACACAGCATCTGCTGCGCGACCCGACGATCACCCAGCAATGGATCGACCTGACAGCGAGCATTCGCGCCACCTACTCGGGTATCCTCACGACCAACTGGTGGACACCCGGCAACGGCGACTCGATCACGTCCATCCCGGCCAGCGTGATCGAGCAATTGGACATGCTCGGCCTGGGCCTTTTTCCCAACCTCACGCACGACACCAATGCGTCGCAAGAGGCGCTCGAAGCGTCCTATAGCAGCGACGTCCACGGCAACGACGTGCTCGACTTCATTCGTGGCCTGGGCGATCGTTACGACAAGCCGGTGTGGATCACCGACAAAGCGTTTCACAGCTTCGACGGCGCGGCCGCCGACGAAGGCCGCATCTTCGACCCCACAATTCCACTCGTGCAGGACCTGCAGGAACAAGTCCGGCTGTATGAGAGCTTTCTTCATGTGATGACGGCCACCAACGACGGCTGGCTCGCGGGCGTCTCGTTCCAGAACTTCAACAACTTCATCGACGGCGCCGTCAACACCGCGCGCTTTCTCGATGGCCCGCTGTCTGAATCGCCACAAAACAAACCCGCCGAAGCGGTGCTGGCAGCGTGGTTCAACGGGCTGCGGCAAGGCCCCGGCATCACGGTGGTGGACGACTTCCACAATGGCGAAGTCAGCGGCGGCTATGGCCACGACACGTTGACCGGCGGCGCAGGGCAAGACACGCTTGTTGGCGCAGTTGGCGATGACTTATTTGTGCCTGGGCCGGCCAACTCCACGCCCTTGACTGGCTATATGGTGGACATCACGCTGCGCGGTGTGCTCGCGGGCGGTGCGACACCCGTCGTCTCGATCCTCGACTCCGACGGGCACGCGTTCCTCACGCACACGCTCACCGCCTCGCTCGACCCGGCGCAACCGGGCAACAGCGGCCCGGCCGAGCACCTCCAGTTCCTCACGGACGACCCGGCGGGCTTCACCATCCGTGAAGACAACTGGGCCTTTCTCGGTTTTTCGCCGCAGGGCAACCGGTTTGTGCGCATTGAAGGCATCACCGTCAATGGCGTGCCGTTGAACCTGCCGCAGTCGCTGGTGTACGTCACGCCCGAAGGCCAGACGCAGCCGGGCGGCTTCGATTCGGTGCACGGCGGGCGCTTCGACGTTGCAATCAGCGCGGCCATTGCACCCGTCGTGATCAGCCCTTCGCCTGACAACGACCACGTCTATGGCGGCGATGGCATCGACACCGTGCAATACGCGGGCGTGCGAGCGGGCTACAGCCTGGCGCATGACGGCAGCGCGTTGATCGTTGCTGATACATGGGGCTTCGATGGCAACGACACGCTTGCCGGTGTTGAACGCTTGCGCTTTGCAGATGGCTCTATCGCCATGGATCTCGACGGGCATGCTGGCACCGCAGCCAAGGTGCTGGCCTCAGTGTTTGGTGCAGGCGTTGTTGACAGCCCTTACTACGCCGGCATCGCGCTTTCGCTGGTGGACTCCGGCATGACGCCGACTCAGCTGATGAGCGTTGCGCTCGACTTCCGGCTGGGCGCGGGCTACACCGCTGCGGACATGGTCGCGCTCGTGTACCAGAACCTGGCCGGCCAGGCGCCATCGCCAGGCGAGCTGGCCTACTTCGTGTCACTCACCGGGCCGAGTGGCTTCACGCCCGTCGCGCTCGCCTTGCTGGCCAGCGACACGCCGCTCAACCTTGCCAACATCGACTTCGCAGGGCTGCAATCGCACGGCTGGGAATTTATGTGACGCACAAGGCGATCCGAGCGCGTAGTTGAATCCACCGCGGCAAGCGCCGCGTACATGGCGGGCAACCTCAACATTTCAGGAGCCCATCCATGATTCGACTTTCCCTTCTTGCTGCCGCCTGTGCCGCATCTGCCACCCTGCTTTCCGCCTGCGGCGGGATGATGATGGCCAAGCCCTACGACCAGGCCATGCTGCCCCCCGGTGTGCAAGTGCCTGCCGGCCACAAGGTGGCGATGGAAACCGTGGGCGCTGGCGACATCACGTATGAATGCCGCGCCAAGGCGAACATGCCCGGCGAGCACGAGTGGGTGTTCGTCGGCCCCGACGCCAAACTCATGGACCGCAGCGGCAAGCAAGTGGGCCGCTACTTCGGCCCGCCCGCCACGTGGGAGAACATGGACGGCTCGAAGGTCACGGGCGCGCAAGTCGCCGTGGCCCCTGCCATGGCCGGCAGCATTCCTTACCAGCTCGTCAAAGCCAACCCCGCCATGGGCAACGGCATGATGAATGGCACCACCTACATACAGCGCGTGGCCACGATGGGCGGCGTTGCACCGGCAATGGCCTGCGGCGCCGCGAACATGGGTGCCAAGCAAGTCGTGAAGTACCAGGCCGACTACATCTTCTACCGCGCGATGTAAGGCAGAGCCGCCGCGCTCGCGTCCGTCAATTGATGTGGTCCTTGTCCTACGTGATGCCACTGCGCCGGCGCTGTTTACTGCGAATCAATCACCCCGACTCCTCTGAGTCCCCTCCTCCTCCGGGGTGAGCTGGAACCGGCCCTCCGTCCCGGAACTGGCATGTTGGCCCCAGTCCTTGTGACTGGGGCCTCTTTTTTTGGGTAGCGCCTTTGCAGCACACGCAAAAAAAAGGCCCCGACGCTCATGCGGCGGGGCCCAGCCTTGGAGAACTCTGTCAGATCTGGATCAAAAAAGCGCGGCGCGCTTAGCGGTAACCGTGGTGCCTGTAGTGCCCGGCGCGATACACGGGGCGGCCGTAGTAGCCACCGTAGATCACAGGGGCCGGGCGCACGTAGTAAGTCGGCTGGTAGTACGTGGTGGGGTAGTACGTGGTGGGGTAGTACGTGGTGGGGTAGTACTCTGCCGGGTAGTAGTTCGACGAGTAGTACACCGGTGCCGGTGCGTAGTAAGGCTGCGAATACACCTGCGGGTAATACGGCGCGTTGGATGCGCCGATGACCACGCCAGGGGCGATGGGCGCGCTCACGCTGAAGAACACATTGCTGCGGGCCTGGGCGGCGCCGGCAGCGCCCGCAACCACAAGGGCCACGGCGGCGGTCTTGGCAAAACTGCTGAATTTCATGATGGGTACTCCTGTTTGAACCCATTTAACGCGCTGGCGGTGCCGCCGAATACCCCACGGAACGTCAAGTGCGTTGCTGGAAGTAACGGGAAGGCGCCTGCTTGTGACCTCGATCACGTTTGCTGAAAAAAAATGCGCTCATCCGTGGGCAGGCATTGGCTGGCCGGGGCGCGAAGGCGCGCCGTCTGACGCGTGTGGAACCACACCGCCTACAGCCCGGATGCAGCCCGCGCACCCATGATGAAGAGCAGGCAAATTGCCCTGACCCATTGAGGACCCTCATGAAAAAACTCGCACTGATCGCACTCGTCACCATCGCATCGACCGCCGCCATGGCCCAGGCACCGGCAGGCACCACCAGCCGCCAGCCGGCTGAAGTGAGCCCCACGATGTCTGACCTTGCCCCCGAAAAACGGATTCCTTGCTGAGGTGTAATTTGGCAAGGAGAAACGACAAATGGGTAAGAAGCCGAGGGCGAGGTACACGCTCGAATTCAAGCTGGAGGCGCTGAGGCAGATTGC
>NZ_WJBU01000009.1 GCF_009646335.1 Caenimonas koreensis DSM 17982 | reverse complement strand
GGGTGGCCATCCGCCGCGCGTAGCGGCGCACCAGCACGTCGTTGAGCTCACCCAAGTGTTGATCGATGCCCATATCCGTCAGGAACGCGATGCGCTCGAGCACCTCGGTGATCTGGCGCGTCGAGTGTTTGGCCGGTGCGCTCCACAGCCAGCTCTGGCAGTGCTGGCCATCCGGGCGCGCACTGTCCAGCGCCGACGCCCAGCGTTTGAGCAGGCCGGCAGGCACTGCGGCTCGGATCGCCTGGGCCGTGGCGGCCTCGAGTTCGGTCAGTGCAACCGCCACCAGGCTGCGGATGACGCGATCGTGCACGATGAGTAGCCGGTGTTCGTACAACCAATGCCGTGCATGCAGCAGCAGCCGCTCGCGATCAGCGCTGTGGGTCACTTCATCGCGCAGGACTCGCACCAACGCTCGGCGCTGGTGCTCGGTCATCCAGGCAAAGCCCAGCGCCTCGCAGGCCTGCTGCTGGTGATCGAACAGGGTTCGGCCACGAGCGTACAGCGCGCGCAGCGACGCCAGGTCCGGTGTGGTGATGCCCAGCATCTGGCCCAGGTGACGCAGCAACACTGGCGGGACTGCACGCACACTGTTCAACGGTCGGCCACTCATGCGCACGAAACCGATGTGCAGTGCCAGGCCCAGCTTGTGGTTGTCGCCTCGCCGCCTTGAGATCAGTTCCAGCTCGGCTTGACCGAAGCTGAAGAAGGACTGGAGTTCAAAGTCAGTGATCTCACGTGGCAGATCGCGCAGGCCAAGGTATGGGGTCTGCCAGCCTTGCATTTCGGTTGCTCCTCGTCTCCCGGGAAGCAGCCAAAGATACGCCGCGCCAGACCGAACAGCAATCCTTGTGAAATCAACAACTTACCGGCCGAGGGCCGCGCCGTTGCTGGCGATGCGAACCGTCACTTTTGACACTGAAATCAAATGGACCCCGGGAAGGAGTCGTCGCCAATGGCTTTGCCCATCAGCGCCATGGTGGTCTGCTTGAGTTTGCCGTTCGCATCGAACACATAGACCTGCGCGCCCTTCTTGTCGACGATGACGAATGCGCGCTTCTGGTTGTCACCCGATTGCAGGATCCAGTCGGCCATGTTGCGCGCATCGCGCGAGGGCTCGTGATCGCCAAAATTGGCGACTCGAAACGTCAAAGGCGGCTGGGCTGCCGACGGCCCCGCCGCAGGTGGTGCAGGCTGTACAGGAGCAACCGGAGCGATTGCGACGACAGCAGGTGTCGCAGGCGCGGCGCTTTGCTGGCGCCAGCGCATCACGGGAATGGCGATGGCCAGAATCAGCACGCCGCCCAGGGCACCCTTCCACAGCGAGCCTGCAAAGTCGGATGCTGCCGAGGGCTGCGACCCGCGCTGCTTGTCGTTGGTTGTCATGGCGCTGCCTTGTGATGCTGCATCAGTCGAGCGTCATGCCGTCGCCTGCTTGCGCCCAGCGCTCGATCTGCAGCGCCGGATCAGCGCACTCGCAGCCAATCGCGTAGTCGTCGTCGAAGCCGGTGTTGAGCACAGGCACGAAAGCCGGCATCGGTGCAGCAGCGCCGGATGCGGTGGTCGGTTGCGATGCATTCATGAGGCCGGATCATCTGCCGCCCGTGTAGCGCTGCCATTCAGTCAACAGCGCGACGCAGAGTAGGAGCCTGCCTACGACTTGCCGGGTGTGGGGCCATCGGCCGCCGCGGCAAGGCGCCAGAGCGTCGTGATTTCGCGAGCGCGTGCGCTGTGCAAAGGGTCGCTCGCATCAGCCGCCTTCGGATGCCTGGGCCTGGCGTCAAGGCGCCCCACCACGCGCAGACCCGCGGCAGCGATCCAGCCAGCAAGCTCGCCTGGCTGGCGCAAGCCCAGATGCTCGGCAAGGTCAGACAGGATCAGCCAGCCTTCGCCGCCGGGCGCCAGATGGTCTTTCAGGCCCGCGAGAAAGCCGCGCAGCATGCGGCTGCCCTCGTCGTACACCGCGTGCTCCAGCCGCGAGCTCGGTCGCGCGGGCAACCACGGCGGGTTGCAGACCACCAGGTCGGCCCGCGCAGGCGCAAACAGGTCGGCCTTCACGACGTCGACGCCACGCGCGACACCCAGCATCTGCATATTGGCTTGCGCGCAGGCCAGCGCGCGATCGTCGATGTCGGTGGCCACCACTCGCTGCACACCGCGCCGCGCGAGGATCGCCGCGATCACGCCGGTGCCGGTGCCGATGTCGAGCGCCAGCGTTGTGCCCGGCAGCGGTGCCTTGGCAACCAGGTCCAGGTATTCGCCGCGCACCGGCGAAAACACGCCATAGTGCGGATGGATGCGGTTACCCGGAGCCGGCCCCAGTGCGTCGATTTCGACGCCCTTCTTGCGCCACTCGTGCGCCCCCACCACACCAAGCAGCTCGCGCAGCGCCACCAGGCTGGGCTGGCCATCGGCGGGGCCCCATGCTTCGGTGCAGGCCTGGCGAATATCGGGCGCGCGCCGCAGTCCAATCGTGTAGTCGCCCGCCACGGGAATGAGTACGCTGCCCAGGATGCGGGCGCGGTGGCCCTGTGCCTGCCGATGCTGGTTGAACGCATCGAACAAAGTCGCTGGCGCGGTTTGGCGCGCCTGTTTGTCCGATGCTTGGCCCGGTGCCTTCGCGCGAGGCTTGCGATCGACGCGCCGCGCCAGCGCCTGGAGCAACTGCCGCGCGTTCTGGAAATCGCCGCGCCACAACAAGGCGCTGCCTTCGCTGGCGAGCCGGTAGGCCGCGTCAGCCGTGAGGGTGTCGTCGGCTTCCTGCACGCGTCGCGGCGCGGGCAGGCCCGCTTCGCTGCGCCAGCCAGGCGCATGCGGCGTGTCGCCGCTCACGCCACGGCCTTGCGTCCCATTGCTCGCTTGCCAAGCGTGACCGCCGCGAGCACCAGCGCACCCACGGCAAGGCCCACACCGGCGTTGACCAACATCTCCAGCGCCAGGCCACGGCCTTCGATCATGTGATGCAGCGCTGGAATGCCGTGAACAATGATGCCGCCGCCGACGAGGAACATCGCTGCCGTGCCTGCAATCGTCAGCGCCTTCATCAGCCAGGGCGCCGACCGCAGGATGGCGCGGCCGGTGGCGCGTGCCAGCGCAGTGCGTGCGCGGCTGAGGTACAGGCCCAGGTCGTCGAGCTTCACGATGCAGCCCACGGCGCCATACACGCCGATGGTCATTGCGATCGCCATGCCGACGAGCACCGCCACACGCACGGTGAACTCACTGTCTGCCACCGTGCCCAGCGTGATCGCGATGATCTCTGCCGACAACACGAAATCCGTGCGCACGGCGCCTTTGATCTTGTCTTTTTCGAGCTGCACCAGATCCACGGCTGAATTGGCCAATGCACGCGTCAGCTCCTGTGCATGAGCCTCGTCTTCGGCGCGGCTGTGCAACAGGCGATGGGCAATCTTCTCGAAGCCTTCAAGACACAGGTACGCACCACCCACCATCAGCAGCGGCGTTACCGCCCAGGGCGCGACGGCACTGATGAGGAGCGCAGCCGGCACGAGGATCGCCTTGTTGACGAACGAGCCCTTGGCCACGGCCCAGACGACAGGCAACTCACGATTGGACTGCACGCCCGAGACCTGCTGCGCGTTCAGCGCGAGGTCGTCGCCCAAAACGCCCACGGTCTTGCCCGCTGCGACCTTGGTCAGCGCCGCGACATCATCAAGGATCGTGGTGATGTCATCGAGCAGGGCCAGCAGACTCAGCGCCATGGGATAAGTCCGTTCAGTTGAGCGTGCGTCGCACGCGGATTTCTTCGAGCTTCACGCTGCCATGCACAGCGGTGCGTGCCGAAGCGAGTTCGCGCTTGAAACCGGCCAGCTCGGCAAAGCGCATCGCGCGATCGTTCAGCAGCGCAATCCATGCCGTGACGTCGGTGCAGCCTTCTTCGAGCAGGCCTTCGCGAGCAGCATCCCACAGCGCCAGGCCGACACCCTTGTCGAAGTGCCTGGGCAGCACGAACAGCGCCCAGATCTCGCCCGTGGTCGCCTTGGACTTCGGGTCACGCGAACGGTCGTAGCCGACAAAGCCGACGATGCCGCTTTCATCGGTGGCGACCTGAACGAACGGCTCGCCGTACTCGATCGCATCGCGCCAGAACGCGACGCGCTTGGCCATGGGCAAGTCTTGCGGGGAAGGCGGGACGGCGCCAGCGTAGGCGGCCTGCAGGGAAGTGGCGTGGACGGCGGCGACGTGCTCGGCGTCGCGATCGGTCGCGGGGCGGACCTGGTAGCGGGTCATGGGGAAAGTGGTGATGAAAACGCCCTGATTATCTTCGCTCACGAATTGCCCGCGGTGAACGGGCTCTTGGGCATGTACTTGTGATGCCCATCGGGAAGCGGCTGCGCGCCCGGGTCTGGCTCATGCTCGACAGCGTTGGTCCCTGCGTCGTCGCCCGACTCGTGAACGGGCTTGTGCTCGGGCTGTGGGGGAGTGGTTTTGGGCGTCATCAAAGCTCCTGTTGAGCCGTTACCTTACGTGCGCCGCGTGCGCAGGTCTGTAGGCCGCGGGCTCACCGGCTCGTGCGGTGGCATCATCGAAGCATGCGTCGCTTCATTGCATTGATGTCGCTCGCGGCGTGCGTGGGCACGGCCGTGCGCGCTGCCCCTGCCTCCCCGGCAGCCCCGTTCGAAGACACGATGGCCCAGCGCACGCTGGCCTGCACCGCCTGCCACGGCAAGGAAGGACGCGCGGCGCCCGATGGCTACTACCCACGCATTGCCGGCAAACCGGGCGGCTATCTCTACAACCAGCTGCTCAACTTTCGTGACGGCCGCAGGCACTACGGGCTGATGACGCGCCTGCTCGACCCGCTCTCTGACGCCTACCTGATGGAGATCGCCCAGCACTTTGCCTCGCTCGATGTGCCCTACCCTGCACCACAGCCCGCGGCCGTGCCCGCCGCCGTCCTCGAGCGCGGCCGCAAGCTCGCGCAAGACGGTGACGCTGGCTCCGGCGTGCCTGGCTGCGTGCAATGCCACGGCGCGCGCCTGACGGGCGTGATGCCAGGCACGCCGGGCCTGCTCGGCCTGCCCCGCGACTACCTCAACTCGCAGCTCGGCGCGTGGCGCACCGGCCAGCGGCGCGCGCAGGCACCCGACTGCATGGCACAGATCGCGAAGAAACTCACTGCCGAAGACTTGACGGCAGTGGCCGCATGGCTGTCTTCACAGCCGCTGCCTGCAGACACCAAACCCGCTGCTGCGGTAGCGCAGCCACCGTCGATCGCGTGCGGGCCATGAAGAAAACCATCGTCATCCTCATCGTCGCGTTGCTCGCGGCCATCGCCCTCGTGCTCGCGCTGAACTTGCGCGGGGAAGACGCCATTGGCGAAGCCGCAGGCGCGCAGGCAGCATCCGCCGAGACCGTCGCGCTCGGCGGCTATCTCATTCGCGCCGGCAACTGCATGACGTGCCACACCGAGCGCGGCGGCTTGCCTTTCGCTGGCGGGCGGGCGATCGAGACGCCGTTCGGCACCGTGTTTGCGAGCAACCTCACACCGCATCCAACGGCAGGCATCGGCAGCTGGAATGCCGACCACTTCTGGCGCGCGCTGCACAACGGCCGCTCGAAGGATGGCAGGCTCCTGTACCCGGCCTTTCCCTATCCGAACTACACCGTCGTTTCGCGGACAGACTCCGACGCGATGTTTGCGTACCTGCGCACCGTCGCACCTGTCGCCAGGGCCAGCGAGCCCCATCGCCTGCGCTGGCCGTACAGCACGCAAGTGGCGCTGGCCGTGTGGCGCGCGATGTTCTTCTCGCCCGGCACGCACGAGCCGGACTCCTCGAAATCGGCCCAGTTCAATCGCGGCGCCTATCTTGTGCGGGGGCTCGGGCACTGCAGCGCGTGCCACACCCAGCGCAATGCCTTCGGCGCCAACAGCGACATGATGGATCTGTCGGGCGGCCTGATACCGATGCAGAACTGGTATGCGCCGTCGCTCACCTCACCTGCCGAGGCTGGCGTTGCCGACTGGGACACGGCGCATATTGCAAAGCTGCTGAAGACCGGCGTGGCGCCAAGAGGCACCGTCCTCGGGCCGATGGCCGAAGTGGTGTTGCAAAGCACGCAATACCTCTCGGCCAGCGATCTCGATGCCATGGCCGTGTATCTCAAGGCGTTGCCGCAACACGCGTTGCAGCCGGGCGCACAGCGGGCCATGTCAGGCGACATGGCCCGTCGCGGTGCCAGGCTGTATGAGCAGCACTGTGTGCAGTGCCACGGCGCGCAAGGCCAGGGCGTGGCAAACGCCTACCCGGCACTCGCCGGCAATCGCGCGGTGAATCTGGCGACCACGGCCAACCTGGTCCAGGTCGTCCTGCATGGCGGATTTGCGCCGGCCACACAGGGCAACCCGCGCCCCTTCGGCATGCCGCCTTTTGCGACAAGCCTCACCGACGCCGACATCGCCGCCGTGATCAGCCACATCCGCAGTTCGTGGGGCAACAACGCAGGTGCCGTGGGCGAATTCGACGTCACACAGCAGCGCAGCAATACGCTGCAGTAGCTGCGTGCCAGCTCGTGCGCCGCAGCCACGACACCCAGGCTGCTTCAGCGCGCGAAGGGATTCGCGAAGACGAACATCATGGCCACGCCAACGCCAATGAGGAAGTTGGCGTCGATCAAGCCGGCCAGCAGGAACATCTTGGTCTGCAACGGCTCCATCATTTCCGGCTGCCTCACGGCGCCGTCGATAAAGCGGCCGCCCATTGAACCGATGCCCATGCAGGCGCCGATGGCGCCCAGGCCGATGATGAGTCCGCATGCAATAGCGACCAGTCCGGTGTCTGTCATTTTGAATCTCCTTCGAGTTGATGAACCTTTGCGTTAGGTCCATCGTCTCGCGCAGGCGTCATGCAGGCAATGACGTGGGAGGTAAGCGCGCAATCGGCTGGCCCGCGACGCGCTGCAGCTGCTGCGGCGACACCAGGTGCGGCGCCAGCTCCGCCAGGGGCACGAGCACGAAAGCGCGGTCGTTCATGCGCGGGTGCGGCAGTTGCAGCCGTTCGCTCCACATCGTGGCATCGCCAAAGCGCAGCAAGTCCAGATCGAGCGTGCGTGGCGCGTTGCGATAAGGCCGCTGGCGGCCAGCCTCGGCCTCGATATGTTGCAGTTGCACGAGCAGTTCAGGCGCGCTCAATTGCGTGCGCACTTCCACCACAGCGTTGATGTAGTCAGGCCCGCTCGATTCGACAGGCGCGGTGCGATAGAGCGATGACCGCTTCACGACGCGCGTCGACGCAATGGCGTCGATGGCGTTCATGGCGTCACGCACGGCTTGCGCTGCGTCACCGAGGTTGGCGCCCAACGCCACGTACGCGATGACCTCTGCGCGCATCGCCCAGCTTGTGGTCAGTCGCGTGACGCGGCTGGCGAAGATTCACCGCCCGAACCACCACCGGATTCACCACCTGCACCGCCGCCCGGCTTGCGCCTGCGGCGCCGGCGCTTCTTCGGTGCGTCACCTGTGCTGGTATCGCCAGCGGGTGCGTCGCCCTCGTGGGCTGGTGCAGCTCGCGAGGGCGCTTCATCGCGCGGCTGATCGCGACTCGCGTCACGCTGCGCCGGCTTGGGCGCTGAGCGAACGCGGCGAACGCCCTTGTGCTGCTCGTCGCGCATCTGCGCTACGAGGTCTTCACGCACGGCATCGCTCGCCTGGCTGAATTCCTGCCACCAGTCGGCCAGCAGCACATCCACCTCGCCCACGTCGGCGCGCAGCCGCATGAAGTCGAACGCCGCGCGAAACCGCGGCTGCTCGACCAGGCTGAACGGGGTGCTGCCCGTGCGCTTGTCAAAGCGCGGCTGCATCATCCATATCTCGCGCATGTCGGCTGCGAGTTTGCCGCGGCCGGACACATCGCCGATGCGTGCGTTGAACACGTCGTCAATAGCGTCTTGCAGCGCAGGGAAAGGATGCTGTTTATCGGCCAGGCGCGCAGCCCAGCCATCGCGCACATCGGCCCACAACACGCATGCGAGCAGGAAGCTCGGCGCGACGGGTTTGCTTTCGCCAACGCGCCTGTCTGTGTCCTGCAGCGCAGCTTTGACGAATGGCTGGTCTGCGCGCTCGACCACGACATCGAGCAACGGATAGATGCCGCGCGACATGCCCAGTGCCTTGAGTTGCTCAATCGTGGCGAGCGCGTGGCCCGTTTGCAGCAGCTTGAGCATTTCGTCGAACAGGCGGCTTTGCGGCACGTCGGCCAGCAGCGCCTGCGACTGCACCAGGGGCGCTGCGGTCTTGGCCTCGATCTTGAAGCCCAGCGGGCTGAGCTTGGCCGCGAAACGAACGGCGCGAATGATGCGCACCGGGTCTTCGCGGTAACGCGTGAGCGGATCGCCGATCATGCGGATCACACGCTTTTTCGCGTCCTTGATGCCGATGTGATAGTCGACCACCGTCTGCGTTTCGGGGTCGTAGTACATCGCGTTGATCGTGAAGTCACGCCGCGTTGCATCTTCGTCCTGCGGGCCCCACACGTTGTCGCGCAGCACACGGCCGCTCGAATCGACGGCGTGCTTCATGCCTGCGAGTTCGCTCTTGCTTGTCTTCTCGTTGCCGGCCACTTGCTCGGCGGCAGCGTTGTCCATGTAAGCGCGGAAGGTCGAGACTTCGATCACTTCGTGCTCGCGACCACGGCCATACACCACGTGAACGATGCGAAAGCGCCGCCCAATGATGAAAGCGCGGCGGAACAGGCCCTTGACCTGCTCGGGCGTGGCATTGGTCGCAACGTCGAAGTCCTTGGGGCGCAAGCCGACGAGCAGGTCGCGCACGGCACCGCCGACAACGTAGGCTTCAAAGCCCGCTTCCTTAAGCGTGTGAACAACGTTGAGCGCGCGCTCGTCCACGAGCTTGGGGTCAATGCCGTGTTCCTGCGGGCCGACTTCCTGCCGCTTGCCGAAGTCCGGCCGGCCGCCCTTGCCCGAAGCAGATTTGCCGAGCAGCTTGTCGATGAATTTCTTGATCATGTTTTTTCGAAGAGGTCGAGTATGCGCCAGCCGCGTTCGGTGGCGAGGGCGCGCAGGCGCTCATCAGGATTGGTGGCGACGGGAGTGTTCACATGCTCCAGCAGCGCCAGGTCGTTGATCGAATCGGAATAAAACGTGGACTCGACCGCGCCCCAGTCCCAGCCACGCGCTTCCAGCCATTGGGCCACACGAGCGACCTTGCCCTCCCGCGCGGACGGAACACCACGGATTTCGCCGGTGATCCAGCCGCTCGCGTCGCGTTCGAGCTGCACGGCGATCAACTCATCCACACCCAGCGCCTTTGCGATGGGTGCGGTGACAAATTCATTGGTGGCCGTGACGATCACGACGATGTCGCCTGCCTGCTGATGGGCACGAACGAGCTGTGTCGCCTCAGCGCGGATCGCCGAGGCAATCACGTCGTGCATGAATCGCTCGTGCGCCTTCGCCGCTTCGTGCGGGCCGCGCAGGCGCACGGCCTGCGTGGCGAAACGCACGTAGTCGTGGATGTCGAGGGTGCCCGCCTTGTAGTGCTCGAAGAACTCGTCGTTGCGGCGCTTGAACGCAACGGGGTCGGTCCAGCCGATGTCCTGGGTGAACACGCCCCAGGAATAGTCGGAGTCGATGGGCAGCAGGGTGTGGTCGAGATCGAAAAAAGTAACGCTGGTCTTGCGAAGGCCCATGCCCCCGATTCTAGATTTGTGCGGCAGGGCCGCCCGGCTCGCCGTTTTCGCGGCTCATTTCGGCCAGCATGCGCGCCAGATCGGCGTCATTGGGCGCGCGCGAAATCGCCTGTCGCATGCAGTCCTGTGCACGCTTGACGTCGCCCAGGGCAAACAGCAGCTGTGCGAGGTTGCGCCATGCGGGCATGAAGCCAGGGCTCGCGCGAACGATCTCTTCGTAGTGCGCCTTGGCTGCCAGCGGCTGGCCCATCTCGAAAAGGAGCTTGGCCAGGCTATAGCGGGCTGCGTAGAGGCTTGGCTGGATGCGCAGTGCGAACTCGAAGCTCTCGACGGCATCCATCGACATGCCCATGGCCCGCTGCAAGTTCGCGTAGTTGAACCACAGCTCGGGCCGTGTGTCGTCCATGAGAAGGGCTTGTTGATAGCACGCCAGTGCTTCTTCGTACTGGCCACCACCGACGTAGTGCGCGGCCTGCCGCGCAATGGCGGCAAGCTCCTCCAGGCTGGGCTCTGCCTGGGGAATCTGCTGCAACACCGTCGAATGCCGGGACGTCAACGCCATGCTCTGCACCTTTGGACCGCAAGCTGCATAGTGTCGTGCAATCCGGGCCGCGCAATAGGGCTATCCCATCCTCAAATTGGAGGAGATCCTCCAGGGGCCCATGCGAACTTTTCGCTCACTCGTTCTCGAGCATCGACCTGATCAGCGGAATCGTGATCGCGCGCTTGGTCTGCAGCGCATAGCCGTCGAGCTCTTCGAGCAGCTGCATCAGGCTGCCCAGGTCGCGCGAGAAGCGCGTCAGCATGAAGTCCATCACCTCGTCGCTGAGGAAGACGCCGCGCGCGTCGGCGGCCTGCCGCAACACAGCGCGCCGCTCGGGCTCGCTGAGCACATGCAGCTCGAACACGTGGCCCCAGCCCAGCCGCGTGCGAAGGTCTTCACGCAGCTTCAGGTCAGCCGGCGGGAAGGCGCCTGCTGCGACCACGCCACGCTGCAACGTCTGCGCATTCACGAACCAGTTGAACGCTGCGTGCTGCTGCACGGCGGTGTAGAGATGCACGTCGTCCATCAACACCACGGCCCAGCGCTCGTCAAACTCGGCAGGCTCGTGCATCGACGGGTCGAGCCAGCCGGCGCTTGCGCCCTGCTGGCGCAGGGATTCGGCAACGGCCTGCAGCAAGTGCGTTTTGCCCGCGCCGCTGTCGCCCCACACGTAGGTGGGCACGGGCGAGCGCGTCGGGCTGCCGACCCACAGCTGCAGGTGCTTGAGCACCGCTTCGTTCGGCCCTGCAAGATATGAATCGAGCGTTGGCGCGCGTGCCATGCCGATATCGAGGGCGATCTGCTTCATTCGAGGCGGTAGAGTTTGCTGGCCATGTAGCTCGCGCGCAGGCGGCGCATGGCCACCAGCAACACAGCACTCGCAGGCAGCGCAATCAGCACGCCTACAAAGCCGAAAACCTGCCCGAATGCGAGCAGCGCGAAGATCACCGCCAGCGGATGCAGGCCGATGCGCTCGCCCACCAGCCGCGGCGTGAGATAGAAGCCCTCCACCACCTGCCCCGTGCCATACACGGCAGCGACCATCACGAATGCCTTCACCGACGCAAACTGCAGCAGCCCTGCGATCACGGCCAGAATGAGGCCAATGCCAAAGCCGACATACGGCACGAACATCGCCAGGCCGGTGAACACGCCGATCGGCAGGGCAAGATCAAGTCCGAACAGGGCGAGGCCGACGCTGTAGAACACTGCCATCGACAACATCACCAGCAACTGGCCGCGCAGGTATTGCCCCAGCACCTGGTCGGCTTCCGAGGTGAACGAGTCGAAGCCGGCGCGCGCTGCGGGGGGCACAAGCTCCAGCAGGCGCGCGATGAATCGCTTCCAGTCGAGAAGCAGGTAGAACAGCGCCACCGGCACGAGCACCACATTGCCGATCACCGTGAGCGCGACGCTGCCGCCGAGCTTGAGCGATGAGAGCGCCCTGGTGAACGCGTCTTCGTAATTCGCGTTCAGGTATTTGAAGAGCTGCTCCTTGAGCGTGCCCAGGTCGAGCGAGACCGTGATGCCCATCTGATGGAACCACGGCGAGATGGTGTTGTGCAGCGTGTCGAACACCGTCGGCAGCTGCTCGCGCATCATCGGAATTTCTTTGGACAGGATGGGCACCACCAGCAGCACCAGGCAAATCAGTGTCAGGATGAACAACAGCTCGACGATCACGACGGCCAGCAGCCGGGGCACCTTGCCGTTGAACAGGTTGTCCAGGCGATCGACCAGCGGCGTCAGCGCATAAGCCAGCACGGCCGCCACGACAAAGGGGGTGAGCACCGGCCCGAGTTGCCGCAGCGCGAGCACCGCCAGGACGGCGATCAGCACCCACGCGGCGGCGCGTTTCTGTGTCGGCGTGAATTGCATGCGGTGGGCGCGCCAGGCGGTGTGTCAGCGCAGGTTGAGCGCGTCGTCGCCGAACGTGACACCGAGCGGCTCGATCACAAGCTGCTTGGCGCCCGCCTCCACCACTCCCGCGATGATCGCGTCGATGCCTTGCGCCTTTGCCACATCCACCGTGCGTTGCGCGTCTTTCGCGTCAACAAAGATGGCAAAGCCTGCGCCCATGTTGAGCGTGCTGTAAGCCTCGCGGTCGTCGTGGTGCGCCTGCGCCTGGATGAACTGCAGCACCGGCGGCACCTTCGGCACCGTGTGGATGCGATAGCCGAGGGACGACGGATGGCGCAGCAGCTTGCGCCAGCCATGGCCCGTGATGTTGGCGCAGTAGTGCGGCATGACGCCCGCCTTGAACAGGCCTTCAGTGACGGGTGAATAGAGTGTTGTGGGTGCGAGCAGTGCCTCGCCGTAGGTGGTGCCGTCAGACATCGGCGTGAGGTAGCCCTGCGGCAGCCGCTCGGCCAGCTTGCGCGCCAGGCTCAGGCCGTTGGCATGAATGCCACTGGAGGCGAGCAGCACGATGGCGTCGCCGGGGGCGAGCTTGTCGCCGACCGACAACCGCTCCTTCGGGTTGATCAGGCCCGTGCACGATGCCGCCAGGTCAATGCGCCCGCCTTCGACGATGCCCGCCAGCGCCGGCGTTTCGCCGCCACCCCATGCAACGCCGCATACATCGCAGGCGCGCTTCCAGCCGGCGACGAGGGCCTGCGAGCGCTGCGCATCACCAAACCAGTCGGAGCCGCCCGCTGCCCAGTACGCCTGCACGACAAGGGGCGTGGCGCCCACCGTGATCAGGTCGTTGATCGCCATTGCGATCGTGTCCTGCGCAATCGTGTCGTAGTAGCTCTTGCCGGTGAGCTTGTGCATGTCGTCGGCGACCAGTGTCTTGGAGCCAAGGCATTCGACGATAGAGGCGAGATAAAACGGGCCCACATCCACCACATAGGCCGACTCGCCGCGCGACGCCTTGACCTCGGAAAAGCCGTGTGCAGCCAGGTGGACGGCGGTGGCAGCGGCCGCGCGCTGGGCGGCGACTTTCAGCGGATCGATCAGGTCGTAGTTGACGCCGGCTTGCTCGTAGGTGAGTGGCGCGGGCGGGTTCTGAGGCGTCGAATTCATGCCCAAATTATCGCTGCACGCCGCGTCAGTGTTGCTTCGCTACAAAACCTCTAGCATCCGGGCCGCATCCAGCTTGCCAAGCTGGACGTCTGTAACAGATTGGCGCAAACTTCATCTCCCCCGAGGAGCGCGAGAAGAGGTTTTTCATGCCAGTTATCGCAGTCGTCAACCGCAAAGGCGGAAGCGGCAAAAGCACCTTTGCAGCCCACGTGGCCGCCTGGTGCGCACTGCAAGGTCACTCCGTCATGCTCGGCGACGTCGATCGCCAGCAGTCCAGCCGCACCTGGCTGCGCCGGCGCGACGCGCGCCTGCCGCAGATCGCCCCTTGGGCCATGGACCAGAAGAACATGCTGCGCGTGCCCACGGGCATCACGCATGTCGTGCTCGACACACCCGGCGGCATCCACGGCTTCGAACTCGCGCGCATCGTGATGTTTGCCGACGCGATCATCATGCCCGTGTGCGCTTCCGTCTTTGACCGCGAGTCGGCCGCTGCCTGCCATGCCGAGCTGCAGGCGTTGCCCCGCGTTGCGAGCGGGCGCTGCAAATTGGCGGTGGTGGGTATGCGGATCGATGGCCGGACGAACGCTGGTGAAACGCTGCGGTTGTGGGCGCAGGGCCTCGACGTGCCGTTCATCGGCTCCCTGCGCGAGACGCAGTTGTATGTGCGCAGCCTGGAGCGCGGTCTCACGATCTTTGATCTTCCGCCGAGCCAGGCCGCGACCGACCTGGCGCAGTGGGAGGGCATCCTCGACTGGATGCGTCCGGTGCTGATGCCGCCACAGGCCGCCAACGATGCGCCCGGCGACGGCTACAAGTCGAATGTGCGAATCGGCCCTTCCCGCCCTGAAAGCCTGATGCCTGCGCAGGAGTCGATGCTGCCGGGCTCGCGCCTGAACGTGATCGCAACGCGCACCCCTGCACCCGCATACCGCGCGCCGACCCGAACGCTGAGTCACGCCACTGAAAAGGGCAAGGACATCCCGCAGTTTCTCAAGCGCTGAGCAACCTGCAGCCCCTGAAGCGGGCGCTCTGCTTAGTTGCTGATCTTGCGAAGCTGCGCGACCCGCTCGGCAATCATGTCGATATCGAGTGCGTCCTGGGCGTGGACCAGGTAGGTCTCCAGGTCATAAACCGCCATGGACGAATGCCCCTGCTCGGCGTGCGCGAGGCCACGGTCACGGTACTCGCCCCAGGCGTCGGGCAACAGAATCACCAGACGATCCTGCACGGCGATCAGACGCATCCAGTCTTCCTG
Organism: Caenimonas koreensis DSM 17982; assembly: GCF_009646335.1. Taxonomy (GTDB): domain Bacteria; phylum Pseudomonadota; class Gammaproteobacteria; order Burkholderiales; family Burkholderiaceae_C; genus Ramlibacter; species Ramlibacter koreensis. The sequence goes on along the minus strand of NZ_WJBU01000009.1, from coordinate 283,553 downwards.
CGCCCGATGGATTTCCTTCAGGTTGCGCAGCATGCGCGCAATGATGTCGCGCGCCGGTGCTGCCTGCAGGTACAGCGCAAGCGGCACCTCGTATTCGTCGACCAGGCCGCTGCGCCGCGTGTAGGGCTCAAGCCGCTCGGCCAGCTCCTCGCGTGACAGCGACTGGCCCGTGAACGGATCAATGACCACCTGCCCTTTCGGCAAGTTCACCTTCACCATGAAATGCCCGGGAAAGCACACGCCACGCGCGGGCAGGCCCAGCCCCTGCGCCAGTTCCATCCACAAGACTGCCAGCGAAATCTGGATGCCGCGCCGCGTGCGCAGCACCACGTTCAGGTAGCTGTTGTCGGGGTCGCAGTAGTCATTGATGTTGCCGCCAAAGCTCAGGTCGCGAAAGAAGTACTGGTTGAGCAGGCGCAGGCGGTGCAGCGGCGCGGCGTCGGCAGGAATGCGGCGCTTGAGCCGGGCCAGCAACTGGTCAACGTCGCCAAGCACCTGCTGGACATCGAGATCGGGGTATTCGTCCTGCGCGATGCAAGCCGCCGCTTCGAGCAGCGGAATGTCCTCATCGTTTTGCACGAGCGCACTGAAATATTCCAGTGGCGTCGGCGGCGTGAGGTTCAACTGCATGCAGGCTTTGTAATGTGCCGCTTCACGCGCGTCAAGGCACGGCAAACGCGCTTGCGCAACGCATCAGGGTTTGACAAACTGCCTGAGTTTGAGACCCGCGGCCCACAGCGCAACAAAGTAGATCGCGCCTGATGCGGCGAGCATTCCGGCCATCAGCCCTGCCCGCAACAGCGCCTGATCACGCATCGCCATCCACGCAAAATGGTTGGCTCCCCACACAAGAAATATCGCGAGCAGCGCCGTTGCACCGGTCACCTGCAAGATGAACAGGCCCCAGCCCGGGCGCGGCGTGTAGCTGCCACGCTTGACGAGCCCCCAGAGCAGCCACAGCGCATTGATCAATGCACCGATGCTGATCGACAGGGCCAGCCCGGCGTGACGCAACCACGGCACCAGCACGACGTTCAAGAGCTGCGTGATGACCAGCACGACGATGGCGATGCGCACGGGCGTTCGCATGTCCTGGCTCGCATAAAAGCCGGGTGCCAGGATCTTGATCGCCACCAGCCCCACCAGGCCCACGCCATAGGCCGCCAGCGCGATCGAGACCATCTGCACGTCGGAATCCTTGAAGGCGCCGTAGTGGAACAGCACTGAGACCAGCGGCACGTTGAACACGAGCAGCGCAATGGAGCTGGGCACAGCGAGCAGTACGACAAGACGCAGCCCCCAGTCGAGCATGTTGGAGTAGCGCACGCTGTCGTCGGCCGCTTTGGCGCCAGCCAGTTGCGGCGTCAGCACCACGCCCAGCGCCACACCCAGCATCGCCGTCGGAAACTCCATCAGGCGGCCCGCGTAGTCGAGCCACGTGACGTTGCCAGGCCCGAGCCATGACGCAATCTGCGTATTGATCATCAGCGAGATCTGCGCAACGCCGACACCCAGCAGCGCGGGTGCCATCATCCCGGCCACCTTGCGCACGCCAGGGTCAGCCCAAGCCTCGCGCAGGCGATTCCACGTGATGCCGATGCGCGGCATCAGGCCCAGGCGTTTCAACGCCGGAATCTGCACCGCGAGTTGGAGGATGCCGCCCATCATCACGCCGCCGGCCATGGCGTAGATCGGCTCGATGCCAAGCGTCTTGAACCACGGCGCGCCCAGCCAGGCGGCGGTGATCATGCACAGGTTGAGCAACACGGGCGTAATGGCCGGCACTGCAAAGTTCTTCCAGGTGTTCAGGATGCCCGCCGACAGAGCCACCAGCGACATGAAGCCGATGTAGGGGAACATCCAGCGCGTCATCAGCACCGCCGCCTCGAAGGCGTGGGGCGACTGCTTGAAGCCGCTCGCCAGCATCCAGACCAGCACGGGCGCCGCTGCAACGCCAATCACGCAGGTGACCAGCAGCGCCCAGGCGAGGGCCGTGGCGACTGCGTCGATCAGCCTGTGCGTTGCCTCATCGCCGTCGGTTTCCTTCGAATAAGCCAGCGCCGGAACGAAAGCCTGGCTGAAAGCGCCCTCGGCAAAGAGCCGCCTGAACAGGTTCGGGATGCGGAAAGCGACGTTGAATGCGTCCGTCAGCGCGTTCGCGCCGAAGGTGGATGCCATCACCAGATCGCGCACCAGCCCAGTCACGCGGGAGGCGAAAGTCATCAGCGAAACGGTGGAGGCGGATTTGAAGAGGCTCATGGACTGCGGCGAAACCAGCGGAGTGTAGCCCCGCGGTCTATAATGGTGGGCTTTGCTGGCAACATCCTCAGACTCCAAGGAACCTACTCATGGCATCAGCCAAACCCAAGAAAAAGAACCCCCGCCTGGCATCCGGCCGCAAACGCGTGCGCCAGGACATGAAGCTGAACGCCGCGAACACCTCGCTGCGCTCGAAGTACCGCACTGCAATCAAGAACGTCGAGAAGGCCGTCGCCTCCGGTGACAAAGTGAAGGCGACTGAAGCTTTCGCCAAGGCACAAAGCGTGGTCGACAAGATCGCCGACAAGGAAATCTTCCACAAGAACAAGGCAGCTCGCGACAAGAGCCGCCTCGCCGCCAAGGTCAAGGCACTCGCCCTGGCCCCCGCCGCCGCCTGACGCTTCAGGCAAACAGCCCGTCCCTGCCAAGGGGCGCCGTTTGAAACGGGTGCGCTGCCAGCAAAGCAAAAAGCCTCCTCACGGAGGCTTTTTTGCGTCCAGGCCCCACCGCCAGCTACTTGCCGTCAGCGATTTCCAGCTCGTTGTCCTTGGCGAAATTCATCACGAAGTCCCAGGCCATGGGCTCGGCGGCGCGCAGCTCGGTGTTGACGATGACGGCCTTGACGCCATCGACCAGGTTGGGAACGCACCAGGGCGAATAGCTGAGGTGGCTGCCGGGCGTGGCGCCACCGGGGCGAAACGAGCTCATCACGCCAGCCAGCCGCTCTGCCCAGTCGCTGGGGCGGAACGTCTTGCCATCGCGGGTCCTGCCCAGGATGACGATTTGTTTGGCGCTGGGCAAAACCATGGATGTCGGTTCGTTGTTCGGGCCGGTTACGCGGGGGATCGGCCCCGTGCTGCGGCGCACAAGAATTCTATCTTATATAAGACTTGGACCAAGACGGGAAGCTGGGGCGGACGCACCGCAGCGGCCAGGCAGGGGCATCGCTGTGATGCGGAATTGTCATCCAACCAAGGCAATCTCTGTGCCTAGAATCTGTCCTCAGCGGCTCACTCGTTGAGCCGATTTCTTTTTTTGAGGAGCTTGAATCCATGTCATTCATCGAGGCAGCATCGCCCCACGTCATGAACACCTATGGCCGCGTGCCAATCGCGCTGTCGCACGGCCAGGGCGTGCGAGTGTGGGACGTGAATGGCAAGCAGTACCTCGACGCCCTCGGCGGCATTGCAGTGAACACGCTGGGCCACAACCACCCGCGCCTGGTGCCCGCTCTTCAAGACCAGCTGGCCAAGATCATCCACAGCAGCAACTACTACCACGTGCCCAACCAGGAAGTGCTGGCCAAGAAGCTGACCGAGCTCTCGGGCATGACCAACGTGTTTTTCTGCTGCACCGGGCTGGAAGCGAACGAAGGCGCGCTGAAGCTGGCGCGCAAGTTCGGGCATGACAAAGGCATCGAACGGCCCGAGATCGTCGTTTATGAGAAGGCATTCCATGGCCGCAGCATCGCCACGCTGTCGGCCACCGGCAATGAGAAAGTCCAAAAGGGGTTCGGCCCGCTCGTCGAAGGATTCATCCGCGTCCCCCAGAACGACATCGAGGCCCTGAAGGCCGCCACCGAAGGCAACAAGAACATCTCTGCCGTGTTCTTCGAAACCATCCAGGGTGAAGGCGGTGTCAACCCCATGCGCATCGAGTACCTGCAGCAGGTGCGCGAGCTGTGCGACCAGCGCGACTGGCTGCTGATGATCGATGAAGTGCAGTGCGGCATGGGCCGCACGGGCAAGTGGTTTGCGCACCAATGGGCCAATATCGTCCCGGATGTGATGCCGCTGGCCAAAGGCCTCGGCTCGGGCGTGCCGGTCGGTGCGATCGTTGCCGGCCCCAAGGCCGCGAACATCTTCGGGCCTGGCAATCACGGCACGACATTCGGCGGCAACCCGCTGGCGATGCGCGCTGGCGTCGAGACGATCCGCATCATGGAAGAAGACGGCCTGCTGGAAAACGCAGCGCGCGTCGGCGCTCACTTAAAGGGCGCGCTCGCGCGCGAGCTCGGCGCTTTGCCCGGCGTGGTCGAGATTCGCGGCCAGGGCCTGATGATCGGCGTCGAACTCGCCAAGCCGTGCGGTGTGCTCACACAGCAGGCGGCCGACGCGGGCTTGCTGATCAGCGTCACAGCCGACAGCGTGATCCGCCTGGTGCCACCGCTGATCCTGACCGAAGCCGAAGCCGACGAAATCGTCGCCATCCTTGCGCCGCTGGTGAAGGCATTTTTGGCCTGACCCAGCTCGCGCACTAGACTGCCCCCTTCATGCCAATCAAGCACTACCTCCAGTTCAGCGATTTCACGGCCGACGAATACGCGTGGCTGTTCGAGCGCGCGGCCCTCATCAAGAAGAAGTTCAAGTCGTACGAGAAGTACCACCCGCTCGCCGACCGCACGCTCGCGATGATTTTCGAGAAGGCCTCCACCCGAACGCGCGTGAGCTTCGAGGCGGGCATGTACCAGCTGGGCGGCAGTGTGGTGCACCTGACCACAGGCGACAGCCAGCTTGGCCGCGCAGAGCCCATTGAGGACAGCGCCAAGGTCATCAGCCGCATGGTGGACCTGGTGATGATCCGCACCTTCGGGCAGGACAAGATCGAGCGCTTTGCAGAGCATTCACGCGTGCCCGTGATCAACGGGCTGACGAATGAATTCCACCCGTGCCAGATTCTTGCGGACATCTTCACCTACATCGAGCAGCGCGGCTCCATCAAAGGCAAAGTCGTGGCTTGGGTGGGAGACGGCAACAACATGGCCAACACGTGGCTGCAAGCTGCCGAACTGCTTGGCTTCACAGTGCATGTGAGCACGCCCAGCGGCTACGAAGTGGACCAACACGTTGCTGGCCTGCGCAGCGCCGACAGCTACAAGGTTTTCAAAGACCCGATGGACGCATGCCGCGGCGCGCACCTGGTCACCACCGACGTGTGGACCAGCATGGGCTACGAGGCCGAGAATGAAGAGCGCCGCAAGGCCTTCACCGACTGGTGTGTAGATACCGAGATGATGTCTGTCGCCCAGCCTGACGCACTCTTCATGCACTGCCTGCCCGCGCATCGCGGCGAGGAAGTGCAGGCCGATGTGATCGACGGGCCGCAGTCGGTCGTCTGGGAAGAAGCGGAGAACCGCATGCATGCACAAAAGGCACTCATGGAATACCTGTTGCTCGGCAAGGTGGGCTGACCCATGGCTTACCCACTACGCCCCATCGCTTTCGTGCTGGCAGCCAGCAACCACGGCATGATGATCGTCAACCGCAACGACTACCGAATGGTCGATGCGGCGCACGGCTACGGCGTCGGCTACCAGATCCTCAACCAGTCAGCGTTCGACCCCAGCGAGATTGGCCTGGCCATCGCGCTGCTCGACGCGCGCCGCAAGCACTTCGGCAGTGGCGTCTGCGCCATCGACGGCGGCGCCAATATCGGCGTCCACACGATCGAGTGGGCGCGCCACATGCACGACTGGGGCTACGTGATGTCGTTCGAGGCGCAAGAGCACGTGTATTACGCGCTCGCCGGCAACATCGCCATCAATAACTGCATGAACGTGCATGCGTACCAGGCGGCACTCGGCGAGAAAGCGGGCGAGCTTTCAATTCCGCATGCCAACCCGCATGTGGCGGCAAGCTTTGGCAGCCTGGAGCTGCGCAAGCGCACCAACACCGAGTTCATTGGCCAGGACATCTCGTATGCGCCTGAGAAGATGACGACCGTGCCGATGATGACGCTCGACTCGCTGAGCCTGCCGCGCTGCGACTTCGTCAAGCTCGACGTCGAAGGCATGGAGGCTGACGTGCTCAAGGGCTCGCTGGACCTCATCAAGCGCACCCTGCCCATCCTGATGATCGAGGTGATCAAGTCGGACCAGGCGGTGCTCGAGTCGCTGCTCAAGCCGCTGGGCTACCAGGTGTTCAACCTCGGCATGAACCTGCTCGCGATCCACCAGGCTGACCCGACGCTCAAGTCCGTGAAGATCAGCGGCAACAACTTCACGCTCACAGCCTGAGCGCCCGCGCGCTCCACGGCGCGCTCCACGGCGCGCGTCACGAGGCGCGTCACGAGGCGCGCTACACAGCGCGCGTGCGAAAGGGCACTGAGCCGTCCCTGGCTTGCAGCTTGCCGAGCTTGACCAGCCTCGCCTCCACCGAAAAACGTGTGCGACCCAGCTTGGCCATGATCGCCTTGGTGTCAACGCCTGCATCGAATGCCACGACCAGCGCCTGGTCATCCGCTTCGGTCCACGGCTTGCCTGCATTGGGCGGCAGCACCTTCACGGGCACGTGGGGGAACGGCACATCGAGCGCTTTCGATACGACCACCAATGCACGAATGACCGGCGGCGCGTTGTAAGGGCTGTCGTCCGGCAAGGCCGCGCCAGTGACGGGGTGGATGCCCTGCGCGAGTGTGTCGATGATCTGGCGGGCGGCGTGCAGCTCCATGTCGGAAACCTCCTGTAGTGAATAGAATGAATTACTGTATCTTTATACAGCTTTCTTCGCAACGACCCAACGCCAGAGGCGGTTGACGCTGCAGGCGGCACGCACCAGATCCTTCATGCTTCAACTATTTCTGCGGCCTGTGGGCATTAACCGACACCACGCCATCGGCATCCGTCGCACACTTTTTTCCGATGAAAAAACTCTGGGACATCTCACCGCCTGTCAGCGACCAGTCGCCGGTATTTCCCGGCGACACGCCCTATGCGCAGGCGTGGAGCGCCACCCTCGGGCCGGGCTGCCCTGTCAACGTCGGCAAGATCACGATGTCGCCGCACGTGGGCGCGCACGCAGACGCTCCGCTGCACTACGGCAATGAGGGCTTCGCCATCGGCGCCGTCGACCTCGCGCCTTACCTCGGCGCTTGCCGTGTGATCCATGCGATCAACAAAGGCCCGCTCATCGAGTGGCATCACATCGCGCACGCCGTGCAGGACTTGCCGGCGCGCGTGCTGGTGCGCACTTACAAGCGCATGCCCGTCGATCGGTGGGACGGCGAACTTGCTGCCTTCGCGCCCGCCACCATCGAGCAGCTCGCCGCCCGCGGCGTCAAGCTCGTGGGCATCGACACCGCGAGCATTGACCCCGCTGACAGCAAGACACTCGACAGCCACCAGGTGATCCGCCGGCTCGACCTGCGCGTGCTTGAAAACCTGGTGCTCGACGACGTGCCCGAAGGCGACTACGAACTCATTGCCCTGCCCCTGAAACTGATGACAGCCGACGCCTCACCCGTGCGCGCCGTGCTGCGAGAACTATGACCACTACTTTGCAAGACTGCCGCGCGATGGACGCGCAAGACCCGCTGCGCCCATTGCGCGATCTCTTTGTCGTGCCGCAAGGCGTGACCTATCTGGACGGCAATTCGCTCGGCGTGATGCCGAAGTCGGCAGCGGCGCGCGTCGCGCAAGTGGCGACCGAAGAATGGGCGCAGGGCCTGATCCGCTCGTGGAACGCAGCAGGCTGGTTCACCATGCCGCAGCGCCTGGGCGACAAGCTCGCGCAACTGATGGGCGCGAAGGCAGGCGAAGTGGTGGTGACCGACAGCACGTCGATCAACCTCTACAAAGTGCTGAGCGCTGCGCTCACCATGGCAGCGCAAGACGCGCCGCATCGCACAGTTGTCGTGAGCGAGCGCACCAACTTTCCGACAGACCTCTACATCGCGCAGGGCCTGTGCAAGGCGAACGGATTCACGCTCGAACTCGTTGATGACGGCGCGCTGGATGCAGCGATGCGGCCCGATGTCGCGGTGCTGATGCTCACGCACGTCAACTACCGCACAGGCGCCATGCACGACATGAAGGCCATCACTGCTGCGGCACAGGGAGCAGGCGTGTTGACCATCTGGGACCTGGCCCACAGCGCAGGCGCAGTCCCTGTTGATCTGAATGGCGCCGACGCCGACTTTGCCGTGGGATGCGGCTACAAATACCTCAATGGCGGGCCGGGCGCACCCGCGTTCGTGTGGGTGCATCCACGCCACGCGGGCCGCTTCGAGCAACCGCTGTCTGGCTGGTGGGGCCACGCTGCGCCCTTCGAATTCGCGCCGGGCTATCGCCCCGCAGAAGGCATCTCGCGCTACCTGTGCGGCACGCAACCCATCATCAGCATGGCGGCACTTGAATGCGGGCTCGATGCCATGCTCGCCGCGCAACCACTGGGTGGCATGCAGGCACTGCGCGCCAAGTCGCTGGCACTCACCGACTTGTTCATCTCACTCGTCGAGCAGCGATGCGCGGGCCATGGCATCGAGCTCGTCACGCCTCGCGGCCACGCACAGCGCGGCTCCCAGGTATGCCTCACACGCAGCGAAGGCGCCTATGCCATCGTGCAGGCGCTGATTGCCCGCGGCGTGATCGGCGACTATCGCGCCGCCGATGTAGCCAGTGGCGTGCAGCAAGAGATCCTGCGCTTCGGATTCACGCCGCTGTACATCGGCTTCGAAGACACCTGGAACGCCGTTGAACACCTCAAACAGGTGCTCGACACCCACGAGTGGCAGCGCGCCGGGTTCAACCAGAAACACGCGGTGACGTGATGACAGGCAAACCAAACGACCCCAGCAGCCACCAGGGCGAGCACATCGTGGCGCAGGAAGGCGCGCAGCTGGATTTCAGCCGGTCGATGAGCTATGGCGACTACTTGCAGCTCGGCGCGATCCTCAATGCGCAAAAGCCGCTCTCGCCCGACCACAACGAGATGCTCTTCATCATCCAGCACCAGACAAGCGAGCTGTGGATGAAGCTGATGCTGCACGAGCTGGCAGCGGCCATCGCGGCAGTCGCAAGCGATGAACTCGGCACGGCATTCAAGATGCTCGCTCGCGTCTCACGCATCATGGAGCAGCTCGTGCACGCGTGGGACGTGCTCGCGACGATGACGCCACCCGAGTACAGCGCGATCCGCCCTTACCTCGGCCAGTCGAGCGGCTTCCAGAGCGCGCAGTACCGGTGCATCGAATTCGCACTCGGCAACAAGAACGCAGCCATGCTCAAGCCGCACGCACATCGCCCGGAGTTGCTTGCGCAGGTGAAGCAGGCTTATGAATCACCGTCGCTCTACGACGTGTCGCTTCAATTGCTCGCCCGGCGTGGGCTTGCACTGCCGCCGTCGCACCTGCAGCGCGACTGGACGCAGCCGTATGCCACCAGCGACGAGGTCGAAGCCGCCTGGCTCGTGGTGTATCGAAACCCCAGGGAGCATTGGGACCTGTACCAGCTCGGCGAAGAGCTCGCCGACCTCGAAGACGCGTTCCGGCTCTGGCGGTTCCGCCATGTCACGACAGTCGAACGCATCATCGGCTTCAAGCGCGGCACGGGCGGCACTGGCGGCGTGAGCTACCTACGCAAGATGCTGGATGTGGTCTTGTTCCCGGAAATCTGGAGGCTGCGCACGCAACTCTGACAGCTCATGCATACTGGCGCTTTGAGCTGTGCGCAGGGGTGAGGATTCGATGAGCAAGCGGCGAACCGCAAAAGGCCGCGAGCAGCCCGTGGAGCCGTTGCCGGCCGAAAAACGCGTGGCTCGCCGCACCGACAACAGCAGCGTCGCGTTTCGTACCAGCCGCCTGGAGCCGCGGCTGGTATGGGCCATTGCCCTCTTCACGATCTGGTCATGCCTGGTGCTCTCGCCCGGTGCCAGCGTTGTCTGGCTGCTGGCGCTGTATGCCTCCAGCATCGGCGCCTGGAGCCGGCTGCGACCAGCCGGGCACCAGGCGATCATGCTGGCCCGCGCGGCGCTGCTCCTGGTGGGCGCATTCGTGCTGCAAGTCAGTGCTGACACCGGCGGTGCGGACGGCCCCTACTTCATCTGGCCCGTCATGGTGGTGGCGGTTTACTCGCTGCTCGTCTCCGGCCGCTGGCGCTACGCCCTGTGGTCGCTGGCTGCGCTGGAGTTTGTCGTGTCCCGCGCCTTCTCCGGCACGGCGCCCTCGTGGCAGCTGGCGCTCGCCCAGGCCGGCGTGCTCGCCGCCATTTGCTTCATCGCGCACGAACTGCGCCAATCGATGGACGACATGGAAAACGTGGTGGAACAGGCCAGCACCGACCCCACCAGCCGCCTCTACAACGATGCCGGCTTCTTTGCCAATGGCAGCCTCATCTTCGACGACTGCCGCCGGCGCAACCGCCCCTTCACCATGGTGCTGCTCTACAGCGCCAACCTGCGCGACGTGGCCGACGTGGCGGGCAAGAAAGCGGCAAACCAGCTGTTCGGGCAACTGGTTCGCAGCATCGACGCCGCAACACCCGGTGGCAGCCTTGCCGCCCGCACGGATGCCGTGGAGTTCGGCCTGGCGCTCGCGGGCATGACGGCCGTGCAGGCCGGCGCTTTGCTGGAGGATAAATTCGGCCAGCCGCCCAAGGTCGAGGTCACGCTGAGCGACGTGAAACTCACCGTCATGCTGGATTCAGTGGTCGCGCAAGCCACCGCCGACGTCGCCACACTTGAAGACATGTACGACCGATTGCGTGCCAAGCTGCTGCGCCGCTCCGGCGTCGACCACACCAAGCCGGCCGAGATGCACAGCACGTTGCAAGGCATGCTGCAAAGCGACCCTGCCATTCCCTTCCATGCCCGGCCCACGGTGCCGATGCCGCTCGGCAAGACGCCCAGCTCGAAGCCGCGTCGGATCAGACCTGGCAGGGCCTGAAGCGGCATGGTGGCTGGGCTGCATGCCCGGCCTGCCTAGCCGCGATACAGCCACGGCTGGTCGAGCAGCCCTTCGCCCAGCACGCGCATCGCGATGTCGCGCCCCCAGCGGACGACGCCCGTCGAATGGAAGATGTCGCCGTTACCCTGAGCCCGGATCTGCACCTGCGCATTACGCTGCCAGCGATTGAGCGCATATCGGCTGAGCGCCAGCGGCACGTCGATGCCGGCCTCCTTCACCATTGCCAGGCAGCGTGCCAGCTCGACGCCATCCTCAATCGCCATCGCCGCGCCCTGCGCGAGGTAGGGTCGCATGGGATGCGCTGCATCGCCCACGAGCGCAATCCGCCCTGACGCCATCTCTGCGGCGCCACGCACGGCGGGCCGGTCATTGAGCGCCCACAGCCTCCAGCTGTGGATCGCGTGAATCAGCTCGCGCAAGGGCGCGCACATGTCGCCAAGCGCGGCATGCAGCTGCGCAGTGACGCCCGCCTGGTCCCAGTCGCGCAAATCGTCCGGCTGCTCGCCCTGGACAATCGCCACCACATTGAGCAGCTCGTCTCGCCGCACCGGATAAGCAACAACGTGCAGGCGGGGGCCAAGCCAGACGTGAACATCGCGCTGGCGCATGGCAGCCGGCAGGTCGGTCTGCTTGATGAGACCGCGGTAGGCCAGGTGCCCCGTGAAAGACGGCGGGGTGGCGCCTGCGACGTAGCGGCGCACGGCGCTCCACAGACCGTCTGCACCCACCAGCACATCGCACTCGACCGGTGAAGCCGCTGCCGATGTTGAAACCGAAACCACACTGCTGCCGGCAACGACGGACTCGATCACTGCGCCAGTGCGCAGGTCGACACCCGTCGCGCAGACCGCGTCGAGCAGCATCACCTGCAGGTCAGCGCGATGCATCGTGGCGTATGGCGCGCCGTAGCGCTGCGCGATGTCGTCGCCGAGCGAGAGTTGCCCCAGCGTCTTTCCGGTCAATGCACTGCGAATGCGCAAGCTGGACGGAAACGACGCCAAGGCCTGCAACCGGTCACCCAAGCCCATCGCCTGCAAGCGGCGCGTTGCGTTCGGCCCGAGCTGCAGGCCCGCACCGACCTCGCTGAATCCCACCGCCCGCTCGAACAGCCGGACATCGAAGCCTGCCTGCACACACGCCAGTGCTGTGGCCAGCCCGCCGATGCCACCGCCCGCAATGAATATCTGAGTGCCCATGAACGGCGATTGTGCCGAAAAGGATGCGCCGGCAAGCGCTGCACAAGGGGACGCGTTCCGCTCGAAGGACCTGCTACGCCCTCACGCGCCGACCTGCTCCGCATCCGCGAGCACGGCGAGAAAATCCACGATCTCGCTGCTGGCGAGCTTGACGATTTCCGCCGGCAATGGCCTTCTCGCACCACGCTTGAGGAACTCACCCACGCTGCGCGCGATGAGCTCACACGGCGCCACCAGCTGGATGTCGGGCATCGACGCGGCGGTGTTGGCGGCCAGGGCGACACTTGCCGCCAGCTCGATCGCCGGCTCGGGCCGGGAGCCGAGCAGCAGCGCCAGCGTCTTCACGTTGGCGAGCGACTCGCGAACCATGCGATGGCCGAGCGCGCGGCGCGAAATCACCTGCACGCGTGACGAATGGCCTTCCAGGTCCAGGTCGACGTAGGCGCCGCCCACATCACGGCTCGCCGGGTTGCCATCAGCGAATCGCTGGTACACCACGCGGCTGGCAAACCGGTCGCCGAGCTTGCGCAGCACATCGATGGAGCTGTTGTCGTCACAGGCCATGACTGCAATGCCTCGCTTGGGTCGCGGCGCTTCGCCGGGCGGCGGCAAGGTACAGGGCGCGCTCAGCTGGTGCCAGATCGCCGCGGGCGTCATCGAATTGCCGGACGATGCAATCGCATGGATGCGGCGCGCGAAGTCGAAGGGCTGGTCGGCCCCCTGCGTGGTGACGAGCGTGATCTTGTCGGCCAGCGCACGGTGGCCCCTGGTGCGGTGGATCAGGCGCATGCGCGCGTGCCGCGTGTCGCGGCCGGCGCGCCGCAGCGTGGCTTCGATGCCAGCTTCGCTGCCTTCGAGCCATATCACGAACCAGCCGCTGGCATACAGCAGCGCACCATGAACGTCCTTCGAGTCTTCGGCCGCCATGAAGCTGTGACGCACGCCGAACATCTGCTCCATGACGGAGCCATGCACCCGCGACTCACTCGCGACGACGACACGCAGGACGCGGTCTTGGTCGTTGGGGCGCACAGCAGTCATCATCTTCGTCGGCATGGGCGATTCCAGTGGTGGTGCGAGTGGTGAATTCGGTCGGGGCCGGGCGAGGTGCCGGTCCGGCGGGGCGCGCAGTCGCACAGGGCGCCCCACAAACTTCAGGTCGGTATTGTTTACACCTCAACTAAATCCGTCCAATGCATTGTTTGGCTAATATCAATGCAGTGGCTGCATTGCAGGGCCTGCTGAAACCTTCACAGGGAACGCGCCATGGATCTCAAACGCCTCGGGCATATCGTCGCCCTCGCCGACGAAGCGAATTTCTCGCGCGCTGCCGAGCGCGTGCATCTCAGCCAGCCCGCTTTCAGCCGCAGCATCCAGGCCGCCGAACACGAGCTCGGTGTCAGGCTGTTCGAGCGCGGCACCGGCGACGTCACCACCACACCAGCGGGCAACTTCGTTGCCGAGCGGGCGCGCCGCGTGCTGCAGGAGAGCCGCCGGCTCGAGCGCGATGTGCTGCTGTATCGCAAAGGCATGATCGGCCGCGTGTGCATCGGCGCCGGGCCCTTCGTGGCGGCTTCCCTGCTGCCACAGGTGGTAACTGACATTCGCGGGGAGTACCCCGAAGCGCAGCTGCACATCCAGGTGAACAACCCCGTGAGCATGCTGGAAGCGGTGCGCCGTGAAGAGCTGGACTTCTTCATCGGCGAAACGCGCGACGTGACGCGCGACGGCACGTTCGAAGTGCGCAAACTCGGCGGCCAGCGCGGCGGATTCTTCGTGCGTGCAGGCCACCCGCTCCTGGCCAGGGAGAAGCTGCGCATGGCGGATCTCGCACCGTTCGGCCTGGCGACCGGCCGCCTGCCAGGCCAGGTGCGCACGGGGCTGCACCGTGCCATGGGCATTCCAGCCGCCTCAACGCTGCCTGTGGCGGTGGAGTGCGATGACACGCACGTGTTGCGCAAAGTCGCGATGACGACCGACACGGTGATGATCGCCAGCCAGGAAATCCTCACGCAGGAAGTCAAGGCGGGCACGATGTATCGCCTGGCGTTGTCAGATGCCGGGCCCGCTTACACCGATCTCGGCGTTGTCTCGCTGGCGGGCCGCATGCATTCGCCGCTTGCCCAGCACGCGATCGAAAAACTCGCAGCCCTGGCAGAAGGCCTAGGCGAGTAGCTGCCTCAGCACGAACGGCAGAATGCCGCCGTGGCGGTAGTAGTCCACCTCGATCGGCGTGTCGATGCGCAGCTTGCAAATCACTTCCAGGCTGCTGCCGTCGGCGCGGTGAATCACGAGCCTGGCATCGCTTTGCGGCTTGAGCTCGGGATCGGGAATGACGTCGACCAGCTCTTCGCCATTCAGGCGCAGCGACTGCCAGGTGTCGCTGCCCTGGAACTGCAGCGGCAACACGCCCATGCCCACGAGGTTGCTGCGATGGATGCGCTCGAAGCTGCGCGCAATCACGGCCTTGATGCCCAGCAACTGCGTGCCCTTGGCGGCCCAGTCGCGCGACGAGCCGGTGCCGTATTCTTCGCCGGCAAACACCACCGTAGCGCGGCCCTGCGCCACATACTTCATGGCCGCGTCGTAGATGAACATCTTCTCGGCGTGGCCCGCAGCATCACGATAGAGCGTGACGCCACCTTCTTCACGCGAGCCATCGGCGGCCGCCGGAATCATCAGGTTCTTGATGCGCACATTGGCGAACGTGCCGCGCATCATCACTTCATGATTGCCGCGCCGCGCGCCATAGCTGTTGAAGTCGGGCTTCTTCACGCCGTGGGCAAGCAGCCACTGCCCGGCAGGTGAGCTCTCCTTGATCGAGCCGGCAGGCGAGATGTGGTCGGTGGTGATCGAGTCGCCAAAGAGCGCCATCACGCGCGCATTGCGCACCGACACATCGCCGCCCGCTGCAGCGGGCGCCATCTGGAAGCCTTCGAAGAACGGCGGCTCGGCGATGTAAGTGCTTTGCGGCCAGGTGTAGGTGCCGCCACGCACGCCGTGAATCTCCTGCCAGAGCGGACCGGGCTCGGTCTTGACCTTCGCATAGTTCGCGCGGAAGGCCTTGCCCTTCATCGCGTACTTCATCAGCGCGTGGATCTCGTCGCTGCCCGGCCAGATGTCGCCCAGCCACACGTCCTTGCCGCCTTTGCCCTTGCCCACGGGCTCGGTCATCAGGTCGCGCAGCACGGTGCCAGCAATCGCATAGGCCACCACCAGCGGCGGGCTCGCGAGAAAGTTGGCTTTCAGGTTGGGGTGAATGCGCGCCTCGAAATTGCGGTTGCCCGACAGCACGGCAGCGCACACCAGGTCGCTCTGCGTGATCGCTTCGTTGATCTCGGGCGTCAAGTCGCCTGCATTGCCGATGCAGGTCGTGCAGCCATAGCCCACCAACGAAAAGCCAAGCTTTTCCAGATAGGGCATCAGGCCGGATTCAGTGAGGTATTCAGTAACGATGCGCGAGCCCGGCGCCAGCGAAGTCTTCACGTGTGGCTTGACTCGCAGCCCCGCCTCGACCGCCTTCTTCGCGAGCAGGCCGGCAGCAAGCAGCACGCCAGGGTTGGAGGTGTTCGTGCAGCTCGTGATGGCCGCGATCAGCACGTCGCCATTGCCGATCGTCACGTCTTCCACCCGCACTTCAGAGGCTGCATCAGAGTGGGCTGAGGCGAGCGTCGGCTTGTTGCCTTCCATCTCCATGACCGAGCGCGGCGCCGCCAGCGGCGTCGGCGGGCTGGCCAGACTCTTCGGGTCCGGCGTTTGTCCGGCGCGCTTGACAAGGTGCCGCGTGAGCAACGTTTCCTTTGGCTGGTTGAAGCCGTTCTCGGTGGGCGGCTTCGAATACAGCGAGGCGAACTGGCTGGCAACCTTGCCGATCTCGATGCGGTCCTGCGGGCGCTTCGGGCCAGCCAGGCTCGGCGTGACATCGCCCAGGTCGAGCTTCACGACACTCGTGTAGTCGATCTCGCCGGCCACCGGAACGCCAAACAAGCCCTGCGCGCGGAAGTACGCTTCGAACGCCTCGATCTCGTCCTTCGTGCGGCCGGTGCCGGTGAAGTATTCGATCGTGCGTTCATCCACAGGAAAGAAGCCCATCGTGGCGCCGTACTCGGGCGCCATGTTCGCGATCGTCGCGCGATCGGGCAGCGCCAGCGTGCGCGTGCCCTCGCCGAAGAACTCGACGAACTTGCCGACCACTTTGTGCCTGCGCAGGATTTCCGTGACAGTGAGCACGAGGTCCGTCGCAGTGCAGCCTTCACGTAGCCGGCCCGTGAGCTCGAAGCCCACCACATCGGGCGTGAGCATGTACACCGGCTGGCCGAGCATGGCCGCTTCAGCTTCGATGCCGCCAACGCCCCAGCCGACGACGCCAATGCCATTGATCATGGTCGTGTGGCTGTCGGTGCCCACGAGTGTGTCGGGGTAGTACACGCCGTCTGCCGTCTTGAACACACCGCGCGCCAGGTATTCAAGGTTGACCTGGTGCACGATGCCGAAGCCCGGCGGCACCACGCCGAAGGTGTTGAACGCCTGCATGCCCCACTTCATGAACTGGTAGCGCTCGCGGTTGCGCTTGAACTCCAGCTTCATGTTCAGGTCGAGCGAATCCTTCGTGCCGTAGTGGTCCACCATGATCGAGTGATCGACCACAAGATCAACGGGCACCAGCGGCTCGATCGCTGCGGCGTTACGCCCCAGGCGTGAGGCAGCGCTGCGCATCGCAGCGAGATCGGCGAGCAGTGGCACGCCGGTGAAGTCCTGCAGCACGACGCGTGCGACGACGAACGGGATTTCGTCCGAGCGATCGGCATTCGCAAACCAGTTCGCAACCTGGCGAACGTGCTCAGCGTTGACCTTCAGGCCGTCGCAATTGCGCAGCACCGACTCGAGCACGATGCGCATGCTGACGGGCAGGCGATTGATCTTGGGGTACTGCTGCGCAAGAGCCGGCAGCGAGTGAAAGCGCCCGGTCTTGCCGGAGGCTGTCTTGAAGGTCTTGAGGGTGTGGGCGAAGGCGTGCGGCATCCGGGAAAACCTCGGTGTGGTTGCGGTTGCAGCCATTGTGCAACTCGCAACCAACCCCGTGGGGTGTGATGGCTTCCTGCCCAGCCGTGCCCCGCCCGCCGTACTCAGCCGTGGCGGACTTCGAAATCCTTCATGTAGGCCACCAGCGCCTTCACGCCTTCGATCGGCATCGCGTTGTAGATCGAAGCGCGCATGCCGCCGGAAATGCGGTGGCCCTTCAACTGGATCATTCCCTTGTCCGCCGCGCCTTGAAGGAACGCTTCATCGAGCGATTCGTCCTTGAGCTTGAACGGCACGTTCATCAGCGAGCGGTCTTCACGCGCGACCGAGTTGTAGAAGAACTTGCTCTCGTCAAGAAAGTCGTACAGCACCGCTGCCTTGGCCTCGTTGTGCACCTGCATCGCCGCCAGGCCGCCCTGCGCCTTGATGTGGTTGAACACCAGCCCCGCGATATAGATCGCGTAGGTGGGCGGCGTGTTGAACATCGAGTCGGCTTCGGCTTGCAGCTGGTAGTTGAAGGCCGAGGGCGTGATGGGCAAGGCGTGGCCGAGCAGGTCGTCGCGCACGATCACGATCGTCAGGCCCGAAGGCCCCATGTTCTTTTGCGCACCCGCGTAGATCAGCCCGTATTTCGACACGTCGAGCGGCCGCGACATGAGGTTCGACGACATGTCCGCCACGAGTGGCACGCTGCCCGTGTCAGGCGTCCAGTGATATTCAACGCCCCCAATCGTCTCGTTGGAGCAGATGTGCACGTACGAAGCCTGTGGGTCGAGCTTCCACGTCGATTGTTTGGGGATGCTGCGGAACTTGTCGCCCTCGCCGGTGGCGGCAATGTTGATCGTGCCGAACGTTTGCGCTTCCTTGAACGAGCGCTGCGACCAGTCGCCTGTGAGCACGTAGTCGGCCTTGCCTGTCTTGCCGATCAGGTTCATCGGCACGATGGCGTTCTCGCCAATGGCGCCGCCCTGCATGAAAAGCACCTTGTAGTTGGCTGGCACGGCGAGCAGTTCGCGCGCGAGCGCCTGCGCCTCGTCGTAGATCGAAATGAACTGCTTGCCGCGGTGGCTCATCTCCATGACCGACATGCCGCTGCCGTGCCAGTCGAGCATCTCTTGCGCTGCTTTGCGCAGAACGGGTTCGGGGAGCGTGGCGGGGCCGGGGCTGAAATTGAAGACGCGCGTCATGGAAATGGAGGCTGTAGGTACAGAGCTGGACTGTGCAGGATCGGTCTTCGAGCATACAAGACATGACGTGCCAGGTAGTGGGCAGGCGCCGGGGGAATGCCTACCATGACGTCATGAATACTGCGCCTGACTTCGCCCATCGCCCGACGCCGCGGCCGTTCGGCGAGCACCTGAAGCACTGGCGGCAACACCGGCGGCTCAGCCAGCTCGACCTGGCGCACCAGGCCAATATCTCCACCCGCCACCTGAGCTTCGTCGAGACGGGCCGGTCGGCGCCCAGCCGCGAGATGGTGCTGCGCCTGGCCGCACGGCTCGACGTCCCGCTGCGCGAGCGCAATACCTTGCTCGTTGCCGCCGGCTACGCACCGATGTACAAGGAGCACGCGCTGAGTGACCCGGCGCTGGCGAACGCGCGCAGCGCGGTGGAACTGATTCTCAAGAGCCACGAGCCGTATCCCGCCCTGGCGGTAGACCGGCACTGGAGCCTTCTCGCGGCAAACCGGATGGTCCCGCTGCTGATGGCGGGCGCCGACCCGGCGCTGCTGGAAGGCCAGGTGAACGTGCTGCGGCTGAGCCTGCATCCGCGGGGGCTTGCGTCGCGCATCCTGAACCTGAACCAGTGGCGCGCCCACATCTTCGAGCGGCTGCGCCAGCAGATTGAAGTGACAAACGACCAGGCGCTGGCCGATCTGCTGCAGGAGTTGCGCACGTACCCCGCAGCAAACGGCGCGCAGGACATCCGCATCGACGGCGAGCATCTGGGGGTGGTGATGCCGCTGTCGTTCCGCACGCCTGCGGGCGTTTTGAACTTCATCAGCACGACCACCGTTTTCGGCACACCCATTGACATCACGTTGCAGGAGTTGGCGCTGGAAACCTTCTTTCCGGCAGATCAAGCGACGTCCGGCGCCTTGCGTGACCTGGTGGCACAGCTTGAATGAGTGC
Organism: Caenimonas koreensis DSM 17982; assembly: GCF_009646335.1. GTDB lineage: Bacteria > Pseudomonadota > Gammaproteobacteria > Burkholderiales > Burkholderiaceae_C > Ramlibacter > Ramlibacter koreensis. The sequence goes on along the minus strand of NZ_WJBU01000009.1, from coordinate 264,265 downwards.
GTGGCGCGGCCCGGACGTCCGCACATTGTCTTTGCCCGGCAATTCGAAAACTGTTACACCATATAGGTGTTCCCAGCCTCAACGTTCCGAAACGGGGAAGTGCTCTACGAAAGCCCGACCACGCGGGTTTTTCGATCGCTGCACCCACAACCCTATATCTGCAAAGAGCAGGTCGGACCCGATGCTGCGCGGCGCATGCGTCACGAGACCAGCTTGCTGCAACGGCTCAAAGCGATCGAAGGCATTGCCCGATTGGCGGTGGGCATCGAAGTCGACGGGATGCTCGTACTTCACGACCACGGGGGCACGACGCTGGCGCAGCAGCTGCAGGCGGGCCCCGTCGACGCTGACACGCTGGTGAAGCTGGCGATGCAGCTGGCTCGCACGCTGGCCGAAATTCACCGGCGCGGCGTGGTCCACCGGGACGTGAATCCCACCAACATCGTGATGTCGTCGTCCGGCGATGCTGTGCTGATCGACTTCGATCTGGCAGGCATGCCCGGGCAGCCCGGCTTTGTGCCGCCAGACGGCGAAGTCATGGGCACCCTGGCCTATCTGGCACCAGAGCAAAGCGGTCGGACCGGCCGCGCTGTGGATCAGCGCGCAGACCTGTACGCGCTGGGCGTCACGCTCTATGAGGCGGCCACAGGCCGGCTGCCGTTCGAATCACTTGAAACCCTGAACCTGATCCACCAGCACCTGGCGGTCGATCCGGTGCCGCCACACCAGCTTGACGCCCGGGTACCGGCGGGCCTGTCGGCCATCGTGCTGCGGCTGATGGCCAAGGCGCCGGAGCAGCGCTACCAGAGCGCCGACGGCCTGCTGAACGACCTGAGGCTGCTGCGCCAGAAACTGGACGCTGGCGATCACGGCATGTTCGAGCTGGGCGAGCGCGACTTTCCGGCGAGGCTGGCGCCACCGCGTCAGCTTGTCGCACGCGACGCCGAACTCGCCAGCCTGGCTGGCGCGTTTGCGCGTGCGCTCGACGAGCCGCAAGGCGCCGTGCTGGTCGAGGGCGCAGCGGGTGTTGGCAAGAGCGTGCTGATTCATGAACTGCGCGCTTTGGCTGCAGCGGCGGGCGGCTGGTTCGTCCACGGCAAATTCGACCAGTTCCAAAAGGACGCTGCCACCGCCGGCGCAGTGACACAAACTACCCAGGCAGTCGCTCGATTGCTGCTGGCCCTGCCACCCCAGGATCTGGCCGCGCAGCGCCAACGCATTCTCAGTGTGCTGGGCCACAACGCGGGCCTGATGACGCGCCTGGCGCCTGAGTTTGGTTTGCTGTTGGGTGCGCACCCCGCGGTGCCTGAAGTTGACCCGAGCCAGGCCGAGGAGCGCTTTCAACAGGCCATCTTGGACCTGCTCACAGCCATCGTGTCACCTGAGCGGCCGCTGGTGGTCGTGTTCGACGACCTGCACTGGGCCGGTCCGGCGTCCCTGCGCGGGTTCGCGCGCATGGTGAGTGAAAGCGGTGTGCGCGGCCTGCTGCTGGTGGGCGCATACAGACCCGAAGAAGTAGGCCCGGACGATGTCCTCACGCCGATGCTTGCGCAGTGGAGCCAGCTCGCTGCGCCGCCACTTCGAATTGCGCTGGGCAATCTCGATGAAGGCAGTACGGGGCTACTCCTCGAGAAGATGCTGCGCCTGGGAGGCGATCGCGCTCTCGAACTGGCGCGCGCAGTGCGCACCCTGAGCGCAGGCAATCCATTCGACACACTGGAGATGGTCAATGCATTGCGCGCAGATGGCGTGCTCGGTCACGACAATACCGGCTGGCATTGGAACAGCGATGAAGTGCGCCACTACGTCGGCGCCAGCAACGTGGTGGACCTGCTCAAGGCGCGTATCGAACGCCTGCCCGCCGCTTCTCGCGAGCTCGTGGAGTTCATGAGCTGCCTGGGCAACTCGGTGGAATTTCAGCTGCTGGCGGCGGCGGTGAGGCTGGGCGCGAGAGAGCTTGAAGAGCGGCTGGGCGCTCTGCTTGAAGACGGCTTGCTCCTTGCCGAATCGGTGGCCGGCCAGCGCATCGTGCGCTTTCGGCATGACCGGGTCCAGCAAGCCGTGATGGGCGCCCTGCCTGGCGAGCGGCGCATGCACCACCAGCTTGCGATGGCGCGATCGCTGTCGGCTCACCCCGCGTACGAGCACGAGGCAGCTGCGCAATACCTGCCCTGCGCCGGCGCGTTGCGCGAACCCGCCGAACAGCGGCTGGCTGCACGCCTGTTCGTTGACCTGGCACGTCGGCTCGCCAGCACGGCGACCTACCAGCTCGCCGAGCGGTACCTTGCCGCCGCCAGCGACCTGCTTGAACAGGGCGAGCCAGACACAGCCATGCGCGCGACGATCGACAAAGGTCGACACGCGGCTTTGTACAGCCTGGGCAGACTGCAGGAGTCCGATCCGGTATTTGCCGCGCTACGCTCACGCGCCACTGACGCGCTGGAGATGGTCGAGCCTACCTGTCTGCAGATGCGCAGCCTCTTTATGCGGGGGCAGACCGAGCAAGCCAAGACACTGGGACTGGACTTGCTCAAGCAGCTGGGCCTGCAAGTGCCGCCGAATTACGACGCGCCGGATACGCACGCGCGAATGGATGGCCTGGCGCAATGGGTGCGCGAGGACTCGCAACTGGACCACGGGCGCCGAAAGTGCATCCAGGACGAACGCCTGCTGGCCATCGCCAAAGTGCTGGGCCGACTGACGCGGCCGGCGTATTTTCCGCCGGACAGCAAGGCCTTCCAGTGGCTCTTGTTGCAATGCCAGCGCCTGTGGGCCGAACACGGTCCTTGTCCTGAACTGGTGTCAAGCCTGGGACGCATGAGCAGCATGCTCATCACGCTGCGTGGCGACTACCGGACTGCCTATGAGGTGTCACGCCACGTGCTGGCGGTGGGCCAGGCGCTGGGCTGGGAGCCGCAGACATCGGAGGCGCGCTTTCTCTTCGCGACGTTCGCGGGCCACTGGTTCGAGCCGCTCGAACAGGTGTTCCGGCAGTTGACTCAAGCGTGCGAAGGCGTGCGCTCTTCGGGCGACGCGTCCTATGCGGGCTATGTGCACGCCGTGCTGATCACAAGCCTGCTGGAGATCAACGCGACTGTGGGCGCTTCCATGACCGAGCTGCAAGCAGGCATTGCCATGTGCCAGCGCGCAGGAAACGTTCACGCGGCTGCGCAGCATATGTGCGAGCTCCAGATGCTGCGCGCACTGGCAGGGCAAACCACGCGGTGGGACAGCTTCGACGACGGCCAGTTCAGCGAACAGGACTTTCTGGCGCGAGTCGGGCAGCTGCCTTATATGCAGCACACCTACGCTGAGTGCCGCGCGATGCACGGCCTCATCATGGGCGAAGCCGACATCCTGGTGCCTCACGCAGTGCTCGGCAAGGCGCAGTCCGGCGATGTGGCCGGGTACTACATGAGCGTGTATGCCAACCTCTTCCATGCCTTGGCGCGTGCATGGCAACTGCGCGCGGGCGTGACCGCCGAAGAGCGCGAGCATCTCACCGATGAACTCCAGGCCAGTCGCGCATGGCTGGCCGCTCGCGCCGTGGACCAGCCCGCCAACTTTGCACACCTGCTGCGGCTGGTCGAGGCCGAACAAGCCTGGGCAATTGGCGACATGTGGGGCGCCGCAGCAGCCTTCGATGCGGCGTTTGCCGAGCCTGGCATCCGTGCGCGCCCTTGGCACCGCGCGGTCATCACCGAGCGCGCCGGCCTGTTCCACCTTGCGACAGGCGTGAGCCATATGGGCCGCCGGCTTGTGGCGGATGCACGCGACCAGTTCCTGGCCTGGGGCGCGAAGGCAAAGGTCGCCGTGATGCAGAGCCGCTATGACTTCCTCAGTGAGCCGCAGCCGGGCGAGACCCATAAGATTCGCGCTGGTATCGCCTCCGCAGCCTCCATGCCGGCACGCGCCAGCACCAGCGGCCTTTCGTCCGGCGAGATCGACCTGCTGGGTGTTCTGCGCGCGTCCCAGGCGCTCAGTTCTGAAACGAGCCCGGAGCGGCTAGCCACCCGAGTCACGCAGGTGCTGGCTGCCCTCACCGGCGCGACGCGCGTGCATGTACTCGCCTGGATAGACGACGACTGGCTGCTTCTGGCGCCGTCGCCCGGCGAGTCATCAATCCCTGTCGCCGTGGCCGGTCAACGCGGCGTGCTGCCACTGTCGGTCTGCTCTTATGCGCAGCGCACGGGCGAAGCACTCGTGGTGGACGACGTGCTGGCCGACGACCGCTTCTGGCGTGACCGGTACTTCGCCTTCCTGCCGCGCTGCTCGGTGATGGTTGCCCCTATCGTCGGCCAGGGCAATACACGCGCCATGCTCTATCTGGAGAACACGCAAGGCACTTCGACATTTAGCGCGCAACGGCTCGAAGCCGTGATGCTGATTGCCGGGCAGCTGGCCGTGTCGCTGGCGAACGCGTGGCTGTATGAGAGCCTGGAAGAGCGCGTACGCAAGCGCACGGTCGAGCTGGAAGAAATGCAGGAACGACTGGTGGACACAGCCAGGCGCGCCGGCAAAGCAGAGGTTGCGAACAACGTGCTGCACAACGTGGGCAACGTGCTCAACAGCGTGACCGTATCGACCAGCCTGGTACGTACAACCTTGGCCAACTCACGCCTGAGTGGCTTCGACCGCGCGCTCCAGATGATGAAAGATCGCGAGCGCCAGCTGGCGAGCGTGCTGCCCGGCGACATGCAAGGTGCTGCCTTGCTGGCCTACCTGGACAGCCTGGCCACGACGCTGCAGCAGGAGCAGAAAGACGCGCTCGACAACCTGGACCGCGTGACGCGCAGCGTGGACCACATCAGCTACGTCGTGGCGGCGCAGCAGTCGCATGCGGGCGCGTCCACCGTGGTCGAGTCCGCGCAGCCCCAAGACATCCTGGAGGAGGCGCGGGATCTCTGCAACGACGTGATCGCGCGTGGCGGCATTGACGTGACGCTGCGCAGCGAGGCAAACGCCGCCATGCTTCTGGATCGCTCGCGGCTGCTGCAGATCCTGGTGAACCTCGTCAGGAATGCGGCGCAGGCCATGGAGGGTATGCCTGCAGGCGCGCGGCAACTCATCTTGTCCGCCAGCGTGGTCGAACATGAACTGGGCGAGTACCTGCGCATCGCTGTGCAAGACGTCGGTGAGGGCATACCGCAGGAGCTGCTTACGCGCATTTTTGCGCACGGTGTTTCAGCGCGCAAAGGCGGACACGGCTTCGGCTTGCACAGCAGCGCGCTGGCTGCGATGGAGATGGACGGCAAGCTCACCGCGCACAGCGACGGGCCAGGACGCGGTTCGACTTTTGTGCTGGAAGTGCCAGCGATACCCGCTTAAGTGCGCGTCAGCTGCAAGGCTGCCTGCCTGCCGCGCTCAACATTCACGCGAGTGAGGATCGCCAGGCCCACGATGAACAGCCCGGCTGTCGACAGGATGGCCATCCGCTGGTTGCCACCGGTCAACCAGGTGATCGTGCCGTACGACAGCGGGCCAATAATGCTGGCCAGACGCAAAGCAAACGTCCACAGCCCATAGAACTCAGCGCGCTGCCCGGCTGGCGCGAACACACCAGCCAGTGCCCGCCCGGCCGACTGGCTCGATCCCATGCACAGACCGGCGATGGTGCAGGCCACCCAGAACTCGAGCTTGCTCGTCGAAGCAGACGCCAGTACACAGACGAGCGTCCATCCGACCAGCGTGGCGCCCAACGCGCGCTTGTGTCCGACGCGGTCCTGCAGGTAACCCCACGCGAAAGAGCCGCCGGCCGCAGCGAGGTTCAGCACGAAGATCAGCACCATCGTTTCCTGCGGCTTGAAGCCGATCACCTGTTCGGCGTAAATCGCTGCCAGCGAGATCGCCACTGCGATGCCGCCCTGATAGAACACGGCGCACGTCATGAGCCACATGAAGTCGGTGTATCGACGTGCCTGCCGGGCCGTGCTGCTCAACTGGTGCAGCGACGCGATAAAGCCGCCTTGGCGCAGCGATTCAACGTTGACTTGCGCACGCTCCTTGAGCAGCCAGAACGTGGCCAGCGATGCCAAGCCGTAGATCGCTGCCGTGATCAGCATCGTGACCGGCACAAACTCGGAAGCCGGGATTTTCTGCCCCTGCGCCCAGATCACATAGGCCAGGCAGATGCCCAGCGTCAGCATGCCGCCCAGGTAACCGAAGCTCCAGCCCCAGCCGCTCACCTTGCCCAACGACTCGGGCTTGGCAAGTTCTGGCAGGAAGGCAGCCGTGAGCGATTCGCCATACGTGTAGAACACGTTGGACACGATGATCAGGAACATCGCCAGCACCACCGCACCCGGCTGCGCCCAGACCAGTGCGGCCGTGCCGAGCACACAACCGACCGTGATGATCGCGAGCAAGCGTTTTTTCGCGGCGCGCAAGTCGGCATACGCGCCGATAGTGGGCATGGTCACCATCACGATCAGGTGCGAGATGCTCAAGGCCAGCGTCCAGGCAAAGGTGGCCCACGGCGCCTTTTGCGCAACGCCACTCACGAAGTACGCGGCAAACACGGCGGTGATGACCACCGTGGTGTAGCCCGAGTTGGCGAAGTCGTACATCGCCCAGCCAAACACTTCGCGCTTGCGAACACCGGGGTTCAATGCGTCCTGGGAAAACAGGTTCATGACATTTATGGATGAGGTACTTGTCGCCAGTTTAAGTGTCGCGGCGAACGCTCGCGTGAGCGCGGTCCGCGCCTACGGCTGAGTCTGCAATGGCTCACGGCATTGATGCGCAAGCGCCGACGGATGGACGATACGGCATTGACGACCATGGGACCAGCCCTTTGAGGGCCCTATTAACCGATATCGCTTCCGTCTGGAGTTACCTGATATGACATTTGCAAAAAACAAAATCGTTACCGCCGCCCTCGCCGTGGTCCTTTCCGGCACCCTCGGCCTGGCCATGGCAACAGGCTCTAGCGGCAGTTCAGGTGGCGGCTCTGGTGGTGGCACGGGTGGTGGCACGGGAGGCGGGTCGGGCAGTTCCGGCGGCGCGGGCGCTGGCGGTACCGGAAGTGGATCGGGCGGCGGCGGCGCTGGCAATGCGAGTGGCAGCAGCGCTGGTGGCGCGTCTGTTGGAACGGCCACTGGCTCTGGCATCGGCTCCGGCTCGAACGGGGGCGTGACGACGTCTACAGCAAACTCGGCGTCGATGGGCGGCTACGGCAAACCGGTCACTGCAATGGGCACAGGCTCGACGACAACGAGCTCGATCGGTACACCGATGGCGTCTACGTCGATGGGCGCAAGCGCAAAGAAGCGCAGTCACCGCGCGAAGGCCGATCGCAACTGACCGGCTACGGCCACGCCTTGGCTGACATTGCCTGACAAGGCGCGATGAAAGAAAAAAAAGCGGCCCGAAGGCCGCTTTTTTTGCGAGCCACGTGCGTGATCAGGCCGCGACTGAATCCGCAGCGTCCGTGTAGTCCTTCACCTTGTCGAAGTTCAGGTACTGGTACACCTTGTCGCTTGCCGCCGTGAGCACGCCCATGTCGGCCATGTATTCCTCTTTGGTTGGAATGCGTCCGAGCTTCGAGCAGATGGCAGCAAGCTCTGCGCTGCCGAGGTATACGTTGCTGTTCTTGCCCAGGCGGTTGGGGAAGTTGCGCGTGCTGGTCGAGAACACGGTCGCGCCTTCTTTCACCTGCGCCTGGTTGCCCATGCACAGGCTGCAACCTGGCATTTCCATACGCGCGCCTGCTGTGCCGAGCACGCCATAGTGGCCTTCTTCGGTGAGTTGCTTCGCATCCATCTTGGTGGGCGGAGCCATCCACAGCTTCACGGGAATGTCGCGCTTGTTTTCGAGCAATTTCGATGCCGCGCGGAAGTGGCCGATGTTGGTCATGCACGAGCCGATGAACACTTCATCGATCTTCGCGCCGGCCACTTCAGACAGTGTCTTCACGTCGTCCGGGTCGTTCGGGCAGGCCACGATGGGTTCGTGGATTTCGGCCAGGTCGATCTCGATCACGGCAGCGTATTCGGCGTCGGCGTCGGCCTTCATCAGCACGGGGTTCGCCAGCCACGCTTCCATCGCCTTGATGCGGCGGTTGATGGTGCGCACATCCGTGTAGCCCGACGCGATCATCCACTTGAGCATCGTGATGTTGCTCTGGATGTATTCGATGATCGGCTCCTTGTTCAGGTGCACGGTGCAGCCGCCTGCCGAACGCTCAGCCGAAGCGTCGCTCAGCTCGAAAGCCTGTTCGACCTTCAGGTCAGGCAGGCCTTCGATTTCCAGGATGCGGCCCGAGAAGATGTTCTTCTTGCCTTGCTTGGCGACCGTGAGCAGGCCCGCCTTGATCGCGTACAGCGGAATGGCGTTCACCAGGTCGCGCAACGTGACGCCGGGCTGCATCGTTCCCTTGAAGCGCACGAGCACGCTCTCGGGCATGTCCAGCGGCATCACGCCCGTGGCAGCGCCGAATGCGACGAGGCCGGAGCCGGCGGGGAAGCTGATGCCGATCGGAAAGCGCGTGTGGCTGTCGCCGCCCGTGCCCACCGTATCGGGCAGCAGCATGCGGTTGAGCCACGAGTGGATGATGCCGTCGCCCGGGCGCAGCGGAACGCCGCCACGGTTGCTGATGAACTCGGGCAGCTCGTGATGCATCTTCACGTCCACCGGCTTCGGATAGGCCGCCGTGTGGCAGAAGCTCTGCATCACCAGGTCGGCGCTGAAGCCCAGGCACGCGAGGTCTTTCAACTCGTCGCGCGTCATCGGGCCCGTCGTGTCTTGCGAGCCGACTGAGGTCATCTTCGGTTCGCAATACGTGCCCGGGCGCACGCCCTGGCCTTCAGGCAGGCCGCAGGCCTTGCCGACCATCTTCTGCGCGAGCGTGAAGCCCTTCTTCGTGTCGAACGGTGCAGTGGGCAGGCGGAACATCGTGGAAGGCGGCAGGCCCAGCGCCTCGCGTGCCTTGGCCGTCAGGCCGCGGCCGATGATCAGGGGAATGCGGCCACCGGCGCGCACTTCGTCGAACAGCACGTCGCTCTTGAGGCGGAACTCGGCGATCACCTCGCCGTTCTTGAGCGCCTTGCCTTCGTACGGGCGCAGCTCGACTTCATCGCCCATCTCCATCTTGCTCACGTCGAGCTCGATCGGCAGCGCGCCCGAGTCTTCCATCGTGTTGTAGAAAATCGGCGCGATCTTGCCGCCCAGGCACACACCGCCAAAGCGCTTGTTCGGCACGAACGGAATGTCTTCACCCGTGAACCACAGCACCGAGTTGGTGGCCGACTTGCGCGATGAGCCCGTGCCCACCACGTCGCCCACATAAGCCACGAGGTTGCCCCTGGCGCGCAGTTCCTCGATGAACTTCACCGGGCCGCGCTTGCCTTCTTCTTCGGGCGTGATGCCCGGGCGCGGGTTCTTGTGCATGGCCAGTGCATGCAGCGGAATGTCGGGGCGGCTCCATGCATCGGGCGCGGGCGAGAGGTCGTCGGTGTTGATTTCGCCGGACACCTTGAAGATGCTGACCTTGATGCTCAGCGGCACTTCGGGGCGGCTGGTGAACCACTCGGCATCCGCCCAGCTTTGCAGCACCGCTTTGGCGTTGGCGTTGCCCTTGTCGGCCTTGTCCTTGACGTCATGGAACTGGTCGAACATCAGCAAGGTCTTCTTCAGGCCCTCGGCTGCGACGCCGCCGACTTGCGCGTCGTCGAGCAAGTCGATCAGCGGGCTGATGTTGTAGCCGCCAAGCATCGTGCCGAGCAACTGCGTTGCATGTTCGCGCGTGATCACCGGGCACACCTCGGTGCCATGTGCCACGGCTGCCAGGTAGCTCGCCTTGACCTTGGCGGCGTCGTCCACGCCAGCGGGCACACGGTGCGTGATCAGATTGACCAGGAACTCGGCCTCACCTGGCGACGCCGTCTTGAGCAGCTCGACGAGTTCGGCGGTTTGCTGGGCCGACAGCGGCAGCGGCGGGATGCCGAGCGCGGCGCGTTCGGCGACGTGATTCACATAGGCTTGCAACATGATCTCTCTCCGTTCAAATAGTCTTGGTTTTCAGTTCGGCCCACTCGGCTTCGACGTTGCCGTGGTCGAGGGGCCTGCCGGTGTGGACTCAAGCAAGTTCACTGCCGGTTTTTTCTTCATCTCTTCTGCGAAGGTGACTTGCGCGGGGCTCTGGCATTCGTCGGCCAGGCGCTGGCCGAGCTTCTGGCTCATGAGCATCGACTTGTTGCCCAGCTGCAGCCACATTGCGCCGCGCTTCGGGTCTTCCAGGCGAATGGCGCCCGTGCGGCTTTCCACCGGGTGCATCGCAAAGCGGTAACCCTTGGTGGACACCAGAAAGAGGCCTTCACGCTTCATCGGTGCGATTTTTACCGTGGCGCCGAGTTCGCAGGGGATGTCGCCCACGAAGATCTTTTTGGCGACTTCAAGGTCAGCTTCAGTGAGCGTGACAGTCGGGTCGTCGTCGATGGGCGTCATTTCCTCCACTGCTTTCTGCGCCGAGGGAGCGAGCTTGGGCTTGGCAGGGGTTTTGGCAGCAGGCTTGGTTGCCGCCGGCTTGGCAGCAGGCTTGGCTGGCGCCGCTTGTGCGAGCGCGAGACCGGGCATCGCCGCAGCGATTGCCATCGCGCACAGCGCCCTGGTCATTGTGTGGGTGGTCGTGCTGTTCATACTGCCTGTCTCCTTGATGTGTTCTCGTGTTCGAACCATGGCTGCACTGTTTCGGGCAGGCGGCGCCCGGTGCGGTGCGCACGCTGCAGCACCTGCCAGTAGTAACGATAGCTGGCGCGGTCTTCAAGCTTGTGACGGTGGCTGATCGGCGCCCAGTCTGCAGCGGCCGCGGCCACCAGCACGTCAGACGCGATTTCGATTTCATGCTCGCCCGGCGCGAATGCTTCGAGGATCGGGCGGATCTGGTCGGGGTGGATGCTCCACATGCGCGTGAAGCCGAATTCGTCTGCAGCCCTGCGCGCAGCCGCCAGCATGGCCGCTTTGTCCTTGAATTCCGTCACGACGCAGTGCGAGGGCACCTTGCCATTTGCATGGCACGCCGATGCAATTTCAAGCTTGGCGCGCACCACCAGCGGATGGGTGAACTGCCCGTCGATGCCCATGCCCACAGAAGGAATGGCGCCGCCGTGGGCCGACACAAAATCCATCAGGCCGAAGCTGATCGACTGCACGCTCGTATGGGAAGCGATATCGAAGGCGCGATGCACGGCTGCGGGGGACTCAAGCAGTACATGCAGATGCAAATGCCCCGCACCCGCAGCGCCAAGCGCCTGCACGGCGGCATCGATATCGTTGGACGACTCGACCTTGGGCAGCATCACATGGCACAGGCGGCGGCCCGCCTGCCCCGCGATGATCGCGATGTCCTGCTCGAATGCAGGATGGTCCACCGGATGCACGCGAACGGCGACGCGTGCGCCGGGCCCAGCGGCATTTGCCAGTTCCACCACCAGCGCTGCATGCTCGGCTTCACCGCCGACCGGTGCGCCGTCTTCGCAGTCGAGCGTGACGTCAAAGACGCAGGCACCGAATTCTTCGGTCAGCTCTGCTTGCAGCTGCAAGCTCTTGCGCATGCGCGCCTCGACGCCGCTGTAGTGGTCGCACACCGGCAAAAAGCCGGCCTGCGCCTGGGCGCCGAGGAGGACGTCGCTGGGGTGTGTCACCAAATCACAGCAGGTGGGCCACGCCCGCTTGTTCGTCCTGCAGTTCCTTCAACGTCTTGTTGATGCGCTCCTGGCTGAACGCGTCGATCTCCAGGCCCTTGACGATTTCATACTTGCCGTCTTTGGTGATGACGGGGAAGCCGAACATCACATCCTTCGGAATGCCGTAGTCGCCATTCGAAGGCACACCCATCGTGACCCACTTGCCGTTCGAGCCGAGCGCCCAGTCGCGCATGTGGTCGATGGCCGCATTGGCCGCAGAGGCTGCCGACGACAGGCCGCGTGCTTCGATGATGGCAGCGCCGCGCTTGCCAACGGTCGGCAGGAACACATCAGCGTTCCAGACCTGGTCATTGATCGCGTCCTTGACGGACTTGCCGCCGATGGTGGCAAAGCGGTAGTCGGCGTACATCGTGGGCGAATGGTTGCCCCACACGGTGAGCTTTTCGATCTCGCCGACCTTGCCGCCGGTCTTGGCTGCAATTTGCGAGGCGGCGCGGTTGTGGTCGAGGCGCAGCATTGCGGTGAAGTTCTCGCGCGGCAGGCTGGGGGCGCTCTTCATGGCGATGTACGCGTTGGTGTTGGCGGGGTTGCCAACGACCAGCACCTTCACATTGCGGCTGGCGACCTTGTCGAGCGCCTTGCCTTGCGCCGTGAAGATCTGCGCGTTGGCAGCCAGCAGGTCGGCGCGCTCCATGCCGGGGCCACGCGGGCGGGCGCCGACGAGCAGTGCGTAGTCGGTGTCCTTGAAGGCCGTCATCGGGTCAGCATGCGCTTCCATCCCGGCAAGCAGCGGGAAAGCGCAATCCTCAAGCTCCATCATCACGCCCTTGAGGGCCTTTTGTGCCTTCTCGTCGGGGATTTCAAGCAGCTGCAGGATGACCGGCTGGTCCTTGCCAAGCATTTCGCCCGAGGCGATGCGAAACAGGAGGGCGTAACCGATTTGACCTGCGGCACCTGTAACGGCTACGCGGACGGGCTTCTTGCTCATGGGAAATCTCCGAATGACGATGGATGGAATCTGGTCTCGCGCTATGGCGTTTTGCCTCGTGCAAATGCCGTGCTGGAGAGCCCGCGAGTGTACCCGCGAAAACCCTAGCGCGTCAATTTGTCTTATGTCTTATATAAGATATGATTCGACCCAATTGCGATGGCCACCATGCCCCCTACCCCACCCGAAGCGAGCGTTGCCGATGCAGCGCAGGCCACGCCCGCTTTCAGCCCGCTCTACCAGCAGATCAAGAGCCTGATCCTGCAGAGCCTGGAGACGGGCGAGTGGAAGCCGGGTGAGGCCATTCCCAGTGAAATGGACCTCGCTGCGCGCTACCGCGTGAGCCAGGGCACCGTGCGCAAAGCCATCGACGAACTCGCTGCCGACAACCTCGTCGTGCGCCGCCAGGGCAAGGGCACGTTCGTGGCCACGCACTCCGAGCAGCATGTGCAATACCGCTTCCTCAAGCTGATGCCCGACAGCGGCGACCGCGACGACGAAGGCCCGGCGCAGCGCACGGTGCTCGAATGCAAGCGCGTGCGCGCCTCTGCCGAGGTGGCGCGTGCACTGGCCCTGCGCACTGCCGACAGCGTCGTGCAGGTGCGCCGCGTGCTCTCGTTCAGCGAAGTGCCGACCATCGTTGAAGACCTCTGGCTGCCCGGCAATGCCTTCAAGGGGCTGACGGCTGACCAGGTCGCGGGCTACCACGGCCCCACGTATGCCATGTTCGAAGTCGAGTTCGGCGTGCGCATGGTTCGCGCGGAAGAGCGCATTCGCGCCGTGGCGGCTGACAGCACAATTGCTGCGCTGCTCGGCGTGGCGCCGGGGACTCCATTACTCTCGGTAGAACGCGTGGCGTACACCTATAACGATGTGCCCATGGAATTGCGGCGCGGTTTCTACCGCACCGATACGCACCACTATCGCAACGAGTTGAATTGACGGGCTTTGGTGAAGGCTTCCCGTCAGCTTGCTGCGTTGCAATAGAATTTTGCAAATAACGACAACGAAAGCGATGCACATGACTGAGCTTGCCAAGAAGCGGCCTGAATTCCGGAATATCAACGCGCTCTCGGACCTTCCCACTTACCGGTTACCCGTTGCGGGCGTGGTTTCGATCCTGCACCGCATCAGCGGTGTGCTGATGTTCCTGCTGCTGCCGTTCATCATCTGGATGTTCGACGCTTCCATTTCCTCGGAATATTCGTTCGCAAAATTCCGTTCGGTCTTCAACAACGGCGTGTGGGTCTTGCCCGGGTTCCTGGTCAAGCTCGTGGTGCTGGCCATCATCTGGGCTTACCTGCACCACTTCATCGCCGGGCTGCGCCACCTCTGGATGGACGTGAGCCACAAAGCCGTGACGAAAGAATTCGGCGCCTCTTCGGCGACGTTCACGCTGGCGGCCAGCGTGCTGCTGACACTGGTGCTGGGCGCCAAGCTGTTCGGCCTTTACTGAGTATTTCGAGAACTACCCCATGAACGTGAACTACGGATCGAAGCGCGTCGTCGTCGGCGCGCATTACGGCCTGCGCGACTGGCTGAGCCAGCGCGTGACGGCCGCGCTGATGGCCATCTTCACCCTCGTCGTGCTGGCACAGGTGGTGCTCACACGCGGGCCGATCGGCTACGACAAATGGGCAGGCATTTTTGCTGCGCAGTGGATGAAAGTGCTGACGTTCACCGTCATCGTTTCGCTGCTGCTGCACGTCTGGGTGGGCATGCGTGACGTCCTCATGGACTACGTCAAGCCCGTCGCCATCAAGCTTTTCCTCCAGATCTTCGTCATCGTGTGGCTCGTGAGCTGCGCCGGTTGGGCCATCCAGGTCCTCTGGAGACTTTAAAAAAATGAGCTACACCTCCACCAACGTTTCCCGCCGCAAGTTCGACGTCGTCATCATCGGCGCCGGCGGCTCCGGCATGCGTGCCTCGCTGCAGCTGGCGCGCGCCGGCCTCAACGTCGCCGTGCTCTCCAAAGTCTTCCCGACACGCTCGCACACTGTAGCTGCGCAAGGCGGCATCGGCGCCTCGCTCGGCAACATGTCCGAAGACAACTGGCACTACCACTTCTACGACACCGTCAAGGGCTCCGACTGGCTCGGCGACCAGGACGCCATCGAGTACATGTGCCGCGAAGCACCGCGCGTGGTGTATGAGCTCGAACACATGGGTATGCCGTTCGACCGCAATGCCGACGGCTCCATCTACCAGCGCCCGTTCGGCGGGCACACCGCCAACTACGGCGAAAAGCCTGTGCAACGCGCCTGCGCGGCGGCTGACCGTACCGGTCACGCCATGCTGCACACGCTGTACCAGCAGAACGTCAAGGCCAAGACGAGCTTCTTCGTCGAATGGATGGCTCTCGACCTGATCCGCGACGCGGAAGGTGATGTCGTCGGCGTGTCCGCACTCGAGATGGAAACCGGCGAGCTGCATGTGCTCGAAGCCAAGACCACGCTGCTGGCCACCGGCGGCGCAGGCCGCATCTTCGCTGCCTCCACCAATGCCTTCATCAACACCGGCGACGGCCTGGGCATGGCGGCGCGCGCAGGCATTCCGCTCGAAGACATGGAGTTCTGGCAGTTCCACCCGACCGGCGTGGCCGGCGCGGGCGTGCTGCTCACCGAAGGCTGCCGCGGCGAAGGCGCCATCTTGCTCAACAGCAATGGCGAACGCTTCATGGAGCGCTATGCGCCCACGCTGAAAGACCTGGCGCCGCGCGACTTCGTGTCACGCTCAATGGACCAGGAAATCAAGGAAGGCCGCGGCTGTGGCCCCAACAAGGATTACGTGCTGCTCAAGCTCGACCACCTGGGCGCGGAGACGATCCACAAGCGCCTGCCCTCGGTGTACGAGATTGGCGTGAACTTCGCCAACGTCGACATCACCAAGGAGCCGATCCCGGTGGTGCCGACGATTCACTACCAGATGGGCGGCATCCCGACCAACATCCACGGCCAGGTTGTCGTGCAAAAGGGCGACGAGCACAACGCCGTGGTCAACGGCCTGTATGCAGTGGGCGAATGCTCATGCGTGAGCGTTCACGGCGCGAACCGGCTGGGCACCAACTCGCTGCTCGACCTGCTGGTGTTCGGCCGCGCGGCGGGCAACCACATCGTCGAATTCAACAACAAGAACCAGGTCCACAAGCCGCTGCCCAAGGATGCACTTGACCGCACCCTGACGCGCCTGAACCGCCTGGAAGACACCGCCAGCGGCGAGTACGCACAAGACGTCGCCAACGACATCCGCGCGTCGATGCAACTGCATGCCGGTGTGTTCCGCACGCAGGCCAGCATGGACCAGGGCGTGACCAAGATCGCTGACCTGCGCGCCCGTGTTGATTCGCTTGGCCTGAAGGACAAGTCGAAGGTGTTCAACACCGCCCGCATCGAAGCGCTGGAGGTCGAGAACCTGATCGAATGCGCGCAGGCCACCATCGTTTCTGCAGCAGCGCGCAAGGAATGCCGCGGCGCGCACATGGTGAGCGACTACGAGCGCCCGGTGGAAGACGCCGACGCGCCCATGGGCCGCGACGACAAGAACTGGATGAAGCATTCGCTCTGGTACAGCGAAGGCAGCCGCCTGTCGTACAAGCCCGTGAAGCTCACGCCCCTGACGGTTGATTCGGTGCCGCCGAAGGTGCGTACGTTCTAGTACGTACCTCCACCTACTCACGCCGATTCCAGCCAAATGCGACTAAATTAAAGAGTACATCGCCATGCAAAAACGGACCTTCCAGATCTACCGGTACGACCCTGACAAGGACGCCAAGCCGTACATGCAGACCATCGAGATCGAACTCGAAGGCAATGAGCGCATGCTGCTGGACGCGTTGATGAAGCTGAAGGCGCAAGACCCCACGCTGTCGTTCCGCCGCTCCTGCCGCGAAGGCGTCTGCGGCTCGGACGCGATGAACATCAACGGCAAGAACGGCCTGGCGTGCCTGACGAACATGCTCACGCTCAAGGGCACCATCGTGCTCAAGCCGCTGCCCGGCCTGCCCGTGGTGCGCGACCTGATCGTGGACATGACGCAGTTCTTCAAGCAGTACCACTCGATCAAGCCTTACCTCATCAACGACAACATCGCGCCCGACAAGGAGCGCCTGCAGTCCCCGCTCGAGCGTGAAGAGCTCAACGGCCTGTACGAGTGCATCCTGTGCGCGAGCTGCTCCACGAGCTGCCCGAGCTTCTGGTGGAACCCCGACAAGTTCGTCGGCCCCGCAGGTCTGCTGCAGGCCTACCGCTTCATTGCCGATAGCCGCGACGAAGCCACGAGCGAGCGGCTGGACAACCTTGAAGACCCGTACCGCCTGTTCCGCTGCCACACGATCATGAACTGCGTGGACGTGTGCCCGAAGGGCCTGAATCCCACGGCAGCCATTGGCAAGATCAAGGAATTGATGGTTCGCAGAGCAGTCTGACCATGACCCCCACGCTTGTCACTTCGTGTACTGCGCTGCCCCCCGAGGGGGCCGCGGCCGCCTCGGGAGCGGCCCAGCGCCGGCCGGACGATGCGCTTGTTGACGAGCGTGCCCTCTCCAAACTGAAGTGGCGCTGCCGCCGCGGTTTGCTGGAGAATGATCTTCTGGTCGAGCGGTTCTTCGCGCGCCACGAAGCTGCACTGACGGTGCGGCAGTCGGCGGCGCTTGGTGTGTTGATGGACTTGGCTGACAACGACCTGCTGGACCTGCTGCTTCGCCGCAGGGAGCCTGAAGGCGAAATAAATACGAGCGACGTGAGACAAGTGCTGGCCATGCTCCGCCCTGAAGGCGCGCCTGGTTTCGTGTTGAAAAATTAGCTGGAAAAACTTTTTATGAAACTCGCCGACAACAAAGCCACCCTGTCGTTCAGCAACGGCACCCCCAGCGTTGAGCTGCCCGTGTATCACGGCAACATCGGCCCGGACGTGATCGACATCCGCAAGCTCTACGCGCAAACGGGCATGTTCACGTATGACCCGGGCTTTCTTTCGACGGCTGCGTGCCAGTCGGCCATCACGTATATCGATGGCGACAAGGGCGAGCTGCTGTATCGCGGCTACCCGATCGAGCAGCTCGCGACGCAATGCGACTTCATGGAAACGTGCCACCTGCTGCTGTACGGCGAGCTGCCGAATGCAGAAGGCAAAAAGAACTTCACGCGTACCGTGACCATGCACACCATGGTCAACGAGCAGATGCAGTTCTTCCTGCGGGGCTTCCGTCGCGACGCGCATCCGATGGCCATCATGACGGGCCTGGTGGGTGCGCTGTCGGCCTTCTATCACGACAGCACCGACATCAACAATCCGCAGCACCGCGAGATCGCGGCCATCCGCCTGATCGCCAAGATGCCGACGCTGGTCGCCATGGCCTACAAGTACACCGTGGGCCAGCCTTACATGTACCCGAAGAACGAGTTGTCTTATGCCGGCAACTTCCTGCACATGATGTTCGCCACGCCGTGCGAGCCGTATGCAGTCAACCCCGTGCTCGAGCGCGCACTGGACCGCATCTTCACCCTGCATGCAGACCACGAGCAGAACGCTTCGACCTCCACCGTGCGTCTGTGCGGCTCGTCGGGCACCAACCCGTTTGCCGCCATCGCTGCGGGCGTGGCGTGCCTCTGGGGCCCGGCTCACGGCGGCGCCAATGAAGCTGCGCTGAACATGCTGGGCGACATCCAGAAAGCCGGCGGCGTCGAGAAAATCGGCGAGTTCATCAAGCAGGTCAAGGACAAGAATTCCGGCGTGAAGTTGATGGGCTTCGGCCACCGCGTGTACAAGAACTACGACCCGCGTGCCAAGCTGATGCAGGAAACCTGCAAGGAAGTACTGGGCGAGCTCGGCCTGGAAAACGACCCGCTGTTCAAGCTGGCGATGGCCCTGGAAAAGATTGCGCTGGAAGACGAATACTTCGTCTCGCGCAAGCTGTACCCGAACGTGGACTTCTACTCGGGCATCGTGCAGCGCGCCATCGGCATCCCGGTGCCGCTGTTCACCGCGATCTTCGCGTTGGCACGCACGGTGGGCTGGATCGCGCAATTGAACGAAATGATTGGCGATCCGGAATACAAGATCGGTCGCCCGCGCCAGTTGTTCACCGGTTCGAACCGCCGCGACGTGACGCCGCTCGCGCAGCGCTGAATCCAGGCGAATCACCAGCGCGCTCATCGGCAAAGCCGGCCATCGCCATCCGCGATGACCGGCTTTGTCCTTGCGGCGCAGCCTGAACAATTTTTTTGCAAGACTGGGACACCTTCATGGGCCGCACGCTTTACGACAAGATCTGGGACGAACACGTTGTCCACACCGAGGAAGACGGCACGTCCATCCTCTACATCGACAGGCACCTCGTGCATGAGGTCACGAGCCCGCAGGCCTTTGAAGGCCTGCGCGTGGCGGGCCGCAAGGTGTGGCGCGTGAGCTCTATCGTGGCAACAGCCGACCACAACACACCCACCACCGGCTGGGAGCGCGGCTACGACGGCATCGACGACCCGATCAGCAAGGAGCAGATCACCACGCTCGACAAGAACATCGCCGAGTTCGGCTCGGCTGCCTACTTCCCGTTCCTGTCGAAGCGGCAAGGCATCGTGCACGTGATCGGCCCCGAGCAGGGCGCCACGCTGCCGGGCATGACGGTAGTCTGCGGCGATTCGCACACCTCCACGCACGGCGCATTCGGCGCGCTGGCCCACGGCATCGGCACCAGTGAAGTCGAGCATGTGATGGCCACGCAAACCCTGCTCGCCAAGAAGGCGAAGAACATGCTCGTGAAGGTGGACGGCAAGCTCGTGCCCGGCACCACTGCGAAGGACATCGTGCTGGCGATCATTGGCCGCATCGGCACGGCCGGCGGCACGGGCTACACGATCGAGTTTGCGGGGTCGGCCATTCGAAGCCTGTCGATGGAAGGCCGCATGACGGTGTGCAACATGGCGATCGAGGCTGGCGCACGTGCCGGGCTGGTGGCTGTTGATGAAAAGACGATCGACTATTTGAAGGGCCGGCCGCTCGCACCGTCGGGCGTCGAATGGGACCACGCCGTTACTTACTGGAAGACGCTGCAGTCGGATGCGGATGCAAAGTTCGATGCCGTCGTCACGCTCGACGCAGCGCAGATCGTTCCGCAGGTCACATGGGGCACATCGCCTGAAATGGTGGTGGGCATCGATGGCCGCGTGCCCGACCCCGACAAGGAAAAAGACCCGGGCAAGCGCGACGCGATCGAGCGCGCGCTGACCTACATGAACCTGACCCCGGGCAAGCTGGTGAACGACATCTACGTTGACAAGGTGTTCATCGGCTCATGCACCAACAGCCGGATCGAAGATATGCGTGAGGCGGCCGCCGTCGTGAAAAAGCTCGGCCAGAAAGTCGCGAAGAACATCAAGCTCGCGATGGTCGTGCCCGGCTCGGGCCTGGTGAAAGACCAGGCCGAGCGTGAAGGCCTGCATGAAATTTTCAAGGCCGCGGGCTTTGAGTGGCGCGAGCCTGGCTGCTCGATGTGCCTGGCGATGAACTCCGACCGGCTCGAGCCCGGTGAGCGTTGCGCCTCCACCAGCAACCGCAACTTCGAAGGCCGCCAGGGCGCCGGTGGGCGCACGCACCTGGTGAGCCCCGCGATGGCCGCAGCTGCAGCGGTGCACGGCCACTTTGTGGATATCAGACAATTCACTTCCTGAACTTCTTAACCAACCACCCGGAGGCTCCATGAAGACCATCGCTACCGTCATTGCAATTTCCTTCGCGTTCATGCTTGCTGGTTGCAACACCGTCAGGGGCGTCGGCCAGGACGTGCAGAAAGCCGGCGAGAAGATCGAAGACGCGGCCAAAAAGAAGTAAAGCCGTTCAGCGTTGGGCGTTGAGCGTCCAGCGTGGAATTGCCTTGCCGCCCAATGCTCAACGCCTAGCGCACAACCTCGATATGCAGAAATTCACCATACACAAGGGCCTCGTCGCCCCGATGGATCGCGAAAACGTCGACACCGACGCGATCATCCCCAAGCAGTTTCTCAAGTCGATCCGCAAGACGGGCTTCGGCCAGAACCTGTTCGACGCATGGCGCTACCTTGATGCGGGCGAGCCCGGCCAGGACCCTGCATCGCGCAGGCCCAACCCCGATTTCGTGTTGAACCAGCCGCGCTACCAAGGCGCATCGGTGCTGCTCGCACGCAAGAACTTCGGTTGCGGCTCCTCGCGCGAGCACGCGCCCTGGGCACTGGACCAATACGGCTTTCGCGCGATCATCGCGCCGAGCTACGCCGACATCTTCTTCAACAACTGCTTCAAGAACGGGCTGCTGCCCATCGTGCTTGATGAAGCGAAGGTGAGCGAGCTGTTCGATGCAACGCACGCGTTCCCCGGCTACGAACTGACGATCGACCTCGACCGGCAGTTGATCGTCAAGCCCGATGGCGGCGCATTTGAATTCGAGGTGCAGGCCTTTCGCAAATACTGCCTGCTCAATGGCTTCGACGACATCGGCCTCACGCTGCGCCAGTCGGACAAGATCCGCGCGTTCGAAGCCGAACGCCTGGCCACCAAGCCCTGGCTCGCGCATTCACTGGCCGGCTGAACAAACAAAGACACACACTCATGAAGATCGCAGTTCTGCCGGGTGACGGCATCGGCACCGAAATCGTCGCGGAGGCGGTGAAGGTCTTGAACGTTCTCGACCTGCCATTCGAGATGGAGACAGCACTGGTGGGCGGCGCCGCCTATGAGGCCCACGGCCACCCGCTGCCCGATTCAACGCTCAAGCTCGCCAAGCAAGCGGATGCCGTGCTGTTCGGCGCCGTCGGTGACTGGAAGTACGACACGCTCGACCGGCCCCTGCGACCCGAGCAAGCGGTGCTGGGCTTGCGCAAGAACCTGGGCCTGTTCGCAAACTTCCGCCCCGCGATCTGCTACGACGAGCTCGTGTCGGCATCGAGCCTGAAGCCCGAGCTGGTGTCGGGCCTGGACATTCTGATCATTCGCGAGCTGACGGGCGACATCTACTTCGGCCAGCCGCGCGGCCGCCGTGTTTCACCGGACGGGCATTTCCCCGGCGCCGAGGAAGCCTTCGACACGATGCGCTACTCACGGCCCGAGATCGAGCGCATTGCACGCGTCGCTTTTGAGGCAGCCCGCAAGCGCAGCAAGCGCGTGACGAGTGTCGACAAGGCCAACGTGCTTGAAACCTTCCAGCTCTGGAAGGACGTCGTCACGGAAATCGGCAAGGACTACCCCGATGTCGCGCTCGACCATATGTATGTCGACAACGCAGCGATGCAGCTGGTGAAAGCGCCGAAAAAGTTCGACGTGGTCGTCACCGGCAACATGTTCGGCGACATCCTGTCGGATGAGGCAGCGATGCTCACCGGCTCCATCGGCATGCTCCCGTCGGCCAGCCTGAACTCAAGCAGCCAGGGCTTGTACGAGCCCAGCCACGGCAGCGCACCGGACATCGCGGGCAAGGGAATCGCCAATCCGTTGGCTACAATCCTGTCTGCTGCCATGATGCTTCGCTACTCACTCAACCAGCCCCAGGCCGCCGACCGTATCGAGTCGGCCGTCAAAGACGTGCTCGCGTCGGGCCTGCGCACGGCAGACATCTACTCCGAAGGCAAGACACGAGTGGGCACCCGCGAAATGGGTGACGCTGTCGTGGCCTCCATTACAAAGAAAACCACCAAGGGCTAGTCAAGCTCCGGTTCGTCGCGCCCCTCCCGGCCCGAGCGAGCCGGGGGCAGGAAAAGTTTGAAATCCATCCAGATCAACTTTGCAAAGGGCGTGTGACATGAGTATTTCCAGCGGACAACAACCCCTCGTCGGCCTCGTGGGCTGGCGAGGCATGGTCGGCTCGGTCCTGATGGACCGCATGCAGGCGGAAGGCGACTTCAACCTGATCGAGCCGGTCTTCTTCTCGACTTCCAACACCGGTGGCAAGGCCCCCGCCCAAGCGAAGAACGAAGCAACGCTGAAAGACGCTTTCGATATCGAGGCGCTGCGCAAGTGCGACATCGTGATCACCTGCCAGGGCGGCGACTACACGAGCGAAGTTTTCCCGAAGTTGCGCGCCACCGGCTGGAGCGGCCACTGGATCGACGCGGCGTCCACGCTGCGCATGAACAGCGACGCAATCATCATCCTCGACCCGGTCAACATGCCGGTGATCAAGAACGCGCTTGCCAAGGGCGGGCGCAACTGGATCGGCGGCAACTGCACCGTGAGCTGCATGCTCATGGGCGTCGGCGCACTCTATAAGGCAGGCCTCGTCGAGTGGATGTCCAGCATGACTTACCAGGCTGCATCTGGCGGCGGTGCGCAGCACATGCGCGAATTGCTCACGCAGTTCGGCACTTTGAACACCCAAGTGCGGTCGCTGCTCGACGACCCGAAGTCGGCCATTCTCGAGATTGACCGCAAGATCCTGAATCGCCAGCAGTCGATGTCGGCACTGGAAACCGAGAACTTTGGCGTTCCACTCGGCGGCTCGCTGATCCCGTGGATCGACAAGGACCTGGGCAATGGCGTGAGCAAGGAAGAATGGAAGGCTGGCGCCGAGACGAACAAGATCCTGGGCCAGGGCGAAGGTTTCGGCACACCCGCCACACCCATTGACGGCTTCTGCGTGCGCGTTGGCACCATGCGCTGCCATAGCCAGGCGCTGACCTTCAAGCTCAAGAAGGATGTGCCGCTTGCAGACATCGAAGCGCTGATCGCGAACGACAACGCATGGGTGAAGTTCGTGCCCAACACGAAGGAAGCAACATTGCAGCACCTCACGCCTGTGGCTGTGACCGGCACACTTGGCATTCCCGTGGGGCGCGTACGCAAGCTGGCGATGGGCCCTGAGTATGTGGGTGCCTACACGATTGGCGACCAGCTGCTGTGGGGTGCGGCCGAACCGCTGCGCAGGATGTTGCGCATCCTGCTTGACGCATAATCCGCGCGGCCATTGAAGAGTGCGCGTTTCGCATCGCGACCGCGCACATGCCTCTGGCGGCCCGGCTGTAATCAGTGGTTACAGGCCGTTGCCACAGGGCAACATGGAATCGAGCTTCGCCGCATCGGCAGATGGGTGCCTGACCTTAAGGACTGTCTCAGCTTGTCAGTCTAAAACATTGATGTTATGGTCCTTTTAGCAAATTCACTGTCGAGGCATTTGTCCGCATGATGAGAAAAAGATTGCCTGCAGGCCACGCGATGGGGGCGCAAAAAACGATCGAACAGCCGCGCTGGCGTTCAACTGCTTTGGCGGTTGCTGCGGCCGCGCTGCTGGGCTTGGCTGCTCCGCATGCCACAGCGCTGGGTCTTGGGCGCATCTCCGTGCAGTCAGCACTTGGCGAGCCGTTGCGCGCCGAAATCGACATCCCGGAAATCAACGCCGAAGAACTGGCTTCGTTCCGCACAACGGTTGCCTCACCGGAAGCCTTCAAGTCAGCCGGTCTGGACTACAACCCCGCTGTTGCCAGCATCCGCATCACCCTGGAGCGCCGGGCCGACGGTCGCTACTTCCTCAGGCTCGTCAGCTCGCGCCCCGTCAGTGACCCGTTTGTTGACCTGATTCTTGAAACTCAGTGGTCGTCCGGGCGCATCGTGCGCGACTACACGATGCTGTTCGATCCGCCGTCGTCTCGCCAACAGGCACCGTTGGCGGCGCAAGTCACACCTGCGGCGCCAGCAGCACGTACTGCCCTGCCACCACCCGCGCAAGCACAGTCGCCGGCACCTGCCAGCGCAGGCCGCGCACAACCGGCGCGCGCACCGGCCGCCCAGCCGCGGCAGGCCGCCACGCCGCGCCCATCCGGTGCGGGCACAAGCAAACAGGTCACCGTGCAGGCTGGCGATACAGCAGGGCGGATCGCATCGGCGAACAAGCCGGCGAACATCTCGCTCGACCAGATGCTGGTTGCCATGCTTCGCGCCAATCCCGATGCGTTCATCGGTGGCAACGTGAACAGGCTCAAAGCCGGCTCGGTACTCGATGTGCCGACAGGCGAAGAGGCGACTGCCGTGTCTGCCGATGAAGCACGCCAGACCGTCGTTGCCCAAAGCCGTGACTTCAACGAGTTCCGCCGCAAGCTCGCGGAAGGCGTGCCAACGTCGCGCACGCCCACTTCTGATCGCCAGGCGTCGGGCAAAGTCCAGGCCAAGGTCGAAGAAAAGAAGCCCGGCGCCGCCACACCCGACAAGCTCACCCTGTCCAAGGGCGCCGTGCAAGGCAAGGCACCGGCGGTCGAAGACAAGATTGCACGCGATCGCGCCGCCAAGGATGCGGCTTCTCGCGTCGCCGAACTGAACAAGAACATCGCAGACCTGAATCGTCTCGGTACAGCCAGCGCACCGGTCACGGGCGGGGCCAGTGCGGCCAAGCCCGCGATGGCACTGCCGGTCGGTGCCGCGAGCGCGGTCAAGCCCGCGTCCGCTGCTGCACCTGCAGCGCCCGCTGCCGCACCAGTCGCTGCTGCCTCTGCAGCCAAGCCCGCGTCGGCCGCCGCACCTGCCAGCGCCGCCAAACCAGCTTCGGCACCGGCCGCCGCAGCGCCTGTCGCGCCTGCACCTGCTGCCATGGCGTCAGCCGCCAAACCTGCAGCCTCAGTTGCAGCCGCTGTTGTGACGCCGCCAGTCGCTGCAGCACCGGTTGCGGCGCCTGTGGCCACCCCGGCGCCTGCCGCGTCAGCGCCTGCCGCTACACCGTTGACCGCCGTGGCCCCTGCTTCAGCGCCCGCTGCTGCAGCCCCTGCCAGCGCACCCACCGCTGCCGCCAGCGCGCCCGTAGCGCCACCTGCCGCTGCTGCCAAGCCGGCACCTGCGCCAGCCCCGGTTGAAACGAGCCTGATCGACGACATGCTCGAAAACCCGATCGTGCCCGCCACGCTCGGCGGTGTTCTCGCGCTGTTGCTCGGTTTCGGTATTTATCGCGCGCAGCAACGCCGCAAGTCCACGCAGGTCGACAGCTCCTTCCTGGAAAGCCGCCTGCAGCCCGATTCATTCTTCGGCGCCAGTGGCGGCCAGCGCATTGACACCAACGAAGGTGGAGCCACCGGCTCGTCGATGGTGTATTCGCCTAGCCAGCTTGATGCAGCCGGCGATGTCGATCCGGTTGCCGAGGCCGACGTGTACCTGGCCTACGGTCGCGACCTGCAGGCCGAGGAAATCCTCAAGGAGGCCATGCGGACCTCGCCGCAACGCGTTGCCATCCACGCCAAGCTGCTCGAGATCTACGCCAAGCGGCGCGACACGAAGGCCTTCGAGCTCGTCGCGACCGAAGCGTACGGCCTGACCCATGGCGAAGGGCCGGAGTGGGAACACATCTGCGAGCTCGGCACCGAACTCGACGCGGGCAATACGCTCTACCGTCCTGGCGGCCAGCCGTCGGCCGCTGCACAGGCATCGATGACCTCGACGGTGGCCGGCCACTTTGCAGCAGCAACGCAGCCAATGCCCGTCGGCGAGATGTCGTCGCCTGCGGCGCAAGCGCCCGATGTCGACCTCGACCTGGACTTCTCGCTCGACGACCCGGTGGCCGACAGCCAGCCCGCGCCGCTGATGGCTGCCACCGAGCCGACCATGGCGATGAGCGCACAAGCGGTCGCACCGCCGCCTAGCCTCGACATGGACTTCGGCGCAGCAACCGTCTCGCTCAATCATCCGCCCCAAATGAAGGCGCCTGACCTGCCCGAGCCCGTCCGCCTCGACGTGCCTGACCTGAACCTTGATTCGAACGCGCTGAACATCCCCGCACCCGCGCCGCAGGCAGCAGTGCCTGCGCCCGCACCGGCCTCCGGCATGATCGAATTCGACCTTGGCGCCCTGTCGCTCGACTTGGGCGACGGCAAGAAGGAAGGCGACACCGACGACGCCCCGTTGAGCACAGCGGGCTCGCCGCTCACCGCAAGTACCGACGACGGCCCGCTGGCCACCAAGCTGGCCTTGGCCGAAGAATTCAACGCCATCGGCGACCCGGACGGCGCGCGCAGCCTGGCGGCCGAAGTCGTTGCAGAAGCTTCCGGCGATCTGAAGGATCGCGCCCAGCGATTCCTCGCCGAAATCAGCTGAGCGCCTTCGGGCGCCAGCCTCTTGCACTCTAGGCCCGCCATGCGGCTGGCATTGGGTATCTCCTACAACGGGCAGGCTTACGAAGGCTGGCAGAGCCAGCTTTCGGGTCGCACCGTGCAAGACAACCTCGAAAGAGCGCTCACGGCCTTTGCCGCACAACGCATCTCCACCGTTTGCGCCGGCCGCACCGATGCCGGTGTGCATGGCCTGATGCAGGTGGTCCATTTCGACACGGACCTGCAGCGCGAAGAGTTCTCATGGACGCGCGGCACCAACCGCTTCCTGCCGGCCGACATTGCCGTGCAATGGGCGCGGCCTGTACCCGACTCATTTCACTCGCGCGCGAGCGCCCTCGCCCGCCGCTACTCGTATGTCGTGCTCGAGTCGCCCGTGAGGCCCAGCGTTGACGCGGGCCGCGTCGGCTGGGTGTTCCGCCCGCTCGACATCGACGCCATGCGCGAAGCAGCGGCAGCGCTCGTTGGCAAGCACGACTACACGTCGTTCCGCGCGTCGGCCTGCCAGGCGCTGAGCCCCGTCAAGACGATGGCGCGCATCGACATCTCCCGCCGCGGGGCGTACTGGCGGTTCGACTTCGAGGCCGACGCCTTCCTGCACCACATGATCCGCAACATCATGGGTTGCATGCTCGTCATCGGCCAGGGCTTGAAGCCGGCGGGCTGGATGCAAGAGGTCTTGCAGGCACGCGACCGCGACGCAGCCGCACCAACGTTCTCACCCGACGGCCTGTACTTTGTAGGCCCGGTGTATGGCCCCGAGTGGAACCTGCCGCAGCGCACGCCTGCGTATGATGGTTTGCCATGAGCCACCCTGCTTCCAGCGAGCGCACGCGCATCAAGATTTGCGGCCTGACGCGTGAACATGACGTCGACGCTGCCGTTGACGCAGGCGCCGATGCCGTCGGCTTCGTCATGTACGCGAAGAGCCGCCGGTACGTCACGGTGCAGCGCGCAGCCGAGCTGGCCCGGCGGCTGCCGCCCTTCGTCACGCCGGTTCTGCTTTTCGTCAACGAAGCGCCTGAAGTGGTGCAACAAGCGTGCACGCAGGTGCCTGGCAGCATCGTGCAGTTCCACGGCGATGAAACGCCGCAGCAGTGCCACGCGGCCACGGACAACGGTCGCCTTGCGTACATCAGGGCCGCTCGCATCCCGCTCGATGATTCGCCGTTCGACTTGGTAAGATTCGCAGCAGATTTCGCCGCTGCGAAGGGCATCCTCCTTGATGCCCATGTCGATGGTTTTGGCGGCTCCGGGAAAACATTCAATTGGTCACGCCTGTCCGCAAACGTCCAGCCCGGCCCGGCAGAGCACGCCGCGCTGCGTCACCTCGTTTTGTCTGGTGGCTTATCGCCTGCAAATGTGGGCGATGGCATCGCGCAAGTACGGCCGCGTTGTAAAACGCTGGCCGTCGATGTGAGCTCCGGTGTCGAGCTCGATGGCCCGGGCAACCAGGGCATCAAGGACCCGGAAAAAATCAATCGGTTCGTCGCTGCCGTTCGCGCTGCCGACGTCCTTCTTGCAAAGTCGACTCATGGCCTCCGATCACCCAACCTATCAACAACCTGACCCGACAGGCCACTTCGGGAAATACGGCGGCAGCTTCGTCAGCGAAACGCTGACGCACGCCATTGCCGAGCTGCGTGACGCTTACGCCAAGTACCAGAACGACCCGGAGTTCCTCGAAGAATTCCGCTACGAACTCAAGCACTTCGTGGGCCGTCCTTCGCCGGTGTATCACGCCGCGCGCACCAGCCGCGAGCAAGGCGGCGCGCAGATCTACCTCAAGCGCGAAGACCTCAACCACACCGGCGCCCACAAGATCAACAACGTGATCGGCCAGGCACTGCTCGCCAAGCGCATGGGCAAGCCGCGCGTGATTGCCGAAACCGGCGCCGGCCAGCACGGCGTGGCCACCGCAACGATCTGCGCGCGCTACGGCCTCGAGTGCGTCGTGTACATGGGCATCGACGACGTGCGCCGCCAGAGCCCGAACGTGTATCGCATGAACCTGCTCGGCGCGACGGTCGTGCCGGTCGAGTCGGGCAGCCGCACGTTGAAAGACGCGTTGAACGAAGCGATGCGCGACTGGGTGACGAATGTCGAAAACACGTTCTACATCATCGGCACCGTCGCAGGCCCGCATCCGTACCCGATGATGGTGCGCGACTTCCAGAGCGTGATCGGCAACGAGTGCATCGCGCAAATGCCCGAGCTGGCTGGCACACAGCCTGATGCCGTGGTCGCCTGCGTGGGCGGAGGAAGCAACGCCATGGGCATCTTCTATCCGTACATCAACTTTGAAAACACACGCCTGATCGGCGTGGAGGCGGCGGGTGAAGGCCTGGATAGCGGCAAGCACTCTGCTTCGCTACAGCGCGGCAGCCCGGGCGTGCTGCACGGCAACCGCACGTACATCCTGCAGGACGACAACGGCCAGATCACCGAAACGCACAGCGTGAGCGCGGGCCTCGACTATCCGGGCGTTGGCCCCGAGCACGCCTGGCTCAAGGACATCGGCCGCGCCGAATACGTCGGCTGCACCGACAAGGAAGCGCTCGAAGCGTTCCACTACCTGTGCCGCATCGAAGGCATCATCCCCGCGCTCGAATCGGCTCATGCCGTGGCCTATGCGATGAAGCTCGCCAAGACCATGACACCCGACCAGAAGATCCTCGTGAACCTCTCCGGCCGCGGCGACAAGGACATTGGCACCGTCGCCGATCTTGCAGGCGTCGAGTTCTACGACAGGCCTTCGATGCGCGGCATCCACGTGAAAGGCGGCAAGCTGTGAGCCGCATCACCACCACGTTCGATGCGCTCAAGGCCGCAGGCCGCAAGGCGCTCATCCCTTACGTCACTGCCGGCTTCCCGTTTGCTGACATCACGCCTGATCTGATGCACGGCATGGTGGAAGCAGGCGCTGACATCATCGAGCTGGGCGTACCGTTCTCCGACCCGATGGCCGACGGCCCCGTCATCCAGAAGGCCGGCGAGAAAGCACTGGCGCTCGGCATCGGCATGACGCAGGTGCTGGCGATGGTGACGGCCTTTCGCGAGAAGAACACCACTACGCCCGTCGTGCTGATGGGCTACGCCAACCCCGTCGAGCGCTACGACCTGAAGCATGGCGACGACGCATTCATCCGCGATTGCGCTGCAGCCGGTGTCGATGGCGTGTTGATCGTTGACTACCCGCCCGAAGAGTGCGAAGCGTTTGCGGCCAAGCTGCGCAGCAACGGCATGGACCTGATCTTCCTGCTTGCGCCCACCAGCACCGATGAGCGCATGGCGCTGGTCGCCCGCGTCGCGAGCGGCTACGTGTACTACGTGTCGCTCAAGGGCGTGACTGGCGCGGGGCACATGGACACAGGCGCCGTCGAGCAGATGCTGCCGCGCATCCGCCAGCACGTCAAAATACCCGTTGGCGTGGGCTTTGGCATCCGTGACGCACAAACTGCGCAAGCGATTGGCAAGGTGGCCGACGCCGTGGTGATCGGCACCAGGATCATCCAGCTGCTTGAGAACAAACCGCACGAGCGGGTCGTTGCCACCTGCGCGGAGTTCCTGCGGGGCATCCGCCTGGCGCTCGACAAGCCATAATCCGCCGATTGACGAGGAATCAACTATGAGCTGGCTCGAAAAACTGCTTCCGCCGAAGATTCAGCAGACAGACCCGGCCGACCGCCGGCAAGTGCCTGAAGGGCTATGGATCAAATGCCCCAGCTGCGAGACGGTGCTGTACAAGACCGACCTGGAGCAAAACCAGAACGTCTGCCCCACCTGCAGCCACCACCACCGTATAGGCGCCCGCGCACGGCTGAACGCATTCCTCGACGCAGAAGGCCGCTACGAAATCGGCCAGGAAGTACTGCCCGTCGACGCGCTCAAGTTCAAGGACAGCCGCAAATACCCCGACCGCCTGAAAGAAGCACTGGAGAACACCGGCGAGACCGATGCGCTCGTTGTCATGGGCGGTGCGGTGCACAGCATCAGCCTGGTGGCAGCCGCGTTCGAATTCGACTTCATGGGCGGCAGCATGGGCTCGGTAGTAGGCGAGCGCTTTGTGCGTGGCGTCGAATCCGCGATTGAACAGAAAGTGCCCTTCCTGTGCTTCACCGCGACCGGTGGCGCGCGCATGCAGGAAGGCCTGCTCTCGCTCATGCAAATGGCCAAGACCAACGCGGCACTCACGCGCCTGGCCAAGAAGGGCCTGCCCTACATCAGCGTGCTGACCGACCCGACCATGGGCGGCGTGAGCGCAGGCTTCGCGTTTGTGGGTGATGTGGTGATTGCCGAACCCAAGGCGCTGATCGGTTTTGCCGGGCCGCGCGTGATTGAGTCCACCGTGCGCGTGACGCTGCCGGAAGGCTTCCAGCGCGCTGAGTTCCTGCAGACCAAAGGCGCTGTTGACTTCATCTGCGACCGGCGTGAGCTGCGCAAGACGGTAGCGCATACGCTGGCGATGTTGCAGCGGCAGCCGGCTGATGCGGTGGATTGATACGGTGGGTTGAAGGTCTGAGTGGCGGTGGTTCGACTCCGCCCCAGGCCACCACCCCTTCTACGCCTAGTCCCTCCCGACTAGGCGTTTTCGTTTGTGCGACAAGGACTTAGCTCCGAAATGTCGCTCACAACGTCCCAAGTCGTTCCGTTACATCCTGCGTTTGCCCGTACCCCAACCCGTGCCCTAGAGTCATTTCATTGAAATTGGCTTCTGGGGGTACGGGCATCATGGGACAGCTGAGCGAAACGCAGATCAAGGCCTCCAAGCCGGGGCCGAAAGAGTTCTTCCTCAACGATGGCGACAACCTGTTCCTGCGCGTGCGCAGCACGGGCAAGGCCTGGATCTATCGCTACGAGAAGAGCGGCAAAACGGTCAAGCTCGGGCTGGGTCCGTACCCCGCAGTGACCCTGGCGCAGGCCCGTGCCAAGGCCCACGAGGCCAACAGCTTGCGCGCCGAAGGTCAGGACCTCAAGGAAGTTCGTCGGCAGAAGGAAGAGCAGCAGCGCGTCTCCAAACTGAACACCTTCGAGCTGCTGGCGCGCGCCTGGGTTGCCAGCGCCAGGAAGGATCGACAGTGGTCAAACGGCTATGCCGACAAGGTCATCCGGCACCTGGAGATCCACACCTTCCCCTGGGTCGGCGACCGACCCATTGAGACGATCGCGCCGACCGAGATCGTGCGATGCCTGCACCGGATCAAGGACCGCGGCAATCTGGAGACCGCCCAGCGCGTTCGCGAGGCCGTGCAGCACGTCTACCAGTACGCCGTGGACGTCGGCGCCTTGGAGCCGGCCAGGAACTTCGTCAACAAGCGCACCGCCGGTCTGCCATCGCCGCGCAGCCGACACTACGCCGCAATCACCGATCCGACGCAGCTCGGACAACTTCTGCGCGACATCCGCGACTACAACGGCGCCTTCATCACACGCTGCGCCCTGCGGCTTGCACCGATGATCTTCCAGCGGCCTGGCCAACTGCGCCTTGCCGAATGGGAGGACATCGACCTCGACCGCGAACTCTGGCGTTGCCCGCCCGAGAAGATGAAGCTGCGCGAATGGCAGAAACGTGACGTCCGCACGCCAGCACACTTGGTGCCACTGCCGCGCCAGGCGACCGCGCTGCTTCAGGATCTGTACCCGCTGACCGGTCCGACAGGCCCGGTCTTCCGCAGCATGTCGCGTCGCTCGGAGAAGAGTCGCTACATCAGCGACAACACCATCAATGCCGCGCTGCGCACCATGGGCTACGACACGAAGGAGCAGATCACCGGCCATGGTTTCCGTGCCACCGCCCGCACCATGATTCGCGAGTACCTGGGCTGGGACTCGGACGTCATCGAGCGCCATCTGGCGCACGTGTCCGACGAGGAGCTGGGGGACAGCTACGACCGTACGACCTTCCTGGTTCAGCGCAAGACGATGGTGCAGCAGTGGGCCGACTTCCTGGACGAGCTGGAGGCCGGAAGGATGCCTGTGCAGGACGGGGACAACGTGCTGCAGTTCGTGAGGGCACCAAGCCATCCAGCCCGGCGTGCCTGATGCATCGTGTTTGCAGTGCCTTTGCTGATGCGGGCAGACCGTGACGTCCGGACTTCAAGAGGAGATACCACATGACTACGGGATTCCCGTATAATTCCAACGGAGCGCTGCGCATCGTTGTCGAGACGCCAACCTTCCAGAAGCAGGCCGAAAGAGTCTGGTCGGAAGATGAGCGATTGGCTTTCATCGACTGGATCGCAGCCAACCCGCTGGCGGGGGATGTTGTTCCGGGTGCAGATGGTGCGCGCAAAGTGCGCTGGGCGCGTGCCGGGGCGGGCAAGTCGAGCGGTGCAAGGGTGATCTACTTCAACCTGACCGAGGAAGAGATCGTGTTGTTGGTGGCGGTGTACGCCAAGGCGGAGCGCGGGAATATGGCTCCTTCCGAGATCAGAAAGGCGGTGTGACGTGGGCATCAGGAAGATCGACATCGAAGCCGTGGCAAGGGCCATCGAGGCCGATGCGGGCGAGGTGCTGCCTGACCTGCGTCAGGCGTTGACGGAAGCCAAGGAGGGCGTGGGACGCGTGAACACGCCTGAACAAATCCTGGTGCGCCAAGCTCGACAAAAGAGCGGACTGACGCAGGCCGATTTTGCCGAGCGCATCGGAACACCCGTGGCGACTTTGCGCGACTGGGAACAAGGCCGGTTCTCGCCGCCGGGGGCGGCATTAAAGTTGTTGCAACTCATCGTGATGCACCCCGAACTGTCCGCGGAATTGGCGGTCGCTTGAGTGAGGACAAATCGTTCCGAGTGCTCACCGCCGACTGGTTGACCTCTTCTCCTGTCGACACCACCCGTGGCCGTGATCACTGGCTCACGCTTACGCGTTGGCAGATTGCTTGGTGAATGCGAGTTGGTTAGGCGCCGGATGCTCACCCGGGATTGGGCGGAGAGCCAGGTGCGGTTGCAGACACCTGCCGGACACGGGCGCCTGACAAGCTTCGCTTCACCTCGCAGGTCGTCAAGGGGCGAAAGCCCGCAGGATCGCCAATCCACGCCTGCAGCGCTTCCCTGCGCCATCCCGTTGCCCGACCGCCAAGTGACACCTGAAGTGGAAACTCGCCAGCGGCGATACGCCGGTAGATGCTGGACCGGCTCAAGGCGGTGATGCGGATGACGTCGGCGAGGCGGTAGAACGCCGGCTCGGGGCTGGAAGAAAAAGCTGTAGTTTCCTGCGCATGTGGCATGGGCTGCACCTTCTTGAACATTCCTGACAGCCACGAGGTTGCTACATCCCGCCGAGATGCGAAACCCACTACGGCGAAATCACGCGCAGTGGGTCGTACCGTCGGGGGAATGGCGCACGGCGCACGCCGGACAGCGAGTCCTTGAAGGATTGTTTCCCTCTACTCGGAGTGCTTGACGCCTCTTGCTGCCAACCAACTCTTCATCTCCTCGATCTCATGCTGCTGGGCGGCGATGATTTCGCGTGCCAACTTCCTGTTCGCAGGATCCTTGCCGTACTGGAGTTGAATTTGCGCCATGTCGATGGCACCCTGATGGTGCGGGATCATTCCCAGTACGAATGCCACGTCCGGATCGGGGTGCTGAATGCCCACCTGCATCGGCCCGTGCATCTTTGCCATGCTGGCTTCATAGGCGCCGCGCGCTGAGCCACCTGATGCGCTTGCAGGCGGCGCTGCATGCCCAAGCCCATGAGCGCCCGCAGGGGCGGGTGGCGCGGTCGCTTTGCCGATGGCCTGCGGCCCATGCGGGTGTTCGGCACTGTACGTGTGGGTCGCCATCTCTGCGGTGGTCGGGTTTGCTTCACCGTTCGGGCCGTACAACGCGAGATGCAGGCCCCAGTAGCCGCTCGCAAAAACCACCAGAGCAGCGCTGAGAGCGGCCGGAATGGTCCAGGCCGAGCGCCGGATGGCGAAGCGCACCTGGGGCGTCGGGTCAGCGGCAATGGCCACGATGATCGCCATGATCAAGGCGTGTCCGACCAGGTCGATGCGCCCGAACGGATACACGGCCGCGTTGAAGATCACGAAGAGCGTGATCGCCGACAGGCGCCGCACCAGTGCCGTCCATAGCAGGCCGAAACCCATCGTGAACTCGGCCACGCCCGCCATCGGGATGAACACGTCGCGCGGCATGCCGAATGTGAGGAACGGTTTTTCTTCAACGAGGGGGTAGAACCAGTCCGGATAGGCGAACTTCTCAAGGCTCGACCACATCAGCGCGATGGCCACGCCCCAGCGCAGCACTTCAAACCGGTACTTTCGCCATTCAGGCTTGTTCGACGATTCAAGCACCAGGTAACCCGCAACCGACACCCCGAGCGCCAGGTAGTCCAGCAGGTGGAACAGGTCGTACTCGGTGAGCGCCAGCACCCACAGCAGAATGATGCCGGCGGCCGCCAGCGGCATCGTCCGGCGCGAGAAGACGAAGGCGGCGATCAGCAATTGCATCCACGACACCCATTCGTTCGGCGTCTTCAAGTCTGGCGTCAGATAGACCCCGCCGACCGCGAAGATCGCGACGAAGAAGGCCGCGATGACCACCCGAACGAAATCGTCCAGGCGCAGCCACAGTGGGTTCATCACCTTGTCCATGCCGGCGAGGATGCTTTGTCCGATGGACATCTTCTCGATGGCCCGGGTGGCCAGAAAGAACACCAGCACCAGTGCGATGCCAATCCAGAACCACTGGTTCGTGAGCGTCGCGCTCAAGGGTTGCGGTGGCGCGCCCACAATATAGGGCGCAAACCATTTCACATGGGCCTCAGCGGCCAAGGCCGTCGCAGCGCATCCCAAGGCGGCGATTCGCAGCAACGGTCGCAGCCGCCCGGGACTCGTGCCTTCAATTCGCTTGCTTGCATTCTTCTTCATATTCACTTCCTTCCGGATCGTTTATTCGAATGGCCCGTGCGGACCCCATCAGGGATGAAGCACCGTCACCAACAGCAGGGTGTCGAGGTGCGCCTGCACGCGGTGGGGCTCTGCGGCGGGCAGCATCACCAAGGTGCCTGAAGCCAGTCGGCACGTGCGCGAGGGCGTCACGACATCCGCCTCCCCCGAAAGGCACTGAATCGTGATCTCGCCAGGCACGTGGTGTTCCGGCAGTGCATGCCCTGCTGCCAGCACGACCCGCATCAGTTGCAGATGCGGGGTCTTGAGCAAGCTGCTGCTGACCGCCGTACCACGCGTCTCGTCGGTGGCGTGCAAGTCGATGACCTCCAGGGGCTGAGCGTGTTTGAGTGCCATGGCGCTTTGCGTTTGATATAGATCAGAGAGGGGCGCGGTGAGGTGGCCGCTTGAAGGCATCATAAGATATATTGCAAGTAAATCTTATGAGCGATACGACGTCCCAAACCGCGCAGGACCGGATGCCCGGCAGCGAACTTTGCACCGAGGCCGAGGTCGCTGCCCTCGTGCACACGTTCTATGCGCGGGTCCGCCAGGACGGGGTGCTGGGCCCGATCTTCGACGCACACATCGGCGACTGGGACCACCACCTGGCCAAATTGGTGGACTTCTGGTCAGCCATCCTCAGGCGCACCGGCCGGTTCGCGGGCGCACCCATGCCCAAGCATGCGGTGTTGCCCGGCCTTTCAGCAGAGCTGTTCCAGCGCTGGCTGAAGCTCTTCAGGGAGAACGCGGCCGCCCAGGCCAATCGGGCGATGGCCGGGCAGGCTTGCGCCATGGCCGAGCGCATCGCGCAAAGCCTGTGGATGGGCTACCAGATCAGCCGCGATCCGGACGCCGTGCCCACGGCGCTGGCTTGAGACTGCGTGCCATGACTGAGCTGCTGCAGATCCAGGAGCCGGGGAGGGTGAAACTCCCAGCGCCGCAATGGGCGGCATTTCTGGAACTAGGCTTCCGGCCGTTGTACTTGGCCGGCTGCTTCTGGGCGGCCGTGTCGGTGGCGCTGTGGGTGTTCGCCCCCGTCATGCTGCGCGGGCAGTTGGCCGGTGTCATCTGGCATGCGCACGAGATGCTCTGGGGCTTCATCGCCACCATCGCGGTGGGCTTCCTGCTCACCGCAGGGGCGAACTGGACCGGCATCAATCCTCTCAAAGGAAAGGCGCTGGGCGTGCTCAGCGTACTGTGGGTGACGGCCCGTGCCGCCTATCTCATACCCGGTACTACCTCCTTCTGGGTGGCCGTGGCGAGCGAACTGGTGTTCTTCATGGGCGCCGCCATCGCGTTGGGCCGTGCCATCTACGGTACGCGCAGCCAGCGCAACTACGGTGTGCCGCTGCTGGTCCTCGCCTTGGGCGTTGCCGATGCCTTGTTCCTGCTCGCCGCCTGGCAGGGCGACTACGTGCGGCTCATGCAGCACTTCAACACAGGCCTGCTGTGCATGGGAGTGATCGCGCTGCTGGTGGCCAGGCGGGTGATCCCATTCTTTGCCATGCGTGCGGTGCCGGGTTTGAGCATTCCGATGCACACGCACAGCGGCCATTGGCAACTGGCGGCGAGCGGCCTGGCCATCGGCAGCGGGCTGCTCGGCTGGTCGGAGGCGACAGCCCTTTTCCTGACCGTCGCGGGAGTCATCGCCGTGGTCCAGGTATTGGCCTGGAAACCCGGTGCCGTATGGCGCGTGCCGCTGCTGTGGATTCTCTATGTCGGTTACGCCGCGCTTGGCGCGGGGTTGCTGGTGGCGGCTGCGCACGCCGCAGGCGCCGTGCTGCGCGCTGCCTGGCCGGCGCACGTGATCGGCGTGGCGGGGTTTTCCGTGCTGATCATCGGCATGGTGACGCGCACGGCGCTGGGACACCTGGGGCGGCCGCTGCGCACGGACCGCCTGATCGTGTGCTGCTATGGGCTGGTGATCGCGGCGGCGGCGCTGCGCCTGCTGGCGCTGCTGCCCACCGGCCTTGCTCTGGCCGCACTGCACGCCTCCGCCAGCGCCTGGGTGCTGGCCTTCGCACTGTACCTGTGGCGGTTCTTTCCGATGTTGATTCGCCCGCGCATCGATGCGGCGCCGGTGCTCAGACCCGACAAGATCGCGGTTCGCTCGAACCCACCCCAATGAACAAGGCATCGCCATGCGCCTGACCACGATGACCGACTACGCGCTGCGCCTGCTGATGTACGTGGCGCAGCAGCCTGATCGCCTGTGCACCATCTCCGAGGTGGCGCAAGCCTACGCCATATCGGAAGCACACCTGATGAAGGTGACGCACCAGCTCGGTCTGCAGGGCTGGATCGAGACCGTGCGTGGCAAGGGTGGTGGCATGCGCCTGGCCCATGCGCCGCGCGATATCAACCTGGGCGCCGTGGTGCGCGGCATCGAGCCCGACTTCGCCCTGGTCGAGTGCTTCTCCACTGACAATCAGTGCGTGCTGACCGGCCAGTGCCGGCTCGCTGGCGTGCTCGGAGGTGCGCTGCAGGAGTTCATGGCGCACCTGGATGGGTTCTCGCTGGCCGACTTGCTGCCCGGCACCGACCTGCTGATCAACCTGCTGCCCAAAGCGGGCCAGCGGATGAAGCCACAGCGCCGGCAGGTGGCATGAGGAATTGCCCATGAGCTACGGCGTTCTGCTGGTGCTACACCTGCTCGCTGCCATCGCCTTTGTGGGCACGGTGTTCTTCGAGGTGGTGATGTTGGAGGGTGTGCGCAAGCACTTGCCCCAGGAGACGATGCGCGCGGTCGAGCGCGCCATCGGCGACCGCGCCACCGCCGTGATGCCCTGGGTGCTGCTGACACTGTATGCGGCTGGCCTCGGCCTGGCCTGGCAACACCGCGCAGCGCTGACGCAGCCGCTGGCCAGCAGCTTCGGGCTGCTGCTCACGCTCAAGATCGCGTTGGCCCTGAGCGTGTTTGGGCATTTCGCCACGGCCATGGTCTGGCGCCGCCGGGGCGTGCTGGGAGATCAGCGTTCACGCCGGCTGCACCTGAGTGTCTTCTGCCATGTGCTGGCCATCGTGCTGCTGGCCAAGGCCATGTTCTACCTGCAGTGGTGAGGAGGAATAGGGGGATGGCACTGGCCGATCACTATCTCCTGATCAAGGCCGCGCACGTCGGGCTCGCGATGCTCAGCGGAGGCCTCTTTGCCGGCCGGGGCGTGGGCGTGCTGTTGGGCGCTGAGATGCCCATGTTGACTCCCGTCCGTCGGCTGAGCCAGGTGATCGATACCGCCTTGCTCGCGGCCGCTTTGCTGCTGCTGGCGACCTTGCAGCTCAACCCCTTCGCCACACCGTGGCTGCTGACCAAGCTCATGCTGCTGGTGGCCTACATCGTGTTGGGCACGATGGCGCTGCGGCGAGCGCGGACCCTGAGGGGCAAGGCACTGGCGTTTGCCGCAGCCCTCACGTGCTTCCTGATGATGTTCGCCATCGCCAGGACCCACGACCCGCTGGGATTCCTGCGGCTCGTGGGCCTGTGATGAACGTGATTACTTCGACAGCGTGAGCGTGCCCTTCATGATGGACGCGTGGCCCGGGAAAGAGCAGAACCAGGCATAGCTATCTCCAGCCTTGAGCTTGGAGACGTCGAAGCTGACCGAGTCGGTTTCACCGCCGCCGATGACCTTGGTGTGCGCGATGACCCGTGCATCCCCGGGCTTCACATAGGCCTTGTCCAGCCCGGCGGGAATGCCGTCGGCCGCCACGCCCTGTGCATCGGACGCCTTGCTCAATACCCAGTTGTGGCCCATGGCGACCTTGGGAAGCTTGCCCACGTGCTTGAGCTTGACGTTGAACTGCTTGCAACTCGCTGGCACCGCGATGCTGCTCTTGTTGAACTGCATGGCGTCGTTGCTTTCGATTTCCACATCGCACGTGGCGGCCAGCACGGGGCCGGCCGCCAGTGTGGTCAGCATTGCGGCCATTAATGCTCCTACGGTGTATCTCATCTTCATTGTTCTCTTTCAGTTGAATTGAACTCTTTTGCCGGGCTGCGGCACAGATCGACCGCAGCCCGGACCCTCAAACCCGTGCCTGACCCAGGCGCTGTCCAGGCTGTTGCTGCGGGGCGTCCTTGGCCCACAGACCCAACACCACCTGCAGCGCCATCGCGATGGCGCCGCCGATGAATACCACGTCGCCGAAGGTGCGCACCCAGCGCAGGTTCTGCAGCAGTGGCTGCTGCATGAATTCCTCGCTGCGTGCGTACCACAGGCCTTCGCTGACGCTGGCGTGAAACTGGATGATCCCGATCGGCAGCAGGCTGGTGAAAATCATCAGCACCAGGCCGACATTCAGACCCCAGAAGGCGGTCTTCATCAGCGGTGCGCTGAACTGGTAGTCCGGACGCAGGTAGCGCAGCACCAGCAGCGTGAAGCCCAGCGCCAGGAAGCCGTACACCCCGAAGAGCGCGGCGTGCGCGTGCACTGGCGTGGTGTTCAGGCCCTGGATGTAGTACAGCGAGATCGGCGGGTTGATCATGAAGCCGAAGACACCGGCGCCCAGCATGTTCCAGAACGCCACGGCGACGAAGCACATCAGCGGCCACTTGAGGTTTTCCATCCAGGGCGCGCGTGCCTTCAGGCGCCAGTTCTCCCAGGCCTCATGGCCCAGCACGATCAGCGGCACCACCTCCAGCGCACTGAAGCTGGCGCCGACGGCCATCACCGGGGTGGTGGTGCCAGCGAAATACATGTGGTGGAAGGTGCCGGGAATGCCGCCCAGCATGAAGAGCGAGGCCGAGGCCAGGCTGGCTGCCGTCGCCATACGCGCAGACACCAGGCCGAGCGTGGCAAAGATGAAGGCCAGCGCCGTGGTGGCGAACACCTCGAAGAAGCCTTCCACCCAGAGGTGCACCACCCACCAGCGCCAGTATTCCATCACCGAGAGGTGGGTGCGCTCCCCGTAGAAGAGGCCCGCGCCATAGAACAGGCCGATGGCACCCACCGAGGCCGTGAGCAACGCCAGCAGGTTCTTGTCGCCCCCGGGCTTCAGGAGCGCCGGCACCACGCCGCGCAGCATCAGCACCAGCCACAGCAGGATGCCCACGTACTTGCCGATCTGCCACAGGCGCCCCAGGTCGACGTACTCATAGCCCTGATGGCCGAGCCAGAAGTTCCACTCGGGCGGCATCACCTGCGCGATCGCCAGGTAGTTGCCGGTGAAGGAGCCCACGACCACGGCGACCAGCGCCCAGAACAGCACATCCACGCCGAGCTTCTGGAACTTCGGATCCTTGCCGCCGTTGATCAGCGGTGCCAGGAACAGGCCCGCGGCCAGGAAGCCGGTGGCGATCCAGAACAGCGCGGCCTGGATGTGCCAGGTGCGGGTCAGCGAATAAGGGAACCACCGCGAGACGTCGATGCCATAGAACTGCTGTCCCTCGACCGTGTAGTGCGCGGTGAAACCGCCGATGAAGACCTGGAAGACGAAGAGCGCCACCACCAGGAAGAGGTATTTGCCCAAGCCTCGTTGCGATGGCGTGAGCGCAAAGGTGGTCAAAGGGTCGCGCGCAGCGGGTGCCGGCAGTGGTTCTTCGTGGTTACGCAGGAACGCCCACGCCCAGACGAGAAAGCCCACGCCGGCCAGCAGCACCACGATGCTGGCGATGGACCAGACGATGTTCTCGCTGCTCGGCTGGTTGCCGATCAGGGGCTCGTGCGGCCAGTTGTTGGTGTAGGTGACCTTTTGCCCCGGTCGCTCGGTGGCTGCAGCCCAGGCGGTCCAGAAGAAGAACTGCGTCATCTGCTGGCGCCGCTCGGCACTGGGCAGCGTGTTCTCCTTCATGGCGAAGTGCTCCCGGCTTTTCTGAAGCGCGGGCGCGTCGGAGAACAACTGGTCGTAATAGGCAGCGGTTTGTGCGATGGCCTGGACACGGTGCGCCGAGAGTTTCAGCACCTGCGCGTCATCGACGCGGTTGGAGCGGTATTCAGCCTTGAGCTGCTCGCGCAACGCGGCCTGCGCGGGGCCATCGAGCGCCGCATAGGCCTTGCCGTGTACCTGCTGCGCGGCCAGGTCGAGCCAGGCGGTCAGCTCGCGATGCAGCCAGTCGGCCGTCCAGTCGGGCGCCTGGTAGGCGCCGTGGCCCCAGATCGAACCGAGCTGCATGCCGCCCACCGACTGCCAGGCCGTCTGGCCGTCGAGGATGCCCTCGCGGTCGAACAGCACCTTGCCATCCGGGGTGGTGACCTGCGCCGGGATCGGTGGCGCCTGCCGATAGACCTCGCTGCCGTAGTAGCCCAGCAGCGAGAAGGTGACGATCAGCACGCCGATCAGCGTGAACCAGAGTTTCTTGTACGAGCCCATGGGTTTCTCCTTGGTCAATGCACGGCTGCCGGCGCGAAGCGCTCGAACAGGATGTTGTTTTCGGTGTGGATGTGCGCCATCAGGTCCTGGCGGAAGGTCCGCAGGCCGGCGTAGAGCGCACGCCAGGTGGTGCAGGCCGCGCGCGGCGCGGTGATGCCATCGGTCAGTTCTTCCATCCTGCGCAGCGCGACGCCGTGGTCGTCGTGTTCCATGCGCATGACGGTGATCGGGGCGCCGGCCATCGCGCCATGGCCGCGCGCGATCATGGGGAACAGCACGTCTTCCTCCTTGCGCATGTGGCTCTCCAGCTCCTGCGCCATGGCCGAGAGATGTTCGGCCAGACCAGCCGGACAATCAGTGCGCTCGCCATGCACCTGCTCGACCTTGCGCGCCAGGCGGATGAGTTCGGGCAACTGCTCGCGGTGTACCGCGTGGAAGCGGGTCAGGATGTGGTCCACCAACTCGGTGGGCGTCGCCTGGTCCCAGTCGCGCTCGCCATCCTGCGCGCTGCGGCATTGCAGGGACTGCAACTCCAGCACGATCGGAGCGGGATCCACTCCAGCCGCCGCCGCGGCCGAGCGCAGCGACTGGTTGCCGCCGCAGCAGAAGTCGAAGTGATGGGCGTCGAACACGCGCGTGGCACCGGAGATGCGTCGCGCGAGCTGCCCCAGGGATTGGTCAATGAGTTCCATCGTGGGCTCCTTTTCGTCGGGGGGTTA
Organism: Caenimonas koreensis DSM 17982; assembly: GCF_009646335.1. GTDB lineage: Bacteria > Pseudomonadota > Gammaproteobacteria > Burkholderiales > Burkholderiaceae_C > Ramlibacter > Ramlibacter koreensis. The sequence goes on along the minus strand of NZ_WJBU01000009.1, from coordinate 221,669 downwards.
AAGGGGGCCGGCCTTGTAGACGCCGGGTACCGGCACGCCGGTGACTTCGAGTACACCGACAGCACCTTTGCCGGCGCGCGACAGCGCGTGGTCCACCAGCAGATAGCTGCCCGGGTGCTGGACCTTGATTTCGACGATGGTCGCGCCGCCCGGGGCGACGAGCGTGGTCTGCACGTCGTGCTTGATGCCGCTGAACGAGCCTTCGCTGTACACGGTGTCGAAGATTTCGCCGATGACGTGGAACGACGAGATCTTGTTGGGGCCTCCGACGCCGAAGTAGATGCGCACCGTCTCGCCCACCTTCGCCTGCAGCTTGTGGGTCTTGCTCAAGGCGCCGACCTCGCCATTGAACACGTAGTAGTCGGGGAGTTCGTTGGCCATCTTCTCGAGATCGGCCTCCTGGTGCACCTTGGCGCCGTGCGGCCGGCCCGTGTACATCTCGCCCTGCATCACGTAGTACTCGCGGTCTACCTTGGCCAGGCCCCCTTCGGGCTCCACCAGGATCATTCCGTACATGCCCGCCGCGATGTGCTGCGGGACCAGCGGCGTCGCGCAGTGGTACACGTACAGACCCGGGTTGAGCGCCTTGAACGTGATGGCCTTCTCCTGGCCGGGGGCGACCTGGGTGTGCTCGCCGCCGCCGTGGCCGCCGGTCACGGCATGCAGGTCGATCGAGTGGATCATCTTGCTGTCGCGGGCGTTGGCCAGGGTCAACTCCACCGTGTCGCCCACGCGGGCGCGCAGCATCGGGCCTGGCACCTGGCGGTCGAAGGTCCAGTAGGTGAAGCTGGTGCCGTCATCGAGCTTGCCGGGCAACTCGACCGTCTCCATGCGGTACTTCAGCGTCTTCGGTGCCCGCGTACCGATGGCCGCCGGCACCCCGGCTGGGTTGGCCGCCACGCTGACGGCAGACGGGTCCGCCGCGCGCTGCGGCACAGGGGCGGGGGTGTAGAGCGCGAGTGCCGCCTGGCTCGAATCGGTGTTCGCGGCGGGCACGGTCCCCGCGTCGGCAACCGCAGTCCCGCTCACCTGGAGTTTTCCCTCCATGCCGATCTGCCGGTGGCCGGGAATCGAGCAGTAGTAGGTGAAGGCGCCCGAGCGCGGCACCTTGAAGCGCAATGTGGTCTTGCCGGTGCCGGCGCTGAACTTGGCCGAGGCGACGTTCAGTTCGGGAATCACCAGGTCGTGCTCGGCGCCTTCGCCGCTTTCCAGCACGATCTCGATCGTGTCGCCCGCGTTGGCCGAGAGCGTGGGGTTCACTTGACCCTTGTCGTCGACAAAGACCATCTTGCCGTCGACGATGTTGGTGTGCAGGTCGTAGCGCTTGGTCGCTGCAGGCTGGGCTGCCGCGGTCGCGGTTCCGGAGGATGCCGCTGCGTTGTGCATCGAGTGACCTGCAGGCTGTGCCTGCACGGACAGGGTAACGCCCAGGAGGCAGATGGCAGTGGCAATGGCGCTAGAGCTGAGGGTGCGTTTCATGTTGCTTTCCTTGGTCGGATGCCGGTTCGGCGCTATCACCAATGCGAGTCGCATGCCACAGGAAATCCCATAAAAATCAATAGGTTGAAAACACAATGGTGCTATAGACCATGCTTTATCAGGGTTTCATTTACCATCCAGGGTGTCCATGACCATTTCCGCCATCCAACTCCTTCTCGTGGCCGACCTCGTGGCTGACCTGCCGGTGGCGGTACGTCTGCAGCGGCTGGTGGGCAGCCTGCGCGTGCATTTCGGATGCGGAGCTGTCGCCTTGCTCAAGCTGGAGCAGGAGCACCTACGGCCGGTGGCGGTGGACGGGCTTTCCAGTGACGCACTGGGACGGCGCTTCGCGGTCAAGGACCATCCGCGCCTGGCGGCCATCCTGCAACGGCGCGGCGTCACCTGTTTCCACCACGATAGCGTGCTGCCCGATCCCTACGATGGTCTGATCGCCGAACGTGCGGGAGAGCCGATGGCGGTGCACGACTGCATGGGCATGGCGCTGGACGTGGAGGGCGAGCGCTGGGGAGTGATCACGCTGGATGCGCTGGAGGTCGGGGCCTTCGGCGCGCAGGCCCAGAGTGACATGGCCGAGCTTGCCTGCGCGGTCGAGGCTGCGGTGCGGGTGACCCGTCTTGAATCGGAGATTCGCGGCCTGCGATTGTCCGCCGGCGCCTTGCCTGCGGGTGCGCCGGAGCAACGCGAAGACAGCGAGATACTGGGCCAGAGTGAAGCCATCACGCACCTGCTGCACGAGTTGCAGGTGGTGGCCGATTCCGAGCTGCCGGTGCTGTTGCTGGGGGAGACGGGTGTGGGCAAGGAACTGTTCGCGCACCGGCTGCACCGGCTGTCGCGGCGTGCGTCCAAGCCGCTGGTGCACGTGAACTGCGCTGCCTTGCCGGAATCATTGGCGGAGAGCGAACTGTTCGGCCATGCGCGCGGAGCATTTTCTGGCGCGGTGAACGACCGGCCCGGTCGTTTCGAGGCGGCAGAGGGCGGCACGCTGTTCCTGGACGAAGTGGGTGAGCTGCCACTGTCCATCCAGGCCAAGCTGCTGCGCACGCTGCAGAACGGCGAGATCCAGCGCCTTGGGGCCGACCGGCCGCGGCGGGTGAACGTGCGCGTGATCGCGGCCACCAACCGAAGTCTGCGCGAGCATGTGCGCGACGGATCGTTTCGTGCGGACCTGTACCACCGGCTGTCGGTGTATCCGATTCCGATCCCGCCGCTGCGCGAGCGGGGCAACGACGTGCTGCTGTTGGCCGGGCGCTTTCTGGAACTCAACCGGGCACGGCTGGGTCTGCGCAGCCTGCGGCTTTCGGCTGCGGCCGAAGAGGCCTTGCGCCGCTACCGCTGGCCGGGCAATGTGCGCGAGTTGGAGCATGTGATCAGTCGCGCGGCGCTGAAGGCGGTGAGCCGGGGCGCCAACCGCAAGGATATCGTGACGCTGGAGGCGGACATGCTGGATCTCGATGCACTGGAGATGGCCGAAGGCGCAGTAGCGGCCGGTGTCGACCAAGCTGTCGGTGCACCCGGTGTGTCGCGATCCGTAGCCCCCCTGCACGAAGTCGTGGAAGCCAGCCAGCGTAAGGCGATCCGGGAGGCACTGGCATTGCATCAGGACAACTGGGCTGCGGCAGCGCGCACATTGGGATTGGATGCCAGCAACCTGCACAAGCTGGCGCGACGGCTCGGACTCAAGAAGTAGCCGGCGGCACGGCGGGCCTGCGGCTCTCCAGACCCATCACAGTGTGTACTTCCTGTTCTGCAATGGCACGGTTGCATCCCAACCCAGTTCGCGCTGGATGCGTTCTCGCAAGGCCTCCGAGGCCTCAGGCTCACCGTGGACGATGAACACCCGCTTGGGAGCACGCTGGAAACCGGATAGCCAGCGCAGCAACTCGCCAGCATCGGCATGTGCGGACAGCATGGGCAGTTCCGCCACATCGGCGCGCACGTTGATCCATTCGCCGTGAATCTTTACCTCCCGCGCGCCTTCCAATAGCTTGCGCCCGCGCGTGCCGGCGGCCTGGAAGCCTGAAAACAGCAGCGTGTTGCGGTGGTCGCCCGCGAAGGCGGCGATGTGGTGCAACACACGCCCCCCGGTGGCCATGCCGCTGGCCGAGATGATGACCTTGGGGAAGCGATTGGCGGACAAGGCCTTGGATTCCTCCACCTCCTTGACGTAGGTGACCGCAGCGCAGGCAGCTTCGTAGTCGCGCGCGGTGAGCTTGTGCTCGCCCGCGTGCTCATGCAGGAGCTGCGTGGCGCTGCCCGCCATCGGACTGTCGAGGTACAACGGCACGTTGGCCAGCCTGCCGGCCTGGCGCAGCAGCCACAGGTGGTGGATCAGGGACTGCGCCCGGCCGACCGCGAAGGCCGGAATCACCACAGTGCCACCGCGCTGCACGGTGCATTCGATCACGCGTCCGAGTGCCTCCACCGGGTCCGCGACATCGTGACTGCGGTTGCCATAGGTCGATTCGATGACGACATAGTCAGCCTGCGGCACCGGCTCAGGGTCGTGCATCACCGCATCGTTGTAGCGTCCCAGATCGCCAGAGAAGACGATGCGCTGGCCCCCGATGTCGATCTGTGCTGTCGCTGCGCCCAGGATGTGGCCAGCGCGGCGCAGGAGCAATGTGGCGCCACCGGGAATGGCGACGCTGTGGTGCAGTCGCACGGGCGCAAAGGCCGCGATGGCACGCTCGACTTCGCGCACCCCGTACAGTGGCCGTGCGGGTGCGTGCCTGGAGAAACCATGCCGATTCGCGAAGTCCGCATCCTTTTCCTGCAGGTGCGCGCTGTCGCGCAGGATCAGCTCAGCGACGTCGCGCGTGGCCGGGGTCGCATAGATCTTCCCGGAAAAGCCATCGTGCACCAGCTTGGGCAGGTAGCCCGAATGGTCAAGGTGCGCATGGGTGAGCACAACCGCATCGATGTCGCGGGGGTCGATGGTGAGTCGCTCCCAATTGAGCTCGCGCAAGTTCTTCAAACCCTGGAATAAGCCGCAGTCGATCAGCAGGTGGGTGTCACCATGGGAGAGCAGGTGCTTGGAGCCGGTGACGGTGCCGGCTCCGCCCAGACTGGTCAAGGTAAGCATGGGAAGCCTTTTGTGTGGATGGTCATGATGCGTCGATGCGCGGCAGAAGAGGTCGCTTGGCGCATCCGATCTTCAGATTTTCGCGTGCTGCTTCAGGCCTTGGACACCATGAACGCAGTGAGGGCGGCCGCGGTCATCGCTGCCGCAAAGCCAAAGGTCACGCGCCATCCCAATGCCGTTCCGCCGATGAGCCAGGAAAGAAGGGTTTTCATGGTCATGTTGGCCACCACCGCTAATCCGGCAGCGATCGTAGCGGCTTGGGTGGGCAAGGCTCCCTGGCCGTTCATGTGCATCACAGTCAGCAGGATGGCATCGACGTCGAGCAGGCCGGACAACAGCGACAGGGCATACAAGCCCGCATCGCCCATCCATTGCTGCGCGGCCCGCGTCAGCAGCGCCAGCACGCCGAGAAGAAGGCCGAAGCCCAGCGCGGTGCTCAGATCGAAGACATCCCCCGCATCGGTGGCTGGTGTTGTCGCTTCGGATTGCGCCTCGGACGGCAACCGCAAGAACGATGCGCCGAGAAGCGTTGCCGCGCCAACGACCATCGCAGCGCCCATGGAGCTCCAGAGCGCAGGTTGCAGAAGCAGAACCAGCGCGGTCATCCGCAGAAACATCATTGCCGAGGCGGCCAGAATTCCGGAACTGGCCGCCCGCAGGATGGCAGGGTCCTTGCGGCAGCGGCGTGCCAGCGCCAAGGTCGCCGCCGTCGAAGAAGCCAGTCCGCCAAGCAAGCCGGTCCAAAAGATGCCGCGGCTGGGTCCCGTCCATCGAATAGCCAGGTGGCCACACAGCGAAAGACCGGCGATCAAAACCACTGCCCACCAGAGGCGGTACGGATTGAGTGCCTCGTACGGGCCAAAGCCGCGGTCCGGCAGCATCGGGAGGATGCCCTTCACCGACACCTGTCAGGGTGTCGACTACTGGTCTGACGACTTGCCCTCGCAGACGCGACTACTTGTGTGCCACGATTACAAGGCAACGGAAAGGGATCACTATGCTTGGGAGACCACCGTGGAGGACGAGCGCTTGCGGAACGTGCACGTGCCAGGGGGTGAGCGCCGAAGAGTTCGTGGCCATGTGCGAAAGACGGGACACCGCATTGTCAGCACCCAACCTGCTGCTGCCGTCCATTCAAGTCAACATCCGAGCGGGGCGGCTGCCTGCAGCCGAATCCAGTGGCGTGCGCTACCTGAAGGTGCCGATTCGTCTGGCGACATGAGCCAACGCATTGCGTCCGCGCATCGGCTCCAGTGGCTTGGGCCATCACCCGGCTGAGTTGCTCTTGCAGCGCCAAAAGCCGCTGCTTCTCTTGCGCGACTTCTCTCTTGTCCTCAATCCAGTTCATCGAGGGCAAGAAAATGCCTCGCGCGGGAGCTCTCGGCTTTGGAGCCCCTGTCGGTTCTTGATTCGCTTCGTCTGTAATGGCTTGCTCCTGAAGTTGGAGCCTTCACGATAGGCAGAGCGTGCGGCAGTCGCCAGTCGAAATGGGCGCAAAGATGGGCTGATTTCGCCATCAGCTCAAAGACCGACATTCAGCGCGGCTTGACCACTCGGCTGCCCGGAGCCATCTTGGGCCATTATGCTTCTGTCGAAGACGCTTCGGCAGGCGACAGCACCGATGGGAACGCGCGTGCTAGATCACCTGATCGTCGCAAGCAGCACGATCGTGCCGATGGACGGATGTGGGCCATGCAGCGCCTGCAGCCTGCGGCCCCATGCGACTGGACGCCCTACACGTTCGGTGCTTCGCTTCCTTCCACAGGCGTGTCGGTCTTCGGCGCCAGACTCACAGACCAGTGACCACCTTCTTCCTGGCGGGGGATCAGCAGGTCGTAGCTCTTGAGCATGTTCAGCAAGCCGGAGTGACCGTAGGTCTGCGGCGAAAAGGCAGGGTCGGTGCGCTTGAGGTATTGGCCCAACACGCCCAAGCCCACTTTGCCTTCGGACGTGTCGCTGGCCAGCAGTGACACGGCTTCGACCACGAAGCGAGGTCGGCGCTTGATGGCCGGCTTCGGTGCTTCGGGCTTCGGCGCCTCCGCTTTGACGGGCTCGACCTTCACCGCTTTGGGGACGGCTTCAGCGGCGGCTTCGGCAGGTGGTTCGGGGCGTGTCCATTCGAAGAACTGGTCGCTTGCGTTACGCAGCGCGTCGGGCGTTTTGGGTTCGCCCACGATGCAGACTGTCGCGCCGCGCTCGCGCAACTTGCGGCACAGGTACGCGAAGTCGGAGTCGCTGGTGACCAGGCAGAAGGTGTCGGCTCGCTGGTCGAAGAGCGCCTCCAGTGCATCGAGAGCCAGAGCGATGTCTGCAGTGTTCTTGCCCGCGGCGTACTGGTATTGCAGGCAAGGCGTGAAGGCCAGGCGCACCAGCGCTTCCTGCCACTTGTGGGCGAGCGTGCCTTGGTTGCCGTAGCCACGCCGAAGGACGACACGGCCGAACTGGGCCACCATGCGCAGCGCGTGTTCGAGGATGTCTGGCGAAACGTTGTCGCAATCGACGAGGACGGCGACACGGGTTTCGGTGGTGGGTGACAGGTTGCTCATCCGGATTTCTGCTTCTTGGAAATGAACGTTCACAGACAGTAACGGATTTCGGGCGTCCCGGCCAAGGAGCCGTGGCCGGCCGCGCTGTCGTGCTGCGCATCGAGCCACCTGCGGCGTCTCGCCCCATTCGGGCTTCCATCATTCCCTCGCGCTGCTCGGCTGACGCCTGTCGCCCTTAAGAGCCTGCGCGCTGCGCTTGCCTCCAGGGGATCGGCTGTGCAGCCCATCCCCGCCGCGCTGCGCTTGGCGCCCCTGCAGGCCCGCCGAACAGGCTGCGCCTGATCGGCCTTCGCGCCTGGCGGCGCTGCGCGCTTCGCTTGCGTGGTGCCGGCGCCGAGAGCGGACGTTGCCGCAGTCGCCGTCTTTCCTGAGCCCATCACCTTGTTCGCGACTGTAGCCCGCGGCCGGGTGCCGTCAAGGCGCGCAGGGCCGTGTCCTCGGCTGCGCCTGCGGGCCGCACCAACCCTGCGCTTGTCTCCTTGACGGCCCCCGTCCACGGGCTCCCTTTCGTCGCGGGCGATGAACTCAGGAAAGACGGTGGCAACGAGGCCGACCTGGGACTTCGCGCCGACCCCACCGGAAGTCCGAAGAGGGCTCTGAATCTAGGAATCCGGTCGGGGTTCTTCAACAGCCAACTTCATTGGAGAAAGACCATGCAACTCGCTTCCCGTTTCGCACCGCGCTCGCCGGTGCTGCGCTCCGAACATCCCCTGTCGGATGACCAGATCAGGGCCGTGGCCCCGTCCATCTTTGCGGAGTCTCCCCACGAAAGCCGATCCGAGCGGTACAGCTACATCCCCACCGCCACGGTGTTGCACAAGCTGCGCGGTGAAGGCTTCCAGCCCTTCATGGTGTGCCAGACCCGCGTGCGCCACGACGACAGGCGCGAGTTCACCAAGCACATGCTGCGGCTGCGCCACGCCAGCCAGATCACCGCCCGAGGTGTCGCCAACGAAATCATCCTGCTCAATTCGCACGACGGCACCAGCAGCTACCAGATGCTCGCGGGCGCCTTCAGATTCGTTTGCCAGAACGGGCTGGTGTGCGGCGACACCGTGGCCGATGTGCGCGTGCCCCACAAAGGCGACGTGGCCGGGCAGGTCATCGAAGGGGCCTATGAAGTCCTGAACGGCTTCGAGCGGGCGCTGGCGTCCCGCGAGGCCATGCAGGCCATCACGCTGAACGATGGCGAATCCCAGGTGTTCGCCCGCGCCGCGCTGGCCCTCAAGTACGACGACGAGAGCAAGCCCGCGCCCATCACCGAAATGCAGGTGCTGACGCCGCGCCGCTTCGACGACCGCAGCCCCGACCTGTGGAGCGTGTTCAACCGCACACAGGAAAACCTCATCAAGGGCGGCTTGCAGGGCCGGGCCACCAATGGGCGGCGCCAGAGCACCCGCCCCGTGCAGGGCATCGACCAGAACCTGCGCCTGAACCGCGCGCTGTGGCTGCTCGCCGATGGCATGCAGCGGCTCAAGGCCTGAACCCCCGAAACCCCACGCGGAGGGGCCATCACGCCAACACGGCCCCTTCGTTCTTCGCTCCGTTGGCTTGTCCGTTTCTTCACTCGATAGGAGTTTCATCATGAACACCGCAACCCTTCACGAAACCACCGCCATCGCCGCCGCCTTGCAGACCGTGGCCGCCATCGGCGCGGGCCAGAGCCTGCTGCTGATTCCGCTGTCGCGGCTGCGCCCGTCCTCGCGCAACGTGCGCAAGAGCGGCGGCACGTCGATCCCCGAACTGGCCGCGAGCATCGCGCGTGTGGGCCTGCTGCAAAACCTCACCGTGGTGTTGTCTCCGGATGGCGAGCATTACGAGGTGGTCGCCGGCCGGCGGCGCCTCGCCGCGCTCAAGCTGCTGGTCAAGCGCCGCAAGCTCGCCAAGGACCATGAGGTGCCGTGCCTGCTGGTGCCCGATGCGGCGGCGCGCACTGTCAGCCTGACGGAGAACGTGCAGCGCGAAGCCATGCACCCAGCCGACCAGTTCGAGGCGTTCGCCGCGCTCATCAAGGAAGGCCGTCCCATCGAGGACGTGGCCGCCGATTTCGGCGTGACGCCACTGGTGGTGCAGCGCCGCCTCAAGCTCGCCAACGTCTCGCCCCGGCTGCTGGCGGACTACCGGGCGGACGCCGTGACGCTGGACCAGTTGATGGCCTTAGCCATCACCGACGATCACAAGGCGCAGGAAAGCGCCTTCTACGACTCGCCGCAGTGGCAGCGCAGCCCCGATGCGCTGCGCGATCACCTGACGCAGGAGGAAATCGATGCGGGCCGCGATCCGGTGGCCCGGTTCGTTGGGCTGGACGCCTACGAGCGGGCGGGCGGCGGCTTGCGCCGCGACCTGTTCGCCGATGAGCAGAGCGGCGTGTTTCTGGCCGATGCCGTGCTGCTGGACGCACTGGCCCGCGACAAGCTCGCTGCCGTGGCCGAGGACGTGCGCGCCGAGGGCTGGGGTTGGCTGGAGGCGGTGCCGCGTGCCACTTACGCTGACCTGCACGGCTTCCAGCGCGTGCGCGCTTCGCGCCGCGAACCGGGCAAGGCCGAGGCCAAGCGCATCGCCAAGCTCGAAGCGGAGCAGGCCAAGCTGCAGGGGCGGCTGGACGACGAGAACGAGGCCATCGGCAACCGACGAGCTGCACACGCTGCATCCGCTGGTCACTCAGGCCCGGTGGCTCTTTGGACCTGAGTTCGACAGCAGCGAATACGCCTCCAACGTAAGCCTGCGAACGGCCACTGCAAAGATTTTCGGCAAGCGCGTTTCCACCACTGCTTTTGCCAACGCTAGGCAGCGGCCCGACATTGTGTCGCTGGCCGATGCGACTTGCTCCGTTGTGGGCACCGAGGCATTTGACTCGGTGAACTCCAGTTTGATGCGCATCCAGGACGTGCTGATCATCGAGCTCAAAAAGGGCAAGTCGGCCATCGGGCGCGAAGAGATGAACCAGGCTGACGGCTACATCCAAGACTTTCTGGGCAGCGGCGCGTTGGACGGCACGCCCACGTTCAGAGCCTTTGTCGTCGGGTACGAGATCGCGCCAAAGACCGCTCGAGAAAAGGAAATCAAGGAAGAGAGTGTTCTTCGCGGCAAGGTGATGGCGACCACCTACGGGCAGCTCACCAGAACGGCGCATCAGCGGCTCTTCCGCCTCAAAGAGCGGATTCCGGCGCGGTATGAAGACGTGTCGGGCGCCGACCTCTCGGCCAGGGTCATGCAGACGGCGACGCAAGCCCCTCTGTCGCTTGTCTCGACAAGCGTTGATCAACCTGAGGCGTAGTGTGGGCCATGGCCCAGAAACGAGGCGGCTCTCAGTCATTCCGCCCAGTACCGCAAAACAAAGCAATTTGGGACATGCGAGCAGCTGTTGCTTTTCTGCGACCGTACCCTGACCCGTACCCTGAAAAATTTGTAACTGCGCGGAAGCTACGAAAATAGGCGCTTTCTGGGGTTTTTGCGATTCCGCACCAGTTTCCCAAAATTGAAGAGGGTTAGCAGCTTGCTGGTTGCTGACCCTTTTTTGCTTTTCTGTCGTTCTTCTTCCTGCCAGCCAGCCGTTGCGAATATTGCGTTTAATGCGTATATTTCGTTCTAGGCGTTAGCGTAGCGCCTGCGTTTCAAAGGACCTGTCATGACCCAGATACTCGACCCCGCCAGCGAGATGGAGGCGGAAATGGCTGGTGCCGCGACTGCGTGTCTGGTTGCGGCCCTGGATCACTCGAAGGCGAAGGCTGTCAGGGTGACCATCGAAGTGGATCGGGACGACAAGGGCGAGCCCCCGGTGCTGGTCTTGCCTCCGCGCGCGTTGCGCTTCCTGGCCGACGTGCTGCGCCAGATGGCCAAGCGCGAGCCCATGATGCTCGTCCCACAGAAGCTGGAGCTCACGACGCAGCAGGCTGCAGCGCTCCTGAATGTGTCCCGCCCCTTTGTGATCAAAGAGATCGAAGCGGGACGGCTGAAGTGCCGGCTGATCAATCGACATCGGCGCATCGAATTCGAAGAACTCATGCGTTACAAGGAGGAACAGAAGCAACGTTCCGCCGGTGCCCTCAAACGCTTGAATGACCTCTCCCAGGAGATGGGCGAGGAGTTGTGATTGGCGGGAAGTGCACAGTACACAGCAGTCCTCGATGCCAATGTCCTGTATCCGGCGTTGCTGCGGGACGTGCTTCTCAGTCTTGCCGATGCAGATTTGTATAGCGCCAAGTGGTCAGTCCACATCCGCGAGGAGTGGACACGCAGCCTTCTGAGGGACCGGCCCGGTATGCGAGTTCAGATTGCCGCCGCTGCGCAAGCCATGGAGGACGCGATTCCTGATTGCCTGGTCTGCGGCTATGAACACCTGATCGAGGGCTTGCAGCTTCCGGACGCTGATGACCGCCACGTGCTGGCAGCCGCAATCACCGGCCATGCGGACGCGATCGTCACGTGGAACGAAAAGGACTTCCCCAAAGAGGTCCTGGATCCGTTCGGCATCGAAGTGCAGACGCCCGATGAATTCGTTCTGAACCAGCTGATGCTGGAGAAGTTCACCGCGCTCGCCGCCCTCAAGAGAATGCGTGAGCGGTGGGCACGGCCCCAGTACAACGCGACAGCATTGGTCGCCCTCTTGGAAAAGCGTGGACTGCCGCAGACTGCCGCCCACCTGCGCGACGTCGTGGCACTCCTCTAGCTGGCTTACCGCGAGCCAGTTTGCATTTGGCCCCTACCGCAACACCGCCGCCTGCAAATACCCCAACACAATCGCCGCAATCTGCAGCGCCACTAAAAAAGCCAGCGGCGACAGGTCAATTCCGCCCACCAGCGGAATCAGCTTGCGCCAGGGCCGCAGCAGCGGCGCGCACAGCTTGTCGATCACATCGGCCATCGGCGAATCGGCCTGCACCCACGACAGCACGGCGTACAAAATCATCAGGCCTATCAGGCCTGAGATCACCAGCCGCAGCACGCCAAAGATCGCCAGCACCGGCAGCATCTCCAGCCCGCCCATGCGGCCCATCAGCAGCCACAGCAGCCCGAACTGCGCCAGCTCGATGAGGTACACGGCCACCAGGCTCGACGTATCGACCTTGCCGATGGCAGGCAGCACTTTGCGAAGCGGCAGCACGATCCAGTCAGTGAGCGCAAACACAAAGCGGCCGATCGGGTTGTTGAAGCCGATGCGCTGGTATTGCATGTACAGCCGCAGCAGGCAGGCACCGCCGAAGAGGCCGGCGATGACATCGAGCAGGAAGGAAAGGATTTGGTAGGCCATCAAGCTCGCATCAGTAGGTCGTGGGATGATAGCGGCCAGAACGAGCAACCCCTATGTCGTCGTCCCTCACCTTGCAGTCTTTGCCGCTGTTCCCGCTGGGCACGGTCCTCTTCCCGGACGGGGTGCTCCCTCTGCGGATCTTCGAGGTGCGCTACCTCGACATGATCGGCCGCTGCCACAAGGCAGGCGCACCGTTTGGCGTTGTTTCGCTCACGCAGGGCAACGAGGTGCGCCAGCCCGGCAGCACCGAAGTGTTCTCCGCCGTCGGCACGCTTGCGACCATCAGTGATTACGAGGCGCCCCAGCCCGGCCTGATGGTGATTCGCGCCCTTGGCGCGCAACGCTTCAAGATCACGTCGCGCGACCAGCTCAAGCACGGCCTGTGGATCGCCGATGTGGAGGCGATGTCACCCGACATGGTCGTGCCCGTTCCTGATGACCTGAAGAACACCGCCGACGCGCTCGCCCGGCTGATCCAGTCGCTCGAACAGCGCGTGGATGCGCCGGGCCAGATGCCGATTCAAGGCCCATGGAAGCTCGACGACTGCGGCTGGGTTGCCAACCGCTGGTGCGAGCTGCTGCCCTTGCCCGTGCAGCTGAAGCAGCGCCTGATGGAGCTCGACAACCCCCTCGTGCGGCTGGAACTGGTGAGTGATGTGCTCGCGCGCACGGGCATCGCGAACTGATCAGCGCAAACCGCCGCTGCACGTTACCGCGCGTCGTACTCCGGCACTTGCGAGCGCAGCCAGTCGCGCACGGCTTCACGCGTCGGCAGCGGCCCGGCTTCATTGATCCAGCGCGTCACGCCTGCGCTGTCGGGTAGCTCCACACTCGTCTTCGCGATGCGCAACTTTGGGTGCGGCGTGGGCTGCGTCGTCTCGTCGTCGGCCAGCAATTCCTCGAACAGCTTCTCGCCCGGGCGCAGGCCGGTGTAGGTGATCGGAATTTCCTGCTCGGTGCGGCCCGACAGGCGAATCAGCATGCGAGCGAGTTCGACGATCTTCACCGGCTCGCCCATGTCCAGCACAAAAATCTGGCCCGAGCGCCCCATCAACCCCGCCTGCAACACAAGCTGCGCAGCTTCGGGAATGGTCATGAAGTAGCGAACGATGTCCGGGTGCGTCACCGTCACCGGCCCGCCGCGGGCGATTTGCGCCGTGAATAGCGGCACAACCGACCCGCTGGAGCCGAGCACATTGCCGAATCGCACGGACACGTACTGCGTGTCCGCAAACTCCGCAGCAACCGACTGCACCATCAACTCCGCGAGCCGCTTGCTCGCGCCCATCACGTTGGTCGGGTTCACCGCCTTGTCGGTGGAGATCATCACGAAGCGGCGCGCGCCGCACTCGCCCGCGATACGCGCAGCGTTCACCGTGCCGAGCACATTCGTGCGCAGCGCCTCGATTTCGTTGAGCTCTTCCATCAGCGGCACGTGCTTGTAGGCGGCTGCATGAAAAATCACCGCAGGCCTGTGCTTCATCGCGATGGCACGCACACGATCAGCTTCGCGGATGTTCGCCGTGTAGTAGCTGCCCGGCATCTGCGGATGCGCGTTGCGCAGCTCCTGCTCTAGCTGGTACACGGCAAACTCGGACACATCCACGCAGATCAGCCGCCCCACACCAAAGCGCGCAACTTGCCGGCACAACTCCGAACCAATCGAGCCACCTGCGCCCGTCACCATCACCGTCTGACCAGACAACAGATCGGCAAGGCCTGCGGTATCGAGCTGCACAGGCGTGCGGCCCAGCAAATCTTCAAGCTCGATGCGGCGCGGCTCGCCGCCGTTCGCAGTGAGCCATTCGTCAGGCCGCGGCATGGTCAGCAGCGTGATGTGCGAACCAGCGGCGCTAAGAAGCGCCTCATGCCGCTCGGCTGAACCCGCAGGGCTTGCAATCAACGCCGCATCAGCCTGCGCCATCGCGCAGACATCAGCGATGTCGCGTGCCGGGCCGAGCACGCGCACATCCTGGATCGACTTGCCCACCTCACTCGCGACGGGTGAAGCGATGCCAACAGGCTCCCACTGGTGCGAGCCCTTGAGCGCACGCAATGCATCGGCTGCGTCCTGCAACGAGCCGACGATGACGACACGCCTGCCAATGCCGCGCGCGAGCGTCTTGCGTTCGATGAAAGTACGCCAACCGGCACGCGCCGCACCGAGCAACACCAGCGCAATGAGCGGCTGCAGGATGAGCACCGAGCGCGGGAACGACGGCACGCGCAGCATCAGAATCGCGGCGGCCGTCAGCAACGCGCCGGCCATGATGCCGGTCGCGAGCTGGCGCAGTTCAGGCAAGCCGATGTAGCTCCACACCTGCCGATAAACCCGCGCGAACGACAGGCCTGCCGCGTAGCCCGCCAGCGCCCACGGAATCGAATACACGGCCATGCGCGCATATTCATCCGGGATGTCGAAGTTAAATCGCAGCCAGAACGCGGCCCAGCCGGCCAGCAGCACCAGCAACAAATCGACCACCAGCAGCACGAACGAATTGCGCGACAGCTGCACTCACGCCCCCACTTGCGCGAGTGCGCGCCGCAGCTGCTCGATCACGCGCGCCTGCTGGTCGTCAGTGAGGTTCGAGCCCGAAGGCAGGCAGATGCCCGATTCGAACAACCGCGCGGCCACATCACCACTTTCATGCGCGAAGAACGGCGCCCCGCGATACAGCGGCTGCAGATGCATCGGCTTCCACACCGGCCGCGCTTCGATCGAATGGCGTTCGAGAAACTGCAGCAACTCAGCCTGCCTGCGCGCGAGATCGCCACCCGGCAGTGTGAAGCAGCTGAGCCAACGTGTGGAGCGCATGCCCGCAGGCTCGGGCATCCATTCGATCGCGCTGCCCGCGAGCGCGTTGCGATACGTCTCGAACACCTGGCGCCGTTTCGCGACCCGGTCGTCGAGCACGCGCAATTGGCCGCGGCCGATGCCGGCCAGCACATTGCTCATGCGGTAGTTGAAGCCGATCTCGGTGTGTTCATAGTGCGCAGCCGGCTCTCGCGCCTGCGTCGAGAGCTTGCGCGCACGCACGACCAGCGCTTCATCGTCAGCCACCAGCATGCCGCCGCCCGACGTCGTGATGATCTTGTTGCCATTGAACGAGAAGATGCCGATGCGGCCAAAGCTGCCACTCGCGCGGCCCTTGTAAGTGGCACCCAGCGACTCCGCCGCGTCTTCAAGCACCGGCACGCCATAGCGCTCGCAGATCGCCACGATCGCATCCATGTCCGCGCTCTGGCCATACAGGTTGACCAGGATCACGCAGCGCGGCATGCGGCCTTCGCGCCTGGCCCATTCGAAGGCGCGCTCGAGCGCCTGCGGGCACATGTTCCAGCTCTCGGGCTGCGAGTCGATGAACACCGGCTGCGCGTTGCAATAAAGAATTGGATTCGAACTGCCGACGAATGTGAGCGACGAACAGAACACCGTGTCGCCCGCCTTCACGCCCAGCAAAATCAGCGCGAGATGAATCGCCGCCGTGCCCGAACTCACCGCTGCCGCATGGCCCACGCCAACGTAAGCCGCCAGCTCACGCTCGAAGCCATCGACGTGCGGGCCGAGCGGCGCGATCCAGTTGGTTTTGAAGGCGTCTTCGACGAACGCGGTCTCTTCCTCACCCAGGTGCGGCGACGAAAGCCAGATGCGCTGCGACATCTCACGGCGCAGCATCACGTCCACGGCGCGGCCCTGCTTGTCGATCACGGGCAAATGGTCGATCTGGTGTTTATCGAGCAAGGCCATGCCGGCTGCGAGATTGGCGTCGATGCCAATACTGACCGGCGTTTGTGCAGGCAAAGCGGAGATGGGCGACTGCTCACTCGTGTGCAGCAATGCGGCGCGCCGCAAGTCACCATCAGTCAACGTGCGAAGCAGCGTTCCATCGGGCGCGGTCACCAGCAGCACGCCACGGCCTGTCGTGTTCAGGCGCACGAGCGCATCGTGCAACGTGCAGCTCGCTGGGACGCACAGCGCGATGAAGTCTTCGCCCGTCATTGCAGCCTGCGCGCCGGAACGCCAGCGTAAGTGCCCGGCTCGTCGATGTGATCGACCACCACGGCGCCTGCGCCAATGGTCACGTCATCAGCGATGCGGATACCCGGCAGCACCGATGCGCCAGCGCCGACCAGCACACGCTTGCCGATGGAAACACCGCCGCCCAAAGCCGCGCGAGGCGCGATGTGCGAGAACTCGCCGACCACCACATCGTGATCAACCACTACGCCGTGATTGACGATCACCGACGTACCCAGCGAAGCGCCAGGCGCCACCACGGCCTGGGCCGCGATGAAGCAGCCGGGCGCGAGCGTGGCGAATCTGGAGATGGAAGCCGTGGGATGCGTCACCGTTGCCAGCGCCCCCGCACGCAGCGCAGCGCACTCGCGCTCACGATGCGCCGCCTTGCCGATGGCCACATGCACCGGCACGCCCACGGCCATGGCCTGGGCGATCGGCATCAGCATCACGCCATGCAACAGCTCGCCGCTGCCACCATGTGGCAGGTCACCACCACTGCGCGCCGGATCACGGTCACACGCAAACACGCGCGACCATTGGCCGCCCGCCAGCGCCGCATCGGCAACCACGCGGCCATGCCCGCCCGCGCCCAGAATCAGCAAACTTGCCACTGCAGATGCCCGTCAGGAATGTTGAATCAATAACTGTTGAATTTCTCGAGGAGATGCGGGCCAGCCGGCAATGACGCCAGCAATGCAGCGATGCGCTCGCCCGCCTTCCCATCGCCCCAGAGATTGTCACACGGCCACCGGCCGTGAGCCACTGCCGCACGCACCGCGCTTTCGATAGCGCCGGCCTCAGGCTGTACGTCTGCGACATTCGCATTGCGCTCACGCAGCTGCTGCCTGTCGCCGATGTTCACCACCGGTGTGCCGAATGTGGCCGCTTCGATGATGCCGGCGGATGAGTTGCCCACCAGCACTTCGCAATGCCGCAGCGCCGCGGCGAACTGCGCGCGTGGCAGGTGCCGCAGCCTTACGGAGCCTGCAGGCAGCGCCGACTGGCCCAGTGCATCCAGTGCATCAAGAATCGCGAGCGAACCGGCATCGGCGTTCGGGTCGAGCCAGAGCACCGGCAGTCCCACCCGGCTCAGCGCCGCGATCACAGCCTCGGTCTGTACGCGAGATTGATCAGCCTGTTGCACAACCGGATGGAACATCGCGAGCACGAAAGGCCCATCGCCGGGCAAGCCGAGTGCGCACACGCTGTCGCTGCGCGGCACATCGCCCAGTGCAGCGAGCCCATCGAGCCCCGGCGCCCCGGTGACGAACACACGCGCCTCACTCTCACCCATGCGAACCAGCCGCTCGCGCGAGCCTTGCGTGGCGACGAAGTGATACGTCGCGAGCTTGCTGATCGCATGCCGCATCGGCTCGTCCACCGTGCCGGAGCGTTCACCACCGTGGATGTGCACGCACGCCACACCCGTATGCAGCGCGGCAATGGCACCCGCGAGCATCTCGCCGCGATCGCCGAGCACGATGAGAAAGTCTGGCTGCTCACGCACCAGCATGTCAGTCACGCCGCGCAGGCAATCCGCCAGCGCAAAGGCCATGCCGGGGCCGGTGCGGTTGTCCATGTCGAGAGGAATTTCTGCGCACACAGGCAAGCCGCTCGCGCGAACCTCATTCACCGTCTCACCGTGATCGCGGCTCAGGTGCATGCCCGTGACAGCGATCTTCAAGTCGACGCCAGGTGTCGCGGCCACACGATCGAGCGTGCTGCGCAGCAAACCGAAATCGGCGCGCGTACCGGTGAGGTACACCAGCCGCCGCACGCGTGCGTCACTCACTTCGGTGCCCCGCCTTCGAACTGGTCCCATTGCAAGACGCTGTTTTTCGCAATCGGTTCCCGCGCGACATGCCCGACTAGCAGCGGCAATTCACGCGGTGCGATTCCGGTGGCAGGTCGGCGGCACATGAGCATCGCTTCAGTCACCTTCGTGCCAGCAGCGATGTCCACGGCGGCGGCCACGCTGCGGCGCGCCACACGCGCCGTATCGCGCTCCTGCGCGGTAGGCACCTTCACGCCGTCACCCAGCATCGCGCTCACACGCCGGATGCCATCGACCATGCGCTTGAATTCACCGGGCTCCAGCGAAGCGCTGTGGTCCGGCCCCGGCAACGCGCTGTCGAGCGTGAGGTGTTTTTCGATCAAGGTCGCGCCGACGCACACAGCCGCAATCGATGCCTCGATGCCAAGGCTGTGGTCCGAATAGCCGACCTGAACACCCAAATCGCGGGCCATCGTACGAATGGCTTCCAGATTCAGCGATTCATCCGGCGCCGGATAAGCCGACGTGCAATGCAGCACCGTCACGCCCTCCAGATCGCCGCGTGCGCCGCGAATCCATTGCAGCGCCTCGTGGATTTCATCCATCGTCGCCATGCCGGTGGAAATGATCAGCGGCATGCGTTGCTTCGCAGCGTGTTCCACCAGCGCGCGATGCGTCAATTCACCCGACGACATCTTCAGCCGCTTGACGCCCAAGTCCACCAGCATGTCGACGGCATCCACGGAAAACGGTGTCGAGAAGAACTCGATGCCGATCTTGTCGCAATGCGCCTTCAGCTTCTGGTGCTGCGAGCGCGACAGCTCCAGCGAGCGAAGCATCGCGAACTGGTCGGTGCTGCCCGTCTGGCGTTCCTGGTATTGCGCGGTCGGTGCACCGGGCACGACGAGGTCTTCCGCGCGGAAAGTCTGGAACTTCACCGCGTCAGCGCCTGCATCCAGCGCCTCTTCGCACAGCTGCATCGCCATGCCCAGGTCACCGTTGTGATTCACGCCCGCTTCGGCGATCACGAAGACATGCCGATTCACCATGCTGTCCAGCCCCCATCCACGACAAGGTTGTGCCCCGTCATGTATTTCGACGCGTCGCTCACGAGAAAACGCATCGCGTTCGCCATGTCGTCCGCCTGCGCCATGCGGCCGAGCGGCGCGCGGCTGGAATAGTTTTCTACGAACGTGTCGTTCTGCCCGCTGAACACGCCACCCGGCGTGATCGCATTCACGCGCACGCCCTTTGCGCCCCAGTAACTCGCGAGGTATTTCGTCAGGCCCCACAGCCCCGCCTTGCTCGCGGAGTAGATGGCCGGTGTGTTGATCGCGCGGCCCATGTACTGCGAGCCTTCGTAGATGCGCTGGTCCGGCGCGACGATGCCGTAGATCGACAACGTGTTCACGATGCTTCCCTTGCCGCGCGCGGCCATGCCCGCACCGAACGCCTGCGCACACAACATCGCGCCGGTGAGGTTCACGCCCATCACCTCGTTCCAGTCGGCGAGCGGAAACGTTTCGAAGGGCTCGAAGAAGTTGTCGGACTTGGTCGCTGCGTTGTTCAGCAACGCATCAGCGCTGCCCCACTTCGCTTCGAGCACCGCGCGGGCCGCCTTCACCGATTCGGGGTTTGCAACATCAGCCACGCAATGCATCAGCGAGTCGCCCTGGGCACCCAGCTTGTCCTGCATCAGCCCTGCATCGCGATCAATCGCGAAAACGCGCGCGCCCGCCTCAAGAAAATTACGCGTGACCTCGCTGCCGATGATGCCGGCGGCGCCGGTCAACACCACTACTTTGCCGTCGAGGCGGAATGCGTCGCTCATGCGAGTCCTTTTCGTTTCATCAGCAGCTCGACAATGTCGAAGTCGATGGGGTGGTCGATGTCGATGGACCGCTCGCGCGGCATCACATGCAGTTTGATTCGCGGGTGTGCCCACAGCGATGAAGCGAGCGTGCGGCGATGCCACACGTAGATCGACGCATTCATCGCATACACCTTGGGCGCGAGCTGCCTGCCCGCGACTTCGCTCGTTGGCGGGCACACACGCTCGTAGAAACCATTGGCCTTTTGTTCGACCATGTTGAAATACGGATTCTTGTCCGACTCGTAGCCCGTGATCACGGCGTCGGTGTCATCCGTCAGCAATTCGGCGCAGGCGCGTATGTCGTCCATGTCGCGCAGGGGCGAGGTCGGGTCGAGGTCGATGATGCGCGTCACTGGCATTGCATTCGCCTCGACCCACTCGACCAAGTGCTGGATCACCGGTAGCTTGCCTGCCGTGGCGGTGGCGAGTTCTGCGGGCCGCACAAAGGGCACGGACGCGCCGTGTGCCTTGGCGACTTGCGCGATGGCCGCATCGTCCGTCGACACGAACACGCCTTGCGCCAGGCCGCATTGCAGCGCCTGCTCGATCGTCCATGCGATCAGCGGCTTGCCCATGAGCGGCCGGATGTTCTTGCCGGGAACGCCTTGCGATCCGCCGCGCGCACAGATGGTGATGATGGTGTTCATTGCGCCTTCATCCGCCATGCAGACGCTTCAAGATCGATCATCCATTGCGTGACATGCAGCGACTGCGCAAGCGAATAGCGCGTGGGTGTTGCGCTGCCGAGCGCGTTGAGCAGATCTTGCATCGCGAGCTTGTAAGTTGAGCCCATGTCCCAATCAGACGGCTGCGCAGGCAGGTCCAGCTTGCCGTCGCCAGTCTCCAGCGTGAGCGACTTGCCGACGATATCGAGCCGCAACGTGCCCTTGTCACCCACCACACAGTACTGGCGCACTGGCTTGCGGCTCGTGTAGTCGAGCGTGATCTGCACGGGCAAGCCGCTCGCCATCTGCAAGGTGATGGCAGCTGCGTCATCCGAATCGATTTGCAGCCCGCCGCTGCGGCCCGCTGCGGCCTGGCCGTGGGCAATATCGCCGAAGAGGTTCACGGCGCTGTCGAGCTCATGCACCAGGTCGAAGATCACGCCACCGCCCTGGTCGCGATGGGCGCTGTAACTCTCGCGGTAATCGCGGCCCGGCCGCCAGTCGGGCAGCCATTGGCCCACTTGCAGTGTTGCGATAGCAATGTGGCCTGCCAGCCCGTCGCTGATCGCCTGCTGCAACTTCTGCACCGCGCCCAGGTAACGCAGGTTGCAGCCGACGACGCTGGGCTTGGCCCAGCCCTGCGCGATGTCATTGCGCAGGAAGCGCAGCGCATCCGCGTTGGTGACGACAGGCTTTTCAATATAGAGCGCCTGCGCAGCATCCATCAGGATCGCCAGGTCATGCGCGTGCCGCGACGAAGCGCTGCACACCACTGCCAGTTGCGGCTTCCTTGCCAGCGCTGCCTCAACAGTCGGCACAACGGTGATGTCGTTCTGCCGGGCCCACGCCGCCGATTCATCGCTGCCGCACACCATGGCCAGCTGCGCGCCAGGCGCGAGTCCGCGCAGGTTCAGGGCATGGCGCTTGCCGATGGAACCTGCCCCGGTCAGCAGGACCCGCAGGGGCTCGTCGGCAGCTCGGTTTTGCATAATGCGAACATTATTTCACCCCCGGACCACCGAATGCCTGCACCTGTCTTGCAGATCGTCCATTGCATTGACACGGAAGGGCCGTTGCAAGAGCCGCTCGCTGCCACCTTCGAGCGGATCAAGTCCATCTTCGGCATCGATCTGCCGCCGTCTGCGCACACACTGCGCCAGCTCCAGCAACGCCAGATCGATCTTGGCGGGCTCGAAGCCGAAGTCGCGCAGGTCGTGCGGCCTGATCTGCTCGCCTACAACAACGACTGGGCCGCGATTGCGGCCATGCTCGATGACGCGATGAGCCCCGCCTTCCGCAACCAGATGCGCGACGACTTTGGCGCCGGCTGGGCCTACAGCTGGCACGTGATGGACCACGTGGGCTACGCAAGCAATCCGCGCAACAAGGCAATGGGCTACGGCGAAGTGTTCCGCTTCTACCGCGACGCCGTGCAGCGCGCGGGCCTTGGCGTCGATGAAATCAACTGGCACTTCCACCCGCTGTTCCCCGACGGCGATCCGCTGAAGGCCGCAACGTCTTACACCAACACCTACGCGCAGCTCAACCAGATCCTCGCGCGCAGGCTCATTGATGAAGGCTGGTTTCCTGTGGCCAACCGGCCCGGCTTTCACAGTGAGCGGCCGGACAGCCATGCTTTCCTGGAGCAGTGGATTCCGTTCGACTACGCCAACCAGTCGTTCGAGGAAGAGTCCGGCCAGCGCGACTTGCGCGGCGGCCGCTTCGGCGACTGGCGGCGCGCACCCTTGGAGTGGACGGGTTATCGCCCGTCGCACCGCGACTACCAGCGGCCCGGCGAGATGAACCGCCGCATCTTTCGCTGCCTGAATGTCGGCACGCGCTTTCGCGAGCTGCGGCAAGAACACGTCGATCAGGCGTTTGCACAGGCGACGAGCACCGGCAGCGCGATCCTTGCGTTTGCCGATCACGACTACCGCGACATTCGCCCCGACGTGCAGCGCGTGCGCGAACTGGTGAGCAACGCCCGTGGCAGGCACGGCGCTGTGCAGATCAAGTTCAACGGCGCAGTCGCTGCTGCGCGCGAGCATCTCGCAGCAACCGGCCAAGCGCCGGCGCAACCACCGCTGCAACTGGCGATGTCGTTCGACGATTCGATCCTGAGCGTGCGCTGCACCGCCGGCCAATGTTTCGGCCCGCAGCCGTTCCTGGCCTACAAGACGCGCGCTGGCCACTACATCCACGACAACTTCGATGTGCAGACGCCCGAGGAGCATTGGACCTATGTGTTCGATGCGCAGACGGTTCCGCTGGACCAGGTGGAGTCCATTGCGGTCGGCAGCGCCGGGATAGATGGCAGCGTGGCCGTGGTGAGGCACCGCTTGTGAAGCGTGTGCTGGTGGTGAGCTACGGCGGTGCGCACGTGGCCGCGGCGCTGCCTCTTTACGCTGCATTGCGCGACGCAGGTATCGAGCCTGTGATGCTCGGCCTGACGACTGCTGCCGATGTGCTGCGCCGCCACGGCATTGCCGGCACGCGCTTTCTGGATCACGTGGATATCACTGACCCGCATGTCCGACGCTGGGGCGACTACCTCTGCCAGTTCCATCATCGCGATGGCATTGGCATCTCGCGGGAAGAGTCGGTGGCTTATCTCGGCGCGAGCCTGGCTGAGCTGGTCGGTGAGGTGGGCGAAGAAGAGGCGCTGCGACGGTACGCTGCGCAGGGGCTGAATGCACTGCTGCCTGTGAAGACGCTGCAGCGCATCATCAAAGCTGAGCGCATCGACGGCGTGATCGCCACCGATTCTCCCCGTGCGGAACGTGCTGCGCTCAATGCAGCGGCGCTGCTCGGGCTGCCGTCCGTCTGCCTGCTCACGAGCTTTCCGCATATTGGCCTGCACTACCTCCAGCGCAGCGACAACGGCGCGGTGATGTGCGTGCTGAATGAGCGCATCAAGGCGCAGCTGGTCGCGGCGGGTCGCGCGGGCGATTCAGTGCGCGTCACAGGCAATCCGGCCTTCGATGCGCTCGTCACGCCAGACGCAGATACCCGACGCGCTTCGCTGCGCAGCGAAGCACGGCTGGCACCCGGCGACTGGGCTGTGCTCTGGGCCGAGCAGCCCGAGCCGGACAACCCCGGCCTGCCGGTCGAGATGCGCGAACGCTTGGCTGACATCTGCGCCCGTCGCGGCTGGAAACTCATCGTGCGGCTCCATCCCTCCAGCCAGGCCGCCACACAGGCCGTGCTCGCAGAAGGCGTGCTGCTCAGCCCGCGTACGGAGAGCGTGCGCGACGCATTGCTGAAGTGCGACGCCGTCGTCACCTTCACATCGACCATCGGTTTCGAAGCGCTCGTGCTCGACAAACCCGTCGTGGTCGCAACCGTGTCGCAGTACAGCCACTACGTCGACTACCGCGAAGACGATGGCGTGGCGCTGGCCGCCTCGCTTGATGGCGTCGAAACAGCGCTCGCCTCTTTCCACGACAACGACGCGCATGCACAGCAGCTCACGCGCGCACGCCGCGCCATGCCCCGTGGCGGCCATGCGGCTCGCGCAGTGGTCGATGCGCTGGCCGGCCAGAGTGCAACGGCCGCATCGGGGACAATCGACGCCTCATGAACGAATCCGGCAGCAGCACCCCCCAAATCGACCTGCATAAGCGGGGCGACGCCTACCTGGCCACGTCTTACAGCCAGGAGAACCGGCCACTGAGCCCCTACGTGAAGCGCATGTCCAAACACCTGCACGACACGGTGTTTGGTGGGCGGCTGGGCAAGCTGCTCGACATCGGCTGCGGCCGCGGCGACCAGATGCGCGCGTTTGCGGAACTGGGCCTGGAATGCAGCGGCACCGATATCGCCAACAGCGCGACGCAGCTGGCGAGTGGTTTCGACGTGCGCGTCGCCAATCTCGAAACTGATCCACCGCCGTTTCCCGCTGAGAGCTTTGACTTCGTTTACAGCAAGTCCGTGATCGAGCACATGCGCCACCCCGACCGCTTTCTCGATACGGCCCTGCACTCGCTCAAGCCGGGCGGCACGGCGTGCATCCTCACACCGAGCTGGTTTCACACCTACCGCATCTTCTACATGGAGTACACGCACGTCACGCCGTTCACCATCGAGTCGCTGAAAACGGCGATGACGATGGCGGGCTTCGTCGATGTGGAAGTGCGCTATTTCTACCAGCTGCCCTTCCTGTGGCGCATGCCGGGGCTGATGCCGCTCATCAAAGTGCTGGGCTCGCTCGTTGGCATGCTGGGCCTGCCCTACCGGCCACTGCGCAACGTGCCGTGGCCAACGGAGATGAACAACGTCATCCGCTTTTCGCACGACGTGATGCTGCTGGGCACAGGCCGCCGCGCGCCATGACGACGATCCGCATCGCGGACCTGAACCCGGCGGGTCACACGTCGTTTTCGTTTTACGACTTCCTGCCCGGAAGCGGGTTTGCCGTTGAAGGCGCACCCGCAGCAATGGCAGCACCTGCCGCCACGAGTCGCCTGCTGGCCGCTGACCTGCTCACGGTGAGCGACGAGGCGCTGGACAGCTACGCGGCGCTGCTCCTCACGCACGGTCATCGCCTCAAACCCACCGCCGATATGGAGCGCCTGGCCGGCGCGACGGCACACGGCTTTGCGGCACTGATTGGCAATGACGCCATGCGGCCACGGCGCATGCGCCTCACGCGCACCAGCCTGATGCTGCGCGTGATCCTCGATCGCACGCAGGACACATCGAGCGTCATCGCCGAATCAACGCTTGCATCGAAGAGCCCGTGGGACTTGCTGGGCGACTGGGCAGTGACTTGCGACGACGACAACGTGCGCAGGCTCAAAGGCAATACCGTCACATGGAGCCGCCGCCTGGGCCTGCCGACGCAGCTCGACTTGCTGGGTGATGCGCTGTGGGTCGGCTCGCATTACAGCGCCGGCGGCTATGTCATCAGCAAGCTCACTGCCAAATCGCCGCACGTCGAAATCGTCACGCACGACGCGCCGCTGGTGCTGGCGTTCGACTTCAACGGCGCACGCTATGCGCTCGATGCGAATGGCGCACTGTTCGATGTTGATGGCACCGCTATCGGCATGAAGCTGCTGCAGCTCGCAGGCAAGGTTCATCGGGCGCGCGTGATTGGCAACATGCTTTACGCGTTCGACTGGGGGCAAGCTGGCATCGGCTTCGCCATCGAGCTCGACACGCTGGCAATCACCGTGTTCTCGACTGGCCCGGTGACCGTCTGCAACGATGTGTGCGGTGACGAAAACGCGCTCTACGCCATCTGCAAACTGCAGGGCCGTGTGTTCAAGATGGCGCGCGGATCAAAGCACGTTGCCACCCGCCTCGGTGCAGGCGTCCAGCGCGGCCAGCTGCTCGACCCGATCATGATCCGGCGCAATGCCGACGGCACGCTCAACGTGCTGAACTGGTTCTCGTCGAAGCTGGTGCGGATGCAGGCGTTCTAGCGCGCTGCGACAACGCGTTACTCGAACGGTTTCGCCCACAGCGCCAGCGCGGCCAGCGCGCGCAACTCACGTGTGAAATTCGCAGTGCCTGCGCGGTGCTGTTCGAGCATGCCCGTCACCACATCGGCCTTGAACAGCTTCGCCAGCAGCCCACTGCCTTCCAGCGTGGAGTTCAACCACGCATAGCTGCTGCTGCGAAACCACTCGCCCACCGGCACGGTGAACATCTGCTTCTTGCGATACGCCAAGTCGTGGCCGATCATCGGCGCCACGGCCTTCTTGTACCAATGCTTCTTGTCACCGGCATGCAGCTTCGTATCGCCACCGGAGCGGAAGGCCAGCTCCATCATTCGCCAGTCGAGAAAGGGCGTGCGCGCTTCAATCGACACGGCCATGCCCATTCGGTCAGGCTTGACGAGGTTGTTGCCAGACAGGAGCAACTGCATGTCGAGGTATAGCGCCTGGTTGAGCCTGCCGTGGTGCGCCGACTCATCGAACCAGCGGCTCGCCGCGGCGTCAAAACTGTCGATGGATGAGAGGTGCTTGGCAACGCTGTCTTGATAGAGCGCGAGCTTGGCCTGCGGTGTGAAGAGCGAGATCGAATCGAAAAAGCTGCGGCGAAACGTGTTGTCATCGAGCGCGTCAATGCCATCGCGGCCGAAGAACTCTGAGTATTTGTCGTAGCCCGCAAAGAGCTCGTCGCCACCGTCGCCGGTCAACACCACCTTCACGTGCTTCGCCGCCAGCTCACTCACGCGCAATGTCGGCATGAACGACGCATCGCCGTGCGGCTGGTCAAGGTGATACAGCACGTGCGGCCAGCGCTCGAGCATGTTCAGCTCGGCGACTTCCATGGTGTGCTCGCAGCCGAAACGGCGCGCGGCTTCAGCGGCGAATTCCGACTCGTCAAAGCGTGGGTCGGCAAAGCCAATGCAGAACGTCTTGACGGGGCTTTGCACGTGCCGCGCCATCAGGCCGACGATGGTGCTCGAATCGACACCGCCCGAAAGGAAGGCACCCCACGGCACGTCTGCACGCAGGCGGATGCGCGTGGCGTCGTCGAGGATGGACATGAACTCTTCAGCCCACGCGTTGAACTCGTAGTGCTGCTCGCGCTGCAGTGACAAGTCCCACCAGCGATGCGTTTCCACACCGGTGCGCGTGAACTTCATCCACGTGCCGGGCATGACGTGCTTCACACCTTGCCAGATGGTCCACGGCGCGGGAATGTAGTTGAACGTCAGGTAGTGGTGCACGGCTTCGAGATCAATCGCGTCGAGGCCGTTGCGCGCCGAGGTCCACGGCAGCATCGCCTTCAGCTCGGACGCGAACACCACGCGCTCGCCGTCGTCGGCCACGTACAGCGGCTTGACGCCGATGCGGTCGCGCACGAGGTACATCGCGTCTTGACGCGCGTCGTCGATCGCGATCGCGAACATGCCGTTGAGTTTGGCCAGGCCCGCGATGCCTTCGTGCTCGTAGAGCCGCAGGATGACTTCCGTATCGGAGTGCGTGCGCAGCTCGATGCCGCGCGCGCGCATGTCGGCTGCGAGCTCGATGTAGTTGAAGATTTCGCCGTTCTGCACGACCGCGACCTGGCCGTCGTCGGACACCATCGGCTGGTGGCCGCCGCCAATGTCGATGATCGACAGGCGGCGGTTGCCAATGGCCACGCCACGCGCGGGCTGGCTCCAGATGCCTTCGTCGTCCGGCCCGCGGTGCGCGAGCCTTTGAGCCATCGCTTCGAGCGCATCGGCAGGCAATGCGCGGCGCGCGCGGTCCCAGTAGCCGAAGATGCCGCACATGCTAGTTGGCTCCTTTGCCTGTGAGGCGGGCTATGGTCCAGATGACGATCTGCAAATCAAGCCGCAGCGAATGCTCGCGCGCATATAGCAGGTCGAGCGCCAGCCGCTGCTCCTGTGTGCCTTCCGAGCGCACTTTCGCCTGCGCGAGCCCGGTGATGCCGGGTCGAACGGAGCATCGCAAGTGCCAGTCGGCATCGCTGTACAACGCGCGCTGCGCCGGCACATCAGGCCGTGGCCCGACCAAGCTCATGTCGCCCTTGATCACGTTGAGCAACTGCGGCAGCTCGTCGATGCTTGTGCGGCGCAGCACGCGGCCAAAGGCAGTGATTCGGGGGTCGTTGTCCTGCGTCTGGTAGGAGCCCAGCGCCGCTGCGTTCTTCACCATGCTGCGAAACTTGTACATCGCGAATTCGCGGCCGCCGAGGCCGATGCGCGTCTGGCGGAACAGCACGGGAAAGCCGGACTCGAGCACGATGGCCACCACCGCGAACAGCAGGATCGGCCACAGCAGGATCAACACGGCCAGCGCAACGACGAAATCAATCAATCGCTTCATCATGCGGCGCCCATGCTGTCGGCAATGGTGTCGATGATTGCGGCGATGCGCACGCGGTCAGCCTCGATCTCAGCGGGTGTGCGCCGCGCAAGCTGCGCCTCTGCGGCGCGCAGCTTTGCAACTTCCTGCTCGAAGCTGCCGCCTTCGCCGGGACGATGAAAGGTGCGCGAGAGGATCACGGCGTCAGAGCCCAGGCGCAAATGCTCGGCGAGCACGTCGCGGCCGGGCAAGTGGCCCTCATCGAGCCGCGCAATGCCGCCAAAGCCGAAGCGCAACCCATGTCCTTTCGCGGTGGCGGCCACGCGATCAACCATGCCGCGCGCCAGCGGCTCGAACATGAAGCGGCAGCCCAGCGACAAGTGCAGGTCGTTCAGGCCGACGAACACTTCCGCCAGCCCCGGCGTAGCGACCCAGTTCTCGATGCAGGCCAGCGCGTCTGCCGTTTCAAGCAGCGTGACGACAGGCGCGCGGCCGCCAACGATGTCGATGAAAGTGCGCACGTCGTCGGCGGTGCGGAACATCGGCAGCATGAGCATGTCGGCGCCTTCGCCCAGCACCGCCTCGACTTCTTCGCTGGTGCCGTCGTGCAGCGGATTGACGCGCACCATCAACGGCGAGCGGCGCAGCACGGATTTGATGCGGCCCACGTCCTGCAGCGAATGGGCGCTGATGAAGGTGTTGCGGCCGGCCTGCCGCTCAGCCTTGCCCATGCGTTCCAGGTCCACGAACAGGCGAAAGCCGCCGAGGTCGTCGCAGCGCTGCGCGAACGCTGCATCGTTCGTGATCTGGAAAAGTTCAAGCATGGGGAGCGGGGATTATCGCGTGAGGGCAGCACGCAAGTCGCTGCTGGCCCACCACGACACCGCCAACACGAACGCGGCTGCAGCCGCTGCGGCGGCCAGACCGGCGAACAGTGATGCCGGCTGCAAGCCCTGCGCTGCGGCGAGCGCCACTGCAAGCAGCGCCACCAGCGCCACGGCCATCGTGCGCCATGGCATCCACGCGCGGGACTGCGCGCCCATCGCAGCCACGGCGCAGACGGCGACGACGCACAGCAAGCCGTTCAGCACGACCATGAGCCGCGCTCCGTCGCCAAGGCCCGCTGCGCCCGCTGCGAGTAGCGCGACCAGGGCCACGGCATACGCAGCAACAGCGCCTTTCATCTGCGCGCGCGCAGCAAGCACCGTGAGCGCCACGGCAATCACCGCTTGCGGCAGCAACCCCCACGCGCCGATGGCGCCCCATTGCGCGATATGGCCCAGCGCTGCTGCGTCCATGCGGCCCCAGCCGAACAGCAGTTGCGCCAAAGCAGGCGAGCCGACGAGCAAGCCCGCAGCTGCAGCGCAAGCCAGCACCCACGCGAGTGCGAGCGCCATGCGGACCGCAGCCGCGCTCGCCTGCGTGTCGCCAGCCGCCATGGCCGTGGCGATGCGCGGGAACGCGAGTGTCGCCACCAGCTGGATCGCCAGGACCAGCGGCAGCTCAACGAGCTTCCACGCGTAGTTGAAAGTAGCCAGCGCGCCCTCGCCGCCGTGCGAGGCGAGCGAGCGGGCCGCGAACGGCAGCGCGAGCGGCAGGCCCGCGGAGAGTGCCGCCCACAGCCAGATTGGCGGGGCGGGCAATGCGGCGTTGGGCCCCTCGACATTGGCAGCGGGAGCTGCGCCCGACGGTGCGCGCCACCGCAACCACGCGAGCCGCGCCAGCATCGCGCCGAGCAAGCCCGCACCAAGCAGCCAGATCGAATCGGCGGGTGCGAGTGAAGCCGCGAGCACGATAGTCGCGATGAGCACGACATTGACGACGAGGTTCGCCCCATACATGCCGGTGAAATCGCGCTCGTGCTGCAGGCGCGTCGCCCACAACGAAGCCAGTAGCGCGGCGGGCAAGGCCAGCGCGCTCCAGATCAGGCCCTGAGCCGCCGCAGGCAGTTGCGCAGCTGGCAGTCCGCCAGCCAGCCACTGCGCTGCCGGAGCACGCAGCAACACCAGCAACACCGCCATCACGCCACCGGCAACCACCAGGCCCGTCGCCACGCGCCGCTGGGTCGCCGCCACATGCGCTGCGCCCTGCCCGGCCCATGCGGGCACCAGCACGTAAGCCAGCGCGCCGCTGGCGAGAAAGCCAGCCAGCCAGTCCGGCAGCGTCAACATCAGCACGACCACATCGGCGAGCCCCGACGCGCCAAATGCTGCCGCCTGCGCCGATTCGCGCAGCAAGCCAAGCAGCCGGCTGGCCAGCAGCAGGGCCAGGGACAGGGCACCGGCTTTGAGGAACATGGCGGGGATTATCGAGTGGGCCCGGCAGCAGCCCGTGAAAAACTAGAATGGAGGGCTTATGTCTGACCAGAACACCCCTTCCGCACCCGCCACGCCGCCTGTCGACGAGAACCAGCTCATCGCCGAGCGCCGCGAAAAACTCAAGGGCCTGCGCGAGGCCCAGGTGGCCGGCAAGGGCGTCGCTTTTCCCAATGACTTCAAGCCGTCGCACCGCTCAGCGCCCCTGCTGGCCGAGCACGACGCAAAAACTCCCGAAGCACTCGAAGCAGCAGCGATTCCCGCCAGCGTGGCCGGCCGCATGATGCTCAAGCGCGTGATGGGCAAGGCGAGTTTCGCAACGATCCAGGACGCCACGGGCCGCTTCCAGCTGTACATCCAGCGCGACGCGGTGGGTGAAGACGTTTACGCCGCGTTCAAGCACTGGGACTTGGGCGACATCATTGCCGCAGAGGGCAAGCTGTTCAAGACGCGCACGGGTGAGCTGTCGCTGCACGTCACCACGCTTCGCCTGCTCACCAAGAACCTGCGCCCCATGCCGGACAAGTTCCACGGCGTGGCCGACCAGGAAGTGAAGTACCGCCAGCGCTACATCGACTTGATGATGGACGAAGAGGCGCGCAAGCGCTTCGTCGCGCGCAGCAAGGCCGTGAGCGCCATTCGCGAATTCATGGTGTCGCACGGCTTCCTCGAAGTCGAAACGCCGATGCTCCACCCCATTCCCGGTGGCGCAAATGCCAAGCCGTTCGTCACGCACCACAACGCGCTTGACCAGCCGATGTATCTGCGCATTGCGCCCGAGCTGTACCTCAAGCGGCTGCTCGTCGGCGGCTTCGAGCGCGTGTTCGAGATCAACCGCAACTTCCGCAACGAAGGCATCTCGGTTCGCCACAACCCCGAATTCACGATGATGGAGTTCTATGCGGCGTACTGGAACTACCAGGACTTGATGGACTTCACCGAGGCGCTCGTGCGCGACGCTGCGATGAAAGCGCGCGGCACGCTGCACCTGTCGTACAGCGGCAAGCCGGTTGACCTGGAAAAGCCGTTCGCGCGGCTCACCATTCGCGAAGCCATCATCAAGCACACCGACGCAGGCGCCAACGTGGACGACCGCGAGTGGCTGACCAGCGCGCTTCGCAAGCTCGGCATGAATGAAGAGAAGAACAAGCTGGCCGCACGTTCGCTGGCGAGCCTGCAGGTGCTCTTCTTCGAAGAAACCGTGGAAGAAAAGCTCTGGGAGCCGACCTTCATCATGGAGCACCCGACGGAGATTTCTCCGCTCGCGCGTGCCAACGACGCGCGTCCTGAAGTGACGGAACGGTTCGAGCTGTACGTCACGGGCCGTGAATTCGGCAACGGCTTCTCGGAGCTGAACGACGCTGAAGACCAGGCCGCCCGCTTCAATGCGCAAGTCAGCGCAAAAGATTCTGGCGACGACGAAGCAATGTTCTTCGACCACGACTTTGTCCGTGCGCTCGAATACGGCATGCCACCTGCTGGCGGCTGCGGCATCGGCATCGACCGCCTGATGATGTTGCTGACGGACAGCCCCAGCATTCGCGACGTGATCCTCTTCCCCGCCCTGCGCCACGAAGGCTGAGCGGCTGTGGTGGACGTGCGCGCCGACACGCTCGGCATTGACTTCGGCACGTCCAATTCGGCGGTGGCCTGCGTGGGTGCGGACGGCATTGCGCGTCTGGTGCCGCTGGAAGGCACTGAGATCAACATTCCCACGGCCGTGTTCTTCAACGCAGAAGAACGCAGCATTCACTTTGGCCGCGAGGCAATCGCGCTTTATCTAGCAGGTGTCGATGGGCGGCTGATGCGCTCGCTCAAGAGCCTGTTGGGCAGCAGCCTGTTGCATGAGCAAACGCGCGTGCCCGAAGGCATGGTGAGCTTCCAGGACGTGATCTCGCGCTTCATCCGCGAGATTGTGTTGCGTGCCAACAGGCAGCGCGGCGTCGAAGTGCGGCGCGCAGTGATCGGCCGGCCCGTTCACTTCGTGGACGACGCTCCTCAGCGCGACAAGCAGGCGCAGGCGGCGCTGCAAAAGGCCGCAGCGGCTGCAGGGCTGGTAGAGATTTCATTCGAGCTGGAGCCGATTGCCGCGGCTTTCGACTACGAGATGCGGCTGGCCAAAGAGTCTGTCGTGCTGATCGTCGATATCGGCGGCGGCACCTCTGACTTCACCGTGGTGCGGCTCGGCCCCGAGCGGGCGCGGCACACAGATCGCGCCAGCGATGTGCTGGCGACCAGCGGCGTGCATATCGGCGGCACGGACTACGACCGCAAGCTCAGCCTCGAGCGGGTGATGCCGCTCTTCGGCTTGCGTCATATCGGCCCGCTCGGGCGTGAGGTGCCGAACTCGGTGTTCTTCGATCTCTCGACGTGGCACTTGATCAACTGGCTCTACGCGCCCAAATCGCTGCGCCAGATGGAAGACTTGCGCACCAGCTATTCGGACAAGCGCTTGCACGACCGGCTGATGACGGTGTTGAACGAGCGGCTGGGTCACCGGCTCGCCAGTGAAGTTGAGCAGGCGAAGATCGCGAATTCAATATCGGACGATGGCGCGCGTGTCGATCTCTCGCGTGTAGAGCCAGGCCTGTTCGCTGCGTTCGATTCGCATGACATGGGCCGCGATCTCGATGGCCTGCTGCAGCAAGTCGTGCAGTGCGGACTGGAGTGCGTGCGCAGTGCGGGCCTGGCGCATGGTCAGCTCGACGCGATCTATCTTACCGGCGGGTCATCAGCACTGCGGCCATTCCAGACGGCGTTGCAGCAGGGCTTTGCGGGTGTGACGCTGGTGGAAGGCGACTTGTTCGGTGGCGTGGCATCGGGGCTGGCTTATGCAGGCCAGCGGCGGGAATTGAAAGCTGTTATCAGCGCACGCTGACTGCAGGCGCATCTTCAAGGCACTGCGTCTGCCGGACACTGGCGCACCGCATTGCACTTTAGAAATATTGCTTGTACCAAAGTTCCAAATCTGGACACTATACGAATCGCCTTCACGAGGTTTTGTGGACATTTGTATAGCTGCCTATGGCCGTTGCCAAGCCTAGATTGAAACCACCCGGCGCCGCCGGCCAATTCAATCTGGAGGTGATCATGCAGCGTTCTGGAGACAAGCAATCTTCGTTCAAGACATCCCGCAAATGGACCCCTGTTTTCTTGCTTTGCGCATTGATGTTCACGGCGGCGCCACAAGCCTTTGCGCAGATTCTCATCGGGCAAACGGCGGGCTTCACCGGCCCAGTCGCGGCAGGCGTGAAGGAAACGCTCGACGGCGCGAAGCTCTACATCGACAAGGTGAACCAGTCCGGGGGCATCCGCGGCAAGACGATCGAGCTCGTTTCGCTCGACGACAGCTTCGACCCGAACAAGGCAGCCGAAAACGGCCGTGTGCTCATCGAGGAGCGCGGCGTTGTGGCGTTGTTTCTCACGCGAGGCACGCCGCACACCGAGGCAATCATCCCCCTGCTTAACAAGCACAAGGTGCCGCTTGTCGCCCCTTCGACGGGCGCTATGGTGTTACACGAACCCGTGCAGCGCCATGTCTTCAATGTTCGCTCAACGTACCAGCGCGAAGCGCAAAAGGCAGTCGAGCAGTTGACTTCCATCGGCATGCAGCGCGTGGCGATCGTCCATGCGGACGACTCATTCGGGCGCGACGCGCTCGAGGGTGCCAACAAGGGCTTCGAGTCGGCGCGGCTCAAGCCCGTGGTCGTCATCAAGGCAGACCGCTCCAAGCCTGACTTCGGTGCGATCGTGTCAGGCATCGTCGAGTCGGGGGCCCAGGCGGTTCTCTGGTTCGCCTCCGGCAATTCGGTCGCCGACGGCATTCACAAGCTTCGCGCCGCAGGCTCTTCTGCCCGAGTCATCACGCTTTCCAACAATGCGTCGTCTGGTTTCATCAAGAGCCTGGCGGGCAATTCGCAGGGCGTGATGGTGACGCAGGTGTTTCCTTATGAGCGCTCCATGAGCACGCGTTTCGTTGTCGAGGCGCTCGCGCTGTCGCACTCGAAGGGCCTGGAGGTGTCGCCCGCGATGCTGGAAGGCTTCGCAGCCGCCAAGGTTCTGGTCGAGGCTTTGCAACGCGCGGCGCCCCGGCACACACGCGAGCGCATCCAGGCGGCGCTGGAGTCGATGAAGAAGTTCGACCTGGGTGGCATGGATCTCAGCTTCAGCGCCACCGACCACACCGGCCTGAATTTCGTGGACCTGTCGATCATTGGCGATCACGGCAAGTTCAGGCGATAGCGTTCAGCGTTCACGCTGGTCAATTCGACCCGCGCTGAACAAGGGGGCACCGCCCCTCGCTCTCCCGCCAGGTCAAGCAGGCAGCAACGTCAGCGCCTGAATGTAATCGGGGCTTGTCATCAGGTCATCCCACGCGAGCGGCTGGCCCACTGGCAGCAACGCAAGGCGCCGCGCGTCACTTGCCGGCCTTGCACGCCACGCACCTTTCAATTGCGCAGCGGCCAGGCCGGCAATGAGTTCATCGACGGGCTTGCCCTCGCCCACCGACTGGTTGCACAGCAGCACCATGTCGC
This sequence comes from Caenimonas koreensis DSM 17982, assembly GCF_009646335.1. Lineage (GTDB taxonomy): Bacteria > Pseudomonadota > Gammaproteobacteria > Burkholderiales > Burkholderiaceae_C > Ramlibacter > Ramlibacter koreensis. The sequence goes on along the minus strand of NZ_WJBU01000009.1, from coordinate 186,341 downwards.
AGCCCGCATTCAGGGCGGCGACTGCTGCGTCGGTGTAGCTCACTTCGCGTCCATCGATCAGCCGTGCGCCCGCCATGCTCAAGTCGTCGCTGAAGATCGCGCCGCCGAAGCCGAGCTGCGCACGCAGGATGTCGTCGAGCCATTTGCTTGAAAAGCCTGCTGGCCGCGCATCGACCTTGGGGTAAATCACGTGAGCGGGCATCACGCTCGACAAGCTCGTGCTCAAGCCGCCGTAGGGCACGGCATCGTCTTTCAGGATCGCCGTGAGCGAGCGGTTGTCAATGGGGATGTCGGTGTGCGAATCGGCCTTGACGAACCCATGCCCCGGAAAGTGCTTGCCGCAGTTGGCCATGCCCGCGCGCAGCAAGCCGTGCATCAGGCTCTTGGCGAGCAGCGTGACGATGCGCGCGTCGCCATGAAAGGCGCGGTCGCCGATCACGCCGCTGGCGCCCCAGTCGAGGTCGAGCACGGGCGTGAAGCTCAAGTCAACACCACAGGCACGCAGCTCGGCGCCCAGCACATAACCTGCGGCTGTGGCGGCATTGGTCGCCATCAACGCGCTTGTGCCTTTGCCGCCGTCGCGCATCCACAGCTCGCCCAGCGAGCGCATCGGCGGCAGGTGCGTGAAGCCATCCGTGCGAAAGCGCTGCACGCGCCCGCCTTCGTGATCCACGCAAATCAGCAGGTCTTCGCGCAGTGACTTGATTTCAGCCGTGAGCGCGGTGAGTTGCCGGCGGTCTTTCCAGTTGCGGGCGAACAGGATCATGCCGCCGACGAGCGGATGCATCAGGCGCTTGCGGTCGGCGGCCGTCAGTTCAAGGCCGGCGATATCGATGATGAGAGGTGCGTGTGAGGTCATGAATTCAGTTTTTTTCGACCACGACGAAGCTCGCCGCGTAGTCAGTCTCGTCGGTCACGGTGACGTGTGCGGTGAGGCCCTGGGCGTCGAACCATTCTTTCAGCACGCCATGCAGCACCACGTAGGGCTTGCCGCCGGGTGCATTGGCGATCTCGCACAGGCGCCATGTCATCGGCATGCGCATGCCCATACCGATTGCCTTGCTGAATGCTTCCTTGGCCGAAAAGCGCGTGGCCAGATAGCGCACACCGCGCTCGGGCCAGCGGGCACTGCGGGCTTTCCACACGCGGATTTCACCCTCGGACAACACCTTCTGCACGAAGCGCTCGCCGCGCTTGTCGAACGACTCGCGGATGCGGCGCACATCGCAGATGTCCGTGCCAATGCCGTAGATCATGGCGCGGTGGGGAAGGCCTTGTCGATGCAGGCCAGGTACGCCTTGACGGCGGCGATATAGCCAAGCTCCAGTGCGTCTGAAATCAGTGCGTGGCCGATCGACACCTCCTGCACTTGAGGCGCCGCCTTGAGGAAGGCCGAGAGGTTGTCGAGATTCAGGTCGTGGCCTGCGTTAACGCCCAGGCCCGCGGCGTCGGCGGCACGCGCGGCATCGGCGAAGTCCTGCAACACCTTGTCCTGCGAGGGCGTGCCAAAGGCCGAGGCGAAGCTCTCGGTGTACAGCTCGACACGATCAGCGCCCACGTCCTTGGCGCCCTGCATGGCTTGCGCGACGGGGTCCATGAACAGGCTCACGCGCACGCCAAGCGACTGCGCTTCCACGATCAGCGGGCGCAGGCGCTGTGCGTCTGCAGCGAGGTCCCAGCCGTGGTCGCTGGTGAACTGGCCTTCACTGTCGGGCACGAAGGTGCACTGGTGCGGCCGCAGTTCGCGAATGAACGGCATGAGGTTCTGGAACGGGTTGCCTTCGATGTTGAACTCGGCTTGCGGCCAGCTCTTCTTGAGCATCGCGGCCAGCTCGTACACATCGTCACTGCGGATGTGGCGCGCATCGGGCCGCGGGTGAACGGTGATGCCGCGCGCGCCCGCCTGCAGGCAGAGCGTGGCGGCTGTCGTGAGGCTGGGGATGCCCAGGTGGCGAGTGTTTCGCACCAGGGCAACCTTGTTGAGGTTGACGGAAAGCGCGGTTTTGTGGGTGTGCGATGTCATAGCGCCTGCAGGTCGATCATGAGCTGGCGGGTGCGCAGCTGGGACACACCGCAATGGTAGTTCAGCATGGCGCGCAGCTGCGGCTTGAGCTCTGCCATGAAGCCCGCTGCCTGCTGCAGCGTGGCGTTGAAAGGTGCTTCGTCATCCAGCGCGCGTTGCAGTGATTCCCACTGCGCGCCTGTGAGGCTTGCGCGCGTGTCGTCGCTGCGGCTTTCGACAACGCCTGCTTCGGGCAACAGCGAATAGCGCGTGTGCGCGCCCAGCGGCGCAAGTGTTGATGTCTGCTGGTCAAGCGCGGGCAACAGGCCGATGTCGCGCAGCAGCAGCAGCTCGAACGAACGCAGCGCGGGTTCGAGCGCTTCGCCGTGTTCGCAGGCCAGCACGCTCACGGTGGCGGCGTAGCTGTCGAACAGGCTCGGGTGCGGATCGTCGCGCGCGAGCAGGCGCAGCACGAGCTCGTTCATGTAATAGCCGGAGAGCAGCGCGTCCCCCGTGGGCATGACGTGGCCACCCACCCATTCGGCACCTTTGAGCGTGCGGATTTCTCCCTCACCACCGAAGGCCACACGCAGCGGCTGCAACGGCAACAGCACGGGCCGGAAGTTGGAGCTGGGCCGCTTGGCGCCTTTGGCGACGAGCGCAATGCGCCCATAGCGGCGCGTGAACACTTCAAGAATGAGGCTCGACTCGCTCCAGTCGTAGCGATGGATGACGAAACCGGGCTCGTCGGCGATGCGTTTCATCGCAAAGTCAGGGGCAGAGCAGCCGCGCAGCGGCAAACGTGGGGGCTGGCTTCATTCGTATCCGAAGCTGCGCACGCGCGCTTCGTCGTCTGCCCAGCCGGAGCGCACCTTGACCCAGATCTCCAGGAAGACCTTGCAGTCCATCAGCTTCTCGAGCTCCTGGCGTGACTCCATGCCGATGCGCTTGAGGCGCTCGCCCTTGTCGCCGATCACCATGGCCTTGTGGCTGTCACGCTCCACCACGATGGTGGCCGCGATGCGCACCATGCGCTTGTGCTTCGGGCTGGGCTCTTCCTCGAATTTCTCGACGATGACGGTGGAGGTATAGGGCAGCTCGTCGCCGGTGAAGCGGAAGAGTTTTTCACGAACGGTTTCGCTCGCCAGAAACTTCTCGCTGCGGTCCGTGAGTTCGTCTTCTGCGTACATCCACGGTTGCTCGGGCAGGTACTTTGCGCAGATGCCGAACAGGCGCTCGATGTCTTTCGAATTTTTCGCCGACATCGGCACTATTTCGGCGAAGTCGTGGCGGCCGCCCATCTCCCCGAGCCACGGCGCAACGTCGCCGCGGCGATTGAGCTCGTCGAGCTTGTTGGCCAGCAGGATGATCGGGATGCCGGGCTTGAGCAGCTCAAGCACCTTGGCGTCGGCGCTGTTGAACTTGCCGGCCTCGACGACGAACAGCACAAGATCGACATCGCCCACGGTGCCCAGCACCGTCTTGTTCAGCGAGCGGTTGAGCGCCGTGCCGTGGCGCGTCTGGAAACCGGGCGTGTCTGCGAACACGAATTGAGTTGCACCGACGGTGCGGATGCCCGTGATGCGATGGCGCGTGGTCTGCGCCTTGCGCGAGGTAATGCTGATCTTCTGGCCGACCAGTGCATTGAGCAGTGTGGACTTGCCGACGTTGGGTTTGCCGACGATGGCAATCAGGCCGCAGCGTTGCGGTCCGGCAGGCGTTGCCGCTGCGGGATCGCCGGGCGTGGTGGTGTCGGCTGGAATAGGTTCGGTCATTTGCCGCGGGCTTTCAGTTTCATGAGCATGGCGGCTGCTGCAGCCTGTTCGCCTGCGCGGCGCGACGCGCCGATGCCGCGCTCGACGGCCTGCAGTTCAGCGATTTCGCACTCGACTTCGAAGGTCTGCTTGTGGGCAGCGCCGAGCGTAGCGGCAACGCGGTAGAGCGGCAGTTTCATCTTGCGGCCCTGCAGCCATTCCTGCAGCTCGGTCTTGGGGTCCTTGGAGGCTGCCGCCATCGCAGGATTGATTTCGGCGTCCTTGAAGAGGCGGTGCACCAACGCTTCAGCCACGGTATAGCCGGCATCGAGGTGCACGGCACCGATCACCGCTTCGAGTGCATCCGCGAGGATGGAGGGCCTCTTGCTTCCGCCCGAGCGCGACTCGCCCTCGCCCAGACGCAACACATCCGGCAGGCCGAGCGCCACTGACAGATGGTGAAGCGAGTCTTGCCTGACCAGGCTCGCCCGCATGCGGGACAGCTCGCCCTCGGGCAGGTTGGCGAGTCTTTCGAACAGCAGCGAGGAGACGGCGAGGTTGAGAACGGAGTCGCCGAGGAATTCAAGCCGCTCGTTGTGGTCAGCCGAAAAACTGCGATGCGTCAGCGCGCGGACCAGCAGCGACTGGTCGGCAAATTGATGCTGCAAGCGCGCTTGCAGGGCGACAAGCTGGCCATTCACGTGAGGGCTGTGCGCGCGCAGCTTGTCATGGGTGTCACTTGGCCGTCGACTGGCCTTGCCCTTCGTACTTCAGCAGCAGGAAGGCGGGGCCGAACATGTGGATTTCGCGCGAGTATGCGTACTTCACGATGATCTGGTCGTTGACTTTGGTGATGTCGAGGTCCTTGCCGGTCACTGACTTGATGTCGTCGACCTGGGCGGCCTTGTCGAAGCTCTTGCGGATCTCGATCACGGTGCCTTCCTGCGCCGACTTCGTCACAGCCTTCTGGATCGCCTGGTATTCAATGACGGTCGGGAACGCCTGCGCGCCCAGCACACCGAGGCAGGCGAGCACGCCCACCACGAAAAGCAGCCCCACGAAGGAGATGCCGGCTTGTCTAGTCTTGAGTCCACGTGTCATGTCACATCCTCGAGCGAAGAGATTTCTATTGGAATGAGCCGATGCGCTTGAAGCTGCCGAAGTTCATCCAGATGAAGAACGCCTTACCCACGATGTTGCGGTCAGGAACGAACCCCCAGTAGCGCGAGTCCAGCGAATTATCGCGGTTGTCGCCCATCATGAAGTAGTGGCCTTCAGGCACTTTGCAAACCACCCCCTCCACACTGTAACGGCAAAGGTCACGCTGGGGAAAGTTCTCTGCGCCCGGAATGAAGGCGGGGCGGTTGTCGTCATTGAGGATGCGATGGCGCCTGTCGCCGAGCAACTCCTCGAACTGCTTGAAATAGGCCGTCGAATCTTCGTCGAAGAAAGCGGGCAGCTCCTGCTTCGAGACTTCCTTGCCGTTGATCGTAAGCCGCTTGTTCAGGTAGGCGACCTCGTCGCCAGGCAGGCCCACAACGCGCTTGATGTAGTCGAGGCTGGGCTTGGGCGGATAGCGGAACACCATCACATCGCCGCGCTGGGGCGCAGTGCCTTCAGTCAGCTTGGTGTTGAGTACCGGCAAGCGCAGCCCGTAAGTGAATTTGTTGACCAGGATCAGGTCGCCCACCAGCAGCGTCGGGATCATGGAGCCTGACGGGATCTTGAAGGGCTCGAACAGGAACGAACGCAGCACGAACACCGCGATGATCACGGGGAACAGGCCTGCGGTCCAGTCGAGCCACCACGGCTGCTGCATCTGGCGCTGCACGACAAGATCGCGCGCAGCTGGCGTGACTTCACCGCCGCGGGCGAGCTGCTCGCGCTCCCAGTCCTGCGCGACCTGCGTCGCGATCTGGCGCCGGCGCGGCAGGAAGACCATGCGTTCAGCCAGCCAGTACAACCCGGTGACGACTGTGGCCAGGAACAGCAGCAGCGCGAAGTTGCCTTCGACGACACCGAAGTACCACGCACCAGCGTAGCCCACGAACGCCGCGAGAACGGCAGCAGTGATGAATTGCATTTAGTCTTCCACCTGCAGGATCGCCAGGAATGCTTCCTGCGGGACTTCCACGGAGCCAATCTGCTTCATGCGTTTCTTGCCTGCCTTTTGTTTCTCGAGGAGCTTGCGCTTGCGGCTGATGTCACCGCCGTAGCATTTTGCCAGCACGTTCTTGCGCAACGCCTTGATCGTTTCACGCGCGATGATGTTCGCGCCGATGGCCGCCTGAATGGCGACGTCGAACATCTGGCGGCTGATGATCTCGCGCATCTTGCCGACGACGGCACGGCCACGGTAGGCCGACTGCGAGCGATGCACGATGATCGACAATGCATCGACCTTCTCGCCGTTGAGCAGGATGTCGACCTTCACGACATCGGACGCGCGGAACTCCTTGAAGGTGTAGTCCATCGACGCATAGCCGCGGCTGACGGACTTCAGCTTGTCGAAGAAGTCCAGCACGATCTCGCCAAGCGGCAGCTCGTAAGTCAGCATGACCTGCTTGCCGTGATACGCCATGTTCAGCTGCACGCCGCGCTTCTGGTTGGCCAGCGTCATGACGGGGCCGACGTATTCCTGCGGCATATACAGATGCACGGTGACGATCGGCTCGCGGATTTCCTGGATGCGGCCCTGGTCCGGAATCTTGGAGGGGTTCTCGACCATCACGATCTCGCCGCCCGGCATCACGACCTGGTACACGACGCTTGGCGCCGTGGTGATCAGGTCCTGGTCGAATTCGCGCTCAAGCCGCTCCTGCACGATCTCCATGTGCAGCAAGCCGAGGAAGCCGCAGCGAAAGCCGAAGCCCAGCGCCTGACTAACTTCCGGCTCGTAGTGCAGCGACGCATCGTTGAGCTTGAGTTTTTCGAGCGCGTCGCGCAGCGAGTCGTATTGGTTGGCTTCGGTCGGGTACAGGCCCGCAAACACCTGCGGCTGGATTTCCTTGAAGCCCGGAAGCGCTTCAGTGGCCGTCGCCGACGCGCCGCCCGTGCCGGCCTTGATCAGCGTGATGGTGTCGCCGACCTTGGCAGCCTGCAGTTCCTTGATGCCGGCAATGATGAAACCCACCTCGCCCGCTTCCAGCGACTGCCGCACTTCGCTGGACGGCGTGAACACGCCCAGGTTGTCGGCGTTGTACATCGCGCCGGTTGCCATCATCTTGATGCGCTCGCCCTTGACCAGCCGGCCATCGACGACGCGCACGAGCATCACGACGCCGACATAGGTGTCGAACCAGCTGTCGATGATCATTGCGCGCAGCGGGCCGTCCGGGTTGCCGCGCGGCGCGGGAATGCGCGAGACCACGGCTTCCAGAATTTCGTCGATGCCCATGCCGGTCTTGGCGGAGCACGGAATGGCATTCGACGCGTCGATCCCGATCACTTCTTCGACTTCGGCCTTCGCGTTTTCAGGATCAGCCTGCGGCAAGTCCATCTTGTTCAGGACCGGAACGACTTCAACGCCGAGGTCCAGAGCGGTGTAGCAGTTGGCAACCGTCTGGGCCTCAACGCCCTGGCTCGCATCGACAACGAGCAACGCGCCTTCGCATGCGGACAACGATCGCGAGACTTCATACGAGAAGTCAACGTGACCCGGTGTGTCGATCAGATTGAGGTTGTAGACCCGTCCATCGCGTGCTGTGTAGCGCAGCGCAGCGGTCTGCGCCTTGATGGTTATCCCACGCTCGCGTTCAAGATCCATCGAGTCGAGTACTTGCTCTTCCATCTCGCGATCGGAGAGTCCTCCGCAACGCTGGATCAAGCGATCGGCGAGCGTCGATTTGCCGTGATCGATGTGCGCGATGATCGAAAAGTTTCTGATGTGATTCATCAACGGGAACGCTTAAGTGATTGAATTCAAAAGGCACGGGACAAAGAAAAAAGGGCGCGTCGAGTGGTGACGCGCCCTAAACCAACAATCTATGGCAACTGCGATAGTTGGAGCTTCATTGTAGGCAAAAAGCCCCGAACGTACAGAGACCGGCAAGCCCACAAGGGCTCGTTGCAGACCGGCAACATCAATGTTATTCACAACTTATCAACAAAATTGGGGGATGGAGTTTGGGAAAACGTGTGGGTGATCTGTGGATCGGCTATAAAGCCGCCCTGAATGTCCCGCATGGTGGACTGCGGACCTTTCGATATGCCGCAAACCGTCGCTCCTGAGCTCTGATTCTATCCAAAAAGGTTGCTAGCCCATTTATAAGTTAGCGCGCGCAAACCGATTTTCCATTGCTGAGCAGGTCGAAAAAATTTGGCCGCGCCCGTCTTTTTTTGGTCACCGCCTGAAAAAAGCCCCAAACCCTAGTCGGGTGTTGGGGCCTTCTGATCACCTGGACCTGACTTATCGGCTGGGTCGGATCAGCACATAGCTGGCCAGATCGCCGCGCCGCAGCAAAACGGGAACCGGCTTGGTCTTGTCGATCTTCGCGGCGGCGGCGTCGAACTCCTTCACGCTCGCCACTTCGGTATTGCCAATCGCGACGATCACGTCGCCCTCGCGAATGCCGGCGCGTGCGGCGCCATCCGTCACTGCATCCACCTTCACGCCGCCCTTGACCTTCAGTTCTTTCTTCTGGTCGGCGGTGAGCTCGCTCACGGTGAGCCCGATGGATTGCGCGGCCGGCGATCCCTTGGATTTTTCTTCCTTGGCGGCCGGCGCCTTCGCGACCTTCTCGGGTTCGATCTCGGCGATCGTCACGGTGAGATCTTTCGAGCCGCCGCGGCGGAAGACCGTCACGGTGCTGCGCGTCCCCGGCTTGGTGTTGCCGACAACGCGCGGCAGGTCAGTGGCTTTGTCGATCACCGTGCCGTTGAACTTGGTGATGATGTCGCCAGCCTCCACGCCGGCCTTGTCGGCAGGCGAGCCGCTCTCGACGCTGCGCACGAGTGCGCCTTGCGGGCGGCCCAGACCGATCGACTCGGCGACGTCCTTGGTGACCTGGTCGATCTGCACGCCGATGCGCCCGCGTGACACGCGGCCCGACGAGCGCAGCTGGTCGCTCACACGGATGGCCTCGTCGATCGGGATTGCAAACGAGATGCCCATGAAGCCGCCGGAGCGCGAATAGATCTGGCTGTTGATGCCGACCACTTCACCGCGCATGTTGATTAGCGGGCCGCCGGAGTTGCCGGGGTTGATGGCCACGTCGGTCTGGATGAACGGCAGGTAGTCACCCGTGTCGCGCTGCTTGGCGCTGACGATGCCGGCGGTGACGCTGTTGTCGAGGCCGAATGGCGAGCCGATCGCCATGACCCATTCACCGACGCGCAGGCGGTTCACGTCGCCGATTTTCACGGCAGGAAAACCGCTGCCTTCGATCTTCACGACGGCCACGTCACTGCGTTTGTCGAAGCCGATGATCCGGGCCTTAAATTCGCGCTTGTCCTTGTCGGGCAGGGTGACGATTACCTCGTCGGCGCCTTCGACGACGTGGGCGTTGGTCATCACATAGCCGTCAGACGTGAGGATGAAACCAGAGCCGACACCGCGCGGCTGCGACTGCTCTTCATCCGGGGCCGGACGATTGGGGCGAGGTGTCTGCCCACGCGGCACATTGGGCATGGGCTGGCCAAAAAAGCGCCGGAAGAATTCCTGCATTTCTTCATCCATGCCGCCCGGCAGGCCCGACGCGCTGGTGCGGACCTTCTCGATCGTGCGGATGTTCACCACCGAAGGCCCGACCTGCTCGACGAGATCCGTGAAGTCCGGCAAGGTGCGCGACTGCGCGACGACGGGCTTGGCCGGGATGAGGGCTACGGTGGTCGTCACCGCCAGTGCGGCGACGACGGCATAGGCCCGAACTTTTTTCCATTCAATCTGGAACATGTCGACCTTTCAATGAACAGGGATTCGAAGGGGATCCGTGGGGATTTGGGGGCTTACTTGCGCCGCTCAAGGCTTTGCGCGAACGCGCGCAGCGTCTGGGGCGGGACCTCGCCCACTGCGGTGAGCCACCAGTCCTGCAAGTGGTGGGTGAGCGTGTGCGTCGCGCCGCTGGCGAAGATGCCTTCCTGCGTGTGGCGGCGCGCGTCGAAATTCTCGACAAAGAGCGACACCGCCGCCAGGCCGTCTGAAAAAATCCAGTGCATCGCGCCCTCGGAAGGCGAGCCAGCCGCGCCTCCCGGGCGCTTGTAGCAGTTGATCGGCTTGAAGCCCGCCACTGCGGCGCGAAGCTGCCAGCCCTCTTTGTCGGCGGTGGTCTTCAAAGCCTCGGCACGCTCGATGCGCCAGCCGTCAGTGGCCGACATCATCTGGTTCAGCTTGTCCAGGCGCACGGGCGCGTCGAGCTGGAGTTCGGAAAATGCGGCCTGCTCGAGCACCGCGCCATCGCTGTCGACGGTTTGCAGCTTCACGACAAGGCCGGACTTGCGCTCGCTCCAGATGCGATAGCCGTAGCGCAGGTTGTCTTTGGGAAGCAGCTGGACGACGTCGGTAAAAAAGCCGGCAACCCGGTCATGCCCGATACGGCGTGCGCTGTAGAAATCAGGGATGGAGCTGTCGGTGGACTTGAGCAGGTTCGGGAACAGGCCGAGCGACTCCCGCTTTTCGGTGCGCACGACATGATGCTCGGGCAGGAAAGTCACCACCTCATCGTTGCGGCGGAAAGTGGACCGAGGCGCACCCGTCAGGGATTCGACGCGTTCGATCTGCTGGTCGCCCTCGCACGCATGCCAGATGCGCGCGCTTGACATCGCCCCGTTGTTGGACGACACGACGAACGTCCCGATGTAGCTGCGCACGCGGGATGCTTCATGCATGCGCACCAGCCATTCACTGACCGAGCGTTCAGGCCCACTGGACACTGCCGGGGGCGGCATGTAGCCGGGTCCGCCCTGGGGCAGCGGCTGCACCTGCGCCTGCGCGGCACTCAGCCCGCACAGCCAGACTGCCGCTGCAAGCGTGTTCGTCCTGCGAAATGTCTGCATGGGTCGGTCACCGCCTAGCGGCTCGCCCCTTCGAAGGTGGCGTTGCGGATAAATCCGGCTGGCATTTGCAGCGCAGTCGCGCCACCGAGCTCGCGATGGGCCGCCAGGAATTCGTCCAGACGCGGATCGCGCATCATCGCGCCGCGTTCACTACCCGCCAGCACAGTGCCGGCAGGCGGCTGGGCCGCGGCCAGTTGCGGTTGCGCATTCGAGCCGGGCTGGACACTGGCCACCGTCCAGCCGATAGCCGCAACGGCCGCAAGCGATGCAAAGCCGGCCACCAGCTTCCAGCGAAAGCTCGAGTCGTTGGCAGCGTCGCTCGCAACGACAGCGCCAGTGATCACCTGAACCTGTTCGCTCGCGCGCACCGGCGCCTGTTCCAGGCGAAGCCGTTCATGCAAGCGGCTCATGAAGGCATCGGGCACTGCGGCATTGGAGCAGTCGCCCGAGCGAAGCACATCGCCGATCAGATGGTAGGTGTGCCAGGTCTGGCGTGCAGCTTCATTGCCCGCGACCAGCTCGACGCCATGAGCAAACTCGTCGCCGCTCAACTGACCGTCTGCCAGCGCCGAGACGATCTCGGTGATTTTCTGATCCTGCATGTTGTCCATCATCTCTTGCCTTCCCGTTCGGGCTTCACCACCGCTTGCCTGTCTGGTTTTCCAGCATGGGCTTGACCTTGGTCGAAATCGCTTCGCGAGCCCGAAAGATTCGGGACCGCACGGTACCGATCGGACAATTCATCACTTCCGCGATCTCTTCATAACTCAGGCCCTCGATTTCGCGCAGCGTCACCGCCTGGCGCAACTCTTCAGGCAATGCTTCCATGGCGGCGTTCACCGCAGCCGCAATCTCCTTGGCTGCAAGCACTGTTTCCGGGGTTTCAGACGAGGTTAGTTCGTTCTGAACGCCGGAAGTTTCATCTTCTTCATCGCCGCTTGCGCCGCGCAACGCAGTTTCCGAGACAGTCGGGTCGCGCTTCATGTCGACCAGCGCCTTTTTTGCCGTGTTGACGGCGATGCGATACAGCCATGTATAAAACTGCGCCTCGCCCCGGAACTGCGCTAGCGCGCGGTAGGCGCGGATGAACGTCTCCTGGGCGATGTCTTCGATGAGGTCGGTGTCGCGAACCATGCGGCCGATCAACCGCTCAATGCGGCGCTGGTACTTCAGCACCAGCAGCTCAAAGGCCTTGTGGTCACCCGCGACGGTACTCTCGACCAGCATCAGGTCGGTATCGGAGGAGGTAGGTGGAGAGGGCGACTTCGTCATGATCGACCCGCCGCGGGCTGCGCCATGGGCAGCGGGTTGGGTCTGGCGCGCGAATATACCGCACGGCGCAGGTCATCCCAGCTCGCCGGCTCGCGCGAGCGCTCCAGCCAGAGCCAGCGGCTCGCGTCGCCGGCCTGCCATTGCAGCAGCATCCACTTCTGCAAGTCGAGCCGTGTGGTCACGGTGCCCTCGCGCGTTGCAAGGTGCTGCGTCCATTGCCAGCTCTCGCCGTCCCAGTGCAGCTGCCCAACTGCGCTGCGCCACCATGCGACGCCCGCGCAGACGCCGGCTGCCACCACAGCGAGCGCCATCGCGAAGCCGCGCCACCCAGGCGCTGCCGCGGTAGTCCACCACATCAACACCGACGCGAGGCCCAACAGCCAGAGCAGCAGGGAAAGCCATCCCGAGAAACGCGAACGCCCCACCGGGTAAGTCACCGACGGGGCGTTGTGCATTGATGGTCAGCGGGCAACGTCGCGATTCGTGAGCGCTGCTCAGCGCAGACGCTTGAAGACCAGGGTGCCGTTGGTGCCGCCAAAGCCGAAGTTGTTCTTCACGGCCACGTCGATCTTCATGTCACGCGCTGTGTTGGCGCAGTAGTCCAGGTCACACTCCGGGTCCTGGTTGAAGATGTTGATCGTGGGCGGGCTTTTCTGCTCATGCAGTGCCAGCACCGTGAACACCGATTCGATGCCGCCTGCGCCACCGAGCAGGTGACCCGTCATCGACTTCGTCGAATTCACCACCAGCTTGCGCGCGGATTCGCCGAACGCGAGCTTGATCGCGTTGGTTTCATTCAGGTCGCCCAGCGGCGTCGAAGTGCCATGCGCGTTGAGGTAGTTCACCTCATCCGTATTGACGCCTGCATCGCGCAGCGCGCTCACCATTGAACGGCGGGGGCCATCAACGTCAGGCGCAGTCATGTGATACGCATCGGCACTCATGCCAAAGCCCGAAAGCTCCGCATAAATCTTTGCACCTCGCGCTTTCGCATGTTCGTACTCCTCAAGCACGAGAACGCCCGCACCCTCACCCAGCACGAAACCATCTCGATCCTTGTCCCAGGGGCGCGAAGCCGTGGTCGGATCGTCGTTGCGAGTGGACAGGGCACGCGCCGAAGCAAAACCGCCGATCCCCAAAGGAGAAATCGCCGATTCCGCCCCGCCGGCAATCATCACGTCGGCGTCACCGCACTGGATGAGCCGCGCCGAAAGGCCGATGGCATGAAGGCCCGTCGTGCAAGCCGTGACAACTGCGATATTGGGGCCGCGAAAGCCGTATTTGATCGACACATGACCTGAGATCATGTTGATGATCGAGGCTGGCACGAAGAACGGCGAGATACGGCGCGGGCCGCGGTTCGTCAGATCGGCGTGGGTGGTCTCGATCATGGGCAAGCCGCCAATGCCAGCGCCGATGTTCACGCCAATACGAGTGGACTCGTCGACATCGAGCGCGTCATTGACCTTCAAGCCGCTATCGACCACCGCCTGGCAGGCTGCCGCCAGGCCAAGGTGGATGAACCGGTCCATGTGGCGGGCTTCCTTCTCGGCGATGTAGTCGCCGATGTTGAAACCCTTCACTTCACCGGCGAACTTCACCGCGAACGGGCTGGCGTCGAACAGCGTGATATCCGCGATGCCCGACTTGCCCTCGATGAGATTGGCCCACGATTGCGCCACCGTATTGCCCACAGGGCTGACACAGCCCAGGCCGGTGACGACGACTCGGCGTCCAGTCATGGCATGCCCCAACTAGTCAAAGCCAACTGACCTCAGGCCTTCTGGTGCGCGTTGGCGTAATCGATGGCGTTTTGCACGGTGGTGATCTTCTCGGCGTCCTCATCCGGGATCTCGATGCCGAACTCGTCTTCGAGCGCCATCACCAGTTCCACCGTGTCCAGCGAGTCGGCGCCCAGGTCAGCCACGAAGGCCTTTTCGCTGGTGACTTGCGACTCTTCCACACCGAGTTGCTCGGCGATGATTTTTTTGACACGTGCTTCGATATCGCTCATGGTTCCCTCAAAGGGTTGTAAATAGATCCGCGATTTTAATGCGCTACAGGGACCAATCCCTGTAGGCGCCCGCCGGGCGGATAGACCGGCGTTGAACGCCACGGTGGCTGGCCTCTCAGCCCATGTACATGCCACCGTTGACGTGAATTTCCTGCCCGGTCACATAACCGGCCTGCGGAGAAGCCAAAAAACCAACTGCGTGCGCAATATCAGCTGGCTTGCCCAGGTGCCCCAGCGGAATCTGCCCCAGCAGCGCCTTCTGCTGCTCTTCAGGCAGGCTGGCTGTCATGTCGGTTTCGATGAAACCCGGCGCCACGCAATTCACTGTGATGCCGCGGCTGCCCAGTTCACGGGCCAGCGCGCGCGTCATGCCGGCAACACCAGCCTTCGCGGCCGCGTAGTTGGCCTGGCCGGGATTGCCCGACGCGCCGACAACCGATGTGATATTGATGATGCGGCCGTAGCGCTGCTTCATCATCGTGCGCATGACTGCGCGGCTCATGCGGAACACGGCTTTGAGGTTGGTGTCGAGCACGGCGTCCCAGTCGTCGTCTTTCAGGCGCATCGCCAGCATGTCGCGCGTGATGCCCGCGTTGTTCACCAGCACGTGGAGCGCGCCATGCTCTTTCACGATCGAATCAATCAATGCTTCACCGGCGGCGGCATTGTTCACGTCCAGGGCTGCGCCGCGGCAACCTGCATGCGTGCGAAGCGCCGTGGTGATTTTTGCTGCGCCGTCGTCCGTCGTGGCGGTGCCGGTCACCTTGAAGCCGCGCTGGGCGAGCTCGGCAGCAATCGCGGCGCCAATACCCCTCGACGCGCCTGTAACCAGGGCCACTTGCCCCTCGGTCTTCATGGTCATGCGAGCAGCCCTTTCGCCTCGGCCAGTGATGCGGGGTCGAACATTGCCACGCCCGTCAGGTCGCCGTCGATGCGCTTGACCATGCCTGCCAGGACTTTGCCCGGCCCGCACTCCACGACCGTCGTGATCGCGCGCGCCTTGATGGCCTGCACACATTCGACCCAGCGAACCGGCCCGAAGGCCTGCTCATAGAGAGCGGCCCGGATGCGATCAGGATCCGTCTCTATCTTTGCCTCGATATTGTTGATGACCGGAATTTGCGGCTGCGCGAATTGCGTTGCCGCGAGCTTGTCCTTGAGCTTTTCGGCTGCAGGCTTCATCAGGCTGGAGTGGAACGGCGCCGACACCGGCAGCGCCAACGCGCGCTTGGCACCATTGGCCTTCAACACCTCGCAGGCCTTTTCGACCGCGGCCTTGCTGCCGGCGATGACGGTCTGGGCAGGGTCGTTGAAGTTCACCGCCTCGACGACTTCGCTGCTGTTCGCGCCGAACGTGCGAGCAGCTTCCGCGCAACCATCTATCACCTGTTGCGCAGGCATGCCCAGGATGGCTGCCATTGCACCGGTGCCGACCGGCACCGCCTCTTGCATGGCCCGCGCGCGAAAGCGCACCAGCGGAGCGGCCTGCGCGAGGCTGAGCACACCGGAGGCAACCAGCGCCGAATACTCACCCAGCGAGTGGCCCGCCACGGCGGCCGGCGCATAGCCGCCCTCAGCCAGCCACGCACGATAGACCGCGACACCGGCTACCAGCATCACAGGCTGCGTGTTGGTCGTCAGGCCAAGCGCTTCCTTCGGCCCCTCCTTGATGAGCCTGGCCAGGTCTTCGCCCAACGCGTCCGAGGCTTCCTGCAGCGCGCCCGTCACAGCCGGGTGATCGCCCCATGCATCCAGCATGCCGACGGACTGCGAACCTTGGCCTGGAAAAACAAATGCAAACGGTTTCATTCTTGTGTTTGAAAAAATGGATCGGCTCAGAAGTCGAGCAGCACCGCGCCCCAGGTAAAGCCGCCGCCGACGCCTTCGAGCATCAACGTGTCACCTTTTTTGATCTTGCCGCTTCTCACCGACGCGTCCAGGGCCAGCGGGATTGATGCGGCAGATGTATTGCCATGCTCGTTCACTGTCACGATGAGCTTGTCGAGCGACATCTTCAGCTTCCTGGCGGTGCCTTGCATGATCCGGATATTCGCCTGGTGGGGAATAAGCCAGTCGATGTCGGCCTCGGTACGGCCTGCCTTGGTCAGGGTGGCGCGCGCGGCATCTTCAAGCACGCCGATCGCCAGCTTGAAAACGGCCTGGCCATCCATCTTGAGCAGCGGATCGCCCAGGATCTTGCCGCCCGAAACAGTACCCGGCACGCACAGGATGCCCACGTGCTTGCCGTCAGCGTGGAGGTCGGTCGCCAGAATACCCGGGGTGTCCGAGGCTTCGAGAACAACAGCGCCAGCGCCGTCCCCAAAGAGAACGCAGGTCGTGCGGTCGGTGAAATCAAGGATGCGCGAGAAGACTTCTGCGCCGATGACCAGCGCCTTGCTGGCCGAGCCGGTGCGGATCATTGCGTCAGCGATCGTGAGCGCGTAGACGAAGCCGCTGCACACCGCCTGAACATCGAACGCCGCGCACCCGGCAATGCCGAGCTTGTTCTGCAGGATGCAGGCCGCTGACGGGAACACCATGTCGGGTGTCGATGTGGCGACGATGATCAGGTCGATTTCGTCGGCGTTGCGGCCGGCTGCCTCCAGCGCGTTGCGCGCTGCCTGAGCGCCCAGGTCGCTGCTGGTGACATCAGGCGCTGCAAAGTAGCGGGAATGAATACCTGTGCGCTCAACGATCCACTGGTCGGACGTTTCGATTCCGGTGGCCGCCAGTTCGGCAGCAAGATCCGCATTGGTCACACGCCGCGGCGGCAGGTAGCTTCCGGTGCCGGTAATGCGCGAATATTTGTTCATCGATCAGGCGGCTACAGCGTCGTTTTTATCAGGCGGTGACAGCGTCATTGTTGGGCACAGGCTCATCAGGTGCGGCCAGCAAGGGCCGGGCATGGGCAATTCGGGCCTGGACGCGCTCAAGCAAGTTGTTTCGGGCCGCATCATAAGCCCGATTCAAAGCCTGCTCGAAAGCGACCTCGTCGGCTGAGCCATGGCTCTTGAAGACAAGGCCGCGCAGGCCCAAGAGTGCCGCGCCGTTGTAGCGACGGTAGTCAACCCGATTTTTAAAGGAAGATAGGATCGGATAGACAGCAATTGCTGCAATTTTGGTGAAAATATTTCGAGAAAACTCTTCCTTCAGGAAGCCACCAATCATTTGGGCGAGACCCTCGCTAGTCTTGAGGGCCACGTTGCCGACAAAACCGTCACACACGACGATGTCGGTCGTTCCCTTGAAAATATCGTTGCCCTCGACATTTCCATAAAAATTGAGATCGCCGGAGTTAGCAGCTGAACGCAGCAATTCGCCAGCTTTTTTAATTACTTCGCTGCCTTTTATCTGTTCTTCGCCGATGTTCAGGAGGCCGACTGTGGGTGCTTCGACATGGTTGAGCGCAGACACCAGTGCCGAGCCCATGACGGCGAACTGGAGCAAATGCTGCTCGGAGCAGTCCACATTGGCACCCAGGTCAAGCACGGTCGTGGCGCCGCCTTTTGCGTTCGGCAACGGATAGGCAATGGCCGGCCGGTCAATTCCCTCGACGGTCTTGAGGAGGTATCGCGCCAGCGCCATCAGCGCCCCTGTGTTGCCGGCAGAAACGGCGGCCTGCGCGTTGCCGTCCTTGACCTGCTGGATCGCCACGCGCATGGAAGAGTCTTTTTTGCGGCGCAGCGCCACTTCGACCGGGTCGTCCATCGCGACGACTTCAGAGGCACCCACCACGGTCGCGCGAGGATGATGGAACCCCTTCAGGCTGTCAGGCACGCCGACCAGCAACAGGTGTGCCTGCTCGTGGGATTCCAGGAAGTGGCGGCAGGCGGCGAGCGTGACCCGGGGGCCATGGTCACCCCCCATGCAGTCGACAGCCAGAGTAGTCATGGACCTAAATGTACGAGCAAATAAAAAGGGCCCGGACTGCGCCGCAGTCGGGCCCTGGAATTCGGTGCAAAACGCGCTTCAGGCGTTCAGTCTGAGGTGACGCGAATTACGCGTCGTTCTTGGTCTTGAGCACCTTGCGGCCACGATAAAAGCCCGTGGGGCTGATGTGGTGACGCAGGTGAATTTCGCCGGTGGTCGGCTCGACAGCGATGCCCGGCGTGACCAGGGCGTTGTGCGAGCGGTGCATTCCGCGCTTGGAAGGCGACTTTTTGTTCTGCTGGACGGCCATGAGGGGCTCCTGGAGTTCAAGCCCCACACGGCAAGCGCGAGGCGGTTAGATTGGTTGGATGGACGCGGCGAACTGTCGGCCGAAGCCAAGTCCACAGACGCGAAGCCCACGATTATAGCCCAACCGGACTTCTTTGCGACGCCCGGGCGGGCTCAGCTTTCCTTTTTCCCGGGCTTGAGTTTGCCCAGGACGGCAAATGGATTCTCGCGCTCCTCATTGGCAGCCTCGAATCCGGGGTCCTCGACAGACAGAACCACAGGCTCGGGGCAGACGTCGTGGCGGGGTGCAATGGGCATCTCCAGGAGCATCTCGTCCTCGATCAGCTCGTGCAGGTCGAAGGCGCGACTGAGCGCCAGCAAATCCTCTTCGGCCTCGTCGTCCTGGGCTTGCGCCGTCTCCTCATCCGCGACAAACCGGAATGACCGCTCCACTTCCACGTCGACATCAACAGGCTGCAGGCAGCGCTGACACGTCAGGGGCAGCGTTGCTCCCGCGCGAAGATGCAGCCAGATGTCGGGGTGAACATGCAGCGGATTGCGCACTTCACCCGTTGCCGTCCACTCGACCTGCGCCTGTTGGCTCGCTCCCGCCGTCTCGGCCTCGAGGCGCTTGAATTCACCGATGGGCGCCGCGCCGTCGATCACGGCGCCCGCTTCGGCGAACGACTTCACATCCAGCTTGCGCGGCGAAAACTGCTTGTCCATCGATTCAGTGTAAGAGAATCCCCGGCATGCCCCATGCCCAGGCCCCCAAGCAAACGCAGCGCGCGCTCGTGCTCGGCTCCAGTTCCCCTTACCGGCGCGAACTGCTGTCCCGCCTCAAACTCAGCTATGACGTCGCCGTGCCCGATGTCGACGAAACGCCGCATCCGCAGGAAAACCCGCGCGATCTCGCCCTTCGACTGGCGCTGGCAAAAGCCCACGCGGTCGCGCGCAACCACCCCACTGCCGTCGTAATCGGCTCCGACCAGGTCGCTGACCTCGACGGCGAACCCATCGGCAAACCTGGCACGCACGATCGCGCGGTGGCCCAACTGCGCCGGATGCGCGGCCGCACGGTCGTATTCCAGACGGCTGTCGCCGTGGTGTGCCATGAGACCGGTTTCGAGCAGGTCGATCTCGCGCCTGTGCATGTGAAGTTTCTCGATCTCACGGACGATGAAATCGAGTCCTACCTGCTGGCTGAGCAACCTTATGACTGCGCAGGCTCGGCCCGCAGCGAAGGCCTGGGCATCGCATTGCTTGCCGCCATCGAGAGCGACGATCCGTCGGCGCTTGTGGGCCTGCCGCTCATTCGCACGTGCCGCATGATCCGCGCGGCTGGCATCCGGGTGCTGTGATGGCGAGTCAACCCGGCGCGCTTTATCTCGTCCCCGCCCCACTCGACTTCGGCGGCACGCCGCAGCCGCTGGCGGGCTCGATTCCTGACCACACGATGGTGGTGGCTGCCGGATTGACGCACTGGATCTGCGAGAACGCCAAGACAGCTCGCTCGTACCTCAAGCGCATTGGCGAGTTGCATCCGCTCGCAGCGCCATTGCAGGAGCAGCACATCACCGAACTGCCGCGTGAAGTGCACAAAAAGGGCGACCACGATGGCAGCTTTGACGCCAGGCCCCTGCTCGCCGCCGCGCTCGCAGGCCACGATACCGGCCTGCTCAGCGAAGCCGGCATGCCCGCAGTGGCAGACCCTGGTTCGTCGGTCGTTCGGGCCGCGCACGAGCTGAACCTGCGCGTCGTGCCCCTGGTCGGGCCGGTGTCTCTATTGCTGGCGCTCGCCGCAAGCGGCCTGAACGGCCAGAACTTCGCATTTGTGGGCTACCTGCCGCAAGACGCCGGACCGCGCGCGCAGCGAATCCGCGAGCTGGAAACGCTGGCATTGAAAGGCCAGACCCAGCTCTTCATCGAAACGCCGTACCGCAACGCTGCGATCTGGGATGCGCTCGTCAAGACGCTGCACCCACAGACGCGGCTCGCTGTTGCCAGCGCGCTCACATTGCCTGCTGAGTCGACTCGCTGCCGCGCAGTGAGCGCGTGGCGCGGTGCGCCCTGCCCCGCTTCCAACGACGTGCCCGCCGTTTATCTGATCGGCAAATAGCCGCGATCAGCGAATGGCGGGAATGCCCTTCATCGCCTTGACGGCGCCTTCGCCAATGGCAGCGCCGAACTTCTTCGCCAGGCGTTCAGCGACGTTGTCGCGGCGCGTGTAGTCCACCACGTCTTCAGCCTTGATCACTTCGCGGGCGACATAGTCAAGGTTGCCGAGCTGGTCGGCCAGGCCCATTTCCACCGCTTGCTGGCCCGTCCAGAACAGGCCCGTGAACAGCTCGGGGCTGTCCTTGAGGCGCTTGCCGCGGCCGGCCTTCACCGCATCAATGAACTGGCGGTGAATCTGGTCGAGCATCGCCTGTGCGAATACGCGGTGCTTTTCCGTTTGCGGGCTGAACGGGTCCAGAAAGCCCTTGTTCTCGCCGGCGGTCATCAGGCGCCGTTCAACGCCAAGCTTTTCCATCAGCCCCGTGAAGCCGAAGCCATCCATCAGCACGCCGATGCTGCCGACGATGCTGGCCTTGTCGACAAAAATGCGATCGGTTGCGGCGGCAATGTAGTAAGCCGCCGATGCCGCCGACTCTTCCACCACCGCATAGACCGGCTTCTTGTACTTCGCGCGCAGGCGGCGGATTTCGTCGTTGATGATGCCGGCCTGCACCGGGCTGCCACCCGGCGAGTTGATCAGCAAGATGATGCCCTGCGCGCCGCTGTCTTCGAAGGCGCTTCGCATGGCGGCAACGACTGTTTCAGCGCTTGCATCCGAGCCCGATGCGATCTCGCCCTTGATCTCGATCACCGCCGTGTGGGCCAGCGTCTTGTCGCTCGCCGTGCCGCGGTGCATGAGTGACCAGGCAAGTACAACGAAGAACAGCAGCCATGCCAGCCGGGTGAACATGCGCCACCGGCGCGTCGTGCGCTGCTCATCGAGCGTGGCAAACATGAGTTTTTCGAACGTCGCCCGCTCCATCGCCAGCAAGCGCTCGGTCTCGCGTGCGGTCGCCGCTGCTGCGTCGGCCGCAGGCCGCGGATCCGGCTCTTGCGCAGCCGGAGGTTGTGTATCGATCGTCATCTTCAGAACTCGACTGGTTTGAGGTTATGGTCAGTATGCCAGTGCACCACACCGCCCTGCTCGGACAGGGTGATCTTCACCAGGCCACCGCGACAGGGGCCGCCTGCGCACTTGCCACTGTCCGGCTCGTACACCGCGCCGTGCGTGCTGCAAAGCAGCCAGCGCCCCGAATCGTCGAAGAAGCGATTGGGCTGCCAGTCCATCTCCATCGCGATATGTGCACAACGGTTGAGATAGGCATGCACGTGCCCTTCATAGCGCACGGCGAAGGCGCGGCAGGTCTGCCCGCCATACATCACATCGAACGGCACGGCGACGCCGCCGTCGACAAGGTCACCCGAATTGCAAAGCGGGATCAGTGCGTCCATGTGCTCAGGCGTTTTCAAGCAGCCAGTTGCGCAGATCCGCCACGGAATGCGCCACATGCAACGGCGCCAGCGCTTCGAACTCCGAAGGCTCATGCGCGCCGTAGCTCACCCCCACAGCGGCGCAACCCGCATTCACGGCCATCTGCAGGTCGTGGGTGGTGTCGCCCACCATCAGCATGCGCCCGGCAGGCACATCAAATTCACGCATCAGCTCCTGCAGCATCAGCGGATGCGGCTTGCCCTGCGTTTCATCAGCCGTGCGCGAGCCATCAAACAAGCCGTGAAGCTGCACCGAATGCAGCGCTTCATTCAAGCCTCGCCGCGACTTGCCCGTGGCAACGGCAAGCAGGTGGTGCCGCTGCTTCAACTCATTGAGCATGCTGATCGCGCCGTCGAACAACACAAGGTCGTCTTTGTGAGCCAGGTAATGATGCTGGTAGCGCGCACCGAGCTGCGGATACATCTCTTTCGGCACATCAGGCGCGGCGTGTGCCAGCGCCTGCATCAGGCCCATGCCGATGACATAGGCCGCCGCCTTCTCTGTCGGCTGCGCGCCGCCCACGTCGACGACTGCACGCTGTATGCAGCGCGTGATGATCCGGGTGGAGTCGAAAAGCGTGCCGTCCCAATCGAAGGCAATCAGGTCGAACCGGCGGGGGCGCATCTTGTTCATGGGGCGATTATCCGGGGGCTGGCAGCAAACCGTGTGCAGGTATAAACAGGCAACCCATCCAGGCCAGCAGTGAAGACCACCCGCACGACCTCGAACGCGGCGCCAGCGCCGGCGCTGGCTGCCGCATTCGCAGCCCACGCGGGCGGCAACATGCACGAGGCCGAGCGCATTTGCCGCGCCGTGCTCGCCCATGACGAGTCGAATGCCGACGCGTGGCACCTGCTCGGTGGCTTGATGCTGCAGGCGTGCGACTTTCCACAGGCCCAGGCGCACTTCGCCAAGGCACTGGCGCTGCGCGAAGACGCCACCTACCTGCTCAATTTCGCGCGTGCCCTGCAGGCGCAGCAACAGCTTGACGCCGCGCAAGCAGCCTTGCGCCGCGCGGCCGCACTCGCGCCGGGTAACCCCGAGATCCAACACCAGCTCGGCGTCGTTCTGCTCGAAGCGGGCCGACCGGGGCAAGCCGAACTGGCATTTCGCGCCCGCCTCGCCTGCGGTCCGCGCGATGCGGCCACGCTGTTCGCACTTGGCAGCGCACTGCTCAGTCAATCCAGGCTGCAGGACGCTCACGCCGCGCTGCTCGAAGCAACCCAGCTCCAGCCCGGCTTCGCAGATGCATGGCTGCAGCTGGGCCTGGTGCTCAACCAGCTCAACCAGTTGCAGGCCAGCGAGCAGGCACTTCGCAAGGCGATCGACCTGGGGCTGGTCTCTGCCGAAGCGTTTCATGCACTGGCTGTTGCCGTGCAAAGGCGCCGCCAGAGCGCGCAAGCCGAAGCCCTCTACGCACGTGCCATTGAGCTCAAACCCGACTTTGCTGCGGCCATCAATGGCCTGGGGTCCATCCATCGCCAGTGCGGCCGGTATGTCGAAGCCGAAGCAGCATTCCGGCATGCGCTTGAGCTCGACCCGCGTCACTTCTGGGCCCTGAACAACCTGGGCGGGCTGCTGGCCGGGCTGAACCGTCCTGGCGAAGCGCAAGCCGCCTTCCGCCAGGCCCTGGCACTGGAGCCGGCCAACGCCGACGCACGCCTGAATCTCGGCCTGCTCCTGCTCGCCAACGGCGACTTCCATGAGGGCTGGCCGCTCTACGAAGCGCGCTATGAATCCGGCCGCTTCGACGAGCAGTTCCCCACACCCGACTATCCGTTTCCCCTCTGGCAAGGCGAATCCCTCACCGGCAAATCTTTGGTCGTGTGGAGCGAGCAGGGCTTTGGCGACACGGTCCAGGTCGCGCGATACGCCGCGATGCTGAGGCAACGCGGACTCGCAAAATTGACGTGGGTGTGCCGGCCAGCGCTGCAGGCGCTGATTGCCACGGTCGATGGCATAGACCATGTCATCGACGAGCGCGCGCCTGTGGCCCCGCACGACTACTGGTGCCGCGCGATGAGCCTGCCGCTGCGTTTTGCGACGGACCTCGGCACGATTCCCGCGCAGCTGCCATACCTTCGCGCACCACCGTCGCGCATCGACAAATGGCGCACACACCTGCCCGCAGGAGGCTTCAAGGTCGGCCTGGTCTGGAAGGGATCGCCGCATCACATGAACGACGCGAACCGGTCGCTGCCCGGGCTGGAAACGCTGGCACCGCTGTGGTCAGTGCCGGGCATCACCTTCGTGAGCCTGCAAAAAGATGCGGATCAGGAGCAGGCGCTCCACCCACCGCCGGGCCAGCCTATCCTGACGCTGGGCAACGACATCGAGGATTTCGCCGACACCGCAGCGATCATCGAATTGCTCGACCTGGTGATCAGCGTCGATACAGCCACGGTGCATGTCGCGGGTGCGCTGGGCAAACCCGTGTGGGTGCTGCAGCCCGCATTCGGCATCGACTTCCGCTGGCTCGACAACCGCGACGACTCGCCGTGGTACCCCGGCGTGATGCGCCTGTTTCACCAGACCGCTGCGCAAGACTGGGCACCTGTGATCGAGCAAGTGCGTGACGCGCTGCGAGAAGCGGCAGCGCACGAGGCAGGCCATCAAGAACCGGCGCAGTTGCAAAATGCCCAGCTGAAGATGGACGCAAAAGCAGCAATCGCCGCAGGATTTGCAGCGCACACCGCAGGCAGGCTTGAGGAGGCGCAAGCCGCCTACCAGCGGGCGCTCGACGCAGACCCGGCGAGCGCCGATGCCTGGCATTTTCTGGGCGGCGTGCGCTTGCAATCCGGCGATCTCGCGAGTGCAGAAGCCCACTTTCGAAAAGCGCTGGAGCTGCGCGAAGACCCGCTCTTCCTGCTGAACCTGAGCCGCCCGCTGGAAGCACAGCAGCGCTGGGACGAAGGCATTGCCGCACTTCGCCGCGGCTGCGAGCTCGCCCCGCAGAACCAGGAGATGCGCTATCGCCTCGGCGTGTTGCTGCTCAATGCGCGCCGCTTTGGCGAAGCCGAGGCCGCTTTGCGAACTGCCCTCACGCTGGGCCCGCGTGAAGCCGCCATGCTTTATCCGCTGGGCACAACGCTCGAGAAGCTCAATCGGCTCGAAGAGGCAGAGGCTGCGCTGCGCGAAGCGATCGCGCTCAAGCCTGACTACGCTGACGCCTGGTTTCATCTCGGGCTGGTGCTCAATCGCCGCGTCCAGCTGGCTGAATCTGAAGACGCGCATCGCAAGGCCATAGCGTTCGGCCAGACATCGCCCGAGTCCTACCAGGGCCTGGCCGTCGCGCTGCAACGCCGCCGCAAATGGGATGAGGCCGACGCCACATTCCGCCACGCCCTCGCGTTAAAACCCGATTTCGCAGCCGCCGTGAACGGCATGGGCACCACGCACCAGCAGCGTGGCGACCTGGCCAGTGCCGAGGCGGACTTCCGCCGCGCCATCGAGCTCGACCCGGAGCATTTCTGGGCCTACAACAACCTGGGCGTTTTGCTCGCGGGCCTCGGGCGGCGCACTGAAGCTGAAGCCATGCTGCGCCGCGCACTCGAGCTGCAGCCCAACAACGCCGATGCGCTGATCAACCTCGGCTTCCTCTTGCTTGCAAGCGGGCGCTTCGAAGAAGGCTGGCCCTACTACGAAGCGCGGCACAAGCCGGGGCGCTTTGATGGGTCGCTGCGCTCGCCCGAATACCCGTTCCCGATGTGGAAGGGCGAGCCGCTGGCGGGCAAGTCGCTCGTCATCTGGAGCGAACAGGGCTATGGCGACACGATACAGATCGTGCGCTACGTGCCGCTGCTGCGGCAGCTGGGCATCACCAGGCTCACGTGGGTCTGCCGGCGGCCGCTGCGCGATTTGCTCGCGGGCGTTGTGGGCATCGACGCCATCGTTGACCAGAAAGCATCACCCGCACCACACGACTACTGGTGCCATGCCATGAGCCTGCCGCTGCGCCTGGGCACGCGGCTCGACAACATTCCCGCGCAACTGCCTTACCTGCGTGCGCCGGCGCAACGCATTGAAAAGTGGCGCGCGCGCCTGCCGGCAGGCGGATTCAAGGTGGGCCTGGTGTGGAAGGGCTCCACATCGCACCTGAACGACGAGCACCGTTCGCTGCCCGGCTTGCAGACGCTCGCACCGCTGTGGTCAGTGCCCGGCGTCACTTTCATCAGCCTGCAAAAAGGCGCCGGCGAACAGCAGGCCCTCAAGCCGCCCGCAGACCAACCCATCGCGGCGCTGGGCAACGACATCGATGACTTCGCTGACGCGGCGGCCATCATCGAGCAGCTCGACCTCGTCATCAGCATCGACACCGCACCGGTCCACCTCGCTGGCGCGCTGGGCAAGCCCGTGTGGGTGCTGCTGCCCGCACGCGGTATCGACTTCCGCTGGCTCATCGACCGCAAGGACTCGCCCTGGTATCCGGGTGTGATGCGCCTGTTCCACCAAGCCACGTCCGGCGACTGGTCCGCCGTCATCGACGAAGTGCGCACTGAACTGCGCAAGCTCGCGCCTGCAGGCTCGATGGCGCCGCAAGCAGGCAAGCCGCTTCTCGCACCACCTGCCAGGCCCGCGGCCAACACGGCGCTCGATGAAGCCATTGCCCTGCACAGCGCAGGCAAGCTCAAGCAAGCTGAAGCGGCCTACCGGCAATTGCTGGATCGCAGCCCGGACAACGCCGACGCATGGCACCTGCTTGGTGGTGTGTACCTGCAGTCGAGCGATTTCGTGCAGGCCGAAGCGCACTTCCGCCACGCGCTCACCCTGCGTGAAGACCCGCTCTTCCTGCTCAACCTCAGCCGCCCGCTCGAGGCGCAGCGCAAGTGGGACGAAGCGGTGCAAGTCGCCCGCCGCGCCATCGAGCTGCTGCCCGAGAGCATCGACATGCGGCATCGCCTGGGCGAAGTGTTGCTGCAGGCGGGGCGCCTTGAAGAGGCCGAACAGGCCTTTCGTGCAGCCATCGCTGTCGCACCCACTTACGCGCCATCGTGGCTGCAACTTGGCCAGGTGCTGGGCCGCCGCAGCCAACTGGAAGAAGCCGAAAAGGCGCACCGTAAAGCCGTGGACCTGGGCCTCGTTTCTGCCGAGGCCTTGCATGGCCTGGGTGTGGCGCTGGAACGCCTGCGCAAGTTCGATGAGGCCGAGGCCATGTTCCGGCGTGCCATCGACACCAATGCAGACTTCGCGCCTGCGATCAACGGTATCGGCACCTGCCATTTGCGCCGCGGCGAATTCGCTCAGGCTGAAACAGCCTTGCGGCGTGCACTTGAAATTGAACCGCGCGACATCTACACGCTGAACAACCTCAGCATGGTGCTGTCGGACACGGGCCGGCGCGATGAGGCGGAGACGCTCTTGCGCCGCGCGCTCGACATTGGCCAGGCAGGTGACGACACTTCCGCCCCGCACATTGCCACGGTGCAGCTCAACCTGGGCATGCTGCTGCTCGAATCGGGCCGGCTTGAAGAAGGCTGGCCGCTTTACGAAGCACGCTATCAACCGGGCCGCTTCGACACAACGCTGCGCACGCCGGCGTACGCCTTCCCGATGTGGACAGGTGAACCGCTCGCGGGCAAGTCGTTGGTGATCTGGAGCGAGCAAGGCTTTGGCGACACATTGCAGATCGTGCGTTACGCAGCCATGCTGCGCGAGCGCGGCCTGTCGACGCTGACGTGGGTGTGCCACCCAGCCCTGCACGAGTTGCTGTCGGCCGTCGAAGGCATCGACGCCGTCATCGATCACGACACGCCACCGCCGCCGCACGACTACTGGTGCTATGCCATGAGCCTGCCGCTGCGGTTCAGCACATCGCTGGCCACCATCCCGGCGAAGCTGCCGTATCTGCGCGCTCCGGCTGACCGTCTGGCAAAGTGGCGCCCGCGCCTGCCGCCTGCCGGATTCAAAGTCGCACTCGTGTGGAAAGGCTCGGCCAGCCACTTCAACGATGCGCAACGCTCGCTGCCCGGCCTGCAGACACTCGCGCCACTTTGGTCCGTGCCGGGCGTGAGCTTCATCAGCCTGCAAAAAGGTGAGGGCGAGCAGCAGGCCGCGCGCCCGCCTGCGAACCAGCCTGTCCTGCCGCTGGGCCACAGCATCCAGGACTTTGCCGATGCAGCGGCCATCATCGAACAGGTCGATCTCGTCATCACCGTCGATACCGCCACGGCCCATCTCGCCGGCGCACTCGGCAAACCCGTGTGGGTGCTGCTGCCCGCACGCGGCGTCGACTTCCGATGGCTGCTTGGCCGTGACGATTCGCCGTGGTATCCCGGCGTGATGCGCCTGTTCCGGCAAAGCTCGACTGACTGGGCGAGCGTCGTCAAGGCAGTGCGCACTGAACTCGCGCAACGCGTTCCGAAGGAGGTGGCCGCGCATCACACCCAGCTGGCCATGCCCAACATCGTGCTTTCGGCACCCGTGCGAAAGCCCGCATCGACGCCCGCGCCGCCAGCCCAATCGGCACCCGCACCGACCCTGCCTCCACTCGGCGAGCTGACGGCCCTGTACGAGCAAGGCGGCCGGCTGATGAATGCGGGCGATCTCGCGGGTGCGCAAAGCTGCTTGCGGCAAGTGCTGGCGAAACAGGAGCATCCGGTCGTGATGCTCAACCTCGCGCGCGTGCTGCGCGCAACCAAGGCACTCGATGAGGCCGAAGCCCTGCTGCGCCGCGCCATCTCTCTGTTGCCCGGCGCCGTGGAAATACAGCAGTTGCTGGGCATGGTGCTGCTGGATGCCGGCCGGCATGAAGAGGCCGTCACGGCCCTGGAGCTCGCACTCGCGTGGGACCGCAACAACCTCGCCACGCTCACGGCGCTGGGCCGCGCGCTCGAGGCGCTCGGCCGGCTCGAAGAGGCCGAAGCCCGACTGCGCAGCGCCATCGCCCTACAGCCCATGCACACCGATGCGTGGTTCACGCTGGGTCATGTGCTGCGAAAACAAGGCCGTCTCGCCGATGCCGAGGCGGCGCACCGCTTTGTGGTGCAGCAAGATCCGCGCTCGCCAGAAGCCGTGATTGGCCTGGTGAGCGTGCTGGCGATGCAAGGCGCCTATGACCAGGCTGAGGCCTTGCTGCGCAACGCCGTGCAGCAGCATCCCGAGCACGCCGCCTTGCAAACGCGGCTGGCCATGGTGCTGCAGGAGTCAGGCCGCACACGCGATGCCGTCGCGCAGTTTCGCCTCGCCCTGCAAAGCGATCCGGAGAACTTCTGGGCGCTCAACAACCTGGGCGTGTTGCTGGGTGAACTGGGCGATAGCGAGCAAGCGCAGCACATGCTGCTGCGCGCGCTTGAAGTCCGCCCCGGCAGCGGCGATGCGCGCTTGAACCTGGGCATGGTGCTGCTGGCAGCGGGCCGCTTCGACGAAGGCTGGCCGCACTACGAAGCGCGCAACCAGCAAGACCGGCTCGGCGGGTCGCTCTACTCGCCCCGCCATCCGTTCCCGCGCTGGACGGGCGAGCCGCTGGCGGGCCGTTCGCTGCTGATCTGGAGCGAGCAGGGCTACGGCGACACGCTACAGATCGTGCGTTACGTGCCGATGCTTCGGCAGCTCGGCATCACCCGGCTGAGCTGGGCCTGCCTGCCGCCCATGCGAGCGCTGCTGGCCTCGGTCGAAGGCATCGACGAAGTGATCGACCTGCACGACACGCCTGCGCCGCACGACTACTGGTGCCACGCCATGAGCCTGCCGCTGCGCCTGGGCACACGGCTGGACACGATCCCGTCGAAGCTGCCCTACCTGCGTGCGCTGCCCCAGCGCATGGCAAAGTGGCGCCCGCGCATGCCCGCCGCTGGGCTGAAGGTCGGGCTGATCTGGAAAGGCTCGACAACGCACGCCAACGACTCGCATCGATCGCTGCCGGGGCTGGAGACGCTCGCGCCTTTGTGGTCCGTGCCGGGTGTGACATTCGTGAGCCTGCAAAAAGGCGCCGGCGAACAGCAGGCCCTCAAGCCTCCCGCTGGCCAGCCGATCGTGCCGCTGGGCAATGACATCGAAGACTTCGCCGATGCAGCAGCCATCATCGAGCAGCTGGACCTGGTGATTGGCGTCGATACCGCATCGGTCCATCTCGCGGGCGCACTCGGCAAACCCGTGTGGGTGATGCTGCCGAACTACCGCGTTGACTGGCGCTGGCTGCAAGGCCGCGACGACTCGCCGTGGTATCCCGGTGTGATGCGTCTGTTCCGCTCCACGGCCGAAGGCGGATGGCCGCCGGTGATCGACGCCGTGCGCGCGGCGCTCGCAGGCCTGGCCGACAAGGAGACGCAGGCGAACCAGTGGTTCGCACGCGCCAATGCAGCGCGCCGTGAGGGCCGCACCGCACAGGCCGAAGCCGGGTACCGCAGCGCCATCGCACTGATGCCAGCTGCAGGCCGCTTCCACAGCAACCTGGGCGTGCTGCTGCGCGCATCGGGCCGCGCCGCCGAAGCAGAGGCCGCCTATCGCAGCGCGATCGAGGTCGAGCCGGGGTACGCCGAAGCGCACGCCAATCTGGGCAACCTGCTGCGCGCCAGCGGCCGTGTCGATGAAGCCGAAGCCAGCTACCGCGCCGCCATCGCCGCCAAGCCCGCGCTGCTCTCCGCGTGGAACGGCCTGGGCGCGCTGCTGGTGGAACAGAAGCGCTGGGACGAATCTGAAGCCGCGTTTCGCCGCGCGCTCGAAATCGACCCACAGCACGCTGAATCGTGGAACAACCTCGGCACGATGCTGCAGGACGCGCGACGCATCCAGGAATCTGAAGAAGCCTATGCGCGGGCGCTGGCGCTCAAGCCCGACTTTGCCGATGCAAGCAACAACCTGGGCGTGCTGCTGCAAAAGGCCGGGCGCGGGCAGGAAGCGCAGGCCATTTACGAGCGCGCGAAGAAGTTCCAGCCACTCGATGCGCGCTTTGCCAACAACGAAGCAGCGTTGCTCACCGAGGCCAAACGCTGGAAGGAAGCAGAGAGTGCCTACCGCCGCGCGCTTGAACTCAAGCCCGACTACGCCGATGCGCACAACAACCTGGGCGCCTTGCTGCACATCACCAACCGGCCAGAGGAAGCAGAAAAGGAACTGCGCGAAGCATTGAGGCTGCGGCCCGACAGCGCAGAGACGCAGCTCAATCTCGGCTCGCTGCTGCTCACGCAAGGCCGGCTCGCGCAAGGCTGGCCCTACTACGAAGCGCGCTACTCGTCGCAGCTGGCCGACCCGACGGTGCACGCGCCCAACTTGCCGTGCCCGGCATGGCGCGGTGAGTCGCTGCAAGGCAAGTCGATCATCCTGTGGCCCGAGCAGGGCTTTGGCGACAGCATCCAGTTCGTGCGCTACGCGCCGATGCTCAAGAAGCTCGGTGCTTCGCGCGTTACCGTGGTGTGCCATCCACCGCTGCAGCCCGTGCTGCAAACCGTGGCGGGCGTCGATGAAGTGGTGATCGACTTGCGCCAGCTGCGCACCCATGACTACTGGACTTTTCCGCTCAGCCTGCCGATGCGCTTTGGCACCACGCTCGAATCGATCCCGGGCGAGCTGCCCTATATCAGCGCAGATCCAGCGCGCGTGGCCCACTGGAAGAAACGCCTGCCCGAATCGAAGCTGAAGATCGGCCTCGTCTGGAAGGGTGCTGCGGGCCACAAGAACGACATGAACCGGTCGCTGCCTTCACTGGCGACGCTGGCTGCGCTGTGGACCATCGCAGGCGCCGCTTTTGTGAGCCTGCAAAAAGGCCAGGGCGAAGACGAAGCGTTACATCCGCCCGCGGGACAGCCCATCACCGCACTCGGCCAGGACATCAAAGACTTCGGCGACACGGCCGCGATCATCGCGAACCTCGATATCGTCATCTGTGTCGACACCGCCATCGCGCACCTCGCCGGCGCCATGGGCAAACCCGTGGCCGTGCTGCTGCCGTCTGTGGGCGTGGACTGGCGCTGGCTGCGCGAGCGCATCGACTCGCCGTGGTACCCCGGTGTGATGCAGCTGCGCCGCCAACCCACACCGGGCGACTGGGCCACGCCCATCGATGCGCTGTGCCAGTCGATCATGCCGAAGCGCACGCCGGAGCACGACCTCTTCGACGAAGCCGTGCAGCTTCAGCGCAAAGGTCAAACCGAGCCAGCGCTGGTGGCCTACCGCAAGCTGCTGACAATCAAGCCTGACAACCTGGCTGCACTCAACAACCTGGCTGTGCTGCTTGAAACGCAGGGGCCTTCGCAACAAGCAGAGCAACTCCTTCGCCGCGCCATCGCGCTGGATGCTTCTTACACCCAGGCGCGCACAAGCCTTGCCAACCTGCTTCAGCGAAGCGGCCGGCCCGATGAGGCAGAGCATCTGTATCGGCAAGTGCTCGAAGCAAGCGCGGCATCGCCGGTCAAATCCAGCGCAGAAGCGCAGCTGGGCCTGGGCAGCCTGCTGCTGTCCGAAGGCAAGTTCAAGGAAGGCTGGCCGCTTTATGAAGCGCGGCACTCACCCGTTCTCACCACACCCCTGGTCAGCGCGCCCGAACTGCCCTTCCCGCCGTGGTGCGGTGAGTCGCTTGAAGGCAAGTCGATCGTCATCTGGCCCGAGCAAGGCCTCGGCGACTTGATCCAGTTCTCACGTTATGCGCCTGTTCTTAAATCGATGGGTGCTGCACGCGTCGTGGTCTTCTGCAACAAGGCACTCGAGCCGGTGATGCGCACCGTGCAAGGCGTCGATGAAGTCAGTGTGGACGTGCTGCCTGTCTGCGACTACTGGTGCTTCGCGCTGAGCCTGCCGCTGCACTGCGGCACCACGCTGGAATCGATTCCTGCGGCGCTGCCTTACATCAGCGCCGACGCGAAGCGCGTGAAGACGTGGGCTCGGCGAATGCCACGAGCCGCGCTGAAGATCGGCCTGGTGTGGAAGGGTGCTGCCGGCCATGCCAACGATATGAACCGGTCGGTGCCGTCGCTTGCAGTGCTCGCGCCGCTGTGGTTGGTGCCGGGCGCCGCATTCGTGAGCTTGCAAAAGGGCCAGGGTGAAGACGAGGCCGCGCATCCGCCCAAAGGCCAGCCGATCAAGGCGTTGGGCGAGCAGATCGAAGACTTCGGCGACACCGCCGCCATCATCGCCAGCCTCGACATCGTGGTGTGCGTCGATACCGCCGTCGCACATCTTGCAGCCGCCATGGGCAAGCCAGTGGCGCTGCTGCTTTCTGCGCGCGGCACCGACTGGCGCTGGCTGCGTGAGCGCACCGATTCGCCTTGGTACCCAGGGGTGATGCGCCTGTTCAGGCAGCCCGTGCCCGGTGACTGGGCGACACCGGTTGCGCAAGTGGTTGCGCAGCTCGCGGCCGCAGCGCCTGCCGCGACCGTGCAAGCGGCCACACCAGCAGCCACACCAGCGGCCAAGCCTGCACGCAAGGCCGCAGCTGCTAAGCCTCGCGCGAAAACGCCGCGAGCGCCGAAGGCAACGGACTCTGCAGCGAAACCGCCTCGCCCGAAGCGGGGTGCGTGAACGCGAGCCGCCACGCATGCAGGAACATGCGCTTCAGGCCCGCCCTGGCCAGCGCCTTGTTCAATTCGAAATCGCCGTACTTGTCATCCCCCAGGATCGCATGGCCCTGCGAGGCGAGGTGCACGCGAATCTGGTGTGTGCGGCCCGTCTTGATCGTCACTTCGAGCAGGCTTGCTTCGCCCGTGGGCAGCGCCACCCGTCGCGCCACCTTCACAAGCGTGATCGAGCGCATGCCATCGGGGTCATCGCGCGCCACGACCTTCACGCGCCGCTCGCCATCGGCCTGCAGGTACTTGTGCAGCGGAACATCGATCACCTTCTTGTTCGCAGGCCACGTGCCGCTCACCATGGCCAGATAGGTCTTGCCGGTCTCGCGTTCGCGGAACTGGTCTTGCAAGTTGGTGAGCGCCGATCGTTTCTTCGCGACAAGCAGGATGCCGGATGTCTCGCGGTCAAGCCGGTGCACGAGCTCCAGGAATTTCGCCTGGGGCCGCGCTTGCCGCAATTGCTCGATCACGCCAAAGCTCACGCCGCTGCCGCCGTGCACCGCAACGCCGGCGGGCTTGTCGATCGCCAGCAGGTGATCGTCTTCGAACAGCACCGGAAATTCGCGCGCAGGTGCCGGCTTTTCCAGCTTCTCGGCCACTTTGTCGGACACGCGCGTGGGCGGAACCCGCACGATGTCGCCCTGCACCACACGCGTGTCGGCAGACGCACGCCCCTTGTTCACCCGCACTTCGCCGCTGCGGATGATCCGGTAGACGTGCGTCTTCGGCACGCCCTTCAACTCGCGGATCAGGAAATTGTCGAGCCGCTGGCCCGCCGACCCCTCGTCGACTTCGACGAACGTGGCCTGGGGCGCCGCAGGCGCAGTCATTGCGGCTGCGCCTCGCCCTGCGCAGCCAGCGCGTCGAGCGCGGCGCGCACCTCATCGATCACGCCCTGCCAGTTGCCGATCTGCTCCTGCCTGAACAGGCGCATCACGCCGGGGTACCACGGCGAATCATTGCGGCCGATGCCCCAGCGCCAGTCAAGGCCGCGGCGCGCAAGCAAAAGCCACACAGGTTTGCCGAGCGCGGCGGCCAGGTGCGCAACGGCCGTATCAACCGTGATCACCAGGTCCAGCTCATGGATCACGGCAGCCGTATCTGCAAAGTCGCGCAGCGATGTGCCAGCATCCAGAAGCGCCTGTCCAGCGGGGGGCGACTTCGCCTCCTCTTCGCCCGCACCCTTTTGCAGGCTGACGAACTGCACACCGGGCACGCTCCACAGCGACGACAGGCTGGACAGCGCCGCCAGCGAGCGAAACGCGTCATGCCGGTTGGCGGCCATGCCCTTCCAGACCAGGCCGACGCGCAGCACACCGGCCGGCCGCGGACCGAGCAGGGCCTTCGCAAATTCGGCGCGGTGTGCCGGCGCAGACAAATACGGCAGCGTGGCAGGAATATTGGAGATGTCGGTGCGCATGAGCCGCGGCACGCTCATCGTGTAGCACCAGTAGTCAAACTGGGCCGGTGCAGCCTTCACCAGCTCGTCGATGCCTTCCATGCCTTGCAGCAATGGCCGCAGTGGCGCGGCGCATTCGAGGGTGAGCCGCGACACGCCCATGCGCCGCAACAGCGGCACATAACGAACGATCTGGATCATGTCGCCGAACCCTTGTTCGGCCACGATATGCAGCGACTTGCCGTCCAGCGCCTGCCCCGCCCACGGCGTGCCCCCGGGCAAGGCCTGCCGTCGCACTTCGGCGCTCATGCTCGATGCATGGCGCGCTTCATAGCAGGCCCAGCCCTCCTCGTACTTGTCCCGCGCGAGCAGCAAGAGCCCGAGATTGAGCCGCAGGTCTGCCGTATTCGGCCAGCGCTCCACGGCGCCGCGGCATACCTGCTCCGCCTCGTCCATCCGCTGCTCGCAATGAAGCAGCAGCCCCAGGCCCTGGTGCGCTTCGCGCAGGTTCATGTCAATCCCGAGGGCCGAATGGAACATCTGCTCCGCTTCTGCCAGCCGCCCGAGGTGAAAGAGCGTATTGCCAAGACTGCTCATTGCGGCGCCAAAGTCGGGCGACGCTTCAATGGCGCGCCTGAACAGCACCTCTGAGGTGACCCATTCGCCTTTGAGCTGCATCACGACAGCAAGGCCATTGAGCGCCTGCGGATAGTCGGGCCTCAGCGCCACCGCCCGCTCAAATGCTGCCTGGGCAAGCGGCAGGTTGTTGCGCCGATAGTGCTCGCGTGCCAGCTGAAAGTGTGCAGGCGCTGAGTCGGGGTCTTGCTCCACGGCGCGCTTGAAACAGGCCAGGGCCTGATCATGACGGCCATCGTTTGCGGCCGCGCGTCCAACGGCGATCCACCTCGCCGACTCCTGCGGGTTCCGCGTCGTGCTTGCGGGGGTCTGGATGCCCCCTATAATGTGTTTCACTAGCGTAACGCTGTAAGTGGTTGATTTGCCTTGGAGTTTAGTCCACGCACTCACCGCCGGTTACGCTGGAAGGCCGGTGCCACCTTTGCTCACGTGCAAACTCACTCCAGTGCAAAGACAAGCCGGCGCGATGAAACACTTACGGAATACGAGTCCTCCAGCACCTTCTGGCGGACGGACAAAGCGAGACACACCCGTGCTAATGGCGCTCCTCATGATCTGCTGGCGATGGCTCAATGCCCCCGTCACAGTCTGGCTGTCGCCTGATATCTGCAAAACGCAGGTATCGCACACTGCGCCACTGATCGTGGCCAGACGCGCGCGCCGACGGCTCGCGCCACCTGCTGCGCCTCTCGCCCCACTCCCAGCCCTGTTGCCGCGCCCGCTCTCCTAGCAGGCGCCGCTATGCGGCCGTTCCGGTAATTTCATCGCGCCTGCCAGGCACCGTTGGCCCGTCAAAGGGCCCTGGTGTATTGGATTTAAAAGAAGGTGACGCATGAAACGCATGCTGATCAACGCGACGCAGGCTGAAGAACGCCGGCTCGCCATCGTCGATGGGCAAAAGCTCCTCGATTACGAAATTGAAATTGAAGGCCGCGAGCAGCGCAAGGGCAACATCTACAAAGCCGTTGTGACCCGCGTCGAGCCCTCGCTCGAAGCCTGCTTTGTGGACTATGGCGAAGACCGCCACGGCTTCCTGCCTTTCAAGGAAATCTCCCGCTCCTACTTCACCCCCGGTGTGTCCGTCTCGCAGGCGCGCATCAGCGACGTGATCAAGGAAGGCCAGGAACTGCTGGTCCAGGTCGAAAAAGAAGAACGCGGCAACAAGGGCGCAGCCCTGACTACGTTTGTGTCGCTGGCCGGCCGCTACGTGGTGCTCATGCCCAACAACCCGCGCGGCGGTGGCGTCAGCCGCCGCATCGAGGGCGAAGACCGCGCCGAGCTCAAAGAGAACATGGACCAGCTGGAATACCCCAACGGTATGTCCATCATTGCGCGCACCGCCGGCATCGGCCGCGCCGCACCTGAGCTCCAGTGGGACCTGAACTACCTGCTCAAGCTCTGGAACGCCATCGAAGGCGCGTCCAAGGGTGGCAAGGGCGCGATGCTGATCTATCAGGAATCTTCGCTCGTCATCCGCGCCATTCGTGATTACTTCAATCACGACATCGGCGACATCCTGATCGACACCGACGACATCTACGACCAGGCGCAGCAGTTCATGGCGCACGTCATGCCCGAGCATGCCGCCCGTGTGAAGCGCTACCGCGACGACGCACCGCTGTTCTCGCGCTTCCAGATCGAACACCAGATCGAATCGGCCTACGCGCGTGAAGTGAAGCTGCCTTCCGGCGGCGTGATCGTGATCGACCACACCGAAGCGCTCGTCTCCATCGACGTGAACTCGGCACGCGCCATCAAGGGCGGCGACATCGAAGAGACCGCCACCCGCACCAACCTCGAAGCCGCTGACGAAGTCGCGCGCCAGATGCGCCTGCGTGACTTGGGCGGCCTGATCGTCATCGACTTCATCGACATGGAAGAGTCGAAGAACCGCCGCGAAGTCGAAAACCGCCTGCGCGATGCGCTGCGGCAAGACCGCGCGCGCGTGCAGTTCGGCACGATCAGCAAGTTCGGCCTGATGGAAATGAGCCGACAGCGCCTGCGCCCGGCCCTGTCGGAAGGCGCGTCGATTCCTTGCCCGCGTTGCGGCGGCCACGGCCACATCCGCGACACGGAAAGCTCGGCGCTGCAGATCCTGCGGATCATCCAGGAAGAGTCCATGAAAGACGGCACCGCCGCCGTTCATGTGCAAGTGCCGGTGGATGTTGCTTCGTTCCTGTTGAACGAGAAGCGCGCGGAAATCGCCAAGATCGAACTGAAGCAGCGCCTGAACGTGATCATGGTGCCCAACAAGACGCTCGAAACGCCGAACTACCGGCTCGAGCGCCTGAAGCACGACGATCCGCGCCTGGACAACCTGCAGGCCAGCTACGCGATGGCAGAAGAAGTCGAAGACCCGACGGCCGTCACGCGCCGCTCGCACGAACGCACCAACAAGCAAGAGCCCGTCATCAAGGGCGTGCTGCCCGACGCACCCGCGCCGATTGCAGTGCCCAAGCCCGAAGTGGCCAAGCCCGAGCCGGTTGCTGCCAAGCCGCAAGCCGCTCGCGCACCCGCGCCAAAGCCCGCACCGGCACCTGCCGAGACAGGCTTCATGGGCTGGATCAAGAGCCTGTTCGGCGCATCCCCCGCGCCTGCACCCGCACCAGTTGTGCAAACACCTGCGGCAACAGAGGGCAAGCGGGAAGAACGCCGAGATGGCAACCGTGAAGGTGGCCGTGACGGCAACCGCCGCGGTGGCCGCGGTGGCAGCCGCGACGGCAACCGTGAAGGCGGCCAGCGCCGCGAGGGCAATCGCGAAGGCAACCGCGAAGGTGGCCGTGATGGCAACCGCGAAGGCAGCCAGCGCCGCGAGGGCGAGCCCCGGCGTGATCGCGCCGAAGCAGGCGAAGGCCCGCGCCGTGGCGGTGATCGCCAAGGCGGTGAGCGTCAAGGTGGTGATCGCCAGGATCGTGGCGAAGGCCGCGACAACCGCGAGCCGCGTGGCGACAACCGCAATGGCGACCGTCCGCCGCGCGAGCGCCGCGAATCCGACCAGCGTGCGCCGGTTGAAGGCGCGGCAGGCGCGCAGCAATCCAATGAAGGCGCCACTGGCGAGCAGCGCCAGGACCGCCCTGCGCGCGGTGACCGTCCGCGCGAGGCAAGCCGTGACGCGAGCCGGGATGGCAATCGCGAAGGAAGTCGAGAAGGAAGTCGCGACGGCAACCGCGACGGCAACCGCGACGGCAACCGCGACGGCAACCGCGACGGCGGCCGCCGCGAGCGTGGCGGCGAGCGTGGCGGCGAGCGCCGCAACGACCGTGGTCCGCGCGACCAGGCCGCCGCCAATGAGAGCGCGCAAGTCGCAGCACTCGCCGGCGCTGCAACGTCAGTGGGCGCGGTGAACGATGGCGGCCACCAGCAGGCGCCTGCCGCTGATCCGGTGCTCGAGTCGCATGCGCATCAAGACGCACAGCGCCCTGCCGCCGATGGCGAGCAGCCGCGTGAACGCCGTTCGCGCGACCGTTATGGCCGCGACCGCCGTGACCGCGCACCGCGTGAAGGCGAAGCGCCTCGTGAAGACGGCGCTGCACCGCAAGCGGCTGACGCGGGCGATGCTGCCCTGCAGGACCGCGATCGTCCGCGCTACCCGACGGGCTTCGCCAGTGACGACGCGCAGGCGTCCAACGACGAGCAGCGCCAGCCAGCACCCGCCATGCAAGCGGCCGCGCCTTCGATGGCGCCTTCGACGGCACCGGCACCGCAGTCCGACGCCGCGCAAGCCGCACCGGCATTCGTTGCCGAGCCCATCGCCGTGCGTGCTCCCGCGCCCGCAGCAGCCAAGGCCGCAGCGCCTGCCAATGGCCGCGCACCGCTGCCCAAGGTCACGAAGTTCGAGTTGCCCGTGAGCGACCTCGTGCAAGTGGCGCAAAGCTCGGGGCTTGAGTGGGTCAACTCCGACGCCGGCAAGATCGCAGCCGTCCAGGCCGCGATCGCTGCCGAGCCCAAGCCCGTGCATGTGCCCCGCGAGCGGCCGCCTGTTGTCGTCATTGACGAAGGTCCGCTGGTGCTGGTGGAGACAAAGCGCGACCTGCGCGAGATGAAGCTGCCCTTCGAGCAGGCAGGTAGCTGATGGCTGCGCCCTCTCCTGCTCTGGGAGAGGGTTGCGGTGATCTGGAGAGCCGGCGGTAGCAAAGCCGCTTGCCCCCACCCCTGCCCTCCCCCGGAGGGAGAGGGAGAAATTCAATGCTTCTGCCGCGCGGGCGCCTAGTCCGTCGCGGCGCGCTTCCAGGCTTTGGCGGCAGTCTCCGAGTCGCCGCGCTCTTCAGCCAGTTCGGCCAGCGCACGCCACGCTTTGCGATGCAGCCGGATGTCCTGCAAGGCCAGCGCCGCCTGGCTCAGGTGCTGCTGCGCCTTGCCCCAGAGCTGGCGCTTCATGCAAGCCATGCCTGCCAGGTATTGCAGCGTCGCATCGCGCGGGTTGGCCTTTTGGGCTGCCTCGATTCGCGCCAGCCATGCACTGTCGAGGCTGTCCATGCCGGCCTCAAGCGCCAGCACGAGCTTGACCTTGATCGAATCGCCCAGCTCGGCTTGTTGGTCCCACACGGGTGCCAGCCACTCGCGGGCCACCTGCGCATCACCGCCCAGCGCCGAGAGCTTTTGCGCTGCATGCACCGCCAGTTCCGGCATCAGCCGCTCGGACGGCTCCAGTGAATTCCAGGCGCGCTGCAACTGCGCCACATCATGCGCAGCGTTCAGCAAGTCGATAGCGAGGCCGCGCACCAGGCTTTGCGCCGCGCCTGCCGAAAACGCCCGGTGCTTGGCGAGCAAACGGGCCGTCTCCATCGCGTCGGCCGTGCGGCGCGCAAGGCGCGCTGCCTTCAGCTTGGTGCGCAATGCCAGCGTGCGGCGTGCCGCGCCCTGCGGCAAGCCCTGCAGCCACGTCATCGCGGCCTCGGGCTCCTGGTCCTGCAGGGCCCAGCGGGCTGCGCGCATCAAGGCGCCTTCATGCACTTCCTGCGCATCGCGCGCCGAAGCCTGCGAAAGCGCCTGCTTCAAATGATCTTCACGACCCGGCCGGTCTTGCAGCGATTGCGCGCTTTCAGCCGCCAGCAAATGCGCCAGCGTGCGCACCTGCGGCGCATTGGCGACGCGCTGGCCGCTGGTGTCGAGCGAACGCTCCTGCACCAGCACGGCCTCAGCCGACTTGCGCGCGCGGATGAACCGCCCTGCGAGCATGTGCGACCAGCCATCGAGCAGCGAGCCATACATCGCCCGTTCCTTTTGCTGCGTGCGCCAGCGCAGCGCCTGCCGGGGCAAGTCGAACAACGCTGACATCGCGCCCAGCACCGCATGCAAAAACACGAATGCGCCGACCAGCAGCAGCAACACCAGGTTGAGCGACAGGTCCACGCGGTAGGGTGGCCAGTAGAGCGTGACAGTGCCCTGGTTGTTGCCCGCAAACAGGGCAATGGCCACCGCGATGGCAAAGAGGGCCAGAAGCCACAGGGCTGCGCGCACGGCTTTGCTTACCTTCCGGCCGCAGCGGTGTTGATCACGGCCAGCGACTCATCGATACGCGGCAACGCCACCGCCTGCAATTGCGTCTGCACCTGCTGCAGCTGCGTCGCCACCAGTTGCGTCTTGCGTGACGCGGGGTCGAAATACTTGTTCACGGCCAGCAGGGCGGCCGACACATCGGCACGCGCCGCATCGCTTTGGCGCGACAGCAACGCCAACCGCGCGTTGAGCAGCCGCAACTTGAGGTTCTCACGCAGGAAGAACAGCTGCTCGGGTGCCAGCAGCACAGCCTCGGGCTGGTCGATGCGGCTCACGCGCAGCAGGCCGCGTGCTTCATCGCGTATGTCGTCCACGAGCTTGACCCACCACTGCACGCTGATGGGTGTCGATGCCGGCTTGCGAGCGGAGGCGGCGGTTGCAGCCGCACCGGCTTTCGGCACGGCATTGGACGCCGGCAGTTCATCGGCCAGCCGCGCCAGCTCGTCGAGCCGCGCAAGGATGCCGGGCACGTCAGTCGTCGTGGCGGTCTTGATGCGGTCCAGGTCGCGCGTGACGGCGGCGCGCACGCGC
This sequence comes from Caenimonas koreensis DSM 17982, assembly GCF_009646335.1. Lineage (GTDB taxonomy): Bacteria > Pseudomonadota > Gammaproteobacteria > Burkholderiales > Burkholderiaceae_C > Ramlibacter > Ramlibacter koreensis. The sequence continues at coordinate 145,035 of NZ_WJBU01000009.1, read as the reverse complement.
GACAGGCGCGGCTGGCCCGCACGCTCGAGCCGCTGGTCAGCCACGCGCAACGCCGAGAGCAATGGCTCGACACTGCCCGTCGATTGCGCCTGCTGCTGCGCAAGGCGCAATGCGGATTCGATGTCGACCAGCATGTTCTCGTCTCGCGAGCGCGACATGCTCTGCACCAGCTCTTCGATCTGCGAGCGCTGCATCGCCACTTCGCTGAGTTTGGTCTCGGCGATGGCCTGCCGCGCCGCAGTGTCCCGCGCGATTTCCTGGGCCTGCTTGGCCAGGGCGCGCGCTTCGATGGCATTGGTGCCTGAGTCCTGGCTTTGCCTGGCCAGCTGCTCCTGGATGGTCGAGAGCTTTTGCCACAGCGTGAAACTGCCCGCCAGTGCGAGTGCGGCGACGATCATGAACAGGTAGAGCACACCACGCGGCACCGCGCCAGATGAAGATGGCGCAGGTAGAACGGCTGCCGCAGGTGGGGCAACGTCCAGGGTTTTCACTTCGGTGCGGGCGGCGGCTTCGTCCGCAGGCTCTTGCGTCATCGAAACGATTTTAGGGCCGCGACTACAGCGTCCACGGTCGGCCGTGACACGCAAACAACACCAAAGCCAGCATCCTGCGCAGCGGCTGCAATGCGTGCATGTGTGGCGATAGCGCGCGCTTGCTTCCAGCTCTGCAAAGGCAGAAGTTGGCGCAGGTTGGCAATGGCCTGCGAGCTGCTGAACAGCCAGCAATCGGCTGCCAGTGCGGCAGCGCTCGCCTGCTCTGCGGGTGTCCATGCGGGTGTGCCGCGCTGGTAGGCGATCACTGTTGTGACGACGGCATCCGCGCCAGCCAATTGCTGCTCCAGCCAGTCGCGCCCCTGGTTTTGAGGCTGGCCCGCCTCTGCGCCACGCACGATCTGCACACGATCACCGGACGATACCTGCGAGGCGACTTGCGCCCACAGCGTTTCGGAGTCGAACTGCTTCGCGTCTGCTGACGGCGCGTCGATCGCATCGCTTGCGACGCCCGCATCGCGAAGCGCCTTCAACGTGCCCGGCCCCGTGGCCCAGGCACGCGTGCCCGGCGGCCAATGCGCTGCGTTCGCGTTGGCGTGTGCGAAGAAGTGGCGCACGGCATTGCTGCTCACAAACATCACCGCGCGCACGCCGGGCAATGCTGCCCACGCCTGCGCCACGCTCGTGGTATCAGCGGCTGGCAGTATTTCGATGAGAGGCAGCGCCTGTGCCTGCACGCCGCGCTGCACCAGCTGCGCGACCCATTGATCGGCCTCCTGGCGGGGCCGCGTCACGATCAGCCGCACAGCAACTTCCTGCTCAGCGCGCGCCCGCAGCGCGCAGCCGCGCGGCGACTTCGGTACCCAGCGCTGCCGCAGCTTCGAGGTCAGCCACCGAGCCGGCGGACTGCGCGCGCAGCAGCGTTGCATCGCCTTCCGGGTCGCCCCAGGCTGCACGCAACTGCAGGTATTCGCCAGCAAACACCGCATGCGCAGCGAGCGGCATCGAGCAACTGCCGCCCATGGCACGGCTGACAGCGCGCTCGGCGGCCACGCACAGCCAAGTGGTCTGGTGAGCGAGTGGCGCGAACAGCTCCAGCAAGTCAGCGCGGTCAGACCGCACTTCAATGCCAAGCGCGCCTTGCCCGGCGGCAGGCAGCATCACTTCAGGCTCGAACACTTCACGAATCCGCTCACCGAGGCCCAGGCGCTTCAGGCCCGCGGCGGCAAGAATGATCCCGTCGTACAAACCTTCATCGAGCTTGCGCAGGCGCGTGTCGAGGTTGCCGCGCAAGGGCTCGATCTTCAGGTCAGGCCGCAGCGCGCGAAGCAGCACGACGCGGCGCAGGCTGGACGTTCCGACCACGGCGCCTTGCGGCAAGTCGGCCAACGCAGCGTACTTGTTGGAAACGAAGGCATCGCGCGGGTCTTCGCGCTCCATCACGCAGGCAAGGGCGAAGCCTTCGGGCAGGTCCATCGGCACGTCTTTGAGCGAGTGCACGGCGATGTCGGCGTGGCCTTCTTCGATGGCCACTTCAAGTTCCTTGACGAACAGGCCCTTGCCGCCGACTTTTGACAGCGAGCGATCAAGAATCTGGTCGCCCTTGGTGGTCATGCCCAGAAGCTCCACGCCATGCCCCCGCTGCACAAGGAGTGACTTGACGTGTTCGGCCTGCCACAGGGCCAGGCGGCTTTCGCGTGTAGCGATGACCAGCTTGCTCAATCCTGTCACCTGTCTGTAATGCTAAAAGGAGCGTCGATGCTAGCATGCAGACTGCTCAAAAACTAAGCACAACGAGATCGCCACCCCATGCCGCCCAGCCCGGAATCCCCCTCGCGCCGCGCCCGTGACAATGAGCGCCCCCTGGTTGAAGACATCCGCCTGCTCGGCCGCATCCTGGGCGATGTGATCCGCGAGCAGGAAGGCGTTGAGGCCTACGAGCTGGTCGAGCGCGTGCGCAAGCTCTCCGTGGCTTTCCGGCGCGACGCCGACCATGAAGCCGACAAGGCACTCAAGAGCCTGCTGAAGTCGCTGTCGAGCGACGCCACGGTGAGCGTGATTCGCGCGTTCACTTACTTCAGCCACTTGGCCAACCTCGCGGAAGACCGCCACCACATCCGCCGCCGCATCGTGCATGAACGCGCGGGCGACACGCAGGAAGGCAGCATCGAGGTCGCCCTGGCGCGCTTGCGTTGGGCAGGCATCAACGCCAAGACGGTTTCGCAAACACTCGCCCACAGCTACGTCTCGCCCGTGCTCACCGCGCACCCGACGGAAGTGCAGCGCAAGAGCATCCTCGATGCAGAACGCGCCATCGCCAACCTGCTGGTAGCCCGCGACGAAATCAAGTCGCATGCGATGCCGAAAGACATGCTTGCGCCGCGGGAGCTTGCCGCCAATGAAGTGCAGATTCGCGCCCGCGTGCTGCAGCTGTGGCAAACGCGCTTGCTGCGGTTTACCAAGCTCACCGTTGCCGATGAAATCGAGAACGCGCTGAGCTACTACGAAGCCACGTTCCTGCGCGAGATCCCCAAGCTCTACGCAGAGCTGGAACACGAGCTGGGCAGCCACCCCGTCGCCACGTTCCTTCGCATGGGTCAGTGGATTGGTGGCGACCGCGACGGCAACCCCAACGTCACCGCCGAAACGCTCGACTACGCGCTGCGCCGGCAAAGCGAAGTGGCGCTGCGCCACTATCTGACAGAGGTGCATTACCTGGGCGGTGAACTGTCGCTCTCGGCGATGCTCGTTGGCGTCACGCCCGAGATGCGCGCACTGGCCGAAAGCTCACCCGACCAGAGCGAGCACCGCATGGACGAGCCGTATCGCCGCGCACTCACCGGCATCTACTCGCGGCTGGCCGCCACGCTGCGCGAACTCACGGGCGGCACAGCTGCCCGCCACGCCGTCGCGCCGCAAAACCCCTACCTGCGCGCGGAAGACTTTTTGGCGGACCTGCGCATCATCGAAGCGTCGCTGCTTGCCCACCATGCAGCTGCGCTCGTTGCGCAACGCCTGCATCCGCTGATCCGCGCTGTCGAAGTGTTCGGATTTTTCCTCGCGACGGTGGACTTGCGCCAGAGCTCCGACAAGCATGAAGAAGTGGTGGCTGAATTGCTCGCCACAGCGCGTGTGGAGCCCAACTACTCGAAGCTCGCTGAAGCCGCCAAGCGTGAGTTGCTGATGAAACTGCTGTGCGACGCGCGGCCGCTGCGCGTGATGGGCGCGACGTATTCGCCGTGGGCACAAAGCGAGATCGCGATCTTCGAAACTGCACGCGTGATGCGCGAGCGTTTCGGCGCGCAGGCGATTCGCCACTACATCATCAGCCACACCGAGACGGTGAGCGACCTGCTCGAAGTGCTGCTGCTGCAAAAAGAAGTCGGCCTGATGGCAGGCACGCTGGACGACAAAGCGATGGCGCAGCTGATCGTCGTGCCGCTGTTCGAAACCATCGAAGACCTGCGCAATGCCGCGCCGATCATGCGAGAGTTCTACGCGTTGCCCGGCATTGCCAAGCTGGTGCAGCGCTCAGGCAGCGAGCAGGACATCATGCTGGGCTACAGCGACAGCAACAAGGACGGCGGCATCTTCACCAGCAACTGGGAGCTGTATCGCGCCGAGATTGCGCTCGTCGATCTGTTCGACCAGCTCGCGAACAGCCACAACATCCAGCTGCGCATGTTCCATGGACGCGGCGGCACGGTCGGCCGCGGCGGCGGGCCCAGCTACCAGGCCATCCTGGCACAGCCACCGGGCACAGTGCGCGGGCAGATTCGCCTGACCGAGCAAGGCGAGGTGATCGGCTCGAAATACGCCAACCCGGAAATCGGCAGACGCAACCTTGAAACGCTTGTAGCGGCCACGCTTGAAGCCACGCTGCTGCAGCCAACCAAGCCAGCGCCGCGCACCTTCCTGCAAACGGCAGATGCGCTTTCCAGCGCGAGCATGGCTGCGTATCGCGCGCTGGTGTACGAAACGCCCGGCTTCACCGAATACTTTTTCGGCTCTACGCCGATCCGCGAAATTGCGGAGCTGAACATCGGCTCGCGGCCCGCGTCCCGCAAGTCGTCGATGCGCATCGAAGACTTGCGCGCGATTCCGTGGAGCTTCAGTTGGGGGCAGTGCCGGCTGACGCTGCCGGGCTGGTATGGCTTTGGCACGGCGGTGCAGCAGTTCCTCGGCGACGACAAGGCGCAGACGCGAAAAGCAAACACGGCGCTATTGCAGAAGATGTATCGCAACTGGCCGTTCTTTCGCGCGTTGCTGTCGAACATGGACATGGTGCTCGCCAAAAGCGACCTCGCGCTCGCCTCACGCTACGCCGCGCTCGTTGCCGATGCGCGTTTGCGCAAGCGCATCTTCGCGATGATCGAAGCAGAGTGGCATCTCACCGTCGAGGCGCTGCAACTGATCACCGGCGAACGCAGCCGGCTTGCGACGAACCCGTCGCTGCAACGCTCGATCAGGCACCGGTTTCCGTATATCGATCCGCTGCATCACTTGCAGGTGGAACTGGTGCGCAGGCACCGCGAAGGATCGCTCGATGATCGCGCGCGGCGCGGGATTCATTTGTCGATCAACGGGATCGCCGCGGCGCTGAGAAACACCGGCTGATTGCCTTGCTCCCTCCCCCCCTGGGGGAGGGCTGGGGTGGGGGCAGGCGGCGGCTGATACGGTCACAACCGCTGCGCGACCACAACCACCGGGAGTGCCCCCACCCCTACCCTCCCCCGGAGGGGGAGGGAGCAAGGCGTCATCAAGTCCCCAGCAGCTCACCAATCGGCTTGAGGTCATCCACCCGGTCGCACACCGCCTTCACGATCATCATAATCGGGATGCCGAGCAGCAGGCCCCACACGCCCCACAGCCAGCCCCAGCCGAGCACGCCAATGAACACTGCCACGGGGTTCATGCGGCTCGCCTTGCTCGTGAGCCACGGCACGATCAGGTTGCCGACGATGGTGTGAATCACCAGCGATGCACCCGCCACATAGAGCGCCGAATTGACTTCGCCGAACTGCATGAACGCAATGAGCGCAGCAGCGCCCGTCACAATGATCGCGCCGATGTACGGCACGAAGTTCAGCAGCCCGCTCGCCAGCCCCCACACGACCGACTGATTCATGCCCAGCGCCCAGAAAGCCAGGCCCGTCGCAATGCCGACGACCACGCTCAAGAGCAGCTGCACGATGAGGTAGCGCTGGATCTGCAGCGTGATCTCGTCCAGCGCCTGCACCGTGATGCGCTTGTTGGTCAGGCTGGGGCCTGTGATCTTCACCAGCTTGCGCCGGAACGTGTCGCCCGACAGCAGCAGGAAGTACGTCAGGAAAACGACGATCACGACCTGGCCCAGGAAGCTCACCAGCCCCATCGTGCCCGTCCAGAGGTAGTCGCGAATGTTGAAGTGGGGCTTTTCGATCTGCACGCGCTGCACGCCGCGGGTCACCGGCGTGGGGCCAGTTTCTGCCGCAGCCCGTTCCAGCTGCGCGGCGGCCTTCTGCACGGTGTCGAGCGACGCTGTGTTGGTGCCCGAACGCGAGCGCATGGCATCACGCAGCTTGCTGGCAGCCGTCGGCAGCGAACTCACGAGCTGGCTCGCATCGTCGCTGAATGAATAGATCGACGCACCTGTGCCACCCAGGATGCCTATCAGCAGGACTGCCGCACTCACGGCGCGCGGAATCCTCCAGCGCTGCATCATGTCGACCAGCGGCGTGAGCGCGTAGCTCATCATGAAGCCGATCATCACCGGAATGAAGAAGTCGCTCGCCCAGCGCAGCATCGCAATCACCAGCAACGCAGCGAGCAACGCCAGTGTCGCGCTGCGCACATGCACGGGCATGCGCAGCAACACGTGCGATGGGTCGTCAGGGTCGTGGGCCATCGGCGGTCCCGCGGGCTTGGCGGTCTGCGCGGGCGATGGCGCTGGCGACGGCACCGGGAGTGAGGCTGCCACCGGCGCGAGCGCCGGTTCGGGGGTGGGTACTGCGTTGTCTGTCATGGTGCGGCCAATGCTTCACGCACGGCGCTGAGTTGTCGCCGGGAGACGGCCAGAAGTTCTTCAACGCCATTGAGCCGCAAGGCCCAGCCTTCGCCCTCTTCGGGGTCGTAGTGTTTTTCAAGCGCGCGGATAGCACGGCGAGCGACCAGCGCGTTGCGATGCACCCGCAGGAACTGGGCGGCGTGCCGCTCTTCCAGCTCGCTCAGTGACGCATCGAGGATGTAGCTGCGCGTAGCCGTGCGCACCGTCACGTATTTGAGTTCGGCCTTGAAGTACAGCACCTCGACCAGCGGCACCCGCTCGGTGCGGCCACGGTCCTGGATGAGCAGCACTTCAGGCGCGTCATGAGAGGCCGCACCACTGGAGGCAACCGCGCGCTCGACTTTCTGCAATGCGATCTGCAAGCGCTCGAGCCGCACGGGCTTGGTGAGGTAGTCGACGGCTTCCAGCTCGAAAGCCGCAACCGCATGCTCTGCGTGCGCCGTCACAAAAACAATGGCAGGTGGCTGCTCCAGTGCACGCAAGGCCTGGGCCAGCGCCAGGCCATCGGCGCCGGGCATGTGCACATCGAGCAGCACGGCATCGAACTGGCCGCGCCGCAGCAGATCCATCGCCTGCGCCGCATTGCCGGCTTCTGCCTTCACCACGGCGGGTGGCGCCAGGCAGCCGGAAATCATGTTGCGCAGGCGTGAGCGCGCGAGCGGCTCGTCATCAACGAGCAGCACCTGCATCATGCTGGCACCTCCATGCGAACCTGGTACATCCCGTCTTTCAAAACAGCCTGGAACTGGCCCTGCACATCGTGCAACAGGCGAAGCCGGTCTTGCACATTGCGCTGCGCAACACCATGCCCGCGCACGCCCTGCCCACCGGGCACGGTGTTGGTGACCTTGATCACCACCGTGCCGCCGCGCCGCTGCGTGCTGACTTTCACCTGCGCTCCCTCCGCACTCGGCTCCACGCCGTGCTTGACGGCATTCTCGACGAGCGGCTGCAGCATCAGTGGTGGGACACGGGCGCTTCCCGCCGTAGGATCGAGCGCCCATTCGAGCTGCAGTCGGTCGCCAAAGCGCACCTGCTCGATCTCCAGGTAGCGGCGGGCCAGCGCGATTTCTTCAGACAGCGTGACCGAGTCGCCGGGGTTTGCCTCCAGCGCATGGCGAAAGAGCTCGCTCAAATCTTCGAGCACAGCTTCCGCCTTGGCGGGTTCTTCCCGCACGAGGGCAATGGCCGTGTTGAGCGTGTTGAACAAAAAGTGCGGGCGGATGCGCGCCTGCAACTCGGACAAGCGCGCCGCCGCATCCGCAGGCATGCGCGTCTTGGCCCGCAGCACGAGCCCGGCGACAAGCGCCGCAGCCAGCAACGCGCCCGTGAACGCTGCGCCTACCCACGGAATGCTCGGCCCGTAGCCGCCCAGCGCCAGCAACCCGCAACCGTAGAGGCCAGCCAGCGCACCCAGGCCAACGCCAAAGGCCTGCTGGCCCCAGTGCGGCAGGCGCGCGATCAATTGCTTCAGGCTGCATGCCACGATCAGCCAGGCCAGCACAGAGGGCAACACCGCCGCCGTGAGCACCGCCACGCGAATCAGCCAGTCGCCGATGCTGGCGGCCGCGTAGATGGCGCCGACGGCCATCACGGTTTCAACGAACACCACGGCGCGCAGGATCACGCCGACATGGCAGGCATCAAACACGAGCGCGCGGCGCGCTGTCCCGGCCACCGGCTCAAGCGGCGCGGGGGCTGTTTCCTGCAAGGTCGATAAAATTTGCGAATCCATCAAACGAATGCGGTGCCCTCGAAGCCCGATTATTGGTGATCCATTCCCCGAACCGGTCTTTCCATGAATCAACTCGACAAGAAATCCGAAGCCTGGTCCGCGCTCTTTTCCGAACCCATGAGCGACCTGGTCAAACGGTACACGGCCAGCGTCTTCTTCGACAAGCGCCTGTGGAAAGCCGACATTGAAGGCTCGCTGGCCCACGCCAGCATGCTCGCCGCGCAAAAAATCATCGGCGACAGCGATCTTGCCGCGATTCGTCAGGGCATGGCGCAAATCACGCAAGAAATCGAATCCGGCCAGTTCGAGTGGAAGCTCGATCTCGAAGACGTCCACCTGAACATCGAAGCTCGCCTGACGCAACTCGTGGGCGATGCCGGCAAGCGCCTGCACACGGGCCGCAGCCGCAACGACCAGGTCGCCACCGACGTGCGCCTGTGGCTGCGCGGTGAAATCGACCTGATCGCCGTGCTGCTGGTGGACTTGCAAAAGTCGCTGCTCGCCCTGGCCGAAAAGAATGTGGATGTGATCCTGCCCGGCTTCACGCACCTGCAAGTCGCGCAGCCCGTGAGCTTTGGTCACCATATGCTCGCCTACGTCGAAATGTTTGCGCGCGACGCCGACCGCATGGCCGACGTGCGCAAGCGCATGAACCGCCTGCCGCTTGGCGCTGCTGCGCTGGCGGGCACGAGCTACCCGCTCGACCGGGAATCCGTCGCGAAGGCACTGGGCATGGACGGCATCTGCGAGAACTCGCTCGACGCCGTGAGCGACCGCGACTTCGCCATCGAGTTCACGTCGGCAGCGGCGATTGCCATGGTGCACATCAGCCGCCTCTCGGAAGAACTCGTCATCTGGATGAGCCAGAACTTCAGCTTCATCCAGATTGCCGACCGCTTCACGACCGGCTCGTCGATCATGCCGCAGAAGAAAAACCCGGACGTCGCCGAACTCGCACGCGGCAAGTCGGGCCGCGTGGTGGGCCATCTGGTGGGCCTGATCACGTTGATGAAGGGTCAGCCGCTGGCCTACAACAAGGACAACCAGGAAGACAAAGAGCCGCTGTTCGACACCGTCGATACGCTCAAAGACACGCTGCGCATCTTCGCGGACATGATGGGCGGCATCACCGTGCGGCCCGAGGCGATGGAAAAGGCCGCTCTGCGCGGCTATGCCACAGCGACTGACCTGGCGGACTACCTGGTGAAGAAGGGCCTGCCCTTCCGCGATGCGCATGAAATCGTGGCGCATGCCGTGAAGGAAGCGACTTCGCACAACTGCGACTTGTCCGAGCTGCCGCTGGCCGTGTTGCAGAAGTTCAATGCCGCGATCGACAAGGATGTGTACGACGTGCTGTCGCTGCGCGGCTCGTTGAATGCGCGCAATGTCACTGGCGGGACGGCGCCTGCACAAGTGCGCTTGCAACTGGCAAAGCATCACGCGCGGCTGGCCTGATTTCGGCTACGCTCCCACCGACTCCAGGAGGGAAGCGTGCACAGTAACAAGAAGATTCTCCGCGGCGCGGCTGGCACGCTGGCCGCTTTCATCGGCTCTTTCTCACTCGCCGCGCTCATCGCGCTTTCGCCCGGCACCACGCATGCCGCACAAGTCACCAGCGTGACGCCGCAAGGCGAAGTCGCCAAGGTGCGGCAGGTGGTGGCCAAGTTCGACGAAGCCGTCGTCAACTTTGGCGACCCCAAAGCCCCCGCCCCACTGTCCCTGAGCTGCAGCGACGCGCAGGCCACCAAGGGCACGCCGCGCTGGAACAACGACCGCGAATGGATCTTCCAGTTCGACGAAGACCTGCCGCCCGGCGTGACGTGTTCGCTCCAGGTCAGAAGCGGCTTCAAGACGCCCAAGGGCGCAGACCTGGCTGCCGGCAACTGGCGCTTTTCCACCGGCGGGCCTTTTGTGCAGCAGATCCGGCCCGGCTCGTACGAGCGCATTGACGAAGAGCAGTTCTTCGCGATCCAGCTCAATGGTGCAGCCACCGTGGCAAGCCTCAAAGACAACCTGTGGTGCTCGGTGCAAGGCGTTGGCGAGCGTGTGCCCGCCCGCCTGCTCGACGGCAAAGACCGCAACGACTTCCTCAAGGCGCTGGGCATGGACAAGGCCGCTGCGAAAGACCCGCTGCGCTTCGCCGTGTTCGCGTGCAACCGCAGGCTCGCCGCCAACACCAAGGTGCAGATCGTTTTCGGCAAAGGCATCGCCACGCCAAGCGGCATTGCCAACTCGATTGAAAAGCGCTTCGACTACCAGGTGCGCGAGCCCTTCCAGGCGACGTTCACGTGCGAGCGCGAAAACGCGCAGTCCGCCTGCCTGCCGATCCGGCCCGTCACCCTCGCCTTCAACGCCCCCGTGTCCCGCAAGCTGGCCGAACAAGTGCGGCTGAAGTCCGAGAAGGACACCCTCAAGCCCAGCTTCGGCAAGGAAGAAGGCGACAACGAAACCGTCGTGAACAGCGTTTCGTTCAAGCCCATGCTGCCGGAGCGCACCGCCTTCACCATCGAACTGCCGCGCGACTTCAAGGATGCATCGGGCCGCACGCTCGCCAACGCCGACAGCTTTCCGCTGAAGGTTGCGACCAGTGCGATGCCGCCGCTTGCCAAATTTGCTGCTGCGCCCTTCGGCATCGTCGAGCGGTTCGCCGAGCCGGATAGCGGGCCGCTGCTGCCGATCACGGTGCGCAATGTGGAGGCCGCGTTGCGCGCACAAGCCTTCACACCCGGAAAGGTTCGCGACCTGCAACCCAAAACCGACGCAGAGATCATCGCGTGGTTTCGCAAGGTGCAGCGCTACAACGAATACACCATCGCGCGGTCTGCCGCCGCCGTGGACGCGAAAGGCGCGCTGCCCAAAGTCCTCGACAAGAACGACGGCGACCGTGTGCAGACCCGCATGGTGTCGCTGCTCGCAAGCCAACCCACAGCGCGCACGCTCGACATGCCCAAGCCCGTTGAAGCGGGCGACCCGCGCCCGTTCGAGGTGGTGGGAATTCCGTTGCAGCCGGGCTTTCACGTGGTTGAAATTGCATCGCAGCGCCTCGGCACATCACTGCTCGACGAGCGTCACGGCGCGGCGCGCACGATGTACGTGCGCACGTCTGCGCTGGTGACCAACCTCTCTGTGCATTTCAAGCTGGGCCGCGAGAACTCGCTGGCGTGGGTGACGACGCTCGACAAAGGGCAACCCGTTGCCAACGCGCGCATTCGTGTGTCGGACTGCAAAGGCATGGAAGTAGCGACCGCCACCACGAACGCGCAAGGCATTGCGGACATGAAGAACGTGCCGCCGCAGCCGCCCGAGTGCTCGCGCGAGGACGACAGCGACTACCGGCAGACGTATTTCGTGAGCGCGCGCGCGACTGATGCGGGCGGCGTGGAAGACCTGGCATTCACCTGGAGCGACTGGTACCGCGGCATCGAGCCCTGGCGCTTCAATGTACCGACCAGCCAGGACCCGCAGCCGGACGAGCGCGTTCACACAGTGTTTGACCGCACACTGCTGCGCGCCGGTGAAACGGTGTCAATGAAGCACATCATCCGCACCGAAACACGCAACGGCTTCGGCGTGCCGGAGCAATTGCCCAGCGAGCTGTCGATCACGCACATCGGCAGCGGCCAGCAATACAAGCAGCCGCTCGTGTGGCGCAAGACGGCGACGGGCGGCCAGAGCGCGGAGAGCACGTTCGCCATTGCGCCCGCCGCGAAGCTTGGCGAATACTCGGTGACGCTCGTCAATGCCGCGCGGCGCTACAACGCGCAGTCGGGCCAGTTCCGCGTCGAGGAATTCCGCTTGCCGGTGCTCGAAGGCCGCGTGGTGCCCGCAGACAAGAAAAGCCTCGTCAACGTGAAGAGCGTGCCGACCGACGTGCAGATCAACTACGTCTCGGGTGGCGGCGCGGCGAACCTGCCAGTGCGTGTGTCGGCGCTGGTGCGCGGCAAGTCGCTGAGCTTTCGCGACTACGACGAGTTCAACTTCCAGCCGCCGCGCAAGCGCACCGACAAAGACCGCAGCGACGACGAAGAAGCTGCCTCCAGCCAGGACTCGCGCGTGATCGCAGACAAGCTGCCCATCACGCTCGACCGCAACGGCGCGGGCAAGCTCACCATCGCGGATGTGCCCGCGTCACGACAGCCGCAGGAGCTGTTGCTGGAAGCGACCTACGCCGACCCGAACGGTGAAGTGCAGACGCTGCGCAGCGTCTCGACGCTCTGGCCCGCATCTGTGGTGGCGGGCGTGAAGACAGAGGGCTGGGTCTCCGCCAGCCAGAAGATCGGCTTCCAGGCGCTGGCGCTGGGCCTGGACGGCAAGCCCGCCGCCAACGTGCCGCTCGAAGTGAAGGCGGTGGCGCGCATCACCACATCAAGCCGCAAGCGCATTGTCGGCGGCTTCTACACGTACGACAACAAGACCGAGCTCAAAGACCTCGGCAAGGTGTGCAGCGGCAAGAGCGATGCGCGCGGCCTGCTGCTGTGCGAGACAAAGCTGGGCGAAGCCGGTGAGGTGGAGCTGGTGGTCACGGCCACCGATGCGCAGGGCAACACGATTCAAGCCGCGAGCTCGGTGTGGGTGACGAAGCAAGGCGAGCTGTGGTTCGGCGGTGAAGACAACGACCGCATCGACCTGCTGCCCGAGAAGAAGGCCTACCAGCCCGGCGACACAGCGAAGTTCCAGGTGCGCATGCCCTTCCGCTTTGCGACGGCGCTGGTGACTGTTGAGCGCGAAGGCGTGATCGACTCGCGTGTGGTGCAGCTCGACGGCGCCGACCCGACGATCAGCCTGAAGGTGATGGAAGGCTGGGGGCCGAATGTGTACGTGAGCGTCGTCGCGCTGCGCGGCCGCCTGCGCGAAGTGCCGTGGTACAGCTTTTTCACCTGGGGCTTCAAGGCGCCGCGCGAATGGTGGACGGCCTTCTGGTACGAGGGCCGCGAGTATGTCGCGCCCACTGCGCTGGTCGATTTGAGCAAGCCTGCGTTCAAGCTGGGCCTCGCAGAAATCCGCGTCGGCACCAAGGGGCACGAGCTGGCCGTGAACGTGAAGGCCGACAAGGAGAGCTACACGATTCGCGGGCAGGCCCGCGTGACGATCACCGCCAAGCTGCCGAACGGCCAACCCGCTGCGAATGCAGAAGTGGCACTTGCTGCCGTCGACCAGGCGCTGCTGGAGCTGATGCCAAACAGCAGCTGGAACCTGCTCGACGCGATGCTGCAGCGCCGCTCGTGGGGCGTGCAGACATCGACGGCGCATATGGAGATCATCGGACGGCGGCACTACGGGCGCAAAGCCGTGGCAGCAGGCGGCGGTGGCGGCAAGTCACCCCAGCGCGAACTGCTGGAGACCTTGCTGCTGTGGAACCCGCGCGTGGTGCTCGATGCGAACGGGCAAGCCGTCGTGACGGTGCCGCTCAACGATGCGCTCACCACCTTCCGCATCGTCGCTGTAGCCGACGCGGGCACTGGCCTGTTCGGCACGGGGCAGACGACGATCCGCGCCACGCAGGACTTGCAGATCATCAGCGGCCTGCCGCCCCTCGTGCGGGAAGACGACCAGTTCCGCGCGCAGTTCACGCTGCGCAACACCACGGCAAAGCCGATGAAGGTGGAAGTCGCGCCGCGCGCCACGCTGCTCACACTGCAGCCGCAGACCATCGACATTCCCGCAGGTGAAGCGCGGGAAGCGGTGTGGAACGTGACGGCGCCTGCACAGCTCGGCCAGCTGCGATCTGAAGCGCTGCTGTGGGAGATTGAAGCGAAAGACACAGCCAGCGGCGCACGCGATGCGTTGAAGGCGCGGCAGCGGATCATTCCTGCCATTCCGCTCACGGTGCAGCAGGCAACACTCGTGCAGATCGAAGGGCCCTTTTCGCTCGACGTGAATCCGCCAGCTGATGCAACACCCGCCAGCGGGCCCAAGCGCGGCGGGCTGAAGTTGTCGCTGCAGCCGAAGCTGGCTGAAGGCCTCGCGGGCGTGCGCGATTACTTCGCGCTGTACCCGTTCATTTGCCTGGAGCAAAAGACGAGCAAGGCGGTGGGCCTGCGCGATGGCAAGTTGTGGGAAACCGTTGTTGCCCAGCTGCCGACGTACCTCGATGCAGACGGCCTGGCCAACTACTTCCCGCCACGTGAAGGCGATGCGCGCAACGGCAGCGATACGTTGACGGCTTACCTGCTCGCCGCCACGCACGAGGCTTCGTCGATCAACCCGTCGTTCGCCTTGCCCGATGACGTGCGCGCGCCGATGGAACGCGGCCTGATCGCCTTCATCGAAGGAAAGATCCAGCGCGACTTCTGGAGCCCGCGCAAGGATCTGGATGTGCGCAAGCTCGCCGCGCTCGAAGCCCTGTCGCGCTACGGCAAGGCGCGCGGCAGCATGGCGGGCAGCATCACCATTGCGCCGAACCAATGGCCGACCAACGCGGTGATCGACTGGCTGAACATCCTGCGCCGCGTGAGCGATATGCCGCAGCGTGACCAGCGCATTGCCGAAGCCACGCAATTGCTCAAAGCGCGCCTGTCGTACAACGGCACGAAGCTCGTGTTCAGCACCGAGCGCGACGACTACTGGTGGTGGCTGATGACCAATGGCGACGTGAACACCGCGCGCCTGATCCTCGCCGTGATCGACGACCCGGCGTGGAAGGACGACATGGGCCGCCTGGCCAACGGCTTCATCGCCCGGCAGCAGCGTGGCGCATGGCTCACCACGACGGCCAACCTGTGGGGCGGGCTGGCGCTGGAGAAGTTCAGCGCGAAGTTCGAATCGACGCCGGTGGCCGGCGCCACGCGTGCATCGCTCGCGGGGCAGCAAGCGAGTGTCGAGTGGAACAAGGTGGATCGCGTGAAGGCGACGGATGCCACCGGTGCGCCGCACCAGGTCGGCTGGTTTGGCGCTCCCGCTGCGCCGGGCAACCTGCGCAACAACACGATGTTCCTGCCGTGGGGCGCAGGCAAAGAGACGCTGGCGGTCACGCATCAAGGCACGGGCAAGCCGTGGCTGACGCTGCAGTCAGTTGCCGCCATCGAGCTGAAGGCGCCGTTCAATGCCGGCTATGGCGTCACACGCACCGTCACACCGGTGGAGCAGGCCGTGGCGGGCAAGTATTCGCGAGGCGATGTGGTGCGTGTGACGATCGAAGTCAATGCATCGACGGACATGACATGGGTGGTGGTCAGCGACCCGGTGCCCGGTGGCGCGACGATTCTGGGCTCGGGCCTCGGCCGCGATTCGCAGATTGCCACGCAGGGCGAGAAGCAGTCGGGCTGGAGCTGGCCCGCTTTTGAAGAGCGCAGCTTCGAGGCCTTCCGCAGCTACTACCGCTATGTGCCCAAGGGCGTGTTCAAGATCGAATACACGCTGCGCCTGAACAACGCGGGCGACTTCTCGCTGCCGCCCACGCGCGTGGAAGCGATGTATGCGCCGGAGATGTTTGGTGAAACGCCGAATGCACGCGTGAAGGTGGAGTCGCGGTGAAGCGGCTTGTGGCTGGGCTGGTGCTTGCGTCGCTCGGCGGCGCGGCATTGGCGTTGCCGGCTTATGAGGAAGTGAAGGCGGGCTACACGTCGTCGGACACGCTCGTGCTCGACCGCAACGGCGAGGTGCTGCAGCGCGTGCGCACGGACGCGACCATCCGGCGCGGGCAATGGGTGGCACTCGCCGACATTTCGCCCGCGCTGCGCCGGGCCATGCTCGCCTCGGAAGACAGGAATTTCTACGAGCACAGCGGCGTGGACTGGAGCGCTGTGTCGTCAGCCGCCTGGGGCAACTTGTGGCATCAACGCACGCGCGGCGCATCGACGATCACGATGCAACTGGCGGGCCTGCTCGACGACGACTTGAAGGCTGGCGCCGCAGGGCGCAACCCGGCACAAAAGCTGGGGCAGGCAGTGGCGGCACGCGTGCTCGACAGGCGCTGGCGCAAAGACCAGATCCTGGAAGCGTATCTCAACCTCGTATCGTTCCGCGGCGAGGTGGCGGGCATCGACGCGATGTCGCGCACGCTGTTCGGCAAGGCGCCGCATGGGCTCGACGCGCGCGAGGGTGCGATTGCTGCTGCACTCGTGCGCGCACCGAACGCCAAGCCGCAGGCCGTGGGCCAGCGTGCGTGCGGCGTGTTGCGCGCGATGGATCCGGCGAATGCGAAGCTGGATTGCGAACCCATCGTGGCAATGACGATGGCCGCCGTGCAAAGGCGCGCAACTGATGCGGACGAAGGGATTGCACCCCATGTCGCGCGCCGCGCACTGGCGCAGCGTGGTGACGCGAAAGCCCCCGCTGCGACGGGCTCGATCAGGACAACGCTACGCGCCGACGTACAGCGCTTTGCCGTGCAATCGCTGCAGCGGCACCTGCGGGAGCTACATGGCCGCAACGTGGAAGACGGCGCGGTGATCGTGCTCGACAACGCAACGGGTGACGTGCTGGCATGGGTGGGCTCATCAGGTGAGTTGAGTGACGCAGCGCAGGTCGATGGCGTGCTCGCGCGCAGGCAGGCCGGCTCCACGCTCAAACCGTTCTTGTATGCACAGGCGCTTGCTGAGCGTCGCCTCACGGCGGCGTCATTGCTCGAAGACTCACCCGCGCATCTGGCAACGGCTTCGGGGCTGTACGTGCCGCAGAACTACGACCGTCAGTTCAAGGGCTGGGTCTCGATGCGCACGGCGCTGGCCGCATCGCTCAACGTGCCGGCGGTGCGCACGGTCGTGCAGGTATCGCCCGAGCCGTTTGCCCGCACGTTGCGTGCGGCGGGCGTGTCGCTGAAGGAGGACGGCGGCTATTACGGCTACAGCATCGCGCTGGGCAGCCCGGAGGTGACGTTGCTGGATATGGCGAATGCGTACCGGACGCTGGCGAATGGCGGCGCGTATTCGAGCGTGTCGCCTATCAGGGCAGCGCCGAACAAGCTGAGCAGGACGCGCGCGATCGACGAGCGCGCCGCCTTCATCATCGGCGACATCCTGTCGGACCCGAACGCACGCGCGCGGACCTTCGGCACCGACAGCCTGCTCGCCACACGCTTCTGGACCGCCGTCAAGACGGGCACGAGCAAGGACATGCGCGACAACTGGGCGCTGGGCTGGTCGCAGCGCTACACGGTGGGCGTGTGGGTTGGCAACGCAAGCGGTGCGGCCATGCATGACGTGAGCGGCACCACTGGTGCTGCGCCCGTGTGGGCGGCGGTGATGGGTTACCTGCACACGCGCGAGAACAGCCGCGCACCGAAGCCACCTGCGGGCGTGGTGCGCGCGCATGTCCGCTTTGGTGACCGGCTCGAAGCCGAGCGCGACGAGTGGTTCCTGCCGGGCACCGAGCAGGCCGTGTTCGCCCTGGCGCCTGCCAACGCGCCCGGCGCTGCGCCGCGCATCACGGCCCCGGCCGACGGCGCGATCATCGCGCTGGACCCCGACATCCCGCCCTTGCGGCAGCGCCTGCAATTCACGGCGACGGGCGAGCGCCTGCGCTGGCTGATCGACGGCAAGGAGGCCGCGCGTGGCGCGAGCCTGCAGTGGCTGCCATGGCCCGGCCGCCATCATGTGCAGCTGGCCAACGAGCAAGGCGCGGTGCTGGACGACATTCGTATCGAAGTGCGCGGCGCGGGCGTCTTGAACAAAATTCCGGCGGCCGGCAAAAAACTTCAATCGCGCGAGCGCCGTGCCAGCTAGCATCAAGGCCAACGAGGAGTTAACACCGTGCCTGTAATCACCAATATCGAAGACCTGCGAGTGCTCGCGCAAAAGCGGGTGCCGCGCATGTTCTATGACTACGCCGACTCCGGCTCGTGGACCGAGGGCACCTATCGCGCCAACGAATCGGACTTCGACAAGATCCTGCTGCGCCAGCGTGTGGCGGTGAACATGGAGAACCGCACCACGCGCACGCAGATGATCGGCCAGGACGTGGCCATGCCCGTCGCCATTGCGCCGACCGGCCTGACTGGCATGCAGCATGCCGATGGCGAAATTCTTGCGGCGCGCGCGGCGAAGAAGGCCGGCATTCCTTTCACGCTCTCGACGATGAGCATCTGCTCCATCGAGGATGTGGCGAAGGAGACGGGCAACCATCCGTTCTGGTTCCAGCTGTATGTGATGCGCGACCGCGATTTCATCGAGCGGCTGATCGATCGCGCAAAGGCTGCGGGTTGCTCTGCGCTCGTGCTCACGCTCGACTTGCAGATCATTGGCCAGCGTCACAAAGACATCCGCAACGGTTTGTCGGCGCCGCCGAAGCTCACCATCCCCAACATCATCAACATGATGACCAAGCCGCGCTGGTGCCTGGGCATGCTCGGCACGAAGCGGCGCGAGTTCGGCAACATCGTGGGCCACGTCAAGGGCGTGGAGAACATGGGTTCGCTCTCAGAGTGGACGGCCAAGCAGTTCGACCCGGCGCTCTCGTGGAACGATGTGGAATGGATCAAGAAGCGTTGGGGTGGCAAGCTGATCCTGAAGGGCATCCAGGACGCAGAGGACGCGCAATTTGCGGTGGACAGTGGCGCCGACGCATTGATCGTCTCCAACCATGGCGGCCGGCAGCTTGATGGCGCGCCGTCGTCAATCTCGGCGTTGCCCGGCATCGTTGATGCGGTGGGCCAGAAGATTGAAGTGCACATGGACGGCGGCATCCGCTCAGGCCAGGACGTGCTCAAGGCCGTGGCGCTGGGCGCGAAGGGCACCTACATTGGCCGCGCGTTCCTCTACGGGCTAGGTGCGATGGGTGAGGCAGGCGTGACGAAAGCGCTGGAGATCATCCACAAGGAGCTCGACCTGACGATGGCGTTTTGCGGGCGCACCGACATCAAGACGGTGGACAAGGCGATCTTGTTGCCGGGGACGTTTTAGGGCGCGCGGTTTGTTCGGGGCGCTATTGTTCAGGGCGCTCCGCGTGTTCAGGGCAATTTGCTGTTCAGGGCAGCTCGCGTCAGGCGGACTCTGGCGCGGCCTCCTACTGTGCTGGTTTGCGCTGTCGCGCAAACTTCGCTTTGAAATTTTCCTTCGGACCGGTGCGAAAAAAACTCCCTGCGAGTTTGCAAGCAAACTCTCCGGTCAAACAGCTTTTCGCAAGTCAGTGCACGAGTCGCGCTAAAGCGCGATCCGGTCCGAAGAAAAATTTCAAAGCCAGCACACAAGTCGGCCGCGCCAGAGTCCGCCTGCCGCGAGCCAACGGCTCTGCTTGATCGACGAGATACCGACCACTCCGCTTCTTGCTAGCTATTGCGCAGACTAGTTTGCCGCAGATGCCTCACTCTGCCGCGCTGTCCCTCATCCCAGGCAATGCGAAGCGAGCCGAGACTTTGTCACCACCCCCCGATGGTTAACTCGCGGCAGGTGGACTCTGGTGGGGCCGATTTCTTTTGTGGCTTCAAGAATTGGCTCGAAGGCGGATCGCGCTTTAGCGCGACATGTGAACTGACTTGCAAAAGCGGTTTGAGCGGAGAGTTTACTTGCAAACTCGCAGCGAGTTCTTTTGCACCGCCTTCGAACCAATTCTTGAAGCGACGTTTGCGCGACCAGCGCAAACCACAAAAGCATGAGGCCCCGCCAGAGTCCACCTGCCGCGAGCGCCCTGAACAGCAGAGCGCCCCGGACAATGACTTGGAACGATCAACGACCGAAGACCTCACCGCCCCCCAGCCGCCTTCGCAGGCACAGTCTTCAGGAACTCGTACAAAGCCTGCGCGTCCACATCACTCACCTTCGACAGCGACTCAAACGGCATCACCGCAATCGCAGACCCGTCGGGCCGCTTGCCTGAGCGCAGCATCGCAACAAACTTCGTCGCATCGGGATAGCGCGGCATCACCGAGCCCTCGCCCGGCGTGATGTTCGCAGCAGCAGGCCAGTCTGGCGGGCCACCGGGAATCTTGCCGCCGGACAAATGCTCGCCATGGCAGCCAATGCACATGTTGGCAACATACTCGCCATGCTGCGCATTGACGCCAGCGGCCACAGGTTGTGCGGGCGGCTTGGAATGATCGATGCGCGCAGCTGCATCGGCAATCGCACCAAAGCCATAGAGCACGCGCGCCGGCAAGGGCAGGTTGATGATGGCGCCGCCGCCCTGCACAGGTGCAAGGCTGCGCACATAGGCAACGACAGAGGCCAGGTCTGCATCAGTGAAACGGTTGTAGTCTTCGCTGGGCATCACAAGGATGGGCCGGCCATCGGGCTTCACGCCGTGGCGGATCGCGCGGTCCCAGTCGGTGGGCTTGTAGGAAGCAGTGATGCCCGCGGGCGTGATGTTCGCGCCGGCCAGATGCACGCTGTCGGTCTTCACGAAGTCGCGGCCTGCACCATTGGCACCGTGGCAGTCAGCGCAGCCGCGCGACTCGTACAGATACTTGCCGCGCTCGAGCGACTGCGGGTCCGTCGCATACGGCACAGGCGCCACCGTCACGTTGACGACGCGCGCCTTCTTTGATTCGCCCATCTGCAGGCCGATGAAGGCAACGACGGCCACCAGAAGCGCCAGGCCGCCAATGACAATGGCAGCCCACTTGGCAATCGATTTCATCTTGTTGACTCCTCACAGGCCGCAGGGCCTGCCTCATCGCTTGTTTGAAGACGGCTGATTCTGGAAGTTGGCAGGAGATCCGTCAGTGACGCATTTCACACGGAACAATCCGGGCCAGTCAAGCAGCAAAATCGGGGCGTGACCCATCTGCGCCGCATTGCCCATCTCGACATGGACGCGTTCTTCGCGTCAGTGGAGCTGCTGCGTTATCCGCAGCTCAAGGGCCTGGCTGTCGTGATCGGCGGCGGCCGGCGCAAGGTCGATGAAATGATTCGCGAGCGGTTCGCTGACTTGCCGCTGTCTGAAATTCCCGCCAGCGCCTTTCCGCTGCTCAAAGACTATGTGGGCCGCGGCGTGATCACCACTGCCACTTACGCAGCGCGCCAGTTCGGCGTGGGCTCCGCCATGGGCATGATGAAGGCGGCCAAGCTCTGCCCGCATGCACTCGTGCTGCCGGTGGACTTCGAGGAAGTGCGCAAGTATTCGCGGCTCTTCAAATCGACCATCGCAGAGATTGCACCCGTGATCGAGGACCGCGGTGTGGACGAGGTCTATATCGACTTCACCGATGTGCCCGGCGGCCAGCGCGAAGGCGGCCGCGTGCTCGCACGCCTCATACAGCGTGCGATCCATGAGCGCACGGGCCTGACGTGTTCGATTGGCGTCGCGCCGAACAAGCTGATCGCGAAGATGGCGAGCGAGTTCAACAAACCCAATGGCATCTCGGTCGTGTACCAGGAAGATGTGCAGACAAAAATCTGGCCGCTCGCTGTGCGCAAGATCAATGGCATCGGCCCCAAGGCGGAAATCAAACTCGCCAAGTTGCACCTGCACACCATCGGCGACATTGCCGCGCAGGAGCCGCAATGGCTGATCGACAACTTCGGCAAGTCGTACGGCGCATGGATGTACGAGGCGGCGTGGGGCCGCGACGACCGGCCTGTGGTGACCGAGAGCGAACCCGTCTCGATGAGCCGCGAGACCACCTTCGATCGCGACTTGCATGCCGTGCGTGACCGCGCAGAACTGGGTGCGATTTTCACGGACCTGTGCACGCAGGTCGCATCCGACTTGAAGCGCAAGGGTTATGTGGGCAAGACCATCGGCATCAAACTGCGCTATGACGACTTCAAGATCGCGACGCGCGACCAGACGATTGAACATTTCACCGCCGACGCGAAGGAGATCCGCCGGGTGGCGGGCCAGTGCCTCAAACGCGTGGATCTTGGTCGCAAGCTGCGCCTGCTGGGGGTTCGCGTGGGCAAGCTGGCGAAGGTGGGTTCGGCCGAGGCAGCGGTGGTGCCCGGCGCTGCCTCGCAGCCCTCACACCCTCACCGCGTCGAAGAGCCCGCACCCGGCTATGGCACGCTTGACCTGTTCTGACGACAGCCACGTGGACGCGCCGATGCGCGGCGTGATACATATCCCATCCGTTTTCCGCGAAAGAAGACACACATGCAATGCTTCGAGCTGACCGAACAAGACCACATCGCCCATCTCGTGCTCAATCGTCCCGAAGCGATGAACACGATGCATCCGCTGTTCTGGCGTGAGCTGGACGACACGCTGACGCGCCTCAACCGCGAGGGCACCGCGCGCGCGCTGGTGATCTCATCGACGGGCAAGCATTTCAGCGCCGGCATGGCGCTGGAGACGTTCAGCAATGCGATCACGCTCGACGATTCGAGCGCCGAAGGCCGCGCTGCTATCTTCGACTCGCTCGCGGACATCCAGAGCACGTTCACCAAGCTGGAGACGATGCGCATCCCGGTGATCGCGGCCATTCATGGTGGCTGCATTGGGGGCGCAGTGGACATGGTCACGGCGTGTTGCATTCGCTACGCAACGAGCGATGCGTTCTTCTGCATCCAGGAGATCAACATCGGCATGGTGGCTGACGTGGGCACGCTGCAGCGGCTGCCTAAGCTGATTCCGCTCGGTGTTGTGAAGGAGCTTGCGTACACGGGCCGGCGTTTGCCTGCGCAGAAGGCGCTGGCCTATGGGCTGGTCAACGAGGTCTTCGACTCGCAGGAGGCGATGGTTGCAGCTGCGCTGAAGTGCGCACAAGAGATCGCTGCCAAGCCGCCTGTCGCGATCTGGGGGACCAAGCAGGTCATTCACTACACGCGCGACCATTCGGTTGAAGATGCGCTCAAGCAGATGGGTTGGATACAAGGCGCCATCTGGAGCAATGCGCATGTGCGCGAGGCGATCACCGCGATGAAGGAAAAGCGTGCGGGTGAGTTTGCGCCTCTTGCGGCGTTGGGGTCGTTCAGGGAGCTTTGAAGTCTTTCAGGGCGGGGACACGGAGGGAAAAGGCCGCCCGACGGCCGCAGCCCACCCCCAAACACAGGACCAGATTTACTGCCGCGCAGTCCGAACGTTCACAGGCACAGCAGAAGGATGACTCGTGCGGAACGGGTTGATATCCAACCCGCCACGGCGCGTATAGCGCGCGTACACAGACAGCTTCACGGGTTTGCAGCGCTCGCGGATGTCCATGAAGATGCGCTCGACACACTGCTCATGAAACTCGTTGTGGTTGCGAAAACTCACCAGGTAGCGCAGCAGCCCACCCTGGTCAATTTGCGGGCCTGAGTACTTGATCTGCACACTGCCCCAATCGGGCTGACCTGTGACAAGGCAGTTGCTTTTGAGCAGGTTGCTCGTCAACGTTTCATCGACCGGCTGCTCGTCAAACGCTGCCGTCAACAACGATGGATCGGGTGTGTACTGATTGCAGTCGATGTCGAGGCGGTCGAGGCTGAAGCCATCGAGCTCGTGCACCGGCTCGCGGTCGAACATGTCGGGCATCAGGATGCGCACACCGACTGACGCCTGCGACGCGGCGCCGCGCCACACCGCCTCGCTCACATCGGCACGGATGCGGTCACGCACTTCATCGGCAGAGGCGAACGATGTATTGCTGAAGCTGTTGAGGTACAGCTTGAACGACTTGCTCTCAACGATGTTCGGCGTCTCGCACGGCACCGTGATGTGCGCAATGGCAACGTGCGGCCTGCCGCGCGGCGTGAGCCAGCTCAGCTCGAATGCCGTCCACAGGTCAGCACCGAAAAAAGGCATTGTTCCGTGCATGCCGAGCTCTGCACGCTTGGGCGCGCGCGAAATCGGGAAGAGCAGCGACGGGTCGTAGTGATCAGCGTAAGCGGCGGGCTTGCCGAGCTGGGATTGTTCGGGCGTGTTCATGGCCATCGCGCACTAGGCGGCTCTCAGGTGGGGCACCAGCGGCTCCAGCAGCCGCTCGACAACGCCTGGCGGCAGGTCGTGGCCCATGCCGGGTATCGCGTGGAGCTGCGCGCCGGGGATACGGCGCGCGGTGTCGTGGCCGCACGCCAGTGGCACCAGCGGATCGGCAATGCCGTGCATCACCAGCGTGCGCGTGCGGATCTTCGGCAGCTCGTCGGCGCGTGCGGCATCAGCTGCGATGGCGGTCATCTGCCGCATCGTGCCTGCGGGGTGGAAGCTGCGGCGCGTGCCTCGCAGGATGCGCTCGCGCATGGCCGCGTCGTCGAGCGGATAGCCAGGGCTGCCAATCGCCTTGAACAGCTTGACGTAGTGATCGACGATGGCCTCCTCGCTCGTGCCAGCGGGCCGGCTGAGCAGCGCGCGCAGCACTTCGGGCTTGGGGCCAGGCAAAAAGCGCGCACCGCTTGAGCTCATGATGCTCGTGAGGCTTGCCACGCGGCCGGGCGCGGCCAGGGCCACGCGCTGGGCAATCATGCCGCCCATGCTCACGCCAACGACGTGGGCGGTGGCAATGCCCAACGCATCGAGCACACCGATCGAGTCGGCGGCCATGTCGCGCAGGCTGTAGGGCGAATCCACTTTCCAGCCGAGGCGGTGCTTGACGCTCGCCCACATCAAGTTGGGCACGCCCAGGTGATCCATGTGCTGCGACAGGCCGATGTCGCGGTTGTCAAAGCGCACGACGCGAAAGCCTGCGTCTGTGAGGCCCTGCACAAACTGGTCGGGCCAGGCCACGAGCTGCATGCCCAAACCCATGATGAGCAGTACGACGGGCCGCTCGGCCTGCGTGCCGTCTGCGCCTGTGTCTTCGACTTCGATCGAAATTCCGTTGGCAGTGACCTTCACTCGAACCGCCGTTCGCGCAGCCACTTGGTGGCGATCCACTTTTCGCCGGCAAGCACAGGTGCGCCGCCATGCAGTGTCTTGGTGGAAGGGTGTGCGCGTTCATACGAGAAGAACACGGCGTTGCCGCGCTTGGGCGCGACTTCAAGGCGAATATCCGGAAACACGGTGCCGCCTCCTTTTTCAGGCTCGGCCAGGTACATCACCACCGTGCCCACACGCTGGCCGCCGCGCCTCAGGATGGTGGGCGTGCCCGGCTCGTTCGGGTCGAAATAGTCGTAGTGCGGCTTGTATTCGGTACCCGGTGTGTAGTGCAGAATTTGCAGGCCCTCGCCGTTCTCCATGGGCCAGTCGAGCAGGCGTGCAATGCGCTCTTCGATCTTGGTAACCAGCGGGTTCTCGCCACGCTGGAAGAACATGCCGTTGCTCGTGCGGTCGGCGTTGATTTCCTCACCGCCGGTCTTGGCTTGCACCGTGAGCGAGCGAGCCAGCTTGGGCCGCGCCAGTTCGATCAGCGCATCGCATTCTTCGTCGGACAGCAGGCCGCCAAACACCACCACGCGCGGCGAGTGCATCACTTGCAACACAGCCACGCGGCGGTCGCCCAGGTCAAGGTAGAGCGGCGATTCGTCGAGCTTGGCATCGGGCACGGGCACCGCCGCGGGCAATCCGTCTTCAACCGCCTTCTTCTCAAGGTGGCCGCGCAGTGTGGTCTCCATCGCCTCGATGGCGACGTCTTCGTTCCAGCCGGAGGCGATCATGGACTGCAGCACGGCTTCTGCGCTGTGGCCGCCTTGCGCCTGCTCGACGATCCACTGCCGCAGCTGCGGCGTGATGTTCTGTGAGGTCTGAGTCGAATTCATGATGTCTCTTGCGTCCTTCGCCTGAAAACCATCCTGTCGCGTGTGGATGCGCCTGCGTCGAAAGCATAGCCCTCCTCGGCGAACTCCTCCAGTTGCTCAGGCATCTGGATGCGGCGCCGGGTGGCGTAGCGCGCCATCGTGCCGCGCGCCTTCTTCGCGAAGAAGCTCACCACCTGCCAGCCAGCGGGCTTGCGTTCCTCGAAGACGCATTCAATCACGCGTGCCTTGAGCGCAGCGCGGTCGACTGCCTTCGCGTATTCCTGCGAGGCGAGGTTGATGACGACAGGCGTGCGGTCTGCCGCAAGCCGCCTGTTGAGGTAGTGCGACAGTCGCGGCCCCCAGAACTGGTAGAGGTTGCGCGTCTTGCCGACGGCCAGCGGCGTGCCCATTTCCAGCCGATAGGGTTGCATGCGGTCGAATGGCCGAAGCACACCGTAAAGGCCGCTGAGGATGCACAGGTGTTCGTTGGCCCAGGCCAGGTCTTCGGGCGAGAGGGTTTTGGCCTGCAGGCCGTCGTACACATCACCGTTGAACGCAAGAACGGCCTGCCTGGAGTTGCTGGCCGTGAAGCGCGGCGACCAGGCCTGGTAGCGCGCCACATTCAGTTCGGCGAGCGAATCGCTCAGGTCCATCAGCTGTGCGATCTGGCGGGGCGACTTGGCTTTGAGTGCCTCGATGAGCTGCTCAGAGTCATGGACGAATCCGGGGCGGCTATGAGGCAGGTCTGGCAGGGGTGACGCATAGTCGAGCGTCTTCGCGGGTGAAAGCAGGAACAGCATCTGCCGCGATTATCCCTTCCAGCCCTTGCTGCAGACCCATTGCGACGTTGCTGCCGCGGCCACCATGGCCGCATAAGTGGCCATCTTGCCGTCCACGCCGAAGTACCACAGGCCCCCCAAAAGCGCCCCCACGCCAGCCAGTGAGTTAATAGCGGTATGCTGCCACCAGCGTCCTGATGAGCCGGCGGTTGAAAACCACAGCCTGCCCGCCAGCGCGACGAGGGCGCCGACAGCAACGGCCGGCGCAATGAAGCTGGCGAGGTGAATGAGGGCGTCCATGGGGTTCATTCGCGTTCTTGGCAGGTCATTGTTCTAGCGCAAGTACTTGAGACAACTGGGAATTTTATAATCGCGCCTATGGCTGTCTGGGCATTGGGGATCAATCACAACACCGCACCGCTCGACCTGCGCGGCCGGTTCACCTATGCCATTGACCAGGTCGAGCCCACGCTCAGGTCGCTGCGCGAATCGCTCACGCGCCACCCCGAAGCCGCCATCCTGTCCACCTGCAACCGCACCGAGATTTATTGCGCAGGTGACCACAACGACCTCGAACACACGATGGAGTGGCTGGCGCATTCCAATGGCGTTGCGCCCACCATCCTGCGCTCGCACGCCTACATGCTGCGCGACGACCAGGCCGCGCGCCACGCCTTCCGCGTTGCCAGCGGCCTCGATTCGATGGTGCTGGGTGAAGCGCAGATCCTCGGCCAGATGAAAGACGCTGTGCGTGCCGCCGATGACGCGGGTGCGCTGGGCACCACGCTCAACCAGCTCTTCCAGCGTTCATTTGCAGTCGCCAAGGAAGTGCGAACGTCCACCGAGATCGGCGCGCATTCCATCAGCATGGCCGCGGCTGCCGTGCGGCTGGCCGGCCAGCTCTTTGAAGACCTGGGCCAGGTGCGCGTGCTGTTTGTGGGCGCCGGCGAAATGATCGAGCTGGCCGCCACCCACTTCGCTGCGCGCAAGCCACTTGGCATTGCAGTTGCCAACCGCACGCTCGAGCGTGGCGAGCGGCTGGCCGCGCGCTTTGGCGGCGAGGTGATGCGCCTGGGCGACCTGCCCTCGCGCCTGCATGAATTCGATGTGGTGGTGAGCTGCACGGCCAGCACGCTGCCCATCATCGGGCTCGGCGCGGTGGAGCGGGCGTTGAAACTGCGCAAGCGCCGCCCGATGTTCATGGTTGATCTGGCGGTGCCGCGAGATATCGAGCAGGAAGTCAAAGCGCTCGAAGACGTGTATCTGTACACAGTGGATGACCTGGCGACCGTGGTGCAAACAGGCCATGCGCATCGCCTGGCGGCGGTGGAGCAGGCCGAGGCGATCATCGACGCCGGTGTGCAGAGCTTCATGAACTGGATGGACCAGCGCGGCGCTGTGCCGCTGATCCAGCAGCTGAACGCACAGGCCGACGAATGGCGCGCGCTGGAACTGGTGCGCGCCCGAAAGATGCTTGCCAAGGGTGGCAACATCGATGAAGTGCTCGAAGCCCTGTCAAAGGGGCTCACGCACAAGTTCCTGCACGGCGCGATGGCCGAGCTGCACGCTGGCGACAGTGCTGCACGCGAGCGGGCCAGCACAGCCATTCACCACTTCTTCCTGCGCAAGGAACGTTAGGGAGGTTGAGCGTTCGGCGTTCGGCGTTTTGCGTCGAAGCTGCAGCGCTCCCGCCTCGCTCGACGCTCAACACCCAACGCCCAACCCCAATTGAAACCCTTTCTTCGACAGCAACTCGAGCGCTATCCGGTCCGCCTGCAGGAGCTGGACTTTTTTCTGTCGCAACAAGATGTGGTGCAGGACATGGACCGCTTTCGCGCGCTCACGCGTGAGCATGCGGAAGTGACCGAAGTGGCCGGTGTCTTCGCGCAGTTCCTGCAGTGCGAGAGCGGCCTGGCTTCAGCGCGCGAGATGCTCGACGACCCCGAAATGGCCGAGATGGCCCGCGACGAAATCGCAGGGCTCGAAGCGCAGTTGCCGCTGCTGGAAGACACGCTGCAAAAGCTGCTGCTGCCCAAAGACCCCGACGACGTTCGCAATACCTTCCTCGAAATCCGGGCCGGCACGGGCGGCGATGAGTCGGCGCTGTTTGCCGGCGACCTGCTTCGCATGTACACGCGCTATGCAGAGCGCAGGGGCTGGCGCACCGAGATCGTGAGTGAGAGCCCGGGTGAGGTGGGCGGCTTCAAGGAAGTCGTGATCCGCATCGAAGGCGATGGCGTGTATGGCCGTCTGAAATTCGAATCGGGCGGCCATCGCGTGCAGCGTGTTCCCGCGACGGAAACACAAGGGCGCATCCATACCAGCGCCTGCACGGTGGCAGCGCTGCCGGAGCCTGATGAAGCGCAGGCCGTGCAGGTCAACCCGGCTGACCTTCGCATCGATACCTATCGCGCCAGTGGCGCGGGCGGCCAGCACATCAACAAGACGGATTCGGCGGTGCGCATCACACACATTCCAACGGGCATCGTGGCCGAATGCCAGGACGACCGGTCGCAGCACCGCAACAAGGCCAAGGCCATGCAGGTGCTGGTGGCGCGTCTGCACGAGAAGGAGCGCAGCGAGCGCGCGGCCAAGGAAGCCGCAACGCGCAAGGGCCTGATTGGCAGTGGCGACCGCAGCGACCGCATCCGCACGTACAACTTTCCGCAGGGGCGGCTGACGGATCACCGCATCAACCTCACGCTCTACAAACTCACCTTCGTGATGGAAGGCGACCTGGACGAAGTGATTGAAGCACTGCTGCTCGCGCGCAAGGCAGAACAGCTCGAAGAGCTGGAGCTGGGTGCCACAGCCAGGTAACACCATTCACGCCAGCGCACCCATGACCGTGACGCAGATGCTCGCAGCAGCAGCCGCTTCGGGGCTGGAGCGGCTCGACGCGCAGCTGCTGTTGTTGCACGCGCTCGGGCGCAATGAGGGCGATCGTGCCTGGCTGCTGGCACACGACGATGATGAAGTTGCGCCCGCAGCCGCGCGCGCCTTCCGTGCGCTTTGCGAACGGCGCGTGGCAGGCGAGCCCGTCGCCTATCTCGTGGGACACAAGGAATTCTTCGGGCTCGACTTGAAGGTTGATCCGCGTGTGCTGGTGCCGCGGCCCGACACTGAAGTGCTGGTTGAATGGGCGCTGGAACTGTTGCCGCCTGGGCGGCCGTCGCGAGTGATCGATCTGGGCACGGGCAGCGGCGCGATTGCACTGGCGATCAAACATGCGCGCCCTGCCGCGCATGTCGAGGCCACCGATGCAAGCGGCGATGCACTGGAAGTCGCACGGGCGAACGCGCTGGCGCATTCGCTCACTGTGACGTTGCGCCGCGCAAGCTGGCTCGATGGCGCATCGGGGCCGTATGACCTGGTCGTCAGCAATCCGCCTTACATCGCCCCGGGCGATCACCACCTGGCCGCGCTGGCGCACGAGCCGCTGTCGGCATTAGCGGCGGGCGAAGAGGGGTTGGCCGACTTGTCGCAGATCATTGCGCAGGCACCGCGGTGCCTCGCCCGCGGTGGCTGGCTGCTGCTCGAACACGGGTTCGACCAGGGCGCGGCCGTCAGGGCGCTTTTGTCGACGGCCGGGTTGGTGGAAGTCGCCACCCGCCGCGACCTGTCGGGTCATGAGCGGTGCTCCGGCGGAAAGTGGCTTGAACTGGGATAATCCAGCCCAACTTACCGGGCACTACGCCACCGCAGGAGAACCCCATGAGCGATACCCAGCAACGCATCGATGACCTCGTGAAGAACAGCGAAGTCGTGCTCTTCATGAAGGGCGACGCGAGCTTTCCCCAATGCGGCTTTTCCGGCCGCGCCATCCAGATCCTGAAGGCCTGCGGCGTCGATACGAAGGCGCTGAAGACGGTGAATGTGCTGGCTGACGACGAAGTGCGCCAGGGCATCAAGGAATACAGCAACTGGCCCACCATTCCGCAGCTCTACGTCAAGGGCGAATTCATCGGCGGCTCGGACATCATGATGGAGATGTACCAGAGCGGCGAATTGCAGCAGGTGCTCGGCACACCGCAGCAGTAACGCAGCAGCAAAAAATAGCACAGGCACATTGCTGCTGCCAAGTGCCTGTCGGCTGGTGCCGACATCCCCATGCGGTCATCGGTCGCCCTGATTGAGTTCTGGCACGTCTTGTGCTCGAATAAAAATCAAGGAGTGACCGCAATGGAAGTACGCATGGAGTCCCGCAGTCTTGTTCCACATTCCCCAGCCGCGTTCCGGTTGCCCATAGCCAACCTGCGAAACGTGTTTGCGCCGCAAGACGTCGAGCGCAAGCTGGCCAAGCTGCCGCAGCGCGACTACGAAAACCTGCGCTCCACTTATGAACGAATGCTTGAACGCGGGCCGGAACGCTTCCAGGTCAAGCCGCATGGCGTGCCCGAGATGGCAGACCTTTACGAGCAGCTGCCCAACTTCACCGATGCGCTCGATGACGTGAAGCGCCATGTTGCCCTCTCGCAGGATTCACGCGACGGGCTCGAAGTCACGCCCATGTTGCTTCTCGGGCCACCCGGCATCGGCAAGACGCACTTCGCACGCAAGCTCGCCGAGCTGCTGAGCACAGGCATGAGCCTCGTGCCCATGAGTTCGATGACGGCGGGCTGGCTGCTGTCGGGTGCTTCATCGCAATGGAAAGGCGCCAAGCCCGGCAAGGTTTTCGACGCGCTGATCGAGGGGCAATATGCCAACCCGGTGATCGTTGTCGATGAGATCGACAAGGCCAGCGCCGATGCACAGTACGACCCGCTTGGCTCGCTCTACAGCCTGCTCGAACATGACAGCGCCGGCTCATTCATCGATGAATTCGCCGAAGTGGCCATCGACGCGAGCCAGGTGATCTGGATCATGACGGCGAACGACGACCGCTCGATTCCCGAGCCCATCCTCAATCGCATGAACGTGTTCGAGATCGAAGCACCCGACTTCGACGCCGCACGGCGCATTGCGCGCAACATGTACCAGGGCATTCGCACAGAACATGGCTGGGGCGAGCGCTTCGAGGCAGAACCGCGCGACGACGTGCTCGATGCACTTGCCGCGATGCCGCCGCGCGATATGCGGCGCGCGCTGATGACGGGTTTTGGCAATGCGCGGCTGCAGGCGCGCGATGTCGTGATGCCTGATGACCTGCCGAAGGCTGGTTCGGCCAAGGGCAAGCTGGGCTTCGTGCAGTAACGGCTGCGGGCTAGTTGGGCCCGCCAGGCGACTTCTCGAGCGGCCTGGTGGGGTCGGCGGGCCGCTCGACGGGCGCCGAGTCGCGCCACTCCCAGTTCTTGCCCGCTGCGAAGACTGCATTGGGGTATTGCGGCTTGCCGCGGCTGCCGTTGTAGCGGCCAAGCGCCATGAACAGATCGCCGCGCTCGCGGTCGATGTAGTGGCGCAGGATGACGCATCCAAAGCGCAGGTTGGTCTGCATGTGGAACAGCTTGCTGGCATCGCCGTCGCCAATCAGGCGCGTCCAGAAAGGCATCACCTGCATGTAGCCGCGTGCGCCCACCGGGCTCACGGCGAATTTACGGAAGTTGCTCTCGACCTGGATCAGGCCGAGCACGAGCCCGGTGTCGAGGCCCGCGCGCCGGCTCTCGTACCAGACGGTCTGCAGGAATTCGCGGCGCTCTTGCCATTCCTTGGTTTTGCGGGCGAGCTGCCGGTTCATCGCACCAAGCCATCGCAGGTAGGCCAGGCGCGCATCCAGGTTCTTGAAATCGGGAATGGGCGGCGCGGAATTCGCAATGGCCGAGCTGAGCGCCGTGCGAACTGAATCGATCAAAGGCTCTTCGATCTGGCCGCCTGCCCATGCTCGCGAGGCGATGCCCATGGACGCCAGCACAGCCGGCGTTGCGACCAGGCACTGCCTGCGCGTAATCACGCCTGCAGTCGCGCCTTGACGAACCCGAACACTTCGGCGGCGGCGACTTTGGTGGCTGCCGCGTCGCGGCGATGCTGGTACTCGAGCTGGCCTTCCTTCAGGCCACGATCGGAGATCACGACGCGGTGCGGCACGCCGACGAGTTCCCAGTCGGCAAACATCGCACCCGGGCGCTCACCACGGTCATCGAGGATGACGTCGACGCCTGCGGCTTCGAGCTCGTCGTGCAGCTTTTGAGCCGCGGCTTTGACTTCGGCGCTGCGGTCCATGCCGATAGGGCACACGACGACGCCAAAGGGCGCAATCGCGTCAGGCCAGATGATGCCGCGCTCGTCGTGATTTTGCTCAATGGCAGCTGCAGGCAGGCGCGTGATGCCGATGCCGTAGCAACCCATTTCCATCAGCTGCGGCTTGCCGGTTTCGTCGAGGAACGTCGCCTGCATCGGCTTGCTGTACTTGGTGCCAAGGTAGAACACATGGCCCACTTCAATGCCACGCTCGATGGCGAGCGTGCCTTTGCCATCGGGCGAAGGATCGCCTTCAACCACGTTTCGCAGATCGGCAATGACATCAGGCTCGGGCAGGTCGCGGCCCCAGTTCACGCCTGTCATGTGGAAATCGGCTTCGTTCGCGCCGCAGATCCAGTCGCTCATCACGGCGACTTCACGGTCGGCGACGATCTTCACCGGCCGACTCGTGTTGATCGGGCCGAGGTAGCCAGGCTTGGTGCCGAAGTGATCGATGACTTCAGCCACGGTTGCAAAACGGAAGCCGACATCCAGGCCCGGCACCTTGCCGGCCTTGATTTCATTCATGTCGTGGTCGCCGCGAAGCAGCAGCAGCCACACCTGCGTCTTCACGATCTCGCCGCGCTCGTTGGTTTCATCAGTGGCGAGCACGAGTGACTTGACCGTGGACTGGAGAGGCACGTTCAGCAGCTGCGCAACATCAGCGCACGTACTCTTGCCGGGAGTGGCTGTCTTGGTCAGGGCCAGGGTTGCGGCCCCACGCGGCTTCGACGGGGCCAGCGCCTCGGCCTTTTCCATGTTGGCGGCGTAATCGCTGTTCGGGCAATAGACGATCGCGTCTTCGCCCGTCGCGGCGATCACCTGGAACTCTTCGGACAGGTCACCACCGATCGCGCCGCTGTCCGCAGCGACGGCGCGGTAGCGCAGGCCGAAGCGGTCAAAGATCGCGCGATATGCCTTCGCCATGACCTGGTAGCTGGCCTTGGCGGACGTCACATCACGGTCGAAGCTGTACGCATCTTTCATGATGAATTCGCGGCTGCGCATCACGCCGAAGCGGGGCCGGCGCTCATCGCGGAATTTCGTCTGGATGTGATACAGGTTTCGCGGCAGTTGCTTGTAGCTGCGCAGCTCCTGGCGGGCGATGTCAGTGACAACTTCCTCGCTGGTGGGCTGCACGATGAAATCGCGGTCGTGCCGGTCTTTGATGCGCAGCAGCTCGGGGCCCATGGACTGGTAGCGGCCAGTTTCCTGCCAGTATTCAGCAGGCTGGATGACGGGCATCAACAGCTCGACGGCGCCGGCGCGATTCATCTCTTCGCGCACGATGCCTTCAATCTTGCGCAACACCCTCAGGCCCATGGGCATCCAGGTGTAGATGCCGGCGCCGAGCTTTTTGATCATGCCCGCGCGCATCATGAGCTGATGGCTGGCGACTTCGGCGTCGGCGGGGGCTTCCTTCAGGGTAGAAACTAGAAACTGGGAAGCTTTCATTCGTCGTGAGTGTCGCGCGTTAATCGCGGCTTACCGCGCAAGACAAGGTAGTACCAAGCCCATAGCCTGCGCGTGTGGCGCCGTGCATAATGAACTCAGTTTAAAAAATTTGGGGTTTGATTATGCTTGACCGGGACGGCTTTCGGCCGAACGTCGGCATCATCCTGCTCAACCAGAAAAACCAGGTTTTTTGGGGCAAGAGGATACGCACCCACAGCTGGCAGTTTCCGCAAGGAGGCATCGACCGGGGCGAAACCCCGGAGCAGGCGATGTTCCGCGAACTGCACGAAGAAGTCGGGCTCGCGCCCGAGCATGTGCGTATCGTTGCCCGTACCCGCGACTGGTTGCGCTACGAGGTGCCTGACAGGTACATACGCCGCGACGCGCGCGGCCACTACAAGGGCCAGAAGCAGATCTGGTACCTGCTGCAGTTGATAGGCCACGACTGGGACCTCAACCTGCGCGCCACCAACCATCCGGAGTTCGATGCCTGGCGCTGGAACGACTATTGGGTGCCGCTCGATGTCGTCGTTGAATTCAAGCGTGGTGTGTACGAGATGGCGCTCACGGAGCTCGCCCGGTTCCTGCCGCGGCACGACCATCGCAATCGCTACCTGCGAAGCGGCATGCGAGTGCGCGACCAGGACCACGATGGCCCTGAGCACGCCATGGACCATATGCCGGGCGCGAGCTTCGAGCTGCCGCCCGGCGCGACTTTCGAGCCAGACCCCCAGGCCGCGTTGAATACGCAGGCCCACGAAGACAAGCATGCGCCCTAGTATTTCAAAAGTCCTTCTCTGCCTTTCACTCTCTGTTGTTTGCGCGTCCGTTCAGGCGCAACTCTTCGCCCCGACGATCGATCCCGACTGGCGTGAGGCCGCAGCGCCCCCGCCGCCACCTATCAGGACTGAGGGCTTGGTCGCGCTGGAAATGCCAGGCTCCCAGCTTCGATTTGGCGTCGATCCGGCATCCATACAGATCGGCAAAGACGGCGTCGTCAATTACGTGGTGGTCGCGTCCAGCAGCTCCGGCGCCGTCAACGGCATGTACGAAGGCGTGCGCTGCGCAACGGGTGAGATGAAACTCTACGCACGCAACCTGCCGG
This sequence comes from Caenimonas koreensis DSM 17982, assembly GCF_009646335.1. Taxonomy (GTDB): domain Bacteria; phylum Pseudomonadota; class Gammaproteobacteria; order Burkholderiales; family Burkholderiaceae_C; genus Ramlibacter; species Ramlibacter koreensis. Next base: position 109,788 of record NZ_WJBU01000009.1, on the reverse strand, counting down.
GCTCGGGGTGGGTGCCCGCCAAGGAGGCAGAGTGGAGGCCGCTGCACTCGCAGGGCATGTCGCGTCACAGCCTGCTTATTGCGCGCAACGGGGCTTGCGTTGGCCAGGCGCCGAACCAGTCGCCGTCACAAATCGCTCGCGACTTGCAGGGCAATCCGGAATATCGCTTTCGCCCGGAAATTCGCTAATCCGCTTTTTGGCGGGCAACCTAGCGAGTGACGACCAGGTTGGTGCGGTGGATCATTTCCGGCTCGGCGACGTAGCCCAGCAGCTTCTCGATGTCGCCGGAAGGCTTGCGGCAAAGCAGGCGCGCTTCGGCGCTGGCGTAGTTGGCAAGCCCGCGCGCCACTTCCACGCCTGACGGATCGCGCACGGCGATCACGTCACCGCGCGAGAAATCACCTTCGACCTGCATCATGCCGATCGGCAGCAGGCTCTTGCCCTCGGCGCGCACCTTGGCGGCGGCGCCTTCGTCCACCACCACGGCCCCACGCATCTGCAGGTGATCGGCCATCCACTGCTTGCGGGCCTGACTCTTTTGCGTCGGTGCGACAAGCAGCGTGCCGATTGCTTCGCCGCCAACCAGCCGCAACAGACAGTCGCGCTCCCTGCCCCACGCAATCACTGTCGATGCGCCCGAACCTGCCGCACGCTTGGCCGCGAGGATTTTGGTGATCATGCCGCCACTGCCGATGTTCGAGCCGGCACCGCCCGCCATCGCTTCGAGCGCAGGATCGCCGGCGCGGGCTTCGCTGATAAAGGTTGCCGCAGGGTCCTTGCGGGGGTCGGCGCTGTAGAGGCCCTTCTGGTCGGTGAGGATGACCAGTGCGTCGGCCTCGACCAGGTTGGCGACAAGTGCACCAAGCGTGTCGTTGTCACCAAACTTGATTTCGTCGTTGACGACCGTGTCGTTCTCGTTGATGACCGGCACCACGCCGAGCCGCAGCAACGTGATGAGCGTGGATCGCGCGTTGAGATACCGCTCACGGTCTGCCAGATCCGCATGCGTGAGCAGCACCTGGGCGGAGCCCATGCCGTTTTCACGAAGTTTGGTTTCGTACATCTGCGCCAGGCCCATCTGCCCGACTGCCGCAGCGGCCTGCAGTTCATTGACTTCATGCGGACGGACTTTCCAGCCCAGGCGCTTCATGCCTTCAGCAATCGCGCCGCTGGACACCATGATCACCTCGCGGCCGTCCTTCGCGAGCAGGGCCAGCTGGCGACACCACTCGCCGATCGCCTGTTCGTCGAGGCCGCGACCCTCGTTGGTGACAAGACTCGATCCAACCTTGACAACAATGCGTCGCGCCTCAGGCAAGACGCCTGACGACGCCTTGCCGCTGGCGTCAATCATTCGGCTGCCTCGCCAGAAAACCGCGGGTCAACATACACCGGTGGCTGCTCGGCCACCTGCAGTGACTTGATGTGGCGATAGACATCGCGGATCAACTGCTCGCAGCCTTCACGCGTCAACGCGGAAATCTCGAATACAGGCCCCTTGTGCTTGAAGCGCTTGACGAAGTCTTTCACGCGCGCGGCCCGCTCGTCGTCAGGAACCATGTCGAGCTTGTTCAACACAAGCCAGCGCGGCTTTTCGTAAAGACCGGCGTCGTACTTCTTCAGCTCGAGGACGATGGCCTTGGCTTGCGCGACCGGATCGACGCCATCAAAGGGCGCAAGGTCCACGATGTGCAGCAGAAGGCGCGTGCGTTGCAGGTGGCGCAGGAACTGGTGGCCCAGGCCCGCGCCTTCGGATGCGCCTTCGATCAGGCCCGGCAGATCGGCCACGACGAAGCTTTGTTCAGGCCCAACGCGCACAACACCCAGATTGGGGTGCAGCGTGGTGAAGGGGTAATCTGCAATGCGGGGCTTCGCATTGGAAATCGCGGTGATGAGCGTGGACTTGCCTGCATTGGGCATGCCAAGCAGGCCGACGTCGGCAAGCACCTTGAGTTCGAGCTTCAGGCTCTTTTTCTCGCCGGGCCAGCCGGGTGTCTTTTGCCGGGGTGCACGATTGATGGCACTCTTGAAGCGCATGTTGCCGAAGCCGCCATCGCCGCCTTTGGCGATCGTGATGACTTCGCCGGGCGTGAGCAACTCATAGAGGACTTCACCAGTTTCTGCGTCGGTAATGATCGTGCCGACTGGCATCTTCAAAGTGATGTCGTCACCGGCCGCGCCGAACATGTCGGAGCCCATTCCATGCTCGCCGCGCTTGGCGTCGTGGCGCCTGGCATAGCGAAAGTCGACCAGCGTGTTGAGGTTGGGATCTGCCACGGCGAACACGTGACCGCCTCGTCCACCATCGCCGCCGTTCGGCCCGCCGAACTCCTTGTATTTCTCATGGCGGAAGGACACGCAGCCGTTGCCGCCATCGCCTGCAGCGATGTCGATGAAGGCTTCGTCGACGAATTTCATGGAAGGGCCAGTATAAAAAACAAAGCCCCGACGTTGGTCGGGGCTTCGCGAAATCAGGAACGGCGCCTGGGCGCCGCGCGAAGTAACGGCTCAGGCCGGAACAACGCTGACGGTTTGCTTGCTCAGCGAACCTTTGACCTTGAACGCCACATGGCCATCGACCAGGGCGAAAAGGGTGTGGTCCTTGCCCAAACCGACATTCGTGCCAGGGTGGAACTTGGTGCCACGCTGGCGCACGATGATGGAACCAGCGCTGATGAGTTCACCGCCGAAAGCCTTCACGCCAAGCATCTTGGGCTGGGAATCCCGCCCGTTTCGCGTAGAGCCGCCGCCTTTTTTCTGTGCCATTTCTTAGCTCCTGAACCGGCTTTTAACCGGCAATTGCGCCGATTTGCAGTTCAGTGAACTGCTGGCGGTGGCCTTGGCGCTTCTGGTAGTGCTTGCGACGGCGCATCTTGAAGATGCGAACCTTGTCGTGCTTGCCGTGAGACAGCACGGTGACTGTGACAGTAGCGCCGGACACCAGGGGCGTGCCAACCTTGATTTCGCTGCCGTTGCCGACGGCGAGAACCTGATCGATCACGATTTCCTGGCCTACGTCCGCAGCAATCTGTTCTACTTTAATTTTTTCGCCGGAAGCAACGCGATACTGCTTGCCACCGGTTTTTATGACCGCGTACATGATGACCTCTGAAATTGAGACGAAACGCTTGCAATGCTTTTCAGCACGCTCGCGCTTCTTTTCATACCCACCGGACGGATTTCCGGTGAGCCCGCGATTATAGCTTGGTTTGTGACCACTCACAATCACCGCAGCGCGACGTGATCAGGCCGGTTTCTATAATCGCCAGAACCCTTTACTTTCCTTGCCCTTGACCGCTCCTTCCGCCAGTTCGGGCTCCGTGCTCTCCCTCATCGCCGCCGACATGGACCAGGTCGATGCCGTGATCGCCCGTCGGCTCCAGTCGGCCGTGCCGCTGGTCGGCGAAGTATCGCGTTACATCATCAGCGCGGGTGGCAAGCGCCTGCGGCCCGCGCTGCTGTTGATGGTGTGCGGCTCCCTTGGCTACAAGGGCGACCAACGCTTCAACCTGGCCGCAGTGGTCGAGTTCATCCACACCGCAACGCTCCTGCACGACGACGTGGTCGACGAATCGACTCTGCGGCGCGGACGCGCGACTGCCAATGAAAGCTTCGGCAACCCGGCGAGTGTGCTGGTCGGCGACTTCCTGTATTCGCGCGCATTCCAGATGATGCTGGATGCGGGCGACATGCGCATCATGGAAATCCTGGCCGATGCGACCAACGTCATCGCCGAAGGCGAAGTGCTGCAGCTGATGAACATGCACGACGCCTCGCTGGACGAAGAGGCGTACCTGCTGGTCATCCGGTCCAAAACCGCCAAATTGTTTGAGGCCAGCGCCCGGCTGGGCGCCGTTCTGGCGGGCGCAGATTCCCGCGTGGAACAAGCGTGCGCCACATTCGGCCAGGCGTTAGGCACAGCCTTCCAGGTCATCGACGACATGCTCGACTATGACGGCGACGCCAGCGAGATGGGCAAGAACCTCGGTGACGACTTGCGCGAAGGCAAGGCGACACTGCCGCTGATTGCTGCGATGCAGCGCGGCTCCAGCGAACAGCGCGAGTTGATCCGCCACGCCATCGAAACCGGGGGCTTGACCGATCTCGACAACATTGTTGCCATCGTTCGCGCAACCGGCGCGCTTGAAGCGACACGCCAAGCTGCGGCGGCTGAAGCACAACGGGCCATGGACGCGGCCCGGTGCCTGCCCGTCAACGCCTACAGCGCCGGCCTGCTTGATCTGGCGGGCCAATTGCTCCAGCGGCGCAACTGACCGGTTGCCGCCAGCACGCGGGCATGCGTTCGTCCGACCTTCGAATACCCGCTCAGCTGCTGCCCAGGATCGGCGGAATGGCGACCATGCCGAGCCGCATCGACACGCTGCGTGTCGCGTTGCCGGGCATCCTTGCCCAAGTCGACCGCCTCTATCTGTATCTCGACAAGCAGGTCAAGATTCCGCAGGAGCTCGCCTCCATTCCAAAGCTCGTTTGCATACTGCCAACGTCGGGCGAAAGAGTGCTGGGCACGTCGGGCAAGTTCCTGGCCCTCAAAGCCTATCGCGAACCATGCCTTTTCTTCACGTTCGACGATGACATCCTGTATGCGCAGGACTACGTGAAAGTGCTGTCGGCTGCGCTACGGCGGCACCACTACAGGGCCATTGTCGGGCTGCACGGCGCCATCTACCGGCAACCCTTGGCGTCGTATGTCCGCGACCGGGAGGTCATCCACTTTCGCAAGGCACTCGGATTCGATTCGCACGTCGATGAGCTGGGCACAGGCGTCCTCGCCTTCCATTCGAGCCTGGTCGACATCGACCTGGCGCGTTGGGCCCACCCCAACATGGCAGACCTTCACCTCATGCTCGACGCCGTGCGGCAGGAGATTCCGCGCATCTGCGTGCGCCGCAGGCAGGAACAGGCGACGCCGCTCGAGCAGCACCAGCCAGATTCGCTCTTCATGCAATCGCTGCGCGATGACAGTGTGGAGACCGCCCTGCTCCGGGACGCGTTTCGCCACTACCCCGGCAGGTGGTGCATGTCGTCCTGAAGCACCCACACCGCCTCGTGGGGCATGGCCGGTGGCGCCACCGCCGGAGAGTAGGCTTCGATGGAATCGATTCGGGCAGTCAGCTGCGACGGATAGAGCCGCACCAGCTCCATCTTCGACAGCTGCGCAGCTTCGTCGGCCAGCGCAATCACGCGACGCGCGAGCGAGCGGTCACCAGCGAGCTCCTTCAGGCGAGTCACACCGCTGGCTCTCACATCGGCTTTTGACGCGTAGTGCAGGTCTTCGTAGAAAGCAATCCGGTACAGCGGACTCAACCGGTCGATGTTGTCCATCACGACCGTCGTGACAGCCAGGTGGTCTACATGGCCGCCAATACCCGCCGGGCAGAACAACCAAGGGCGAGGATGGGTCACGCGGCCAATGGTAGGGGCGAGAATCGCCCTCATCACGACCTCTGCTATTTGCCGCGCAACCTCACCCGCTGGCGCAGCGTCAAACGGCGGTTGCCCGCGTGCGAACGCATCAGGAAACGACAGCCACTGGGGAACAAGTCCGCATCGTTGCGCGAAGGATGCATCTTCAGCGATGCGAATTCGGGTCGTCGCGCGGATGTCGTCGGCGACAAGTTGCCTGCGGCCCGCCTGGTAAGCGGTGACGGTGAACACCGTGCACAACATGCCAGCTCCGCGCGAGTGCGCTAGCTGACCGATCGAAAAGCAGACGTCGTCCGAATGCGGGGCCAGGTAAAAGTCCAGCGCAGCGGCACCGTCCGGCCCAAATTCCTCGGTCACCGCGTCCAAGTTCCAATTTCCCCCGAATTTTGATAAGCGCGATTTGCTACAATTAAAGGCTGAACTGCTGCTTCGTTGCGATCTTGTCCAAGATGGCGACGCTGACACGCAGAACGGGGTGTAGCTTAGCCTGGTAGAGCGCTACGTTCGGGACGTAGAGGCCGGAGGTTCGAATCCTCTCACCCCGACCAGTTTCCACAAGTGTGCAAACAGGTTGTGCGAACAGATACGCGAGCCGTATGCCTTCACCCCCCTCCAGTTCGTACGGGTTGCATCTGACCGCGAGTTGGCGTCCCCTACAAGGTGCAGGTTTCGCGGTCACGCAGTCAGGCCTTGTGGCGCGCATCAGCACCACCATCCCCCAACAACTTGATTTCAGCGCAATCGACCAACTTTTCGGCACGCTGCTTGAGTCGCCAGGCACCGTTTCGGTCCCCGCATCTGACCCACGCCTAGGGTTGATCGAGCGCATCGTTCTTTGGCACCTTTGTGTCCAGCGCCAGCAAAAGATCCCCGTCTTCGGCCCCTACTACATTGCCGCCATCGATGCCGACCAGGCGGCGTTCGATGTCGCAGTGCCTTCCTTTGAACCGGAAGCAACCACGCTGGCGTTTCGCTGGATGCGCGAGGCGGTCAACAGCCTGATCGGCACGCCGTCCCCGTCTGCCAGTTCTATCGCACGTGTGCGAGCCGATTTTGAGTCACTGCTTGGGCGCCTGCAAAAGCATGCGCTCGTGGGTGTCAACAACTTCCACTTGATGGCTGCCGCCCATGCCTGCGGTATTCCCAGCCTGCGCATCAGCCGTGACACGTTCTGTTTCGGTCAGGGGCATCGTGCACGCTGGTTCAACAGCACCATCACTGACCGCACCCCGTCCATGGGCGTCAAGATGTCCAAGAGCAAGACCATGACGGCGCACGTGCTTGCGCTGCACGGTCTGCCCGTACCGGTTCACGAGCTCGCAAAGGATGAGGGCGAAGCACTCCAGGTTGCCGCGCGGCTTGGCTGGCCCGTGGTGGTCAAGCCAGACGACCACGACCAGGGCCGCGGCGTAGAGGCAGGGCTCAGGGACGAGGCCGGCGTGCGACGGGCCTTCGCCAGCGCGAGCGCGCTCTCCAGCCGGGTGCTCGTCGAGAAGCATCACTTTGGCGAAGACTACCGCCTGACAGTGCTTCACGATCGCGTCGTGAAGATCCTGCATCGGCGCGCCGGCGGCGTCACCGGCGACGGCAGGCAGAGCGTCGCCCAGCTCATCGCCGCTTCGCAGATGACCGAACGCGCGGTGCGCATCAGGCGACAGTCGGGGCGCGAGCTTCTGGCACTCGACAGTGAAGCCAACGGGCTGCTACAGGAACAGGGGCTCGCTGCGCATGACATTCCTGCGCAGGGCGCTTTCGTTGTGCTGCGACGACGCAACAACATCTCGGCAGGCGGCATCCAGACGCTTGTTCCCGTCGAAGATGCACATCCCGACAACCTGGCGCTCGCCGTGCGAGCGACACGCGCGATTCGCCTCGATATTTCCGGCGTCGACCTGCTCATAGCTGATATCCGACGCTCGTGGCTGGAGACCGGCGCCTGCATCATCGAGATGAATTCGCAGCCGCAGGTCGGCATCCAGAACGCGCCGCACGTGTACGAGGAAATCATCCGCGCCGCGGTACCTGGGGACGGCCGCATCCCGGTGCATCTGGTCCTGTGCGCAACACAGGCGGATGAACCGTCTGACAAGTCAATTCTTGAGCGGGCGGCGGCACTGGGCTGCAACGGCGTGGCCACCAGGCGGGGCCTGTGGGTAAGCGGTCAACAGGTCGCAGCGGCTTTCACCAACCCACTCGACGCGGGCCGCGCCTTGCTGCTCGACGACCGCGTGACGAGCGCCTTGTGCGTGATGACCGCGCGCGATGCAGTGGTGTGCGGCCTGCCATCGGATCAGATTGAATCGCTCACGATGGCGGGTCCGCAGGACGCGCCCGTGGTGCGCGCCGCGCTGGTCATGGCGGCGCCGCACGTCAAACGTCCTACCTTTGGTAACACGATGGCACCAATGCCGACGTGACATTGTTCCAACTCCCGCAGGCGGGCAACAGCTGAGAAGATTTACAGGGCTGGGCCAATGAGCGATGATCAGACAGCGTAGTGCGCCCCGTGCTGGCGCGGACTGTTTCTAAAGAGTATTCGTCATTCCAATGGCAGCCGTCGATCCTGTAGCCGCAGAACCTCAAGCAATGGCATTGCCAGGGCTCGCACGCGCCCTGATTTCCGCTGGCAAGCTGGGCCAGAAATCCGCCGAAGACATCTCGCGCAAGGCGCAGACCAACCGGGTGAGCTTCATCCAGGAGCTCACAGGCTCGGGTGCCGTCTCCGCCTCGGACCTGGCCCACACCATGTCCGCCGCATTTGGCGCACCGCTGCTCGACCTTGACGCGATCGACCTGACCCGGCTGCCCAAGAACCTGCTCGACAACAAGGTCTGCCAGCAGTTCCGCGTGATCGTGCTGTCCAAGCGCAGCAACCGCCTGATCGTCGCCACGGCCGACCCGTCTGATTCACAAGCCGCCGAGCGCATCAAGTTCTCCACCCAGATGGGTGTGGACTGGATCATTGCCGAATACGACAAGCTCACCAAGATGGTGGAGCAGAACACCACCAGCGCCACCGAGGCGATGGACAGCATCATCGGTGACGACTTCGAGTTCGACGAGTCCACCATGGAGGCGGGCGACGAAGACAAAGAGGTCGCCGCCTCTGAAGTCGAAGACGCGCCAGTCGTCAAGTTCCTGCACAAGATGCTGCTCGACGCTTTCAGCATGCGCGCATCGGACCTGCACTTCGAGCCGTACGAGCACAACTACCGCGTGCGCTTTCGCATTGACGGCGAGCTGCGCGAGATCGCCTCGCCACCCATTGCCATCAAGGACAAGCTCGCCTCGCGCATCAAGGTGATCTCGCGGATGGACATCTCCGAGAAGCGCGTGCCGCAAGACGGCAAGATGAAGCTGAAGGTCGGCCCCGATCGCGTGATCGACTTCCGCGTCAGCACATTGCCCACGCTCTTTGGCGAAAAGATCGTGATCCGTATCCTGGATCCGTCCAGCGCGCGCCTGGGCATTGAAGCGCTGGGCTACGAGCCCGACGAGAAAAAGCGCCTGCTCGATGCAGTGGCCAGGCCGTACGGCATGGTGCTGGTCACTGGGCCGACCGGTTCAGGCAAGACGGTGTCGCTCTACACCTGCCTGAACATCCTGAACAAGCCTGGCGTGAACATCTCGACGGCCGAAGACCCGTCGGAAATCAACATGCCAGGCATCAACCAGGTCAACGTGAACGACAAGGCGGGCCTGACATTCGCGGCGGCACTCAAATCGTTCCTGCGTCAGGATCCGGACGTGATCATGGTCGGCGAAATCCGCGACCTTGAAACCGCCGACATCGCGATCAAAGCCGCGCAAACGGGCCACATGGTGCTGTCCACCCTGCACACCAACGACGCACCCACCACGCTGACGCGCATGCGCAACATGGGCATCGCGCCGTTCAACATCGCGTCGAGCGTGATCCTGATCACGGCCCAGCGGCTGGCGCGGCGCCTGTGCCCGAGCTGCAAGGCGCCAGCCGATATCCCGCACGAGACACTGATCGACGCCGGCTTCACAGAAGAAGAAGTCGATGGCTCCTGGACGCCCTACCGGCCCGTCGGCTGCACGATGTGCAACAACGGCTACAAGGGCCGCGTCGGCATCTACCAGGTCATGCCGATCAGCGATGAAATCCAGCGCATCATTCTGGCCGACGGCAGCGCCATGGACATCGCGGCGCAGGCGCAGGCAGAAGGCGTTCGCTCGCTGCGCCAATCGGGTCTGCACAAGGTGAAGCTCGGTGTGACCTCGCTCGAAGAGGTGCTGGGCTGCACCAATGTATAAAGTCTAAGGAGCAAGCGCATGGCAACGGCCGCAGTCAGCAAGGTCACCGAGTTCGTCTTCGAATGGGAAGGGCGTGACCGCAATGGCAAGCAGGTCCGCGGCGAGACACGCGCGGCAGGTGAAAACCAGGTGCAGGCCGCGCTCAGGCGCCAGGGCATCACGCCCAACAAGGTCAAGAAGCGCCGCATGCGCTCGGGCGCGTCGATCAAGCCCAAGGACATCGCGATTTTCACGCGCCAGCTGGCCACCATGATGAAAGCCGGTGTGCCGCTGCTGCAGGCCTTCGACATCGTCGGCCGCGGCAACGCCAATGCCAGCGTCACCAAGCTGCTGAACGACATCCGCACTGACGTCGAGACAGGCACGTCACTCTCCGCAGCGTTCCGCAAATATCCGCTTTACTTCGATAGCCTGTATTGCAACCTCGTCGAAGCAGGCGAAGCCGCCGGTATTCTTGAAGCGCTGCTCGACCGCCTGGCGATTTACATGGAAAAGACCGAGGCGATCAAGTCCAAGATCAAGTCGGCGCTGATGTACCCGATCTCCGTGGTCGTGGTGGCGTTCGTCGTGGTCGCGGTGATCATGATCTTCGTGATCCCGGCCTTCAAGGAAGTGTTCTCGTCCTTCGGTGCCGACCTGCCCGCGCCGACGCTGTTCGTGATTGCGCTGAGCGAGATTTTCGTCAAGTGGTGGTGGCTGATCTTCGGCGGCATCGGCGGCGGCCTCTACTTCTTCATGCAGGCGTGGAAGCGCAGCGAGAAGGTGCAGATGTTCATGGACCGGCTTATGCTCAAGGTGCCCGTCTTCGGCAACCTCGTCTACAAGTCGGTCATCGCGCGCTGGACGCGCACGCTGGCAACCATGTTTGCCGCGGGCGTGCCACTCGTGGAAGCACTTGACTCCGTGGGCGGCGCGTCCGGCAATTCCGTCTACGCCATGGCCACGGAAAAAATCCAGACCGAGGTGTCCACCGGCACCAGCCTGACGGTGGCCATGACCAACGCCAATGTGTTCCCGACCATGGTGCTGCAGATGTGCGCCATCGGCGAAGAATCCGGCTCGATCGACCACATGCTGGGCAAGGCAGCCGACTTCTATGAAGCCGAGGTGGACGACATGGTGGCTGGCCTCTCAAGCCTGATGGAGCCAATCATCATCGTGTTCCTGGGCACGCTCATTGGCGGCATCGTCGTGTCGATGTACCTGCCGATCTTCAAGCTGGGCCAGGTCGTCTGAAGAAATGATCGTTTCCCCATTGGTGGACGCTGCACTGGCGGGCGTCATAGGCCTACTCGTGGGCAGCTTCCTCAATGTCGTCATCTACCGGCTGCCGATGATGATGTACCGCGACTGGCTCGATAACTACCTTGACGAGCTCGTCCCGGCCGACGGCATCCCGGGTCTGTGGCGGCTCGTGTTCGGGCCCGCGTCCACCCAGCCCAAACCGCTCGCAGATGCCGCAACCGCTGCCCTTGCAGACGTGCGCGCCCTGCCCGCCTTGACGCTGTCGAAGCCCCGCTCACGCTGCCCGCATTGCGGCGCACCTATCCACTGGTACCAGAACATTCCCGTCATCAGCTGGCTGGCGCTGCGCGGCAAATGCGCGTCGTGCAGCGCTAGGATCAGCGTGCGCTATCCCATCGTCGAACTGGTCACGGCCGGCTTCTTCGCGTTTTGCGTGGCGCGCTTTGGCGTCTCACTGGCGGCTGCTTTCTGGATAGCCTTCTGCTGCATCCTCATCTGCCAGTTCCTCATCGACGTCGACACGATGATGCTGCCCGACGCATTGAACTATCCGCTGCTCTGGCTGGGCCTGATTGCTGCGGCATTGAAGCTCACACCCGTCACCCTCGTATCGGCCGTCTGGGGCGCCGTGTTCGGCTACCTGGCCTTGTGGATCGTGTTCCACGCTTACCGGCTGCTCACGGGCAAGGAAGGCTTTGGCTATGGCGACTTCAAGCTGCTCGCGGCGCTAGGCGCCTGGTTCGGCGGCGAGTACCTGATCGCGATCATCCTGCTGTCGTCCATCGTGGGCTCTATCGTGGGTGTCGGCCTAGTGCTGGCCGGCCGTATCGCCAACTTGCAGGTGAAGATTTCGTACGGCCCGTTCCTTGCCGCCACGGGCCTCGTCGCCATGATCCTCGGGCCGCAGGGCTTTCACGAGTACTTCGCGTTCGCCTTCCCCTTTGACAAGTATTGAAGAGGCAGCCGGCATGCGTATCGGCCTGACGGGCGGCATCGGCAGCGGCAAGAGCACCGTGCTCCAGCTGCTCGCCGCGCGCGGTGCAGCGGCGATTGATGCAGACGCCATCTCGCGCGCGACAACGGCCAGCGGCGGCGCGGCCATCGAGGCGATCCGCCAGCAGTTTGGCGCCAGCTTCATCACGGCCGAAGGGGCACTCGATCGCGCCCTCATGCGCGATCACGCCTACGCCAATCCGCAGGCGCGAAGGCAGCTCGAAGCGATCATTCACCCGCTGGTCGGGCAGGAAAGTGCGCGCCAGGTGCAGGCTGCGTTGGCCCGCGGCGCGCGCTGCATCGTCTTTGACATTCCGCTACTGGTGGAATCGGGCCGGTGGCGCTCCCAGGTCGATCGCGTGCTGGTGGTGGATTGTTCGCCGCAATCCCAAGTCGACCGCGTCATGACGCGCAGCGGCCTGAAAGCCGACGAAGTTCGCGCCATCATGGCCGCCCAAGCCACTCGCGCCGCGCGCCTGGCGGCTGCGGACATCGTCATCTGCAACGACGGCATCTCGCTGGCTGAACTGGGTGACATCGTGGAACAGGCCGCGCGCCGCTTGGGGCTATGATTGGGCGCTTTGTGGTGAAGGCCCTCGCCGCGTGATCCTCTACGAATACCCCTTCAACGAACGCATCCGCACTTACCTGCGGCTTGAGCACCTGTTCCGCCGGCTCAGCGAGCTGGTGCCGCGTTCGCACCCCATCGATCACCACTACGCGCTCGCCACCATTTTCGAAGTGATGGACGTGGCAGCCCGCGCCGACCTCAAGTCCGACGTGATGAAGGACTTGGACAAGCAAAAGCAGATCCTCAATGCGTATCGCGGCAACCCGGCCATCTCGGAAGACGTGCTCGACGAAATCACGGGCAAGCTCGACCGCTACTTCAACGCCCTGAACACCACCCCCGGCAAGGCAGGCCTGTCGCTCACCGAGAACGACTGGCTGATGAGCATTCGCAGCCGCGTCGGCATTCCCGGCGGCACCTGCGAATTCGACCTGCCTTCCTACTACGCCTGGCAGCATCGCGACGCCGCTGACCGCCAGAGCGACCTTGAAAACTGGGCCGCACCGCTGGGCACGCTGGCCGAATCGATTCACCTGCTGCTGAAGCTGCTGCGCGACTCCGGCACGCCGCAAAAAGTCGTCGCCGCGCATGGCCAGCTGCAGCAGAACCTGCCGCAGGGCCGCACCTTCCAGCTGCTTCGCCTGCGCCTGGACCCGGCCATGGGCCTCGTGCCGGAAATCAGCGGCAACCGCCTCATGGTCTCCGTGCGCCTGATGAAGCAGGAAGCGCCCGATCGCCTCGCCGTCAGCACCGACGACGCGCAATTCGAACTCACGCTTTGCTCCTGAGATGTCGGCGAGCGAACCTGTCGTGAAGCCGCGCATCGTGAGATGCCCCGCCTGCGGAGGCGACAGCATCTACGCGTCCACCAACCCGTTCCGGCCGTTCTGCAGCGATCGTTGCAAGAGCATGGATTTCGGCGCCTGGGCCAGCGAGAACTTCCGCGTGCCAGACCCCACACCGCCCGACGACCTGCCGTTTGGCGACCCGAAGGTGCACTAGGCGGCTGCGCGCGCGGGCCTCAGGTCGCGGGCTCGTGCGTGGCACCTTCAAAGCTGCGCTCCTGCGCGAACCACGCCAGCACCGGCACCGTTCCCGGCAACACCGGCTTCACACGCACCGGCAATGTCTCCCACGAGAAGCTCTGGCCTTCGTGCATGTGCAGCTCGCCGCTCCACTCGTAGACCTTGCAGAAGTTCAGCCGCACGAGCGCATGCGGATAGTCGACCAGCTCGACGCGCCACGGATGCACCGCGCCGATGGTCACGCCGATCTCTTCGATCAGCTCGCGCCGCAGCGCCTGCTCAATCGACTCGCCCGCCTCGACCTTGCCGCCCGGGAATTCCCAATAGCCCTCGTACACCTTGCCGGCTGGCCGTGACGTGAGCAGGAAGGCTCCGTCTGCGCGCAGCAGCACACCGACTGCGACTTCGACTTGCTTGCGGTTGGGGCCGCCCTCGCGTGGCCGGTCGCCGTGGGCAACAAGAATCTCAGTTGCCATGCCGTCCGGCGTAGTCGCGAGCGAATTGGTAGGCCACGCGACCGCTGCGCGAGCCGCGCTCCAGCGCCCACACCAGCGCCTCGGGCCGCGCCGCATCGATGGCTTCACGCTTCACGCCAAACGACGACAACCACTGCGCCGTGATCGTCAGGTACTCATCCTGCGTGAACGGATAAAAACTCACCCACAAACCAAACCGCTCTGACAACGAAATCTTTTCCTCCACCACCTCACCCGGATGCACCTCGCCATCCTCAGTGTGCGTGTACGTGAGGTTTTCCTTCATGTACTCGGGCAACAAGTGCCGCCGGTTGCTGGTCGCGTAGATCAGCACATTTGGCGTTGCCGCCGCAACCGAGCCATCAAGAATCGACTTCAGCGCCTTGTAGCCCGGCTCGCCATCTTCAAAGCTCAGGTCGTCGCAGTACACGATGAACTTTTCCGGCTCGCCCGAGACGACATCGACGATATCGGGCAAGTCCACCAGGTCGGCCTTGTCGACCTCGATCAAACGCAAGCCCTGCGCTGCGTATTCGTTCAGGCACGCCTTGATCAGTGACGACTTGCCCGTGCCGCGCGCGCCCGTGAGCAGCACGTTGTTGGCCGGCAGGCCATTGACGAACTGCAAGGTATTGCGTTGGATCTTCTCTTTTTGCGGCTCAATCTCCTTCAGGTCCGCCAACGAGATCGACGCGATGTGCCGCACAGGTTCGAGCGCGCCGTGCCCCGACGAGCGTTTGCGGTAGCGCCATGCAACGGCTTGCGACCAGTCCGGCGCCGTGAGGGGCTGCGGAAGAATCGCCTCGATGCGCTCGAGCAGTTGCGCGGCCCGCTCGATCAGGTGTTCGAACTTTTCGTTCATGATGTTCTTTTGAACCGCTCAGGAACGGTAATCGGCGTTGATCGTCACGTACTCGTGGCTGAAGTCGCACGTCCATACCGTGTCGCTCGCGTCGCCACGGCCCAGGCCGACACGAACCGTGATCTCGCTTTGCTTCATCACGCGCTGGCCGTCTTCTTCGCGGTAAGCGGGGTTGCGCCCGCCCTTCACGGCAACATGCACGTCGTCCAGATGCAGGTCGATCTTTGTCTGGTCGAGATCGGTGATGCCGGCATAGCCCACCGCGGCCAGGATGCGACCCAGGTTCGGGTCACTGGCGAAGAACGCCGTTTTCACGAGTGGCGAATGCGCGATTGCATACGCAACCAGCCGGCACTCCTGCTGCGTCTTGCCACCATCCACCTGCACGGTGATGAACTTGGTCGCACCTTCACCATCGCGCACGATCGCCTGCGCGAGCTGGCGCGCAACGCCGAGCATGGCTTGCTTCAACGCCTTGCCAGCATCGCTGTCGAGGGAAGTGACGGGCGCATTCGCCGCCTTGTTCGTCGCAATCACGACGAATGAATCGTTCGTGGACGTATCGCCATCGACCGTCACGCGGTTGAACGAGCCTTCTGCCAGCTCGAACGCAAGTTGATGCATCACCGCCTGGTCCACCTTCGCGTCCGTCGCCATGAAGCCCAGCATCGTCGCCATGTTCGGCCGGATCATGCCCGCGCCCTTGCTGATGCCCGTGACAGTGATCGTCGCGCCACCCACCGTCGCCTGCGCGCTGAACGCCTTGGCGATCGTGTCTGTGGTCATGATGCCTTCGGCGGCGCGCAGCCAGTTGTCGGCCTTCGCATCGGCAATCGCAGCGTCGAGGCCTGCCGTGATGCGATCGACAGGCAGCGGCTCCATGATCACGCCGGTCGAGAAAGGCAGCACCTGTTCGGCAGACAGCGAGAGCTTTTGCGCCAGCGCATCGCACGTCGCACGCGCGCGTGCCAGGCCTTCTTCGCCCGTGCCGGCATTGGCGTTGCCGGTATTGATCACCATCGCGCGAATGCCGCCCTTGGCGAGATGCTCGCGGCACACCTGCACAGGCGCGGCGCAAAAGCGGTTCTGCGTGAACACGCCGGCCACCGACGAGCCTTCATCGATCAGGACCACGGTCAAGTCCTTGCGATTGGCTTTGCGCACACCGGCTTCGGTGACGCCGATCTTCAGGCCCGCAACGGGACGCAGGTCGCGCGCTTGCGGCGCGTTCAGGTTCACTGGCATGTCTTGCTTGCTCTTGGAAAAAAATTTGAATCGAGAGGAATGGCTTGTCAGCCCTGGCGCCACGGCAAGCCACGCAGGCGCCAGCCGCCGCGCTTGCCGCGTTGCCCATTGTCGTCGGGGTCGCCCTCGAAGCCTTCGAGGATGTTGTAGGCCTCGATGCCCAGTTCGGTCGCGCGCCGCGCAGCCGCGATGGATCGCACGCCGCTGCGGCACAGCAGCACGGCCTTCTTGCCGGGCGGCACAGCGGCCTTGATGCCTTCATCAAAGCTCGCGTTCATCGCCATGCCCGGCCATTGCTTCCACGCGAGCGCCACGGCACCGGGCACAAAGCCGACCCACTCGCGCTCGGCGTCGCTGCGCACATCGACCAGTACGGCATCACCTGCCTGCCACCAGTCATACGCCAGATGAGCCGATACATCGCCTGCATAGCCAACCGCGGGCTTGGGCTGCGCGGCTGGGCCGCCACCTGCATCCTGCCGCAGGCCTGAACTCAGGTTTGCGGGAACCGCTTCGTCAATGCGTCGCGGCTTGGGCAGATTCAGCTCGTCCATGATTGCCTTGAACTCGGCCAGTGTCTTGCCTGCAATGCGCGGGTTGCCCTGCTTCTGCGCGCCGATGGTCGTGTTGCTGCGGCCGTGGTAGTCATGCCCCGGCCACACCACCGTGTCGTCGGGCAGGGCAAACAGCACCTCGTTCAGGCTGCGATAAAGCGCTGTGGCACTGCCCGACTGGAAATCCGTGCGGCCGCAGCCGTCGATCAACAGCGTGTCGCCTGTAAATACATTGCCGTCCCATACATAGCTCATGCTGCCCGCGGTGTGCCCAGGCGTGTGCAAGGCTCGCAGTTCCTGGCTGCCAAAGCGCAGCACGTCGCCGTGCTTGAGCTGCACCGCCACCGTGCCGATGTTGCAACCGTCGGGTGCCGCTGTCTTGGCGCCCGCATGCTCGGCAAGCAAGCCCGCGCTGGTGATGTGATCGGCATGGGCATGCGTCTCAACAGTCCATAGGAGTTTCAGGCCGTTGTCGCGCAACACGTCAAGGTCGCGCTGCAGCTGCTCATCGACGGGATCGATGATCAGCGCCTCGCGCGTTGCCGGGTCAACCAGGATGTAGGTGTAAGTGCTCGACGCGGCGTCGAACAGCTGGATGGGAGTCATCCCATGTTTCTACACGATCTTGACGCTCAGGTTCGGCAGGCCATCGATATGCATTTCGATCACATCGCCGCGCACGACCGGCCCGACGTTTTCCGGCGTGCCCGAATAGATGATGTCGCCGGGGAACAGCTCGTTGGCCTCCGACAGCTTGCTGATCTGCTCCGCAACCGACCAGATCATCTGGCTCAGGTTGGCGTTCTGCTTGACCTGCCCATTGACCTTCAACCAGATGGCACCCTTGGCGAAGTGCCCGATCTGTGCCACCTTGTGCACCGGGCCGATCGGTGCAGACCGGTCGAAGCTCTTGCCAATTTCCCACGGCTTCTTCTCGTCGCCCATCGCGCGCTGCAAATCGCGGCGCGTCATGTCCAGGCCCAGCGTGTAGCCCCACACATGTTCAAGCGCAGTGGCCACGGGAATGTTGCGCCCGCCCTTGCCGATCATCGCGACCAGCTCGGCTTCGTAGTGATAGTTTTTCGTCAGCGACGGATACGGATGGTCCGCCACGGTGCCGGGCGCAACATATTGAATCGCGTCGGTGGGTTTCTGGAAGAAGAACGGCGGCTCACGATCCGGGTTGGAGCCCATCTCAATGGAGTGCGCGCGATAGTTGCGGCCGATGCAGTAGATGCGGCGCACGGGGAACACTTCGTCAGATCCCACGACCGGAATCGTGATGGCGGGCACGGCAAACGGCGTGCGACCTGCCGCTTGCGCCTGGCCCGGGGCTGCGCATCCGCCCAGCGCCGCTGCTGAAGCTGCGGCCACGGTCCCTTCAAAAAATTTTCGTCTCTGCATGGCTGTCTCCATCGGTTGTTATGAGCACACTTGATGAGTGAAGATAGCTTGCTAACGATTCGAAATCAATCGCTGCAAACCCAACCAGCCTGATGCACAGCAGAGTCTGATCGGCCTACTATCGGGTCAACACTTGAAAGGTCAGGCGATGCCGCACAAATCCGCAACCACCCTAGATTCGAAGCGCCTGCGGCCCTGGCTGGTCGCATCGCCATCGAGCAAGCCGTGGCCGCTCGAACTAGCCGACCCGTCCGCGCAACCCTTCTCCAGCGGCAACAAGTCGCGCGACAAGGACGAGGTGCGCAAGATCGCTGACGACATCGACGTGTTGCAGGACACGCTGTTTGCCGACCGGCGCTTTCGCGTGCTGGTCGTGCTGCAGGGCATGGACGCGGCGGGCAAAGACGGCACCGTTCGCGGCGTGTTCGGCGAAGTGAGCCCGCTGGGCGTGCGCACGATGAGCTGGAAGGCGCCGACACCCGAAGAGCGGGATCACGATTTCCTATGGCGCATCCACCAGCACGTGCCCGCGTCGGGCGAGTTGATGATCTTCAATCGCAGCCACTATGAAGACGTGCTCGTGCCGGTGGTCAACGGCGACATCTCCGCCGCCACCACGCTCGACCGCTACCGCCAGATCAACGACTTCGAGCGGCTGCTCACCGAGACGGGCACCGTCATCCTGAAATTCATGCTGCACATCAGCCGGGATGAGCAACGCAAGCGCCTGCAGGCCCGGCTGGACGAGCCCGCCAAGGGCTGGAAGTTCATGCCACGCGACCTGGAAGTGCGCGCGCAATGGCCGGCCTACATGAAGGCCTACGAAGCACTGCTGGGCGCCACCGGCACCGCCATCGCGCCCTGGATCGTCGTGCCGTCGAACTCCAAAACCCACCGCAACCTGATGATCGGCACCATCGTGCGCGAGCGGCTGAAGCTACTGGGGCTGCGGTACCCGCCGCGCGACCCGCGGTTCGATGGACTCAAGGTAAGTTGAGCGTTAGGCGTTCGGCGTTGAGCGAGGAATTCCGCATTCACGCCTGACGCCGCACGCTCATCGCCCAACCTCCCCAACATGGGAGTTGAGCGTTGGGCGTTCGGCGTTGAGCGAGGAATTCCGCATTCACGCCTAACGCCGCACGCCCAACGCTCAACCTCCGCCGGTTGACGTTGACGTAAACGTCAAGTAATGTAGCGGTCTCCCGAAGGACACCCATGACCGACCTGTCCGCCGAATTCAAGGCGCTTGCGAACTACCGCCCCACGCACAAGGTGCGTTTCGTCACCGCTGCCAGCCTGTTCGACGGGCATGACGCAGCCATCAACATCATGCGGCGCATCCTGCAGGGCATGGGCGCCGAGGTGATCCACCTCGGGCACAACCGCAGCGTCGATGAGGTTGTCACCGCCGCCTTGCAGGAAGACGTGCAGGGCATCGCCATCAGCTCTTACCAGGGCGGGCACGTCGAATATTTCAAGTACATGGTCGATCTGCTGCGCTCGCGCGGTGGCGAGCACATCCAGGTGTTCGGCGGCGGTGGCGGCGTGATCGTGCCGCCGGAAATCCGCGAACTGCAGGCCTATGGCGTCACACGCATCTACAGCCCCGAAGACGGCCAGCGCATGGGCCTGGCCGGGATGATCGGCGAGATGGTGATGCGCTGCGACAAGGACATCTCGTCGTTCGCGCCCAAGAGCGTTGAAGCCATCGACGGACATGGCGAGATGAACTGGCGTGCGCTGGCCCAGCTGATCACCGCGCTGGAAGCCGACGTTGCCGATGCAGCGCTGCTTGATGCGGTGAAGAGCAAGGCTGCGACGCGCAAGGTGCCCGTCATCGGGATCACCGGCACAGGTGGTGCAGGCAAGTCATCGCTGACTGACGAGCTCATCCGCCGCCTGCGGCTCGACCAGGACGATGCGCTGCGCGTTGCCGTGATCTCGATCGACCCCTCGCGCCGCAAGAGCGGCGGCGCGCTGCTGGGCGACCGCATCCGCATGAACGCGATATCGCCGTGGAGCCAAGGCCCGCGCGTGTTCATGCGATCGCTCGCCACGCGCGACTTCGGCAGCGAGATTTCTGCGGCGCTGCCTGATGTGCTCTCGGCTTGCAAGGCTGCGGGCTTTGATCTCATCGTGGTCGAGACGTCCGGCATCGGCCAGGGCGACGCCGCCATCGTGCCGCTGGTCGATGTGCCGATGTATGTGATGACGCCCGAGTTCGGGGCCGCGAGCCAGCTCGAGAAAATCGACATGCTCGACTTCGCCGAATTCGTGGCGATCAACAAGTTCGACCGCAAGGGCGCGTCCGATGCGCTGCGCGATGTCGCCAAGCAAGTGCAGCGCAACAAGGAAGCGTGGACGAAGCGGCCCGAGGAAATGCCGGTGTTCGGCACCATGGCCGCGCGCTTCAACGACGACGGTGTTACCGCGCTATACCAGGCACTGAAGGCACGCCTGGCCGACCTCGGCATGAAGCTGGCCGACGGCTCGCTGCCGCTCGTGGACGTGCGCCACAGCACCAACCAGTCGCCCGTCGTGCCCGCTGCGCGCGTGCGCTACCTGGCCGAGATCAGCGACACGGTGCGCGGCTACAAGAAGCGCGCCCGCCAGCAGGCCACGCTCGCGCGCGAAGTGCAGCAGCTCAGTGAAGCAGCGCGCATGCTGAAGGCCGACAAGCCCGACCGCGCCACCGCCGCCGAAGCAGCGCTGGACCTTGCCGGCCAGCGCCAGTCGCGCATGGACCGCGATGCGCAGCACCTGCTCAAGCAATGGCCCGACCTGCAGAAAGCGTATGCGGGCGATGAATACGTCGTGAAGATCCGCGACAAGGAAATCCGCACGGCCCTCACGAGCAAGTCGCTCTCGGGCACCACGATCCGCAAGGTGAGCCTGCCGCAATACGAAGACCACGGCGAAATCCTCAAGTGGCTGATGCTCGACAACGTGCCGGGCAGCTACCCGTACACAGCGGGCACCTTCGCGTTCAAGCGCGAGAACGAAGACCCCACGCGCATGTTCGCCGGTGAAGGCGATGCGTTCCGCACCAACACACGCTTCAAGCTGCTCAGCTCGGGCATGGATGCGAAACGCCTGTCCACCGCGTTCGACTCCGTCACGCTGTACGGCAACAACCCCGATCCGCGGCCGGACATCTACGGCAAGGTCGGCAACTCGGGCGTGTCGATCGCCACGCTCGACGACATGAAGGTGCTGTATTCAGGCTTTGACCTGTGCTCGCCCACGACATCGGTCTCGATGACGATCAACGGCCCCGCGCCGTCGATCCTGGCGATGTTCATGAACACCGCCATCGACCAGAACATCGACAAGTTCAAGGCCGACAACGGCCGCGAACCGACGGACACGGAAGCAGCCAAAATCCGTGAATGGGTGCTGGCGAATGTGCGCGGCACGGTGCAGGCCGACATCCTGAAAGAAGACCAGGGCCAGAACACCTGCATCTTCTCCACCGAGTTCTCGCTCAAGGTCATGGGCGATATCGCGCAGTACTTCGTGCACCACAACGTGCGCAATTTCTACTCGGTGTCGATCTCCGGCTATCACATCGCCGAAGCCGGTGCGAACCCGATTTCGCAGCTGGCCTTCACGCTGTCGAACGGCTTCACGTTTGTCGAGGCGTATCTCGCGCGCGGCATGCACATTGACGACTTCGCGCCCAACCTGTCGTTCTTCTTCTCCAACGGCATGGACCCGGAATACACGGTGATGGGCCGCGTCGCGCGCCGCATCTGGGCCGTGGCGATGAAAGAGAAGTACGGCGCGAACGAGCGCTCGCAAAAACTCAAATATCACATCCAGACGTCGGGCCGCTCGCTGCATGCGCAAGAGATCCAGTTCAACGACATCCGCACCACGCTGCAGGCGCTGATTGCGATCTACGACAACTGCAACTCGCTGCACACCAACGCATTCGACGAGGCGATCACCACGCCGACCGAAGACAGCGTGCGCCGCGCGATGGCCATCCAGCTGATCATCAACCGCGAGTGGGGCCTGGCAAAGAACGAGAACCCGAACCAGGGCGCGTTCATCATCGAGGAGCTGACGGAACTCGTTGAAGAAGCAGTGCTCGCCGAATTCGAGCGCATCGCCGAGCGTGGCGGCGTGCTGGGCGCGATGGAAACGGGCTACCAGCGTGGCCGTATCCAGGACGAGTCGATGCACTACGAGATGCTCAAGCACACGGGCGAGCTGCCCATCGTGGGCGTGAACACCTTCCGCAACCCGCATGGCGATGTGGTGCAGGACAAGCTCGAACTCGCGCGCTCGACGGATGAAGAAAAGCAGAGCCAGTTGAAGCGCCTGGCCGACTTCCACCAGCGCAATGAGGCGCAGGCGCCAGCCATGCTCAAGCGCCTGCAGCAGGCCGTGATCGACAACCAGAACGTGTTCGAAGTGTTGATGGACGCCGTGCGTGTTTGCTCGCTTGGCCAGATCACGAACGCGCTGTTTGAAGTGGGCGGGCAATACCGGCGCAACATGTAATTGGGGGCGTGAAGAGGCTTCACGCAAAACTACCTAGGGTCTAACCCCGTTCCGCAGTGCAGCAAAGGTTCCTAGCATTCGCCATCCCAATCAGGAGCGCGATTTGCCAGGTGACTTCATCCTTGAGACGAGAGGCTTGACCAAGGAGTTCAAGGGCTTCGTCGCGGTCAACAACGTCGATCTCCAGGTCCGCCGCGGTCACATCCATGCGTTGATCGGCCCGAACGGCGCAGGCAAGACGACGTTCTTCAACCTGCTCACGAAGTTTTTGCCGCCCACGCGTGGCACCATCACCTATCTCGGCGACGACATCACGCATGAAAAGCCCGCGCAGACAGCGCGCCGCGGCATCGTGCGTTCGTTCCAGATTTCTGCCGTGTTCCCGCACATGACCGTGCTGGAAAACGTTCGTGCTGCGCTGCAGCGCAACCTGGGCACATCGTTTCACTTCTGGAAGCCCGAGCAATCGCTCTTCCATTTGCACCAGCGCGCTGAAGAGCTGCTAGCTGCGGTTGACCTCCAATCGTTCACCAACGAGCTCACCGTGAACCTGCCCTATGGCCGCAAGCGCGCGCTGGAGCTGGCAACAACGATGGCGCTGGAGCCTGACCTGATGCTGCTAGACGAGCCGACGCAGGGCATGGGCCATGAAGACGTGCATCGCGTCACCGAGCTCATCAAGAAGGTGAGCGCCGGCCGCACGATCCTGATGGTTGAGCACAACATGAACGTCGTCTCCAGCATTGCTGACCGCATCACGGTGCTGCAGCGCGGCGCGGTGATTGCGGATGGTCCGTATGCGGAAGTGTCAGCGAACCCGCTCGTGATCGAGGCGTATATGGGCACAGCCGACACCCAGCTGGCGGGGGCGCACTGATGACGAAAGAAGTCCTGCGCATCGAAGGCCTGCACGCCTGGTACGGCGAATCGCACATCCTGCATGGCGTTGACGTGAGCGTGAACGAAGGCGAAGTGGTGTGCCTGCTGGGGCGCAACGGCGCTGGCCGCACGACCACGATGCGCGCCATCATGGGCCTGACCGGCTCGCGCAAGGGCTCGATCCGCATTGGCGGTGAAGAGTCGATCAAGATGGCACCGCACAAGATCGCGCGGCTGGGCGTGGGCTACTGCCCCGAAGAGCGCGGCATCTTCGCGAGCCTGTCGGCTGAAGAAAACCTGATGCTGCCGCCCGTGATCAAGTCCGGCGGCATGAGCATCGACGAGATCTACGCGATGTTCCCCAACCTGAAAGAGCGCGCCAGCAGCCCCGGCACACGCCTGTCGGGTGGCGAGCAGCAGATGCTGGCTGTCGCGCGCATCCTGCGCACCGGTGCGCACTTGCTGCTGCTCGATGAAATATCGGAAGGCCTCGCGCCCGTCATCGTGCAAAAGCTGGCCGAGATGATCCGCACGCTCAAGGCCCGGGGCTACACCATCGTGCTGGTCGAGCAGAACTTCCGCTTTGCGGCGCCGCTGGCCGATCGCTTCTACGTGATGGAGCACGGCCAGATCGTCAAGCAGTTCGAACAGCGCGAGCTCGCGAACAACATGGCGATGCTGCAGGAATTCCTCGGCGTCTAGGCGTCCCGCGACTTTCGATTTAGTTTTTTTGATTTTGTTCAGCACTACAACCCAGTTCTATCCAGGAGACCTTTGACATGAAACTCAAGACCCTCGTTGCAGCCATGGCCGTGGGCCTCGGCACTGTGAGCGCTTTCGCGCAAGCCCAGTCCGGCCCCGTCAAGATCGGCATGATCACCGACATGTCGAGCCTCTACGCCGACATCGACGGCCCCGCAGGCGCCGAGATGGTGAAGTGGGCCGTGCAGGACTTCGGCGGCAAGGTGCTGGGCCGCCCGGTCGAAGTGCTCTCTGCTGACCACCAGAACAAGGCCGACGTCGCATCGTCCAAGGCCCGTGAGTGGATCGACAAGGAAAACCTCGCGATGCTCGTCGGCGGCACGTCGTCGGGCACTGCGCTCGCCATGGCCAAGGTCGCTGCTGAAAAGAAGCGCCCCTTCCTCGTGATCGGCGCCGGCTCGGCCCGCCTGACGAACGAAGACTGCAACCCGTACACCGTTCACTACGCTTACGACACAGTGTCGCTGGCCAAGGTGGCTGGCTCTGCACTCGTGAAGGCCGGCAACAAGAGCTGGTACTTCCTGTCGGCTGACTACGCTTTCGGCGCTTCGCTCGAAGCAGACGCCACTACGGTGGTGAAGGCCAATGGCGGCTCTGTCGCCGGCTCCGTGAAGCATCCGCTCAACGCATCGGACTTTTCGTCGTTCCTGCTGCAGGCACAAGGCTCCAAGGCGCAGATCCTGGCCATGGCCAACGCCGGTGGTGACTTCACCAACGCGATGAAGGCTGCCAAGGAATTCGGCATCACCAAGACGATGAAGGTCGCCGGCCTGCTGGTGTTCATCAACGACGTGCACTCGCTGGGCCTGTCCAACACCGAAGGCCTGCAACTGGCCGACAGCTGGTACTGGAACCAGGACGACGCTTCGCGCAAGTTCGCCAAGCGCTTCTTCGAGAAGTACAAGCGCATGCCTTCGAGCCTGCAGGCTGCTGACTACTCGGTGACCATGAACTACCTGAAGGCCGTGCAAGCCGCCGGCACGACGGATGCCGACAAGGTCATGGCCACGCTCAAGGGCATGAAGATCGACGACTTCTATAACAAGGGCCAGATCCGCGCTTCGGACAACCGCATGATCCACGACATGTACCTGTACGAAGTCAAGAGCCAGAAAGACTCCACGACGCCCTGGGACTACTACAAGCTGATCTCCAAGGTGCCCGGCGAGCAGGCGTTCACGACGCCCGCCGAGTCCAAGTGCAAGATGCCCAAGTAACCTGGCGCAGTAACTGAAGACCGCAGCCGGGCCGATGAGCCTGGCTGCAACCTGGACCTCGAGGAATTGATGGAGATATTCGGCATACCGTTGCAGGCGTTCCTGGGCCAGCTCGTGCTCGGGCTGGTCAATGGCGCGTTCTACGCCATGCTCAGCCTGGGCCTGGCCGTGATCTTCGGATTGCTGGACATCGTGAACTTTGCGCATGGCGCGCTGTACATGGTTGGCGCGTTCGCCGCGTGGATCATGCTCGACAAGTTCGGCATCAATTTCTGGTTTGCGCTCGTGATCGCGCCGCTCATCGTCGGTGTGCTCGGTGTGATCATCGAGCGAACTTTTCTCAAGCGGCTGTACGGGCTCGACCCGCTCTACGGCCTGCTTCTTACCTTCGGCCTGTCGCTGATCCTTGAAGGCGTCTTCCGCGATCAATACGGCGTATCTGGCCAGTCTTATCCGGTGCCCGACCTGCTGGCGGGCGCGACCAACCTGGGCTTCATGGTGCTGCCGAACTACCGCGCCTTCGTCGTGGTGGCCTCGCTGGTCGTCTGCCTTGGCACCTGGTACCTCATCGAGCGCACACGCCTGGGTGCCTACCTGCGTGCCGGCACTGAAAACGCCAAGCTCGTGCAGGCGTTCGGCGTGAATGTGCCGCTGATGGTGATGCTGACTTACGGTGGTGGTGCCGCGCTGGCCGCGATGGCCGGTGTGCTCGCTGCGCCCATTATTCAAGTGACACCGCTGATGGGGTCCAACCTGATCATCGTGGTGTTCGCCGTCGTCGTGATTGGCGGCATGGGCTCGATTCTTGGCTCCGTGATCACAGGCCTGGGGCTGGGCGTGATCGAGGGCCTGACCCGCGTGTTCTACCCCGAAGCGTCGAGCGTCGTCGTCTTCGTGGTGATGGTGATCGTGCTGATCATTCGTCCCGCTGGCCTGTTCGGCAAGGAAGCCTGAGATGACGAACGACGCCAAACTCATCCGCATCACTTACTTCGTGCTGTTTGCGCTGGCGCTGGTGGCGCCGGTGATCGGCCTGTACCCCGTGTTCGTGATGAAGCTGCTGTGCTTCGCCCTGTTCGCGTGCGCCTTCAACCTGCTGCTGGGCTTCACGGGCCTGCTGTCATTCGGCCATGCGGCGTTCTTTGGCTTCGCGGCGTACATCACCGGCTACTGCATCAAGTCGCAGGGCCTGCCGCCTGAAGTGGCGATCCTGGCGGGCACGCTGGTCGCTGCGTTCATCGGCCTGGTGTTCGGCCTCGTCGCGATCCGCCGGCAAGGCATCTACTTCGCGATGATCACGCTGGCGCTGGCGCAGATGGTGTACTTCATCTGCCTGCAAGCTTCATTCACGGGCGGCGAAGACGGCCTGCAAGGCGTGCCGCGCGGCAAGCTGCTGGGCATGCTCGACCTGTCGTCGGACACCACGATGTACTACGTGGTGCTGGCCGTGTTTGTGGTGTGTTTCCTCGCGATCACGCGGATCGTCACCTCGCCCTACGGCCAGGTGCTGAAGATGATTCGCGAGAACGAGCCGCGCGCCGTGTCGCTCGGCTATGAAGTCGACAAGTACAAGCTGCTCGCATTCGTTCTGTCCGCCTCGCTCGCCGGCCTGGCCGGCTCGCTCAAGACGCTGGTGATGGGCTTTGCCACGCTGTCCGATGTGCATTGGTCCATGTCCGGCGAAGTGATCCTGATGAGCCTGCTCGGTGGCGTCGGCACGTTCTTCGGCCCGGTGTTCGGCGCTGGCGTGGTGATCGCCCTGCAAGACCTGCTGGCCGACAAGGTCGGCGCTTGGGTCACCGTGATCATCGGCGTGATCTTCGTGGTGTGCGTGCTCGCCTTCCGCAAGGGCGTGGTCGGTGAAGTGCGCGCGTACCTCGACAGGCGGCGCGCAAGGGCGTAGCCGCCGGGCCTGGCCCCGCGCGGCGGCGGGTGTCATCCATGTGATTGGGCCGTGGGCCAGCTCGCGCTAACCTCTGCGCAGTCAACCAAGGACTGCACATGAACGACCTCTTTTCCCTCCAGGGCCGCACGGCACTCGTTACCGGCGGCTCGCGCGGCATCGGCAAGATGATCGCCGCGGGCTTTCTGCAGCAAGGCGCGAAGGTGTACATCTCGTCGCGCAAGGCCGATGCGTGCGAAGCCACGGCGCGTGAGTTGTCCGCCCTCGGCACCTGCATTCCCTTGCCGATGGACGTATCAACGGTTCAAGGCGCACAGGCGCTCGCTGCTGCGTACGCCAAGCTCGAGCCCTCGCTCAACATCCTGGTGAACAACGCGGGCGCAGCGTGGGGCGAGTCGTTCGATACCTTCCCCGAAAAGGGCTGGGACAAGGTGATGGACCTGAACCTGAAGTCGCCCTTCTTCCTGACGCAGGCTTTGCACGAGCTGCTGCGCAAGGGTGCTGCGAAGCAGCCGGCGAAGGTGATCAACATTGCGTCGATCGATGGTGTGTCGGTCAATCCGCAGGAAACGTATTCCTACGCTGCCAGCAAGGCGGGCTTGATTCACCTCATCAAGCGCATGTCGCTGCGGCTCGTGCAGGACAACATCGTCGTGAGCGGCATTGCGCCGGGCGCTTTCGCGTCAGAGATGAATCGCGTGGCGCGCGACCATGAAGCCGAGACAGCCAAGCGCATTCCGGCGGGGCGCATCGGGCGCGACGAAGACATGGCGGGCGTTGCCATCTACCTTGCTTCGCGTGCGGGCGACTATGTGGTGGGCGAGACCATCGTGGTCGATGGTGGGGTGACGCTCGCGCGGGGGTGAATTCTTCGGTATCATTCCTTATCATCAGATGATAAGGCTATGACTTGACAGCGCGTGATCAGGGTATCGAGACCCTTCTAGACCTTGACGCAAGCTTGCTTGAACAGGAGGCTGGATATTGGATAAAGATCGAGGCCAGACGGGTCGCTCCGACGGACTTCATACCGCACGGCATTCGCTACACATTGACCTTGCATAACCAGCATGGGACGCGTGTTCTGGGCTACGACAACGCCCACGCGGTGAAGCCGCCGGGCAAGTTCAAGTTCGCTGGCCGTCGCCTGCCCTATGACCACAAGCACCGCACCGCAAGCGACAAGGGCGTGCCCTATACATTTGATTCTGCCCAGAAGTTGTTGGAAGACTTCTTTGCAGAGGTAGACAGAGTGATTACCGCTGCATCTCAAGGAGGTTCGAAATGAAGACCATTGTCATTGGCGTGATGTCGCAGGAAAAGGTTCGCGCCCGGACGATCGCGATTGCCAAGGGGGAATACAAACCCAAGCCAGGCGAGCCGAAGATCTGGTTCAACTCCATGCGTTCGATGGCAGAGGTATTGAGCGATTCGAATCGCGCCCTGTTGAAGGCGATCGAAGAAACCGCACCACACTCCATGAGTGAGCTTGCTGAGACAACAGGCCGCAAGCCTGGCAACTTGTCTCGCACACTGAAGACGATGGAGCGGTACGGGCTCGTGTCACTGCACCGCGAAAAGAATCAGATTCGCCCCGTTGCGAGAGCGACTGATTTCAAGATCCTCGCATCTGCTTAAGCGAAGTAAGCAGCGGCCGATTCAAGGCAATGCGAAGCGAGCCGAGACTTCGCCACTCACCCGCGCAACGAAGACAAGTCGTAGTTCTGCGGCCCCCGGCTGGCGATCTTGAGCGCCCCGACCTGATTGCCCAGTTCGGCACACTTCGCCAGCGACCAGCCCTGCTCCAGGCCAAACAGCAGGGCGCCACGCCAGGCATCGCCGCAACCCGTCGGGTCAACCACCGCCTCGGCCGTCACGGCAGGCACGACCGTCTTTTCGCCGCCCACCCACACCTCGCAGCCTTCACCGCCGAGTGTCACCACCAGCCCCTGGACGCGGCGAGATATCTCGGCGCTGCTCCAGCCGGTGCGCTCTGACAGCATCTTGCCTTCGTAGTCATTGACGGTGACCCACGTCGCGCGCTCGATGAAAGCAGCGAGTTCCTTGCCGTCGAACATCGGCAAGCCCTGGCCCGGATCGAACACGAAAGGAATGCCAGCCGCTTTGAATTGCTCGGCGTGCTGCAGCATCGCATCGCGCCCATCGGGCGAGATGATGCCGAGCTTGAAATCACCGCGCTGCTCGATGCGCGTCACGTGCGCCTGCATCATCGCGCCGGGGTGAAACGCCGTGATCTGGTTGTTGTCACGGTCGGTCATGATCATGGCCTGCGCGGTATAGGAGTCGGCGATCTCGCGCACGAAACTCGTGTCGATGCCAAGATCCTTGAAGCGCGCCACATAGCCGGCACCGTCGCTGCCCACAGTCGCCATCGGCACCGGTTTGCCACCCAGCGAATTCAGTGCGTATGCGATGTTGCCCGCGCAGCCGCCGAAGTCGCGGCGCAGCGCGGGAACCAGGAACGACACGTTCAGGATGTGCAGCTGGTCGGGCAGGATCTGCTCGGCAAAGCGGCCCTCGAAGGTCATGATCGTGTCGAAGGCGAGGGAGCCGCAAATCAGGGAAGCCATGTTGATTCTCTTGTTGGTGAATTCGTTCGGGAAAAGATCGGGGCAAAAATCAGCGAAGCATCACGGGTAAAAAGCCAGCACCCGGTAGCCCGCCACGCGCGACGCTGAACCATTCGCGGCCACCGCAAGCGCAACACTTCCGGCCCAGTCGCCGCCCGCGGGCATCACGGCGCGTTTGCTGCTGAGCTCAGCCGGCGTCAGCACGCGGCGCAGCACGGGTTGGTCTTGCGCGTCCGTCAGCGTGAGTTCAACCGCAGGCACTTCCACTTCCATGGCGCCCTGGTTCTTGAGCGTGACGTTCAGGCGGTAGGTGTCTGCGCGCAGCTTGTTGAAAGACGAGCTGTCGATCGCGATTGCCTCGATCTGGCGCGGCGGTGCAATCTGGCAATTCATGCGTTCACAAATGGCCACCAGCCACGGCTTCCAGTCGGGCCGCATCGCGGCAATCTTGTCGCGATCATGGATGGCGAACTGCAGCGCCAGCAACGCGCCGAATGCCAGCACTGCCGCCCACTGGGCCAGCAGCATCGGCTTGCTCGACCAGAAAGCGTTGCGGCGCGCATCGCGCACAAACGACAAGTCGTGCAGGTCTGCTGAGTCAGCGAATCCGGATTCCAGCGGCAGTGATTGCTGCCGGTCATCGGGCGGCGGGTCTTCAACACGCTGCAGCACAAAGGGCCGGTCGAGCGGGCCTTCGTGCAGGAACTGCGCTTCTTCGCGAAGCATGGCCGAGTCGGGCGGCTCCGGCGGCAGGCTGGAGCCGACTTCGGTGATCAATGACGACTGGTAGCCCTCTGAGGGCATGAACGGCATGGACGGTGCCGCTGGCGCCGACGGCATGGGCGGCATCGATGGCAAACCCGAGTCGCCCGGATCACGTACGTTGGTGTTGACGGGTGGCGGGGGCAAAGCGGCGGGAAGCTCGCCCGGCACAGTGACGCGGCCTGCCGTATCGCCTTGCAGTTGCGAGGCGGCATCGAACACTTCGGAGCAATGGCCGCACCGCACCCAACCTTCAGAGATCCTGAGTTGGTCGGGCACGACTTTGAACATCGTCCCGCAGGCGGGGCAGCGCGTGATCAGGCTCATCTGCGGGCGATTGTAGCCAGCGCCTGTGGAATACGGCGAGCCGCTACAGCGTGGCCGTCATCAGGATCCAGCCGTCCTCGGCGTCGGACACCTCGAGCCTGGCGAACGGCGCGTAAGCCGCCTTCAGTTCGTCGGCCTGCCGCTCCAGGATGCCGGCCAGCACCAGCGAACCCCCCGGCGCGACATAGGAGCACAGCAGCGGCGCAAGCATCTTCAAAGGCGTGGCGAGGATGTTCGCGAGCACCACACGGTAGGTGCCCATGGCCATGTCCGGCAGGCCGGCATCCAGCTGCACTTCATTGGCGACGGCGTTGTCGATCGTGGACTGAACTGCCGCCGGATCAATGTCCACTGCGTCGATGCCTGATGCACCAAACCGCGCCGCGCCAATGGCCAGGATGCCCGAACCACAGCCGTAGTCGAGCACGCGCGCACCAGTGGGCGCGTGCTTCGCGATCCAGCGCAGGCACATGCGAGTCGTAGGATGGGTGCCGGTGCCAAATGCCAGCCCGGGGTCAAGCCGGATCACCTGCTTCGCCTGCTCGGGCGCCTCATGCCAGGTGGGCACGATCCAGAACTCAGGCGTGATCTCCACTGGCGCGAACTGCGATTGCGTCAGGCGCACCCAGTCTTCATCGGGCACGGGCTGCACGCCCAGCACCTCGCAGTCAGCAAAAAAATCCTGCAGCTTGAGCAAGCCGGCGGCTTCCAGCGCGAGGGCTTCCGTGGGAAACAGCGCCGAAATGCGCGAACGCTGCCAGCCCTCCTTGGGCGGCGGCAAGCCCGGCTCGCCGAAGAGCGCCTGCTCGGCATCCGTCTGGGCGTCGGCGTCTTCGACGGACACACTCAGCACATCGAGCGCGTCGAGCGCCTCGCTCACCGCCTCGATGCGGTGCTCCGGACACATCAGCCGCAGCTCGTGCATCAGCGGCCCCTTACCGCTTATGGTGCGACAACCACTCTTCGAGGTAGTGGATGTTGGTGCCGCCGGCCATGAACTTCGCATCGACCAACAGCTCCCGATGCAGCGGGATGTTGGTGTTGATGCCTTCGATGACGGTCTCCAGCAGCGCCGTGCGCATGCGCGCCAGGGCCTGCTCGCGTGTGTCGCCATGCACGATGATCTTGCCGACCATCGAGTCGTAGTTCGGCGGCACGAAGTAGTTCGTGTACACGTGCGAATCGACACGCACGCCCGGCCCGCCCGGTGCATGCCACATGGTGATGCGGCCCGGCGACGGCACAAACTTGTAGGGGTCTTCCGCGTTGATGCGGCATTCGATCGCGTGGCCGCGAATCGCGATGTCGCGCTGCGCGAACGGCAGCTTTTCGCCGGCAGCGACCATGATCTGCGTCTTGACGATATCGACACCCGTGATCAGCTCGGTCACGGGGTGCTCGACCTGCACGCGGGTGTTCATCTCGATGAAGTAGAACTCGCCGTTCTCATACAGGAACTCGAACGTGCCGGCACCGCGGTAGCCGATCTTCTTGACGGCAAGAACACAGCGCTCGCCGATCTTGTCGATCAGCTTGCGCGGGATGCCCGGCGCCGGCCCTTCCTCGATCACCTTCTGGTGGCGCCGCTGCATCGAGCAGTCGCGCTCGCCCAGGTACACGGCGTTGCGGTGCTTGTCGGCCAGGATCTGGATTTCGATGTGGCGCGGGTTCTGGAGAAATTTCTCCATGTACACAGCG
Source organism: Caenimonas koreensis DSM 17982 (assembly GCF_009646335.1). Lineage (GTDB taxonomy): Bacteria > Pseudomonadota > Gammaproteobacteria > Burkholderiales > Burkholderiaceae_C > Ramlibacter > Ramlibacter koreensis. Next base: position 77,039 of record NZ_WJBU01000009.1, on the reverse strand, counting down.
GGATTGTTGAAAGCCGCGCCCGCCTCCGCCTTGGTCATCTGCACTGCGTTGATCAGCGCTGCCTCGGTGTGCACCACCCGCATGCCACGCCCGCCGCCGCCGCCCGCCGCCTTGATGATGACCGGATAGCCGACTGCCTTCGCAATCCTGCGGATGACGACGGGGTCATCAGGCAGTTCGCCTTCGGAGCCGGGCACACAGGGCACACCCGCCTTGATCATGGCCTGCTTGGCCGACACCTTGTCGCCCATGATGCGGATCGACTCGGGCGTGGGGCCGATGAACTGGAAGCCGCTCTTTTCCACACGCTCGGCGAAGTCGGCGTTTTCGGAGAGAAAGCCGTAGCCGGGGTGAATCGCTTCGGCGTCGGTCACTTCGGCCGCCGAAATGATGGCGGGCATATTCAGGTAGCTCTGCCCGGACGGCGCCGGACCAATGCAGACGGCCTCTTCGGCGAGCTTGACGTACTTGGCTTCGCGGTCGGCCTCGGAATAGACCATCACGGCCTTCACGCCCAGTTCGCGACAGGCTCTCTGGATGCGAAGGGCGATCTCGCCCCGGTTCGCGACTAGGATTTTCTTGAACATTCAGTCTCCGCTGATCCGTCGCGTGCTTACTCGATGATGAAGAGCGGCTGGCCGTATTCGACCGCCTGGCCGTTCTCGACCAGGATCTTTGAAATCGTGCCGGACTTGTCGGTCTCGATTTCGTTGAGGATCTTCATGGCTTCAATGATGCAAACCGTCTCGCCTTCCTTGACCTGGCTGCCGATCTCGATGAAGGGCTTGGCGCCGGGGCTGGCGGAGCGATAGAAGGTCCCCACCATGGGCGACTTGACGACGTGGCCCGTGGCGGCCTCGACGGGTGCGGGTGACGCGGCCACCACTGGTGCAGCGACCGGTTGCGGCGCGGCTTGAGGTTGCGGCGTGACGACTTGATGCATGACGGGGGCTGCGCCACCGCCCTTGACGATGCGTACTTTGCCTTCCGCCTCGGTGATCTCGAGTTCGGAAACATTCGATTCCGACACCAGGTCGATCAGCGTTTTCAGCTTTCGCAGGTCCATTGTGTCCCCTCCAACGATCTAATGAAGGATCGCGAATTTACAGCAAAATTCGCGTTCTTTTCGCATCATCGGTCTTTTTTCGTTATTTTTCCGGAAAGCCTTGACTTCTCCGGATGTGCCGCAGCGAGTCGCCTGGGGCTCGGCTGCTTCAGCTGGCGCGGCTCCAGGCAGCCAGATCATCTGCCGTGACGCGCCCGATTCTACGCTGCAGCACACCACCAGACGAATTCAAAGCCACCGAGAAAGGCAGGCCGCCACTCACATTCCCCAGAGCCTTGGACAGTTCCGTGCCGCCCAGACCCGCCAGCCCGATCGGAAAACTGACGGGCGTCTTGCGCAGGAATTCGCGCACTTTGCTGGGCTGGTCGATAGCCAGGCCAACAACTTGCCAACCGTTAGCTGCATTTTGCTTGAAGAAGCTATCGAGTAGCGGCATTTCTTCAACGCAGGGCGGACACCATGTGGCCCAGAAATTGATCAACAGAGGCTTGCCTCGCAGCGACTGCATGGCAATCGGTGCGCCGGAAGGTGAATCGAAACTCATGGGCCAAAGCAATGCGACTTCCTCGCTCGACACCTTGGCTGGCGCCCACTTCCACCAGGCCGTGCCTGCGCCCGCCAATGCTGCGACCGCGCCGACACCTGCGTAGATCAATCCGCGCCGCGATGCGCTGGCGGTGGTTTCAGTCTGTTCGTTCATGTCGCCGGATTGTCCAGCAATGCACGCACCGCTGCGGCATTGCCGCGGGGCGGCCTGCCCTTCGTGTCGGGTTTGAGCGCGCCGCGCACGTCGTCGTGGTCGTAGACAAGCAGGTGCACACCGATCGACTCCCCCAACTCACGGCTGACGCTTGACAGACTCAGTGCCTCGACCGGCTCGCCGTGAAAGCCGGTCACGGTGCGCGCCTCGTAGTCGACGTTCTTGTCGATCAGCGCGATCTCGGCCGACTTCGGGTCGTCGCAGAACAGCTGGATATAGATATCGGACAGGCGGGTGGCCGTCCCCCGCCACACGGCGCCACCCAGGTAGGGACGAAACTGTTCCAGCCGTTCCATCCAGGTCAGTGCAAGCCGGCGCAGTGCCGCGAGTTCGGCAGGTTGTGTGTCGGCGCAGAACAGCTCGATGTACTCCAGCACAGCCTCCTCCACTTCGCTGTTGTCCGGCAAGGCCGAGCGCGCATTCAGCCCCAGCTGTTTGACTGCGCGCCGTTTCGCCGGGCCGTATTCCATGCCCTCTTCGACCACCATGCGTGCAGCAGTGGCCGCAATCTCAGATTTCGCGCTTTCCATCTGCAGGCATTTTGCATGGACTGCGACGGCGCCGGGGCGCGGCAGCCTGCCATTTCGCCGCGTCGATAATTCGACGATGCACATTCACATTCTCGGCATCTGCGGGACCTTCATGGGCGGCGTTGCCGCACTGGCGCGCGAAGCCGGCCACCGGGTCACCGGTTGCGACAGCGGCGTCTACCCTCCCATGAGCGAGCAGTTGCGCGCACTCGGCATCGAGCTGATCGAAGGCTATGGCGCGGACCAGGTTTCACTGCGGCCCGACGCCTGGGTGATCGGCAACGTCGTCTCGCGCGCGCGGCTGGCCGACGGGGCGCCACGCTATCCCCTGATGGAGGCAATCCTCGATGGGGGCCTGCCCTACATCAGCGGGCCGCAGTGGCTGGCCGAGAACGTCCTGCAGGGGCGCCACGTTCTTGCCGTGGCGGGGACTCACGGAAAGACGACCACAACGTCGATGCTGGCGTGGATCCTTGAGCATGCCGGGCTGCAGCCGGGCTTTCTTGTAGGCGGCGTGCCCACCAATTTCGGCATCTCGGCGCGGCTGGGGGGCGGCAAGTACTTCGTCATCGAAGCCGACGAGTACGACACGGCATTTTTCGACAAGCGCAGCAAGTTCGTGCACTACCGGCCGCGCACGGCCGTGCTGAACAACCTCGAGTTCGATCACGCCGACATCTTTGACGATCTTGCTGCGATCGAGCGGCAATTCCATCATCTTGTGCGAACGGTGCCCGCATCAGGCAGGGTGGTGGTCAATGGCCTGGAAGAAAGCCTGGCCCGCGTGCTGCATGCCGGCGTCTGGAGCGAGGTGCGCACCTTCGGCGCCACCAACAGTGACTTCACTGCCGTGGGCGAGCCGGGCCACTTCGACGTGCTCTCGAAAGGGCTGCCGGTCGCGCAGCTCGACTGGGAGTTGAGCGGCGTGCACAACCAGCTCAATGCACTGGCGGCCATCGCTGCGGCCGACCACGTGGGCGTGGCGCCAGCCGCTTGCGCAGCGGCCCTGGCGAAATTCCTCAACGTGCGGCGGCGCATGGAGGTGCGCGGTACCGTCAACGGGGTGACGGTGTACGACGACTTCGCCCATCACCCAACGGCCATTCGCACCACCGTCGACGGCCTGCGTCGTAAAGTGGGCGCGCAACGCATCCTGGCGGTATTCGAGCCGCGCAGCAATACGATGAAGCTCGGCTCGATGAAAGCGCAGCTGCCGTGGAGCCTGGAGCAGGCCGACCTGGCTTTCACGCATCGGACCAACCTGGGCTGGGACCCGGCCGAATCGCTGCTGCCCCTGGGCGATCGCGCACACGTGAGCGACGACATTGCGCAGCTGCTGGCGAACGTGCTGGCGGCAGTGCGACCGGGCGATCACATCCTGTGCATGAGCAATGGGTCGTTCGGCGGCATCCACGGCCTGCTGCTGCAAGCGCTCGCAAAAAAAGCCTAGTACAGCCCGATTGGCGCAGGCGCCGTGAAGTCGGGGTCTGCGCCGTTGCGGCGCGCCATGTCCGGCGGCACCGAATCGAGGCCCGAGGGCAGGTTGCTCGCCGGCCCTGACCTCATCTCCACATCCGGGCCTGTCGTGCGTGTCGGCGGCCGGGCAGCGCGCTTCGGGTTCGAGGTGATGCTCCCCACGAAGTACAGCGCCGCCAGGTGATGCGACAGTTGCCGCTCGCCCATGCCGCTGCGCCGCTGGAGCGCCTCGAATGTTGCGGGTGCGGCCGAGAGTTCGCGCAGCAGGTACAGATGCGAGTCATCGAGCTGGCGCTGCTGCACACGCGGTGGGCGCCTGAAGAACAGCGCACCCGTCGTGTAATGAGCCGGCAGCATGTCGCGCTTGGTACGTGAGGCGTATTGCCACATCAGCTGCGACATCGTGGCGCGCGAGAAGTTGTCCGGGATGACCAGGTCGGGCGTCTGGCGGGTCCACACCGCCGCATCCAGGTCAGCCGGCCCCAGCGAAGGGAGCACGCCGGTCTCGCCATGCATGCTGACCACCGCCAGCGTCACGCCACGTGCACGCAGGTCGAACACGCCCGAACGCAGCGCCGACTGATGCTCGACGATGCTGGACGCCAGGCAGAACTGGGCAATCAGCGGTGCGAGCCAGACTTCGAACTTGTGCAGCACGGCAGCAAGGCTCGGCCGCGAACCCATGTCGAAGGTGAAATGCGGCGCCGCCAGCTTGGCGGGCTTGGTGAAGGCGATCGGCCGGTCCAGCTCGGCGAGGTTGATCTTGATAGCATGGCCCGACGCAATGCCAGAGCCGATGCGGATACGCCCATCGTCCAGCTCCTGCACGCGCGAGCCATTGACCAGCCACGCGTCGGCACGCTCGATGTCGCAGAAATCCCAGTTGACGTCGCCGACTGCCACACTGGGAACGAGCGCGAACAGGTGCTCCTGCTCCTCTCTTGAGAAGCCGGCAAGGCCGAGGCGCAGGACGGGTAGTTCGTTGGTCAAAGCAGCAGTCAATATAGATGCGCTGTTACCAAAGGTAAATACCCACTGACACGGGCAGGGCCCAAATAGTTCAGAGGCTGCGACGCGCGAGGACAGACTGCGACAGGATGTCGAGCACTTCCAGCGATTGATCCCAACCTAGGCATGCATCGGTGATGCTTTTGCCGTACTCAAGGCCCGCGGGGTTGTCGCGCCCGGGTGTGAACTTCTGTGCACCGCCGCTCAAATGGCTCTCGATCATGACCCCGAAGACCGAGTGCGAGCCCTTGGCGATTTGCCTGCCAATTTCAGCCGCGACTTCAACTTGCCGCTCATGCTGCTTGCTGCTGTTGGCGTGGCTGCAGTCGACCATCAACGTGGCGGGCAGTTTTGCTGCCTCCAGGTCGCGGCACGCTGCTGCGACGCTTGCTTCGTCGTAGTTCGGCGCTTTGCCGCCGCGCAGGATCACATGGCAGTCCTTGTTGCCGTTGGTCTGCACCACCGCCACCTGGCCGTTCTTGTGCACCGACAGGAAGTGGTGCCCGCGCGCCGCCGCCTGGATCGCGTCAGTGGCGATACGGATGTTGCCGTCCGTGCCGTTCTTGAACCCGATCGGCGCCGACAGCCCCGAAGCCAGTTCGCGGTGAACCTGGCTCTCGGTCGTGCGTGCGCCGATGGCGCCCCACGAAATCAGGTCACCAATGTATTGCGGCGAGATCACGTCCAGGAACTCGCTGGCTGCAGGCAGGCCCGCGCGATTGATCTCGATGAGCAGCTGCCGAGCAATGCGCAGGCCTTCGTCGATGCGATAGCTCTCGTCGAGGTAGGGGTCGTTGATCAGGCCCTTCCAGCCGACAGTGGTGCGCGGCTTTTCGAAGTAAACGCGCATCACGATCTCCAGCGTGCCGGAATGGCGGTCGCGCACTACTTTCAGCCTGCGTGCGTAGTCGAGTGCGGCAGCAGGGTCGTGGATGGAACACGGCCCGATCACCACCAGCAGCCGGTCGTCCTGGCCGGCCATGATGTTGTGGATGTTGCGCCGCGTGGCGGTGATCAGCGCCTCCACGGCTGTGTTGCGGATCGGGAAGAACCTGATCAGGTGCTCGGGAGGCGGCAGCACGGTGATTTCCTTGATGCGCTCGTCATCGGTCAGGCTGGTCTTGTCGACGGGGCGCGCATTCCAGGCGGTGTTGCCGGGCGAGGTCTTGGTGGTCATCGTGTGCTCTCTCGGATGGACAGAAGGGATGGACAAAAAAAAACCGCCGGTGTGTCCGGCGGTTTGGTGGGAGTCTTTCGCGTACTGGTTGGAAACGCTTCAGTTCTCTCGACCGCCGGTGGGCGTGAGATGCCAGAAGAAGCCAAAAAAGTAGGCGCAAGCCAAATGCATGAGAGGCAATGTATCACATGGATGGGCTCGCACGGCTACAGGATGGGCTCGCACTTACTACAGCCGCAGCTTCTTCCACCACTGCAGCGCCCGCTCGAGCTGGGGCTCTTCCAGCGGGCCCAGGTCCGAAGGCGGCTGCGTCTCGGCTGGCTCGCCGCGGCGCCACTGGTCATACATGTCGATCATCAGCATGCCCTCGCCGAGGGTGCGCCACGCGACCAGCTCGAAGTCTTCGGCCGTCAGCAGCAGGTCGACGCTGCGGGGCCCGCCATCGAGCAGCCACTGGCCGATCAGCACGCGGAAGTTGTTCAATGCCTGCAGGTAGGCGGCGTACTCGTAGAGGCCGCGCCAGGCAAGCGGCAGTTTGACAACCAGTGTGCGATGCGCCCGCAGCACCGACAGCATGTCCACCAGCATCGGCGCCACGTTGGTACGCATGCGGCTGATGCGCAGCTGCGCAATGATCGCCTCAATGTGCAGCGACAGCTGCGCCATGCTCTCCGAGACCACGCGGCTGTCTTCATCAGCGACCGCGCCGCGCAGGAAGTTGCTGAGCTCGCCAAACGAGTGAATGCTCGGCAGGTTCGTGGAAGGATCGAGACGCAGGCGCGATGGTGTCGACACAGTTGCTCCTGTCCCAATTCGCGCTAAGTGGCTGCGCGGCTAGGCGGTACCGCCGACTGTCAGGCCGTCGATGCGCAAGGTGGGTTGCCCCACCCCCACCGGCACGCTCTGGCCTTCCTTGCCGCAGGTGCCCACACCGCTGTCGAGCTTCATGTCGTTGCCGATCATGGTCACGCGCGTCAGGGCATCAGGGCCATTGCCCACAATGGTCGCGCCCTTGACGGGATACAGGATCTTGCCCTTCTCGACCCAGAAAGCCTGGGCTGCAGAGAACACGAACTTGCCGGAGGTGATGTCCACCTGGCCGCCTGCGAAGTTCGCGGCGTAAATGCCCTTGTCGATGCTGGCGATGATCTCTTCGGGCGGCGTGTTCCCACCGAGCATGTAGGTGTTGGTCATGCGCGGCATCGGCACATGCGCATAGCTCTCGCGGCGGCCGTTGCCTGTGGGCGCGACCCCCATCAGGCGCGCATTCATCGAGTCCTGGATGTAGCCGCGCAGGATGCCGTCTTCGATCAGCACCGTGCGCTCTGTCGCATTGCCTTCGTCATCGACGTTGAGCGAGCCGCGGCGATCGGCGATCGTGCCGTCGTCAAGCACCGTGACGCCCTTGGCGGCCACACGCTGTCCGACGCGGCCCGAGAAAGCACTGGAGCCCTTGCGGTTGAAGTCGCCTTCGAGCCCGTGGCCAATCGCCTCGTGCAGCAGGATGCCGGGCCAGCCCGGCCCGAGCACCACCGTCATTTCACCGGCAGGCGCCGGCCGCGAATCGAGGTTGGTCAGGGCCGTGTGAACCGCCTCGTGCACATACGACTCGACCTGCTCATCGGTGAAGAAGGCCATGCCGAAGCGGCCGCCCCCGCCGGCCGACGCTGTTTCGCGGCGGCCCTTCTGTTCGGCGATCACGGTCACCGACAGCCGCACCAGCGGGCGAATGTCAGCGGCGATGGTTCCATCGGCGCGCGCGACCATGACCACGTCGTACTCGGCAGCCAGGCCCGCCATCACTTGCACAATGCGCGGGTCTTTGGCGCGCGCCATCTTTTCGCAGCGCTCGAGCAGCTTCACTTTGGATGCACTGTCGAGCGAGGAAATCGGGTCGAGCCCGTTGTACAACGCCCGCGCGCCCGCAATCTTCTTCGTGCCAACGCGGCTCTTGCCGGTCGCACCGGCCGACGCAATGGTGCGCACAGTACGCGCTGCGTCCAGCAACGAGGCCAGCGAGATGTCGTCCGAGTAAGCGAACGCCGTCTTCTCGCCGCTCACGGCCCGCACGCCGACCCCCTGGTCGATGCTGAAGCTGCCTGTCTTGACGATGCCCTCTTCCAGGCTCCAGCCTTCGCTGCGGGTGTACTGGAAGTAAAGATCGGCGTCGTCAACCTTGCGGGCGGTGATCTCGGCCAGCGCTTTCATCAAGTGGCTTTCGTCGAGGCCGAACGGCTCGAGAAGCAGGTGCCGCGCCGTGGCCAGGCGCTCGATCGTGGGTTCGCGTGAAATCATCGGGACATTCTAGGCGTGGCGGCACGCCACTGTGGCAGCGCGGGCATCGCCCGAAAGCCGTCAGCGCGAAATAGCCTGCAGGTCGTCCAGCAGCGCCTGCGCCGACGGGTAGCGCTCAGCCGGCTTCTTGCACATCAGCCGCTCAACAATGGGCTGCAACGCCTCATGGGGCGCCGGCAACAGCGGTGTCGGCGCCGAAATATGCTGCGCCAGCAACGACTCCAGTGTCTCGGCCTTGTACGGCCGCGCGCCCGCCAGCATCTCGAACATCATCACGCCCAGGCTGTAGAGGTCAGAAACGGGCGTGATCGCGCCGCCTGCTGCCTGCTCGGGGCTGAGGTAATACGGCGTGCCCACCACATCGCCATGGCGCGTCTGCGTGAAAGCCATGTTCTCCTGCTGCAGCATCGACTTGGCAATGCCGAAGTCAGCGAGCGCAACACTGCCATCGGCGCGCTGCATGATGTTCTCGGGTTTCAGGTCGCGGTGGATCACGCCCATCTGGTGGATGGCCTCCAGGGCCTGCGCCACCTGCGTGATGATCTCTATCACGCGCGGCCCGCTCATGCCTTTGGTGATCTCCGCGCGCAAGTCACCTGTCTCGAAATACTCCATCGCGATGTACGCGTGGTCGTCGGTAAAGCCCTGGTCGTAGATGCGGATCACATGCGGATGGTCGATGCGCGAGAGCAGCGTGTATTCCTGGATGAACCGCGACAAGTGCTCGCTCACGGCCTTGCCGCTGGCATCCAGCACCTTGAGCACTACGGGCAACGAGTCGCTCTCGCGCACAGCGAGGAACACCTCTGTCATGCCGCCCGTGCCTATCTTTCGCGTGAGGCGATAGCCCTTCAGGCGCAGCGGCTCGTCGCCCTGCGAGAACTGGTGGTCCTTGAAGGCGGAGAGTTTCGACTGCAGCGCCCCTTTGACGGCGCGCGCCGTGATCTCGGAATTGACGCGCACGGCGTCGCGCACGTCCTGCGCCCGCTCAGTGAGCGTCGCCATGCCGTGTCGCATGTCTTCGATGTTGGTGACCAGGCCGATGATCTCGGCCACGTCGACAAAACCATCCTTGCCGCGCGCGTTCAACGATGTCATGCCGCCGGTCTGGATGCCGTCGCCGGCACCTTCAAGCACTGCGCTGCTGGCAACCACCGTCCAGCCCAGTTCCTTGCTGGACGATTCGAGCCGCGCCGCCACGTTCACCGTGTCGCCGATCGGAGTGGTTTCCTTGTTGTGGATGGTGCCCAGCCGGCAGATCGTGACTTCGCCCGAATGCATGCCCACGCCAATGGCAAAGGGCGGCAGCCCGCGGTGGCCGAAGCGCTCGTGCAGCCAGGCGCGAAATTCATGCGTGGCCAGTGCCATGCCGAGCGCGGCGGACACGCTGCGCCGCGCCGCCGGCAGGGGCGAGCCGCCGCTGAGCGTATCGGCAAAAACAGCCATCAGCCCGTCGCCGATGAACTTGAGGTGCCGCCCGCCGTTCTTGAGCACGGGCTCGCACACGCGCTCGAAGTACTGCGTGAGCAGCTCAGCGACTTCCGCCGAATCGAGCCGCTCGGCCAGGGACGTGAAATTGCGGATGTCCGAGAAGAGCACTGTCGCCGCCATCACCGTATCTGGCACGGCCCCCAGCGGCGCCTCCAGGCCGAATTTGTCAGCCACGGTCGCGCCGCCCAGGCTCTGCGTGAAAGCACGGCGCAGGTGATCTTCGCGCGCCTTCACGGCAGACTCGACCGTCTCGTCGATGCGTTCCTTTTTCTTGAGCAGGCCCTGAAGTGCATCCAGCAGCTCCACCCGCGTGAAAGGCTTGGCCAGATAGTCGTCGGCGCCGGATGTCATGCCGCGGCGCATGCTGGCCCGGTCATCAAGGGCGGTGAGCAGCATCACCGACGTTGAAGCCAGGAACCGGTCGGCGCGGATGGCTTCGAGCAGCTGGAAGCCGTCCATCAGCGGCATGCTCACGTCGGAAATAACGACATCGGGCTTGTGGCGCAGCGCCTGCTCCAGCCCCGCCTGCCCGTTCTCGGCCGACACGATCTCGAACCCCTCCAGCTTGAGCAGGCGGATGATGTTGTTGCGGATGGCGTCGTCGTCTTCGACGATCAGGACCGTGGGCATGGGCTACAGCTTAACGCCGGGCTGTAAAAAAACGGAAGAGTGCTGCGTCATCCAGGCCACCCAGGCCCGCCCGCGTGGCGGATTCGAACACGTCACGGGCAACCGGCCCGAGCGTGCAGCTAAAACCCGCGGCAGCCGCCGCTTCGACGGCCAGCCGGGTGTCCTTTTGCAGCAGCGTCACGTGGGCGCGCGGCTCATAGTCGCCGGCAATGGCCCGCTTCATCCGGTCCGAGCCTATCCAGCTTTGGGCACTCGACTGCTCGATCACCGCCAGCGTCCTGGCCAGGTCAAGCCCCAGCCGCTGCGCCATCGCCATGGCTTCAGCGGCACCTGCGAGGTTGATGCCGGCGAGCAGGTTATTCACCAGCTTGGTCCGCGCGCCGTCGCCGGGCTTTTCGCTGATGCGGAAAATGTGGCCACTCAGGACATTGAGCATCGCGCTGTGTTCATCGAACACAGCGTGGTCGCACGCGACCATGAGGCTCATCGTGCCTTCGCGCGCCCGCACGGGGCCGCCGGACATGGGCGCGTCGATCACGGCAACGCCGCGCTCGGCCAGCCGGGCGGCAAAACCTTCGACATCGGCCGGTGAAATCGTCGGGCACAGCACCACCACCTGGCCCGCGCCCATCGCTGCTGCCGCGCCACGCGGGCCAAACAGCACCTCTTGCGTTTGCGCAGCGTCGACCACGCAGACGATCAGCACGTCGCAGCCGTCAGTAGCGTGCGCTGCGTCGGCACACGGCACCGCGCCGTGCGCCTGCAGCGCGGCCATCTTTGCGCTGTCGATATCGAAGATCTGCACCGGCCAGCGCTGCTCCAGCAGGCGCTGGCACATGGCCCCACCCATGTTGCCCACGCCGACCATCGCCACGCGCTTCATGCTGGCCTCACGATTGCACCAGCCGCTTGGCTTTGGCGATCGACATCAGGATGCCCAGGCCCAGGCCGAGCGTCACCATGGCGGTGCCGCCGTAGCTGATGAAAGGCAACGGCACGCCCACCACAGGCAGGATGCCGCTCACCATGCCCATGTTCACGAAGGCGTAGGTGAAGAAGATCATCGTGATGGCGCCGGCCAGCAGCCGCGAAAACACCGTGGACGCTTCCAGCGCAATGCCCAGCCCGCGCAGCACGAGGAAGAGAAATCCGCAGATCAGGAACAGGTTGCCCAGCAGCCCGAATTCTTCGGAATACGCGGCAAAGATGAAGTCAGTCGTGCGCTCGGGAATGAATTCGAGGTGGGTCTGCGTGCCCTGCATGAAGCCCTTGCCCAGAACACCCCCGGAGCCGATGGCGATCATCCCCTGGATGATGTGAAAGCCTTTGCCCAGCGGGTCTTTGCTCGGGTCCAGCAGGGTGCAGACGCGCTGCTGCTGGTAGTCATGCAGCAGGGGCCAGCGCACACCGTCCGCGCACAACTGCGGCTCGAAAAAAACGATCAACGTCGCGCCGACGATGCCCAGCATCAGTGGCGGCAGGATGAGCTTCCATGAGAGGCCGGCAAAGAAGATCACGGCAAAACCGGCCGCCGTGACCAGGATGGCGGTGCCCAAGTCAGGCTGCTTCACGATCAGGCCCACGGGCACGATCAGCAGCAAGCCCGCCACCAGGAAGTCGAGCGGCCGCATCTGGCCTTCGCGCTTCTGGAACCACCAAGCCAGCATGAGCGGCATGGCGATCTTCAGGATTTCGCTCGGCTGGATGACGATGCCCACGTTGAGCCAGCGCCGTGCGCCTTTTTTGGTGATACCGAAGACAGCAACAGCGATCAGCAACGCCACGCCGGCCATATAAAGCGGCACGGCAAAGGTCTGCAGCCGCTGCGGCGGTATTTGCGCCACCACGAACATGATGACCCCGGCCAGCAGCATGTTGCGCCCGTGATCGACAAAGCGCGAGCCGTAGTCGAACCCGGACGAATACATCGTCAGCAACCCCGCGCACGCCAGCAGGAAAACAGCAAATGCCAGGGGGCCATCGAAGCCATGCAGCATGGGCGCCACGCGGCTGAGGTACGACGGCTTTTCGAATACAGCGGACATGGCCGCAATTATCGTGGGAACATCGCCCGATGCCCGCCGCGCCCACCACTCATCTGCTCTATCTGCACGGCTTTCGCTCATCGCCGCAATCCACCAAGGCGCGCAAGGTCGCCGCGTGGATGCAAGCACACCACCCCGAGGTGACGTGGTGGTGCCCGCAGCTGCCACACTCGCCTGCTGCTGCCATGAAGCTGATCGAAGCTGGCACGGCGGCGTGGCCTACTGAAACCATGGGCGTGATGGGCTCGTCGTCAGGCGGCTTCTATGCCACCTGCATTGCCGAGCGCAGGGGCTGCCGCGCCGTGCTGCTCAACCCGGCGGTGTATCCGGCGCGTGATTTGGCCAAGTACATCGGCGAACAAACGTCATGGCATGACGCCGGAGAGCGATTTTTCTTTGAGCCGCGCTTCATCGACGAGCTGCGCGCGCTGGATACCGGCACGCTCGCACACCCCGACCGCTACTTTGCCGTGATCGCCAAAGGCGACGAGGTGCTGGACTGGCGCGAGATGACGGGGCGGTATCCGGGGGCACACATCAAGCTGCTGGAAGGCAGCGACCACGCCTTGAGTGAGTTTGACGATGACATGGATGATGCCCTCGGCTTCCTGGGTCTTGCCTAGCTGAAGCCGCCCAAACCCCGCATGGGACAATCGCGCCCATGTTCGCAATGTTTGAAGAAGCCGGCAAGTTTCAGGCCGGACGTGTGCTCAGCGAGGCGGATTCGTCCGCACAGGTCGAGCTCGACAGTGGCAAGCGCGTCAAAGTCAAGGCGGCCAACATCCTGTTGAAGTTCGAAAAGCCCTCGCCCGCCGACCTGATCCGTGAATCGCAGGCGCTGGCTGAATCGATCGAGCTGGAAATGGCCTGGGAATTCGCACCCGATGAAGAGTTTGGCTTCGCCGACCTGGCGCGCGACTACTTCAGCGACAAAGCCACGCTCACGCAGCAGACGGCCATGCTGTTTCGCCTGTTCGAGGCGCCGCATTACTTTCGCCGCGCAGGCAAGGGGCGCTTTCGCAAGGCCGCCGCTGACATCGTGCAGCAGGCACTGGCCGCCATCGAAAAGAAAAAGCAGATCCAGGCACAGATCGCGCAGTGGGCGAGCGAACTCGCAGCCGGCCAGTGCCCGCAACCTATCCGCGAGCAGCTGTTCAAGATCCTGTTCAAGCCCGACAAGAACGCGCCCGAATACAAGGCCGTGGTGGACGCCTCGCGTGCCACGCAAACCGCGCCGCTCGATTTGCTGCAGCGCTCGGGCGCCATCTCATCGCCCTACCAGTTCCACTGGCAGCGCTTTTTGTTCGACAACTTCCCCAAAGGCACGGCCTTCCCGCCGCTGCAGGCACCGCCTATCGTGGACGACCTGCCGGTGGCCCCGGTGAAGGCCTTTTCGATCGACGACTCCAGCACCACTGAAATAGACGACGCCCTCTCCGTGCAGGGCCTGGGCACAGGCACCGTCACTGTCGGCATCCACATCGCAGCGCCGGGGCTGGCACTGCTGCCGTCGTCACCCGTGGACGCAGTGGCACGGCAACGCCTGTCCACCGTGTACATGCCGGGCTACAAGATCACGATGCTGCCCAACGACGTGGTCGAGGCCTACACGCTGCAGGAAGGGCGCGACTGCCCCGCCGTCTCGCTGTACGTCACCTTCGACGAAACCACGCTCAGCTTCATGTCGAGCGAAACAAAGCTCGAACGCGTGCCGATTGCAGCCAACCTGCGCCACGACCAGCTCGATGAAGTCATCACCGAAGACTGGTTGCTCGCCACCGACCCGCCCGCCGACGCACGCTTGCCGATGGAAGGCTTGCATGGGCCGATGTCATTCCTGTTCCGGCTCGCGCGCTACCTGAAGTCGCTGCGCGAGATCGCACGTGGCAAGCCCGAGAACTTCAACCGGCCCGACTACAACTTCCGCCTGGCCGATCACGATGGCACAGAGCCACAGGGCGACGAGCAAGTGCAGATCAGCGTGCGCCGCCGCGGCGCGCCGCTGGACCTGATCGTCTCGGAAGCGATGATTCTGGCCAACAGCACCTGGGGCAGCTGGCTGGCCGATCACGGCGTGCCGGGCATCTATCGCAGCCAGGCCAGCCTTGCGCCGGGTGTGAAGGTGCGCATGGGCACCAAGGCGCTGCCGCACGCGGGCATCGGTGTGAAAAGCTATGCGTGGAGCACCTCCCCCCTGCGCCGCTACACCGATCTGGTCAACCAGTGGCAGATCATTGCCGTGGCGCGCCATGGCCGCACCGCGGCGCTGGCCGCGCCCTTCAAGCCGAAAGATGCGGAACTGTTCTCGGTGATCTCCGCATTCGATTCAGCCTACAGCGCCTACAACGGCTACCAGGGCGGCATGGAGCGCTTCTGGACGCTGAAGTACCTGCTGCAGAACGGCATCACCGAAATCACGGGCACGCTGTTCAAGGAAGGCATGGTGCGCGCGGACGACCTGCCGCTCGTGCTGCCCGTGATGGGCGCGGGCGATGCACCACGCGGCGCGCACCTTCGCGTCAAGCTCGGCGACATCGACCTGATCTCGCTCGACGTGCGCGGCACGGTGGTCGAACGCCTCGACATGCCGGCAGAAGAATTGCCGTCGGAAGAAGACGACAGCGAGGAAGAATCGGTAGCAGGCCCGATTGCCATTGCGGTGGACGTGAACGACACTGGCGAGGCTGCTTCTTCCCCTGGCACCGTCAATACACCCGCGTGAACCTCCGGCAGTTCTCGACACTACAGATTGCTCTCGGCGTCTCGTTCGCCGTCCACGCCGTTCTGCTGACGGTTCGCTTCGTCGACCCTGAAGGCTTCAACCGCGTCTTCCAGGACACGCCGCTCGAAGTGATCCTGGTCAACGCCAAGACCAACGAAAAGCCCGACAAGGCGCGCGCCATCGCGCAGAGCTCGCTCGCCGGTGGCGGCGACGCCGAGAAGGGCCATGCCACGTCGCCCCTGCCGCCGTCTGCGCTCACGGAAATTGGCGACTCCGCCGAGGACGCGCAAAAGAAGATCGACGCCATGCAGGAGCAGCAGACCATCCTGCTCACGCAGCTCAAGCGCGCGCTGGCCGCGCTGCCGCCGCCCGATCCGCGCGAGTCGAACACACAGCCTGAAGCGATTGCGCGCGAAGACAAGCGCCGCCAGCTGATCAAGTTGCTGGCCGAAATCGAAAAGCGCATCAATGAAGAGAACGCGCGGCCCAAGAAGCGCTACATCAGCCCCGCCACGCGTGAAGAGGTGTATGCCGTCTATTACGACGCACTGCGCCGCAAGATCGAGGACAGGGGCACACAGAACTTTCCGGAGCTTGCCGGCAAGAAGCTGTACGGCGAGCTGACGATGGTCGTCACGGTGAACCACGATGGCCGCGTGATCGACACCGATGTCGTCCAGACATCGGGCAGCCTCATCCTGGACCGGCGCGCCAAGGCCATCGCGCGCTCGGCGGGCCCGTTCGGCAACTTCACAGACTCCATGCGCCGCCGTGCCGACCAGATCGTCGTGGTGTCGCGCTTCAAGTTCACGCGCGACGAAACGCTCGAAACGCAACTGACTGCACGCTAAACAGAATCAGACAATGGACAAGTACTGCGTGATGGGCAACCCCGTCGAGCACAGCAAATCGCCGTGGATCCACGCGCGGTTTGCACAGCTGACCGGGCAGGACATGGAATACGGCAAGCGGCTGGTGGCCACCAACACCTTTGCCAGCACCGTGCGCGCGTTTCGCGCCGAAGGCGGCAAGGGCTGCAACATCACGGTGCCGTTCAAGTTCGAGGCTGCGCCGCTTGCAACGACACTGACCGCGCGGGCCGAACTGGCAGGCGCAGTCAACACGCTGCGCTTTGACGGCGACGACGTGTTTGCCGACAACACCGATGGCATCGGCCTCGTGGCGGACCTCACCCGCAATGCGGGCATCAAGCTCGCGCGTGTCGATGTGCTGCTGATAGGCGCGGGCGGCGCGGCCGCAGGCGTGCTGGGGCCGCTGATCGAAGCGAGGCCGCGCTCCATCGTCGTCGCCAATCGCACGCAGGCCAAGGCAGGCGTGCTGATCGAGCGCCACGCCGAGCTCGCCGCGATGCACAACGTGCGGCTCGCCGCGCCCGAATTGCACGAAGTGCGCGACGGCTTTGAAGTGGTCATCAATGCCACCGCCAGCAGCCTGGCCGGCGAAGCGGTGCCCGTATCGCCCGAAGTGCTGATGCGCGGCACGCTCGCCTGCGACCTGATGTACGGGCCCGCCGCGCAAGGTTTCATGGACTGGGCGAGCCAACACGGCGCCATCGCGCGCGACGGCCTGGGCATGCTGGTCGAGCAGGCGGCCGAAGCGTTTGCGGTGTGGCGCGGCGTGCGGCCACCTTCTGCCCAAGTGCTTGCTGAACTGCGGGCCGCGCTGGCGTGATGCGAGCGACATGAAAGCGCTCACACGCTGGCTGTTCCTGGCAATCGTTGCAGCGCTTGCGTTGCAAGTCTTCTTTCTCATGCGCATCGCCATGGCCGCGGCGGTTGCGCCGCAATCGACAACGTTCCAGCGCTCTGAAGCCTGGCGCATTGCCACGCACAAAGGCAGCCTCGCGTGGCGCGAGCAATGGGTGCCCTACGACAGCATTTCCGACAACCTCAAGCGCGCAGTGATCGCATCGGAGGACGACAGCTTCGTCAATCACGATGGTGTGGATTGGGAGGCGATGGAAAAAGCGTGGCAGAAGAACCAGCAGGCCGAAGAACGTGCCGCGCGGCAGGCTCCCCGCAAGGCTCAAGCCGCGAATGCAGCGCCGCCCGCCAAGCCGCCCAAGATCGTCGGCGGCTCCACCATCACACAGCAGCTTGCGAAAAACCTGCTGCTCTCGGGCGAGCGCACGTTGTTTCGCAAAGGACAGGAGATCGTGCTGACGTTCGCGCTCGAAAAAATGTTGAGCAAACAGCGCATCCTGGAGGTGTACCTGAACAACGTCGAATGGGGCGAGGGCGTGTTCGGCGCGGAAGCAGCGTCGCAGCATTACTTCCGCAAGAGCGCTTCGCAGTTGTCGGCCTACGAAGCCGCGCGGCTTGCCGTGATGCTGCCGCGGCCAAAGTATTTCGAGAAGCTCGCCAACTCCGGCTATCTCGCAAGTCGTGCACAAACAATCGTGCAGCGCATGCGCGGGGCCGAGCTGCCCTGAGCTGCTCGCGCCTGCGCCTATCATTCGCGCCATGCTTGCGAAGTTGATGAGTCTGTTCCTGCTGGGCCTGGTCCGTGTATTGACCGGCGCGCAAGCCCGTTGGTATGGATGCCCGCCCAAGGCAGAACAGCGAATCTATTTTGCGAACCACCAGAGCCACGCCGATCTCGTGATGATCTGGGCGGCACTGCCCAAAGAGCTGCGCAGCATCACGCGGCCTATCGCCGCGAAGGACTACTGGACGAAAACGCCGTTTCGCGAATGGATCACCACTCGGGTGTTCAATGCCATCTATGTGGACCGCGCGCGCGTGGGCGAGCAAGACCCGCTCGAGCCGCTGATCGACGCGCTGCGCAGCGGCGACTCGATCATCATCTTTCCTGAAGGCACGCGCGGGTTTGCCGATGAGCCGCAGCCGTTCAAGGCAGGCCTGTACAACCTGGCGCAGAAGTTCCCCAACGTAGTGCTCGTGCCTGCGTGGATCGACAACATCCAGCGCGTGATGCCCAAGGGCGAAGTCGTGCCGGTGCCGATTCTTTGCTCGGTGACATTTGGCGCGCCGATCCAGCTCGAAGAAGGTGAAGACCGGCGCGCGTTCCTCGACCGCGCTCGTGCCGCCGTTATTGCGCTGCGGGAGATCTGAGCGATGAACCAGTATCTTCGCGGCCTCACCTCGACGCAGCAAGTCGGCGTGCTGTTCCTCATCGTGTTTGGCGTGCTCATCGTCGTGAGCGTCACCGCCTTCCTGCTCACATTCCGCCGTGCCACCACCGAGCAGGACGAAGCGCGCCTGGGCGAGTTGCGCGATTTCCGCGCGGTGCTCAGCACCTCATGGTTCATGGTGATCGCGTTCTGGCTTGCGTGGGCGGCCGGCAACTACTTCGCGACGGTGCTGTTTGCCTTTATCTCGTTCTTTGCGTTGCGCGAGTTCATCACGCTGTCGCCCACACGGCGCGGCGATCACAACAGCCTGGTGCTCGCGTTCTTCATCGTCCTGCCCGTGCAGTACTGGCTGGCGGGATCGCGCCACTTTGACTTGTTCACTGTGTTCATCCCGGTCTATGTGTTCCTTGCGATTCCGCTGGCGAGCGCGCTTGCGGGCGACACGCAACGCTTCCTGGAGCGCAACGCCAAGCTGCAGTGGGGGATCATGGTGTGCATCTACGGCATGAGTCATGTGCCGGCGCTGCTGCTGCTTGAGTTCCGCAAGTACCAGGGCAAAGGCGCGTTCCTCGTGTTCTTCCTGGTGTTTGTCGTGCAGACCTGCATGTTCGTGCAGTACGTGGTCGCGCGTCGCCTCAAGCGTGCGCCCAGCCTGCCCGAGGTGAGCAAGAGCTTCAACTGGCTCAGCTGGGGCCTGGGCATGATCGTTGGCAGTTTTGCCGGTGGTGTGCTGTCATTCATCACGCCCTTCAAGCCGGGCCAGGCGCTGGCGATGGCGTTCATCGCGTGTGTCGCAGGGTCGATGGGGCACCTGGTGATGAAGGCGCTCAAGCGTGATCGCGGTGTGACGTCATGGGGCAAGCGCACGATGTCGGTTACTGGCGCGAATGGTCTGCTGGATCGTGTCGATGCGTTGTGTTTTGCGGCGCCGATCTTTTTTCATTCGGTGCGGTGGTATTTTGGTGGGGCTGGTGGGGTGTGATTGCCTCTTGTTGTTTTGCGCCTTCTGTTCAGGGGTGGGCTGCGAGCGATGGGCGGCCTTTTCCCTCCGTGTCATTCCGCCGGCCACGAGGCCGGGCTCCCTTCTTTACCTGCGGGAAAAGGCCGCCCATCGCTCGCAGCCTGCTCAGAGCGGTTCAGTATTTACTCAGTGATCACCGCTGCACGTTAAACAAGACACAGCGGTTGTCACAGAGTTGATCGCCAACCGCACAGTGCGAGGACGTGGACGCTGTGTGGCCGTTTCCCGCAGGTAAAGAAGGGAGCTCGCCAGCACCAGTAGGGTGCTTCGCAATTAGGGCGGCGGAATGACACGGAGGGAAACGGCCACACAGCGGCCGCGTCCTGACCCCGAATCGAGAGACAATGCACCATGCGAATTCTCGGCATTGACCCTGGCCTGCAGACGACTGGCTTTGGCGTCGTTGATGTCAATGGCGCAGCGCTGACTTACGTCGCTAGCGGCACCATCACCACCACACATCTCTCGCGCGGCGACCTGCCTGCACGCCTGAAGGTTTTGTTCGACGGCATCGCCGAAGTCAAAGCGCGCTACCAGCCTGATGTTGCCGCCGTTGAGATCGTGTTTGTGAATGTGAATCCGCAGGCCACGCTCCTGCTCGGCCAGGCGCGCGGCGCGTGCGTCACAGCTCTGGTGTCATGCGACTTGCCGGTGGCCGAATACACCGCGCTGCAAATGAAGCGCGCCGTCGCAGGGCACGGTCAAGCCGCGAAGGCGCAGGTGCAAGAGATGGTCAAGCGCTTGCTGAAGCTGCCGGGGCTGCCGGGCAAAGACGCAGCCGATGCGCTTGGGTTGGCGATCACGCATGCCCACGCGGGCGCATCGATGGCGCGCATTGCGACAGCTGTGGATGCCACACGCAAGACGACCGGCATGTACCGCGCTGGCCGTACGCACTGAGCCCCCGCGCAGGTCTGTTCACGCAGCGTTATTCGAGCAGGTTTTCCGCGATCAACACCGCGAAAAAGACGAACCCAGCCGCGAGCGTTGTGAACAGGAGCTTCAGGCCGACGGCTTTGTAGCGAGGCTGCCCTGTCACGGCGAAGATCAGGAAGCAGATCGCCGAGGCGACCAGCAGGACAAGCACCGCCCAGCGAAAGACAGCCATCGCCTACCAGGCCCGTGCGGGTTTCAGGAAACCAGCGGGTGCCTGCTTGTCGTCTTCGAAGGTGACGATCTCGTACGCATCAGGATGCGAAAGCAATTCGCGCAGCAACTTGTTGTTCATCGCGTGGCCGGAGCGGAATGCCGTGTACGACGCCAGCAGCGGCTTGCCCACGAGGTACAGGTCGCCCATCGCGTCGAGGATCTTGTGCTTGACGAACTCGTCGTCGTAGCGAAGGCCGTCGCTATTGAGCACACGGTAGTCGTCCATCACCACCGCATTGTCGAGACCACCGCCGAGGCCCAGGCCGTTGGCGCGCATCGTCTCCAGGTCTTTCGTGAAGCCGAAGGTGCGGGCGCGTGCGATGTCGCGCGCATACGAGCCAGAGCCGAGATCGAACGTCACGCGCTGGCCCGTCGAGTCCACCACGCGATGCGCGAAGTCAATTTCAAAGCTGAGCTTGAAGCCGTGATACGGATCCAGCCGCGCCCACTTCAAGTCATCGCCCTCGCCCAGCCGGACTTCCACAGGCTTGATCACGCGCATGAAGCGCTTGGGCGCGTTCTGCAATTGCACGCCCGCGCTTTGCAGCAGGAACACGAACGATGCCGATGAGCCATCCAGAATCGGCACTTCTTCAGCGGTGATATCAACGTAAAGGTTGTCCAGCCCGAGCCCAGCGCAGGCCGACATCAGGTGTTCGACCGTCTGCACCTTGGCGCTGCCGTTGGAAATTGTGGAAGCGAGCCGCGTATCCGTCGCCGCATCAGCGCGCACCGGAATATCAACAGGCAC
Organism: Caenimonas koreensis DSM 17982; assembly: GCF_009646335.1. Classification (GTDB taxonomy): domain Bacteria; phylum Pseudomonadota; class Gammaproteobacteria; order Burkholderiales; family Burkholderiaceae_C; genus Ramlibacter; species Ramlibacter koreensis. Next base: position 55,803 of record NZ_WJBU01000009.1, on the reverse strand, counting down.
CGGCAGGTCAATGCGGCGAAAGACGATGCCCGTATCAGGCGCTGCAGGCCGCAACGTCAGCTCAACGCGCTGGCCGCTGTGCAGCCCCACGCCCACAGCCTTGGTGAGAGTCTTGAGTGTGCGTTGCTGGAGCATGGCGGAATTTTAGTGGTTCAACAGTGAGTTGACATTTAGCAGCCGTAAAGACCACCCGGGGTCCAAACCCGCTAGCGACACTGCCCGGCCGCAGCGCAGTGAAAAAAGAAATGGGGCGAATCCACTTGCAACGGATTCGCCCCGAACACTCCCCTTGGAGAACACTCTTTAAATTTGTAAATACAGCGTTTCTCTCAAACTTTTGAATCTCTTCAATCAGTCCGCTTGCTTGCGCAGGAATGCGGGGATCTCAAAGTCATCCATGCCGCCGCTGGACAGCGCGTCAACCTTCGCAGCTGCCTGCGTGCGGTTCGTGCGCCATACGCTGGGCACAGCCATGCCTGCGTAGTCCTGCTGGCCGGCGACACCCATCTGCTGGTCACGCGTGACGATGGCGCCTGGGCCGGCAACAGCGTTGTTCACCGTGGGCACGTTGATCGGCGTGTTGTCGGTGCCGGTGCGCAGCACTTGCAGCGGAGGCGCCGTGCGGCGCTGGCCATGACGCGACAGGCCCGTGGCCACCACCGTGACGCGCATTTCGTCGCCCAGCTGGTCGTCGTACGCAGCGCCGTAGATCACATGCGCATCCGGCGAGGCATAGGCGCGGATCGTGTTCATCGCCAGCTTCGACTCCGACAGCTTCAGGCTGCCCTTGGCTGCTGTCACCAGCACCAGCACGCCCTTGGCGCCCGAGAGGTCGATGCCTTCGAGCAGCGGGCAGGCCACAGCCTGCTCGGCGGCGATGCGCGCGCGGTCCGGGCCGGCAGCGATGGCAGTGCCCATCATGGCCTTGCCCGGCTCGCCCATCACGGTGCGCACGTCTTCGAAGTCGACGTTCACGTTGCCGTACTCGTTGATGATTTCCGCGATACCGCCGACAGCGTTCTTGAGCACGTCGTTGGCGTGCGCAAACGCTTCGTCTTGCGTGATGTCATCGCCCAGCACTTCGAGCAGCTTCTCGTTCAGCACCACGATCAGCGAATCAACATTCGCTTCGAGCTCGGCCAGGCCGTTGTCGGCGTTGGTCATGCGGCGGCCACCTTCCCAGTCGAACGGCTTGGTCACGACGCCGACCGTGAGGATGCCCATCTCCTTCGCGACGCGTGCGATCACCGGCGCTGCACCGGTGCCCGTGCCGCCACCCATGCCAGCGGTGATGAAGAGCATGTGCGCGCCTTCGATGGCCGCGCGAATTTCTTCGACGGCTGTCTCAGCGGCATCGCGGCCCTTCTCAGGCTTGCTGCCTGCGCCCAGGCCCGTGACGCCCAGCTGGATCGTCTTGTGGGCGGCGCTGCGTGCGAGCGCCTGCGCGTCCGTATTCGCGCAGATGAACTCCACGCCCTGCACGGCGCGGCCGATCATGTGTTCGACAGCGTTGCCGCCACCGCCACCGACGCCGATCACCTTGATCTGCGTGCCGAGGTTGAACTCTTCGACTTCGATCATTTCGATGCTCATTTCATATCTCCTGAATGCTTTTGCAGTTGCCGTTAACGATTGTTGATAGTTGTTGTTCATGAACGCGCCGATGGCGGCCCGGTGCACCGCCTTCGGTCTTTTCTTTTCCGGTGGGGACTCCCACGCGCAAGCCAGAGCTTGGCCGAGCACCGACGGGCCGCCCCTAGGTGCGAGAGCCCCCTCGGGGGGCAGCGCAGCGCTAGCAAGCGTGGGGGCCAATTGCTCATTGTTAGAAGTTCCCCACGATGAAGTCCTTGAAGCGGCCAAAGGCCGTTTTCACTGAACCGTTTTTCTGCGCGACCTTCAGCCCGCGGATGCGGCCGAGCCGCGCTTCTTCGAGCAGGCCCATCACCGTCGCGGCGCGCACTTGCGCCACCATGTCAGACAGCGAGCCGCGATATTTCGGGATGCCGCGCCGCACGGGCTTGAGGAAGATGTCTTCGCCCAGCTCCACCATGCCGGGCATGATCGAGCTGCCGCCCGTGATCACAATGCCCGACGACAGCACTTCCTCGTAGCCCGACTCGCGAATCACCTGCTGCACGAGCGAATAAATCTCTTCGATGCGCGGCTCGATCACACCAGCCAGCGCCTGCTTGCTCAGCATGCGCGGGCCACGGTCACCCAGGCCCGGCACTTCCACTTGCTGCTCGGGGTCAGCCAGCAGCTGCTTGGCATAGCCGCTCTCGACCTTGATGTCCTCTGCGTCCTTCGTCGGCGTGCGCAGCGCCATCGCGATATCGCTCGTGATCAGGTCGCCCGCAATCGGAATCACCGCCGTGTGGCGAATCGCGCCGTTCGTGAAAATCGCCACGTCGGTCGTGCCCGCACCGATATCGACCACCGCAACGCCAAGTTCGCGCTCGTCTTCGGTCAACACAGCAAGACTGGACGCGAGCGGGTTCAGCAAAAGCTGGTCAACTTCCAGGCCGCAGCGGCGCACGCACTTGATGATGTTTTCTGCCGCGCTTTGCGCGCCCGTGACGATATGCACCTTCGCCTCCAGGCGGATGCCGCTCATGCCGATCGGCTCTTTCACGTCCTGGCCGTCGATCACGAATTCCTGTGGCTCCACGAGCAGCAGGCGCTGGTCGGTCGAGATGTTGATGGCGCGCGCTGTCTCCACCACGCGCGCCACATCAGCCGCCGTCACTTCCTTGTCCTTCACGGCCACCATGCCGCTGGAGTTGATGCCGCGGATGTGTGCACCGGTGATGCCGGTGTACACGCGCGTGATCTTGCAGTCGGCCATCAGCTCGGCTTCTTTCAAGGCCTGCTGGATGCTCTGCACCGTGGCATCGATGTTCACCACCACGCCGCGCTTCAATCCGTTCGACGGCGCCACGCCCAGCCCCGCCAGCTTGAGCTCGCCGCCGGGCATGACTTCGGCGACGACCACCATCACCTTGGCGGTCCCGATGTCCAGCCCTACTACCAGGTCCTTGTATTCCTTTGCCATGGTGCCTTTCGCCCTCTATTTCTTCGCCTCGCCCACCACAGTGGTGGCGACGCCCCTCAACCGAATTGCATACCCGTCCGCGTGCCGCAGGTCCGCTGACTGCAGCGCCTCCGGCCGGCGGTTGTAGCGCGACACGACTTGCGTGAGCGATTGCGTGAACCGCTGTGTACGCGCAATCACTTCATCAGCGGTGCCACGCCCCAACTCCACCAGCGCACCCGTCTCCAGTTCCACTTGCCAGCTGCCACGCGCCGACAGCGTGACGTGGTCGACCGACAGGTCAAGCGCCTCGAACAGCGGCTTGACAGCTTGGTACATCGCCAGCACCTGCGGCGCCTGGTCGGCGGGCCCCGCCAGGCGCGGCAGCTCTTCATGCTCCACATCGCCCACGTTCGCCTCAAACACTTCACCGAAGTTGTTGATCAACTTCGATTCGCCATCCGTGCCCCACAGGGCAACGGCCTTGTGTTCCTGCAACTGCACGCGCAAGCGGTTCGGGAAGTCGCGCCGCACCACGGCTTTGCGCACCCATGGCACGGCCTCGAAGGCCTCGCGCGCTTTCGTCAGGTTGATGGTGAAGAAGTTGCCCGCCAGTCGCGGTGCCACATTGGCGCGCAACGTCACTGCGTTGTTGTGCGCTGTGTCACCTTGCACAGTGATCCCTGCGATGGCGAACACCGGGTTGCGCACAGCCCACCACGCCGCCGCTGCCACCAGCAGGACGAAAAAGCCCATGAACAGCAGCGACGCTGCGATGTTCATCAGCTTCACGTCAAAGGGCGGTGGCATGCCGGGGTTCACTTCTTGCCCGTTCCTTTCTGCTGGTCAAGCGAGGCCAGCGCCAGCAACTGCACGCACAGGTCCTCATAGCTGATGCCGGCCGCGCGCGCGGACATCGGCACCAGTGAGTGGCCCGTCATGCCCGGCGACGTATTGATCTCCAGCAGGTAGGGCTTGCGGGTGGCACCGTCGATCATCACGTCGACCCGGCCCCAGCCGCGGCAGCCCAGCACGCGATAGGCGCGCAACACCAGATCCTGGATCGCCTGCTCCTCGCCTGCCGGCAGGCCGCAGGGCACGATGTACTTCGTGTCGTCCGTGAAGTACTTGTTCTGGTAGTCGTAGTTGCCCTCGGGCGCAACGATGCGAATGACAGGCAGCGCAACAGCGCTGTCGCCGGTGCCCAGCACCGGGCATGTCACTTCATCGCCGCTGATGAACTGCTCGCACAGCACATCCGAGTCAAGCGCCGCGGCTTGCTCGACGGCGTTCTGCATCTCTGAATAGCCCTTGACCTTCGCGACGCCGATCGACGAGCCTTCACGCGCTGGCTTGACGATCACTGGCAGGCCGAGGTCGTCAGGCACGGTGCGAATGATTTCGCGCGTGTACGACTCGCGGCGCAGCAGCGTGAACTTCGGCGTCGGGATGCCTTCTGCCATCCACACACGCTTGGTCATCACCTTGTCGATGGCGATGCTCGATGCCATCACGCCCGAGCCAGTGTACGGAATGCCCAGCAGCTCCAGCGCGCCTTGCACCGTGCCGTCTTCACCGAAGCGGCCATGCAGCGCAATGAAGCAGCGCTGGAAGCCCTTTTGCTTGAGCTCGACCAATTCGCGCTCAGCCGGGTCGAACGCATGCGCGTCAACGCCCTTGGATTGCAGCGCCTTGAGCACACCGCTGCCTGACATGAGCGAGACCTCGCGCTCGGCGGAATGGCCGCCCATGAGCACCGCGACTTTTCCAAAGTCGCTGCCCGGTTGGGCGTTGGGCGTTGGGCGTTGGGCGTGTGAAGTCATGCCTGGCTCCCACGCTCAACGCCCAACGCTGAACGCTCAACCGCAAGCTCCACGAGCTTGCCAGGCACGCCGCCGATGGAGCCGGCGCCCATGCACATGACGACGTCGCCGTCGCGTGCCATTTCGAGAATCGCGGCAGGCATTGCGGCAATGTCGTCAACAAAGATCGGTTCGACCTTGCCCGACACACGCACCGCGCGCACGAGTGAGCGGCCGTCTGCCGCGACGATCGGCGCCTCACCGGCGGCGTACACCTCGGCGAGCAACAACGCATCGGCCTTGCCCAGCACCTTCACGAAGTCTTCAAAGCAGTCGCGCGTGCGCGTGTAGCGATGCGGCTGGAAAGCGAGCACGATGCGACGGCCCGGGAACGCACCGTGCGCGGCCGCCAGCGTGGTTGCCACTTCGACAGGATGGTGGCCATAGTCTTCGATCACCGTGAAGGTGCCGCCACCGTTTTCGGGCTTCAAGGCAATCTCGCCGTAGCTCTGGAAGCGGCGGCCCACGCCCTTGAACTCGGCCAGTGACTTGAGCACGGCTTCATCCGGCACGTTCAGTTCAACGGCAACTGCAATGGCCGACAACGCGTTCAGCACGTTGTGGTGCCCCACCAGGTTGAGCTTCACATCAAGATCGGGCAGCGTGATGCCGTTGCGCCGCTGCACCGTGAAATGCATTTGCGTGCCCACCGCGCGGATGTTGACGGCGCGCACCTGCGCGTCTTCGCTCACGCCGTAGCTTGTGACCGGGCACTGCACGTTGGGCATGATCTCGCGCACAGCCGGGCTGTCGATGCAAAGAATGGCCGTGCCGTAGAACGGCATGCGATGCAGGAAATCGAGGAACGCCGACTTCAGCTTGTTGAAGTCATGGTCGTACGTTTCCATGTGGTCTTCGTCGATGTTCGTCACGACGGCCATCACCGGGAACAGGTTCAGGAACGACGCATCGGATTCATCGGCTTCCACCACGATGTAGTCGCCACTGCCGAGCTTGGCATTGGCGCCTGCACTGTTGAGCCGGCCGCCAATCACGAACGTGGGGTCGAGCCCGCCTTCGGCGAGCACGCTGGCGACGAGCGATGTCGTCGTCGTCTTGCCGTGCGTGCCTGCAATGGCAATGCCCTGCTTGAGGCGCATCAATTCAGCCAGCATCATCGCGCGCGGCACGACGGGAATCTTGCGTGCGCGTGCAGCCAGCACTTCGGGGTTATTGCTTTGCACGGCCGTTGAGGTAACCACTGCATCAGCGCCCTCCACGTTCGCAGCCGCATGGCCGACGAAGGTGCTGATGCCCAGGCCCTTCAGGCGGCGCAGCGTGGCGCTGTCGGACAGGTCAGAGCCGGAAATCTCGTAGCCCTGGTTGCGCAGCACTTCGGCAATGCCGGACATGCCGGCGCCGCCTACCCCGACGAAATGAATGTGCTTGATCGCGTGCTTCATGACTTGTTCGCCAGTTCTTCGCAGGCCTTCACCACTTCGTGGGTGGCGTCGGTCTTCTGCATCTTCCTGGCCGCGAGCGCTTTTTTGACGAGCTCGTCGCGGCTGGTGTTTTGGATGAGGTGCGCAAGCCACTCGGGCGTGAGGTCGCGCTGCTGGACCAGCCAGCCGCCTCCCGCATCGACGAGGAACTTCGCGTTGGTCGTCTGGTGGTCGTCCACCGCAAACGGGAACGGCACGAAGACCGCAGCCGCACCCACGGCAGCGATTTCCGTCACGGTGCTGGCGCCCGCGCGGCAGACGATCAGGTCCGCGTCGGCATACGCACGCGCTGTGTCGTCGATGAACGGCGTGAGCTCTGCTTCAACGCCTGCTGCGGCGTAGTTCGCACGCAGTTCATCCAGCTGCTTCGCGCCGCCTTGATGCACGACGATCGGCCGCTGTGCCGCGTCGATGAGCGCCAGCGCCTTCGGCACCGCATCGTTCAAACCCTTGGCACCCAGGCTGCCACCCACGACGAGCAGCTTCAGTTTGCCCGTGCGCCCGGCGAATCGCTCTTGCGGCCCGGGCTGGTTCAGGAACGATTCGCGCAGCGGATTGCCCACCCATGCACCCTTGCGGAACACATTCGGGAAAGCGGTGAACACACGATCGGCCACTGCCGCAAGCACCTTGTTGGCCATGCCCGCGATTGAGTTCTGTTCGTGCAGCACAAGCGGCTTGCCGAGCAGCACACTCATCAGGCCCGCAGGGAACGTGATGTAGCCGCCCAGGCCAATCACCACATCGGGCTTCACGCGGCGCACGACGCCAATCGAATCCCAGAAGGCCTTGAGCAGGCGCAGCGGCAACAGCAGCAGCGTCTTGAAGCCCTTGCCGCGCACGCCGGAGAAAGCGATCGTCTCGAACGGGAAACCGCGTGCCGGAACGAGTTGGCTTTCCATGCTGCCTGGCCCGCCCAGCCAATGCACACGCCACGACTTGTCGCGCAGCGCCTGCGCCACGGCAAGCCCCGGGAAGATGTGGCCGCCCGTGCCGCCCGCCATGACGAGCGCGCACTTGGGAGCGAGCTGGCGTGCCGTCATGCCCGGCCTCCGCGCATCAGCACTTTGTTCTCGTAGTCGATTCGCAGCACGACAGCGATCGCGATGAGGTTCAGCAAGATCGCCGAGCCGCCATAACTCATCAGCGGCAGCGTCAGCCCCTTTGTCGGCAGCGCACCCAGGTTCACGCCCATGTTGATGAACGCCTGGAAGCCGATCCAGATGCCGACACCTTGCGCCACCAGCCCCGCGAACACGCGGTCGAGGGCAATCGCCTGGCGGCCGATGTGCATGATGCGGCGCGTCATCCACAAGAAGGCGACGATCACGATCAGCACGCCCACCAGGCCAAACTCCTCGCCGATCACAGCGAGCAGGAAGTCGGTGTGCGCTTCAGGCAGCCAGTGCAGCTTCTCAACGCTGCCGCCCAGCCCCACGCCAAAAATTTCACCGCGACCAATCGCAATCAGCGAGTGCGACAGCTGGTAGCCCTTGCCCACGGCGTTCTTCTCGCTCCACGGGTCGAGGTACGCAAAGATGCGTTCGCGCCGCCACTCGGACATCGCAATCATCAGCATGAACGCAATGACCATCACCGCAGCAATCAGGAAGAACATGCGCGCGTTCACGCCGCCCAGGAACAGGATGCCCATGGCGATGACAGAAATCACCATGAAGGCACCCATGTCGGGCTCGGCCAGCAGCAGCAGGCCGACGATGGCCACGGCCGCAGCCATCGGCAGCACGGCGCGGAAGAACCGCTCCTTGACTTCCATCTTGCGCACCATGTAGTCGGCGGCGTAGAGCAGCGTCGCAAACTTCGCCAGCTCTGATGGCTGGAAGCTCATGAAGCCAAAGCCGATCCAGCGGCGCGCGCCGTTCACGCCCTTGCCGATGTGCGGCAGCAGCACGAGGATGAGCATCAGCAGTGACGCGATGAACAGCCACGGCGCAATCTTTTCCCACGTGGCCACGGGCACCTGGAATGCCAGCAGCGCGGCGATAAAAGAGAACGCGATGAAGCCGGCGTGGCGGATCAGGAAGTGCATGTGCGCATAGCGCGCGAACTTCGGGTTGTCCGGCATCGCGACCGAGGCCGAATAGACCATCACCAGGCCGAAAGCGAGCAGGCCGACCGTGACCCAGATCAGCGCCTGGTCGATCGGCTGGATGCGCACGGGCGCCTTCGCCAGCACGCGATCGCGCCGCAAGAAGCCTGAGAGCGCCGCGGCCATGCTCATGCCGCGCCCTCCAGTTCGACACCCGCCGCGTCGGCCAGCGTGCGCACGGCAGCGCGAAACACTTCAGCGCGGTGCGGATAGTTGCGGAACATGTCGAAGCTCGCGCAGGCGGGCGACATCAGCACGGCGTCACCGGGGTGCGCAACTTGCGCAGCCTTTGTCACTGCTTCTTCCATCGACGCTGCATCGATCAGCCGCACGCCTTGCGGCTCGAGCACTTCACGCAGCAGCGGCGCGTCGCGGCCAATGAGCACCGCTGCACGCGCATGGCGCACGACTGGCGCGGCCAGCGGAGAGAAGTCCTGGCCCTTGCCGTCGCCGCCCAGAATCACGACCAGCTTGCGCTCCGCGCCCAGCCCTTGCAGCGCTGCCACGGTGGCGCCCACATTCGTGCCCTTGCTGTCGTCGAAGTATTCGACCTCACCCACGATGCCCACCGACTCGACACGATGTGGCTCGCCGCGATACTCGCGCAGGCCGTACAACATCGGGCCGAGCGCGCAACCGGCAGCGCTGGCCAGCGCAAGCGCCGCCAGCGCATTCACCGCGTTGTGCCGGCCCCGGATGCGCAGTGCATCGCAAGGCATCAGGCGCTGGACAAAGATTTCTTCGGCTTCTTCGCTGCGCTTGCGCCGCGTTTCGTCTGCCTCATGCGCGCGCACGAGCCAGGCCATGCCGCTTGTTTCCTCAATGCCGAAGTCACCTGCGCGCTGCGGCGAATCGGCACCGAACGTGATGTACTCGCGCTGCTCGAACTTGCCGCGATTCCTGGCCCCCACGCTTGCCACGGCGTGGACTGCACTGCCCTCCGAGGGGGCCTTCGCGCCTGCGGGCGGCCGAGCGGCGCTCACTCGCACGGGCTCAGGCAGCATCGCCATGACCATCGCGTCTTCGCGGTTGAGGATCATCAGCGTCGACTTGCCGAACACACGCTGTTTGGCTGCTGCATAGGCCTTCATGGAGCCATGCCAGTCGAGGTGGTCCTGCGTGATGTTCAGCACCGTGGCTGCAGTGGGCTCGAACTCACCGGGCGTCTCGAGCTGGAAGCTCGACAGCTCGATCACCCACACCTGCGGCAGCGCGTCGGCGTCGATTTTCTGCGCCAGTGTGTCGAGCAGCGTCGGGCCGATGTTGCCCGCCACCGCAACACTGCGCCCCGAGCGTTCGACGAGCTGGCCCGCGAGCGCCGTGACCGTCGTCTTGCCATTGGTGCCGGTGACGGCGAGCACCGCGGGCGAATACGCTTTGTCTGCCTTGAGCGCGGCGAGTGCCGACGCAAACAGGCTCAGCTCGCCGCCGACCGGAATGCCGAGTTCATCTGCCGATGCTGTGACATGCGCGATCTGCTCGGGTGACAGGCCCGGGCTGCGCATCACCGCCTGCACACCGTCGTCCAGCAAGTGCGCCTGGAATTCGCCAGCGACAAATTTCGCGTCGGGCAACTCCTCGCGCAGCGTGGCGAGTTGCGGCGGCTCACCGCGCGTATCAGCCACTGTGATGCGTGCACCGTGGCGCGCACACCAGCGCGCCATCGCGAGGCCGGACAACCCGAGCCCCAGGACGAGAACGTGCTTGCCTTGAAGGTCGTGTGCGTTCATCGGAGTTTTAGGGTGGACAGGCCGACCAGGCACAGCAGCATCGTGATGATCCAGAACCGGACCACGACCTGCGTTTCCTTCCAGCCGCTCTTTTCAAAGTGGTGGTGCAGCGGCGCCATCTTCAGAATGCGCCGGCCCTCACCGTATTTGCGTTTCGTGTACTTGAAGTACACGACCTGCGCCATCACCGACAGCGCCTCGACCACGAAGATGCCGCCCATGATCGATAGCACGATTTCCTGCCGCACGATCACCGCGATCGTGCCGAGCGCGCCGCCAAGCGCGAGCGCGCCGACGTCGCCCATGAACACCTGCGCCGGATGGGTGTTGAACCACAGGAATGCCAGGCCCGCACCAGCGAGCGCGGCGCAGAAAATCAGCAGCTCACCTGAGCCGGGGATGTACGGGAAGAACAGGTACTTCGAGTAGACCGCACTGCCCGTGACATACGCGAACACGCCGAGCGCCGAGCCGACCATCACCACCGGCATGATCGCCAGGCCATCGAGGCCATCAGTCAGGTTCACCGCATTGCTCGAGCCCACAATCACCAGGTACGTGAGGATCACGAAGCCGAACACACCGAGCGGATAGCTCACTTCCTTGAAAAATGGCAGCAGCAGGCCTGCCTTGGGCGGCAGGTTCACATCGAAGCCTGACGCGACCCATTTGAAGAACAGCTGGATCACGAGGTAGTTGTTGCTCTCGGAGATGCTGAACACAAGGTACAGCGCGGCGATCAGGCCGATCAGCGATTGCCAGAAATACTTCTCGCGCGAGCGCATGCCCTCCGGGTCTTTGTTGACGACCTTGCGCCAGTCGTCCGCCCAGCCAATGGCGCCGAAGCCGATCATCACCAAGAGCACGATCCACACGAAGCGGTTCGTCAGATCGAACCACAGCACGGTGGAGATCACGATCGACAGCAGCACGAGCACGCCACCCATCGTCGGCGTGCCGCTCTTGGACAGGTGCGTCTCCATGCCATAGCCACGCACAGGCTGGCCGATCTTCAAGGCGGTGAGGCGGCGAATCACGGCGGGGCCGGCGATCAGGCCGATCAGCAGCGATGTCATCGCGGCCATCACCGCGCGGAACGTGAGGTACTGGATGACCCGCAGGAAGCCGAACTCCGGCCCGAGCGTCTGCAACCACGCGGCCAGGCTAAGCAGCATGCGAACCCTCCTTGCCTGCAGCGCCGGCATGCGCCACGATCGCCTCGACCACGCGCTCCATCTTCATGAAGCGCGAGCCCTTGACGAGCACGCTTGCTGCTGACGACAGCTCGGCCAGCACAGCAGTCTTGAGCGACTCGATATCCGTGAAGTGCCAGCCGCGCATGGCTTTTGACTGCTCGCCGAGTGTGAAGAGGTGTTCGATCTGCATGTCGCGTGCGTGGTCGCCGACTTCGGCGTGGAATTGCGGCCCCTGGTCGCCGACTTCGCCCATGTCGCCGAGCACCAGCAGGCGCGGTGCAGGCAGCTCGGCAAGCACGTCGATGGCGGCGCGCGCGGAGTCGGGGTTGGAGTTGTAGGTGTCGTCGACCAGTGTGATCGTGCGGCCCGCGAGCTCGACGCTCATGGCGCGCGAGCGGCCCTTGACGGGCTCAAAGGTGTCGAGCCCGCGCCCAATGGCAGCGAGCGGCACGCCGGCTGCGAGTGCGCATGCAACTGCAGCCAGCGAGTTGCGCACGTTATGGCGGCCGGCGATATGGAGTCGGTAAGTGACAGCACCTGCGGGCGTTTGCACGTCCACCTGCCAATGCCCACCTTGCCATTGCGTCCCGGCCAAACTGATGTCAGCACCACCTGAGGTGCCGAAAACCAGGGTGGGCCGTATTCCTGCCAGTTCATTCCAGACGAGCGTGAATTCCTCGTCTGCAGGAAACACGGCCACACCGTTTGCTGCAAGCGACGCAAGAACCATTCCATTTTCGTGGGCCACGGCTTCCACGGTGGCCATGAATTCCTGGTGCTCGCGCTGCGCGTTGTTCACAAGCGCCACCGTCGGTTTCGCGATGTTGGCGAGATATTCAATCTCACCCGGATGGTTCATGCCCAGCTCGATCACACCAATGCGGTGCGCGGCGCGCAGGCACAGCAGCGTCAGCGGCAGGCCGATGTCGTTGTTGAAGTTGCCTTGCGTCGCGAGCGTTGCATCCGCCTGCCACGCGCGCAGGATGCACGCGATCATCTGCGTCACCGTGGTCTTGCCGTTGCTGCCCGTGACGGCGATCAGCGGCAGCGTGAACTGCGAGCGCCAGCCTGCGGCCAGTGTGCCGAGTGCGAGCTTCGTGTCATCCACTTCAATGCCGGCCATACCCTCAGGCAACTTGCCGCGATGCGCCAGCGCGGCGACAGCACCGTTGGCGCCGGCCTGGCCGATGAAGTCGTTCGCATCGAAGCGCTCGCCTTTGAGCGCGACGAACAGGTCGCCGTGCTGCAGCGTGCGGCTGTCGGTGTGCACGCGCGTGATCGCAATACTGCCGTCGCCGACGAGCTTGCCGCCGGGAATCCAGGCGAGCGCTTGTTCGAGGGTCATCATGGCTGTCATGCAGCACTCCCTGCAGTCCACGCAGCGAGCGCCGCGCGCGCATGCGCCATGTCGGAGAACGGGTGCTTCACGCCGGCGATCTCCTGGTAGTCCTCATGGCCCTTGCCTGCGACCAGCACGACGTCGCTTGCAGCTGCCTGGCGGATGGTCTCGGCGATGGCGAGCGCGCGGTCGCCTTGCACGCGCACGCATTCGTGGTGCGACAGGCCCAGCAGGATCTGGCTGATGATGTTGCGCGGCTCTTCGCTGCGCGGGTTGTCGCTCGTGACCACCACGCGGTCAGCGTTCTTCTCGGCGACGGCGGCCATCAGCGGCCGCTTGACCGGGTCGCGGTCGCCGCCGCAGCCGAATACGCACCACAGCTGCCCGCCGCGCTGGCGGGCCATGGGCTGCAGGGCCAGCAGTGCCTTGTCGAGGGCGTCGGGCGTGTGTGCGTAGTCGATGGCGACGACGGGCTTGCCCGCTTCGCTCAGGCGCTCCATGCGGCCCGGCACGGGTGTGAGCGAGCCGCAGGCCCGCACGGCCTGTTCGAGTGACACACCCATTGCGCGCATCGCACCCATCACACCGAGCAGGTTCGACACGTTGTACTGGCCGATGAGTTGCGTGGAAAGCGAGTGCTGCTCGCTGCCTTCGCACACCTTGAACGTCAAGCTGCCGTTGACGTAGCCGATGTCGCGCGCAACCAGGCGTGCAGGCTGCTCGCACGAGACGGTCCACACGTCGAGCGCGTTGCCGATGGTGCGCGCGAGCTGCCCGCCCTTTTCGTCGTCGATGTTGATGACCGCAGCCTTGAGCCCCGGCCAGCGGAACAGCTCTGCCTTCGCCTCCCAGTAGGCCTGCATCGTGCCGTGATAGTCGAGGTGGTCCTGCGTGAAATTGGTGAAGATCGCCACGCGGACCTTCGTGCCGTCCATGCGGCGCTCGACGATGCCTACCGACGACGCTTCGATGGCGCAGGCCTTCACGCCTTGATCGACAAACGCGCGGAACTGCCGCTGCATCAGTACCGGGTCGGGCGTGGTCAGCCCCGTGAATTCGACGTTGGGCGGGCGGCCCGTTCCGAGTGTGCCGATCAATCCGCAAGGAATTGGCGCAGGCTGCACACTCGACAGCGCCTGAGCCAGCCACCACGCCGTGGAGGTCTTCCCGTTGGTCCCTGTGACAGCAAGAACATCGAGCTCGTTCGTCGGCTCGCCGAAGTAGGCCGCTGCGATGGGGCCGCACGCGGGCTTGAGCTGCACGTACGTGGCGATCGCATCGCCTTCGAATGTGTAGGCCTCGACACCCGTCTTCTCGACGAGGCATGCTGCTGCGCCCTGTGCCAGCGCGGCCGGTACATGGTTGCGGCCATCGGCGGCCGCGCCGGGCCATGCAATGAAGCCGTCGCCTGCGCGCAGCTTGCGGCTGTCGCATTGCAGCGTGCCGGTGACGCGCGAACGCAGCCACTGCGCTGCTTCCTGCGGGGAGTGCATCTCGTTCATCAGAACGACTCCTCCACCGCGTTCACGACGATCTGCGGCTTGACGCTCATGTCGGGCTGCACGCCCATCATGCGCAGCGTCTGCTGCACTGTGGTGCTGAACACAGGCGCCGCCACATCACCGCCGTAATATTTGCCTGCGCTCGGCTCGTCCACCATCACGGCGACGACGATGCGCGGCTTTTCGATAGGCGCAATGCCAACGAACCACGAGCGATAGCGCTTCGTGTCGTAGCCCTTGCCAACCTGCTTGTAGGCCGTGCCCGACTTGCCGCCGACCGAATAGCCGAGCGTCTGCGCCTTGGGGCCGGTGCCGCCGGGGCCGGCGGCCATCTGCAGCATCGTGCGGACTTCAGCAACGGTCTTGGGCGAGAGCACCTGCACGCCGTGCGCAGGCTCGCTGGTCTTGAGCAGTGTGGCGGGGATGATCTGGCCGTCGTGCGCCCACACGGTGTACGAGCGCGCCATCTGGAACAGCGATGCCGACAGGCCGTAGCCATACGACATCGTGGCCTGCTCGACCGGCTTCCAGGTCTTGTAGGGCCGCAGCTTGCCGCTCACGGCACCCGGGAAGGTGATCTGCGGCTTCTGGCCGAAACCCGCTGCGGAGAAGAGCTCCCACATGTCCTTGGCGGGCATCTGCAGCGCGATCTTGAGCGTGCCGATGTTGCTCGACTTCTGGATCACTTCCTGCACGGTGAGGACGCCATGCGCGTGCGAGTCCGAGATCTTCATGCCGCCGAACATCACGAAGCCGGGCGCCGTCTGGATTGGCGTTTGCGGCGTGACAAGGCCGCTCTCCAGCCCCAGGCCGATCGTGAAAGGCTTCATCGTCGAGCCGGGCTCGAACACATCGGTGAGCGCGCGGTTGCGCAGCTGTTCGCCCGACAGGTTCTGGCGCTTGTTCGGTGAATAGCTCGGGTAGTTGGCAAGCGCCAGCACTTCGCCCGTGATGGTGTCGAGCACCACGACGCTGCCGCCCTTGGCGCGGTTTTCGATCACGGCGTCGCGCAGCTTCTGGTAGGCGAAGAACTGCACCTTGCTATCGACTGACAGTTGCAGGTCTTTGCCCGCCACCGGCGGCACTTGCTCGCCCACATCTTCCACGACGCGGCCCAGGCGGTCCTTGATGACGCGGCGCGAGCCCGCGCGACCTGCAAGCTCCTTCTCGAACGCGAGCTCCATGCCCTCCTGGCCGATGTCTTCGACATTGGTGAAACCAACGATGTGCGCAGCTGCTTCGCCCTCGGGGTATTGCCGGCGGTATTCCTTGCGCTGGTAGATGCCCTTGATGTCGAGCGCCGCAACTTGCTTGGCGACGTCTTCTTCGACTTGCCGCTTGAGCCACACGAACGACTTGTCTTCGTCGCCGAGCTTCCTGTCGAGTTCGGCCAGCGGCATTTCCAGCAGCTTCGCGAGCTTGGCGAATTTTTCAGGGTCGCGCTCGATGTCCTCGGGAATCGCCCAGATGCTGGGTGCCAGCACGCTGGTCGCCAGCAGCAGTCCGTTGCGATCAAGAATGCGCCCCCGCGTGGCGGGCAGCTCGAGGGTGCGAGCAAAGCGCACTTCGCCTTGCCGCTGGAAGAAGTCGTTGGCGAACACCTGGATCCACGCGGCGCGGCCTGCGAGCGCGAGAAAGCCCACGGCGATCGCCGCAACGATGAACTTGCTGCGCCACACGGGCGTCTTGCTCGCGAGCAGCGGGCTGGAGGTGTAGACGACGCTGCGGCTACTCATGGTGTCGCCCCGCCAGTCTGCGAAGACTGCGCCGAAGCCGGCGGCTTGAGCGTTGCGTACTGCGTGATCGCCGGCGTCGCCGTGCGCATCTGCAGTTGCTCCTTGGCGATTTTTTCAACGCGCAGCGGCGTGGCCTGCCCGCGCTTTTCCACCTGCAGGCGCTCATGCTCGATCTCGAGCTTGCGCGCCTCGCTCGTGGCCCGGTCGATCTCGGTGAACAGGCGCCGCGACTCATACTGCGACTGCACGAGGTACAGCGCGCTCGCGAGCACGGCAACCAGCAATACGAGGTTCAATCTTGTCACGCCGATGTCCTCTCGGCGATGCGCATGATCGCGCTGCGCGAACGCGGATTGCGGGCAACTTCTTCGGCAGACGGCTTGACGCGGTCCAGCGCGATGAGCTTCATCGCCTTCGGCTCGGCAAACGGCGCACGGCGGTCAAACACTTCGCGCGAATGCTGCGCGATGAACTGCTTGACGATACGGTCTTCCAGCGAATGGAAGCTGATCACCACCAGTCGGCCGCCGGGCTTGAGGATGTTCAAGCTCGCTCCTAGCGCCTCGTGGAGCTCTTCAAGCTCGGCATTGATGAAAATCCGAAGAGCCTGAAATGTGCGCGTTGCAGGGTCCTGGCCCGGCTCGCGGGTTTTGACCGTGCCAGCCACGAGTTGGGCCAGCTCGGCGGTGGTTGAAAGAGCGCCCCGTTCTTGTCGGCGAGCAACAATCGCCTTTGCAATCTGAACAGCAAACCGTTCTTCGCCATAGTCACGAATCACCTCCGCGATCTGAGATTGTTCTGCCGTTGCCAGCCACTGCGCCACGCTCTCGCCGCGAGTCGTGTCCATGCGCATGTCCAGGGGACCGTCGCCACGGAACGAGAAGCCGCGCGCCGGGTTGTCGATTTGCGGTGAGCTCACGCCCAGGTCCATCAGCAGGCCATCGACGCTGGCGGGCGGCAGCTCGCCCAGATGCGCAAAGCCTTCGTGGCGAATGGAAAAGCGCGGGTCGGTGATGGTTTGTGCTTCGCGAATCGCTTCGGTGTCTTTGTCGAAGGCGATCAGCCGCCCTTGGGGCGACAGCCTCGAGAGAATCAGCCGCGAGTGACCGCCGCGACCAAACGTCGCATCGACGTAAGTGCGATTCGCTGGTGTGTGGTCCGCTTGTTGCGCCGCAGTGTGGAAGAGGGCTTCGACTGCTTCGTTCAACAAGACGGTGGTGTGTTGCCATTGCGTTTCCACCGTCTGTACTCAAAAGGAAAATTCCCGGAAGACGTCGGGCATCTCGCCGCGCATCGCCTCCGCTTCCTTGGCCTCGTACGTCGCCTTGTCCCAGAGCTCGAAGTGGTTGCCCATGCCCAGCAGCATGGTCTCCCGTTCGATTCCGGCTGCGGCGCGCAGTTCGGGAGAAATCAGCACGCGGCCTGTGCCGTCGAGCTCCACGTCCATCGCATTGCCCAGGAAAATTCTCTTCCACCATTGCGCAGACATGGGCAGCGCAGCGATACGGTCACGGAATTTTTCCCATTCGGGGCGAGGGAAAATCATCAGGCAGCCATGCGGGTGCTTGGTAATCGTGAGGTGGTTCTCAGCCGTCGCGCTCAGTACGTCACGATGCCGGGTTGGCACTGAGAGCCGACCCTTTCCATCGAGACTGAGCGATGACGCGCCTTGGAACACCTGTGTGAGCCCTTGCTACAGAAAAAGCGCAAAGGCGGTGTCGGTTCACCACTTAATTGCACTTTTTTGCACTGTATCAGGAAAACTCTGCGGTGCAAGCTATCTTGTTCGGTGTTTTCTGAATGAAATCAAGGACTTAGGACGACTTCTGTGTGCGATTGCGCGGTAAAAAACGCGCTAGATCAAGCACTTAGCGAGGCCACTGAAAGTGAAACCTCAGCACAGGTGCAACTCGTTAAAGAATGTAGCGGGCGACGCGCTCGACCCACTCAGCAGCCAGGCGTGTGGCGCCGTGTCAGTCGGTGCGCGCCAGAACGCGCGCATGTTCGCTGATGCCGATGACGTTGAAGAACGCGGCAACGAGGCGATGCACCTCGACGAACTGCACTTGCCGGCCTTCAGCCTGGCGCGCCGTCACCCAGTTCAACAGGGTGCCGGCCGCGGAGAAGTCGATGCGGATCAGCCGCGCGCAGGAGATGACCATCACATCGGCGCCGAGCAGTTTTGACTCCAGGGTGTCGAGCGCTTCGGTCGAATCGCCCAGGATCTGCCCGGCGAGTTCAACCGTCGACACGTTCGACATCTGCGACGAGAAGGCGCCATGCGTGTCGCTGTAGCCCTGACTCATGCTGGAGGACATCGAATCACGGAAGGCTTCACCGATGATCGTGTGGCCCGCCATGTAGCTGCCGTCTGCCTGGAGGGGCTTGTATTCGCAACGCGCGCTGTCCCACGACGGTGGCGAGACCTCGTACGTCACGCAGTAGTCAAGCGCCACGAGCTCGAATTCGTCAGGACGGTGCATGACTCGCAGCACTTCCATGCGCAACTTCCACCAGGCAGGGTTGACTCCCTTGTCGCCCGATGGCGTCGAGTTGCGCAGCACTTTCTCAAAATTTTCGGCGCCGATGAAGCGCAGCTGGATCGGCTGCGATGCCCAGCTGGTGAAGACTTTGGTCAGGCCTTCAACGGCGGCTTCATCGATCGAGTTGAGCTTGACCCACGACAGGCGATAAGGGGTCGAGGCCTTGGCCAGTGCTGCATTGAGCGCAGCAATGGTCTGGGTGCCCATCGTGGAAGGACTTGTCCACTGCGGCTGCTGTCCGGCCGCTGGGGCGGGCGCCGGTGCGCTCATGCGGCTGACGGCCTCGGGCAGCGAAAACCACTGCGGCGCCGAGCGGCCGAAGCGGCCCGCGAAGTCGATGGCCGCTGTCTCGAAGCGGTCCTGCTGGCCGGTCGCGCGGTAGAGATCAAACAGCGTGAGCCAGGTTTCGTCGTGGTCGATGCGTGCGCCCTTCGGGCCGAGCACGTCGAGCAGGCCCGACTCCGCACCGGTGTCGTCGCCATTGGCAAAACGGATAGACGCTTCTTCAAGCTCCGGGTCGTGGGCGAACTCATCGACATCGATGGCGAAGAGTTTCGATGCAGAGAATGCCGTGGAGTTGTGCTCCGACGAACTACCATTGCCCGTGCTCACGGGCGAGAACGAAGGCGCCGAGGGCGAACGCGGCACGGGCGTTCGTTGTGAGGCTGGCGCGGGCTGCGGCGCAGCCTGCGCAGGCGAAGGACCTGGCGCCGCGGGCCGCGCGCCTGCACGGGCGTTGAGCGCCTGTGCGGGTGGCAGCGTCGTGGGCGCTGCCGGCGCCGATGCACTCACGGGCCGGGGCGGGGTGTAGAGCTCCGGCGGCTGCGAATCGAACGACGGGACATCGTTGAGCATCGGCAGCTCTGCCTGCATCGTCTTGTCGTCCGGCTTTTCAGGCTTGCCGGAGTCGAGTTCAGTCGGCGCGGTCTTGGTGTAGGCCGTCGAGCGCAGGGGTGGCGGCATCGGCGGGCGTGTTGAGTCGGCCGGCCCGTGCGTGGACATCGGAAAGTTCGTGCTGCTGCCCGTGCGCGTGGAAGCATCGCCGTGCTTGGTTTTCCACCACTGCATCGACATCTGCGCTTCGATCTCGTCGATCTTCTTGAGCGTTGTCGCGCGATCGTCCGGCTTGGACGGCATGGAGCTCTGGAAGAACGATGGCCGCGCGGCAGGGTCTTGCCCCGCCATCACCTCGCTGCGGCGCATCTTGCGAAGCATGTCGAACTCGCGCTTGCGGACGAAGTCGTTGCGCCGCTTGCGCTCGATCATCTCCTTGAGCATCTGCTTGGAGTAGCTGCTCTCGCGATCGGCTTCCTGCTGGTCGAGGTCGGCCCAGTTCGTCGTCGGATTCTTGACGAACTTGACTACCTTCGACAGCAGGCCGGCGTTCTCGTCCTTCGTCGACATGGCGGCGGTCTGCTAGTCCCCGAACATCTTCTGCTTCAGTTCGCGGCGCTGCTGCGCTTCGAGCGAAAGCGTTGCCGTGGGCCGGGCCAGCAGGCGCCCCACCCCGATCGGCTCACCGGTCTCGGCGCAGTAACCGTAGTCACCGGCGTCAATCAGTGCGATGGATTGTTCGATCTTCTTGAGCAGCTTGCGCTCGCGGTCGCGGGTGCGCAATTCAAGCGCGTGCTCTTCCTCGATCGTGGCCCGGTCGGCCGGGTCCGGGACGATCACGGTGTCTTCACGAAGGTGCTCCGTCGTCTCGCCGGCGCTGTTGAGGATCTCCGTCTTGAGCTGCATGAGCTTGGCACGGAAGAACGCCATCTGCTTGTCGTTCATGTATTCCGTGTCGGGCATGGCCATGACTTCGGCGTCGGTCAGCTCCTCGGCTGATTTGGTCTTCCAGTTGTTGGCAAGCTTGGCGTCCTTCTTGGGCGCGATCAAAGGCGGGGGCGTGAGTACAGGGTGGGACATCGTTTGGGTATAGCTGGCTTTGGCCGCCGTCGAAGCAGTCACGGTCTGCGACATGGACGGGACCGTGATCTGCGCGAGGCGCGCTGAAGGTTTGGTAGCCCGTGCCGGCTCGGCGTTGACCGTGGCGGCATCGGGACGGGGCGGCATGGCCCGGGATTCGTTGGCTGGCGCCGCTTTCACGGCGGCCTTGGCCACGACAGGCACTGCCGCAGCAGGCTTTGCCTTGGCAGCGGGTGCTGCTGCCAACGCGGAAGCCGCCTTGGCTGGAGTCTGTTTTGCCGCAGCCTTGGCGGGGGCATGGGCACTGGGTTTATTCACGGGGGCCTTTGCCGCTGGCTTTGCTGCCTTGGCGGTTGTCTTTTTCGAGGCGACCTTCACTGCCACTTTCGCAGCGGTCTTGGCCGGCTTGGCTGCTGGTTTGGCTGCAGGCTTTGCAGCAGCTTTTGCCGCTACCTTGGCTGCTGGTTTGGCTGCTGGTTTGGCCGCTGGTTTTGCGGCCGGTTTGGCAGGCGCTTTCACAGCGGCCTTGGGAGCTGCATTCACAGCGGTTTTAGCCTTGACCGCCTTCTTGGCAGCCTTGGGTTGAGCCTTCACTTCCTGTCTCCTCGCGCCAGCGGCGGCGGCATGAAAGGGCCGCTTGCCCGCAGGTGTTCCTCTGTGTGGTGCCCGGTCGCTTTCATGAAGGCGAGTTATACCCTGATTGTCAGGTTCCCGACCTTCACTGCCCGGTTTTTCACTGCCGCGACTGCTTCGCATGCCGCCAAAGGGAAGCGCCATGAGTTGCAGAATCGAGACAATCATGGCCGCGCAGTCCCCGGAATTTTTGGAAGGCGCAAGCCTACCTCAAATCAGGCACTGCTCAAGCCCTTGCAGGAAGATATCTTTGGGCAGGTCGATTCCGATGAAGACCATCTTGTTGGTCTTTTTTTCATCCGGGCCCCACGGCGGGCCCAGGTCGCTTCCCATGAGCTGGTGCACGCCCTGGAAGATCACCTTGCGCTCGGTGCCCTGCATATTGAGCACGCCCTTGTAGCGCAGCATCTTCGGGCCATAGATATTCACGATGGCGCCCAGGAAGTCCTCGAGCTTTGCGGCGTCGAACGCGCGGTCGGAGCGGAACACGAAGCT
This sequence comes from Caenimonas koreensis DSM 17982, assembly GCF_009646335.1. Lineage (GTDB taxonomy): Bacteria > Pseudomonadota > Gammaproteobacteria > Burkholderiales > Burkholderiaceae_C > Ramlibacter > Ramlibacter koreensis. The sequence goes on along the minus strand of NZ_WJBU01000009.1, from coordinate 34,270 downwards.
TTTCACGTCGTCGTCATGATGATGGTGATGCCCATGGCTTTCATGCGCATGCGAGGGGTGATCGCAAGCTTCACCGTGCTCATGGTCATGATGGGCGTGATCGTGATCGTCTTCTTCCTTGAGGAAGTCCGGGTCGATGTCGAGCTTGGCGTTCAGGTTGAAGCCGCGCAGGTCGAACACTTCCTTGAGCGCCACTTCGCCGAAATGCACGGGCCGCTGCGGCGCGCGGGGGTTCATGTGCTTGAGGCGGTGAATGAGCGCATCCGTCTCGTCCTGGGCCACCAGGTCGGTCTTGCTGATGAAGATCTGGTCGGCAAAGCCCACCTGGCGGCGCGCTTCCTGGCGGTCATTCAACTGGCTGGCGGCATGCTTCGCATCGACCAGGGTGATGATGGAGTCGAGCAGGTAGGTCTCGGCGATCTCGTCGTCCATGAAGAACGTCTGTGCCACGGGGCCGGGGTCGGCCAGGCCCGTGGTCTCGATCACGACGCGGTCAAAGTCGAGCAGGCCCTTGCGCTTCTTGGCGGCCAGCAACTGCAGCGTGTCGCGCAGGTCTTCGCGGATGGTGCAGCAGATGCAGCCGTTGCTCATCTGGATGATCTGCTCTTTCGACTCCGTCACCAGGATGTCGCTGTCGATGTTTTCCTCGCCGAACTCGTTTTCGATCACGGCGATCTTCTGGCCATGCGCCTCGCTGAGCACGCGCTTGAGCAGCGTCGTCTTGCCCGAGCCGAGAAAGCCGGTGAGGATGGTGGCGGGAATGAGGGCCATTGTTGCGGTACTCCTGAGAGCGGCATAGTTTAAGGAGGTTGGGCGTTGGGCGTTCGGAGTTGAGCGAGAAGACCTACTGCAGCGACGCTCAACGCTCAACGCCGAACGCTCAACCTGCGTGCTTAGCCCCTGCGCTGCACGACCAGGCCCTTGAGGTACTCGCCCTCAGGGAACAGCAGGGTCATGGGGTGATCGGGCGCTGCGCCCAGCCGCTCGGTGATGAATCCATCGACATTTGCGTCAATTCCGGCCGAGGCCACGATCTTGTGGAACAGGTCCGCGCTGATGCCGCCCGAGCACGAGAACGTGAACAACACGCCACCAGGCTCCAGCAGCGTGAGTGCAAGCCGGTTGATGTCCTTGTAGGCACGGGCGGCCCTTTCCGCGTGAGCTGCAGTGGGCGCGAGCTTGGGCGGGTCGAGCACGATCGCGTCGAACGTGCGCCCCTCTTCGATGAAGCGGCGCAACGACGCATTCACATCTGCATCGACAAAATCCACGCGGGCCGCATCGAAGCCATTGAGCTGCACATGGGCCGCCGCGCGCTCGAGCGCAGGTGCCGACGAGTCGATCGAGGTCACATGCGCCGCGCCGCCCGCCAGCGCCGCCACCGTGAATCCGCCGGTGTAGCTATAGCAGTTGAGCACGCGCTGGAATTTCAGGCGCTGGGCGTGGTCGGCAAAGCGCTTGCGGCTGTCGCGCTGGTCGAGATAGAAGCCCGTCTTGTGGCCCGTTGCGATATCGAGTGTCAATTGCCAGCCGTGCTCGCGGATCGTCACTTCGGTCGGGCCTTCGCCTCGCAGCCAGCCTGTGGCCGGTGCCAGCCCTTCGAGCGAGCGTGAATTCGTGTCGGAGCGCTCGTAGAGCCTGGCAAGGCCCGTGCATTCGAGCAATGCATCGGCGATAGGCGCTTTCCAGCGCTCGACACCGGCCGAGAGAAACTGCGCCACCAGCGTGTCGCCATAGCGGTCAACGATCAGGCCCGGCAGGCCGTCAGACTCGCCATGCACGATCCGAAGCCCGTCGCTGGCAATGTCGAATCCCTCGCGTGCCTTGACGGCTTCTCGGCAACGCTGTGCCATGAACGCCGCGTCGATGCGCTGCGCTTCGTCAAAGCTCCAGGCACGCGCGCGTATCTTCGAAGTGGGGCTGAACGCCGCCCACGCCAGGAACTGGCCCTGGCTCGATTCGACACGCACCGTTTCACCTGCGTCTGCGCCGCCCTTGGCAATGGCCGAATCAAAAACCCAGGGGTGGTGCCGCGCGAGCGAGCGCTCCTTGCCTTCTCTCAGACGAATGGATTTCATGGGCTGTATTGTCGGGCCGCTGGATCGGGCACAACTGCGCGCAGGCACAATCGCGCTCATGCGGAGTCACAACAAATGAACTACAAGGCTGCCAGCCTGTGGCGATCAGCCTGCGCGCTGCTGCTGGGCTTCGCACTCATGGTCCTGGCTGTGCAGACCGCGTCTGCGCGCAGCGTGCTGGAACTCGACGTCGCCAGGCAGCCGGTACAAATGCTCGACTGGGGTGATGCCTGGATGGACGAATCGGGCTCGGCACTTGTCGATTTTGTGGCCAGCAGCGACAAGATCGTGTGGGAGCCAACGCACGATCACGCGATCTACCCGCTGACCACCGGCAAGGCGCTGTGGATCCGCTTCACGATCCCGCCCGCGCCTGACGCAGAGCGCTGGTATCTCGAGATTCCTTACTCGGCCGTGAACCGCGTGACGCTCTACACGCCCGACAGCATCGGCAAGTGGCTGCCGCAAACTGCGGGCGACCTGATTGCCGTGGCCGACTGGCCCGTGCCGCACCGCCACCCGCTGATGCCGCTGGTTGTTTCGGCCGAAGAGCCGCGCAAGTTCCTGTTGCGCGTGGAAAACCCGCACAGCTTCAGCGCGCCGCTGTCATTCGTGAGCGAGAGCTACCTCAGCCGCCACGAACAGCAGACATCGCTCATCCTCGGCATTTACTTCGGCCTTGCAGGCCTGGCCGTCGCGGTGGCGTTGCTCAGTGCCATCTCGCTGCGCGACAGGGCCTACGCTTTCTACGCATTGAGCGTTGCCTTGATGGCATTCAGCCAGGCTGCGCTTACAGGCATTGGCGGCTTGCACCTCTGGCCCCACTGGCGAGGCTGGAACGATGTGTCGTCGATGGTGTTCCCGGTGCTCACCGTGGGCTCGCTGATCTGGTTCTTCTCGGAAGTCGTCTCGATCACGGAGCGCTCGCCCCGGCTGCACAGGATGCTGGTGGTGCTGGCGCTCTCGTCGCTGCCGGTTGCTGCGCTCGTCGGGCTTATCGAGCCGTCGCTGCGCTTTCGCATCATGGTGCCGTATATCGTGTTCACCACAACAGTCGCCGTCGTCGTCGTGGTGTGGGCGGCGCGGCGCGGGGACCGCTACGGGCTGTGGCTGCTCGGCGGCATGGCGCCGGTGATCATCGGCGCGTGCTTTCCGATGGCGCGGCTGCTCGGGTTGATCCCGATCAGCTTCTGGACGATGCATGGCATGCAGGTAGGCATCGCCATCGAACTGCCCGTCTTGCTCGTGATCCTGATGCTGCGTAGCCAGCAACGGCGCGAGCACCATCGGCGCATGCAGGGGCTCGACCGCATCGATCCCGCAACGGGCCTGATCAACAGCTACGTGTTCAGGGAGCGGCTGGCTCGCATGATGCACCGCTGCGAACGGCTGAAGTACCAAAGCGCCGTCCTGATGATCGACATCGTCAACTCGGAGCAGATCCGGCGCGACTTCGGCCAGCGTGCGGCTGATGAACTGCCACTGCTCGTGGCGGGCCGCCTGCTCTCGTCGGCGCGCGAGATCGATAGCGTGGCGCGGCTGGGCGACTTGCGGTTCGGCCTGCTGATGGAAGGACCCATGAATGAAGAAGAGGCCGCCTCTGCCGGGCCGCGCGTGGTCGCACGCTGCCTGATGCCCTTCAAGAACAAACCCATCGAATGTGTGGCTCGGGTGCGTATCGGCCTGACCGTCGTGCCCACCGAGCGCGCCGACGCTGATGGCGTCATCCAGCGGCTGGAAGCATTGCTGGCTGCTGTGCCGCCCGAGAGCAAGCGCGCAGTGTTCACGCTGCGCAGCTGAACGTGCGCAAGCACTGGCGCGTCACTTGCCGCGCTTGGCACGCGGATGCGCCGCGTCGTAAGCCTTGGCCAGATGCTGGAAATCCAGCCGCGTATACACCTGCGTCGTCGTGATGTTCGCGTGACCCAACAGTTCCTGCACGGCACGCAAGTCACCGCTGGATTGCAGCAGGTGGCTCGCAAATGAATGGCGCAGCATGTGCGGGTGCACGGGTGTGGCCAGCCCCGCCATCAGGCTTCGCCGCTTCAGCCGCTGCCAGATCGACTGGGCTGTCAGGCGTGTGCCGTGCCTGCCGATGAACAGCGCTGTTTCCGTTTGAGGGACCTGGTTTCGCACGGCCAGCCACGCTTGAAGCGCCTCCAGGGCTTTGGTGCCTACCGGCACGCTGCGCCGCTTGCTGCCTTTGCCCAGCACGTTCGCTTCGGCAGACGGCAAGTCGATCCACCCACGTGCTGCTGCACTGGCCTGCACATCGAGCCCCACGATTTCGCCGACGCGCAGGCCGCAGCCATAGAGCAGCTCGACAATTGCCACGTCGCGCGCTTGCAGCCATGGGTCTTCGTCGTCGCTGCGATGCTCGGCGAGCTGCACCGAATCATCGACGCTGAGTGCCTTGGGCAGCGGCTTGGGCGCCTTGGGCGCACGCACATCCTGCACCGGGTTGCTCGCGACCAACCCTTGCTTGCCCAGCCACACATAGAAGCCGCGCCAGCCCGACAGGATCAGCGCAATGCCGCGGCCGCTGCGCCCTGCGCTGTGCATTTGCGCGACCCAGCGGCGGATGTGCGCGTTCTGCACATGGGCAAGCGCAACGCCTGCGGCTGATGCGTTGTCCAACAGTCGCTTCAAGTCGAGCGAATACAGCTCGACGGTGCGCTGCGCGAGCCGCTTTTCGACACGCACATGCTCGAGGTACTTCTCGACGAGCGCGGCGTCGTCCACTCTGCAGGCTTCCTTACCTGGGGCGCAAGCGCAGCAGCGCGGCGCTTGCCAGCTCGGCGATGCGTTCGAGGAAATCCGTGCCCATGCCACTCTGGTAGCGCTGCGGATCGGGCGACGCGAGCACCAGCATGCCGAAAGCAGGGCCAGCGTTGTTTGCCGCGCCTTCGCGCAGCGGCAGCAGCGCAAGCGACATCGCTATCGACGGGTTCTCGAGCCAGCCCGCGGCCTCGAAGCCGGAGTTCACGCCGCAATACGGCTGGCTGAGCGACGCAGCGAGCGTCTTCGCGTCGTCGCTCACGCCCTCGGCGAACACGTCGCCGCCGTAGCGAGCATCGACATCCCACATCTTGATCGCGACCTGCGGCACCTGGAACTGCGCAGCGAGTTCAGCTGCGATGGTGGCGGGCAGCGCCCTGCCCGACTGCACGGCGAAGATCGCACGCGCCCAGCGATGCAGGCGGTCGGAGATGATGACGTTCTCGGTGCCGTTGCGCACCATGTCCATCAGGCGGTGCTCCAGCGCCTTGATCTTCTCGCGCAGCATCTCGGCCTGGCGCTCCTGCAGGCTCACTGCGCGATTGCCGTGCGGGCTGGTGAGCTGCACGGTCGCGAGCAACTCGGCATGGCGTGAGAAGAAGTCAGGCGTGTTCGCCAGGTAGTTGGCAATGTCGTCTTCGGTGATCGGGTTCATGTTTTCGCTTGTCATTGATCGGGTACCTCGATTTCGCCTTCGAACACAGTCACGGCCGGGCCAGTCATGAGCACCGGCTCGCCGACGCCGTTCCATTCGATCGTCAGCATGCCGCCGCGCGTTTGCACATCAACGCGGCTTTCCAGCCGGCCCAGGCGGATTCCGGCCACGACGGCGGCGCATGCACCCGTGCCGCATGCGAGGGTTTCGCCGGCTCCGCGCTCCCACACGCGCAGCTTGATGAGCGCGCGATTCACGACTTCCATGAAACCCGCGTTCACGCGCCTGGGAAAGCGCGGGTGGTTTTCGACTTGCGGCCCCACGGTGTGGACGGGCGCGTCGTCAACACTCGGCACCTCCTGCACGGCATGGGGATTGCCCATTGAGACGAGAGCCACGGCCACCTTCGGCGAAGCCGGGTCGGCGCCGAGCGCGAGCGTCCATTTCTCCCAGGTGCCGGCTTCGTGCGGCGAAAGCCCGGCGCGGTCAAAAGGGATCTGGCCGGCCTCGAACACCGGCGCACCCATGTCCACGGTCACGCGCCCATCCGGGTTGAGCCGCGGCTCGATCACGCCGCCGAGCGTCTTGACGCGCACGCGGTCACGATCGGTCAGGTGCTTGTCGCTCACATAGCGGACAAAGCAGCGCGCGCCATTGCCGCACTGCTCCACTTCGCCGCCGTCGGCGTTATGGATCACATATTCGAAGTCGATGCCCGGCGCGGGCGATAGCCGCACGGACAGCACCTGGTCGGCGCCAACACCGAAGTGCCTGTCGGCCAGGAAGCGGTACTGCGCGGGGGTGAGCTGCAGCAGGGCGCGTGTCTCGTCGAGCACGACGAAGTCGTTGCCGGCACCCTGCATCTTGGTAAAGCGAATCCGCATGGCGCGATTATCGGGCCACGGCGCAAGGCCACAGCGCCGCGGCGCACCGATAATCGCGCATGGTCCGAACCACGCAGCACCTCCACCCCCAGATCGAACCTGCCCGGCCGCGCCCCGCCGCCACCGTGCTCCTGCTGCGCGACACGCCGCATGGCATCGAGGTGTTGATGACGCGCCGTTCCGCCACGGCGAGCTTCGCGCCCGGTGCGTATGTCTTTCCTGGCGGCACGATCGACGCGGCGGATTCGCAAGCCCACGCCTATGCCACGCGTCGCGCCACCCAGAGCGACGAACGCCTCACCCAAGCCATCGCCGCGATTCGCGAGAGCTTCGAGGAACTCGGCGTGCTTATCGCGCGCCATGCCGATGGCCGCGCTGCAGATGCCAGCGACATTGCTGCGCTTGATCGCCATCAGCCACTGGCCGCCCAGTGCGCGCAGCGCGGGCTCCTGCTCGCCGCCGACGACGTGTACTTGCTCGCGCACTGGATCACCGATCGCGATTTGCCGCGCCGCTTCGATGTGCAGTTCCTTGTGGCGCGCATGCCCGAGGGCCAGACGCCCGTCGCCGATGAAACTGAACAGTTCGAGCCGTCATGGGTGCGGCCCGCGCAGGCGCTGGAGCGGCACGAGGCGGGCACGTTCTTCATGATCTTCCCGACCATCCGTACGTTGCAGCGGCTCGCAAAGTTCGAGTCCGTGCAGGCCGTGCTCGACGCATGCGCAGGCGAGCAACCGTTGTGGACGAGCTGCCCGCGCGCGGGCTTCGTGAACGGCGCGGATACGCGCTACATGGAAAGCGACATGCCCTTCGGCGAGCTGGCACTGGTCAGCCCCGACGGGCAGCTCGTGCATCACCTGGACTGGCGAGTGGGCCAGCCGGTGCCGCTGCTCAAGAACGTGACGCGTATCACCGCGCCAAATCCGGGCGTGATGACGGGGCCGGGCACCAACAGCTACCTCATCGGCGACCCGGCCACGGGCTACATCGCCATCGACCCCGGCCCGAACGAGCCGGAGCACATCGAGCGCATCTGGCGCGCGGCAAATGGCGACATTCGCGCGATCATCTGCACGCATTCGCATGCCGACCATTCACCGGGCGCGCGGCCGTTGCAGGCGTTGTGCGCCAAGCCGCCGTTGATCCTCGGGTTGCCTTCTGCACCCACGGCGAGGGCAGCAAGCGAATTCACGCCCGACCGTTCGCTTGCCGATGGCGACGACGTGTCGGTCGAAGGCGCCGGCGTGAAACACACGCTGCGCGCGATTCACACGCCGGGCCACGCGGCCAATCACCTGTGCCTCGTGCTGGTCGAAGATGGGCTGCTGTTCTCGGGTGACCACGTGCTCAACGGCAGCACAACCATCGTCGACCCGCCCGACGGCAACATGAGCGACTACCTCGACTCGCTCGACAAGCTCACGGCTGCGTGCGGGCAGTACGGCATCGAATTCATCCTGCCCGCGCACGGACACGTTCTGGGCTTCGCGACGCAAGCCATTGCGCAGCTGAAGGCACACCGCCTGCAACGCGAAGCCAAGGTCATCGCGGCGATGCAGGCGCTGCCGCACGGCTCCATGCAAGACTGGGTTGGCGTCGCCTACAACGACGTGCCGCCGCGCATGTGGCCCATCGCGATGCGCTCGCTGCTGGCGCACGTGCAACGTATCGAGTCGCTCGGACTGGCTGCTCTATGAATGCGCGGTCCGCCCATGGCTGAACCCATACGCCTGGCCAAGCGCGTCGCGGCGCTGGCGCAGTGCTCGCGGCGCGAGGCCGAGCTGTTCATCGAAGGCGGCTGGGTGCGCGTGGATGGCGTCGTGGTTGAGGAGCCGCAATCACGCGTCGCGGAACAACAGAACGTGGTGATCGACCCGCATGCCGTGGCTGAAGACGCGCAGCCCGTCACGCTGCTGCTGCACAAGCCTGTTGGCATGGGCTACGACGAAGCGCAGAGGCTGCTCACGCCCGCCAACCACGCGGCTGAAGCTGGAACTTCAGGAGGCGCTTCGCCGCGCATTCTCAAACGGCATTTCGCCAAGCTCGCACCGATGCTCGACATGCCCGCGCAGGCCAGCGGCCTGGCCGTGTACAGCCAGGACTTCCGCATTGTTCGCAAGCTGACTGAAGACGCGCTGCTGATCGAACAGGAACTCGTGGTGGAAGTCAGCGGCACGATCCGTGACGGCGGCATGGCGCTGCTCGCGAATGGCCTGGCGTATCGAGGCTGGCGCCTGCCGCCCGCCAAGGTGAGCTGGCAGAGCGAGACGCGGCTGCGCTTTGCGATCAAGGGCATGGACCCTGCGCTCGTGCCGTGGATGTGCGAGGAAGTCGGCCTGCGGCCGCTATCGATGAAGCGCCTGCGCCTGGGCCGCGTGCCGCTGGCGGGGCTGCCGCTCGGGCAGTGGCGCTATCTGCCTGCCGACGCGCGGTTTTGACGCGGCCGGCGCAATAAGTGTGAAGTCCGCCGATAAGCCGGATTTTGTGTCGCTTGCATCTTCTTTCGAAGGTGCAAGCGTGACCGCCATTACTCTTGGCTGATCGTCGCCGATCAGCTCGGTGCTACCTACCCGCCAGCTCTGCGGAGCCACATCAACACTGGCCTACTTGGTATTGCTGCGCGTAGAGATTGCCCGTTTCACCCGAACTCAATCGGCTCGTCTCTGTTGCTCTGATCCTCACCTCACGGTGGACAGGTGTTACCTGCTACGCTGCCCTATGCAGTCCGGACGTTCCTCCAGTGCCTGGTTTCCCAGATTGCACCAGCGGCGGTCTGGCGGGCTTCACCAGCGCATTATCGGCGACCTTGGCATCGCAAGGGCAACCGCGTGGCTTACCAGGTCGGCTTGAACACCATCAGCCCAAAAACGGCGATCAACGAACAGAAGGCGGGCACGCCCAGCCAGAACCATGCACGCGCATAGGCGCGGTACTGCGCGGGCAATGGCGAATTGCCATCGTCGGCTGCCCGCGCCAAGTCGCGCATGCGAAGCTGCAGCCAGACAACCGGCAGCCAGCAGCCACCGGCCACCAGGTAGAGGCCCTGCGACACCAAGAGCCAACCGCTTGCAAGCGGGTACCCCGCGACCCACGCCATCGCAAGGCCAGTGACCGGTTGCAGCACGACCGCCGGCAGGGTGAACATCCAGTCGGCCAGCACCGTCCGCTCGTTCACGACGCGAATCACATGCACGTCACCCGCTCGATCTGCCATCCACTTGAAAAAGGCAATGCCGATGCCGGTGCCGAACAGGACCGTGGAGCTGACGACATGCAGCCATTTGAGAACGAGATAGGTATTCAAGCGGGCAGTTCCTGGATGTCGAAGCGTTGCAGCGCCGCGAGGTAGTCCTTGACGCTCAACTGGCCCATGCAGGCCATCGCACCCGATGGCATCGGCAAGCCGGCCGCGAGTTTGCGGGCGAGCGCAATCGAAGCGCCGCAAGGTATCCATGGCCCGTGGTTTTGCGCGGCGACCAGATGCCAGTCGAGCTTGAGCTTCTCACCGTCATGCCCGGTGCCTTCAAGCGACACGAACATCCCTCCCTTGTCGCTGATCCACGGCTCCATCCACGCGCTCATGGCATGCAACGGCTGCGCGAGAGAAACCAGGCTGGGCAGCAGTTGCAAACGCACCAGCCATGAAGCGCACCACACGAACAGGTGCCCGAGGGTGCCGGCAAAGCCCGCCTGGAACCTCACGGTTTTTACCCCCGGATAGCGCTCGGGGAACAACAGGAGGTCGGGCACGTTGATGCTGCTCAGCCACCGCGGGCCAACAGGTTCAGGAAAGCGGTAGCGCCGCAAGTTCAGCCAGCCCCACTGCGGCACCCAGCGGCCGCGCTGAAGCCACCGGAACGGCTTGCCGCAATAGCTGAAAACACCGCGCATGGTGGCAAGGCCCGGCGAGCGAGCGCCCGATCCGATGCCGTGCCTGATCGTGTCGAGCTGCCTGAAGCGGGGCAGGTACTGGTCCACCACCGCGGACGAGAGCGCCGGCAGCGAACTCGCCCCGCTCGTCACGAACACGCCTGCCTCACGCGCGGCTTGATCCAGTGCGCCGATGCCGGCGACAAAGTCGCGACCGTCTGCCAGGTCGATGTAGTTCGCGCCGGCCGCAATTGCAGCGCGGGCCACTTCATAGCCCTGCCCTTGAAAGGGCCCCGCGGTATGAATGACGGTCTTGACGCCCAGTTCAACCAGACGCGCTGAGAGATCAGGGGCTTGCGCGTCGAGGGTGACGGCCTGATCTGCGGCAAGACCGAGTTCAGTGGCGAATGCGAGCGCCCTCTTGCCATCGCGCCCCGCGACCAGGACGCGAATGCCGGAATCGGCGGCAAGTTCCTGGCAAATGCGGCTGCCGAAAAAACCGTAGCCGCCAAGAACCAGGATCGTGTGCTTGCCCATGGATGTTGAACTTTGAAAACAAGCCGCAGTCCACAGGGCTTCACGGCAGTATTATCGGCGACCCCTCTTGCCACTTCCCTTTGCCCGTTAACCATGGGCCGCAAGGACAAGCATGATCCGCCTTTCTGAAATCAAGCTCACGCTCGCGCAGGCCGAGCAGCCCGAGCCCAACCTGCGCGCTGCCGTCTGCGGCGTGCTGCACGTGCCGCCCACCGACCTTGCCAAGGTCGACGTCTTCAAGCGCAGCTTCGACGCACGCAAGGCCGAGTTGATGGTCGTGTACATCGTCGACGTGACGCTCGCTGATGCGTCGAAGCAGGCTGCCCTGCTCGCGAAATTCGACAAGAACCCGCACGTGACAGTGACGCCCGACATGGTGTGGCGCGCACCCGTAACCACGCAGGCCGCGCCATCGCCACGGCCTGTCGTCATCGGCTTCGGCCCCTGCGGAATCTTTGCAGCGCTCGTGCTCGCGCAAATGGGCCTCAAACCCATCGTGCTCGAACGCGGCAAGCCCGTGCGCGAACGCACGAAAGACACCTGGGGCCTGTGGCGCAAGAACGTGCTCAACCCCGAGAGCAACGTGCAGTTTGGCGAAGGCGGCGCAGGCACCTTCTCCGACGGCAAGCTCTATAGCCAGATCAAGGACCCGCGGCACCTGGGCCGCAAGGTGATGGAAGAATTCGTGAAGGCTGGCGCGCCCGAAGAAATTCTTTATGTCGCGCATCCGCATATCGGCACGTTCAAGCTGGTCAAGGTGGTGGAACACATGCGCGAGCAGATCATCGCCATGGGCGGCGAGATCCGCTTCCAGCAGCGCGTGGTCGATCTTGACCTGCAAGAGACACGTGACGGCAAGCAGCTGCGCGGTCTTGTCGTGCTCGACCAGGTGACGGGGCAAACGAGCGAGCTGCGCTGCGACCATGCCGTGATGGCGCTGGGTCACAGCTCGCGCGACACGTTCGAGATGCTTCATGCGCGCGGCGTGTTCCTCGAAGCCAAGCCGTTTTCAATCGGCTTTCGCATCGAGCATCCGCAGGGCGTGATCGACCGGGCGCGGTGGGGTCGTCACGCAGGCCACCCGTTGCTTGGCGCGGCGGACTACAAGCTGGTGCATCACGCGAGCAATGGCCGCTCGGTGTACAGCTTCTGCATGTGCCCTGGCGGCACCGTGGTGGCTGCGACGTCGGAGCCTGGCCGCGTGGTGACCAACGGCATGAGCCAGTATTCGCGCAACGAGCGCAACGCCAATGCGGGGATCGTTGTCGGCATCTCTCCCCTCGACTATCCGGGCGGGCCGCTCGCGGGTGTCGTGCTGCAACGCACGCTTGAATCACAGGCATTTGCGCTGGGCGGCGGCACCTATGAAGCGCCCGGGCAGCTCGTTGGCGACTTCATTGCTGGCCGTGAATCAGCGCAGCTCGGTGACGTGATGCCGTCGTACAAACCCGGTGTGAAGCTGGGTGACTTGCACGCTGCGTTGCCTGAGTACGCCATCACCGCCATCCGCGAAGCGCTCCCCGTGTTCGGCAAGAAGATCCGCGGCTTCGACATGCCCGATGCCGTGCTGACAGGCGTTGAAACACGCACATCGTCGCCGCTGAAGATCACGCGCGGCGACGACTTCCAGAGTTTGAATGTGCGCGGCCTGTACCCGGCCGGTGAAGGCGCGAGCTACGCGGGCGGGATTTTGTCGGCCGGAGTCGACGGGATCAAGGTGGGCGAGGCGGTGGCCGTCAGCATCGCTCAGCCCGGCAGATAAACTCCCTCCAGGAATTTAGTCAAAAGACCTCAGGAGGGAAAATTCATGTCGCCAACCCTTGGCAAGTTTTCGCGCGTCGTTTGCGCGCTCGTCCTCGCGCAGCTCGCCGGCTGCGCCAGCTTTGAATTCACCAAGCCCATGCCCGTGCAAGCCCAGCCGGTGGCGATCAAAGTCTCGGGCGAAGACCTTTCAGCATGGAGCGACATGCCGCTGGGCGTGTACCGCGTGCCCAACAGCCAGGTCGTGATCTCGGGTCACCAGACGGGCCAGGCCGGCGCACTCCTGTTCGGCCTGATCGGTGTCGCCATCGTGCACTCCGCCAATGCAAGCGCGGGCGCCACCATGATTCGCGACGCGGAAAAGCAGCTCAACATCAACCTGAACAAGCCACTGCAAGCAGAGGTTGACCGCCTCGTCGCCGCAGGCGCCTTCGGCCCCTCGGTCAAGGCGGAGCCCGCCTCGGCGAAAGTGATGCTCACGCCCGCCATCGTGCTGTCGTATGTCAGCGCGCAGGAACTGCGTCCTTACGTCGTCATCCGCACCAGCCTGGCCGGGGCCGATGGCAAGCCGGTCTGGAATACGCGCTACATCGCGTCGAGCGGCGCGGCGCGCCCGCTTCTCGGCCTTGACAGCTGGCTCGAGAACGATGCCGCACCCTTGAAGGCCTCCATTCAGCGCAGCCTTGAACTGGCTACGGGCACATTGGCCCGCGACATCGCCAAGCCGTTCCCGCGCGTTGAAGACCAGTTTTCGGTTGTCGAAGGTCACTTCCCGTTCGTCAAGCCGCGACTGCACGTGAAGGGCTATCCGGCGGCGGAAGACGAATCGACGGTGACCTTCATCCCGAAGATCGGTGACGTGATCGTCTTCGCCGGCGTGAACGTGATGGACAAGTCGGTGATCAAGTACCGGCCCGCCCTCAAGGACGACGTCATCTTCAAGATCGTCGAAGACGCCAAGAAGTAAAGGCGCTGGAATCAGCCCTGCGCTGCCTGCAGCGCAGCAATGCGCTCTTCAATCGGCGGATGCGTCGAGAACAACTTGCCGACACCCGAGGTGATGCCCATGGCCTGCAGGCTCTTCGGCAATTCGCCGGGCACCATGCCGCCCAGGCGGGCCAGTGCATTGATCATGGGCTGCTTCTGGCCGAGCAACTTCGCAGAACCCGAATCAGCGCGGAACTCACGCTGGCGCGAGAACCAGGCAACGATGATCGCGGCCAGGAAGCCCAGCAGGATGTCGAGCACGATGGTCGTGATGTAGTAACCAATGCCAGGGCCTGAACGGTTGTCGCCCTTCGACAGGAAGCTGTCGACCGCGTAACCGATCACACGCGACAGGAACACGACAAACGTGTTCATCACACCCTGGATCAGCGTCATGGTGACCATGTCGCCATTCGCGATGTGCGCGACCTCATGGCCGATCACTGCTTCGACCTCTTCACGCGTCATGCCTTGCAGCAGGCCGGTGGAGATGGCAACGAGCGCGCTGTTCTTGAAAGCGCCAGTGGCGAATGCATTGGGCTCGCCTTCGAAGATGCCGACTTCCGGCATGCCGATGCCGGCCTTGTCGGCAAACCTGCGAACGGTGTCGACGATCCATGCCTCATCGGCATTGGAGGGCTGGTCGATCACCCTCACGCCCGAGCTCCACTTGGCGATTGGCTTGGACAGCAGCAGCGAAATGAACGCGCCACCAAAGCCCATGATGAAAGCGAAGCCCAGCAGCGCGCCGAGGTTCAGGCCGTTCGCGGTGAGGAAGCGATTGACGCCCAGCAGGCTGGCAACAACACCCAGCACCAGGACGACAGCCAGGTTGGTCACGACAAACAGAAAGATGCGTTTCATAGCGGTAGTTTTCTCCGAGGTAAGCGAATGCCACCTCGCGCCTCAGATAGGGCCTGTTCGGGCCGATTCAAGGGCGCAAGGCCTCGGGTCGCACTGTTGTCATTTGGTTCTGCCGCCCCGCTGGCCGAAAGACCAGGCGGTCATCATAAAAGGAAATATCGCTGTTACACGGGTGCCAGCCCGGCACGCCAGAAAGGGGCAGCGGCGTGAAGGGTTTTTCTGCCAGCCTGGCGTGCGTCAGTTGGGCAGCCAGCCACGCGTCGTCGTCACCGGCGCTCGCGGGCGCATCTGCGCACCAGACATGCGCCGTGATCTCCTTGCGCGGCGACGCCATCTTCTCCAGCAAAGCGTGACCGAACAAGACGATACGGGTCTCGGCCCACAGCGAGCGTAAGTCGATGAACAGCCGCTGCCAGTCACGCGCCACCAGCGCCTGCCAGATCAGCGCCGGCGCATGCAACAGTGCGCCGTTTTCATCGAACACGGTCATCGCGTCGCGCACAGGCCCGCGGGTGGTGCCTTCGCCACCGCAACCAACAGCGCGCAGCTGATCGCCATGCAGCGCATTGAGCCGCCGCTTGGCCAGCGGAAACTTCAGCCACACGAGGGCGTTGAAGAAGTCATGCAGGTTGTCGCGCGTCGGGCAACGGTTGGTGCGCAGGATGAATGCCTCATACGCCTCGCCAGCGGGCAGTTCGTCTTGCGCGACAAACTGCAGCGGCGCCGATGGCTCGCGCGCCAGCGCTTCATGCAGCGCAATGCCTTGCCCGTGCATCTGCGCGATGCGCTCGCCCGGCCCGCGCCACGGCGTGAACCAGTGCGTTGCCCAATCAATGCCCAGCGAGGGCACCGCCTACCTCAGTTCGAGCGCCACGCGGACCGGAAACCCCATCCGGCACGGCGTGCCGTCGCACAAAGCGGGCTTGTATTGCTCGAGCATCAGGATCGACGCAACGGCGCGAGCGATCTTGGGATCAGGCGCCTCGAAGACAGATACCGACTCAGGTTCGCCCTTGGGATTGACCTCGACAAACACCGAGACCGTGCCCTGTACCAGCAGGACGTTCTGAGCCACGGAAATCGCGCGGTAGACCCTGCCCAGCCCGTTGGCAGGAAACGGCGGCTCGTCGTGCGGCCCCAGCCGCTGGTATTGCGACTTGAAAAGCGCCTGTTGGTCGGGCGTGAGTTCGTCGTAGCGCTTGTCGAAAGGGATCGAGCCCGTCACGATGTTGCGGCGGATATTCGAGCCGGTCTCGGCCACATCTTCACGAATGCTGTAGCGCGGCGCGTTGGCCCTGTCGGGCACCGGGGCGGCACTGGTCACGAAGCCCTGGCGGATATGCGGCGAGAGATCAGGCGCATCCAGCAGCGTGGAGCCCGCCTGGGCCCAGCTGGCAACGTGCACGAGGCAGCCGAACGCAATCAATGCAAAACGGGTAAGCATGGCTGGAGCCTCCTTTGTCATGACGTGGCCACCAACTTCCACGGCAGTGCTTCGCCCGAGCGCAGCGGCTTGAGCTGTGCCTGGCCGAATGCATAGCTCTCGGGCGGTGTCCACGATCCGCGACGCAACGTGATGGTGCCCTCATTCACAGGCAAGCCATAAAACGCAGGGCCGTGCAGGCTTGCAAAGCCTTCAAGGCTGCCCAGTGCACCAGCGTTGTCGAATGCTTCGGCGTAGAGCTCCATCGCCGCATGAGCGGTGTAGCAACCGGCACAGCCAACCGCGTGCTCCTTCAAATGCGCAGGATGCGGCGCGCTGTCGGTGCCGAGAAAGAATTTCGCGCTTCCACCCGTTGCCGCTTCAACCAGCGCAACGCGATGCACTTCACGCTTGAGCACCGGCAGGCAGTAGTAGTGCGGACGTATGCCGCCCGTGAAAATCGCGTTGCGGTTGTAGAGCAGGTGATGCGCCGTGATCGTTGCGGCGAGGAAGCCGTCGCTCGAATGCAGGTACTGCACCGCGTCGCGTGTCGTGATGTGCTCCATCACGATCTTGAGTTCGGGGAAGTCACGGCGCAGCGGAATGAGCTGCTGCTCGATGAAGACGGCTTCACGGTCGAACAGGTCGATGTCCGGCGATGTGACTTCACCGTGCACGAGCAGGATGACGCCTTCACGCTGCATCGCCTCCAGCGTCTTGTAGGTCTTGCGGATGTCGGTCACGCCCGCATCGCTGTTGGTGGTGGCGCCAGCGGGATAGAGCTTCAACGCCACCACGCCAGCGTCGCGCGCACGCCTGATTTCGTCGGGCGCGAGGTTGTCGGTGAGGTAGAGCGTCATCAACGGCTCGAACTTCACGCCTGCTGGAACCGCAGCCAGGATGCGATCGCGGTAGGCCGTTGCCATGGCCGCCGTGGTCACGGGCGGCCGCAGGTTCGGCATGATGATGGCGCGCGCAAATTGCGCGGCTGTGTGAGGCACCACGGTGGCGAGCACATCGCCATCGCGCACGTGGAGGTGCCAGTCGTCAGGACGGCGGATCGTGATTTCGTCGGTCATGGGAGCGATTCTCCCAGAGCGCGCGCGATCCTCCGGGATTCGCCTGCGCGACGCCCCCAGATTCGCCTGCGCTCAGTGCTGCAGGATCTTGTTGAGGAAGTCCTTCGTGCGCGCCTGCCGGTTTTCCGGATGGCTGAAGAACTCGTCCTTCGAGCAGTCTTCGAGAATCTTGCCGCCCACGTCGATGAAGATCACGCGGCTGGCCACCTTGCGTGCAAAACCCATTTCGTGCGTGACGACCATCATCGTCATGCCTTCCTTGGCGAGCGTGACCATCACATCAAGCACTTCGCCGACCATCTCGGGGTCAAGCGCGGAAGTCGGCTCGTCAAAGAGCATCACGACGGGGTCCATCGACAGTGCGCGTGCAATCGCCACGCGCTGCTGCTGGCCGCCGGACAGCTGGCCCGGGAACTTGTCTTTGTGAGCCATGAGGCCCACGCGGTCGAGCATCTTCAGGCCGCGCGTCTTGGCTTCGTCGGGGCTGCGGCCGAGCACCTTGATCTGGGCGATGGTGAGGTTTTCCGTCACCGACAGGTGCGGGAACAGCTCGAAGTGCTGGAACACCATGCCGACGCGGCTGCGGACCTTGGGCAGGTCCGTCTTGGGGTCCGTCACGACAGTGCCGTCCACAATGATCTCGCCCTTTTGCACAGGCTCGAGCGCGTTCACCGTCTTGATCAGCGTGGACTTGCCGGAGCCCGACGGGCCGCAGACCACCACCACATCGCCCTTGTTGATCTTGACGGAACAGTCCGTCAGCACTTGCACGGGGCCGTACCACTTCGAGATGTTGTTGATTTCGATCATGACCCAGTTCTTTCTATCGAATGATGGCGACCTTCATCTGCACGCGCTTGACGATCCACGACAGGCTGAAGCAGATGACGAAGTAAAAGACAGCCGCGAGGATATAGGCCTCACGCGGGTGGCTCAGGTTCGAGCCGGCGGTGGAAAAGCCGTGCAGCAAGTCATTCGCGGTGATGATGTACACAAGCGAGGTGTCCTGGAACAGGATGATCGTCTGCGTGAGCAAGATCGGGATCATGTTGCGGAACGCCTGCGGCAGGATCACCAGGCGCATGTTCTGGCCGTAGGTCATGCCGAGCGCTTGCCCTGCAAACACCTGCCCGCGAGCGATTGACTGGATGCCCGCACGCATGATCTCGCTGAAGTACGCGGCTTCGAACGCGATGAATGTGATCACGGCCGACCACTCGGCGCCGATCGGCCTGCCAATCACGATAGGCACCAGCAGGAAGAACCACAGCAGCACCATCAGCAGCGGAATCGACCGCATGCCGTTGACGTAGATGGTGGCAGGCAGCACCAGCAGCTTGATGCCAGACAGGCGCATGAGCGCCAGCAGCGTGCCGAACACGATGCCACCCAGCGTGGCGACTGCCGTCAGCGCCAGGCTGAAGTAAAGGCCGTGCAACACGAAGGCACGGAAGACTTCCCAGGTGAAGAAGGAGAAGTCCATGGTCAGTGTCCTCCGCCGCCGGTGGTGTTCGAGACGAAGCCTGGCACGCGGGCACGCTTTTCGATGAACGCCATGATGCGGTTGATGGTGAAGGCCGAGATGATGTACAGCGCCGTAACGCCCATGTAGATCTCGATGCCCTTGGAGGTTTCCTCGCCAGCCTGTTGCGCGAAGAACGTCAACTCAGTCACGGAGACGGCGAACGCCACCGACGAGTTCTTGAAGATGTTCATGCTCTCGCTGGTCAGCGGCGGGATGATGATGCGGTACGCCATCGGTAGCAGCACATAACGGTAGTACTGCGCGGTGGTGAAACCCATGGCCATGCCGGCATAGCGCTGGCCGCGTGGCAAAGCCTGGATGCCGGCACGCACCTGCTCTGCAATACGGGCCGAAGTGAAAAGCCCCAGCCCCATGATCACCAGGGCCAGCTTGGGCATGCCGGCGAAGGCGGGAATGATGAAGGGCATGACGTGGTACCAGAGAAAAATCTGGACCAGCAGCGGAATATTTCTGAAGAGCTCGACCCACCAGTTGCCCACCCTCGTGAGGATGGGACTGTCGGGCAGTGTTCGCATGACGCCGATGATCGAGCCGACCACCAGTGCAACGATGAGTGCGCCAGCCGCGACGATCACGGTCTGACCCCAGGCCTGGAGCAACCAGTCCAGGTAGGTGATGTCTTTGCCTGAACCGAAGCAACCCTTGACGGGCTCCTTGTCCAGGGTATCCAGGCAGAAAACCTGCCAGTCGAGAGCCATCGCTTTCACTCCTCCTCGTTATGCGAAGCCGGCCCGCGTTGTCGGCGGGCCGGAATCGTTGGGGCGGATGCCCCTACTACTTGGCGCTGATGGCGGCTGCACCGCCCACCTTCAGCTTACTTCTTGGCGTTGTAGTCTTCAGCCGGCTTGTCTGCCGGGTTGGCGATCAGGCCCTTCATCACCGAGCCCATCGCGAGATTCACGCTGGTGTTCTTCGGCGGGATCGGCTGCATGAACCACTTCGTGTACAGCTTGTCCAGGTCGCCAGACTTCATCATGCCGCGAATTTGGTCGTCCACGGCCTTCTTCATCGCCGGGTCATCCTTACGGATCATGATGGCGATGGGCTCGACGTTCAGTGTTTCGCCAACGATCGCGTAGTCGCCAGGCGTCTTGGAGCCGGCAATCAGGCCAGCCAGGATGTTGTCGTCCATCACGAAGGCATCAGCGCGGCCCGACTCGAGCAGCAGGAAGCTGTCGGCGTGATCCTTGCCATAGACCTCCTTGAAGTCAACGCCGGTGGCGCGCTCGTTCTTGCGAAGCAACGCCACAGAGGTCGTGCCCGTTGTCGTTGCGACGCTGCGGCCGTTCAGCTGGGCAATGGAGGAGATGCCCGAGCTCTTCTTGACGGCGGTGCGCACTTCAGTGACGTAGGTCGTCAGGGCGAAGGTCACGTCCTTCTGGCGGGCTGCGTTGTTGGTGGTGGAGCCGCACTCGATGTCCACGGTGCCGTTCTGCACCAAGGGGATGCGGTTGGCCGAGGTGACCGGCGTGTATTCGATCTTGGCCGCAGGTGCGATGGCCTTGATGATGCGCTCGCACAGCTCGACGTGGTAGCCGGTGAACTTGCCATCACCCAGGGTGAAAGACAGAGGCGCAGACGACTCGCGGACACCCATCACGATCTTGCCCTGTGCCTTGACTTTGGCGAGCGTGTCGGTGGCTTGGGCTTGTGCCCCGCCCGCGGCAAGAGCAGCGATGGCGATGGTCAACAAATGCTTTTTCATGGATATCTCCTGTGGTGAAGCTGTAGGTGAAATGAAAACGAAATTCTAGGGAATCGGCGTCTCGGGATTACCCTGCCTTCGATTCTGACAACCGCAAGCAGGCTTTATGCCCGCGTTGCCATGTCGCGTCGAAAGCCGCAAGCGCTGTGTCAGTTTTTCTGGTGTTGCGGCCGATGGTTCAAGGTGGCGCGAACTGTAGGGACTGCTGCTGCCGAGCGCCAATGCCGTTTGCGCGCTCACTCATGCAAAAAACTTATAACCGTGGCGTGCAGCTGATGCACGAGCTACTTCACACTGGTGGCTTTGGTCGCGAGGTAGGTCCAGAGCGCCTGCGCCGTTCCTTTTGGAGCGTCCTTGCCTACGGGTTTCTCCCGATAAGCGCGCACCTCCATCGTCATCGCCAGGCTGTCCATTCCAGGCGCCGCGTTCACAAGGCGGCGCGATTTCACTTCTTTTTTGACGGCGCTCCCCGGAAGGAATGCAACGCCGTGCCCTTCGACCGCCATCACCTTCAGGCCCTCAGCCATATCGGTTTCATAGACCCGGTCCAGGTGAATGGCCGTTGCTGATTGCTTGAGAATCAGGTCTGTCACGCGGCCGAGATACGCCCCCGGGGCATAGCCCAGATAGGGCAAAGGCTGCCCCGCCCGGCCTGGCAACTTGAACATGGGCTCGCCGTCGGCATCGGCGCGGCAGTAAGGCGCCAGCACCTCCTGGCCGAGCGTCACCATCTCATAGCGGTCAGCGTCGAGCTGCAGTGGCTGTGACGCATGGTGATAGGCAATGAGCAAGTCGCAACCCCCTTCGACGAGGCGCATCACTGCGTCGTGCACATTCAGCGCAATGAGGCGGCTCTTGATCGGCCCGAACTTCTCGCGCAGCGACGACACCCACACCGGAAAGAACGTAAACGCCAGCGTGTGCGGCACCGCGAACTCGATCACGTCTTGCCCGGCTGCCGAATGGCCGCGCAACATCGCGCGCGTGCTTTGCAGCGACTGCAGCATCTCGATGGACTGGGAATACAGCGTCTCGCCAGCAGGCGTCAGACGCGTGGGGTACGACGAGCGGTCAACCAGGTCAGTCCCGGCCCACGCCTCCAAGGCCTGGATGCGGCGCGAGAAAGCGGGTTGCGTGACATGGCGCAGCTGCGCCGAGCGGCTGAAGCTGCGGGTTTCCGCGAGGCTCACAAAGTCCTCGAGCCATTTCGTCTCCATGGCCCGGATATTACGGCTTGCAGTCGCAGACCTCGCCGCCCTTGTCAAAAATGATGCGCCACTGGCCCGGCGCCTCCAGCCGCCAGATCGACGAGTAACGCGCAACAAGCTTGCCCTGCGGGTCGTAAACCGGCCCGGCGCTCAGGCCCAGGTTGCCGCTGTCGAGCACCTCGACTTCTTCGGGCTTCCAGGAAAACGGCGCGACGGGCTTGACGAAAAACTTCGACCAGAACTCCATCACCGCTTTCTTGCCACGCAGCGGCGTAGGGCCGGAGAAGAACACGGTGTCCTCCGACAGAAAGCTCTCGAATGCCTTTGCGTCGCGGTCGGCCATCGACTTGGCAAAAGCGCGCTCAGTGTCGGCCACTTGCTGCTTCGCCAGTTCAGCTGGCATGGTGAGTGGGCGGCTGGCACAGCCAGCAAGAAGCGCAGACACCGCAATCAGGGCAACAGACAGGACGCGCATGGGAGTTCCTTTCGAAAACTATTTGGAGGCAGGCTGCTTGAGCTGCGCATTTAACTGCGCGTAATGCTTCGCACGCGCCTCGTCGCCTTTGGCGCGATAGATCGCCTCGAGCTCTTCGAAGACGTATTCGTCCGGCTCGTTCGCGGCCTGCCGCTCCTGCTCAAGCCGCAACTGGATCGCCAATGCTTCATCGAGGCGGCCCAGCGACCGAAGCGTCATGGCGACCATCCAGTGCGCCACATGCGTCATGTAGGCGTTGTTGCCTTGCTGGCGCAGCGCAAGTGCCTTGCGGAATTCGACCAGCGCTTCTTCATCTCGCCCCAGCCGATGCAGCTCATTGCCCGTGTTGTTGCGCAAACTCGCTTCCCAGGCTCTTGCGTTCGGCTGCTTTGACGCAAGCGCAATCGCCAGGCCCTTGTTGTTCCAAGCGATCTGCTGGAGCGGCTCCGTGTCCACGAAAGCGAGCATGTGATACGCGTCGATGGCGAACTGCTCCAAGCCCGCGGGCATCGCGATCTCGACGACACGCTCATACGCCGTTCGAGCTTTGTCGCGCGCTTCAGTCGTTTGCAATTGCGGCGGATGCGCGGCCGATATCCATGAGCGGCCCAGTTCAAGCTGGTAGCGCGCCTGGGCTTCGGGCCCGGCCTTGGCAATCTGTGGCGCGATGCTGTCCAGCACCTGGCGTGCGCGGTCGAAGTCCTTGCGCAGCCCGTACGTTCGCGCGATTTGTGTCTGCAGGATCAGCGCGTCATCACCGGTGGCGCTAGCCATCGCAGCGCGAAATCGCTGCTCGCTGACGTCGGGGTTGCGAAAGTCCCAAAGGGCGTTGAGGTCCACGGTCATGGCAAAAGTCGGGCTCAATAGCAGTGCCGGGAAAAGACCTGTTATCCACTTCACTTACCGGACTCCTTCGATGGTGCGCCGCAACTGGCACGCGTCATCGGGAAAGGAATCGACCGCATCACGCCATTGCGCAGGCCTTCGATACTGGCATCGAGCTTATCGGGCGGCACGTTGCGGTAGATGACACGCTGGGGAAAGTCGTGCTGCAAGTTCTCGAACACAACTTCGCTTGCGCTTTGCTTGACCGCAACAAGACTTTCGGCCGGCTTGCCGGACGGCTGCGCATGGAACACGAACTTGCCATCGGGCGACACAGTAATGCGCATGAATTCATAGGCGGCCGTCTTGCCACCGCGCACCGTACGACTCATACCCAAAAGCGTGCCACCTGCTGCCGACGTCCACTGTTCGCCTGATCCTGCTTCGGCGCCAATCGTGGTCCAGCAGCCAGTCAACCAACCAAGTTGATCGAGGGTCGCTTCCTGCGCTGCGGCAGCCATTGGCAAGGCAAGTGCGATGAGCGGTAAGGCACAAAAACCGGGATGCATGGCTGGCTCCTCAATAAAAGTCGAAGGCTATGCCCGCCTTCTTCAATTGCGCGCCAACCAGCTGCCTCCAGGGGCCGCGGGGTGACCACACCTTGGCAACCGCCTCGTAAGCCAGCTCGGGTGATTCGTGCAGCGTGAGCACGCGGTAGAGAAACGTGAACGTTGAAGCGCGCATATTCACCTGGCAGTGCACGAGGACCTTCTGCCCCTTCAGGCGTTCCATGGTTTCGGTGAACCTGGCGAATTCTGCTTCAGTCGGCTCGCCGAAGTCGATGGGGATATTGATGAACTCCAGGCCCTGTGCCCGCACAATCTCGGCCTCTTCGCGAACGGCGTCCATCACCGTCATCGGCGCGAGATAAATCACCGCGCGAAAGCCGTCGCTGCCCAACGCCTTCAGCGACGCTGCGTTGGGCTGCCCTGCGGTCACAAGCGCCGGCGAGATCGTCACCACATTGGGCGCAACCAGCGCTGCCGCGTGCGACAAAGAAGCAAATACCACTGCCTGCAAAAGCATCGCCAGCACCCAGCGCGCGGCGACTGATTGGCACGAAGTCATAAGCTCTTGTTGACCCGCAACGCTTCGAGCCGCAGGGCAATCTTCTGCTGCAGGTCTGCCAGCTTGCGTTGCATCTCGATCTTGTCGGATTCGCTTGTTGACGCCTCGATCTGCGCGGCGAGCTCGGCGCGCTGGCGGAACATTTCCACCTCTGGCGGCGCGTAGCCAGCGTTCTTCAGTATCTTGAATGGCATGCGGAATTCGTCGGGTGTCGCGTCCCAGCCCGCGTCTTCCGGCAATGGCTTGCCGTACCCGGCAATGCGCTGCATCTCACCCGATTCAGCGGCCTCGCGCAGGTGGCGCGCGATCTCTTCGTCTTGCGTCGGCATGCCGATTTTCCTTGTCGCAGTGGCGTCAGGCATGACTTTGCATGAATGGGCAAGGCGAGGCAATGCCTGACTAATCCTTCAGCTTGGTGATCTGCACGCTCGCCACGCGCCATACCCCGGCCTTGCGAACATAAATGTCGATATACCGGTAGTGGGTCTTGAATGGTTTTCCGTCGTACACGCCGGTCATGCGCGTGCGGCCGCTGAGCAAGGCGACGTTGCCGTACACACGCACCTCGAAATCTTCGACTGTGTAGGGATCAATGCGCAACTTCTCGTCGAGCACACTTTCAAGAAACGACGCCTTGGTCTCGATATCGCCCGCAGCGTCGATCTGGCGGAAGTCCGCAGCCATGTTGTTGGCGATGGCCGCCTTGTCCTTGCGAACAATCGCCTTGTCCCATGCATCGGCTTGCAGCGTGAGTTGCCGCACCACAGCTGCCGGCGTTTTAGCCACCGACACGGAAGAAGCCGCGATAAGCAACGCAGCGAACAGCGCTTTGAAATACCAGGTCATGTCATCCCCTCACCAGACTGCATACACCATGACAAACCCGCACAGCACCATGCCCGTGAGCGCCAGCAAAAAGAGCGTGTCGGCGACCTTCTCCAGAAACACAGCCATCTTCTCGTTGCGCGTTCGCAGTGCGATGAAGATCGTGTAGGTGCACAGCAGGAAAAGCAGCGCTGACACGGCCAGCACATCGTCAGCGACGGTTGCAATGGCTGCGCGGCCCGTGGTGTGGAACAGCGTCACACCGGTGATGCACAGACCAGCCAGCGTGCCGGCAAGCGATAGCAGTTGGAGCAGCTCCTCGCGAAGCCAGTTGGTATTGCGCGGTTGCATTTTTATTGGTGCCCCTTGTGGATTCAAGACAGCGCCAGGGCTGCATGCTGCATCGACACACGCTTGTCAGCGTATGCCACTCGCTTCATGCCGACCTCGCGAAAACCGTAGCGCTCATGCAGGCGCCGCGAGATCTCGTTGGGCGGCTCCACGTCAAACTCGCATGTCACGCACGCAACGCCGGCCGCACTGGCGAAGGCGAACAGGTCGTCATACAGCTTTGCACCCAGGCCCTTGCCCTGCTGCTGCGACGCGACCACCACGCGGTCAACGTACATGAAAGAGGGATAGCGCTCGTCGAACCAGCGGTAGTTCTCGCTGTCGTAGGCCGCGCCTTGCCGGAACGCCAGCAGGAAAGCAGCGACGCCCGCCTCGCCCTCCACCACCCGGCAGTACGCACAATTCGAGTGCAGGTGCCGAAAGCGCGGCAGATCCATTGCGCTCAGGAACTTCTCCGACTCGAGATTCAACGCAACGATCGCGTCGAAATCCGCTTCGCACACATCACGGATCACGCTCGCGCCCACTTGCCCGCCTTCACCCAGCCAGGTACACGGTACACATCTGCCAGATAGGCAAACGTCGCGCGATCCGTCACGACGCGGGCGAAGCCCACTTGCGCGCCATCATGAAGCGCAGCGAAACAGATCGAGTTCTGGATCGCACGGCGCACGATGTCGACCGGCACGCCCGGTGACCAGTAGCTGGTCGTCAGGAATGCATGCGCCGCCTCAACGTCGATGCGTGACGGGTCGGCAGTGATCTCGTACACGCCCGGCTCCTGCATCACACTCGTTTGACAGTGCGAATCGCAATCGGCTCTGCGAGGAACTGCCGGGCTTGCCCCTGGCTGTGGATGGCACGCACGACATCCATGCCTTGCACCACCTGGCCGAACGCGGCAAAGCCCTGGCCGTCCGGATTGCGGCCGCCGCCGAAATCCAGCGCAGGCTGGTCGCCGATACAAATGAAGAATTCGCCGCTGGCGCTACCCGGCTCGGCGCGCGCCATCGAGATGGTTCCGTCACGATGGCGCAAGCCAGTGGCTTGTGTGGTCTCGTGCGCTATCGGCGCGAAGGGCGCCTTGCGGTCCTCGGGCAGGTTCGTGCCCCACTGCACGACCTCAATTTTGTGAACGGTCTCGCTCGCCTGGTTGGCGAGCGTGACGATGCGGTAGATCGACGCGTTGTCGAGGTGCTTGCCGTCGACATACGCAAGGAAATTGGCCACCGTGATGGGCGCGACGGCGGGATCGACAGCGATGACAAAGGCTCCGAAGGCACCTTCGACACGCGTGAGCACCTGCGTGGCGCTGCGAGCCTGAATGCCAAACATCCCGAGACCGGCTGCCGCAGGTAGAGCGAGCAGGTCGCGTCGGCGCAAGCGAGGCGAGCCGAGGTGAGCTGGCGCGGATTCGCGGTTGGAGCAAAGGCTGTGAGTCATGAATGGCACGGCAGTCGTTGGTCGGCGATTGTGACGCAAACCGGCATCAGCCGGTGGTGGGCCAGCGCGCATACCGGCACGTGTTGCGCAGCGTGCCCGCAGGGTCGCGCCGCTCGAAGCGCTGCGTGGCTTCGAGCGTGAAGCCGCAACGCTGCGCGACCTTGCGCGACGACGTATTTTCCTCATCCGTCACCAGCTCGATGCGAACGGCACGGATGTGCTCGAAGGCGTACTGGCACAGCGCCATCACACCTTCAGTAACGAAGCCCTGCCCGTTGCGGGACGTGCGACCCCAATAGCCCACCTCGGTCTTCGGTGTTGTCCAGACGGTGCGGTGCAGGCCACTCGCGCCAACAATGTCACCGCTTGCCTTTTCGATCAGCAGGAAGGGCAAGTCCTTTCGCGTCAGGAAATTCGCATTCGCGGTGCGGCACCACAGCTCCGCCGACTCCAGCGTCTGTTCACGCTCGACCCACGGCAGCGAACCAAGAAAGCGGCGCAGCTCGGCCAGCGACTCCACCAGCGCCGCATGAAGCGCAGCGCCATCACCGGGTTGCGGTGGCCGCATGTGCAAGCGCGCCGTGTCGATGGACGCAGGCAAGTCGATGAGGATGGGGTCAATGTCCGTCATGGCCGCATGTAGTAAATATCGAATTCTCCCTGCGCCACTTCAACGAAGCCGTGCTTTCGATAGAAGTCATTCGAGCGGCTGCCACGAAGCGCTCCCACCTTGATGGCGCAGCCGGCACGAAGCGCCTGGTCAAACACTTCCTGCAGCACGGCAGCGCCAACGCCCTGCCCCTGGAACGCAGGCCGCACATACAGGTGGTCGAGCAGCAGTGTGGCGCCTTCGGGCTTGACGACGACAAAGCCGGCTCGCTGCCCATCCACCTCGATGTGACGCGTGAACTCAGGCGCAAAGCCTGACAGAAATCGCTCACGCGATCGCACGGGGTCGAAGCGGCCGATGCGCTCCAGACTCTCGCGCATCGCCTCGATGCGAAGCTGCACCAGATCTTCTGCATCAGCCGCCGTTGCGGGCACCAGCGCTATCGACGCACGCGCGCCACCGGTACGGGCAAACCGGGGCTGCAATTTGCCATCGACTTCGATGCTTTCGAAGAACATGGCGTGCGGGCGAGCCCACAACCCCGACTCGTTGTAGAGCGGCCTGTACACCACCAGCGGCTCCAGTGTCTCGCTGTGGCGCGCGACACCAACAACCTCGTACTCGCCGCCCTTGTAGTGGCGATAGCGGCCCGTGGGTGTGGCAGGAAGCGGCGCCAGATCAGACACTGCTCGCTAGCCCTGGATCTCGGGTTCGACAAGCAGGGCCAGCTGCACGAGCGACTCCTGCCAGCCCAGGTAGCACATCTCGACCGGAATCATTTCCGCAATGCCTTCCTGCACGATGTTGATCTCGGTGCCGACCATCACCGCCCTGATGTCGATGGTCGTCTGCATTTCACCAGGCAAGTTCACGTCGTCGAATTTGCTCGTGTAGCGAACCTTCTCATTCGCAATCAACTCCTGGTACGCAGCCGCGAACGAATGACTTGCGCCATTCGTGAAGTTGGTAAAGGACATCCTGTACCCACCGCCAACCCTGGCATCCATCGAATGCATCTTCGCCGTGAAACCAAAGGGCGGTAACCACTTCACCAGGGCATCGGCGTCAAGCAAGGCGCGATAAACGCGTTCAGGCTTGGCCTTGAACACACGATGAAACCGAACTGTTCCTTTTGTCATGCGAATCTTTCGTTGGGGCTGTTCAGGCCTGCTTACAAGGTCGGCAAGACGCCGAGCTTTTCACGCTCTTCTTCCAGCGCGTCGAGCTCCATCGTGTGACTCTTGAGCCAGGCGTCGTAGGCATTGGTCTTGATGAACTGCTCTGGATGAAGCGCCTCGTTCAAGCCCGCTTTGGCGCCAAGCTGCGGATGCGCCAGCAGGCCGCTCATCGCGCCACACAAAGTGTGTGCGGCGGTGAATGCGGCATGCAGCGAACCAGCCGGAACCAGCACGCGATCAAACAGGGCGCAGTAGCCCGCGCCGTCGATATCGAATGCGGACTGGTCGGCAAAGTCGTCCTGCTGCAGCTGCGTCCGGCCCGACTTGTGGCGCGCATAGCCCCAGGTCCACATGTCGAAAAAGCGCAGCTTGTTCAGCTGCGCGTGCGCTGCCTTGTCAAGCCCGACTGCAGGGCTGAGCGCATATTCAAGGACGACGGCCGAGAAGGGCTCCGTGCCCGGTGCATTGAGAAAGTCGCTCAGGTAGCGAAGCGCTGCGGGATGCCGCGGATTGAGTTCGAGCGCGCGATACACAAGGCGCCCCACCACCGGCTGGCGGCCCGTGATCAGGAAGACATTGAAGGCGTGGCGCGCGAGCTCGCTGGCGCTGAGTTGTTCCACGATGTACGGCACGATGGAAGTCCTGGGGAAAGAAGACACGCATTGTGCCTTCTACGGCGCACGCTGGAACACAAACTCCTCGCCGCGCAGGTTGTCCTTGCCTGTGAACTGCCTGCTCGTCACCGACGTCAGGTCCAGGGTGGCAAACCTGACCACGCTGCCCGAGTACTGCCGCCCGTTCTCGCGAAGATAGCGGCGCGCGAACTTGACGCCGTCGAAAGACCATTCGCCGGCAAACTCTTGCTGCTGGGTGCGCCCGTCAGGCTCGACATAGTCGATGCGCTCGACGAACTTGCGGTCTGCCCCAAGTGATAACACCAGATGCGCTTTCGCGCCGCGAAATTCGAAGTCGCGCTGCCAGGTGCCGACGAGCTTTGAGGGCGGCTCATCTTCGCCCAGCGCTTTGCTGTCGCATCCGCCCAGGCCAGCAAGAAAGCCAACGGCTGCGATCAGTGCGAAGACAAAGCGCATCAGATGCTTCGCTTCGCAGATGCCACATACAGCCCCAGGCCAACCAGCGTGAGCCCAGACACCTTGTTCAACACCCGAGCGCGCCTGCGTGCAGTGAAACCTGACCTGAGAAGCCGAACTGCGAGCAGCACGGCAACGATATCAACGAGCGTATTGAGTGTGACGCAGATGGTCCCCATCACAACCAGCTGCATGGCAGCGGGACTTCCGCTGTTCAGGAACTGCGGCAGGAAGGCCAGGAAGAACAGCGCCGTTTTCACATTGAGCGCTTCGACCAGAATGCCCTCGACCAGGGCACGGCGGCTGCCGCTCGCAAAGGCTACTGGAGCGCTGTCGGGAGGCGGGGAGCTTGATATCAGCATCCGCACACCCAGGAAAATCAGGTAGGCGGCACCAACGTACTTGAGCGCGACGAAGGCGGCAGCTGATTGCGCGAGCAGTAGCGACAAGCCCAACGCGGCCGCGCCAACGTGGACCATGCCGCCGACCCCCGTGCCCACGCAAGAGGCCAAGCCTTCCGCTCGACCACCTGCAGCCGTGCGTGCAACGACATAGGCAATGCCCGGCCCTGGCGTAACAGCGAGGATGATCGCTGCGAGGAAAAAAGCAAGTGACGGGATCATCGCAACGTCGTCACTTCACTTCGCGCTTGAAGATGCCTTTCATGTCCTCGAACCCAATAGGTGCAGACGTATGTTCGTGGATCACGCGCAGCACGTGGCCGCGCATTCGCATGGCCCAGCTGATGCGGTTTTGCATGGACCGAAGCTCCTCGCCCAAGGCCGACAAGCCGGTGTAGGTGACCACGGCGCTCATCGACGCAAAGGTCGGCTCCGCAACGATCTTCACGTCGTCGAACGAAACCCTGACGCGCTCGCCACCTAACGAAGTGAACCAGCCTTCCACTGCAATTCGCCAGGCCGCAGCGCCTTCGTAAGACCACACGCCCCACGTGTCGAAGACCCGCACTTCGGGGTCGTACAGGTGCATGAACGTTTCGGCGTTCTTTGCCAATACAGCTGATTGGTAAGTGTCGAGCGCTTTGCGCACGAGCTTTTCGGTGTCAATCATTGCGTGCTTTCACACTGGAGGGCAGATCGCCGTAGTCCTCGGTTCGGGGAAGGGACCGATAAGCGGCAAGCACAGCGGGTGGAGGTGCGACCAGCTTTCGTGCGTCAAGATCAAGAAAGCCGCCTGTCGTGGTGATGCAAGCGGCCAGCTCCCCGGTCGCGCGAAATACCTCGTTGCGCACTTTGAATCGGCTGCCATCTGGGGCCAGACCAGCAAGCGAGAAATTGATGTCGAACTCTTCCATCCACTTGATCTCGCGCTTGTATTCGATCTCGTCCTTCATGACGACCACGCCCAGGCGCAGGCGCAGGAATTCGTCCGTCGGAAAGCCCTTGTCGGCAAGAGCCAGAACGCGCGCATCCACGGCCTTGTTCAGATAGGCCGTGTTGGCCATATGTGAGTTCCAGTCCATGTCGGCCCATCCCGCAAGGAATCGTCTTGTGACCGGGGGTGTGACCGATAGCTCAAGGTCCATGAACACGCTGAACGGATTTTCGGGATAGCTGCCGAAGGCGCCGCAAACCTTGAAGCCCTTGCTGCGATACAGGTTGTGCGCAGGCTCGAAAGCTGGATGACTGCCGGTCTCCAGGCTGAGCCTGGTGTACCCACGCTGCCTTGCAGTGGCGATGATGTGTTCAAGCAGCGCGCGCCCTGCGCCGCGCCCTCGCGCCGCCGATGGCGTGCGCATCGACTTGATCTCGCCGTGCGTTGGCGAGAGCTCTTTGAGCGCACCACAGCCCATCAGAGCTCCTTGGTCCCAGACAGTCCAGAAAGTGATTTCAGAAACCCGCAACTTGGAGAGGTCCAATGCAAACACCTGCTCGGGCGGCGACAGCTCATGCATGTTGGCAAGGTGTTCCTCCAGCAGGGCATGAACCTGGGGCCGGGTGAGGTCGTCGATTTCAATTTGCATAGGGCGCAGCGAAGGTTAGATGTAAAGCAGGCATCAGAGCTCGGCCAGGAACCGGGCTATCTCGGCGTTGACCACATCTGGATGCGTCACAGGCGCCATATGCCCCAGGCCCGGGAACTCGACCACATTCGCAGCGGGCAAGACCGGAAGAAGGACGCGCGCGACCGCATGGGCAGATTCTGGCGACGAGGCGCCAAGCATGTACAGAACCGGCATATCCAATGCGGCAAAGGCTTGCACCGGTGTGGGCTCGGTCGTGAGCGCATGCGCCCATCGGCGAACATTGGCCACGGACTCAACGATGGCCGGCTTGCGTTGGGGCGGCGTGGCGCCCCAGCTGCCGTCGCCCATCCAGTAGTCGATGAAGTGCCGGGCAGCTGCATCGCAATCGCCCATGTCCAATGCCGCGCTTGCGGCTGTCACAGCATTGCGGATGCCATCAACTCCGTTGGTCGATGCACCTTGTGCTTCCACAACAGCAAACAGGGTGGGCTCAAAGAGCACGAGCGACCGAATGCGCGCCGGTTTGGCAAGTGCAGCCATCAGCGCAACGGCAGCACCATGCGAATGACCCACCAGCGTTACCGGTGAGCCAGCACGCGCCAGCACCGGCTCGATGAAATTCACTTCATCCTGCAGCGCAATCTCACGGTCTGAATGCCAATCGGGGCTCTTTCCCGAGCCGTACAAGTCTGGCGCAAACACCCGATGGTTTGTGGCGAGCAAATCGATAAGCCCGCGCCATTGCGCCGAACTGCTGGCATTCGAGTGAAGGCAGACCACGGCTGGCCCGCTGCCAGCTTCGCGAAAGAAAGGTTCTGCAATCGTCATGTCGTCACCGCCTGCGTTTGATGGCCCGGACAGTAGCCGCCACCGCCAGCCAGAGCGTGCTGCCAAGAAGGGCCGGATAAATCAGCAACAGGTCAATCCGGATATTGCAATCACCACTGCACAGCACGCGTGCGTACATCAGGTACTCGTACACACTGTAAACAAGCCAGAGCAGCGCCACGACCAGGAATGCACGTCGGCCAGACACGCGCCAACCGATCGCCATAGAGAGCGCCAAGAAGAGGGCGATAGGGATGGGCTGGATCACACTGGCCTTTGCAACGTCACTCGCGTTGTCTGTGCTGCTGCGTGGCGACGTTGGATACGTTGAAACCCACTCACGGCGCCAGAGCCTCCAACACCACCCATCCCGACTTGAGCGTGCACTGCGCCTGAACGCAGCTCGGAACCGGCAGCGGCTCGACATAGGCGGCGCACGCAAAGTTGGGAGGAGGCAGCAGCTTCTTCGCTTCGGCCGCCCAGAATCGCTGCTCCTGCGCTGCTTCAGCCGCGGCAGGCGCATTGCGCGATACGAGCAGCAAAGCCGCATGCTCACCCTGCGAACAGCTGTGAAAAGGCGTCTGGAACGTGACGTAGCCGCACTGCGCATCTGACGTGCAAGCCGAGGTTTGCAGAAGGCTTCGCGCGCGCGCTTCAGCGGCTTCAGTCTTGGCCAGCGGCGTCTGCGGTGATACAGCGGTGCCATCGCCTCCGCCGCACGACTGCAGCAGGGCGCACAGCGTCAATAGAAAAATGATGCGCACGAGGCAGTCCCTATTTGTTTTTCGCCCTAGAACCTGGAACCTGGCTGCGCCAGGAACGAAAGTTCCTCAGCCGTTGATTCACGCCCGAGTATCTCGTTGCGATGAGGATAGCGCCCGAAGCGGTCGATGATGGCTTTGTGCCGCAGCTCGAAGTCGTAGTTGTTCTTTGCGGCGTGCTCGCGAAAAAGCCGCTCAGCCACTTCATGGATCTGCCTGGACTCGCTGTGCATGTACGGCATGTACAGGAACGTCCGCTCGTCCTGGGTGAGTGCAAGATCCGCCCCCGCAGCAACTGCCTCCTGTGCGAGAGCCAATGCCAGGGGATCAGCCTCGAAGGCCCGGCGGCTTCCGCGGAAGATGTTCCTTGAAAACTGGTCGAGCACAATCACTTCTGCCAACCTGCCGCCGGCATTCGCGCGCCATTCGAAGAGCTCTGAGCGAACGGCGCGCTGGTGCACTTGACCAAAGCGCTCAGCGATCAAACGGTCAAACACCGAATCGACCTTCCACCATTGGGCAGGTTTGATTTCGTGAAACCAGAATTGAAGGATCGATTCATACATAACTGACTACTTCTTGCTCCACAGCGCCATGAATCGGTTGGCTGAAGCTTGCCACTTCGCCTCTTCTTCATCAGTCATCGCAGGCAGCTTGCCACCGACCAGTACATCGCGATAGTCGATCTTGGCGCACATCACAAAATACGCAAGCCTGCTGAGCTTTCCATCGCTCACCTCCAGAATCGCAAGCTTGACGCGATTGACCTCGCCTTCGCGGCTTTGCGTTCCGTAGTCGTCAACAAGTGCCAGCGCGGCAGCTGCCTGGGTTTCGCCAAACAGCGCGTGAGCCTTGTTCACAACGTCGGTGCGGGTCGGTGACATTTGTCAGGGGGCATTTGCGCAACTATGCCGGGCGCTCAATCCAAAAACGTCCACGTATCCGCGCCGTCAAAGCGCCTGACCACTGCGCACTCCAGCAGCTTGGGATCGAAGTTGCGCAGATTCACGCCGTGCCGCGCACCCGCCTCAGCATCGAGCGGCTCCCAGTGAGTGACATTGCCGCACGTCTTGCAGCGGATGTTTTTGAGCGTTCGATCGCCCCAGATGTACTCCTCGGTGTTCTCCGGGTGGCCCTGGACAGAAACCGTTCCGAATTCGTAGTAGCCAAAGATGGCACCCGTGCGGCGACACATCGAACAGTTGCAGCTGGTCGCCTTCTCAGGCGCGCTCGGAAGCGTCAGGCGAACGGCCCCGCAATGGCAGGTGACCTTGCCCCCGAAAAACGGATTCCTTGCTGAGGTGTAATTTGGCAAGGAGAAACGACAAATGGGTAAGAAGCCGAGGGCGAGGTACACGCTCGAATTCAAGCTGGAGGCGCTGAGGCAGATTGC
>NZ_WJBU01000008.1 GCF_009646335.1 Caenimonas koreensis DSM 17982 | reverse complement strand
TCCAACCGGGGGGCCTCCGGCGGCCCCTGCGGGGGGCTTAAAGAAAGGAAAATACAAGAGCCGAATTCAGCAGACCATGCAGGTCTGACTTACATCAACCGGTCTCCTCGAAACCCGGGGCGGTTCAGTCCACGATTCTCGACTGGTCACGCCACCCCGCGTTGATGCGGTCTGCGACGGCATATGCGCAAGCCAGCATAGCTTTGGGATATGCACCAGACCGTTCCCAGGAAGGCGTCAACCGTTCGGACAGATACCAATCGAGCGTGCCGCCACCCGGATCGACAACCATCGTCACCCCTTCCAAAGGGCGACCGCCGTTTGAGTACCCGAAGTTAATGATTGCGCCTTGAGGCTGAACGATCACACGGGCGTTGTCGATGGTGATGCGGCGCTCGTCTCCCCCAGCCCCCACGATGTGCTCGCCCATTGCCTTTACGGACAGCGCCTCCGCGCAATCGAAGTACGTATTCATTGGGAGACCCAGGCTAAGGTTCCGGATCACGACGTGGCGAGATGAGCTCGCGGCTTTTGCAATGTGCCAGAACGCAGCGCGCAACAGTGCGAGGTACTTGTCACTTGTCGCGTAGTCTTCTTTGACCAACCGCGAATCACTTCCGCTGCCGCGATGCGCCGCGCCGGGCCCCGCGAAGTAAGACACGCCACCGACGTTCACGAGGCAGCCGTCTGGCTGGCTGAACCCCTCCATCTGTCGAGCGACGCCCGATTTCAGAACCGGTGCGATCGACGGGAAGCTTTCGACTGCGATAGGCGCCTGAATTGCCGGTCGTCCAAGCGTGTACTTCACGTTGTAGTAGCCGACGTCCACGCTGCGCGCGCCGATGACGAATTGATGGGATTTCATGAGGGTTCTCCTATGCGGGCTGGTTGAATTAGTGGGAAGAGGGCGAGCCGATGTAGGCGTACGAGATGGGGCCGCGCTCGTGACCGAGTTGGCGAGCAATTTCCAGAATGGCCCAACGAACGAGTTCAGCCTTCTCGCCGTAGACGCTGGGTTCGACTTCGCGCAGCACGGGCGCCGGCAGGCCAGTGAGTTCGCGGAACAAGTCACATGCGAACTGGTGACGCAACCCGTGCAGCGTGATGCCCAAGCCGGTACGACGGATGCCGTGCTTGCGCGCGAGGTAAGTCATTCGGTTCTTCATCGCGCGAAGAGAGCCTTTGGGGTTACCAAGGCAGCCTTTGCTGTTCCGCGAGGCAAGTCCCATCGCGTGATTGAGGGTTTGACGTTGCGCGGCGCGCTTCTGTGGGTCCGAGCTGAACTCCACCCGGCGTTCCTTGCCGCCTTTGGTGCCGCGCCACACCATCAAGTGGTCGCCCTTGTCGCTGTCACGCGGAACGATCTGGCAGGACTCGTTCACGCGAAGGCCGAAATGCAGCTGCATGCGGAACTGGCAAGCCACGAGTTCATCGACCTGCTCGACGGCGTCGATCACCGCATTCGGATCGACGCCGTGGTCACGCCAGCCTTTCGGAAACTTCGCGATCAGTGACGTTCCCTGCGTTCCCAAGACGATGTCCCTGGAGCGCAGAACTTGACGCCACTCCTGGCCCACTGGGATTGCCCCGCGCTTGCCAAGTAGCTCCAAGAAGCGCCGCAGCGTGCTCACATATTTGGCAACGGTCTTCTCGCACAACCCTTCTTTCTCCCATTGCCTGCAGAACGCGATCACGTGCTTGCGATTAAGGTCAGTGATGTTTTGGATGGGAACGCAGCAGGTGCGACAGAGCGTGATCGCCCGATGGAGCTCACGGCCATAGTCAGAACGCGTCTTGTCACTGACAGGCCTGTCTTCGCCAAACGCCGCTGGAATGTGCGACTTGCGCAGGATGACATTCAGTTGGCGATGTGGATCGCCGGGGCTGTTGGCTACAGCCCGTTGTGCGATGTCCTTGAAGCTTCCTCCGCCTCGTGCAACACGGCCTTTTCGATGTGAATCCATTTCAGATCTCCTTGTGCCGACACAGGCACCTCTTCATGTCAAACAAACACGAACCTCCGAAGCAATAGAGCTGGGGGCTTTAGCAACCTGTCCCGGTGGACCGCAAGAGCTCACTCACGGCGCCGTCCTCGAAAGGATCCGTACCCAGAAAGGGCAGGGGGTTAACCGCCGACCTCAGTCGACGGGGCCGAGTGAGCGGCCGCCCGGTGACGCGCCAACGGCGCTCACAGTGGATGTCTTCTTCCCAGGTGCTTCACGCCTGGGCCAGGCCCGCTCACTCGCTCGTGGCGTATCGCGTCAATGCGCGAGCCAGGAGTTCAGTGAGAAGGAGCAGAACGAAGACAGGTCGCTTCGAATCCGTACGAATTCGGCCGAGGGAACGTGCTTTCCCGAGGCAGCGACAGGTTGCTGATTTCTTCGAGGCGAGCACGTGCGTCTCACCCCCTTAGGTTTGCTCTTGCGAGCAGTGCGCCAAGCCAATGGGCACGGCGACTTTGATGAATGCGGGCACTCGGCCAGCCAGTCCCGTTTGGGAAAGTGGACGGATTGTTAAGGCGCTTCGGCTTTTGCGCAATTGATGTCGACCAATGCGGTCGCGCGAACATTCAGTTCAAAACAGAGTGCCGAAAAAAGCGCTGTTGGAACATGCACTTGCGATGACTGGCAGCGTTTGAAACGTGATTGATGCAAATGCTGAACGCAGCTTGCCGGCACGCTGCACGCAGCGCGCGTGCCAATCGACCGCCCGCTCAATCAACTGGTATTCCGCCGTTTGGCACAGAGGTGTGCACGTCTGTGCCATGGGACTTGAATTCGCGATGACCTTCGGTAGAACAGTTGAAGCCACTCTGTCGTGGCGGCTTCAACGAAAGGCAATCACCGCATGGCTTCGTTCTTTTGGAAGACGTTCTGTGGGCTATCTGCAGCGTGCTATTTCCGTCATCTGTTCTTCGGCTGCCTATTTCCGGCCTTCATCTATCTCAGTACCAAGGACCGGATCTATCCGCTTCCCTGGAACGCATGGGCAATGGTCGCGTTGAACACACTGCTGTACCCCTATTCGCGGTTTGTCTACGAAGGCATCGCGGAGTTCTTTCTGGGGCGCAATCTGTTCTTCATGAACGGGTGGATATTTTTGACCCTCAAGGTGATCACGATGACTGTGTGCTGGGTCTTGGCGATGGGGATTGCGCCCATTGGCCTTGCCTACCTCTACTTCTACCACTCGCGAATGCGGGATTAGCCTGAGCATGACTCTCGACGGCGTCAAACGCCCTTGTCGATTCTTGGCCCGCTTCTAGAAGAATGAATCCACATCCAACGCGCCTGCAAACGCGCGTTGCGCGAGTCTCCGTGTCTCGTTTTGCCTGGAGACTTCAATGCAACGTAACGCACGAGGAGAGACCTTGAGAACAACAGAAGATGCCTGGCATCACCATTTTCGCGTCACGCCCGGCCATGGCATCGGGCAGGACCAGATCAACGAAGTAGCTCGTGAAGTGCCACTCGCGCCATCGCAGCTTAGCGATGACCGAAGAATGCTGGCGGATTTTGTGTCGCAGAAGAGGGCAGGCATCTGGAACTGGGCTTTTCAGCCTTTGCTCCACCCTCGATCGGGTCCTCGCGAAGTGCTCCTCGCGTTAAAACGCACTGCAGCCTTCCACCAATACATGCCCGAATCTCAAGAGGCATTGCTCGGAATGGCAGAGATTATTGGCGCGGACGCCTTCGCACATTGTCCAGAGCATTTGGATTCGCGTACCAGCCAGTTTGGAGGAACCGAGATCCTTCTGTGCTCACATACCGGATGGCTCAGGTGGCACAAATTAAATATGTCCCTGGGCGTATGGAGGTTCGTCCTTAGTCCCGGTCCCAAGTCGAGCGGGCCATATGGCGCGTGGAGCATGTGGCGTGGCCCGAACCATCCGCATGTCTTGGCCCTCGGAGGCGCGCAAGCGTGGTTCGTCGCGAACGAGCGCGGTCCGGTGATTCGGAAGGTCAAGGGAATGAGCGCAATTCGGCTGTTCCCAACGAAGCAAGAGTCAGAAAAGCGATCTACCAAGTTCGATGGACATTGCGTGGCAGCGCAAGGGGCAGATCTGCTCCGCATATGCAGCCTTGCCGAGAGAATCATCCTGCCGGACGGGCAGGTTTTTCAAACCAGGGACGAAGCGGAAGAATATTGCCACCCCGCAGCAACGGTTGTTCAGGCCTTGGTGGCCACCTTCACTGGCGAATGAGTGGACAGCGCGGATCGCCTGACTTACAGCCTCGTGCGCTGCGACTTCGCCCGATACGACGCACGTCGCCTTCAGACGTGACGATGCGGAATTCGACGCGGTCCCGTCCTGGGTAGCTCATCCGCCTTGTGATGAAGTGCTTCGATGATCATGCATTTGCCACCGATCCCATCGCAGCGCGAACGCAGTTCCGCGAGCTCTTTGTGCAGCGCTTTGAGCTCAGCGATGCGATCACGCACGTGCCCGATATGCTCATCCAGAGCGACGGTGGCGATTGCGCAGTCGGATTTCTTTCGGAGGTCGAGCCCAAGCAGGGTCCGGACCTCATCCAGGGACATGTCCATCGCACGACAGAGCCGGATAAACCGTAGCTGATGAATGTCCTCAGCCGTGTAGAGCCGATAGCTGTTGTCTGCTCTTCCGTGCGGCGCCAGCAGCCCTTCTTTCTCGTAGTAGCGGATGTTGGCCGCGCTGACCCCCGCCTGCGAAGCAGCTTCGCCGATACGATAGTGTGGAATTGAGGCAGGCATGCTTGACCTTCGAGTGGCTTGAAGCTTTCCAATCATGGCACAGAGACGAAAAAGGTATTCCCATGTCCGATTGCTGCACAGATGAAACACGCAAATCCGAACCCACTGAAGTGGCGGAAAAGAAGGGCGTGGCCGGAGCCGCGCTGTTTCGCGTTCCTGCAATGGACTGCGCGTCTGAGGAGGCTGATATTCGACGTGCGCTCGAGCCGATCTCAGGCATCCGCTCATTGAACTTTCAGCTCGGCGAGCGTACTTTGCGCATCCTCGCCCCAGAAGAACAATTGCCGGCGGCTGTCGCGGCTATTCGCAAAGCCGGATACGACATCGAGCCTATTGATGGCCTCAAAGCGGAGCATTCCGATGGCGAGGAAGATCACGACCACGGCTATGCCGAAAGCCCATGGCGTCTGGCGCTGGCCCTCGGTCTGGCGATTGCTGCGGAGGGAATTGAATTCGCCGGGCTCGACGGGACACTTTGGAAAGGAGTCACGTTCGGCCTCGCAGTCGTGGCAATCTGGCTCGCGGGTATTCAGGTTTACAAGAAGGGCATCAAGGCGGCGCTGCACCTGAAGTTGAATATCAACGCGCTGATGGCGGTCGCAGTCACCGGCGCGCTCGCGATCGGTCAGTGGCCCGAAGCCGCGATGGTGATGGCGCTGTATTCCATTGCGGAACTGATCGAGGCCAAGGCAGCAGACCGTGCCCGCAACGCCATCAAAGGCCTTCTCGCGCTTTCACCGACTGATGCGGACCAGCTGCAGGCTGACGGCACTTGGAAGAAGGTTGCCGCCTCAGAAGTTGCCAAGGACGCTGTGCTGCGTATCAAGCCGGGCGAGCGCGTACCGCTGGATGGCGTTGTGACCAAGGGCAACAGTGCCATCAATCAGGCGCCTGTGACTGGCGAGAGCATTCCAGTGGACAAGGCGCCCGGAGACCAAGTGTTCGCCGGGACCATCAACGAGACTGCCGAGCTGGAGTTCCGCGTGACGGCGGTGTCTGCCGACACGACGTTGGCTCGCATCATTCATGCAGTGGAGGAAGCGCAGGGCACGCGCGCGCCGACACAGCGTTTCGTCGATAAGTTCGCTGCCGTCTACACGCCGGCGGTGTTTGCCATCGCGGTTGCAGTGGCGGTGCTTACACCTTTCCTGCTGGACCTGACGTGGCTGGAAGCCCTCTACAAGGCGCTGGTGCTGCTCGTGATCGCCTGCCCTTGCGCGCTCGTGATTTCTACTCCCGTGACCGTGGTGAGTGGTCTGGCTGCAGCGGCGCGACGAGGAATCCTGATCAAGGGTGGCACGTACCTGGAAGAGGCGCGCAAGCTCAAAGCGATCGCTTTGGATAAAACAGGCACAGTGACTCAAGGCAAACCGGAACTCGTGGACTGGCGGGTGTGGGGACAAGGCGATGAAGAATCTGTGCGGCAGCTGGCCGCGAGCCTTGCGGGCCGATCCGACCATCCGGTTTCACAGGCAATCGTCGCCGGCCTGAAAGTCGATGCGCGCGATGTCGAATCCTTTGAGGCCCACGCCGGCCGCGGCGTCAGCGGCACCGTCGAAGGCAAGCGCCTCACTTTGGCCAATCACCGGTTGATCCACGAGCGTGGGCTGTGCAGCGCCGAGCTCGAAGCCCAGTTGAAGAAGCACGAATCACAAGGCCGCACTGTGACGTTGCTTGCAGACGAAACCCACGTTCTCGCGCTCTTCGCCGTGGCCGACACGATCCGAGAGACGTCGAAGCAGGCGATCGCCGACCTCAAGGCACTGGGTGTCACGACGGTGATGCTCACCGGTGACAATGCCGCCACCGCTCAGTCGATCGCCCAACAAGCAGGAATCGAGGACGCCCGAGGCGATCTGCTGCCCGAGGCAAAACTCGAAGCGATCAAGGAAATGCAAAAGCGCTATGGCGTCACGGGGATGGCGGGCGATGGCATCAACGATGCGCCCGCGCTGGCGCAGGCCGACATCGGCTTTGCAATGGGTGGCGCAGGTACCGACACCGCAATGGAAACGGCGGACGTGGTCATCATGAATGACAACCTGCAGCGCGTGGCCGAAACGGTTCGCCTTTCTCGCCGAACCCACGCCGTGCTCTGGCAGAACATCACGTTGGCGCTGGGCATCAAGGCTGTGTTCTTCGTGCTTGCGGTGTTCGGTACCGCCACGATGTGGATGGCCGTCTTCGCCGACATGGGCGCGAGCTTGTTGGTGGTGGCGAACGGACTGCGGCTGATGCGAGGCGTTAAGGACGCTCACCCCACTGAAGCAAACCCAGTCGTCAAATCGAAAGACCCACATGGTGCCCATGCCCACTGATTCGGCCACGCGGCTGCTCATCACCTCGGCGTTTGGCGATGCGCGTATCGCGCTCGATCGCCTGATGGCGAACGATCAAGCGGTTGCCGCGATCGAACACGCTGCCGCGTTGCTGGTTCACACCTTTGAGAATGGCGGACGGGTATATGCCTGCGGCAACGGCGGTTCGATGAGCGATGCGATGCACTTCGCCGAAGAACTCACTGGCCGATTCCGCAGCAACCGTCGCGGCTTGGCGGCCCAGGCCATCAGCGACGTGGGGCACATCAGTTGTGTGGCTAACGACTTCGGATACGAACAGGTGTTTTCGCGATACGTGCAAAGCCACGGCCGCACGGGAGATTGCCTCTTTGCAATCAGCACAAGCGGAAAGAGCGCCAATGTCGTCAACGCCGCAGTCGCCGCCAAGGAGATTGGGATGAGCGTGGTCGCATTGACCGGCAAGACCGAGACGCAGCTCGAAGTGCTTGCGGATGTCTGCATCGCCACGCCTGCGGGCGAGTTTGCCGACCGTGCGCAGGAGCTGCACATCAAGGTGATCCACATCCTCATCGAGTTGGTCGAGCGCAAGTTCTTTCCCGAAAACTATTCCGTGAACAACCAGACCGCCTAACAGCGGCTGTTAAACTTTTGCCGTGCGCCGCCTTGTCCTGATCTTTTTTGTCGTGTTGTTGCCGCTCCAGTTCGCCTGGGGCGCGGCCGCGCGTTATTGCGGTCATGAAAGCGCGCCGACGGCGCAGCATTTCGGGCATCACGCTCACGTGCACCACGGCACGACCGATTCCACGAAGGCCACGCCTGCGCTGGCCGACGATGCGGATTGCGACTACTGCCATCTGGGCTGCGCGCAGCCGCTTTCCAGCAGCGCTGCTGTCCTTTCGGCAGAACCTACGTCGATCCGCATCGACCTTGAGCCCTCTCCTTCCCGACAACGGGAAGCGAGCGTCATAGACAGACCCAACTGGTTCCTCCTCGCTTGACCGGCGAGGACTGTCTTCCCCATCTCTTTTTTTGCTGACAGCTCGCCGGATTCTTTCCTCAGGTTTTGAACTAGGAGAATTCGATGCGACGAAAGACGCTGGCTTTTGCCGGTGCGCTGATCCTGGCGTGCGCGCCC
The DNA here is from genome assembly GCF_009646335.1 of Caenimonas koreensis DSM 17982. Taxonomy (GTDB): domain Bacteria; phylum Pseudomonadota; class Gammaproteobacteria; order Burkholderiales; family Burkholderiaceae_C; genus Ramlibacter; species Ramlibacter koreensis. Next base: position 236,002 of record NZ_WJBU01000008.1, on the reverse strand, counting down.
GGTATGGCCCAGACCAATTCATCGGGTGTGACGGCCGCAGCGCCTTCCGCCCCCCTCACTCTGTTGGAGGCTCTGGCACGGGCGACCCATGCCAACGCCCAAGTGCGTGCCAAGCAGGCACAGCTGGTCGCTGCGCAAGGCATGCACGCTGACGCACAGGCGTTGCTCTTCAATAATCCGCAACTGTCTCTAGAGAGCACACGCCGCGACGTTCCACTCTCACCTGCCGGCACTGAACGCCAAAAGGAGTGGACAGGCGGACTCTCGCAGGCATTCGAGACCGGTGGGCAGGCCGGCTATAGGCGCGAGGCAAGTTCAGCCGCGCTGGACGCTCTGCGTTTCGAGATCGCCGACATCCGCGCGCAAGTGCGCAGCGAAGTGACCACGCTCTTCTTCCGGGCACTTGCCTTGCAGGAGAAGGTCGAGCTGGAGAGTCAGGCACTCAAACTCTTCGATGATGCAGCGGTCGCCGTGCAAAAGCGTCGGCGGGCGGGCGAGGACACCAAGCTCGACGCCAACGTCGCCCTGGTCGAAGCCGAACGGGCCCGCAACCAGCTCGCCGTGGCCCAGGAGCAGTTGCTGGACGTACGTCGTGAACTCGCTGCGCGGCTTCAGGTTTCGCCTTCACCGTCTATGCGAGTGATGGGGCAGCTCACGCCGACGGCGCTTCCCTACACGCGCGGCGATCTTATGGCCAACCTCGATGCACAGCCTCGCTTGCTTGCACTGGGATTGCGCGAGCGCAGCGCCAAGGCGCGGCTCGGCCTTGAGAAGGCAAGTGTGATGCCCGACATCACCGTGGGCGTTAACGTTGGCAGGGAAGGACCAGCCTATGCGCGCGAGCGTCTAACCACCGTGACCGTGTCCGTTCCGCTGCCTCTGTTTCGGCGCAATGCCGCCGGGATCGGACAAGCGTCCACAGACGCCACGCAGGCCACGATTGAACGCGACTCAGTGACGCTTGACACGCAGGCCAGCATCTCGTCGCTCTGGGCCAAGCTCACGAGTCAGGAGCAGCGGGTGCGCCGGCTCGAGCAGTTGGTTGTACCCGCGCTCACCGAGAACCTGAACCTGTCCGCCAAATCGAGGCAGGCAGGACAGATCGGCCTGCTCGAAGTCATCGTGGTCAACCGCCAGGCGCTGGATGCGCGGCGCGACTTGATCGAAGCCCTTTCCGACTATCACGCCACCCGCGCTGCCCTCGAGTTGGCAGCCGGCTGGCCGCGCGAGAACCAACCATGAACACGATTCCTGTCTCCATCTATTCGTTCTCACGTGCCGCTTTACTGACTATTGCCGCTGTCGTGGGCACCTTGGTGCTCAGCGCCTGCGGCGACAAGACCGGCACTGAGGCGGCCAAACCCGAATCCAAAGTAGAAAGTCCCGAAGAGAAGGGCCTGAAGCTGTCTGCAGAAGAACAGCAACGCGCCGGCATCAAGCTCGAAGCAGCGGGCGCGCGTCTGCACGAGGACTCCGTCACCGTCACGGCCACTATCCGAGCCAACCAGGATCGCATCGCTCAGATTGCACCCCGAGTCGAGGGGCGCATCGTGCGTGTCACGGTGAATCTAGGCGACAACGTCAAGGCGGGCCAAGCTCTGGCCGTACTCGACAGCGTGGCGATCGGCGAAGCGCAATCCTCACTGCTACAAGCGCAATCAGCTCAAAGGACCGCGCAAGCGGACTTCAGCCGCGCGCAGTCGCTCGCTGCAGAGGAAATCATCGCGCAGCGAGACTTTTTGCGTGCGCGCGGTGAGCTCGACAAGGCAAGCGCCGAGCTGCGGGCTGCGCAAGACAAGCTGCGGCTGTTGGGCGGCACGGCTTCCTCATCTCGTGCAGAGTCGACGTTCGCGCTCACGGCACCGTTCAATGGTGCGGTGATACAGAAGAAGGCAACCGTTGGCGAGTTGGCATCGCCCAACGCTCCAGTGTTCACCGTGGCCGACTTATCGAAGGTGTGGGTCGAGGCGAATCTGTCGGAGGACATGTTGGCCAAGGTGAAGCAAGGCGCGGCTGCTGTGGTCACAACAGGCGCCTACCCCGGTGAACGATTTGCCGGACGTGTCACTTATCTTGCGCAAGTGCTGGAAAAGGACAGCCGCACGGTCGGTGCCCGAATCGAGGTGCCCAATCCGGCCGGAAAACTGAAGCCGGAAATGTTCGCCAACGCGACGATCGAGACCGGCGGCCAGCGGCAACTCATGACGGTGCCGGATGAATCAATCCTGTTGCTGCAGGGTCAGCCTACCGTGTTCGTTTCGCAGAACGGCGTGTTCGAAGCGCGGCCGGTGGAGACTGAAGGCAAGGCTTCTGGACGCACCGTGATCAAGTCTGGCTTGAAGGCGGGCGACCAGGTTGTCGCTGCCGGTGCGTACGCGCTCAAGGCGCGTTTGCTGAAGTCGCAAATCGGCGACGCGCACTAAGGACCTCCCATGCTCAACGCAATCGTCGAAGCTTCGCTTCGCTACAAGGTTCTCGTGCTCGTGTGTTTCGCGGTGGTGATCGGCCTGGGGGTACAGGCATTCAGGCAGGTGCCCGTCGATGCCTTCCCGGATGTCACGCCGATCCAGGTCAACATCTACACCGAGTCGCCTGGCCTGGCGGCAGAGGATGTGGAGAAACTGCTCACCACACCTATAGAAGGCTCGATGGCAGGCCTGCCTGGTGTAGAGGAAGTGCGCTCGGTTTCGCTCTTCGGGCTCTCGTACGTCGGCGTCTACTTCAAGGACAACGTCGATATCTACTTCGCGCGCCGCCTCGTTGGCGAGAAGTTGCAGGAAGCGAAGGAGCGCCTGCCGCAGGGCTATGGCGAACCCGTGCTCGGTCCCAATAGCTCGGGCCTTGGGCAAGTCTTTTGGTACACGGTTGAATCGGCAGACAAGAGCCTCACGGCCATGGATCTGCGCACGCTGCACGACTGGACTGTCCGCGTGATCCTTCGCACTGCGCCCGGGGTCGATGACGTGATCTCGTGGGGTGGCGACGAGAAGCAATACCAGGTCCAGATCGATCCGCGCAAGCTCATTTCGTACGGCATCTCGTTCAAGCAGGTGATGGAGCGGCTGGCCGCCAACAACAAGCAAGTGGGTGGACAGTCCATCAACATCGGTGCTGAACAGTACCTGGTGCGTGGGCTGGGTTTGGTAGGCAACGAGAAAGACATCTCGGCCATCGTTGTCGCCGAACGCAACGGAACACCGATTTTCGTTCGCGATGTCGCCGAAGTGAAGGTCGCCGCGGCACCACGGTTCGGCGCAGTGACACGCGATGGCAAGGAAGCGGTGCTGGGCATGGCGCTTTCTCGCGTCAATGAAAACGCCAAGACAGTGGTTGATGCGGTGAAGGCAAAGCTCGCGACTGCACAGGCAGCACTGCCCAAAGGTGTCACGCTCAAACCAATTTACGACCGCACGGAGATCGTCGCCAAGGCGCTGAAGACCGCTGAGAGCTCACTGCTCGAAGGTGCATTGCTCGTTGCAGTCATCCTCTTCTTCTTCTTGGGAGAAATCCGTTCGGCAATCGTAGTGATCGTCACGCTTCCGCTGGCGATGCTCATTGCGTTCATCCTGATGCAGCAGTTCGGTGTGTCGGCCAACTTGATGTCACTGGCCGGTCTCGCGATCGGCACAGGAATGATGGTCGACGGAGCGGTCGTTCTCGTCGAGAACGCGTTCCGGCTTCTTGCGCATGCCAAGGAGTCGGGCAAGCCCGTGCATCGAACCCACGTGATCATGGAAGCGGCGCGCGAGGTGATCAACCCGATTGCGTTCGCAATCATCATCATCATCGTGGTGTTCATGCCGCTGTTTTCACTGACCGGCCTTGAGGGCAAGCTGTTCAAGCCCATGGCGCTGACCATTACATTCGCCATGGCGGGGTCGCTGCTCTTGTCGCTCACGCTGGTGCCGGTCCTCGCCGCACTGATTCTCAGACCGAAAGAAGAGCGCGACACTTTCCTCGTTCGCCATGCGAAGAAGCTGTACCTGCCATTGCTAGATTGGGCTTTGGAGCGAAAGCGCCTGGTGGTCGGATCGGCACTCGCACTGCTCGTCGTGTCTCTCGCGCTGTTCCCGTTCCTCGGGAAGGAGTTCATGCCGCAGTTGCAGGAGGGCGCGATCATGTTCCGCATCACGGGCATTCCATCGACTTCGCTCGATGAATCGATCCGCGTGTCGAACGTGGTCGATGCGAGCCTGCGCGCGAAGTATCCGCAGGTTCGTTCCGTTCTTGCAACGATCGGCCGTGCCGAGAAGGGCGAAACGAGCGACGTGAACTACATGGAAGTTCTGGTCGACATGAAGCCCCAGGACGAATGGCCGGAGAAGAAGTCGTACTCGGCCCTTGCGAGCCTGATGCAGGAGGATTTGGAGAAGGTCGTTCCGACTGCTGTCTTCGGCGCGACGCAGCCGATTCAGATGAGGGTGGAGGAGTTGATTTCTGGTGTGCGTGCGACGCTTGCGCTCAAGCTCTACGGCGAAGACCTCGCCACACTCGACAGGCTCACTGCGCAAGCCAAGGAAGTTCTAGAAAGGATTCCCGGCGTTGCCGATCTTTCCGCAGAAGCGAACAAAGGCAAGCCGCAGCTGGTCATCAAGATCAACAGGGAAGCTGCGGCGAGGCACGGTATCAATGCCGATGAAATTCTTGATCTCGTCCAAGCAGGCATTGGCGGAAGCACCGTGTCCACGCTCATCGAAGGAACGAAGCGATTCGACATCGCAGTGAGGCTCAACGACTCTTTCCGAGGCAGTCCGAGCGCGATCGCCGCCATTCCGATTCGCACAGCAGAGGGAGCGCTGATTCCGTTCTCGCAGGTCGCAACGATCGAAATGGACGAGGGTTACTCTTTCGTTCGGCGTGAGGCGCTACAGCGGTATGCGGTGCTGCAGATGGACGTCAGGGGGCGCGACGTCGACAGCTTCGTGAAAGAGGCTTCCGCTGCCCTCGGACAGAAGGTTCAGATGCCGGCCGGGTACTGGACGGAGTGGGGCGGCGCATTCGAGAACCAGCAGCGCGCGATGGCCCGGCTGGCGTTGATCGTGCCGCTGACGATTGGCCTCATCTTCATTCTGTTGTACACGGCATTCAACTCCTTGCGCCATGCGACACTGATCATTGCGAACGTCCCCTTTGCCGTGATCGGCGGAATCATCGGCCTGTTCATCACCGGGCAGTACCTATCCGTTCCTTCCGCGATCGGTTTCATCGCAGTGTTCGGTGTCGCAATGCTCAATGGCATCGTGCTGGTCTCGTTCCTCAACGACCAACGGGACCGAGGGCTGTCGATCCGTGACGCAGTGAGGCAAGGTGCTTCTTTGAGACTGCGCCCGGTGCTAATGACTGCGTCGGTTGCGATCCTCGGGCTGATTCCCATGCTGATTTCCACTGGCGTGGGCGCTGAAACACAAAGGCCGCTGGCAACGGTTGTAGTAGGCGGCCTGATCACATCCACAGCCCTTACGTTGCTGCTTTTACCGCTGATCTACGAGTGGGCCGAAACGCGAGCCGAGCGCAAGGATGCCCAACGTGACGCTCCCTCGGGAGCGGCCCAATGACGGCCTCTCTTTCAAGCGTCATGGGATTTGCGTCGATCCCCGCTGCGGCGGTGGTACTAGGCGGCGGGCTGGCGTCGATTCGAACCCCCAGCCCGGCTGTGCGCAGTGGCGTTCAGCACTTGGCCGCAGGTGTCCTTTTCGCAGCGCTGGCGGTGGAGCTGCTTCCCGACGTGATCCACCGCCGGCTTCCGTGGGTCACGCTGATCGGCTTTTCTCTGGGCGTTGTCGCCATGCTCGCACTGAAGGCGGCGACAGGCAGGTTGGAAGCTCGCGACGCGGGCACGGTAGCCGGAGCACTTCCTCTCAGTCTGCTGCTTGCTTCCGCCGTCGACATCTTGCTCGATGGCCTACTCATCGGCATCAGCTTCTCAGCGAGTGAACGACAGGGAGTGTTGGTGACGACCGCGTTGACCTTGGAGGTTCTGTTCCTGGGCGTTGCAGCCGCCGCTGCAATCACGGGACTTCGATCCCGCCAGAAGATCATGGGCGTTACCGTTGCCTTTGCGGCTCTGCTACTTACGGGAACGGGATTGGGCGCCTACTTCCTCGCGGGCGTAAACGGCCTGATCCTGGATGCCGTGATGTCATTTGCAGTGGCTGCGCTTCTCTATCTGGTGACCGAAGAACTGCTGACTGAAGCTCACGAGGTCAATGAAACGCCGCTGCTCACTTCAATGTTTTTTGTCGGGTTCATCGCCTTGCTCACAATCGAGATGCTCGTTTGAACTAGAAGGTATTTGCAAAGGTGGGCTAAGGTGCACCCTACTGACACCTGTCGCATCGTGAAATTATTGCTGGGGGACTTTGGGGGGACTGGGTTCTGGAAAACGTTGGAAAACCTCGTGCTTTGAATCTGCGCTCGTTCTCCGCCCCCCAATCAAATCAAGCACTTGTAAAAGAGCGCACAGCTACGAACCAAGGGGTCGTGACCTCCGGCCAACGGATCCTGTAAGCCTTGTTATACGCTACCGCAGCGACCTGTCGACGGTACCGTGCTAGAGCCTATTTTTTCACCAGAGACAATGACCTAAATGTCGAATACTGACCTCGTCCGAGCAAGTAGAGATGGTGACCAATTTCACTACCTGTGGGCGGCGCGTCGCTGCCTCAAACTGCTCTTGCCAGGCTCAGACCTTCGGATTGTGACCATCGAGGGCGCGTCAACGGGTGAAACAGCACCTGGACAGGTAGTTGAGGCTGGCGAAGAAATCATCGACGTCGGCGAGTACTACGGGAGCGAACGGCTAGCCGACGCCTCCAGCGTACGCTATGTCCAGTTGAAACACTCCACCTTCCGCGTCGACGAAGCGTGGACCATGGGCGGGCTTGCGGGCACCCTACAGGGGTTCGCCGCGCGATTCACCGAACTGCAAAAGCTGTTGGGGCCAGCCGGCATCTCCAAGATTGATTTCGTCTTTGCTACAAATCGGCCCGTAAGTACTGACGTCACGAACGCCATAGAGGACGCCGCAAAGAGGCAGCCGTGCCGAGATGCGCAAGCCTCGCGGGGATTGGAGAAGTACACCAACCTATCCCCAGACGCATTTGCAATTTTTTGCTCCCTCTTACGCGTGGAGGGGGAGCATCAAGGGTTCCTTGCGCAGCGATCAGCGTTGGAGAATGATCTTCGAGGCTATCTGCCGGATACGGATCAAGAATCGCTCCTGCTTCTGCAGAATCTGGTCACACGGAAGGCGACGACGGAGTTTTCCAGCAATCCGTCGATCACGCGACTCGATGTCCTGCGCGTGCTAGGAGTTGAGCCTTCAGACCTGTACCCTGCTGAAAACAAGATCGAAATTCCGGTCCTGGTCATTCCCCGTGAGCAAGAGCAGGCTCTAGTCAAGTCGATCATCGACGCAGGGACGCGGCCAGTAATCGTCCATGCCGACGGAGGAGTAGGCAAATCGATCTTCGCGAGCCGCATCGGCGCGCACCTGCCAAAGGGTTCCGTTTGCGTGGTTTACGACTGTTTTGGGAACGGCGAGTACAGAACGCCGAGCAACCCACGACACAGACCTAGGCAGGCGCTGGTTCAGACCGCGAACGAGCTTGCCGGTCAAATGTATTGCCAGCCATTGATTCCCTCGGGCCGTGCTGACGACCCGCAATACTTCAGAGCTTTCGCTCATCGCCTGCGGCAAGCGGTCGCGACCGTCAGGCGCACCTGCCCGGAGAGTCTTGTATGTCTGGTCTTCGATGCAGCAGATAACGCGGAAATGGCCGCGAGTGAAGCGGACGACGGCCCGTCGTTTGCGAAACGGCTGCTGCGTGAGGCCATTCCAGACGGAGTCCGTCTTGTCATGCTGTGTCGAACGCATAGGCGCGAGCTACTCACTCCGCCGCCCGGCATTGTTCAGCTGGAGCTGGGTGCGTTCAGCTTGGACGAGACGGCGGCGAAGCTCAGGAGCGTATTCGCAGAGGCGAATCAGCACGACGTAGCGGAATTTCATCGACTGAGCTCGCGCAATCCTCGTGTGCAATCCACGGCGCTGAGAACCTCTCAGAACTTGGTTGAGACTCTTCGGAATCTTGGCCCCGAGCCCAAGACAGTCGACGAAATGATCGGCAGGCTGCTGCAGCTCGCCGTCCGTCGCGCGAGAGATGAAGTGCCAGCTTCACAGCATCCACTGTTCGACCGAATCTGCACGGGGTTGGCGGTGTTGCGTCCAATGATTCCACTCGAGGTCTTGGCTTCCGTGTCCAATACTGAGGCGGCAAGCGTTCGCTCTTTTCTGTCCGATCTCGGCCAAGAGATCTTGCTCAAAGGTTCGCTTGTGCAGTTCAGAGACGAGCCGACGGAGACCTGGTTTCAGCAGCAGTTTCGGCCTAACCCACAGTCACTCGTCGCCTTCATCGCGGCCTTGCGGCCACAAGCTGCCTCGAGCACCTATGTTGCAGCGGCCCTTCCACATCTGATGCTCGGCGCGGGAATGATCGATGAGCTTATCGACATTGCCCTGGCGTCAAAAGATCTCCCCGAAGCCGACACGATTGGCCGCCGGGACATTGAAACGCAACGGCTGCATTTTGCACTTCGCGCGAGTATCAAGTCGGACAGAAACCTTGAGGCAACGAAGCTCGCGCTCAAAGCTGCCGGGCTTGCAGCTACGGGTGATCGGCAACTGGAGACTCTCCAACATAACACCGACCTGGCCGGACGCTTTCTTGAGCCCACGCAGGTGCTGGACCTCGTTTCCCGAAGAAGCTTTTCAAGTCATTGGCGCGGCAGCCATCACGCCTACGACGCAGCGCTGTTTTCCCAGCGCTCCGAGTTCCATGCAGACGCGAGAAGCCATCTGCGCATGGCACACGAGTGGTTGAGAAATCTCTTCTCGTTGCCGGAGGCTGAACGAGACGGCGAGCGAATTGAAGCGGATGACATCGCCGAAATCGGACTTGCTCATTTGAATGTGCACGGCGCTGAGCGCGCTGCGGAGATCGTTCGCAATTGCCTGCAAGCGACTTTTCGCTACGAGGTTGCAAAACGAATAGGTCAACGGCTTGCCGACGCGGGGCGGCTGGTGGATATTGATGCTCTAGCCAATGCAGGGCGGGCAGATGCCGTTCTCATCGCAGCGCTCGCCGAGGCAGTCGGCGCAGCTGGCCATCTGCTCCCGCGCGAACCCGTAGAGCGCACATGGCGAGTTGTGCGCCGACTTCCGAGCCAGGATGGCAAACACTTCTCGGGTCCGCGAGATCAAACGGTGGATGCGCTGGCAGCGCTAGCGCTAGCTGCACACAAGCATGGTCTGCAACTCACCGCTGCAATCGGTGCCACGTGCCAGCGTCACTTGGGGACTGATCGGCTCAGAATGCTTTCCAGTCGTCATACAGACAGCCGTCCTTCCCTGGTAGGTGCCTACGTTCTTTCGTCGACCCTGGCCGGGCAGCGTGCAACGTTGGAGACTTTGGCCCCGCCAGACATACGCGCGGCACTCGCCAAGGGAGGACGCACAGGCGACGATTCCGACGCGAGAGAGTTTCGTGCCCGCGTCGGGGCGCTGCTTCCCTGGTATCAACTCTGGGCTGATGTTTGCGTAGCTCCCCTCGCAGCCGAGGAGCTCGCAGCACGGCTGGCGCAAGCGCAGCGAGAATCCGACTCCGCCCGAGCAATCGTCTATTGGGAGGTCGAAACACTCAAGAACGAAGTTCTGCTTGCCCAGGCATCGTTGCTTGAGGCAGCCGGGCCTTTGGCAGCGCCGCACTTGGCATGGCTGCGTGAACGGGCGCTCGACAAATCCACCTTCACCGGAACGCTGATCCGGTTGAGTGGAGCCTGTGCGCGCAATGCGCATCTAAACGCGCTCTCGCTTGAATTTGCGGCGAAGGCGGCGAGGCAGCTCGCCGAGCAACGTACCGCAGCAGCTGAAATGGCAGACTCATACGTTGCTCTGAGTCGTGCCTTGCTTCCGCTTCACAACGCCGAGGCGAAACTCCATTTCCAGCAGGCGCTGGACGTCGCGTCAAAGATCGGTGACGAGAACCTGGCGCGGTGGCAAAGCGTAGTCTTGCTTGCTCAGGCTGCGGCTGACCCCGCGCGCCCTTCTCCGGAACGAGCCTACCGCCTTGCCAGAGCCGCGGAACTGACGTATGAGTTCGTTTACCGGGACAAGCATTTCGACTGGGAGGCAACGGTCGAAGCGATCGCAAGGGTGTGCCCGATTTCGGCCATCGCCATCCTGAGCCGGTGGCGGGACCGAAACTTTGGCAATTGTCAACGACTGCTTCCGGTGCTGGTCGACCATTTATTGCAGGCGCAACTCCTCAAACCAAAAGTGGCAGCAGCACTGTATTGCTTTCAAGCGGATTGGTCGATCGAGACCTTCTTGACAGCCGTGCTAAGCCGCACGGACGCCGGGCCCGAGCGGAAAGAAGTTGCGGCCCTGCTTTGGAACTACATTCGACTAGATTTGCACTCGCCGCGCGTCTGGCGAAAGCTTCTCAAGCTCGCTCAAGAGTTTGGCGTCGATTTCCCAGAAGCCGAACAGTTCGCGGACCAAGCCGAGCGACGGGAGGAGCGGGCAACGAAAGGGAGCGACGATCACAGGACCCACGTTCAAGCGCCGCAGCAGGAGGTTAATTGGGACGCAGTCTTCGACGGCCTGAAACCGCATTCGTTGTCAGACCTGGCGCAAGCGCAGAAGCGATGCGAACTCACAGCGAAGTATGGCGCCAAGTCGCAGGTTTTCGTTCGGGCTGCGCATCGAGTAGCGGTCGGCCATGAGCACGAGTTTTTTGAGGCGCTCACTGATTTTCCTGGGTTCGAACTCTATGAGTTGCGACAGCTCTTGGAAGACCCACCTGCACCCTGGGCTCACCAACAGTCAACGATGGAAGCCTTGCGGTCGCTGGTTCGGAAACTAGCAGCGAGACACTGCTTTCGGATCACCGTCAGGACTGCCTACCAGCTGCTGCCGCTCGATGTGGTCGAGCGAGCCTGCGGCCTGCCCAGAGCCCAAGTCATTGGTGCGGCGGTGCACGCGATCGCAGATGTTGCTGATCCGCTCGGGGCGGAGTCGCTGTTCAACCTCGTCGGTCTCCTCAGTACGAGACTGGATGCGCGTGATGGAGCTTCTGCGCTGGATTACGAACTAACCCGCATGGAAGAGGCGATGTCAGACGCCGACGGCGATGGTCCATGGCATGACGCATTTGCTCCTGGCGGAGATCTGAGCAGTGCTGTCGCCTCCTATGTTTGGGCGGCACTTGCAGCGCCGGAAGCCAGCTACCGATGGCAGGGCGCGCACGTGGTGCGGGCGCTGTGTCAATTGCGGTGCGACGTTTGCATTGACACGCTGACGTCCTGCCTGGCGGGCACGATACCCAGGCCATTTGTCGACAGCAGACTGGTGCACTACGAGCTCCACGCGCAACAGTGGTTGCTTATCGGATTGGCCCGCGCCGCAATCGAGCGGCCTGATTCGGTTGCAAAACACGTCCCGCAGCTCGTGGGGCTTGCGCTGCAGCCAAGTTCCCATGCACTTATTCGCTCTTTCGCCGCGTCTGCCGTGCTCGCTGCGCATCACCACGCCAACGTGGCGCTTGAGGAATCCATAGTGAACCGGCTGCGCCGCGTAAACCAGGAGAAGATCGACCGCACTCAAGGCCCCAGAGACAGGTGGCATCGGGAAGAGCTGACTGGACCGCGGCGGCCAATTGAGCTTCACTTTGGCATCGACATGCCGCACTACTGGTTCGACCGCTTGGGCGGAATTTTCGGGCTGAACGAGACTGATATGTGCGAGCGCGTCGAGAAGGTCATTCTCCATGACTGGAGCGTTCCGATCGAGACTTGGGACCACGACCAGCGGACGCGAAAGCGAATTCTCGACGGTGATGAGACTCGCCATTCGCATGGCACCTATCCGAGAGCGGACGATCTTCACTTCTACTACTCCTATCACGCGATGTTCGCCGTCGCAGGGCAGCTTGTGGACGAGATTCAGCTCCGGGCTGTCGAGGACGAATGGCACACCTTTGAGAACTGGCTCCAGGGCCATTCGCTCACGCGCAAGGACGGTGGTTGGCTGGCAGACCGGAGAGATCCGGAACCCTTTGAAGAAGTTGACTGGTCGGAGATCAAGGACAACCAGGAATGGAAATGGTGCGTCAGTCGCGATGACTTCGACAGGGTGCTGTTTCAAGGGCCTCAAGCTGTCGTTGTCGCGGGCCATTGGGTTGTCTCGCATGAGCCCAGGCGCGAAGAAGTCGACGTTTCGAGCGCTTTGGTCACGCCGGAAACCGCACTCTCGTTGCTTCGCTCAAGGCAGTGCAGTGCAGATATCGATCGCGACCCACCGCTGCCCAGCGCTGGCAGCGACAACGAGCTGGATGACGAAGGATTCGTTCTGAGGGGATGGATTGTGGACAACAGCAGCGAGGCTGAACTCGACCAATTCGACCCTTGGGCTGCCGACATTCGCTATCCGCCGCTTTGTCCGGCAAAGTTCGTAGAAGAGCAGTTGTCATTGCAACAGGATGACGAGCAGCGAGCGTGGCGCAGAGCCGGCATTGGGGTGGTCGAGTTGTCATCGCGCACATGGGCACAGCCTCCAGCCGGTCGGCGTGAGGACAAGGAACCCAGCCGCGGGCGCCGGCTCGAGGCATCGAAGGATCTCATCCAGCAGCTACTTGTCTCGACGGGCATGAAATTGCTCGTCGAAGTAAGCATCCGTCGCCGTTTGGCATCGTCGTATGAGTCCAAGGATGACGATGACGCAGTTGGCTATCCTCCTCCCTATGCAAAGTACTTCCTCTTTGACGCAGATGGAACCATTACAACCGTTTAATCCCGCTGTGATGGAGCTGGGGCGGCGGCTTGTCGACGCGCTGGCATCTGAAGGTCGCGATGACGTGCTGTCCAAGTGGATGGCCCACCACATCGCAAGCCTGATGACTGAAGCGGAGCGAGCGGAACCGGGGCCCCCACGGGCCGAAGCTGAGCGCGCCTGCATGGAAGGTGTCCTTAGACTTTGGACTCATCGGAGCGTGCTGCCGAACGGCTCTCGCCCCTTTGAAAATGCCGAATCCGCCTTGAACACACTGACGAAGTTGGATCCGACCGTTCCGGAAAATTTCTATTTTCGCCTGCGTGACAGGCACGATGAATCGGACTCAGTCGAAGACGTCAAATGGCTTCGCTCTGCCGAAGCTGTGGACCGGGCGGCCCGGACGCTGATTCGTTTCTGCCTTGGTCAAGTCGTTACTAAGGACCAGTCAGCGCTAACCGAATGGGTAGAACTGACAAGGAGGCTCGCCGATGCGCCGTCGGAGTGGGATGTCCTGTTGGTTTCCTCCCTGGTCGAGGTCGGCAAGGAATCCGAGCCTGAGCAATTTGCTCATCGCAATGAAGCCAAAGCACGCGATTTGTCCAAAAATGTCGCTTCTTTGATTCCGGTGCTGCAAGCGCTGCGGAAAGATCTCGACGGGGCACTTGTCGATGGTGAGCCGGCTCCGTCGTCAACGCAGTGAGGGCCGCGGGTACGGGAATGACGACGGTCGCCCAAAATCATGAGCAACACGCGCTTCCCCGCTGACCTGGTTCTCACGAAGGCCGACTTCGATGCATCTGGCTGGTACGACGTCCTTGCCGGTGAGGCAGGCGAGCGATGCTCGTCGATGTGGCGGCCGCTCTCTGACGCAGCGAAAGCCGCCATCGACGCTGGTGACATAGAGCGCGCTAAGGTGTTGTGGCTACTATCCGACGCCGCATCCATGCGGTTGACGCCGGACAGCACGAACGGGCCGTTTCAACCCATGATGGTCTTCGGAGACCAGCGCTCGGCATTGCCCGAGGACCTCAGCGAAACAGACGTGGACTTCTTCCTGCAGGTGGTCAACGATGTGACGAATGCGCGTCTGCGCGGACGCATCGCTGACCTAGTGTGGCTGCTTAAAAGGGCTCCTCGGGTCCCAGCGATGGCGCTTGTGGCAATAGACGCATACCGGGAACTGCCGCTTGAGATGGACTCCTGGCTGGCAGACGGCCGCGAGTGCTGGTCCCGCGCGCTATCCCTCGCGCGCTCACTCGGAGAGGCTGCTGGCACCCGCTTGGCCGAGATGGAGGCGGCCATGCTGGATACGCTTCTTAACGCCAAGCCCGCCGATAGATTCTTCCCGAGACAGCTCGCCGACGCCATGCAGAAGACGGGCTTGGCTCGCGAACGCAGGTTGGACGCGGCAGCGAAGCTGGAGGGCCTTGGCAAGGATGCTGAAGTCGCAAAGGACTTTCATGGTGCCAAGTCTTTTTACGAGGCTGCGGCGACGTGGTTCGCGGCAGGCGGCGACAAGGTTGGCGCCGCCCGGACGACCGCGGCCGAAGCGGAATGCTGGGTCAGCTTGGCCGATAGTCCGCATCAGTCAGGGCAAGTGGCGCAGATTGTTGCGACCTCCCAGTACGAGAATGCCATCCAAACCTACCGAACCATTGGCCGGGCTCAGCGCGCGGCCCTCGCCGTCGATGAGCGAATTGAGGAACTGCGTGCCCGGCTGACAGTTGCCGGAGAGGGGTCGCTCGGCGAGATGGGCATGGTGCGCACGCCCGGCATCAACATCACCGAGCTGGTCAACCACGCTCGGGATGCCGTGGCCGGTAAACCGGTCCTTCAGGCGCTTGCCGAATTCGGAGCCCTGTACGAAGGCGTAGACGTAACCAAGGCACGTGCGGATGCGGTATCCACTCTACAGAGCTCGCCATTCCAAGCTATGTTCGGCTCGACTCACTTCAGTCGAGAAGGGCGGGTAGTCGCCAAAAGGCCAGCCCTCGGACTAGCTCCTCTTGACTCTTCGGAAGGCCAAGAAGCAATCTGGGCCACGATGGTCAGGGACCACCAACTGACACTTTCCCTCGTGGTGCAGGGTCAGGTCGTTCCGGCGTTCCAAGTCCTGGCCACGGAGCACAAGCCTTTGTTGGGTGATTTCGTCGCCCTCGCGCGCAACGCTTCCATCGTCCCGAAGGACCGCGCCTCGATCGTGGGCAAGGGCCTCTACCTCGGCTTAGAAGGTGACTTCGTCACGGCCGTGCACATCCTCGTGCCCCAACTGGAAAACCTCGTGCGCCATCACCTCAAGGCAGCTGGCGCAGTGACGTCCCACCTCGATCCAGGCGGCGTCGAGACGGAAAACGGCCTGAGCAGGCTCATGGAGTTGCCGCAGGCTGAGCAAGTGTTCGGCGCGTCAGTCTGCTTCGACATCAAGGCCGTTTTCTGCTCTCCATACGGGCCTAATTTGCGCAACGAACTCGCGCATGGACTCCTTGATGACAGCGCATGTCAATCCGTTGCCGGCATCTTCGCCTGGTGGTTCATGTTCCGGCTCGTCTACGCGAACTTCTGGAACGCTCAGCACGGGGGTGAGGCGGTTGTATCGGATGGTGCAGGCCGACCTGGCGATGAGTGGAAGGCCGACGAGAAGTAGGGTGGCATGCGAGCGCCCCGTTTTTGCTTCGTCCTCTCCGCCGTGTCACCATGCTCGTACTAAGTCACTTGTCACTAGAAGTCGGCAACTAGATCATCGCGCGCTGAAAGAGGCAAAGCATGCCGACACATGATGACGTTGACACACCCGAGAATGTATCGACTTGAATGGCAGCTGCAGGCTATTTTTGGCGAGACGCACATCGTCATCTCCGTATGGAGGTGAGGTCAGAATGGAACAGCGATTACAGCATCCTCAGCACGTGGCCGCATGAACACTTTGTGAGAAGCGTGCTTCTTCGATGTCACGACTGGAGCGGTAAATGATTTTGGAAGACAAGCTCGTTCAAACGCGCCTCCAGAAGGAGCCGGAGTTCCTTCTGCGTTTGCACGAAATACTCACCAACTGGAAGGTGGGCGAAAAGCCTGGCCTGGTGGTTCAGGCTAGGCCCGTGCAAGCCGCATCGCTCGAGGTCTTAGACGTCAAGGTGCGCAACGCTCTTCGCGAAGGGATAGATAGCGACGGCAACGGGAACCTCTGGGACCACTTCGAGGCGATTCGCATGTTTCACAGCCTGCACGGCATCACCGCAACGGCAAACACCGAAAGTCCGATCTGGCTCACCGAAGCCCACAGGGACGGTCACATGATTGCCGGCGTGTGGGACTTCCCGGATTTGCCCGCGCAGGATGGGCAGAACGCCAAGGCGATGGCTTACTGGTACGAGTCTTTTTTTGGGGAGTCGTTCAAGCTGATGTCGAACGTTGCCGCAGCGGGGGGGCTCACTGGGGAGTTCCAGGCGACAGCGACTCTCGCGAACGCCAACATGCTGCGTTACGGTGCTCGCAGTCCTGCTAACCGACCAATGTTGGCAGGCGAGCCGTGCCTCATGCCATACGCCCAATGGAGTCTTCAAAAGGCCTCCATCGAGAAGCCTGAATGGCACATGTTGGCTAGGTCAATGGCGCAGGGTATCGCCGGCGCGTTCAGGGCGCCCATTCGCTGAGCGCTGCGGATTCACGCTCGCAGGCTCGCTACTGCAGCGGGCGGATGAGAGTCGCCCAGAAATGCTCCGCAGCGGCCTCTTTGGTCATGCGCTTCTCAGCCTCGCCGAAGCCGAAGACCATGGGGGAAAAGTACAGC
Source organism: Caenimonas koreensis DSM 17982 (assembly GCF_009646335.1). Taxonomy (GTDB): domain Bacteria; phylum Pseudomonadota; class Gammaproteobacteria; order Burkholderiales; family Burkholderiaceae_C; genus Ramlibacter; species Ramlibacter koreensis. The sequence goes on along the minus strand of NZ_WJBU01000008.1, from coordinate 219,386 downwards.
CCTTGGTCGTCCGACTCCACCGACACGCTTCCGTTGAAGCTGTTGCCGTTCGGATTCGCGTCGCTTGAGTAAGTGATGCCCCGCCCGCCGATGCCGCCAATACGGATGGCGCACTCGCTGACCTTCTTTCCGCCGTTGTAGATGGTCGCGGTGAAGCAGTTCGCGTCGATGCGGCGGAAGGTCGTCTGAATCCCTGAATTCCGGGCCTTCAGCTCGCCCAACGAGCCTTCGAAAAATTGCGCAAAGAGTTCGAAGCCGTCGTGCAGGAACGTGTCGCGGTCATGCTCGTTGAACTCCTGCTTGAGCCGCAAGTTGCTGGACCGAAGGGACGCGGGGCTAAGGGCCGCAGCAGCGGCATTGGCAGGTACTGCTTGCGGGGGCACCGCGGACGCGGGCTTGCCTCCCTTCCGGTTGGCGTCCTCGACGCGCTTGCGGATGTGGCTTGCCACATCTGCCAGAGCCTCTTCAACATTGGCCCAGGAAGTCACGGCCTTGCCGTCCCTGGGCGTGGCCAGCAGCTTGCCGAACGGAGCCGAGTGCCAGTCGCACGGCTTGAGGATAACCGGGATCACGACGGCCTCGCCCTCGGCGTGGCGCTCCATCGCGCGGCCCATCTCCCGGGAGTAGCAGTAGTCCGATGCAAGAAAATCGGCGCTCACGAGCAGCAAGATGATGTCCGCCGACTCGAGGTTCGCTGAGATCGTTTCGTCGAGCTCAGACCCCGCGAGGATGCGGCGGTCGTGCCAGGCCTCGATCAGCCCCTGACGCTTCAAAAGGGCGAGGTGCTTCTCGAGCCGGTTGCGCAGTTCCTCGTCTTCGTGCGAGTAGGAAAAGAAAACGTTTGCCATGACGTATTTTCGCCTATGCCTGGGGGTGGCTCGGGCGGTCTGGGGACGTTCATCAGATCGACCTGCCTTCCGAAAGCTATTCGCACGCGAATCGCACGCATGAACCGAATGCCGCGCCACCGCTAGGCTGCACTCGGGTTCAATTCCCGCCAGCTCCACCACCATCTACGGCAAACGCCAATAGACGATAGCAACAAGGGACCGCGTTAAAGCGCCCGACACTGTCGTTTGTTGGCGTTCGTTTCGCACGCCTGTTTTCCCGTGACGGCGATCAATCTCTGGAATTCGTCGCATGAAGAGGGGGTCCCGTCTGCGCAAGCGACATTGACCTGCCGGCCGGCACGAATGGTGCCTCAAAAAAAGCGAGCCCGTTTGGGCCCGCAATCGCTCTCTGGTCTTGGGCCCCCTCGCCTTAGCTCGACTCAGGTGGAGGGCGTAGAGATTATATTTGTATAAATGTAATTGTCCAGCGACACGGCAACTGCCTTATCGACACGGCGCCCGGTCGATCCTTCGGAGTGAGTCTCTGGATTGACGCTGTCGTGGCGGGTGCCTGGCTCGATCGCTGCAACGTGGTATCAGTCGGCACGATAGCGCCTGACGCGCGCCTCGATGCGGTTTCGCAGACGGCCGCGGCCCGCATCGGCCAGCATGCGACCGGCCCACCGGAACACGTTGTATTCATGCACCGTGCTGCGAAGACTGGCCATGCGCTCTCGTTGCTCGCCGGGTGGCATGGTCGCGGCGCTGTACAACGCATCAGCTGTTTCTTCGACGTGGTAAGGATTGACGATGAGCGCTTCCGGCAGCTCGCGCACCGCGCCTGCAAAGCGGCTAAGCACGAGCACGCCTTGCAAGTCGTCACGGGCAGCCACGAACTCCTTGCACACCAGATTCATTCCGTCGTGCAGGCTGGTGACGACGCATATGTCGGCCGCCCTGAACAGCTCCATCACCGCATGGGGTTCGTGATGGTGGGCGAGGAGGTGGACTGGCCGCCAGCCGTCGCGCTCGAAACGCAAATTGATGCGATCAGTGACGCGCTGAACGTGTTCCTGGAAGTTTCTGTACTCATCGAGTGAGTTTCGCGTGGGTGCTGCGACCTGGACGAACACGAATCGACCGATCAAGTGGGGCCGTTTCTCCAGCAACCGCTCAACGGCATTGAGCCGCTCAAGGATGCCCTTCGTGTAGTCGAAGCGATCGACGCCAACCGCAAGACACATGTCTTCAGGCAGGCCGAGCCGCGCGGTGACGCGCTCGCGGCATTGTGCAATCGAGCCCCAACGCTCGACCTGCTCGGGCGCTGGCCATTCGATCGAAATCGGGTAACTTTCGACAAGCGTCTCCTTTTCACGGTAAGCGATCGTTGAGTGCTCATGCTCGATTCGCGCCTCGAGGTAGCGATCGACCGTCTCCGTGAAATTCTTGCAGTGAAAGCGCGTGTGGAACCCCAGGATGGTGCTGCCCAGCATGCCCTGCAACAGCTCGCGCCGCCAAGGGCAGATCCCGAATGATTCCGGATTTGGCCAGGGGATGTGCCAGAACGTGAGGATGGTCGCCTCAGGCAGCTTCTCGCGAATCATTGCCGGCAGCAAAGCGAAGTGATAGTCCTGCACGAGCACTACAGGATCGTCACCTGTTGCTTCTGCGACCACGGCATCGGCGAAGCGCTGGTTGACGGCACGATAGGCTTCCCAATCGGATTCACGGAATACTGGCCGAACATGGGCAACATGGCACAAAGGCCACAACCCCTCGTTGGCAAATCCGTAGTAGTACCCCTTTTCTTCTTCTGCAGTAAGCCAGACTCTGCGCAACCAGTATTCCTCGTGCCCGGGCGGCACCCGAACCCTGTCGCGGCCATCGACCACCTCTCGATCGGCAGTTCCACTGCCGTGCGCGATCCAGGTGCCGGAGCACGCTCGCATGACAGGTTCCACCGCCGTGACGAGCCCGCTCGCCGGACGCTTGACGATGATGCCATCGGCGGTGCGTTCATGAATGTACGGCTCGCGATTCGAGACCACGATGACCTGGTCGCCACTGAGCTGGGTGCTTAGCAACGTCCGAAGACGATCCGCGGTCCATTCGGCGTCCGGCCCCTGTGCACGCCGGTACTCGTCTTCCATGTCGCGCAGCCGCGCGCGAAGATCGGCGGCAAATGGGGCGAGTTCAGGTGCAGGCATCAAAGGGCTGACCAGGCCCTCGCCGCGCATCAGTGCGCGAGCGCCACTGAGCCAGCCGCGCCAGCTGAGTTGCGCCACCACCATCGTGATGACAGCCATGACAAGGCCGAGGATCGCTATCAGCCCGATGAGGTAGTTGCGGCTGTCTTCGCTGCGGCGATCGATGAAGCTCAGATCGTGCAACAGCACCAATCGCGCGACGAGCATTTGCGATGCGGGCGTTTCGGCCACGGCGCTCTTGTTGCCTTCGACGCCAGCATCGCCGGGCGCCCAATCATCCAGGCTCAGCAGTGCTGCGGGCGCGGCTGGCCGATGTCCCAACACGTCGTGAACGCCCACATGAACCGCTCCGCCCGAGAGCGCCAGACGTGGGTCCGGCTTGTGTGCCACTTCGAGGGACCGGGCGCAAGACAAGTCTGCGGGGAAACGATCAGTGCTCTGGATCAGCCGGCCATCCGGGCTGCACAGACCGATGGCGACCAGCCGCTCATCCTGGGCTGCGCGGTCGAATAGCGTTTGCAGACGCGACAGGCGTCCTGCGGCGAGCGCTTCGGCGATCGAATCGGAAAGCGCGTTTGCAACAAGCAGGCCCCGGCTGTTCAGATCCCGGCTGAACCAACGAAGTGTGACCTTGTCGAGCAGAGGCACCGCCAGGTAGGCGGCAACCACCAGGACAATGAAAAGCGGCAGGAGGAACCGGAGTTGAAGACGCAGCGTTCGCAGCCTCATGCTCCACGTCCCCGTCGTGCGTATCGTCGATGCCGTGTTCACGAGCGTCTCCACGCAAATGGGGCGCCTTCAAAAGGCGCGACAGTTGTGCCGAAAACGAAGAACAAGTGATCATGCATGTTGTACATTTATGCAAATGTACTTGAGCGCGCGCCGCTGGGAAGACCCGGCCCGCGTCGAACTCATCAGCAGCATTGAAGAGCCGTACTTGTGAACGATAAAACGCAGGGTGGCCGCCTTCCGGACGAAGTCCGAAGGTACGTTATCGCCAACGTTCCCTCCGTTCCGTACCTCGAGGCGGCACTGCTGCTGCGAGCGGAGCCCACGCAAGAGTGGGACGCGGCGAAACTGGCGCAGCGCCTCTACATCAAGCCGCGCGAAGCCGCGGATCTGCTTCACACCCTGCAGAATTCGCTGGTGGCGATGCCGGTCGCCGAACGCACGGCATGTCGCTACACCGCCGATCCCGTGCTTGCGAAGATGCTCGATGCGGTTGCTCAGGCGTATGCATCAAATTTGTTCGAAGTGACCGATCTCATCCATACCAAATTGGACAAGAGGGCGCGTGTCTTTGCTGACGCTTTCAAACTGCGCAAGAGTTGAAATGGCCGCCTTGATCTATCTGCTGTGCGCCCTTGCATGTGCAATTTGCTTCGTCATGCTATGGAAAGCATTCATGCGGAGTCGATATCGCATCCTCTTTTGGAGCGCACTATCGTTTGGCGGGATGACCCTCAACAATGCGTTGCTGGTTGCTGACAGGATTGCGCTGCCTGCGGTCGATCTTTCGGTTCCACGGCTTGTGTTGGCACTGGTTTGCCTGCTGCTGCTGGTCTTTGGGCTGGTGTGGGGAGAAGACTGACATGCAGTCCTTTCTGATTGGTGCAATCGCGGCCACGGCTTTTGTCGCCGCACTGATCTTCTTTCGCTTTTATCGTCAGACGCGCGACCGGTTCTTTATCTACTTTGGTGTGGCATTCATCCTGGAGGGGGTCCATCGCATTCCTGAAGCGTTCCACCCAGGCTCATCGGACGACACGCCGCAGGTGTATCTGATCCGATTGCTCGGCTACCTCTTGATCCTGTACGCGATCTGGCAGAAGAACCGAAACCGGCCTTGATGCATTCTGCTCACGACGGGGACGCAGCGCAGTGGCGCCGGGACGGCGGCACAGCAGGCAATTGATGCATGCGCGACAGTTGCAATGCGGCGAGCGAGCCGTAGAGCGGATGACTCAAGACTCGCGAAATGGCGCTTCCGGCAAGAGCGCAGGCCATCAAGCTCAGAACCATTCCATGGCCATCAATCATCTCCATCACGATGATGAACGAGGTCAAAGGCGCCTGGGTTGCAGCTGCGAGAAATCCGGCCATTCCCAATGCGATCAACGTCGGCGCATGGGGGTAGTTTGTCAGCAGCGCAATGTCGTTGCCCAAAGCGGCCCCGATGGCGAGCGACGGCGCGAAGATTCCGGCCGGAACGCCAGACCAGCTTGTGAGCCACGTCGCCAGAAATTTGAACAGAACATAGACCGCCAGCGTGTTCTCTGTTCCCTCAAGCATGTTGCGAGTGTGACTGTAGCCGCTGCCGAAGGTCGCGCCCTGAGTCACCACGCCGATGATCGCCACGGCGAGCCCGCAGACCGCGGCGAACACGAGCGGACGGCGGCCGCGCAAACGACTGAGAGGGTCGCTGCCCAGGCCACCGATCGAGATGGTGAGCAAGCGCGAAAACAGGCCACCCGCGAGCCCACTGCCAAGAGCAACCAGCAGGCCTGGAACGATCAGTTCGAGTCCCACTTCAGGCACGCGGATCACGCCGAAGTACGTGCTATTTCCGTAGATCGATACCGCGATGAGCCCGGCCAGCACGATTGCTGCGACGATCAGCCCGCTGTTGCGCTCTTCAGGCGCGCGCGACAACTCCTCGATCGCGAACATCACGCCGGCCAATGGCGTATTGAAGGCCGCCGCGATACCCGCAGCACCCCCTGCAACCAGAAGGCCATGATCGGTCACTTTAGACCGGTTGGGCAGCCAGCGGCGCGCACCCAGCATCACGCCCGCCGCGACCTGGACTGAGGGGCCTTCGCGGCCGAGCGACAGGCCGGCAAGCAGCCCGCAAGCGGTGAGCCAGATCTTGGCTATGGAAAGTCTGATCGAAACGAACAGCCCGCGACGACCGGCATCCACTGACGAATCGAGGGCTGCCATGACCTGCGGAATCCCGGAGCCGGAAGCCCCTGCGGCATACCGCCGCGTCAGCCAGACAATTGCGACTGTCCAGGCTGGCGTCCAGAGAAGCGGCATCCATGGCCACATCCCTCGCAATCCGGAAAAAATGCCCAGCGCGCGCTCGGTCAGCCACGTGAATCCCACAACAGTCAGGCCCGCCAATGCAGCCATGGCTATCACGACTGCCCGAGCCCACCACAAGCGCCAGTCGCCGATCTCTCTGCGCAGCGCGGCGCGGATATCGTGGTCGTGCTTCATTGCCAGAGTTTCGATTCGTTCATGGGGCCAAGTTGCTCAAGGGCAATCCTGTTAGTTTCCCTCGCTATCATCTTTGGATGGAGTCCCAGGTTAAAAAAAATTCGACCCGCAAGGGTGCGCTTGCACCAGAAGTTGCGCCACGGCAAGAGTTGCCCTCACGCGTATTGCGTCGTTTTCGCGTCGTGTTTAACGCAGTCAAGACCCATTTTCGCCAGGTCGAGAAAGGCGCCGGTATAGGGGGCGCACAGCTTTGGGCGCTAGGTGTAGTCAAGGAAAGTCCCGGGATCGGAATGAACGATCTGGCGCGGGCCATGGACGTGCATCAGTCCACAGCGAGCAATCTTGTCAAGACGCTCGCAGAACGTGAGCTGATCTCGGTCACCAAAGCTGGCTCCGACCGCCGGACAGTCGCCTTGCGAATTTCCCCTGCAGGTCGAAAGGTTCTGCGCACGGCACCGGGTCCCTTTACCGGCGTGCTGCCCGACGCACTTGCGAGTCTGGACGCCACCACGTTATCAAGACTCGATAAAGACCTGGGCAAATTGATCGCCGTTCTCGAGGCTGACGAGCGCGCGGCGAACGTTCCTCTTGGCCAGCTTTAGACGTGAGCAATGAAGTTCAACGTGTCGGATAGTCGACATCGGCGCGCCTGTTTTGGGACCATGCCCCTTCGTCATGACCGGCGGCTTTCGGCTTTTCGCTGCCCCAGCTTATAGCTTCCATCTGCGAAGCGCTGACTCCATGGACCCTCAACGCGCGAAGTACTGCCTCGGCGCGTTTTTGCCCAAGCGCCAGGTTGTACTCGGCACTGCCTCGCTCGTCAGTGTTGCCTTCAATTCTGACGTTCAGCCGTGGGTTTGAAGCGAGGTATTTTCCTTGCAGCTCGACCACGGCGAAATATTCCTTTTTGACCGTCGTGTCATCAAAGTCGAAATAGACACTGCGTTCGATTGAAACTGGATTTCCGGGATCGAGGTACGCAGGCAGGGGAGCGACGGCTGTCTTCGATGGCACCGGCTTGCTCTGTGGCGACTGCACCGGTGCTTGCGCCACGGGGGCCATATTGGTCGCGGAATTCATATTGGGCGTGCTACTGCACGCAGCCAGCAATACGGTGGTGCTCAGCAGCAAAGCGAAATGTGCAGGTTTCATGTGAGGACCTCGGGAAAGCAATCCTGGCAAAAGCTGCGACGGTTAACTCGCCGCTGCTCGCGGATATTACATCAACATTTGTACAAATATTGTTGGCGGTCGCACCGGGACAATGGCGGAAGACGGGCGAAGCGATCCGGTCTGCGATCCCGTGCGCTGCCACGCGGCACCGGCGCCGGGCGCGTATCAGGCGCAGCGAGTGTCAAAATGACTCTTCGGCGATCGGCAACACCAATAGGGGCACCAAGTGATCACTGGGTCGGTATGCGCAAAGGCACCCACTACCTTGGCGATGCAAGCGCCTCGCAATGGTTTGCAGCGCATCGGGCAGGCAGGCGCGCTGCCACCTGCCTGCCAGCCTCTTGAGGGCTCGCCAGGCTCAGCCAACACAGGACAATACTGATGCTTGAGATCGGAGCCTCCTGTCTGGTCCTGACAGCACTTCTGGCGTACCTGAATCACCGATTCATCGGACTGCCCATTGCCATCGGTGTCATGGTCTCAGCGCTGCTGCTGTCGCTTGGCCTGGTGGGGTTAGACGCGCTGGGGGTTGCATCCGCCTTGCGGCAGTACGAAGAGTCGCTCGTGCATTCCATCGACTTTTCTGCCGTGCTGATTCAGGGCATGCTTTCGTTGCTGCTGTTCGCTGGCGCGCTGCATGTCGACTTGACCGAACTCAAGGAATACCGGTGGCAGGTTGCAGCACTGGCCGTGTTCTCGACGGTCCTGTCCACAGCTGCGGTGGGATTTGGCACCTGGTTCGCGTTGCCTTGGGTGGGCCTGCATCTGCCGTTGATCTATTGCCTGCTATTCGGTGCGCTGATTTCGCCCACCGACCCGATCGCCGTGATGGGCATTCTGAAAACCGCAGGGGCGCCCAGGAATCTGGAACTCGTGATCGCGGGCGAATCCTTGTTCAACGACGGCGTCGGCGTGGTCATCTTCTCGCTGCTGCTAGGGATGTTGGCCAGTGGTGCGACACCCACATTCGAGCAGAGTTCGCTGCTGTTAATTCGCGAAGCCGGTGGCGGCTTGATGTTTGGCCTGGTGTTGGGCTACATCACTTTCTGGCTTCTGCGCAGCGTGGACAACTATCAGGTCGAAGTCCTGCTGACCTTGGCGGCTGTCACCGGTGGCTATTCGCTTGCAAGCCGTTTGCACGTTTCCGGACCGCTGGCCATGGTTGTGGTCGGCTTGATCGTCGGCAATGGCGGGCGAGCCCTTGCAATGTCTGACACCACGCGGCAGTACATCGACCTTTTCTGGGAACTGATCGACGAAATTCTGAACGCCGTGCTCTTCGTACTGATTGGTATGGAGGTGCTGCTGGTGACGTTCTCGGTCAGTATTTTCGTCGCTGCCGCGGTGGCGATAATCGTGACGCTCGCGGCTCGCGCGCTCACAGTCGGTCTGCCGGTGAGTCTCATGAAACGCGCATTCAATCTGCCCAAAGGCGCTGGCTGGGTATTGACCTGGGGCGGCTTGCGCGGCGGCATTTCGGTGGCACTGGCCATTTCCCTGCCAGCAGGGCCTGCGCGTGATACGGTGCTCGCGATGACCTACTGCATTGTGGTGTTCTCGATCCTCGTCCAGGGCCTGACCATCGGGCGCGTAGTCCGCCGGGCGGTAACGTGAACGCTGGCCCCGGGTCGGCCGAAGCCACACCCATCAGCCGAAGTGAGGTGCCTCAATAGCGCTTCTCCTCAATGAAGCCCAGCCCATGTGAATCGCATGCATCGACATAGCCACGCCGATACTGGGCTGCGCCAGGGTTCAACTCCGGCCAACCCACCGAAATTGAAACCCCAACCGTTCGCGGTGGGTTTTTTTTCTTGGCCGCTTGCTTTCAGAGCACCTCTCGCCACACACCGTCGTCGTAGCGTGAAAAGCCCGCCTCTTCGAAGCGCCACAAGTGCAGCCAGCCGTTGTCCAGCAGCTGCCTGACGACCGCATGTCTGGCGATGACCGCATCGATCGCCGGCTGCGGCGCGTCGATCACCACCGTCAGGCGCAGCGGCTCATGCACCCAGCGTTCACCATCATGCAGTGACTGGCGCGACAGCCCGATCCGCAGGTCGCCTCCGTTGCCCTCGAACACGCCGAGGTTGCCGCCCACCACGTTGTGCAGCACCTTGTTGCCGCTGCCCAGCCGCTGCGGTTCGCAGGTGGACGCGTGGTACTGCCAGTTGATCCAGTGCGTGACGAGCATTGGCGCGGTCATCAACAGCTCCAGCACGCTGCCGTCCGGGTCCTGGCTTGCGTCGTAGTCGTGCAGGAAGCACCGTCCATCCAGCACGACGCCAGCGCTTCTGTGGCGAGGCGCGATCAGGAAGGCTGCATTGCCCGCGAGCCCCCATTCAGGCCGCGTCTGCGCACCGTCGTTGGCACGGGCGCGAAGCTGGGTGAGGAGGGCGTCGTGGGAAGCACGCGGGTCAAGCTCGAGGCTGGGCGCGCGTTCACGCCGCACCTGGTCGCAGGCGTGTGCGAACACAGCTTGCAGTTGGGCCCACCGCGTTTGTGCAGCAGGCGGGAGCAGGTCGATGTCAAAGCCCTCGATTTCATCGGTGGTGGTGTTATGCAGCGCCGCGACAAACGACGTGCCCACTGGAATGTCGATGCCGCGAGCCTGCAGCGCCTCGCGCACTGACGCGTCGTTGAGCAACTGCGCGAGGCTGCGTGCGTTGACTTCGCCGGTCTGGCCACAGCAGGCGCCGCAATCCAGTGCGGCGGCATGCGCGTTGTTGGCCGACTGGCTGCCGTGGCCCACCAGCAAGACGAGTGGAGCCAGCCGCCGCTCCAGGCCCATCGCGTGCAGCACACTCGCTGCCACATTGGCCTTCGCCGTCAGGTCCAGTCCGCTCAGTTGTGGCCGGCACAGGTGCTGATAGCGGGCGGGCAGGCCGTCCAGGTCGACCCTGGGCCTGCTGCCGGTGCCTGGGGCCAGCCAGTTCACCAGCTTGCCCAGGTACCCGACGCCTGCAGCTTCCACGAACGAGAACGCGGCGCCCGGCCAGCGGCTGGCCGCCTGCCATTGGTCCGCCAGGGCGAAGCGCGTCTGGCGTGACCGGCTCGCGGCGCGCTGGCGTGCGGCGTCAGCTGCACCACTTGAGTCCTTCGCGCTGACGATGCAGTCGCTCACCTCCATGGAAGGCGCGAGCAAGCCGGGCAATTGCGGGCGCCGTGCCTGCGTCGCAAGCGGTGTGTACGCCACCGGCAAGCCAAAGAAGCCCGCGAAGCCCAGCGTTTGCATGGAGGGCGATACGGCTTCCAGTGCGCGGCGCAGCGGCTCGCTGCGCACGTCGATGCAGAACGCCGCCTGGACTTCAACCTCGTGCTGCGCGATGCCGGCGCCACTCCTGGCGAGGAGCCGCTGCACCAAGCCCCGTTGATAGCCGGCTTCCAGCGCGACTTGCCACACCTCGTCGACCAGGAACGCCTCTTCGGCATCCTTCAGCACCGCAGGCGCTTCGCTCCATGCCTGCTGCAGTGAAACGAATGCCTGCCTGGCTGCTACATCGTCCTTGCACTCCAGCAGCAGCGCGCCCCACGCCAGCCGGATCGCCAGCAGCTCGCGCAGATGCGGATCACTGCGCCCTTGCAGTCGTGCATCCCATCCGAGGTAGGCGCACCAGGAAGCCCAACCATTGACGGTGAGCAGCACGGACTCGAGGTAGTCGGCCCACACCGCAGGGGGCAGACCGAGCCGCTTCATCACCCAGTGCTCCGCGTCGAGTGCAGTCAAGGGCAGCGCGTTCACAGCGCTGCCGAGTTGCGGCAGGCCCATGAGCCGTCCGATGCCGTGGTCGTGCAGCAGCGTTTCGCGCCAGAAGGCATACAGGCCCTGGTCGCGCTCGGGCTGCCAGTCGGCCTGATGTTCGTCGAAGAAAGCCGCACATGTCTGGCTCACCTGGTGGGTGATCGCCTGGCGCCACGACAGCCGCGCATGGCGCAGCGGATCGTTGTCGAGCACGTCGATCAGCAGCGGAAGCTGCGTGGCGGCAGGTGCGGCCTGCAGCGCAGCTACGCACCCCCGGGGGGTCAGCCCCATGGCCTGCGCCTGCGGCAGCTGTTGCAGCGCTTGCTCGAGATCTGCCGGGCGGATCCGCCCCTCCTTCCAGAAGCGCTGCATCTGCTCGCGCGGCGCAAAGACGTGGATGCCGCCCAGCACGGCCATGCGCGCGGCCACCCGGCGCACTGGCATGCCGATGCGTGACCAATGTGGATTGACTGCGATGGCGCGATCGAGCGGCCACGCCGGTGCAATCGTCTGGCAGGCCTCGTGGCAGGCTTGCTCGATGCGTGAGTCCAGCGCGTCATCGCCGGCAGTGGCGTGAGCGGGCTGGGTGACTTCGATGGTTTCCATCATGTTGTTCTCCGTGTTCCCAGCTCAGCGCCGGATATTGGCTAGTGGGGCCGGCGCGCCTGGCGTGGCCGCGGCGCCGTGGAAAGAGGTGTGTGTCCAACGCGCGGGCCACAGGGCGAGCGCCAGTCGCGTGTAGGCTTCATCGAGGTAGAAGCCGGCGTAGCTCCAGCGCCGCCAACTGGTGAGTGCGCGCGGCGTTCGTTGAAGCACGGCGAGGCAGAGGTATAGCGCAGCCATGCCAAGCAGCGCGACCACACCTGATGCATGATGCGGCGTATCGCGGATACCTAGTGGCAGTGCGTGCGCCAGCAACGCGACGGCTGTCAGCCCCGCCACCATCAGCAGGCCCGACACGACTTGCCATGCCCTTGAAGCCGTCCCGTCAGGCGCGGCAGGCAGCCACAGCAGCGGCGCCCACGCCAGGCCCATCAACGCGCTCCACCACCACGGCCACGAATCAGCAGCTGCGACCGACTGGATCGACAGCACGGTAGCCATTGCCAGCGCCGGTGCCAGCGCCAGGTTGAGTGCAGAAGGCGTTGAGACGCTGTGCATGGCTTGCAAGCGTGTCGTGCGCACGATGCTCGACGCAGACAGGAAGGCGTGCGCCTTGTACAGCGAATGGCCGATCAGGTGGAGCGCGGCAAGCGTGTACAGGCCCAGGGCACATTCGAGCAGCATGAAACCCATCTGGGCCACGGTCGACCAGGCCAGCCGAACCTTGATGCTGATGCGCGTCAGCATGACCATGCCGGCCAGCACCGCGGCAATCAGACCGAATAGCAGTAGCAGTCCGCGGGCCGGTGCGGCCTGCTCCAGCAGCGGTGCGAAGCGGATCAGCACAAAGCCGCCGAGATTTACCACGCCCGCGTGCAGCAGGGCCGAGACCGGCGTCGGCGCTTCCATGACTTGAATCAGCCAGCCGTGCACCGGCAACAAAGCCGTGCGCAGGATCACGGCCAGCACGAGCGTCACCGCGCTCAGATGCAAATTGAAGGACAGGCCTTCGCGCGCCACATGCGCCCAGAGGGCGGACAGCGAGCCGCTTCCAACCTCGGCCCACGCGAGCGCCGCAGCAGCCACGAGCAGGACGTCGGCGATCCGGTCGGCGATGCGCTTCTTGTGCGCAGCAAGCAGTGCAAATGCCCGGTCAGGGTAGAAGCAGAGCAACCGCTGGAGCGCCATGCCCACGACCGCCCACGATGCGATCAGCACCAACCAGTGATCTGCCATCAGCAGCAGATGAACCGCTGCGAGCACGGTGGCCATTGCGGCCACATAACGTCGCTGTCCGTGTTCGCCTTGCAGGTAGCGTGAAGAAAATTTGCCGATCACGGTGCCCAGCAGTTGCACCAGCACCGCCAGCGCGAGGCCCAGCGCCGAAGCTTGGAAGGCGGGTGGCAAGAGCAAGCCGGCAGGCCCAGCCCACGCGCACAAGCCGGTCATGACCAGCGCTGTCGCGGAAAGAACCTGGAATGAGCGCCAAAGGGCTGGCGTCGACGCTGGGGCGATGCCTGCGAGCGCTGCCACGCCGAGCATCAGGACGGCGGGCGCGAGCGCAATCGCCGGGAAGAAAAGCTGGGCTGTATCCATCACGAACCTTGGTTGGGAGCAGTGGGCGCGATGGTGCTAGACAGAATTTGTTCTGTAAATTACATTGATAATCTGAAGTTGAAACTAAAAAACGAACAATGCGGCTGGACCAACTCAATTTCAATCACCTGTTCTACTTCTGGCGCGTTGCCAAGCTGGGCCACCTGACGCGCGCAGCGCAGGAGCTGCACACCTCGCAATCAGCCGTATCGGCGCAGATTCGGCTGCTGGAAGAGCGCATGGGCAGCGCCTTGTTCACCCGCGCGGCTCGCCGGCTGGTATTGACCGACACCGGCCAGCTGGTGCTGGCCTATGCCGAGAACATCTTCGGCCTGGGGCAGGAGATGCTGGGGCGGCTCGAAGGCCGCTCGGCAGGCGTGACCCGCCTGCGCGTGGGCAGTGTGGCCACGCTGTCGCGCAACTACCAGGAGAACTGGATACGGCCTCTGCTGGCAGACCCGCTGGTGGTGCTGACGCTCGAATCGGGCCTGCTCGAAGGGCTGGTTGCCCGCCTGCTGCAGCACCAGCTCGATGTGGTGCTGGCGAACGAAACGGTACCCGCGGACCCGGACCGCCCCTTGCATTGCCGCTTCCTGGGCAGCCAGTCGATCTCACTGGTAGGCCCGGCGCCTGTGTGGAAGTCAAAGAGCCTGCGCATCCCTGAAGACCTCGATGGCCTGGACATCGTGCTGCCCGGGCCGCGGCATGCGTTGCGCGCCCAGTTCGACGGGCTCTGCGCGTCGGCAGGGGTAACGCCCCGGCTGCGCGCCGAGGTGGACGACATGGCCATGCTTCGACTGATCGCGCGTGACAGCGGCTGGCTGGCTGTGTTACCCGAGGTGGTGGTGCAAGATGAATTGCGCGCGGGCGTGCTTGTGAAGGTGGGCCAATCGACTGCCTTGCAGGAGCGCTTCTACGCCATCACGACGCCACACCGCCATCGCATCGAGGCGCTGGAAGCATTGATGGACCGTTAGCGCACAGCGCGCTGCGCTACGATCGTTCACATCGTGACCCACCAAGGATTTGCCATGCGCCTCATGCTTTGCGTCTCACTCATTGCCGCGCTCGCAGGCTGCTCCGTTGTGCCGCCTGCCGCATGGACCTACGACCCCACCAATCCCCGGCCGCGGCCAGCGCCTGACCAGGCGAGCGCGGTGCAGGCCAACCAGCGCATTGCCGAGCTGGCTCTCGAAAAAAATGCGATCCGCGCGCGCATAGCGGTAGAGCGCGACGCAGGCGCACGCCTGGCGCTCTACGAAGATCTGCATCGCGTAGGCAGGGAACTGGCACCGCTCGAGCGACGCATTTCCGTCTACGCCCAAGCGCGTTGATCGTCGCCCGCTGACATCGTCTCCATGCAGTTGCAGGAAATTCTTTTCTCGCAAGGCTTTGGCACGCGCAGGATCTGTATCGGCCTTGTGCAGCAAGGCTTCGTCAAGGTTGGTGGCGAGTGCGTGACCGACCCTGAGCAGGATTTCGCGCAAGAGGGGCTCGCGTTCGAAGTCGAGGGCAAGCCGTGGCAGTTTCACGAGCGCGCCTACCTCATGCTTCACAAGCCGGCAGGCACCGAGTGTTCCGCCAAGCCGTCGACATACCCGAGCGTCTACACATTGCTGCCTGCGCCGCTGCGGCAGCGGCCGCAAAAAGGGGGTGCGGTGGGCGTGCAGGCGGTGGGCCGCCTCGACCAGGACACCACGGGTTTATTGCTCATGACTGACGACGGCCAGTTCATCCACAAAATGAATTCGCCCCGGCACCACGTGCCGAAGGTTTACGAGGTCACGACCAAGCACGAGTTCGACGACAAGTTCATTGCCAGGCTGCTCGCTGGCGTGGTGCTCGATGACGACCCCAGGCCCGTGCGGGCGGCCGCATGCGAGCGCCTCGGCGAACGCCTGCTGAGCCTGACGCTGACGGAAGGCAAGTACCACCAGGTCAAGCGCATGGTCGCTGCGGCGGGCAATCGCGTGGAGGGCCTGCATCGCTCGCGCATCGGGCCCCTGGCCTTGCCGGCCGACCTGGCGCCGGGGCAGTGGCGCTGGCTCGACGCCGCAACCCTGGCGGCGCTGCGCGCGCCAGTCAGGGCAGCGGCGACAGAAACTCAGTGATGAGGCTGCAGGTCAGCTCAGGCTGGTCGCGATGCGGGGAGTGTCCGCACGACTGCAGCACTTCCTTTCGGAAGGGGCCTGCCGTCGGGGCTATCTCGTCAATTTGCCGCAACGTTCCGTAAGCATCATCGACGCCCTGCATGGCCAGCACAGGCGCGGCGATGCGCCGGCAGGCATTGCGAATATCGAAGTCGCGAAACGCTGTGCTCAGCCACACGTCATTCCACTGCCAGAAAGCAACATCGACATCCGCGTGGAATTTTTTCAGGCGCTCCCGCAGCGGCCCGCCCTCGAATGTGGCGGCGGCCTGTTTAATGGACGCGATCGATTCTTCTTCAACGATCACGTGCGGCGCCATCACGATGCACGCCGTGACGGGCCTTTCGCTCGCGTGCAGCAGTGCGATCGTTCCCCCGTCGGAATGCCCGAGCAGCACAGGCCGCTCGATGCCAAGCCGGTCGAGCAATTCAGGCAGCACCTGCAGCGCTTCGACGTGCATGTAGTCGGCCTTCAGGCGACCCGCACCACGCACATCAGGCACGCCGTCCGAGGCGCCATAGCCGCGGCGCGAATAAACAATGCCCGGGCGACCCGTTGCGCGGCAAACGCGCCCTGGCCAGTCGCGCCACATGGCCACCGAACCCAGGCCCTCGTGCAGGAACATAATCGGCGCGAGACCGATTTGATGCGCGGGCGCTATGCGCTCCACTTCCAGCTTGACGCCGTTGACCTGCACCAGTTCCATCCGCCAAATGTTACGTGAACAGCCTGCGCTGCAAGGGCGCGCAGCATGAGCCTTTTCCTGGACTCGTTCTGGCGGGCTGTCGCCTACTGTCTGCACCCCAGGGTGATCGCGCTGTCTTTCCTGCCCCTGGTGATCATGGTGGGGCTGTTTTTCGTGCTGGGCTACTTCTTCTGGGAGCCTTCGATCGACTGGGTCAGGGCCATGCTGGAGTCGTCGCAGCTGATGAGCAGTCTGCTCACGTGGCTGGAGGGCCTGGGCCTGTCGAGGCTGAAAACAATCGTCGCGCCGCTGATCGTGATCTTCACGCTGACACCCGTCATCGTCGTTTTTGTTTTGGTGCTCGTCGCCGCTTTGATGGCACCGGCCATCACTGCCATCGTGGCCGAGCGGCGCTTTCCGCAGATGGAACGCAAGCATGGCGGCTCGTTCGTGCGCAGCATCCTGTGGTCGCTCGGCTCGACACTGCTGGCGCTCGTTGCGCTCGTGATCTCACTGCCGTTGTGGCTCGTGCCGCCACTCGTGCTCATCCTGCCGCCCCTCATCTGGGGTTGGCTGACTTACCGTGTGATGGCCTACGACGCGCTCGCCGAGCATGCGACGAGCGATGAGCGCCGCACCGTCTTTCGCAGGCATCGCCCTTGGCTGCTGGGCATTGGCGTGATTGCCGGCTACATGGGCGCAGCGCCTGGTTTGATCTGGGTGTCCGGCGTGGTGATGACGGCCGTCTTTTTCGTCTTCCTCGTGCCGCTGGCCATCTGGATCTACACGCTGGTGTTCGCCTTCGCGGCACTCTGGTTCGCCCACTACTGTCTCGCCGCGCTCGACCAGCTGCGCCGGGAAACCGCAGCAACGCCTGCCCCCACGCCAGCGCCTGAACTTGCCGCGCCAGAACCCGAAGTTATCCATGAGCAGCTCCCCCACACCTGAAACGCGCACCATCGGCCTCATCATCGTCGGCGATGAAATCCTGTCGGGCAAGCGCGCCGACAAACACATGCCCAAGCTCATCGAGCTGCTGGCCGCGCGCGGCCTGCAACTGTCGTGGGCCGATTACGTGGGCGATTCGCCCGATCGCCTCACGGCCACCCTGAAGCGCGCGTTCGACTCGGGCGACATCGTGTTTTCGTGCGGCGGCATCGGCGCAACGCCAGACGACCACACGCGCCAGAGCGCAGGCAAGGCGCTTGGTGTGCCCATCGTGTTGCATCCCGAGGCGCAGGCGCTCATTCGCTCGCGCATGCAGGACGTAGCGCGTGAGCAGGGCACGCCCTACGAGCCTGATCGGCCCGACAACATTCATCGGCTCAACATGGGCGTGTTCCCGCAGGGTTGCACGCTCATCCCCAATCCGTACAACAAGATTCCAGGCTTCACCGTGCGTGACGTGCATTTCGTGCCGGGTTTCCCGGTGATGGCCTGGCCGATGATGGAGTGGGTGCTTCAGACCTACTACGCGGACCTGTTCAACGCCAAGCCCAACATCGAGAAGTCGGTGATTGTTTTCGGCGCGATGGAAGCCGCGCTCACACCGCTGATGGAAGCCATCGAGCGCGACCATCCGGGCGTCAAAGTCTTCAGCCTGCCGAGCGTGGACCACCCGGTTCACGGGCGTCACATCGACCTGGGCGTCAAAGGCGAGCCCGTGCGGGTGGAGCCTGCTTACCAGCAGCTGCTGGCGGGCCTGAAGTCCTTTGACGTCAAGCTTGGCCCCGAACTGGTGCGATAAAAATTGCACCAAGTCAGGTCTTATTTTTCGACGCACAATAAAGGTGCATTGCTCATCTTGCCGCGAGAGTTTGCAGTAGCGAAAAGCAATCAGATTCAGGGACAATCGCCGGGCTTTGTCGCTCGCCAGATGCACCAGCTTTGGCACAGAAACTGCATTCCGGATCGAGTCGAGAACATTTAAGCAACCGTCCAACCAGGAGAAACTTGATGGCAGCCAAGAACGTCGCAGACGTCATGAAGATGGTGAAAGAAAACGAAGTCAAATTCGTCGACTTCCGTTTCACCGATACGCGCGGCAAAGAGCAGCACGTGACCGTGCCCGTCTCGCATTTTGATGAAGACAAATTCACCGCCGGTCATGCATTCGACGGCTCGTCGATCGCTGGCTGGAAGGGTATTGAAGCCTCCGACATGCTGCTCATGCCGGACCCCAACACCGCCAACATCGACCCGTTCTACGAAGAAACCACGCTGTTCCTGTCGTGCGACGTTCTCGAGCCGGGCGACGGCAAGGCCTATGACCGCGACCCGCGCTCCATCGCCCGCCGCGCTGAGGCCTACCTGAAGGCCTCCGGCCTGGGTGACACGGCCTACTTCGGACCGGAACCCGAATTCTTCATCTTCGACGACGTGCGCTGGGGCAACGACATGTCCGGCTCGTTCTTCAAGATCGAGGAATACGAAGCACCGTGGAACACCGGCGCCAAGCTCGAAGGCGGCAACAAGGGCCACCGCCCGACTGTCAAGGGCGGCTACTTCCCGGTTCCGCCCGTTGACAGCACGCAAGACCTGCGCGCAGAAATCTCGCTGATCCTCGAATCGCTGGGCATTCCGGTTGAAGTGTTCCACCACGAAGTGGCGGGCGCGGGCCAGAACGAAATCGGCACCAAGTTCTCCACGCTCGTGCAGCGCGCTGACTGGACGATCCTGCTGAAGTACGTGGTGCAAAACGTTGCCAATGCCTACGGCAAGACTGCGACCTTCATGCCCAAGCCCATCGTTGGCGACAACGGCTCGGGCATGCACGTGCACCAGTCCGTGTGGAAAGACGGCAAGAACCTGTTCGCAGGCGACGGCTACGCAGGCCTGTCTGACTACGCGCTGTACTACATCGGCGGCATCATCAAGCACGCACGTGCCTTGAACGCCATCACGAACCCCGGCACGAACAGCTACAAGCGCCTCGTGCCTGGCTTCGAAGCACCGGTGAAGCTCGCTTACTCGGCCAAGAACCGCTCGGCCTCGATCCGCATTCCGTACGTCGCCAGCCCGAAGGGCCGCCGCATTGAAGCGCGCTTCCCCGATCCGCTGTGCAACCCGTACCTCGGCTTTGCTGCGCTGCTGATGGCCGGCCTTGACGGCGTCGAGAACAAGATCCATCCGGGCGAAGCCGCCACGAAGGACCTGTACCACCTGCCGCCCGAAGAAGACGCGAAGATCCCGACCGTGTGCCACAGCCTCGACCAGGCGCTCGACTATCTCGACAAGGGCCGCGGCTTCCTGACCAAGGGCGGCGTGTTCACCGACACGATGATCGATGCCTACATCGAGCTGAAGATGCAGGAAGTCACGCGCTTCCGCATGGCAACGCACCCTGTCGAATACGACATGTACTACTCGCTGTAATTAACCACAGCGTTTGCATTTGAAAGGGACCCTCCGGGGTCCCTTTTGTCGTTCTGAGCGTGAAAAAGCGACGCCGTCCAGAGGCTTTAGTCTTT
This sequence comes from Caenimonas koreensis DSM 17982, assembly GCF_009646335.1. Lineage (GTDB taxonomy): Bacteria > Pseudomonadota > Gammaproteobacteria > Burkholderiales > Burkholderiaceae_C > Ramlibacter > Ramlibacter koreensis. The sequence continues at coordinate 199,714 of NZ_WJBU01000008.1, read as the reverse complement.
TAAATCAATGGCTTAATTTGCTTTTGTGAAGGATTGCGCGATACTTTCAGGCCGTCTCCGCAGTTCGCAGGCGCGAGGAGCTGATTCATGAAGCACTACTTGTTGATCCCGTTGACCCTGGCCGCCATGGCAACGGCCAGCCATGCCCAGACGATTTATCGCTGCGTGGGCAACGTCTACACGAACGATGCAGCAGAGGCCAAGGCCAAGGGCTGCAAGATCATGGAAGGCGGCAACATCACCATCGTGCAGGGCACCCGGGCCAATAGCGGCAACGCGCCTTCAGGCGCCAACGGTGTGAAGGTCGCAACAGCCTCAGAAAAATCACCCTACTCACCCAACGCCCGCATCGACGACAACGACCAGCGAGCACGCGACTCTGAAGCACGTTCGATCCTCGAAGCCGAGCTCAAGAAGGCAGAGGCGCGCCAGTCCGAACTGGTCAAGGAATACAACAACGGCGAGCCCGAAATGCTCGGGCCAGAGCACCGCAACCGCCAGAAATACATCGATCGCATTGCCGAGTTGAAGGCCAGCATGACCCGCAACGAGAGCGACATTGCCGGCATCCGCCGCGAGCTCAGCCGGGTTAAGTAAGAATGTCGGCTTGAACAAGCCGGCACCCACCCCCAATCCCCGATTCCAGTCGCTGGACCTGTTGGCCACACTCGTGGCCGTGGTCACTGGCAATGGGTCCGTCATCTTTGCCAACTCCGCGCTCGAGGATGCACTGGGCATCTCGCGCCGCGCGATCGAGGCATCCAACTTCACGCAGTGCTTCACCGAGCCCCATGTGCTGCAGAACGCGCTGGGCGGCGCCAGCAGCAATGAGTTTGCAGCGCTGCGCTATGACGCCTGGCTCGTGCGGCAGGGCCATGACTCATTGCCCGTGCACGTGGTGGTTGCCCAGACTGACCGCCCCGATGAATTCATCGTCGAGCTGCTGCCGCTCGAAGCGCAAGCCAGGCAAGACCGTGAAGAGCGCCTGCTCGAACAGGCGCAGGCGAACAAGGAGCTCATCCGCAACCTGGCGCATGAAATCAAGAATCCCCTCGGTGGCATTCGCGGCGCGGCGCAGTTGCTCGAGATGGAGATCGACTCGAAGGACCTGAAGGAATACACCCGCGTCATCATCCACGAGGCCGACCGCTTGCAGACGCTGGTGGACCGCTTGCTCGCGCCGCATCGCAGGCCGCACGTGGTGGGCGACGTGAATGTCCATGAAGTGTGCGAGCGCGTCCGCTCACTGATTCTTGCGGAGTTTCCGCGCGGCCTGAAGGTCGTGCGCGAGTACGACACATCCATTCCTGAATTCCGCGGCGACCGCGAGCAGCTGATTCAGGCGGTGCTGAACATTGCGCATAACGCTTGCCAGGCATTGACGGATCGCATCGCCGATGGTGATGCACAGCTGGTATTTCGCACGCGCATCGCGCGACAAGTGACATTCGGCAAGCAGCGCTATCGACTGGCACTGGAATTGCATGTCATCGATAACGGGCCCGGTGTACCGGACTCGATCAGGGACCGCATCTTCTTTCCATTGGTTTCGGGAAGAGAGGGTGGTTCAGGGCTGGGGCTGACGCTGGCGCAAACCTTCGTGCAGCAGCATCATGGCCTGATCGAATGTGACAGCGTGCCAGGGCGGACGGACTTCAAGTTGTTGATTCCGTTGCCATGAAAAACAGTGACAGTGACCTGAGGTGACAAAGCAAAACATGAAGCCGATCTGGATAGTTGACGATGACCAGTCCATTCGCTTCGTGCTCGAAAAAGCGCTGTTGCGGGAAGACATGCCCACGCGCAGTTTCACGAACCCGCGCGAGGTGCTGACAGCACTCGACGCTGGCGATGACGACGATGGCCCGCAAGTGCTGGTGAGCGACATCCGCATGCCGGGTGGCTCGGGGCTGGACTTGCTCACGAAGGTGAAGGAGCGCCACCCCGGCTTGCCCGTCATCATCATGACGGCCTTCTCCGATCTCGACAGTGCTGTGTCCGCCTTCCAGGGCGGCGCATTCGAATACCTGCCCAAGCCCTTCGATTTGCCCAAGGCCATCGAGCTGATTCGCCGCGCCGTCGAAGAGAGCCAGCGCGAAGAAGTCGCGGAAGAGCGAATGGTCGCCGCCCCCGAAATGCTCGGCCAGGCGACAGCGATGCAGGACGTGTTCCGCGGCATCGGCCGGCTGTCGCAGAGCAATGTCACGGTGATGATCACCGGCGAGTCGGGCACGGGCAAAGAGCTGGTGGCACGCGCACTGCACAAGCATTCGCCGCGCGCGGGCGGGCCGTTTGTTGCCATCAACACAGCCGCCATTCCAAAGGACTTGCTGGAGAGCGAACTCTTCGGCCATGAGCGCGGCGCATTCACCGGCGCGCAGACCATGCGGCGGGGCCGCTTCGAGCAGGCCGAAGGCGGCACGCTCTTTCTCGATGAAATCGGCGACATGCCGTTCGACCTGCAAACGCGGTTGCTGCGCGTGCTGTCTGACGGGCACTTCTATCGTGTGGGCGGCCACAACGCCGTGAAGGCCAATGTGCGCGTGATTGCCGCGACGCACCAGGACCTGGAGCAGCGCGTCAAGGAAGGCGCCTTCCGCGAGGACTTGTTCCACCGCCTGAACGTGATCCGCCTGCGCTTGCCGCCCTTGCGCGAGCGGCTTGAAGACATCCCGATGCTCGCGCGGCACTTTCTGCAAGTCAGCGCCAAGCAGCTGGGCGTCGAGCCGAAGCGAATCTCCGATTCAGCACTCGTCAGCCTCTCCACGTTCAGCTTTCCCGGCAACGTGCGGCAACTCGAGAACATTTGCCATTGGCTCACGGTGATGGCGCCTGCGCAGGTGATCGAGCCGAAAGACCTGCCGCCGGAAGTGATCGCCGCGCATGCGCAGGCCTCAACCTCAGGCGTGCGCGTTGCGGCGCCGCCAGTTGAAATCCCCCGGGCCGCCGCTGAAGAAATTCATGTGGCAGCCAGCGAGCCTGCAGTTGCTGTGGCAACGACCGGTTCGGCGGGATGGGAAACCGGCCTCGAAGCTGAAGCCCTCGCGTTGCTCGTGAGCGGCAGGCACGACGTATGGGAAGCGCTCACCAAGCGCTTCGAGTCGAAGCTGATCCTCACGGCGCTTGCCAATACACGCGGACGCAGGATTGAGGCGGCGCAAAAGCTAGGCATTGGCCGCAACACCATCACGCGAAAGATCCAGGAGCTGGGCCTGGAATGACTTTCTCCCTCCCCCTCCGGGGGAGGGCAGGGGTGGGGGCACGCCAGCCGCTGAAATGCCCCCATCCCAACCTTTCCCCGGAGGGGGAAGGGGCAAGACATCAAATCTCCAGCGTCACTGGCGCGTGATCGCTCGGCTTTTCCCACTTCCGTGGCACGCGGTCGATCGTGCAGCCCTTTACCTCGGGCTTGAGCTTGCCGCTCACCAGGATGTGGTCGATGCGCAGGCCGCGGTTCTTCTGGTAGCCCAGCATGCGGTAGTCCCACCAGCTGAAACTCTTCTCGGGCTGATCGAACATGCGGAAGCTGTCGGCCAGGCCGAGTTCAATCAACTGCCTGAAGTGCTCGCGCTCTTGCACCGTGTGATGGATCGTGTCCTTCAAGCCGACCGGGTCGTACGAGTCGCGGTCTTCCGGTGCAATGTTGAAGTCGCCAAGCAGCACAAGCCGCTCGTGCTTGCCCAGCTCGTCACGCAGATAGCCATTAAGCCCGCGCAGCCAGTTCATCTTGTACGCAAACTTCTCGCTGCCCGGCTCCTGGCCATTGACGAAGTAGCCGTTGACGACGCGCACCTCGCCTGCAGGGCCATCAACAGTCGCCGCAATCACGCGTGAGTGTTCGTCTTCGAAGCCGACGATGTTCTTCACCACATCGCGCAAGGGCTGCCGGCTCAGGATCGCGACACCGTTGTACGTCTTCTGCCCGAACATGGCGCAATGCTCATAGCCGGCCGCGTGCAGCGCCTCGAACGGAAACTTGTCGTCCGTCATCTTCAACTCTTGCAGGCACAGCACATCGACAGGGTTTGCGGCGGTCCAGTCGAGCACGTGCTGCAGCCGCGCTGTCAGCGAGTTGACGTTCCAGGTGGTGATCTTCACGACCAGCCTAGATATGGAGCACAGCCGCCGCGCCGATTGCTACGCCAACAGCGCCCATGGCGAACATGCCGTACTCAAGCCACTTCTTCTTCGTGAGCAGTGCGATGGCTGCGAGCGCGATAGACACCTGGAGCGCAGTCGTTGCCTGCGCCCAGCGATGATGCAAGTGCATCTGCTCATCGCTTTGCTTGTCCCACTGCGTGGAGTCTTTCTCAAGCCCTTCGGCGACCAGCTTGATCTCGTTCTTTTCCTTCTCGTAGCGATCGATCTTGGCCTGGTACTTGTCCTTGTCGGCCTGCACCGGCGTCAGGTCACGCGAGATTTCAGCGAGCGACTGCTTCGTGCTCTTGGACTGGAAGTAGTTCCACTGGTTGGACGCCTCTGTCTTCTTGATCGCAGCGTTGTTCTTGTAAAGCCCCGCGTTCGCCTGCGTTGCACCGCCCATGTACGAGAAGATCGCGCCGATGGTGGCGATCACCGCAGTGAACATCGCAATCTGGTTGATCATGCCGCCGCCCGCTTCATGCGCCGCATGTTGCGTGGCGTGCTCCAGCTCGTGGTCGTGCGGGCCATGCACGTGGAATCCGGCTCCGGACATATCAGTCTCCTCGACTTGTATTTTTGAAAGTGACGAAACTGTAGCGCACGCCCGTTGACGATTCGTGACGCTCGCGCTGCGTCTCGACCCAGTTCGAGCCGAGCGTTGGCGCGAACGTGTCGCCGTCGAAGTCAGCGTCGATCTCGGTGACGACAGCGATATCGGCGAAGGGCGCGGCCAGCGCATAAATCTGCGCACCGCCGATGATCCACACCGTGTCATTCGCTGGGACGAGTGCCCTGCAGTGCGCAATAGCGTCGTCCAGTGATGCGACAACAGTGCCCCCCGGTGCGTCGAAGTCGGCCTGCCGGGTGATCACGACGTTGGTGCGGCCCGGAAGGGGCCGAAAGCGCGGTGGCAATGACTCCCAAGTCTTGCGCCCCATGATCACGGGGCAGCCCATCGTCATCTTCTTCAGATGCGCGAGATCCTCAGGCAAGTGCCACGGCATCACGCCGTCCTTGCCGATCACGCCGTTGCGCGATTGCGCGTAGATCAGGCCGAGTTTCATTGCGCCCATAGCAGATTCAATTTCGCAACTGGAGGCAGGTCTGAGCCCCACACCTCTGAGGAGTCAGCGGAGGGTGGCGTGAAGTAGGCGAACACGCGCTCCCAAACAGAGCGCACTGCTTGAGCAAAAACAGGTCGCGCTCGAAGCGCAAGGCCAGGGTCTTTCAGGAGAGTGTCGGCGACTGCGTTGAGAAACGAATAAACACGTTCCAGCGCAGCGGTAGCGACACCGTCTTCGTCTTCCAGCGCCGACAGCGGAATTCCTGCGCGAAGGATCGCCCTGTCGCGCTTGAGCTCGTCGCCATTCCAAAGCGCTTCCAAGCGCAGGTATTTATCCTGCACGGTTTCGACCGGCAACGCGTCGAGCGACGCCTCGCGACGAAGTCTGGCGACGGCAGGCAGCTCACGCCGAATCGCGTTGCAGGCGGCACCCAGAGCCGCGAAATTGTTTTTGTCGCTGCGCTGGTCGTTATAGGTCAGTACGGTCAGCCCGAGCAAATCGGAAGGCAGATGCAAGGCGGGGCTGCTGCGGGGCGCCACAAGGAAGCAGCCTGCGGCGCCGAGTCGACCCATGAACAGGCCGAGTTCGAAGATGATGTTGTCTCTGACGATTCGGTGCTGCTCACCCCGGATGATGGCGATGTCATCCGGTGTAAACGCGAAAACCGCGCAATCGACTGTGTCGAGTGTTTGTATGAGACTGTCCAGCGCCTGCCTGGTCGGACGAAAGACCCCTTGTGTCCAGACGGTGCATTCGGCATCGTGGTCAAGGCTCTCCTGGATGGCGTAGGCGATCTCCAGGCTTTCAACCGACGAGCCGATGAACAGTCGAGGCTTTCGGGTCGCGCCTGTCACTTGGACACTTTTCCTGGAATGTGCGGATGCGACTGGTAGTCGCGGACCTCAAAGTCCTCAAATTCATAGTCGAAGATCGATGCTGGCCGGCGCTTGATGTTCAGCAGCGGGTACGCATAGGGCGCGCGCGACAGCTGGAGCTCACATTGGGAGACATGATCGTTGTAGATATGGCAGTCCCCACCCGTCCAGATGAAGTCGCCCACGCCCAGGTCGCACTGCTGCGCAATCATGTGCGTGAGCAGTGCGTAGCTGGCGATGTTGAACGGTACACCCAGGAAGATGTCGGCGCTGCGCTGGTAGAGCTGGCAGGAGAGTTTTCCGTCAGCCACGTAAAACTGGAAAAACGCGTGGCACGGCGCAAGCGCCATCTTCGGAATATCGGCCACGTTCCACGCGCTCACGATGATGCGGCGCGAATCCGGGTTGGTCTTGATCGTCTTGACTGCTTCGGCGATCTGGTCCACATGCCCGCCATCGGGCGTGGGCCAGCTGCGCCACTGCACGCCGTACACGGGACCCAGGTCGCCGTCTTCGCGCGCCCACTCGTTCCAGATGGAAACGCCGCGCTCCTTGAGCCAGTTGTTGTCGCTCGAGCCCTTGAGGAACCACAGCAGTTCAAGAATGATCGACTTCAGGTGGACTTTCTTCGTCGTGACGAGCGGAAACCCCTCGTTCAGGTCGAAGCGCATCTGGTAGCCGAACACACTGCGTGTGCCGGTTCCGGTGCGATCGGTTTTGGGTGTGCCATGCGTGTACACATGGCGCATGAAGTCTTCGTATTGCGAGCGGGCAGGGCGGCTGTCGGCAGTCATGGCGCGATTATCTCAAGCGCGGATCACCCGGCCCGGATTCATGGTGTTGTTCGGGTCGAGCGCGCGTTTGATCGACCGCATCATCTCCAGCGCCACCGGTGATTTGTGGTCCAGCAGCTTGCCGGCCTTCAGGCTGCCTACGCCGTGTTCCGCCGAGATCGAGCCACTGAAGTTGTGCACGGAGTCGAACACGATCGTGTTCACGCGCTCTTCCCATTCACGCAGGAAGGCCGCGTTGTCGCCACCCGCAGGGGCCTGCACGTTGTAGTGCAAGTTGCCATCACCCAGGTGGCCGAAATTCACCAGCCGCACGCCGGGAATCGCCGCAGAAAGCAGGGTGTCGGTCACTTCGCAGAACTCGGGAATGCGCGACACCGGAATGGAAATGTCGTGCTTGATATTCAAGCCCTCTTCGGCCTGCGCGAGCGGAATGCTCTCGCGGATGTGCCACAACTGGTGTGCCTGCGTGAGGTTTTCGGCGACGACGGCATCCGTGACCAAGCCCTCTTCCATCGCCGACTCCAGCAGGCGCTCGAACTGCGTGCGTGCATGCAAGTCGGACTCGTGGTCGGAGTTTTCGATCAACACGCAGTAGGGCCACTGCTTGTAGAGCGGCACGCGCATCTGCGGGTAGTGGCGCGCCACAAGGCTCAATGCGAACTGGCCCATCACTTCGAAACCCGTCAGCCCCGCGCCCAGGTGGCGGTGCGCCATGCCGAGCAGTTCAACGGCGGACTCCAGCGATGGCACTGCGGCCCATGCCGTGAGCGTGGACGCGGGCAGGGGGTACAGCTTCATCGTCGCGGCCGTGATGATGCCCAGCGTGCCTTCGCTGCCAATGAACAGGTCACGCAGGTCGTAGCCGGTGTTGTCCTTGCGCAGGCTCGACAGGCCATTCCACACCTCGCCACCGGCCGTGACCACTTCAAGGCCCAGGCACAGATCGCGTGCGTTGCCGTAGCGCACGACTTGCGTGCCGCCTGCGTTCGTGGAGAGGTTGCCGCCGATCGTGCAGCTGCCTTCTGCGGCAAGGCTGAGCGGAAAGAGCAAGCCTTCGGCCTGCGCGGCCTGCTGCACGGCCTGCAACACGCAGCCGGCTTCAACGGTGATGGTGAGGTTAGCCGCGTCGATCTCGCGCACGGCGTTCATGCGCTGCAAGCTCAACACGATCTGCGTGCCTGACTCATCAGGCGTTGATCCCACCACAAGCCCCGTGTTGCCGCCCTGCGGCACGATAGTCACGCTGGCAGCAGCACACGCCTGGACGATTTGCGCGACTTGCATGTTGGTGGCTGGCCGCACGACTGCAAGCGACTTGCCCTGCGAGCGCTTGCGCCAGTCATGCTCCCACGCACTCAAATCGCCTTCGGTCAGCACATTTGCTTCACCGGCGATGGACCGCAATTGATCCAGCAGTGCCTTCATGTTGCCGCTCTCATGCTGGCGCCTTGGCAAGGCGCAGCCGCACATGCATCGCGCAGGCGGCAAACAGGCACAGGCACAACGCAACCTCCGCCAGTGCGCAAGCCGTGGTCGCAGCATCCGCCTTCCATGCGCGCACCACGCCTTCGATGAAGTAGAGCCACACCACCAGGCTCACCCAGCGGTAGGTGTACATGCGGTTGCGCAGAATCCCGGCGAGCGGAATGCACAGCGGCAACACCTTGAGCGCGAGCAAGGTGCCACCCGGGCGCAAAGGCGCGAGCCACAGCTCCCACGCCACACCCAGCACGATCAGCCCGAGCAGGCTGCCTACAGCAAGCCAACGGGTGGCGGAAACGGCGTTGCTCAAAGGTTGTGCGGAATCGGTCATAAGGTGCGATGGCATCATAGCGGCGATGAAATGGAGTCAGGCCTTCGCCGATCTTGCCCACGTGCCCTGGAAGGCCACCGCCCTGACGCTGGGCGAGCGCTTTCGTGAGGACCGCATTGCGCTCACCGCCAGCAGCCTCACGTTCACCACGACGATGGCGCTCGTGCCGTTCTTCACCGTGGCGCTGGCCGTGTTCACCGCGTTCCCGATGTTCGGCAAGCTCGAAGGCGCGTTGCAGGCCTGGCTGGTGCAAAGCCTGGTGCCCGATTCGATCTCGCGCCAGGTGCTCGGCTATCTCACGCAGTTCTCCGGCAAGGCGAGCAGGCTGGGCGCGCTGGGCCTGGCCGCGCTGTTCGCCTCAGCGCTGGCGCTGGTGCTCACGATCGACCGGACGCTGAACAACATCTGGCGCGTCAAGCGTGCGCGGCCGCTCGGGCAGCGCGTGCTGATTTACTGGGCCGTGATGACGCTGGGCCCGCTGCTGCTGGCGGCATCGCTGAGTTTCAGCTCCTATGTGATTTCGGCGTCGCGCGGTGTGGTGGCGGCGATACCGGGCACGGTGCAACTGCTGTTCGATGTGCTCGAATTCGTCCTGCTTTCATCGGCGCTTGCGGCGCTGTATCGCTACGTGCCGAACGCGCCGGTGCGCCGCAGCCATGCGTGGGCAGGCGGCATTTTTGCTGGCGTTGGCATCGAGCTCGCGCGCCAGTTGCTGGCGGCGTACCTGGGCAAGGTGCCGACGTACTCGCTGGTGTATGGTGCGTTCGCGACCTTTCCAATCCTGCTCGTGTGGATCTACCTGGTGTGGATCATCGTGCTGCTGGGTGCTGTGTTCACCGCGTACATGCCGAGCCTGCTGGCCGGCACGAGCCGCCGGCCGCTGGTCAATGGCTGGCAGTTCCAGCTTGCCATCGAGGTGTTGCGCGAACTGGAGAACGCACGGGGCGAGCCGCATCGCGGCTTGAGCCTGGCGGGGCTGGGCCAGGCGCTGCAGGTCGAGGTGTTGCAACTCGAACCGGTGATGGAAGCGCTGGTCGATCTCGACTGGGTTGGCCGCCTCAACGAGATCGAAGACGAAGAAAACACGCGCTACCTGCTGCTGGTTGACGTGCAGACCACCCCGCTCGAAGCGCTGATGCGCCAGCTGCTGGTGACGTCGTCCGACGCGACGGACAAGCTGTGGGCGAGTGCCCGCCTGTCGCAAGTGCTGGTCAAGGACGTGCTCTGACGCCCGGGTGCGCAAGCCTCAGATCTTCACCTTGCCCGTGAGGATGTCCTTGTACATCACCCAGTCGCCCATGAAGCTGTAGAGCGGCCGCTTGAAGCTGGCGGGCTTGTTCTTCTCAAAGCCGAAGTGCCCGATCCACGCGAAGCCGTAGCCGCACAGCAGCCCCGCCAAAATCCACCAGGCGCTGCCGGTGACGAATATCAGCGCAAGACATGACAGCGACAGGCTGGAACCGATAAAGTGCAGCCGGCGGCAGGTGAGGTTGCTGTGCTCCGTCAGGTAGAACGGATAGAACTCGGAAAAGCTCGCGAAGCTGCGTGGGTCCACGGGGTTCGCGGTGGCAGCAGAGGTGGATGCGGTGGCCGTTGTGTCCATGGCTGTCTCCTGGTGATCGACGCAGTTTAGGCGACCGAGAAGGGCGCGTGCAAGAAGCCGCGAAACCGCGCCCGCCCGCCGCGCACAGGCGGTGCTGTGAGGCGGTAGTCCGCAAAGCGCGTGAGAAAGCGACCGATCGCGATGCGGCCTTCGAGCCGCGCCAGGCTCAAGCCCGCGCATTGGTGAATGCCAAAGCCGAAAGCCAGGTGCCTGTTGTTCTCGCGCGTGAGCAGCAGCTGGTCTGCATCTGCGAACTGCGCCGGATCGCGATTGGCCGCGCCAATGCACAGCGTGACCAGCGCGCCGGCCTCCAGCGCAACGCCGCCCACGTCGCAGGGCGCCAGCGCGCGGCGGTTGCCCAGCTGGTTGGAAGATTCGAAGCGCAGGAATTCATCGACGGCCAGCGTCATCAGCACTTCCGTCGCCGCGGTGTCGCCAGCGTGGGCCTTGAGCGATGCGCAAAGCGCCTGCCTTTGCTGCGGCCACTCCTGCAGCGCCACGAGCGCATTGCCAATCAGGTTCGTCGTCGTCTCGTGACCGGCGTTGAGGATGAAGATGCAGTTTTGCAGCAACTCCGCTTCGCTCAGTTGCTCGCCCGCTGCCTCGCCCTGGATGAGCCGCGTGAGCACGTCATGCTCCGGGTCACCGGGGTGTTTTCGCCTGTCGGCCACGAGTCCCTTCAGGTACAGCACAAATTCCTCGACACTGCGGTTGCCCAACGCTTCCTGCTGTGCAGACAACTTCGGCTCCAGCGCACCCAGAATCGCCAGCGACCAGCCACGCAGCGGCGCGCGGTCAGCGTGCGGCACGCCCAGCAGGTTGCCGATGATCTCCACCGGAATTGCCGACGCAAAGTCTTCGATCAAGTCGCCGCCGCCTTTGGCTTCAATGCCATCCAGCAAACGGTCGACCAGCTGCACGAGCCCCGGCTCCATGTCGCTGATCGCGCGGCGGGTGAGCGCCCCCATGATCAGCTTGCGCACACGCGTGTGCAGCGGCGGATCGTTGAACACGAGGCTCGTTGTGTGATGCGCCAGCAGTGGCGAGCCCGCACCGTACTTCGGCGTGAACTCCACCTTCTTGTCGGAGCTGAAGCGCTGCGCGTCGCGGTACACAGCCACCAGGTCGTCATAACGCGTGAGAAAGAGCGATCCGTCGGGCATGCGCTTCACCGGCTCGTGCTCGCGCAGGTGCGCATACACCGGATACGGATTCGCATAGAAGTCGGCCGGCAGTGCGCGCAAGTCGAAACCCGACGCGATCTCGATCGCGCGCGCGGCTGGCATGGCGGGCGTGGCGATGACGGCTGCGTGAGTCGTCACGGCTTGATGAAGTCCTTGAGCGCGAACAGCACGCCGTCCGGCGCTTCGGTCATCAGCTGGTGGCCCGCTTCAAGCAGCACCGTTTCGGCAGCCGGCGCCTTCGCCTGCAGCGGCTGCGCCATGCGCGGCAGCGTCATGGAGTCGCTCTTGCCAAGGATGAAAAGCACGGGGCACTTCACCTTCTCCATCGCCACTTCACCGCCGCGATAGTCGTCGCACGCCTTGAAGCCGCGGTGGAACACATTCACCTTGGCATTGCTCGCCAGCACGCGGCGCATCAGCGCGCGCGAGCCGCCATACAGCCACGTGCCCGGCCCGAGTGATGACGGCGGCGGCGCCAGCATCGAATGCGAAAACGTGTTGACCATGTCGATCGCCTTCATCGGCGAATTCAGCGAGCTGTCGAGCAGCGCGGGCGACACCTTCATCGGGAAAGCAGTGCCCACCATCACAAGGTGCGTCACGCGATCCGGTGCCATGGCGGCAGCCTCAACCGCCGTGAGCGAGCCAAAGCTGTGGCCCACCAGCGCCGCACGCTTCACGCCCGCTGCGTCGAGCAAGGCGAGGATGAACTGCGCTGCTTCTTCCACCGTCTGCGGCGGCTCGCCTTCGCTTTTGCAGTGCCCCGGCAAGTCGGGTGCGAGCACGTTCCAGCCGTGGTGCGCGAAGTAGCGCGTCTGCAAGATCCACACGCTGTGGTCGTTGAGCACGCCGTGGATGAACACCACAGTGGGCTTGGCCGCATCGAAGGGCTTGCCGCCCGTGTAGCAGAAGGTGTTGTGGCCGTTGACGTTGAGGTACATGTCAGGCCGCCCTTTCGCCCGCCTTCTCAGCGGCCTTCAGCGCGCGCTTGAGGTCTTCAATGAGGTCGTCGGCATCTTCCAGGCCAATCGACAGGCGAATCGTTCCCTGCGTGATGCCAGCGTTCACGAGCGCGTCGTCGCTCATGCGGAAGTGCGTTGTGCTCGCCGGGTGAATCACCAGCGAGCGGCAGTCGCCCACATTGGCGAGGTGGCTGAACACCTTCAGCGTTTCGACAAATTTCTTGCCTTGTTCGCGATGGCCCTTGATGTCGAAGCTGAACACCGAGCCGGCGCCGCGCGGCAACAGCTTTTGCGCCAGCGCGTAGCTCGGGTGAGATTCGAGCATCGGATGCCCGACGCGCCCCACCAGTGGGTGCGAGGCCAGAAACTCCACCACCTTGCGCGTGTTGGTCATGTGCCTGTCCATGCGCAGCGACAGCGTTTCTATGCCTTGCAAGATCAGCCAGGCCGTGTGCGGGCTCATCGATGCGCCGAAGTCGCGCAGGCCTTCGCGGCGCGCCCGCAGCAAGAAGGCGCCCACGGTGGACTCTTCGCTGAACACCATGTTGTGAAAGCCTTCGTAGGCCTGCGTCAACTCCGCGAACTTGCCTGACTTGTCCCAGTCGAAGCTGCCGCCATCGACCAGCAGCCCGCCAATCACGGTGCCGTGGCCCGACAGGAACTTGGTGGCCGAGTGGTAGACGAGGTCAGCGCCCAGGTCGAACGGCTTCATCAGGTAAGGCGTGGTGAAGGTCGAGTCCACCAGCAGCGGCACACCTGCCTCATGCGCAATGGCGCTGATCACCGGAATGTCGAGCACGTCGAGGCCGGGGTTGCCGACCGTTTCGCCGAACAGCAGCTTTGTGTCGGGCCGTATCGCGTTGCGCCAGCCGTCGATGTCGCCGGGCTTGACGAAGGTGGTCGAGATACCGAAGCGGCTCATCGTGTAGTGCAGCAGGTTCTGCGAGCCGCCGTAGAGCGCCGTGCTCGCGACGATGTGCGAGCCCGCGCCCATGAGCGTGGCAATCGCCAGATGCAGCGCGGCCTGCCCGCTGGCCGTAGCAATGGCGCCAACGCCGCCTTCCAGCGCCGAAATCCGCTGCTCCAGCACGGCGTTGGTCGGGTTGCTGATGCGTGAATAGACGTGGCCTGCGCGCTCGAGGTTGAACAGGGCGGCGGCGTGGTCGCTCGACTCGAAGACGAAGGAGGTGGTGAGGTGAATCGGGACAGCGCGCGCGCCGGTGGCCGGGTCGGGCCGTGCACCGGCGTGCAGGGCCAGCGTGTCGAAGCCGGGGTCGGAGTAGCCGGGCATGCGTTGTGTCTCCTCTTGTATCGCTATGGAACCGCCCATGATTGTGGGCTATATTCATTGCAGACCCGCCAGGGGGCAGGGACTTCAGGAGACAGGCATGAAAGTCAGCGACATCCTCCGCGTGAAGGGGAGCACCCTTTACACGGCATCGCCCGACGAGCCGTTGTCAAAGGCGGTTGAAGTGATGGCCGAGCGCGACATCGGCTCGCTCGTCGTCATGGAGCATGGCGACTTGGTCGGCATGCTCACCTTCCGCGAAGTGATCTTGTGCGTCGTGAAGAACGGCGGCACCGTTGGCAAGACGCTCGTGCGCACCGCCATGGACGACCATCCGCTCACCTGCTCCTACGAAACTGAACTCGATGAAGTGCGCCGCATGATGCTGGACCGCCATGCCCGCTACATGCCTGTGATGGACAAGCGCATGCTCATGGGCGTGATCAGCTTCTACGACGTGGCCAAGGCCGTGGTGGACAGCCAGAATTTCGAGAACAAGATGCTCAAGGCCTACATCCGCGACTGGCCTTCAGCCGAAGAAGACCAGACGCCCGGCACGCATCTTTGAGCCGGGGCTGTTGCGCAGGCCTACTCCGAAGCCGAATGCACGATGTCCCGCAGCCGCGGGTAGATATGCCGGTTCCAGCGCCTGCCGCTGAACACACCGTAGTGCCCCACGCCGGTTTGCATGTGATGTGATTTCTTGTACGGCCTGATGCTGCTGCACAGGTCGTGCGCGGCCAGCGTCTGGCCCATCGCGCATATATCGTCGCGCTCGCCCTCCACCGTGAAGAGCCACGTGCGGCGAATCGCAGCCGGGTCCACCTTGCGGCCGCGCCACATCAGCTTGCCGGCGGCCAGGTCGTAGGTCTGGAAAACTTTCTCGACTGTCTCCAGGTAGAACTTCGCAGGCAAGTCGTTCACGGCCAGATATTCGTCGTAGAACACGCGAATGGTGTCGGCCTGGTCATCCTCGCCGCGCACGATGTGGTCGAACAGGTTGCGAAACTGCTGCTTGTGCCGCTCGGGGTTCATGCTCAAAAACGCCGAGAGCTGCACAAACCCGGGGTACACGCGCCGCATGTGCCCCTTGTGCGGGAACGGCACATGGCTGATCAGGTTCTGCTCGAACCATTCGATGGGCTTGCTGGTGGCCAGCGCGTTCACGCCCGTGGGGTTGATGCGGCAATCGACTGGCCCTGCCATCAGCGTGAGGCTGCGCGGCTGCGCCGGGTTGTCGTCCTCAGCCATGATCGCAACGGCAGCCAGCGCTGCGACGCACGGCTGGCACACCGCGACCACATGCACGCCGGTGCCAATCGCCTCGATGAACCGGATCATGTAGTCGATGTACTCGTCCAGACCGAACTCGCCGTCGCGCAAGGGCACGTCGCGCGCGTTGTGCCAGTCGGTGATGTACACGTCGTGGTCGGCCAGCAGCGTGCGAGCCGTCTCGCGCAAGAGTGTGGCGAAGTGGCCCGACAGGGGTGCGACGAGCAGCACGGGCGGCTGCGGCGCGCTGTGCGGTTTGCGAAAGTGCAGCAGCGTGCCGAAGGGCAGGGTGAAGGCGGCTTCTTCCACCACGGCGCGTGTTTCGCCCGTTGCAACCTGAACCGACGCGATGTTGTACGCGGGCCGGCTGTGCGTCAGGCGCATGCGCGAAAACACTTCAGACATGGCAGCAATCTTGCGCACCACCGTGCCCTCGGTCTGCCGCAGCCATAGCGCAGCGCCCGTGTGTTGCGCCAGCAGGCGCAACGGTGACATCAAGTCGGACTGGGCCTGGTAGGCGTGGTAGAGCATGCGAAGAGTGCAGGCAAGTTACGCGCCAGTGTTTGGCTGCCATGCGGGCCATGACTGTCCTTCCGTGGCACAGGGCTTGCTCCAACCTTGTGCAGGCCGCACCGGCCCCAGGAGACTTCATGGCCACCCGCAAAGCGGTTCTCACGATCAGCAGCAAGAACTATGGCGCGTGGTCGTTGCGCGGCTGGCTGATGGCCCGCCTGGCCGGGCTCGATTTCACCGAGAAAGTCATTCCACCGGACGATCCGGCGATGAAGGCCGAGATGCTGCTGCTGTCCTCATCCGTGCTCGTGCCCGCGCTGGAGCACAACGGCATCCAGGTGTGGGACTCGATGGCCATTGGCGAATACCTCAACGAAATCAAGCCCAAGGCAGGGCTGCTGCCTGCTGATGCGAAGGCACGCGCCCATTGCCGCTCGATCTGCGGCGAGATGCACTCGGGCTTTGCGTCGATGCGCGGCGCGCTGCCGATGAACATCAAGGCGCGCTTCAAGTCGTTCAAGGTGTGGTCGCGCGCGCAGGGCGATATCGACCGTGTGCTCGCCATATGGAAGGTGTGCCTCACCACCTACGGCGGGCCGTTTCTCTTTGGCAAGCAGCCGTGCATTGCGGATGCGATGTATGCGCCGGTCGTCACGCGCTTCATCACTTACGACGTGGCGATCGACAAGGCCGCAGCCGCTTATTGCAAGCGGGTGATGGAGCTTCCCGCCATGAAGGAATGGGTTGCGGCTGCAGTGGCAGAGCCCGACGAAATCGACGAGCTCGACGCGGAGTTCTAGGGCAAAGCGCTACGCGCTCGCCCACGGCGTCGGGGCCGGTATTGCGCACACCGGCTCGACGTCAATCGTCTTGAAATCCGCTGGCGAGACGATCTCCAGGTATTCCATGTCGGGCGAATAGTCGAAGAGGTAATGGCGGATGCCCGGGCGCTGGTGCACGCAGTCACCTGCCGACACGAGCGTCTCCTTGTCTTCGTACATGAAGCGCGCCCAGCCCTTGAGCATGATCACGATCTGGAAGTCCGCCTCGTGCTTGTGCCAGCCCGTGCCCTGTTCCGGCGCTTCGTTCGCCTTGACAAGGTGCGCAATCACCTTTCCGTGCGTGGCATCGGCCACGCCAAGGTCGCGGTAGAGAAAGAAGTCGCGCAGCCCGCCCGAGACAAAGCCCGTGTCGCCGGGCTTGACGTGCGAGAAAGCGGTGGTGGTTCGATCCAGCATGTGCTCTCCTTCGGTGCGGTAGGGGCACCGTGCGCACGTCAAAGCATGAAGCGTGCGCAGGGCGTGGGGCTGGCTTGCAAGTGCGTCTGGGATAATCGCCACCCATGAGCGGCAATACCTTCGGCACCCTGTTTGCAGTCACGAATTTCGGCGAGTCGCACGGGCCCGCCATAGGCTGCGTGATCGACGGCTGCCCGCCCGGCATGCCATTGTCCGAAGCCGATATCCAGCCCGATCTTGACCGCCGCCGCCCCGGCACCAGCCGCTACGTGACGCAGCGCCAGGAAGAAGACAAAGTCGAAATCCTCTCGGGCGTGTTCGAAGGCCACACCACCGGCACACCCATCTGCCTGCTGATCCGCAACACCGACCAGCGCAGCAAGGACTACAGCGATATCGCCAAGACCTTCCGCCCCGGCCATGCCGACTACACCTATTTGCAGAAGTACGGCCTGCGCGATCCGCGCGGCGGCGGCAGGGCGTCGGCGCGACTCACAGCGCCGATGGTGGCTGCGGGCGCAGTCGCCAAGAAGTGGCTCGCGCAGAAGTACGGCACGGTGTTTCGCGGTTGCATGCAGCAAATCGGTGATGTCGCTATCGGATTCGAGAGCTGGGAGCACGTGCCCCACAACCCGTTCTTCGCGCCTGTTGCCGACGTGTCGCAACTCGAGACGTACATGGACGCACTGCGCAAGAGCGGCGACTCCTGCGGCGCACGCATCCGCGTCATGGCGTCTTCGGTGCCTGTGGGCCTGGGCGCGCCGCTGTTCGACAAGCTCGATGCCGATATCGCCTACGCCATGATGGGCATCAATGCCGTGAAGGGCGTCGAGATCGGCGCGGGCTTTGCAAGCGTTGCGCAGCGCGGGTCCACCCACGGCGATTCCCCCACGCCCGAAGGCTTTCGTACCAACAACGCGGGCGGCGTGCTCGGCGGCATCAGCTCGGGGCAAGACCTCGAGGTGTCGATTGCGATCAAGCCGACCAGCTCCATCCTCACGCCGCGCGAGACGATCGACATCACGGGCCAGCCCGCCGAAGTTGTGACCAAAGGCCGCCACGATCCGTGCGTTGGCATCCGTGCGACGCCGATTGCAGAAGCGATGCTGGCGCTCGTCGTGATCGATCACGCGCTGCGTCATCGTGCGCAGAACGGCGATGTGGTTGCGCCTGTTGCTGTTGTGCCTGCTGCGCGTTTGTAATTCTCATGACGCGGGGGCGTTCTCTCCGCGTTCAGGGGTGGACTGCGAGCGGTGGGCGGCCTTTTCCCTCCGTGTCATTCCGCCGGCCAAAGCGCGAAGCGCGCCCTACTGGCGCGGGGCCGGGCTCCCTTCTTTACCTGCGGGAAAAGGCCGCCCACCGCTCGCAGTCTGATCAGAGCGATGAACGATCAACTCGGTGATACCGGCTCTGCCTGATGTATGCGCGCACACGTTGCGCAGGCACTCGTTGTGAACCATTGCCGCAGGGAAATGGCGCAGTGGTAATGACCGAGTTGAGCCTCAACCGCACTGTCCAGGCCACCGGACGGCCGTGGCCCACCCCGAACACCGCAGGGATCTTAAAAGTTGACTAGCATCCACCCATGACCACGAACCTCAAAATCGACTTCGTCTCCGACGTGGCGTGCCCCTGGTGCGCCATCGGCCTGGCCTCCCTCGAACAGGCGCTTGATCGCGTTGGCGGCGAGATCAAGGCCGAACTGCACTTCGAGCCTTTCGAGCTCAACCCCGCGATGCCGCCGGGCGGCCAGGATGTGACGGAGCACCTCACGCAGAAATACGGATCGACCGCGCAGCAGCAAGCCACCGCGCGTGAAGCCATTCGCGAGCGTGGCGCGTCCGTGGGGTTCGAGTTCCGCAAGGAAGGTCGTGGCCGCGTCTACAACACATTCAACGCTCACCGTCTGCTGCACTGGGCGGGCCTGCAGGGGCCGCAGCAGCAGCGCGACCTGAAGATGGCGTTGCTCAAGGCGTATCACGGCGAGGGTCGTGCGCTGGAGGAGCGCGATGTGTTGCTGCAAACCGTGGCCGAGGCGGGCCTGGACGCCAGGCATGCCGCCGGCATCCTCGACAGCGATGCCTATGCGGCCGAGGTCAGGGAACGCGAGGAGTTCTACCGGCAGCACGGCATCAGCGCCGTGCCGTCAGTGATCGTGAATAACCGCCACCTCATACAGGGCGGCCAGCCGCCCGAGGTGTTCGAGCAGGCGCTCAGGCAGATTGCGGCTGAGGGCATCGCGCCCTAGCAGCGCGCAACGCAGGCCAACGCGCGTCGCACTTCAGGCGCCGGCTGGCTCGCATCGCTCGTTGGCATTCACCCAGAAGTCGTAGATTTGCCGCATCTTGCGCCGCAGCTCGTCGTAGTCGGTCGCTTTGCGAACGTAGCTGTTCGCGCCGCAGGCGTAACTGGCGGCGATGTCGCTTCTCTCGACTGAAGATGAATGCATCACGACAGGAAGCATCGCGGTGCGCGGGTTCTGTCGCATGGCCCTGAGCACTTCCAGGCCGTGCAGCCGCACAAGCTTCATGTCGAGGATGACGAGGCGCGGCTGGATGTCCTGGTTGCGTCCGGTGTGCTTGGCGCGGCCGAACAGGAAGTCGAGTGCCTCCACCCCATCGCAGGCGGTTGCAATGCTGTCGGGGGCGCAGCACTCGCCCAGAGCCATCACCGTGAGTTCGAGGTGATCGGGGTTGTCGTCCACCACGAGGATCGTGGGGTGGTTCATGTACGTGCCCAGTAGGTTGCGCAGCTGTCCGGTGCGTTGCCGGAATCTCCCCTGATGGGCGAGGATTCTCGCACGGGGTTGCGCGCGCGGTGCAGGCGAATAAGCAAAGGATTGAGTGACCGGGGTTCTGCTCAAGCAGGGTCAGATGCCGGTGCCGGCCCTGGTGCGTGGCCTTCGGCGAGGCTGCGGCAGTAGTCCATCAAGGCTTCCGTCTCGATGGCCTTGTCGAACACGCCATCGCTGCCCAGGGCCTCGCACTTGGCGCGAACGTCCGCGCTGGCCAAGCCTGTCAACACCACCATCCTGCGGCCCGGCAAGCGGTTGCGCAGGGCGTGCAACACGCCGAAGCCGCTGCCGCCCGGCTCGAGAATGAGGTCAACGATGGCGATGTCCCAGTCGTTCGCTTCGTCGGTCAGCCAGGCGACGGCCGCTTTTTCGCTGGCGGCCACGCCGGCAGTCTCAATGCCGGCCATCTCCCACAAAGCTTCGCACAGCCCTTCGCGGATCGCGGCGTTGTCTTCCACCACAAAAGCTTTGACACTCAATTGGAAACTCCTGTTGCGATTGTGAGCGCAATCGCCCGTGCAGCGGTGGCTGCGCGCCTAGGAAAATCACCCGTTCCAGCGCAACAGAAGAACCGGTAGTGAGGCTGCGAGCAGCGCCACGCCCGACAAGCCCACCAGCCCCAGCACGATCTGGCGGAATGCCGCGCCGCTGATGCCGACGTAAACGCGTGCGCCCAGCAAAGACGGAATCAGCATGGCGGGCGCCACGATGGCAAAGAGCGGCAGGTGGCCGGCGTTGACGATGCCGGTGCCGACATAGCTGGCGAATGTCACCGCGAGCATCGTGAGGTTGAAGCTCTGGATGACCGATCGCTGCTCGTCCTTGTCGAAGCCGCGCACCGAGCACCACAGCGTGGGCGCGATGCCGGTGAAGCCGCCCAGCCCGCCCATCGCTCCACCCAGCGCACCAGCGGCGGCGTCGCCCGCCCGGCCACCGCGTTCGATGTGCGGCAGCTTGCCCGCAAAAAACATGAGCGGGCACACGACCACCAGGAAGGCGCCAAAGAGCGCCTTGAAGGTCGGCACATCGAGCCGTGGCAGCAGCCACAGGCCGAGCGGCAGGCCAACGAGCCCACCCGCAATGAAGGGCAGCAGCCGCCGCCAGTCGAACCCGCGCCGCACCGTCACGGCCTGGATGACCTGGCCCGTGAGCCCGCCAAACACCGAGAGCGCCGCGGCGAGCTGGGGCTCCAGCGTCCAGGCCCACAGCGACATCGCCGTGAGCCCGAAGCCGAACCCCGTCAGCCCCTGGACGAAGCCGGCAAGGGCTGCCCCGAGAACGATGGCGAGATAGGGCTCCAATTCACTCGTAGGCCGACATCGGCACGCACGAGCAGAACAGGTTGCGGTCGCCGTACACGTTGTCCACGCGGCCGACAGGCGCCCAGTATTTGGCGTGCCGCATGTCACCCAGCCCCGCTGCGCCGGCTTCACGCGAATACGGGTGCGGCCAATCGGCCTTCATCAGCGCGCCAGCCGTGTGCGGCGCGTTCTTCAGCGGGTTGTTGTCCTGCGGCCACTCGCCGCGCTCGATGCAGCGGATCTCTTCGCGGATGGCGATCATCGCGCCGATGAAGCGGTCGAGCTCATCGAGCGTTTCGCTCTCCGTGGGTTCGACCATCAGCGTGTTGGGCACCGGAAAGCTCAGCGTGGGCGCATGAAAGCCGTAGTCGATCAGGCGCTTGGCAACGTCTTCGGCCATCACGCCGCTCGTGTCCTTGAGCGCGCGCAAGTCGAGGATGCACTCATGTGCGACGTGGCCGTTGGCACTTGCGTACAGCGTGGGGTAGTGGTCCTTCAGGCGCGCGCTGATGTAGTTGGCGCTCAGGATCGCGACCTCAGTGGCCTGCTGCAGGCCTTCAGCGCCCATCATGCGGCAGTACATCCAGCTGATGGGCAGCACGGCAGCGTTGCCCAGCGGCGCGGCGCTGACAGCACCGACAGCATGGCCGGTGATGCCGCCGGCCTCATGGCCGGGCAGGAAGGGCACGAGGTCTTCGACCACGCACACAGGCCCCACGCCCGGGCCGCCACCGCCGTGCGGAATGCAGAACGTCTTGTGCAGGTTCAGGTGGCTCACGTCGCCACCGAATTCGCCGGGCGCCGCGATGCCGACCAGCGCGTTCATGTTCGCGCCATCCACATACACGCGGCCGCCGTGCTGGTGCACCAGCGCACACAGTTCCTTGACTTGCATCTCGAACACGCCGTGCGTGGACGGATACGTGATCATCACCGCGGCGAGCTTGTCGCTGTGCTGCTCGCACTTGGCTTGCAGGTCAGCCAGATCGACGTTGCCGTTTGCATCGCAGGCAGTGACCACCACCTGCATGCCGACCATCTGCGCGCTGGCCGGGTTGGTGCCGTGCGCCGACGAGGGAATCAGGCACACATTGCGGTGCCCCTGGCCCTTGCTTTCGTGGAAAGCCTTGATCGCAAGCAGGCCAGCGTATTCGCCTTGTGAGCCGGCGTTGGGTTGCAGGCTGATGCCCGCGTAGCCCGTGGCCTGGCACAGCCACGCACGCAGTTGCTCGTCGAGCTGTGCGTAGCCTTGCTGCTGGTCGCGCGGCGCGAACGGATGCACATTGGCGAACTCGGGCCAGGTGATGGGGATCATCTCGCTCGTGGCGTTCAGCTTCATCGTGCAGCTGCCCAGCGGGATCATGCTGCGGTCGAGCGCGAGGTCTTTGTCGGAGAGCGCGCGGATGTAGCGCAGCATGCCCGTCTCGGAATGATGCGTGTTGAACACCGGGTGGGTGAGGAAGGCGCTCGTGCGGCGCAGCTCCACCGGGATCATCGGCTCGATGCCCTTTTCGAAGGCATCGAATGAAGGCAGCAACTGGCCTTCAGCGGCGAAGATCTTCCACAGCAGGGCGATGTCGTCGCGCGTGGTCGTTTCGTCGAGCGAGATGCAGATGAAGTCGCCCCAGTACACGCGCAGGTTCACGCCCATCGAGCGCGCGCGGGCTGCAATCGATTGCGTTTGCGCGTCGGTCTTCAGGCTGATCGTGTCGAAGGCGCTGTCGCGCCGTGCGTTGAAGCCCAGCTGTTCCAGGCCCTTCGCGAGGATCGCCGTGTAGCTGGCGATGCGCTGCGCAATGCGCTTCAAGCCCTGCGGGCCGTGATAGACGGCGTACATGCTCGCCACCACGGCGGGCAGCACTTGCGCTGTGCAGATATTCGATGTCGCCTTCTCGCGGCGAATGTGTTGCTCGCGCGTTTGCAGCGCGAGGCGATACGCGGGCTTGCCATGCGAATCCACGCTCACGCCCACCAGCCGGCCCGGCATGGAGCGCTTGAAATCGTCGCGGCAGGCCATGTACGCCGCGTGCGGGCCGCCTGCGCCCATCGGCATGCCGAATCGCTGCGTCGTGCCGACAACGATGTCCGCGCCGAATTCGCCAGGCGGCACGAGCAACGTCAAGGCGAGCAGGTCAGCTGCTACAGCAAAGGCGGCGCCCTTGGCGTGTGCCTTCTCAACGTCAGCGCGCAAGTCGTCGATACGGCCGCTGGTGGACGGGTACTGCGCGAGCACCGCGAAGTACTCGCCCTCCAGCGCCTTGGTCCATTCGTCATGCGAATTTGCCAGCAGCACATCAATGCCCAGCGGCTTCGCGCGGGTCTGGATCACTTCGATCGTTTGCGGATGGCAGTCACCCGCCACGACGAACGTGTTGCTCTTGTTCTTCACGCTGCGCTTGGCGAGCGTCATGGCCTCAGCCGCAGCGGTCGCTTCGTCGAGCATCGACGCATTGGCGATGGGCATGCCCGTGAGGTCGCACACCATCGTCTGGAAGTTCACCAGCGCTTCCATGCGGCCCTGGCTGATCTCGGCCTGGTAGGGCGTGTACGCGGTGTACCAGGCGGGGTTCTCCAGCACGTTGCGCAGGATGACGCCAGGCGTGTGGGTGCCGTGATAGCCCTGGCCGATGAACGACTTGAAGAGCTGGTTCTTCGATGCAATGGCCTTGAGCTCAGCGAGCGCGGCTGCTTCGGTCGCGGCGGGCGGCAGCTGCATGGGGTTCGTGCGCGCAATCGAGCGCGGCACGATGCTTTCGATCAACGCGCGGCGCGACGCTTCGCCAATCACGGACAGCATGTGCTGCTCGTCGGCCGCTTCAATGCCGATGTGGCGCGCGATGAATTCGGATGTGTTTTCCAGCTCGACGAGCGGGCGGGCAGATTGCATCAACATGAAGGGTCAGCCGTTTGCTTTGGAGAATTTCACGTAGTCGGGCTCGTCCATCAGCTGGTCGAACTCTTCCATGTCCTTGATCAGGATCTTGAAGAACCAGCCGTTGCCCAGCGGGTCAGTGTTGGCGAGCGACGGATCGGCACGCAGGTCTTCATTCACCTCGGTCACTTCGCCGGCGATCGGCATGAACACGTCAGCTGCGGCCTTCACCGACTCGACCACGCCCGCGACTTCGCCCTTGGCGTAAGTGCGCCCAACTTCCGGCAGGTCAACGAACACC
This sequence comes from Caenimonas koreensis DSM 17982, assembly GCF_009646335.1. Lineage (GTDB taxonomy): Bacteria > Pseudomonadota > Gammaproteobacteria > Burkholderiales > Burkholderiaceae_C > Ramlibacter > Ramlibacter koreensis. The sequence continues at coordinate 175,697 of NZ_WJBU01000008.1, read as the reverse complement.
ACATCGCCCAGCGCATCCTGCGCATGCAGCGTGATGCCGACGACAGCGGCCTCATGGTCTTCAAGCTGGATCCACTCGTGATCTTCGGTGTATTTCATGGTCATGGCGCTTCTCCTTTAAATGGGGGTCAGATTCCGATTTCGATGCTTGCGTTGCTGGGCAATCAGCCGCGGTAGTAGCGGTTCGGCACGAAGGGCATGGGTGCGACTTCCATTGCAACGGGCTTGCCGCGCACGATAGCGTTCACGCGTGTGCCGACTGCTGTGTGTGCCACATCGACGTACGCCATAGCCACGGGTTTGTCGATCGTGGGGCCGAGCAAACCGCTCGTCACTTCGCCGATGGGGTTGCCCTGCATGTCCCGCAGCTGGGTGTGCTCGCGCACCGGCACGCGGTCGATGCCAATCAGGCCCACGCGCTTGCGTTTGACTTGTGTTGCGTCGTCCAGCTGGCCAAGCACTTTGTGCGCGCCGGGGAAGCCGCCCGCCCGCTCGCCGCCGGTGCGACGAATCTTTTGCATTGCCCAGTTCAGGCCGGCCTCCACGGGTGTTGTCGTCGTGTCGATGTCGTTGCCATACAGGCACAGCCCGGCTTCAAGGCGCAGCGAGTTGCGCGCGCCCAGGCCGATGGGCTTGACCTCAGGTTGTGCGAGCAATTCGCGCGCCAATGCGTCGGCCTGCGATTCATGCACGGAGATCTCGAAGCCGTCCTCGCCGGTGTAGCCGCTGCGGGTGATGAAGATGTCCTGGCCATGGAACTGGAATGGCGAGCCCGTCATGAACACGAGGGCTTTGACACCCGGCACGACGCGTTCGAGCGCATCGACAGCTTTTGGCCCCTGCAGCGCGAGCAGGCCACGTTCAGGCATCGGCGTGACGTCGCAACGCGCGCCGATTCGATCTTTCATGTGCTGGATGTCGCCCACCTTGCACGCACCATTGACGATCACGAACAGGTGGTCGCCGCGGTTGACGAACATCAGGTCGTCAATGATGGTGCCGTCGTCGGTCAGCAGCAGCCCGTAGCGCTGCTTGTTGACGCCCAGGCCGATCACGTCGACAGGCATCAGCGACTCGAAGGCCGCTGCGGCATCGGGGCCGGACAGCTTGAGTTGCCCCATGTGCGACACGTCGAACAGGCCCGCTGCTTCGCGCGTGTGCTTGTGTTCGGCCATCAGGCCCTGGGGGTATTGCACCGGCATCGAATAGCCGGCAAATGGAACCATGCGCGCGCCGAGTTCGGCGTGCAGGCCGGCAAGCGGCGTGGTGAGAAGGTCAGACAAAAAGCGGCACTCCGTCGCAAGGGGCAGGGCCTGCGCACAGGCCCGGAACCATCATGCACACGGCGTGTGCACTTTGGGTTGCCCCTGCTGTCCGCTTTACCTGAGAGATTCACCTGCAGCCATGCGCATGCGCTGCAGGTTTGCTCCTTCGGTGGACTCCAGCCTGATGGTTGAAGCCTCTCTCCAGCAAGGTGAACGCTCCAGACTTCGAAGCGCCTTGTCAGTCCTTTTTACCTGAGCGTTCGGCTGGGTGCCTGCGCCTTCGGTGGCTCCAGTTGAAGAGCTCTCTCCTGACGAGCGCGATTGTAGCCGCAGCGATTGCGGCCCGGGCTAGTCGCCAACCAAGTAGCCGGCAATCAAATCGGCAACGACTTGCGGCGTCGGCACACGACGTTCTAGCAAATTGCCAGAGGCATCGTAGGTCGCCTGTTGTTCGGTGCCGAGCAGGGGCTGATGTGCAGGTGGAATCAACGGGCCGCCATCGGGGCCAAGCAATCCATTCATCAGCACGCGCGCCGATTCGCGATCGTTGGCCTGCCCCACCACAGCTTCAAGCGCAGCCACGACGCGATTGCGGGGTTCGCCTTCGGGCAATTGCCTGGCGAAGCGGGCGTCAGCAAGAAATTTCCGGGCCATCTGGGCGGAAACATCCGGCAGGCTCTCAAATGGGAAGGTCACTGTGTATCGACGACCCAAATAGTTGATCTGCCGAATATCGATCGGACACTCAATGCCACGGTAGGCATCCCAAAGCGTGCTTCGCAGGTAGAGCTCGCAATCGATCGTCAGGTCGCCACTGCCAAACCGGTCGGCAACCGCTTGAGCGGTGAAAATTTCGACACCCATTTCAGTGACTGACCTCATGGTTTCATCGACCAGTGCGCAACCGACGACATCACCGATCAACGAATAGAGATCCACACACTTGTCGAGCCACCGCAATGCGTCGTCGAATCTGCAGAGGCTCTTGCTGGCCCGCGCCAACTCGTACATGGCCTCTATCGCTTCATGCACGCGCTTGTTCGCTTTGGGGTCGTTGACACTCACGGCTCTCCTGGCCACGCCGTCTTTCACGGCGGCATAGTCAGAAGCGGTGAGTTCGCCCGACGCTTGCTGCAACGGCATGACATCGCCCGGCTGGCCCGGTGCCCGCGGCGGTATCTCAAGCGGGCCCTGCGATGGAGTCGTCGCTTGATGCACTGCGCCGGATTCGGCTTGGTCGTTTGGGTATGCCGCTGCAAGCGCGCCGCGCGGGCTGGGTACGGTGTTGGAATTCATGCCTTCATGCCTTCAGGCCTTCAGTATTGACATGAATACTGCGTGACCGCCCGAGACAACTGGTTCCATCGCGAGGCTAGCGCGACCGCAACTTCAACAGCCTTTCACGCGCATCCACCAGGTGTTCGCGCAGCGTGTACCACCTGTCTGAAAACCGGTCGGGCAGATCGAGCGACGCCACTTCCTGCTCCATGCGGTCGAGCTTGCCGAGCATGCCCTTGAGCTTGATCGGCGCTTCGCTCGCGGCCGCTTCCAGATCGTTTTCAAGGAAGTTGAGCTCGCCGTAGTAATGTGCCAGCACAGCATCGACGCGCAGGCTGAAAAGGCGCGGAATCCAGACCAGCGCCGCGCCGGTGAACAGCAGGATCGGCAGCACGGCGTAGAGCAGCAGGCCCGCGAGCTGTGCCCACCAGTAGGGCAGCGCGGTCTCCAGCCAGGGCCGCTGGCCGGTGGCGTAGAGCTGGGCCGTGGGCGACAGCGGAAAGTCTGACTGGTAGTCCGGATATTCATTGAGCCGCTGCAGGAAGGTCGGCACCGAATGAATGTCGCTGGCGGCATCGAGCATGGCGCGCTGCAGTGCAGGATGCATAGTCTCGCGCACGAGCAGGTTGGTGCTGGTGTAGAGCATCGTCAGGTCGCGCGGCGGCACATCGCCCCGCAGCTCGATGGCGCCTTGCGGCAGGATGAACGGATGCAGCCGCGGCTCGCGCGCTGCCAGGCCATCGGCACGCTCAAGACCGAGCATGTGAATTCCCGGCGAGCGGCTGAGCAGGCGGATCGTCGGTGCGTCGCCGGTGCCGATGGTGATCATCGCGTCCACCCGGTGCTCGAGCAGCTCGCTCGCAGCGGCCATGCCCTGATGGACGTCGTCCCAGGTCACTTCGCCGGGTTTGACTTGTGCCTGCGCCAGCAGTTGCACGGCCACCTCGCGCGTAGCGCTGCCCGGCGGCCCGGCCGCGATCGTCAGGTTGCGCAGCTGCGAGATGCTGGTGGCGCCCGACTGGTGCGTGAACACCCACACGGGCTGCTTGCCGATCACGGCCAGCGCCTGCACGCGCGCCTCGGCCCCGCGCTCGGCGAGCAGGCCGTGCGCAAACCCGGCCTGCACCGGGTCGTTGGCAACAGCCAGGTGCTGCAACGGGCCCAGTGCGCCTGCGGCTGAGCTGACGATGTCCACGGCAATGCCGCGCCGCTCGAGCTCGTCGCGATACTGCTCCGCCATCTGCGAGAAGCCGCCTTGCGGCACACCCGCGGCCAGCACGAGGGATTTCGGTGGCAACGGGTAGATCCAGTGCGCGGCCACCCAGATTGCCAGGGCGCACGTCAACAGAATCGGGATGTAGCACAGCCCCCACCGCTGGCGGTACAGGCGCAGCATGGCGGCGGATTTCATCGGCCGCGCCCCTTGTACAGGCGCGCGCGCACAAAGTCGATGTGCTGGCGCAGCGTGTACCAGCGCGGCATGAGGTAGCCGGGCGTTGCGAAGTTCTGCATGTTGCGCTCAATCGCTTCAAGCCGCTGCAGGTACTTCACCCGGTCCAGGCCCGACATGCTGGCTCGCGCAAGATCGTATTCAATGAATTTCAGCTCGCCATACCAGCGCGCCAGGCTGCTGTCGACAAGCCAGCGCAGGTACGCGGGAATCACGCGCACAAGCCAAAGCGCCAGCAACAACACGGGCAGCACGATCACCAGCAAGCGCAGCAGCAGTTGCGCCCAGAAGAAGGGCAACGCCTCTTCGATCCAGGGCCGGCCGTGCACCAGCGTTTGCCGCGCTTGCGCCGACGCCGGAAACTCAATGCGGCGCAACGTGGGGAAGTCGCCCGCACGATGAAACGGGCCCGGCCCGGCATGCACTTCGCGCGCGACGTCCAGCGCCAGGCGTTGCAGCGCAGGATGCAGGTCCGCCCTTGCCACCAGGCTTGACATCGTGACGAGCACTGCGGTGTCGCGTGGCGGGCTCGGTTGCTTGCCGGCGGCATCGAGCGCGCCTTGCGGCAGGAGGCGCACCTGCAGGTAGGGCAGCCGCTCGGTCAGCGCGGCGCTGCGCTTGAGCTGCACGATGTACACGCCCGGTGTGGCGAGAAAAGCCTGCACCACTGACGACTGCGGCGCCGACACCATGATGGCCGCATCCAGCGCGCCGCGCCCCATGGCTGCGGCAGCTGCCTTGCCGAAAATCTCGGTGTCGACAATGTCCTTCGCACCCATGCGCACCTGCTCGAACAAGGCGAGCGCCAGCCGCCTGGAGCCGCTGCCGCGCGGGCCGATCGATACGCGCTGGCCTTGCAGCTGCTCCACCGAATCGATGCCGGGTGTGCGCGCAAAGATCCACACGGTTTCGTTGTCAACGCGCGCGATGGTTTCCAGCCGCGCCACGCCAGTGCGATCGACGCCCACATTGCCCATGCCGCCCTGCACGAACGCCAGGTCGGCAGCGGGGCTGGCCGTGCCGCGCAGGCGCTGCAGGTTCATCTCGGCGCCTTCAGAGGCCAGCACCTCAAGATGCACGCCTTGCCGTGCGAAAGCCTCGGCGTAACGCTGCGCGTACGCGTAGTAAACACCGTCGGGCAGGCCGGCGCTCAGCGTGAGGTGGCGCGGCGGCATTGGCATGAACGACAGCCACAGCCACGCCATCAGCGCCAGCGCGCCAAGCGCCACCGGGAGCTTCACGAGCACCCACTTGCGACGGTAGATGCGTGCGGCGGCCATTGTTCGTTCGTGCCTACCTACATGTTCACGTAGTTAGGCCCGCCGCCACCTTCGGGCGTGACCCACACGATGTTCTGCGTCGGGTCCTTGATGTCGCACGTCTTGCAGTGCACGCAGTTCTGCGCGTTGATCTGCAGGCGGTCGGTGTTGTCGGCGTTCTTCACGAACTCATACACACCGGCAGGGCAGTAGCGCGACTCGGGGCCAGCGTACTTGGCGAGGTTCACGTTCACTGGCACCGACGCATCTTTGAGCGTCAGGTGCGCGGGCTGGTCTTCCGCATGATTGGTGTTCGAGATGAACACGGACGACAGGCGGTCGAATGTGAGCTTGCCATCGGGCTTGGGGTACACGATGGGCTTGCAGTCAGCCGCAGGCTTGAGGTACGCGTGATCAGGCTGGTGGCGGTGCAGCGTCCAGGGGATATGGCCGCGCAACACAAACTGCTCAAGGCCGTTCATGACCGTGGCCACGGTCAGCCCCTTCTTGAACCACGCCTTGAAATTGCGCGCCTTGTTCAACTCGTCGTGCAGCCAGCTCTTGTCGAACGCTTCGGGGTAGGCATCGAGCACATCATGCTGGCGGCCGCTCATGACAGCGTCGAATGCTGCCTGCGCGCACAGCATGCCGGTCTTGATGGCGGCGTGGCTGCCCTTGATGCGGCTCACGTTCAGGTACCCCGCATCGCAGCCCACGAGCGCGCCGCCGGGGAACACAGTCTTGGGCAGACTCATCAGCCCGCCTGCTGTGATCGCGCGTGCGCCATAGCCAACGCGCTTGGCCGGCTTGATGCCCTTGGACTCATCACCTTCGAGGTACCAGCGGATATTCGGGTGCGTCTTCCAGCGCTGGAATTCCTCGAACGGGCTCAGGTACGGGTTGCTGTAATCGAGCCCCGTGATGAAGCCCATCGTGACCTGGTTGTTCTCGGTGTGATAGAGGAACGCGCCGCCATAGGTGTCGTTCTTCATGGGCCAGCCGGCGGTGTGCAGCACAAAGCCGGGTTGATGGCGCTTGGGGTCGATCTCCCACAGCTCCTTGATGCCCAGGCCGTAGGTCTGCGGGTCTTTGCCGTCATCGAGCTTGAATTTGCCGATGAGCTGGCGGCCCAGGTTGCCGCGTGCGCCTTCGGCAAACACGGTGTACTTCGCGTGCAGTTCCATGCCGAGCTGGAAGCTGTCGGTCGGCTCACCGTCTTTGCCGATGCCCATGTTGCCGGTGGCCACGCCCTTCACGGCGCCGTTGTCGCCGTACAGGATTTCTGCCGCCGCAAAGCCCGGGAAGATTTCAACGCCAAGTTCCTCGGCTTGCTGTGCGAGCCACTTCACCACATTGCCCAGGCTCACGATGTAGCAGCCGTCGTTATGCAGGCATGGCGGCAACAGGAAGTTGGGTGTGCGCAGCGAACCGGTTTCGCCGAGGAACACCATTGCGTCATCGGTGACGGGCTGGTTCAGCGGTGCGCCCTTGGCCTTCCAGTCGGGGATGAGCTCGGTGAGCGCACGCGGGTCCATGATGGCGCCCGACAGGATGTGAGCGCCGGGCTCGGAGCCCTTCTCGAGCACAACTACAGAAATTTCCTTGCCGCTGTCTGCTGCCAGCTGCTTGAGTTTGATGGCCGTTGCGAGCCCTGCTGGCCCGCCGCCGACGACGACAACGTCGTACTCCATGGCTTCGCGTGGTCCGAACTTTGCCAGGATGTCGTCGTGCGTCATGGGGTGGGTCTTCTCGCTCATAATGAATTGGACAGTCTTGGCGGATTCTATTGATGCACGCAGCACTCTCGCGTGCCCGACAGGACAGCTTCTTCATTTTAGGCAGGAGACCCTCGTGAGTTACAGCATTGATTTGTCCGGCCGCGTCGCCTTCGTGACCGGTGCCTCCAGCGGGCTGGGCGCGCAGTTTGCGCGCACGCTCTCACGCGCAGGCGCTGCTGTTGTGCTGGCCAGCCGCCGCGTGGAAAAGCTCAAGGACCTGCGCGCGCGCATTGAAGCTGAAGGCGGCGACGCCCACGTGCTTGAACTCGATGTGACGTCGATCGACAGCATCCGCGCTGCCGTGGCGCATGCAGAAACCGAAGTGGGCTCCATCGACATCCTGGTCAACAACTCTGGCGTGAGCACCACGCAGCGTATCCAGGATGTGACTGAAGAAGACTACGACTTCATCTTCGACACGAATGTGAAGGGCGCATTCTTCGTCGCGCAGGAAGTGGGCAAGCGCATGCTGGCCCGCGCGCGCGGTGCGGCACCCGGCACTTACACAGGCGGGCGAATCATCAACATCGCTTCGATGGCGGGGCTGAAAGTGCTGCCGCAGATCGGCGCTTACGCCATGAGCAAGGCAGCAGTCGTGCAAATGACCAAGGCGATGGCGCTGGAGTGGGGCCGCTTCGGCATCAACGTGAATGCGATCTGCCCCGGCTATATCGACACGGAAATCAATCATCACCACTGGCAGACGGAGCAGGGCCAGAAGCTCGTTCAGATGCTGCCGCGCAAGCGCGTGGGCTCGCCGGAAGACCTCGACGCGCTGATCGTGCTGCTGGCGAGCAGCCAGAGCCACTTCATCAATGGCGCCGTGATCGCGGCGGACGATGGCTTCGGCGTCTGATGCGAATCGAGATACCTGAGCAGAAGAAGCTCGTCTATCAGTCAGTCATCCCCATCCGGTGGGGCGACATGGACGCGATGGGGCACTTGAACAACGCGTCGTACTTCCGGTTTCTTGAGACGGCGCGCATCGACTGGATGCATTCGCTGGGCAGCCCGCTGGATGCCGGCGGCGAGGGCGTCGTGATCATCAATGCGTTCTGCAATTTTTACCGGCAGCTTGAGTACCCGGGCGATGTGCTGATCAAGATGTACGCGAGCGACCCGGGCCGCACGAGCTTCGAGACCTGGGCGACGATGGAGCGGGTGGACAACCCCGGCATGATCAACGCAGCAGGTGGCGCCACGACCGTGTGGGTGAACTACAAAGAGCAGAAGTCAAAGCCACTGCCGGACTGGTTGCGGGCAGTGGTGTCCTGAGGGTGCGTCAAGCGCGGGCGTGCAACCGCATGCCTACTTCTGCTTCGGCACCCGCCCCATCAAGTAGAACTCCGGGTTGGGCATCATGCTCGAGAAGCTCGCGATGCGGTTCGACAAGCCGAAGAACGCCGTGATCGATGCGATGTCCCAGATGTCTTCGTCTGAAAAGCCGTGCGCGTGCAGCGCCGCGAAATCGGCTTCGCCGACTTCATCGGAGTGCAGGCAGACCTTCATCGCGAAGTCGAGCATCGCCATCTGGCGCGGTGTGATGTCGGCCTTACGGTAATTCACCGCCACCTGGTCGGCGACGAGCGGCTTCTTTTCGTAGATGCGCAAGATCGCGCCGTGCGCGACGACGCAGTAGAGGCATTTGTTGGCCGCGCTCGTCGTGGTGACGATCATTTCGCGGTCGCCCTTGGTCAAGCCGCTTTCGCGCCCCGCCGTCTCGGGCGTCATCAATGCATCGTGATATGCAAAGAATGCACGCCACTCGGCAGGCCGGCGCGCAAGGGCGAGAAACACGTTCGGCACGAAGCCGGCTTTCTCCTGCACTTCGAGCACTTTGGCGCGGATGTCGTCGGGCAGGCTGGCAAGTTCGGCGAGCGGGTAGCGGGGTGTGGACACGGCAATCTCCTGATGGCCGTGAGTTTATGCCGCGTGGCCTGGCGTGTGCGCGCCATGCGCCTATTGCGGGCTCGATCCCGGCGGCTTGCCCCTGGCATGGTCAAACGTTGGCGGTGAAATGTTGGTCGAGCCAGCTGTCCAGCGTGTGGGCCTGAACGCCTGCACTGGTGGTTCGATTTCCGGTTCGACCGAGGCCGCTGAACTGTTGGAGCTACTGCTTGGTGTGATTCCGATCTGCGTGAGCGAAGCGTAGTACAACTCTCTTGTCGAATCGTCGGCACGGGCCAGGCCGACGTCGTTTGTCATGCTCAATTGCAACTGTAGGCTGGCTTTGGCCTGGGATATCGCCTCGTCTGATCGCTCGCCTGGAAACTGTTCAGCCAAATGTGTGACGCTCTGCGCTGCCTTGGCCAATGCGGCTGCAATGATGCGAATTTCTGCAGCAACGGCGCCACCGGCGTAGCGACTGGTACTTGATTTTCTTGCCCGGATGCCTTCGGTGACGTCGGTCACTTGCTGCACAGCTGCGTCAAGGTCGCGGATCAGGCGCTGAGGTAGAGCCCGCGCCGCCATGTCCGTGAGTACTTCCCGGCGGACGTCGAAGGCCTCGTACGCTCCGCGAGACTGCTGAATTTCAGCAAGCTCTTGCGCTGAAAGGCACGCGAGCAGGACCTCGACTTGTTCAAAGTTGGTATCGGCCAGCATCGCAAGGCCTTCAATCGCGATGGCGCGATTCTGCGCCACCGTCAATTCCGGGAACGCGCTGGCTACGTCGTTCATCCACCTCTCGTATCGCCGCGACGCATAGACGCCTACCGCGCCGTAGTCAGGGTCGAACGTCCCATTGGGGTATTGGGGGCGTTCCCTCATGCGTTTGATGTCGGCGGCCATCAGTGAGCCTTTGCGCCGCAACACGCCCGTCACATCCCGGAAGTCGGGAAGCGCGGGCGCGTTTCGTGCGGCTGCACTTGCAGCCACATCCGGGTCGGGTAGCTCTTGCTGCTCTTGTGCTTCTGGTTCCGCACGTCCAAAGAGCGGTTCCCATCCCGGCGGCCGCTTTCTCAGCACGCTGCTGATTCCAGTTTCAAGGAGCGCAAGGTGCTTGTGAATATCGCCGTCCGGGTTCTTGGCAGGCGCGGCAAGAAGTTGCCTCACCTGCCTGCGAACGGTTTCCAAATCTTCGGTACGCCAACTTGAGCATGCGGCCGTCACCGTTTCCGAAAACTTGGCGTTGTAGTTCGTCGCTCGCCGGGGTGCAAAGGTTTCAGGCAGGACGTGCGGCAGGAGCAATAGTGCCGCTCCAGTGAGCGTGGTCACGGGACGGCGCGGCTTGTCCTTCGCTGCAGTCATTCGGCTGAAACGCGCGTTCGTATCGAGCAGAAGCATCTCGCGTCTGAAGTCCTCGGCTTGCCCCTCTTTCGTGCTCAGATCGGGGGCGGGCTTGTTCGATGCGAGCAACGAGTTCATCACGCTGCTCAGGTTCGCAACGCTTTGATTGGCCATTGTTGTGAGCGCGCCGGTGAACTGTGTGGGCGTCAAGTGACTCCGGGGAACTTTCGGAATGGGCGCCCGCGGCGCAACTGTTGGCCTGAAGCTTTCATCCGTACTGCCGACTGAACTCGTAGACGTGGTGCTGTTTGCATGGGAGGGCTCAGGCGACCCAGAGTTGTTGCTGCTGCTGCTGGGCTCGGCGCGCCGGCCTTTGCTTTCGGCGACGCTCGATCGGTTGCTCAGCGGGGGCGGCGGGTGACCAACATCCGAACCGGAGTCGGAGTTTCTCGGTCCCTGAGATTGAGTCACGCTAGTGAGTGACCGCGTGCCCAAAGACGGTGACGGGTCAGCAGAAATCAGTGATGGTGTGCCCGAAGAATTTTCGGAGGGGGTCGGTGGTTTGCGGCGGAGTGCCTTCAGGATGCTTGACATGGCCTTGCTTTCGATGGAGTTGCTTGTGGACTGAGTAACAACAAAGGCTCACTCGTTCCAGAAAGTGCGCCTAAGTCCACGTGAGGCTTTCGTCTTCAGGTTGGTTGACACAGCTCAACCGCCCCGTGTGCCATGGCGCCCCGGCGATTGCAGAATGCATGCAGGACCTCCTCGCCCATGAAACTAGCCTTGCTCAGTGACATCCACGCCAACATGCGCGCGTTCGACGCGTGCCTGGCGCACGCGGCGTCGCAAGGCGCCACCCACTACGCCTTGCTGGGTGACCTGGTGGGTTACGGGGCAGAGCCAGCCGAAGTTGTCGCACGCGCCATGGCCCTGGCGCGCGAGCAGGCGGTGGTGCTGCAGGGCAACCACGACGCCCTGGCCGTGAACCCGCCAGCCACCACTGCAACGATGGAAGACGCCACCGCCTCCTGGACGCACGCGCAGCTCGACGCCTCACAGCGTGCCTTCCTGTCACAACTGCCGCTGCGCCATGCATCGGGCGACGTGCTGCTCGTGCATGCAAGCGCGGACGATCCCGCCGCGTGGCACTACGTCGACAACGCCCATCGTGCCCAGGCAAGCCTTGCGTCGGCGGGTGAGGGCGTGCGCCATGTCTTCGTGGGCCACGTGCACCATCAGCGCGTCTTCTACCGCGGTGCGGGCCGCGGGTTGATGGTCTTTGACCCGGTGCCGGGCGTCGCGGTGCCCATGCCCGCGCACCGCCAGTGGACGGCGACGATCGGCTCGGTCGGCCAGCCGCGCGATGGCAAGACGGCAGCGATGTACGCCATCTGGGACAGCGCGGCATCGGCGCTCACGTTTCACCGCGTGCCCTATGACCACTTGAGTGCCGCAGCGGCCATTCGCGCGGCAGGTTTGAACGAATACTTCGCGAGGCGACTGGAGGAGGGGCGATGAAACTGCTGGAAGACGGCGCCGAACTTGACGGCTTTGTCGTGCGGGAGTGCCTGCACGCCGGCGGCATGGCGCACATCTATCGGGTGGACTATGCCAATGGGCGGCAAGCGCCGTTCCCGATGGCCATGAAAGTGCCGCGCATGGCGGACGGCGACGGTGCGGAGAACATCGTGAGCTTCGAGGTCGAGCTGCAGCTGCTGCCGGTCTTGCGCGGGCCGCACATCCCGCGCTTTGTAGCTGCGGGGGACGTGGGCGTTGTGCCCTATATCGTGATGGAGTACTTCGACGGCCGAACGCTTCAAGCCATCATCGATCAAGACCTGCCGCTCACGCCCGACCAGCTGCGCACACTGGGCGCCGCTCTGGCAAGCGCTGTGCACGCGCTGCATTTGCAGAACGCCTGCCACCTCGACTTGAAGCCTGCCAACGTCATCATGCAGCCCGACGGCAACGCAGTGCTGATCGACTTCGGGCTGGCATGGCATGCGCTCTACCCCGACTTGCTGGCCGAGGAATTGCGCAAGGCCGTGGGCTCGCCTGCGTGGATTGCGCCTGAGCAAGTGGTGGGTGTGCGCGGCGATCCGCGCAGCGACGTGTTCGCGATCGGCGTGATCCTCTACGAACTGGCCACCGGGCGGCTGCCGTTCGGCGCGCCGGAAACCCAGGGCGGGCTGCGGCAACGCCTGTGGGCCGACCCTGTGCCACCGCGCGCCCGCCGGCCCGACTTGCCGACGTGGCTGCAGGAAGTGATCCTGCGTTGCCTGCAGCCCGAGGCGGCCAAGCGCTATTCGTCGGCGGCGCACGTCGCATTCGATCTGCAGCATCCCGACCAGGTCAGCATCACGGCCCTCGGCGAGCGCACCCGGCCGACCAGTTTCGGCGAACACATGAAGCGCTGGTTCAAGGCCGCCGGAATGCAATACCAACCCAGCCCGCTGCCCGCGCGTGAAGTGGAGGAGGTGCCCATCGTCATGGTCGCTGTGCCTTCGCGCGGAGCCACGGATGCCACGCTGTATTCGTTGCGGCAGGCTGTGCAGCGCTCGCTCGGCACGCGCTCCGGCGCGCGGCTGGCCTGCGTCACGGTGATCGATGCGCCTGTCACAGGACCGGGCTCGAGTGAGACCGAGCAGCATCGCCAGGCCTCGGGCGCATTGCAGCAGTGGGCGAGGGGGCTTGACCTGGACGGCCACCAGGCGAGCTTCCACGTCATCGAGTCGGGCGATGTTGCGCAGGCGCTCTTGCGCTACGCCGAAGGCAACCACGTCAGCCTGATCGTGATGGGCGCGGCCACGCACGGGCTGCAGCTTCAAAGGTTCGTGGCGACTGTGCCGGTGAAGGTGGCCATGGCCGCGCCGTGCACCGTGATCCTGGTCAAGCAGTCGTTGCCATTCGAGCGGCTGGCCACGACCTGAGCGGCCACGACCTGGGCGTATGCTCGCGGCTCCTGATTTTTTCGCTGGAGCCAACATGGACAACGACTACGACAAGGGGCTGGCCACGCGCCGCGCGGTTCTCGGGCGCGACTACGTCGATGCCGCGCTGAAGAACGTGAGCGACTTCACCGCGCCGATGCAGGACCTGGTCACGCGCCATGCGTGGGGCAACACCTGGCAGCGCGACGGCATCGACTTGAAGACGCGCAGCATCGTCACGGTGTCGATGCTTGTCGCGCTGGGCCGCATGCACGAGCTGAAAGTGCATGTGCGCGGCGCGCTGAATAACGGCGTGACAAAGCAGGAGCTGCAGGAGATATTCCTGCACGCCACGGTGTACTGCGGCTTTCCTGCCGCAATCGACGCGATGCGCAGTGCGGCGGAAGTGGTGAACGAGGCTTAGTCGTCCAACCCGTTCTTGCCCTTGCGGTGCGCGAGCAACTTGGTGCCGGCGATCGCGAAGACAACAGCGCCCGGCCACACCAGCTTGCCGTTTTGCTTGCCGCTGTAGAAGAGGCCGTCGGTGCGGGCTTTCACTGGCGTGCGGGCCTTTGCGCCGCGTGGGTCGCTCGGGTCGATCACGTCGCAGATCACGTCGCCCTTTTTGACCCATGTGCCCTTGGCGTGGTGGTACACAAGAATGCCCGTCGTGGGTGAATAGCCCACGTCCATGCCGCCAATCGGCGTGGGTTCGTATTTGAGCTTGGGCAGCTTGCCCGCGCGGCCCGCAATCACGCCGCGCCGCACGAGGTGCCGGTACAGGTTTGTACCGTCGGCCTCACCCAGTGGATGGCTCACGTTGTGCTGGCCACGGTATTCCACGGTTGTTGAATGGCAGGCGGGCGGAATGTTCGCCTGCGGATACTTGTCGGCCAGGCGCGCGAACAAGCCGCCGTGCACGCCGGCAAACGTCAGCGCATCGGGATACGGGTCGCTGTAGAGCGTCGCTTCTGCGCCCAGGTCAGCCGCCAGCATTTGCGCGGGGCCATGCAAGTCGCGGTTCGATGCAAACAGGTGAAGCACGCCGTCCTGGTCGCAGTGCAGGTCGAGCACGATGTCTGCGTCGGCTGAGAGCTTCATCACCTCCACGCGCAAGGTCTGCAATTCATTGAGCGGCTTCATGGCGTCGAGTTCGGCGCGCGCTGCCTTGCGAATCAGCTCCACGTTGTCTTGCGCATGTTTGCCAAGCTGCTTGCCCACGCGTTCGCTCACGCCTTCAGACAGGTCGAGCCAGTTGCGATTGAAGTTGTCGCGGCCGAGGAAGTCGTAGCGGCCCAGGTGGTTGTGGCCCATGAGCTGCGACAGGCCTATCGGGTTCACTGTGGGCACCACGATGATCTCGCCCTTGATCAGGCCCTTCTTGTCGGCCTCGACGAGCATTGGCATCAGGTAATGCAATGCCATTGCACCCGGCAGCTCATTGGCGTGGATCGCAGCCTGCAGGTACGCCTTGGGTCGCGCACCTCGCTTGCCGAAGTGATGCACGACGATGCCGCGTGAGGTGCCGGGCGTCATCGTCGGAAGGGCGATGGTCTTTTTCTGGTGAGTCATGTGCTGTCCGCTCTTGTTCACAGAATTATGCGGCCCCGTCCTACGAATGTAAGCTCGCGCTCCTTCGTTAATCACATCCACACAAGAAGGAGCTCAAGCGATGGCATTCATTCAAGGCGACAGTGGCCCCAACACCCTCACAGGTGGCCTGGACAACGACATCATCTGGGGCATGGACGGCAACGACACCATGACGGGCGGCGCCGGCAACGACGATCTCGACGGCGGCGCGGGCGTGGACACGGCTGTGTTCTCGGGCACCCAGCTGCAATACGACTATTCGATGGTGCTCGACTCGACGACATGGCGCAACGAGGCGAACTACGTCGCCCATACCAACCTCCTGGTGCTCGACTCGTTCAGCGGACGCGACGGCGACGACTTCCTGCTGGGCACCGAATTCCTGAAGTTCTCCAACGGCACCGTGCACTGGTACGACGTGCCCGTGACCTACACGGTGAGCTCTTCGACGTCATCGCTCGAAGGCATCGGCATCTATGGCGGCGTGATGAACGACACCATGATCGGCCACGCGGGTGACAACAACTTCATCGGCGGCCTGGGCGACGACTACATCGACGGCGGCACAGCCGGCTTCGACACTGCGATCTACTACGCGGCCGACACGTACGTGACGATGAACCCGGTGGCCGGTGGCGTCACGGTCGACCTGGGGACCGGCAGCGCGTCGGGCGCCTGGGGCAACGACACGCTCGTCAATATCGATGCGGTGATTGGCTCGTTCTACAACGACGTGCTGGTAGGCGGCGCTAGCGCCAACTACCTCAACGGCGAAGCCGGTGAAGACATCCTCATCGGCGCCCAGGGCGACGACACGCTCGATGGCTGGGACGGCCTCGACTGGGTTCTGTACAACGGCAATGCGTCCGAATACACGATGAGCGGCAATGCCTCGGAGCGCCACTTTGAAGACAACGTGGGCAGCAACGGCTACGACACCTTGCTCAATGTCGAACGCGTGCAGTTCGACAACCTCGGCCTGGCCTTCGACATCAATGGCAATGCGGGTGACGCAGCTCGCATCATCGGCGTGCTGCTCGGTGGCGACTACGTGCAGAACGAAGCCATCGAGCGCATCGTCATCAATGCGCTGGACAGCGGCTACACGCTGGAAGACTTTGCTGACCTGGCCATCGACACGCTGTATCCGCAGTACACGTCGGCGCAGCTGGCAACGCTCATGTACACGAACGTGGTTGGCTTTGCACCCTCGCAGGGCGATGTGAACTATCTCGTGGACGTGATGGCACAAACATCCGCGGCCTGGCTCGCGGTTTACGCTGGCGACACGGTTTACAACGACGACAACATCGACCTGGCTGGCCTCACGCAATACGGCGTGCCGTTCCTGCCGATCATCTGATAACCGCAGGCTAGCCGCCCGCCATCAGCTTGTGGACAAGGTCGGCCGTTGTGTTGGCCTTGTACTTGCGCATCAGCCGCGCGCGGTAAATCTCTACTGTGCGGTGGCTGATGAGCAGTGACTTTCCGATCTCTTTCGACGTCATGCCGTCAAGCAGGCGCGCGGCCACTTCGCGCTCTCGCGCCGTGAGCTCCGCCTTCACCGGGCGCTGCGCACTCAGGTCTTCAAACGCCCAGATGCCCGACTCGTGCGGCGCTTCGCGGTTGAGTGCGCGCCCCGACACGTGGCACCAGAACAAGTCACCGTTGGCCCGCTTCATGATGCGGTCATCGGCATAGTGGCCCTTGGTGTTCAGGATGGGCAGCATGCGCGCGCCCAGCCGCTCGTATTCGTCGGCGCTGGGGTACAGCACCTGGAACGACTGGCCATTGAGCGCCTCGCGTGGCGCGCCGAACATGTCGCACAACTGCTGGTTGCAGTCGACGATGGCGCGGTTGCGCGAGAGGCACAGGCCGACGGGGGCCATGTTGAAGGCCAGGCGGTAATCAACGTCCATCGGGCTAATCTCTACGAAGTACTACGTAATTTGTTAGGTAGTATCGTAGCGGCATTCCAGGAGACTTCCAGTGAAAAAGATCTTTCCTTCGGCCGCTGCGGCCCTTGAAGGCGTGGTGCAGGACGGCCAGTTGCTCGCAGTGGGCGGCTTCGGCCTTTGCGGCATCCCTGAAGCGCTGATCGAAGCGCTGCGCGATAGCGGCAAGAAGAACCTCACAGCGATTTCGAACAACGCGGGCGTCGATGGTTTCGGCCTCGGCAAGCTGCTTGAAACGCGCCAGATCAAGAAGATGATTTCGTCGTACGTCGGCGAGAACAAAGAGTTCGAGCGCCAGTACCTGGCCGGTGAACTTGAGCTTGAATTCACGCCGCAGGGCACGCTTGCCGAAAAGCTGCGCGCAGGCGGCGCGGGCATACCGGCTTTCTTCACGAAGACAGGTGTGGGCACCATCGTCGCGGAAGGCAAAGAGCTGCGCGAATTCGATGGTGAAACGTACGTGATGGAGCGTTCGCTCACGCCCGATGTGTCGCTCGTCAAAGCTGCGGTGGCCGATACGTCGGGCAACCTGCGCTTTAACCTCACGGCGCGCAATTTCAACCCCGCCGCCGCGATGGCAGGCAAGGTGTGCATCGTTGAAGTCGAAAAGATCGTCGAGCTCGGCGAACTCGCTCCGGATGACATTCATTTGCCCGGCATCTACGTGCACCGCATCGTGCTCAATGCAACGCCTGAAAAGCGCATCGAGAAGCGGACGATTACCGAGAAAGCAGGAGCCTGATATGCCGTGGACCCAAGACCAGATGGCAGCCCGTGCGGCGCAAGAACTGCAAGACGGTTTCTACGTCAACCTCGGCATCGGCATCCCGACGCTGGTGGCCAACTTCACAGGCGACAAGGAAGTGTGGCTGCAGTCTGAAAACGGCATGCTGGGCATCGGCCCGTTCCCGACGGAAGACCAGGTCGATGCCGACCTGATCAACGCCGGCAAGCAGACGGTGACCACCATCAAGGGCTCGTCGATCTTCGGCAGCCACGACAGCTTCGCGATGATTCGCGGCGGCAAGATCAACCTGTCGATCCTCGGCGCGATGCAAGTCAGCGAGCACGGCGACCTCGCCAACTGGATGATCCCCGGCAAGATGGTCAAGGGCATGGGCGGCGCGATGGACCTCGTCGCTGGCGTCAAGCGCGTGATCGTGTTGATGGAACATGTCGCGAAGAAGAAAGACGGCACCGAGGACATGAAGATCCTGCCCAAGTGCACGCTGCCGCTCACGGGTGTGGGCGTGGTCGATCGCATCATCACGGACCTGGCGGTGATGGACGTGACGCCGCAGGGCCTGAAAGTCGTTGAGCTCGCACCGGGCGTGACGATGGAGCTGTTGCAATCCAAGACGGGCGTCAAGCTGCATTGATGCCGTGACACCGCGCGAAGCGCTCGCATCGCTCTGGCAGCCCGCCGGGTTGCCGCATGAGGCGCTGCACTTCGCGCATCTCACCGGGGCGGACCCGGTGTTTCCCAGTTCATTCAAGGTTGGCACAGCCGCGCAATCGACGATTGCGGCGGCTGCGTTGGCTGCGTGCGAGGTGGGGCACCAACGCGGTGTGGCGCGGCAAGACGTGAGCGTCGACATGCTGCACGCCGCCGTGGAAACCACGGGCTGGTTCAGCCTGGACGGCCAGTCGCCCGAGCTGTGGGACAAATTCTCGGGCCTCTATCGGGCGGCTGATGGCTGGGTGCGCATCCACGCTAACTTTGCGCATCACCGCGAGGGTGCGTTGAAGCTGCTCCAGCTCGACCCGGCAACGGCAGAACGTGCAGATGCCGAGCGGGCGATGCTCGCGTGGCGCGCTGTCGAGTTTGAAACGGCTGCGGCAGATGCGGGCCTGGTCGCCACAGCGTTGCGAACGTTCAGTGACTGGGACGCGAGCGAGCAGGGCAGGGCGATTGCATCGCAGCCGCTGTTCACCATCGAGCGCGTCGGCGACGCGCCGGCGCTGCAGCTGCCGCCGCTCGATGAGACACAACGCCCGCTCGAAGGCATCAAGGTGCTCGACCTCACGCGCATCCTCGCCGGGCCGGTGGGCGGCAAGGCGCTCGCGTCGCATGGCGCTGATGTGATGCTCGTGAATTCGCCCCATCTTCCGAACATCGAGGCGATTGCCGACACGAGCCGCGGCAAGCGGTCAGCGCATGTCGATCTGGCGAGCGATGCGGGCAAGGCAACGATGCGCGAATTGCTCGCCCAGGCGCATGTGTTCGTGCAGGGCTATCGGCCTGGTGGGTTGGAAGCGTTGGGCTTCGGCGCGCAGCAGGCAGCGGCGGTGCGGCCCGGCCTCGTTTATGTGTCGCTCACCGCCTACGGGACGCTGGGGCCTTGGTCCACGCGGCGCGGATTCGACTCGCTCGTGCAGACGGCCACCGGCTTCAATCACGCGGAAGGCGAGGCCTTCGGCGATGGCAAGCCGCGTGCGTTGCCGATGCAGATCCTGGACGAAGCCACGGGCTATCTCATCGCCCTGGGCGCCTGCGCCGCGCTGCATCGCCAGCAACGCGAAGGCGGCAGCTGGCAGGTGCGCGTGTCGCTCGCGCAGACGGGCAAGTGGGTGCGCGACCTGGGCCGCGTCGACAACGCATTTGCAGTGGGAAAGCCGGGCTACGAACCCTTCGCGCAGACCAGCGAATCCGGCTTCGGCGTGCTGCGTGCCATTGCGCCGAGCGCGTTGCTGTCGCGCACGCCAGCGGGTTATTCGCGCAGGTCGGCTCCACCGGGCAGCGACCCGGCGCATTGGTAGCCGCAAGCTCTACAGCGATTGTTTGCGCGCCCGGCCACTCGGGCACCGGTCTGACAGGCACGTGTCGCTTTGACTTGCAGGCCGGGCGCGACGGCAGAGCCATCATTTCTTCGACCCGGCGCTTTTGCAAGCGCTCACAAGGAGAACTCACATGCGTCGCTGGAAACTTGCCCTGTTGTGCTCAATCGCAGCCCTGGCCTCGATCAATGCAATGGCCTGCTACACGGTGACCGACCGGGACGGCCGCATTGTCTACAACAGCACGGAAGCGCCGGTGGACATGAGGCGTCCGCTGCATGAGACGGTGCCCTATCGCTTTCCGGGCGGGCACATGGTGTTTGGCAGTGAAACATGCCCAAGCCCGAGCCAGGTGTCCACACGTGTGATCCAGGTGTCGACGCGTGAGATGGGCGGCCCGCCGGCTGCGCGCTATTTGCCCACGCAGCGCGCGCCGAGGGCTGCGCGCAACTGATCAGAACTTGCGGCTGAGGAATTTCGAGCCGGCTTCACCGAAGCGCCAGTGCACGTCCATCGCCTTGGTGATGCCGATGCGCGGGCCGCTCGCCACCTTGACCTGGTGATGATCCGCAGCCAGCACCTTGAACGGTGACTGGTCGAGCCGCAGGCCGTTGAACTCACGCGTGACCGCCAGCGCCTGGCCGACCTTGCCGGGGCCGGAACACAGCTGGCGCACGTCATCCAGGCCGCGGCGGGCACGCATCAAGTCGATGCCGTGCGTGGGCTCGATCGCGCGGATCAACACCCCCGCGCCGTGCCCCTTCTCGCGGCAGACGAAATTCAGGCACCAGTGAATGCCGTACGAGCGATAGACATAGGCACGCCCGGGCGGGCCAAACATCGCTTCGTTGCGCGGTGTGGGGCCTGAAAAACTGTGTGAGGCAGGGTCGAGCCTGTCGTAGGCCTCGGTCTCGACAATGCGGCCGCCCACGCCATCGACCAGCAGCGTGGTGCCGATGAGCATGCGCGCGATTTCTTCGGAATTGCCTTCGAAATCGCCGGGCCGCAAAAGCCTGTTCATGGCTGGAAAAGTACTGTATAAAGAAACAGTATTGTACCGTACCTGATGTCCGCCGTGCCCTCCATGTCCCCTGCCTCCCGCCTCCAGCGGGTCGATCCTTTGACGCTTGCCAACGTCTGGAAGGTGGATGACTTCGCCAGTGAAGAAAAGGTGCTTTCCAGCGGCCACAAAGCGCTGGATGCGCAGTTGCCCGGCGGTGGCTGGCCGCTGGGCAGCATGGTTGAGGTGCTGCACTCACCAACGGCGCACCACGATTCGCCAGCGGCCCCTCACGTCTGGCAACTGATCCTGCCGGGGCTCGCGAATGCCATCGGCCAGAGCGCCGGCCCAGTGGTGCTCATCGGCTCGCCGCACGAGCCCTTCGGCCCCAGCCTGCAGGCGCAGGGCCTGCCCGCCACGCGCTTGCTGTGGGTCAAGGCCAGCAAGCCGGCAGCGCGCCTGTGGGCGAGCGAGCAGGCGCTCAAGTGCGCCGAGGTGGCTGCTGTGGTGGCGTGGCTGCCGCAGGCCAAGGGCGCCGAGCTGCGGCGGCTGCAGATGGCGGCGCATCAACAAGGGCGGCTGTTGTTTGTCTTTCGCGATGCAAAGGCCATGAGCGATGCATCGCCCGCACGCCTTCGCCTGCTGGTCGAAGGCACTGATGTATTGCAGCTGCGCATCGTCAAGCGCAGGGGCCCGCCGATCGATACGCCCATTGAGTTGCCCGCCACTTCGAAGCGCCTGGCCGCACTGATCGAAGCGCGCAACGACACGCGCAAGCGCCGCTCGCCCACTGCACCCGCGGTGGTCGCCATTCCACTCACTCCGCCAAAGAAAAGATCGCATGTACTGGATCGCGCTGTCGCCCACACATGACGACGACTTCACCCCTTGGGGCTGGCGCGCGCTGCAATTCACGCCGCGAGTCGCCAGGGTCGATGAAGCCATCCTGCTCGAAGCATCAGCCTCGCTGAAGCTGTGGGGCGGGCGCAAGGGCTTGCGTGCGCGGTTGCTGGCAGACACGGGGGTTGAGCCGGCCACGGCCCCGGATTGGGCGCACGGCAAAACAGCGCGCACTGCGCTGGGCCTGCTGCGCCTGCAGCGCCGCGGTGAGGCAGCGCCCGCGAAGGTGCCCGAAGGTTTGCCGCTCGATGTGCTCACCGAAGCTGTTCCCCACGTGCCCGTGCTCGAGCGCATCGGCTGCCGCACCTGGGGTGACTTGCAGGCGCTGCCGCGCCCGGGTGTCGCGCGGCGCTTTGGCGATGCGTTGTTGGACGCGATCGACTGCGCTTTCGGTGCCAAGCCCGAGATCTATCCGTGGCTGCAGCTGCCCGAAGACTTCGACATGAACGTGGAGCTGATGTCGCTCGCCACCACCGCGCCCGAACTGATGTGGAGCGCGCAGCGGCTGCTCACGCATCTGCAGGTGTGGCTGCAGGCGCGCAACCGCGGCGTTGTTGCGCTGGAGCTCGAATGGACGCTCGACCTGCGGCGGCTCAACGGCGTGAAGCTGCCGCCGTGCGAGCAGATGGTGGTGCGCACCGCGCAGCCCACGCAAGACATCACGCATCTGCGGCGGCTCGTGTCCGAGCACCTGTCGCGAGCGAACCTCTCTGCGCCGGCGAGTTACCTGCGGCTGCGCTCGCTCGAAACCATGCCGTTTGGCGGCATCAGCAAAAGCCTTTTGCCCGAAGACAACGTCAAAGGCGAGCGGCTGCACCAGCTCATCGAGCGGCTGAGTGTGCGGCTCGGTGAAGACAACGTGGTTGTGCCTGTGCCGCAAGCCGACCACCGCGCCGAGGCGATGCAGCAGTGGAAGGCCGCGCGCCATGCCACGGCCACGCCTTTCGATGCAGCCGCGTGCGACCCGATTTATCCGACGTGGTTGCTGCGCGAGCCGCTGCGCCTGCCCGTGAAGCAGCACGTGCCGCATTTCGGCGGGCCGCTGCGCCGGCTCACGCGGCTGCACCGCGTCGAGACTGCGTGGTGGACGGGCGATGCATCTGCGCTGCGCGATTACTTCGTCGCGAAAAGCGAAGCAGCCGGCTTCGTGTGGATCTACCGCGAACGCCCCCAGCAATTGAGCGACAGCGAGACGTCCGGCAAGGACTACCGCTGGTTTTTGCAAGGTTTATATGCCTGAAGCCCACGCCTGAATGCCATGCCTGAAACACCCCTCAAACCCACCCTGAAACTCGACGACTTACTCGACGGAAAAGGCCTGCCGCCCGTCATCCATGAATGGCCCGACGCGCTGCCTGCGTATGCGGAGCTGCATTGCCTGTCG
Organism: Caenimonas koreensis DSM 17982; assembly: GCF_009646335.1. Classification (GTDB taxonomy): domain Bacteria; phylum Pseudomonadota; class Gammaproteobacteria; order Burkholderiales; family Burkholderiaceae_C; genus Ramlibacter; species Ramlibacter koreensis. The sequence goes on along the minus strand of NZ_WJBU01000008.1, from coordinate 152,900 downwards.
AACTTCAGCTTCCAGCGCGGCGCGTCGCATCCGCAGGAGCTCGTGATGCGTGCCTACAACCAGGGCTATCACGCGCTCGCCATCACCGACGAATGCTCGGTCGCGGGCGTGGTGCGCGCATGGACGGGCCTGAAACACCACCTCGATTTCATCAAGGACCTTGAAGCCGACCACCCCGGTGAAAAGCGCTCGCACCCATTCAGGCTGCTGTACGGCAGCGAGTTCGATTTTGGCGATGGCAAGCTCGTGGCGATTGCGCGCGACAAGGCAGGGTGGGGTGGCCTGTGCGAATTCATCACTGCCGCGCGCACAACCATCGACACGCCCAAGGGCGAGTACTTCGTGGATTGGGCAACGAGCAACCTCGCGCTGCTGCAAGGCTGCGAAGTGCTCTTTGCACCCCAACGCAGCGACGTGCTTGATCTGGACACGTCCGCGCTCACCTCGCGCCTGTCTGCGTTGAAGCAACTCTTCGGCCCATCGCTGTGGCTTGCCGTGGAGTTGCATCACGCGATCGACGATGACTTGTGGCTGTGGACGCTCGGCAAGATCGCCGAAATGACGGGCGTTGCGATGGTCGCCGCCGGTGACGTGCACATGCACCTGCGTTCGCGCAAGCCACTGCAGGATGTGATTACGGCAGTGCGTCTTGGCAAAACCGTGGAGACCTGCGGCTTTGAATTGCAGGCCAATGCAGAGCGCCATTTGCGGCCGCGTTTGCGCCTGGGCGAAACGTATCCGCCCGAGCTGCTCGCAGCCACGCTGGTCATCGCCAACCGTTGCACGTTCGACCTGCGCGAGATCCAGTACGACTATCCGCTTGAAACCGTGCCCGAGGGCCTCACGCCCACCGAAGGCCTGCGAAAGCTCACCTATGAAGGCGCGGCCGAGCGCTACCCCGATGGCGTTCCGCAAAAGGTCGCGCAGCATCTTGAAAAAGAGCTGCAGCTCATCGCGGAATGCCAGTACGAAATGTTCTTCCTCACGGTGCACGACATCGTGCGGTTTGCGCGCAGCAAAAAAATCCTGTGCCAGGGGCGCGGCTCGGCAGCGAACTCGGTCGTGTGCTTTTGCCTCGGCGTCACGGCGATGGACCCGATGCATTCCAACCCGCTGCTCGAACGCTTCATCAGCAAGGAAAGGCGCAATGAGCCGCCCGATATCGACGTTGACTTCGAGCATGAGCGGCGCGAGGAAGTCATCCAATACATCTACGGCAAGTACGGCCGTGAACGCGCGGCGATTGCGGCAGTGGTCATCAGCTACCGCACACGCAGCGCGATTCGCGATGTGGGCAAGGCGCTGGGTGTCGATGACAAACTGGTCGAAGCTTTTGCGAAAGAGCACTTCTGGTTCGACGAAGCTATCGCCTCGCAAAAGCTGATGGAGCTCGCGCAAAAAGTCGAAGTGCAGATCGAGGAATTTCGTGCGGCGCTGTGGCTCGACCTCACGCAGCAGCTGATGGGGTTTCCGCGTCACCTGAGCCAGCACGTGGGCGGCTTCGTGCTCACGCAGACCAAGCTCACGCAGCTCGTGCCTGTTGAAAAGGCGACGATGAAAGACCGCTCCATCATCCAGTGGGACAAGGACGACCTGGAAGAGATGGGGCTGATGAAGGTCGATGTGCTCGCGCTGGGCATGCTCACCGCGCTGCGCCGCGCGCTCGATTTGCGCAACCAGTTACGTGGCGGCAAGCCATGGGGCCTGGCGGACATTCCGAAGGAAGACAAGGCCACCTACGACATGATCTGCAAGGCCGACACCGTGGGCACCTTCCAGATCGAAAGCCGCGCGCAGATGTCGATGCTGCCGCGCCTGAAGCCGCGCGAGTTCTACGACCTGGTGGTTGAAGTGGCGATCGTGCGGCCCGGGCCGATACAGGGCGGCATGGTGCATCCGTTCCTGAAGGCGCGCGAGCGGCTGCTGCGGGGCGAGAAGATCCACTACGAGAGCGAAGCGCTCAAGCCCGCGCTGGAGCGCACGCTGGGCATCCCGATCTTCCAGGAGCAGGTGATGCAGATCGCGATGATCGCCGCCGGCTTCAGCGCCGAGAAGGCCGATGCACTGCGCCGCTCGATGGCCGCATGGAAGCGCAAGGGCGGCGTCGACAAGTTCTACGAGCCCATCATCAAAGGCATGACGGCCAATGGCTATCGCCGCGAATTCGCTGAAGCCATCTTCAAGCAGATATTGGGCTTCGGCGAATACGGCTTTCCGGAGAGTCACGCCTACAGCTTCGCGCTGATCGCGTATGCCAGCGCCTGGCTCAAGTGCCACGAGCCCGAGTGCTTCCTCGCCGCGATGCTCAACTCGCAGCCGATGGGCTTCTACACACCTTCGCAGCTGGTGCAAGACGGCAAGCGCCACGGCATCGTCGTGCTGCCCCCCGACGTGTCGCACAGCGACTGGGACAGCAAATTGGGTTCAGATTCCAATTTCGAGCGGCCTTCTGAGCGACCTTACGTCCGGCTCGGCCTGCGCCTGGTGGGCGGCCTCACCGAGGCAGGCGGGCAGCGCGTCGTCGAGGCGCGAAACCAGTCGCCCTTTTCCAGCACCGAAGACATGGCCATGCGCGCGCAGCTGGATGCAGGCGACTTGAAAGCACTCGCGGCGGGTGATGCGCTGATGTCGCTCTCCGGTCACCGCCGCCAGCAGGTGTGGGACGCGACAGCGCTGCGCCGCACGCCTGAATTGCTGCGCAACGCGCCGGTCAATGAAGACAGGCTGGAGCTGCCCGCCGCCGCAGAAGGCGAGGAGATCGTGTTCGACTACGAATCGCTCGGCCTCACGCTGCGCCGGCACCCACTCGCGTTGCTGCGCCCGCGCCTGTCGGGCATGAAGCTGCAAAGCGCTGCCGAGCTGCACGACTTGCCGAGTGGCCGGCAAGTGCGCGCGTGCGGCATCGTCACCGTGCGCCAGCAGCCGCAGACGGCGCACGGCACGATCTTTCTCACGCTCGAAGACGAGACGGGGCCGGTGAACGTGATCGTGTGGAAGTCATTGCGCGAAGAGCAGCGCGATGATTTGCTGCAGTCGCGCCTGCTCGCCGTGGAAGGCATCTGGCAGCGCGATGTGGAAAGCGGCGGCGAAGTGCGCAACCTGATCGCGCGGCGGCTCAAGAACATGACGCCGCTGCTCGGGCGGCTCGCGCGTGGTTCCAGCCAGAGCCGCGATTTTCATTGAGGCACAGGCACATCGAGGCAGGGGCACACTGAGGCAAAGGCAGGTGCATGCGGCACAATTTGAGCGACATGCCCACAGATACTTCCAACAACACCCAGATCGTCATTCACCGCCAGCCCAAGGCGCAGGGCAAGGTGGCCGTGTTTGGCATCGTGCGCAATGAGATGTACCTGCTGCCGCACCTGCTGGAGCACTACAGGCGGCTCGACGTGAAGGACTTCTGGTTCCACGATGACCAGTCGGATGACGGCACCTTCGAGTTCCTCATGCGCCAGCCGGATGTGGGCGTGACCCGCTCGCAAACGCGCTTCGGCGACAAGGTGGACGACAAGATCTTCGGCTACCGCGTGAAGAACATCATCCCGCGCGGCCTGTTGCGCAACCGCTGGGTGGCCACGCTCGACGCCGATGAATTCATGGTGCTGCCACCGGGCATCGACACACTGCCGCAACTGGCGCTGGCACTGGAGCGCAACAACCTCATCGTGGCGCGCGCGCTGATGATGGACTTCTTTCCCCAGACGCTTGAATCGCTGCGCAGCGCCAGGATGGAGCAGACGCCTTTCGAGTTGTGCCCGTTCTTCGACCCGTGGGAGCGGCTGGTGTGGCCGGACAACATGTTCAACGTGACTGGCATTTCGGTCGCCGATGGCGTGCGGCCGCGCATCCTGAAGGAACTGCTGGACCGCCGCACGCGCTTTCCCGAGTTCATGAAGGACTACAAGTTCGCCAACGTGAACAAGACGCCCATCGCCTTCTGGAACGAAGGCATGCATGCTTTCTCGGCGCACCGCACGTCGGTTGCGCCGAGCGACAAGGTCCAGCTGATCCTGGCGCACTTCAAGTTCTATCCGGGCCACGAAGCGCGCACCGATGAAGCGGTGGTTGCCGGTGTGCACTGGAAGAGCGCGTCGGAATATCACATCCTCAAAGCGGCGAATGAGCAGTTGATGACGTGGCCGTTGCAGGGGCCGCGCACACAGCGGTTCACGGGCAAGGACGATCTGGCGAAGACAGGGTTGCTGTATTCGCGGCTGGAATGAGAAACGGCGCGGGTGGCTGCAAGCCTGCCCGCGCCGTGAGTCAGAGCGCTTTCAGTCAGAAGACGAAGTCGCTGGCGACCAGGCTCGCCGGGCTGACCCCCATCAGCACAACCGTGTGAATAGAGCTCGACGCGCCTCCCACCCCCGTGTCCAGATGCAGCAGTGCGTTGCCGAAGCCGTCATCTGCAATGCGCCCGGACGCGCTGAATGCCGCAAAGTTCGCGAAGTTGGCGCCACCGCCACCGACCCTGATCGCATTCAGGTTGATCACGTCGCCGTCGGTGTGCGTGAAGTCGTAAATCGTGTCGCTGCCGTTGTTCTTCGCAAACACAAAGGTGTCAGCCCCGCCGATGCCGGACCCGCGCACCTTGGCATCGCCCCACATACTGTCGTTGCCCGTGCCGCTGACCAGCCGGTCGTTGCCACCGACCGCGGTGAAGTCGAACGCAAAAGAGTCGCCCACCAAAGTGTTCGCCACGCCGGCTGCCGCAGTGATGGTGTCGTTGCCACCCTGGCCTTTCATCGAATAGGCGTCGCCGAACAGAAGATTCTGCGTGCTTGCGGCACCACCGGTGATGGTGTCGTTGCCCCCGACGGAGCCAAAACTCATGTTGTACGTGTCGCCGTAGATCTCGTTCGTACCTGATCCGCCGGTGAAGGTGTCGGCACCGCCTTGCCCGTAAAGATCAAAGGCATCACCGTACATCGTGCTGGCGCCGGCCTTGCCAATGAAGGTGTCATTGCCGCCTGTGCCATGGAGTGTGTACGCATCGCCAATCATGAAGCTAGTCGAACCGGCGCCACCACCGGTGAGGCGGTCATTGCCTGCGATGGCGCCAGCAACCATCTCGAATGCGTCGCCGTACATCGAGTTCGTGCCGGCGCCGCCGGTCATGCTGTCGGCACCGCCCGCGCCAAAGAGGATTCTTGCGTCGCCGTACATCGTGCTGTAGCCGGCGCCGCCGGTCATCGTGTCGGCACCGCCTACGCCATAGATCGAGTAGGCATCACCGTACATGTCGTTGAAACCGGCTCCGCCAATGAAGGTGTCCCTTCCGCCAACACCGTCCTGCAGGACGTACACGTCGCCGTACATGGTGTTCGTTGACGTTGCTCCCCCGGCAGTCAGGCGGTCATTGCCCGCGACTGCGCCGCTGTCGAAACCATACGCGTCGCCGTACATGGTGTTCACACCGCCGCCGCCGGTGATGGAGTCGGCTCCGCCCACGCCCGTGGATGAGAACAGGTACGCGTCACCGTAAATCAGGGTGTTGCCGACCCCTCCGGTGAACGTGTCATTGCCGCCCGTGCCGCGCAGCAGATACGTGTCGCCGTACATCGTGTTGGTCGAGCCTGCACCGCCGCCTGTGAACCGGTCATTGCCACCGGTCGCGCTGTCGCTGAACTCGAGCGCATCGCCATACATCGTGTTCGTGCCGCTGCCGCCCGTCAGGGAGTCGGCGCCGCCTGTGGCTGAGCCGGCGAGCAAGTTGGCGTCGCCGTACATGTTGTTGATGCCGGCGCCGCCCACAAAGGTGTCTGCGCCGCCAAGGCCCCTCAATACGTTGACGTCGCCATACATGTAGTTCGTCGAGCCGGCGCCACCGCCCACGAGACGATCCGCACCCGCGATCACGCTGCCGATGAAGTCAACTGCGTCGCCCCACATCGTGTTGTTGCCGGTGCCGCCGGTCATGGTGTCGGCGCCACCGACACCGCCGTTGGTGATCGTGTAGGCGTCACCGATCATCAAGGCGTTTGCTGCGCCGGCAGTGAAGGTGTCCTTGCCGCCCGTGCCCGCCAGTTCCAGCGCGTCGCCGTACATGTTGTTGACCGAACTCACGGCTGCTCCACCGATCAGGCGGTCCGCACCGCCAGTGCCGCCGGCGTAGATATAGAGGGCGTCGCCATACATGGTGTTGGTACCGCTGCCGCCAGTCAGGCTGTCGGCCCCGCCCGTGCCGCCGCTCTGGATCTCGTATGCATCCCCGTACATCGTGTTGGTGCCGCTGACGCCCGACATGGTGTCGGCGCCGCCGGTGCTGAACAGCGAGAGTGCATCGCCGTACATCGTGTTGGTGCCGCCGCCGCCGATAAAGACGTCCTTGCCACCGGTGCCGTTCAATTGTTCTGCGTCGCCATACATCTCGTTGGTGGAACCTGCGCCGCCGCCGATCAGGCGGTCCGCGCCCGCAGTTCCGCCAGACGCGATGGTGAGCGCATCACCGTACATGGTGTTGGTGCCCAGCCCGCCGGTCAGGCTGTCTGCGCCGCCCGTGCCGCCGCTGCCGATGGTTTGGGCGTCACCGTACATCGTGTTGGTGCCCGCGAACAGGCCACCGGTCATCGTGTCGGCGCCACCTGAGGTCGTGAGCGTTCTTGCGTCGCCATACATCGTGTTGGTGCCGCCGCCGCTGATGAACACGTCCTTGCCGCCCACACTGCCCAAAGTGACGGCGTCGCCGTACATGAAGTTCGTGGAGCCGCTGCCCCCGCCGATCAACCTGTCTGCGCCAGCTATGCCGCCGGCGTCGATGGTCTCGGCATCGCCGTACATGTAGTTGAGGCCGTTGCCCCCCGTCAGGCTGTCGACTCCGCCTGTGCCCCCGTTTGCGATGGTCGAGGCATCGCCGTACATCCAGTTCTCGCCGCTGACGCCGTTCATCGTGTCAGCACCACCCACGGTCGCGAGCGTGAAGGTGTCGCCAAACATGAAGCTGGTGCCGCCGCCGCCGTTGAAGATGTCCTTGCCACCCGTGACGCCCAGGCTCGCGGCGTCGCCGATCATGGTGGTTGTGGTACCAACCCCGCCGCCTGTCAGGCTGTCGGCGCCGGCGGTGCCGCCTGCTGCGATAGTGGCCGCGTCACCCCACAGGGTGCTGTCGGCACTGCCCCCGATGAGGGTGTCGTTGCCACCCTTGCCGGTACTCGTGATCGTGGATGCATCGCCGTACAGGATGTTGACCGCGCCCGATCCGCCCAGCAGGCGGTCGGTGCCTCCCTGGCCATACAGCGTGTTCGCATCGCCATACATCGTGTTGCTGCCGGCGCCACCCACCAAGGTGTCTTTGCCGCCGGTGCCTCTGACTTCATCCGCATCGCCGAACATCCTGTTCGTCGTCGTGGCGCCGCCTGCCGTGAGGCTGTCGTTGCCGCCGACAGCGCCGGTCGCAAAGATCCAGGCGTCGCCGTACAACGTGTTGTTGGCGCCCTCTGCCCCGCCAGCGAGCGTGTCGTTGCCATATTTGAGGTTGATCTGGCTGGAGGCCGGAAACACGTAGTCCCCGACGTCGCCGTACATGATGTTGGTCGCCTGACCGTGAACGAAGCCCGAGCCGCCTGTCAGGCTGTCATTGCCCAGCAGTCCGGCGGTCGTGTGGCTGAAGGTATCGCCGGCCATGATGTTCACCACGGTGGCGCTGTCGCTGAACGCGAAGCCGCTGGTGGCGTTGCCGCCCACCAGGGTGTCATTGCCGCCCCTGGAGGTGCCGAGCATCTCCTGTGCATCGCCGACCATCACATTCATGACGTCTGCGGTGCCGTCGCTGGTGCCTTCCGCATTGCCGCCCGTCATGAGGTCAGCGCCACCGACGGCAGCGTCGCCCATCAGGTCGCCTTCGCCCATCATGATGTTCGTGACATGGGCCACCGCTGCCGTGATGGCATATGCGCCACCGCCAATAAGCGTGTCGTTGCCGCCAGTGCTCTTGCCGAGCACGTCATGGGCGTCGCCCGCCATGCGGTTGGTCACGGAGGCATTGCCATCCGCATCCGACGCGAAGGCATAGCCGCCTTCAAGAATGTCGGCACCGGCAATGACCAGCGCGCCAACCTCGTTGAAACCCAGTGTCCGGGCATCGCCATACATCTCGTTTACCGTGATGGCGTCGGCCAGGTTGTCGTAGCTGTCGCAGGTCGCGTCACTGGCGTTGCCGCCGTAGAGGTGATCCGCCCCGCCACGTGACCTCAGCGCCATGTTGCCAAGGGCATCGCCGTAGAGGAAGTTGTTGCTTTGCTGCCCACCGTGCAGCTCGTCGTTGCCGCCGAGCGCCGTGCCGCCCATTGAATTGGCGTCGCCTACAAGGGTGGCGGACACACGCAGGTCGCTTGCCGTCAGTGTGTCGTTGCCGCCTTTGGAGGTGCCGATGAGCGTCGCGGCGTCGCCAACTGCCGTGTAGTTATCGGCGTCAGAAAAAGCAAAGGGAACGACAAAGGTGTCGTTCCCTCCTGTATCGCCGGTTGCGAACGTTTCGCTGACACTTTCGTCGCCGTAGATCGTCAGGCCGTCGACGATGAAGATCTGTTCGCTGCTGTGTAGCGCCATTGTCCTGCTCCGATACGTTAGGTATGTAACGATCGAAGATACACCCATCCAGCCCAGCGGGCCACGGCGCACGGCCGTTTCGCGCAGGCTGAACTTGCGAAGCCGGAACTACATCACGGAAGAGGATCGGCGCGCCAGACCTTTGGCTGTAGCGCGCCGTCCTGCAGCAACTTCCGCCTAGAAGATGAAGTCGGCTGACGTCAGGCTTGCCGCCACAACCCCGGACAGCAGGACCGTGTGCGCAGCACTCCCGGCGCCCGGGACCGCAACGTCAAGGTGCAGCAGCGTGTCAGTTCCTCCGAGGTCTTCAATCCGGCCCGAGGCGCTGAAAACACCCCAGTTCGCGAATTGGCCACCTGCGCCGCCAACAGCCAGCTTGATGGCATGCAGGTCGATCTTGTCGAGGTCGCCGCCCATCTTGAAGTCGTAAATCGTGTCCAGGCCATTGTTCTTGGCAAAGACGAACGTGTCAGCGCCGCCGGTACCCGCGCCGCGGCTGAAGGCATCGCCCCACATCTCGTCGTTGCCGGTGCCGCTCACCAGCCTGTCGTTCCCGCCGACCGCGCCGTCGCTGAACATGTAGGCGTCGCCGTAGATGGTGTTTGCGACCAGCGCCGCGCCGGTGATCGTGTCGTTGCCGCCTGTCCCGGACATTGTGTAGGCGTCGCCATACATCACGTTCTGCGTGCTGGTCGCGCCGCCGGTCATCACGTCATTTCCGCCGTGCGCCCCGCTCATGATCTGCCTGGCATCGCCGTACATCGTGTTCGCGCCCGCTCCACCAGTGAAAGTGTCCGCGCCACCCGTGCCGTAAAGGGTATAGGCGTCGCCGTACATCGTGCTGGCACCGGCTTTGCCGATGAAGGTGTCGTTGCCGCCGAGGCTGTACAACACATCGGAGTCGCCGTACATGTAGGACGTCGAGCCCGCGCCGCCGCCTGTGAGCTTGTCATTGCCCGCGATCGCGCCGTCGCTGAACAGGAAGGCATCGCCGTACATCGTGTTGATCGAAGCGGCGCCAGTGCCGCCGGTCAAGCTGTCGGCGCCGCCCGTGCCCGCGAGGAAGTACGCGTCGCCGTACATCGTGCTGTTGCCGGTGCCGCCCGTCATCGTGTCTGCGCCACCCACACCCGAAGGAGCGATCGTGCCCGCGTCGCCGTACATGAAACTGGTGCCGGCGCCGCCGGCAAAAGTGTCCTTGCCACCGAGCCCACGCAAGTAGTCCACGTCGCCATACATGTAGTTCGTCGAACCCACTGCGCCGCCGGTGAGCAGGTCGCGCCCGGCCGTGGCGCTGTCGCTGAACTGGTAGGCATCGCCGTACATGTAGTTCGTGCCGGTCCCGCCGGTCATGGTGTCTGCGCCGCCCACGCCCGAGTTGCCGAGCGAGGCCGCGTCACCGTACATCAAGGTGTTGCCTGCCTTGCCGATAAAGGTGTCGTTTCCACCTGTACGGTTCAACACCTGCGTGTCGCCGTACATGTAGTTGGTGGATCCGGCCCCGCCACCCGTGAGGCGGTCATTGCCAGCGACCGCGCTGTCGCTGAACAGGTAGGCGTCACCGTACATCGTATTGTTCGCTGTGGCGCCGTCTCCGCCCGTGATGCTGTCGGCACCCCCGACACCCGTGCCGGTGATCATGTACGCATCGCCGTAGATCACGTTGCTGCCGGTCCCGCCGGTGAACGTGTCGCCACCGCCCGTGCCGGTCAGCCGATAGGCGTCACCGTACATCGTGGTGTTGCCCGCGCCGCCAACAAATACGTCCTTGGCACCCAGGCCCGGCAGGAAATAGGCGTCACCGTACATTTCGTTGTAAGAGCCAGCGCCGCCGCCTACCAGGCGGTCAGCGCCGCCCGTTGCGCCGTCACTGAACACCCATGCATCGCCAAACATGTAGTTGGCTCCGCTTCCGCCGGTCAGCAGGTCAATCGCGCCCTTGCCTGTTGATGCGATCGAAAAGGCGTCTCCGTACATGTAGCTGGTGCCGCTCGAGCCTGTCAGGGTGTCGACGTTGCCGGTTCCATACAGGTCATGCGCGTCGCCGTACATCGCGTTGAACCCGGCGCCGGCAATGAAAGTGTCTTTGCCGCCGAGACCTCTCAACACGTAGGCATCGCCGTACATCTGGTTGTTGGAGCCGAACACGCCGCCGATCAGGCGGTCGCCACCGCCCGTTGCGCCGTCGCTGAAGGTGTATGCATCGCCGTACATCTCGTTGTAGCCGCTGCCACCCGTCAAGCTGTCTGCGCCGCCGCGGCCCGTGGTTCCCAACTGGTACGCATCGCCATACATGGTGTTCGAGCCGCTCACACCCGACATGGTGTCCGCGCCGCCCAGGCCGGCGAGCCTGTACGCATCGCCATACATCGTGTTGTTGCCGCCGCCACCGAAGAAGGTGTCCCGGCCGCCCGTTCCATTCACGATGAAGGCATCGCCATACATGGTGTTCGACGAGCCCAGGCCACCGCCCGTGAGGCGGTCGGCGCCGGCCGTCGTGGCTGCATCGCTGAAGACGAACGCGTCGCCGTACATCAGGTTGTCTTCGCCGCCACCCGTCATGGTGTCGCCGCCGCCCTTGGCCGTGGCTGTCATCACGTAAGCGTCGCCATACATCTCGGTCGGGCCGGCTCCGCCGGTCATGACATCGGCGCCGCCGGTGCCGTGCAGTACCTGAGCGTCGCCAGCAAAGAAGTTGGTGCTGTGGGTGCCGCCGCCCGTGAAGGTGTCTCTTCCGCCCGTGCCGTACACGACGTACGCGTCGCCGTACATCACGTTCGTCGTGTCGCTGCCACCGGCAAAGAATGTGTCGTTGCCGCCCACAGCGGTGTCGCTGATGCCTGAGCCATCGCCGAGCATCAGGTTCATGGCATGTTGCGTACCACCGGTGAGTGTGTCGTTGCCGTACTTGAGGCCGGGCGCAAGTGTCTGGCTGATGCCGTCGGAGTAGCCGACATCGCCATACATGCGGTTCACAACCCAGGCATCGCTGCCGTCACCGTGACCGCCCGTGAGCTTGTCCCCGCCCATCAGGGTAGTGGATGTGGTGTTGAACGTGTCGCCGGCCATGAGGTTGGTGACTCTTGCCTGGCCTGCGGAACCCGGCGTGAGGCCGCCGGAGTCTGCGTTGCCGCCGAACATGGTGTCGTTGCCGGCCTTGGCGGTGCCCTGCATCAAGAAAGCGTCACCGACCATGATGTTGGTGGTCTCGGCGATACCGTCGCTAGCGGCCTGGGCATCGCCGCCTGTCAGCAGGTCAGGGGAGGCGACCGCTGTGTCGGCCAACAGGAAACCCTCGCCCATGAGCACGTTCCGGGCAGTTGCCGAGCCTGACGCGACGGCATAAGAGCCGCCGCCAACGAAGGTGTCGATCCCGCCGCGGCTATTGCCGAAGATGCCATAAGCATCGCCAGCCATGATGTTGGTCACATTGGCGACGCCATCAGTGTCGGATGCAAACGCGAAGCCGCCCGTCAGCAGGTCAGCGCCCCCCAGGACCACAGCGGTAACCTCCCCCGAGCCCATGGTGTATGCATCGCCGTACATCTCATTGACGGTGATCGAGTCGGTGCCGTTGTCTGAAGCGCTGCTGGTTGAATCGCTCGCGCTGCCGCCATACAGCTTGTCGGCGCCACCGCGCGACTGGAACGCCATGTTGGTGCGAGCGTCGCCGTACATGTAGTTGTGGCTTTGCAGGCCGCCGTGAATCTCGTCTTTGCCGCCGAGCGCTGTGCCGGCCATGGTGTCGGCATCACCGACCAGCGTGGCGGAGGTGCTCAGGTCACTTCCCGTCATCGTGTCGTTGCCGCCCTTTGACGTGCCAGCGAGCGTCGCCGCGTCGCCAACGGCTGTGTAATTGTCAGAGTCGGAGAAGGCAAAGGGGACCACAAACGTGTCGTTGCCGCCGATATCGCCGTTGTTGAATGTTTCGCCCGGCTTCTCATCGCCATAGACGATTTGATTGTCGGCAATGATGAAAATCGCGTCGTTGCTGTGAAGTGCCATGGTCCTGCTCCGCGGGTGAATATGTGTAACCAATGAAAGATACACCGATTCCCTGTAACCAACTACCCCTTGTTTGCGCCATGGAGTAGGTAAGTTTCTTATCCGCAACTGCATCACGGTAGCTCATCCGTGCCCGGCGATTGGTCTTTTGGGGTGGTCTTTTGGGGTTTCCTTTTTGAGTACTTTTTGTCGTCGCGCAGCCGCGAACGATCAAACTTCCGGCAGTGCGTAATGGGGCTTTTTGACGCACCTCAACCAGCGTTGACCTGTGTCAAACCCACGAGCCGGGCGCACGCCTATATTGGCGCGACGCTCCAGGCAAGCGACCTGCAGCGGCCCAGGAGAATTTCAATTGGTCTTGACGGAAGAATGCACACGCGACAGTGCCCCCGCGTGCGATGAACTGCGCGCCGCGGCGCTGGCAGGGGGCCTTCACCTTTTCAATCTGCGTGGCAAGGAATTGCTGCCCGTTGTGCAGGGGGGCATGGGCGTTGGCGTGTCGGCAGGGCGGCTGGCCGGCACCGTTGCCGGCTTTGGCGCTGTTGGCACGCTCTCGTCCGTGGACTTGCGCCGCCACCACCCCGACTTGATGGAGGCGACGGCGTCACTGGAGGGCCCGGCGGCAAAGCCGCAGATCGACGCCGCCAACCTCGTGGCGCTTGGTCGCGAGATCAGCAAGGCGCGCGAGATCGCTGGCGGGCGCGGCCTGCTGGCGGTGAACGTGATGCGTGCCGTCAATGAATACCAGCACTACGTTACCTGCGCCCTCGAATGCGGCATCGACGCCGTGGTTGTCGGCGCCGGCCTGCCGCTGGACTTGCCGGAGCTCGCGCGCGACTTTCCTGATGCGGCGCTGGTGCCGATCCTGTCCGACGCGCGCGGTGTCCAGCTGGTCGTGCGCAAGTGGGAAAAGAAGGGGCGCATTCCCGACGCCATCGTGATCGAGCATCCCAAGCTGGCCGGCGGCCACCTGGGTGCGTCGAAGGTCGCTGACCTGGGCGACCGCCGCTTCGACTTCGACGTGGTGCTGCCCGAGGCGCGTGCATTCCTGCGCGCGGCGGGCCTGGAGGGCAAGGTACCGCTCATCGCTGCAGGCGGCATCGCTTCGCGCGACGACATCCTGCGTGTGCAGGCGCTCGGCGCTTCGGCTGTGCAGCTGGGCACCGCATTTGCCGTGACCACCGAGAGCGACGCACACGCCGAGTTCAAGCGGGTGCTGGCAGAGGCCAGGCCCGAAGACATCGTCGAATTCACCAGCGTGGCGGGTTTGCCGGCACGCGCCGTGCGCACGCCCTGGCTTGAGAAGTACCTGCGCCTGGAGCCCCGCCTGCAGAGCCACGCGCACGCCAAGGAACACTGCACGATGTGGTTCGACTGCCTGGCCAACTGCGGCCTGCGCGACGGCAATTCGCAGTGGGGCCAGTTCTGCATCGACAAGACGCTGGGCTTCGCGCTCGAAGGGCGCCCGGAAAAGGGCCTGTTCTTCCGCGGTGCGGGGCGTCTGCCGTTTGGCGCGCAGGTGCGGCCGGTGCAAGACCTGCTCGCATGGCTGATGGCCGGCACGATGCCACCTGCCGGCCAAGGCGCCGCCGCATGATGCGCGACGCGCCTGCTGCGGCGCTGCCACCGCAGGCAATCACCACGGACGTGCTCGCCGAAAAGTATCTCAAGCCCGGCGAGGACAACGTCGAGGCGCTTTTCACGCGCGTGGCCCGCGCTCTCGCCTCCGTTGAAAGCGAAGCCAGCCGCGCGCTGTGGCAGGAGCGCTTCCACGCCAACCTGCGCGCAGGCGCCATCGGCGCGGGCCGCATCATGAGTGCTGCAGGCACCGACCTGCAGGCCACGCTGATCAACTGCTTTGTGCAACCGGTGGGTGACTGCATCCAAGGCACGGACGACGGCGGCTACCCCGGCATCTACGAGGCACTGCGTGAAGCGGCCGAGACGATGCGGCGTGGCGGCGGCGTGGGCTATGACTTCTCGCGCATCCGCCCGCGTGGCGCAGGCGTGAGCTCCACGGCCTCTATCGCGTCTGGCCCGTGCAGCTACATCGACGTGTTCGACCACTCATGCGCCACGGTGGAAAGCGCCGGCGCGCGGCGTGGCGCGCAGATGGGCGTGCTGCGCATCGACCACCCTGACGTGCCCGAATTCATCACGGCCAAGCGCACGCCGGGCCGCTGGTCGAACTTCAATGTGTCGATCGCCGTGACCGACGCGTTCATGCAATGCCTGGCCAGCGGCGGCAACTGGGAGCTGGCGCATCGCGCCAAGCCGGGGCAGGCCCTGCTTGCAGCGGGTGCGCACCAGCGCGCCGATGGCTGGTGGGTGTACCGCACGCTGCCCGCACGCGAGTTGTGGGACATGGTGATGCGATCGGCCTACGACTTCGCCGAGCCGGGCATTCTCTTTCCCGACACGATCAACCGCGACAACAACCTGCGCTACTGCGAAGACATCGCAGCGACCAACCCTTGCGGCGAGCAGCCGCTGCCGCCCTATGGCTGCTGCGACCTCGGCCCCGTGATCCTGCCGCGCTTCGTGCGCCATCCGTTCGGCGTTGGCGGCACCGCCGCGTTCGACTTCGACGCGTTCGCCACGGTTGTGGCGGTGCAGGTGCGAGCGCTCGACAACGTGCTCGACCTCACGTTCTGGCCGCTTGCGCAGCAGCGTGCGCAGGCCATGGACAAGCGCCGCATTGGCGTTGGCTTCACGGGCCTGGGCGACGCACTCGTCATGCTCGGGCTGCGTTACGACGAAGCACCGGGCCGCGACATGGCGCAGGCCATTGCCCGGCGCATGCGCGACGCCGCATACGAAGCCTCGGTAGAGCTTGCGCGCGAGAAGGGCGCCTTCCCCGCTTTCGACGCGCAGCGCTACCTCGAAAAGGGTACGTTCGCGAGCAGGCTCGATGCGAGGCTGCAGGACGCCATTCGTGAGCACGGCATCCGCAACAGCCACCTGCTGTCGATCGCGCCCACGGGCACCGTCAGCCTGGCCTTTGCCGACAACGCATCGAACGGCATCGAGCCCGCTTTTTCATGGACGTACACGCGCAAGAAGCGCGAATCGGACGGCAGCACCAGCCAGTACGAAGTGCAGGACCACGCGTGGCGTGTGTACGGTGCGCTCGGCGGCGACACGGCCCAGCTGCCGCGCGCATTCGTGAGCGCACTGGAGATGGACGCTGCAGCGCACATCGCCATGATGAAGACCGTTCAGCCCTTCGTGGACACGGCCATCTCCAAGACGGTGAACGTGCCCGCCGATTGCCCGTTCGACGACTTCAAGGACATGTACGCGCAGGCCTGGCGCGCGCAGCTCAAGGGCCTGGCGACCTACCGGCCCAACAGCATCGTGGGCTCCGTGTTGCAGGCATCGCCTACCCCGGTTGCCGCAGTTGCACCTGCCGCCACCATCGACCCAATGCGCGAAGTGATCGCCAGTCGGCCCAAGGGTGCGCTGTCTGCGGTCGCCGACAAGATCGAATACTGGACGCACGAGGGCCGCCAGCACCTGTACCTGGTCGTCTCCTTCCTGCCGCTGCCCGACGGGCGTGAGCGCGCCATCGAATTCTTCATGCCCGTGGGCCAGAGCGGTGAGTCGCAGCAGTGGATCACGTCGAGCATGCGCCTGCTGTCGCTGGCTGCACGCGGCGGTTTTCTCGATCGGGCATTGGCCGACATGCGCAAGGTCGCATGGGACCGGGGGCCGGTGCGCCTGGGCACCTACCGCAAGGCCGACGGACCGCTGGTGCCGATGTGGCACGACTCGGAAGTCGCGGCCATGGCATTCGCCATCCAGAACATCATCGCGACGCGAAATGGCGAAGCCGCTGCGCCACCACCGGGCACCGACGAGGAGGTGGCTGCGCACCGCGCGATGGCCGGATCGAAGTGCCCCGAGTGCGGCGCGCACGCCATGATCCGCAAGGACGGCTGCGACTGGTGCACCTCGTGCGGCCATGTCGGCAGTTGCGGCTAGGCGAGGCTTGCGGCGCGAGGCAGCACGCCCCGTGTGCGCCCGCTGCCGTGGTGCCCACGGCACAGCGCGAGTGCCAAGCTAGGGTAAACCCGCATTTGATTGATGCTGATCAATACCGCCCTGGGCGGAATTTCATTCAATGAGTGCAGGGAATATTCCCTTCATGTGAAAGCACAAAAACGAAGAAACAAATCATCGCGGCAGCAGCTCTTTCTTTGTTGGCCGCAATGCCCGCCATGGCGCAACAAGCCAGCGGCCCGTGGCTCGTGCGTGCACGTGCAGTGCACTTTGACAGCGCCAATGGCGACTCCACCGGCCTGGGTCTGGCAATCAACAACAAGCTGATTCCGGAAGTCGACGTGTCGTACTTCTTCACGCCGCAGATCGCTGCCGAGCTGATCCTCACGATCCCGCAGAAGCAGACGCTCTCGTCGTTCGGCACGCCGATCGGCTCGCTGCGCCACCTGCCGCCGACACTCACGGTGCAATACCACTTCATGCCGCAGGGCTCGGTGCGCCCGTATGTGGGTGCAGGCGTGAACTACACGCGCTTCAGCTCGGTGAACCTGCCGGCAGGCGTCTCGATTGATCGCAGCAGCTTCGGCGGCGCATTGCAGGCCGGCTTCGACATCCCGCTCACGGGCAACTGGCTGCTGAACTTTGACTTGAAGAAGGTCTACATCCGCACCGATGTATCGGCTGCAGGCACGAAGATCGGGACATTCAAGGTGGACCCGCTGCTGCTGGGTGTAGGCGTCGGCTACCGGTTCTGAGACTGGAAGCACTGGAGCGGGCGGCGGGAATCGAACCCGCATCTTGAGCTTGGGAAGCTCAGGTCCTGCCATTGAACGACGCCCGCAGAATTGTTCACGATTCTACGGTGTCTGCGGCAGCCCGCTGCCGCACCCATGAGCTATGCTGAGCCATACGCGTCGGGGGTGAAAGTGGCGATGTCGAAGAATTTCCAGCTGCGCTGGAAGCGTTGGGTGGCGATGGCGGCTGGCTTGCTTGCCGTCTACGCGCTTGTTGGCTTCTGGCTGGTGCCCGCTGTGGCGCGCAACCACCTGCCCAAATTCGGCCAGTCTGAACTGGCGCGGCAACTGCAGGTCGGCGACCTGCAGTTCAACCCATTTACTTTGCGGCTGGAGGCCAAAGACCTGCGCCTGGCCGAGGCCGACGGTGCGCCGATTTTTTCTGTCGGCACGCTCGTGACCGAATTGCAGTGGCGCTCGATCTTCCGGCGCGCATGGAGCTTTGCCGAAGTACGGCTTGGCTCGCCCCAGGCCAGCCTGCACATCGCACCCGACGGCAAGTTCAATCTTGCGCAACTGCTCGACACACTCGCCAAGCGCCCCCACGAGCCATCGACGGACAACAAGCTGCCACGCGTGGTCATCAGGCAGTTTGCGCTGGAGCAGGGGCGTATCGACATGCGCGATGAGCGGGCCGGCTACACCAACTCCGTCTCGCCGATCGACTTCCGCCTGACCGACTTCAGCACCCTGCCCGACGAGGGCGACAGCCACACCTTCAACGCACAAGTAGCTGGCGGCGGCAAGCTGCGCTGGAGTGGCACGGCCACGCTCGACCCGATCAAGGGGCAGGGTGAACTCGTGCTGGAGAACCTGGCGCTGCCCGAGCTGGCCGTGTACCTCAAGTCGTTCACGCGCGCCAAGGTGACGGCGGGGCGGCTGTCTGCGGCGCTCCCGTATTCTTTTTCGTATGCCGACGGCAAGTTTGACGCAGCGCTTGCGGGTGCCAAGGTGTCGCTGCGCGACTTTGCCATTGCGCACGAAGGCCGCAGCGATTCATTTGCCTCGCTCACGGCTCTCGACGTGACGGGCATCGCTGCGAGCGCGGCGCGGCGGGAAGCATCCATTGCGCAGGTGCGTGTCGACGGCGGCGCACTGCGCATCGAGCGTGATGCCAAGGGCCAGCTCGACATCGCGAACCTGATGATCGAGACGGCCGGCGCCAACGCTGTGCCGTCCAGTACCCCGCCCTCAGTGCAAGCGGGCGACTGGAAGGTCGATGTCAAAGAGATTGCCTTCGACAAGATGGCTTTCAGCGCGACCGATCGCACGATCAATCCGCCACTGAAGGTGGATGCGGCTGGCCTGGCCCTGCAGCTGCAGGCGGGCGCGTCGCAGAGCAGCGCGGGCTTGCAAGTGAAGGTCGGCGATGCAGCGCTCACGATTTCAGACCTGGCCATCGCTCGCGGGCCGGGCACGGCGGTCAAGCTCGCGCGGCTCGGGTTTGCGCAAGGGAGCGTGGACCTCGCGGCACGCAGCGCTGTGGTGGGCCGCGTGTTCGCGCAGGGCGCGCAGTTGCGTGTGGCGCGCGACCGCGCGGGCGAGTTGAACCTGATGCAAATGCTGCCGAAGTTCGCGGCCGGTGCGCCGGCGAAGGACGCGAAAGACGCCAAGCCATGGAACGCCAGCATCGGCACTGTGGAGCTCGACAAGTTCGCCGCCGACGTAGAAGACGAAGCATCCGGCGTGAAGGTGCGTGTCGTTGACTTCGGCGCAACCGTCGAAGGCGCAAGCAGCGACTTGACCAAGCCCGTCAAGTTCAAGGCGGGGCTCTCGCTGCGCGAAGGCGGGCAACTGGCGGCGCAAGGCAGCGCGGTGCCCGGCACGGGTGCAGTGCAGGCCGATGTGAAAGTAACGCAACTCTCGCTCGCGCCTGTGCAGCCCATGCTCGCCCAGTATGTGAAGCTGAAGATTGCCGGCGGTGCCGTGTCGGCGAAGGGGCGGCTGAACGTCGGCGCAAGTGGGGCTGCCGGTGCTGGTGGCGCAAAGCCGGCAGCGCTTCGCTATGCAGGCGCCTTCAATGTGGCTGGCCTCGTGCTGAAGGAAGACGGCGGTGAATTGTTCGCTTCGTGGAAGGACGTGCGGGCGGACGCGATGACGCTGAGCCTGGCGCCGAACCAGCTGGACATTCCGGAGCTGCGGCTGGTGGAGCCCAATGCCAAACTCATCATCGAGCAGGACCGCAGCTTCAACGCTGCGCGGCTGCTGGTCAAGCCGCAGGCGGGTGCGCCAGCGGCCGGTGCATCGGCCACGGTTGCGCCTGTGCCGGTTGCCACTTCGTCTGCAGCCCCTGCGCCCACAGCGCCCGCGACTGAGCCCTTCCCGGTGCGCGTGCGCCGCGTGCGGCTGGTGGATGCGAAGCTCGACTTCGCCGACCTGAGTTTGCAGCCGCAGTTCGGCGCGAAGATGTATGAGCTCAATGGCGTGGTGAACGGCCTTTCGACCAACGCTGACACGCGCAGCCAGGTCGAGCTCGACGCGCGGGTCGACGAGTTTGGCAGCGCACGCATTCGCGGCGAGCTCAACCCGTTCGCGCCGAGCAACAACACCGACTTGTCTGTGGTGTTCAAGAACGTGGACCTGGTCTCGACATCGCCGTATGCAATCAAGTTTGCAGGCTACAAGATCGCCGAAGGCAAGATCTCGCTCGACCTGCAATACAAGGTGCGCCGCGGCCAGCTCGAGGGCGCGAACCAGATCGTGATCGACAAGCTGACGCTGGGTGAGCGCGTGGACAGCCCTGACGCGATGAAGCTGCCGCTGGAGCTGGCCATTGCGATCCTGAAAGACAGCGACGGCCGTATCGACCTGGGCCTGCCCGTCTCGGGCGACATCAACGACCCCCAGTTCAGCTACAGCGGGATCATCTGGAAGGCCATTGGCAACGTGCTGACCAAGATCGTCACCGCGCCGTTCCGCGCACTCGGTGCATTGCTCGGCGGCGGCAGCGGCGAGAAGCTGGAGTCGATCGACTTTGATGCAGGCAGCGACAAGCTTCTGCCGCCCGAGCGCGAGAAGATCAAGCAGATCGCGCAGATTCTGGCCAAGCGGCCGCAACTCAAGCTCTCTGTGCCGGGCCACTACAGCGACGCAGATGCTGCGGCTCTGCGGGCGCGCGCTGTGCGCATCGAAGTTTTCCGGATGGCGGGCATCAAGCTCGACGCGGGTGACGAGCCCGGCCCGCTTGACCTGGGCAGCCGCTCCGTGCGCAGCGCGATGCGTGAGCTTTATGCAAAGCGCTTTGGCGATGCCGAGCTCGACAAGGAAAAGAAGGCGGCGGAGCAGGGCGCCAGTGCTGGCGCAGCGAGTGCAGCAGGCGCAGCGTCAGCGCCTCAAGCGGAGCTGCCGATCTGGCAGCGTGTGGGCAAGATGGTGCAGGGCGAGCCGCAAGTCGCCGACGCGAGCGCGTTCTACGGCAAGCTGCGTGAACGGCTCGAAGCCAGCCAGGCGCTGGAAGCGGATGCGCTCACGAAGCTCGGTGCGCAACGCGCGGCGGCCATCGTCG
Source organism: Caenimonas koreensis DSM 17982 (assembly GCF_009646335.1). Lineage (GTDB taxonomy): Bacteria > Pseudomonadota > Gammaproteobacteria > Burkholderiales > Burkholderiaceae_C > Ramlibacter > Ramlibacter koreensis. Next base: position 132,044 of record NZ_WJBU01000008.1, on the reverse strand, counting down.
CTGCGCTGAAGGAGGCTGGCGTTGATGCAGCACGCGCTGCGGCCACTGCGCCGCAGAAGACGACAGGCGGCACCGGCAAGCTGGTTGCGTTGAAGCTGGAGCTGGGCGCGTAAATTGAGCCGGATGGGTCAGTGGCGCGGGCAATCTCACTGGCGCGAGATCGTCACGTCGCGCCCATCGCGCCAGTTGCCCTTGAGCTGGCCGTCGGCCGACTTGGTCAGCTTCAACAAGCTGCTCGTGCACCCGGCGATCACCTCGCCCGGCTTGATCTGGAGATAGGGCTGGCCCTCGCGGACAACGACCGTTGCGGGCGCTGCGAGCTTCGAGCAAGGGTCTTCATTGGTCCGCGTCGCCTGCACGTGCCAGGTGCCGGCACCATCTTTGAGTTGCAGTGTGGCCGACAGCAGGCGACCCGCATGTGTCTTCCACTCTGCCGCCCATGAACCGTCAAAGCTGTTGTCCGCCTGGGCCATGAGCGGCGTCGCGCAGACCATGGCGCCGCAAGCGGCGAGCAGACGCAAACAAGAACGCAATGATTTCATGGGGCATCACCTCCTGGAAGATGGCTTTTCGATAAGGCCTGATGCAGGTCAAGCCTGCAACCGGCTCCTGACCTGCGCGATGTTATTGCGCAGCGCATACAGCTCATCAGCATACGACAGCGGCACGCTCACGCGACTCACATTGGCTTCGAGCGAGTCGAGCTCCTTTGACAGGTCTTTGGTGAGTGCGGCCCTATCGCCGCCTGGCTCGGCCATGCGCTCTTCAATCAAGCGCAGCTGCCCATACCAGCGAAACACCCGCGAGCGAATGCGGAACTGGTACAGCGGCGGCACGATGCGCGAGAGCGGCAGCAAGATCGCGATGATGATGCCCAGCGCAAGCCACATGCGCTCGATGAGGTTGGCCACCCAGAACGATAGGTAGCGTTGCAGGAAGGGCTGCCCGCCCTGGATCGCGCGCTCAGCTTCGCGCGACATCGGGTATTCGCCGTGATCGATGGTGGGGAACGCACTTGCGCGATTGAACCAGCCTGCGCCGCCATGCATGTCACGCGCGGCCTGCGACACGAGCTGCAGCAGGGCTGGGTGCGTTTGCTCGCGCGTGAGCAGCGCGGTCGTCGTTGCCACCAGCCGCAAATCGGCAGACGGCAAATCGCGCGCCAGATTCACCACGCCGCGCGGCAACACCACCGGCGTGAGGAAAGGAAAGCGCCGTGAATACGCTTCGCTCTGCGCAAAGTCCATCAGCTTGATGCCCGGCGTTTGCAGCAGCATCTGCACCATGAGCGATTCAGGCGCGGAAGCAAACACGATCGCATCCACTTCGCCATTGAGGAACGCGACGGTGGCCGGCGTTTGCTCCAGCTGCGAGAAGATGATGCGCGACATGTTGATGTTGTTTGCGTCGAACAGCTTGGCCATCAGCTGCGGCACGCCACTGCCCATCGGCCCGACGTTCAGCCGCAGGCCTTGCAGCTGCGTGAGGCTGCTCAGCGTTGCGTTTGGCACCACCTTGCGCGCCGACGCTTCGCGATAGAACAACCACACCGGCTCAACGAACAGGCTGCCCAGCGACTCGATGCCGCTTTCTTCAGCCGTGTCGCGATCGTTGCTGCCGCCTTGCACAAAGCCTAAGTCCACCTTGCCTTCGCGCAGCAGGCGCAAGTTGTCTGACGAGCCCTGGCTTGGCACCAGCACCACGTCGATGCCGTTCGCGGCGAGCGCCTTGCGGTAGCGCTGGCCGAACGCGTCGTAAGCGCTTTGCGCGGGGCCGGTGGCGAGCGTCACGTGCTTGGGCGGCGTGGGCTTCATCCACATATACGCGAGCACAAGCAGGCCAACGGCCAGCAAAGCAAACGGCCCGGCAGAGATCACCAGCTCGCGCAGCGACAGCAGTGCGTCGCGAATGGCCAGGGGCAGGCGTGGCTTCATTTGAGCTTGGGTGCCTTGCGGTGCAGTGTGCCTTGCTCATACGCATAGGCCATCTGCAGCAGCTTGCCTTCGGACCATGCGGCGCCGATGAACGACATGCCCACAGGCAGGCCCTGCACCGAGCCCATTGGCACCGTGATCGTCGGGTAGCCCGCGACAGCGGCGGGTGACGAGCTGGAGCCGCTGTACGAGTCACCATTGATATGGTCGGTGAGCCAGGCGGGCTGCGTGGTGGGCGCGACGATGGCGTCGAGCTTGTGCGCGGCGAGCACCGAGTCAATGCCTTCGCGCGCGAGGCGGCGTGATTTGGCAGCGGCGTCGATGTAGGCTTTTTCAGTGAGCGGGCCCTTGGCCTGCGCCTTGATGAACAGATCCTGCCCGAACAGCGCCATCTCTTTCGCGGCGTTCTTCTCGTTGAAAGCAATCACATCAGCCAGTGAGCGCACGCCGATACCGGGCCGTGTGGAGAGGTAGTAGTTCATGCCGTCTTTCAGCTCGTAGAGCAGCACTTCGAGCTCGTCGTCGTCGTAGTCGCCCAGGTTGCCGATGTCAGCCGGGTCCACCACTTCGGCGCCCAGGCGCTTCAAGTCAGCGACAGCTTTTTCGAACAGTGCATCCACATGCGCGCTGTAACCCGTGACCTTCTTGCGCGCGATGCCGATGCGCATGCCCTTGATGCCGCCCTTGAGAAACGTGCGGTAGTCCGGCGCGATATGGCCGGCAGCCGCGGCAGTGGCCGGGTCTGCCGGATCGACACCGGCGATCGCCGACAACACGATCGCAGCATCAGTCACTGTGCGCGTCATAGGCCCGGCCGTGTCTTGCGACGATGAGATCGGGATGATGCCGGTGCGGCTGACAAGACCGACCGTGGGCTTCATGCCCACGAGGCCTGCCATGTTGCTGGGGCAGACGATGGAGCCGTCAGTTTCCGTGCCGATGCCGACGACAGCGTAGCTGGCGGCGATGGCAGTGCCCGTGCCCGAGCTGGAGCCGCAGGGGTTGCGCGCTGAGTCGTAAGGGCTGTTGGTTTGCCCGCCGCGCGCGCTCCAGCCCGACGACGATTTCGACGAGCGGATGTTCGCCCATTCCGACAGATTGGTTTTGCCGACGATCACCGCGCCTGCAGCGCGCAGCTTCTTGATGATGAACGCGTCGTGCGCGGCGGGCTGGCCGACAAGGGCGAGCGAGCCCGCCGTGGTCATCATCTTGTCGCCGGTGTCGATGTTGTCTTTGACCAGCACCGTGATGCCATGCAGCGGCCCGCGCACCTTGCCGGCCTTGCGCTCGGCGTCGAGCGAGCGGGCGATGGCGAGCGCGTCAGGGTTCGTCTCCAGCACGGAGTTGGTCTTGGGGCCAGCGTGGTCGAGCCGCTTGATGCGCTCGAGTGAGGCGCGGGTAAGGGCGACGGAAGAAGCCTTGCCGGCGGCCATCTGCGCTTGCAGCCCCTCGACAGTAGCTTCAACAAGGGTGGATTGAGCCAAGGCAGCAGAAGAGGACATGGCGGCAACCAGCGACAAGGCGGCGGTGGTGGATTTCATGGAGGGTGAATATAGCGGTGTGGATGAGTGTGCGCTCTTGCCTTCGCTCCCTCCCCCTCCGGGGGAGGGCTGGGGTGGGGGCAAGAGGCGCACGGAGCGCACGTTTTGACCATTGATGCAAAAAAAGCGACAATTGACGCCTTAAATGCATCATTCTCTATCCACCATCCTGTTCCCCGAGTACCGCCGACGCATCCTTGGCATGCTGCTGCTGCGCCCGGATGATGCGTTGCACGGCCGCGAGATCGCGCGCCGCGCAGGCCTGCCCGCAGGCACGATCACGCGCGAGCTGGGCAAACTGGCCGAAGTCGGCCTGCTCAAACGCGAGAAGCGCGGCAACCAGCAGGCCTACAGCGCCGACACGTCGTCACCTGTTTATCAGGAACTGGCGAGCATTCTGCGCAAAACTTCGGGCATTGCGGATGTCATTGCGCAGGTGCTCACGCCCGTAGCGCCGCTCATACGCGTCGCGTTCATCTTCGGATCGGTCGCGCGCGGGCAAGAGACGGCGGGCAGCGACATCGACGTGATGTTGATCGGCGACTTGACCTTCAGGGAAGCGGTGGAAATTCTCTACCCTGTGCAAGCCCAGGTAGGCAGGGAAATCAATGCGCAGGTGTTTGGTGCGGTGGAGTTCCGCAGCAAGGCGCGCAAGCAAGCTTTCTTGGTGGATGTATTGGCCAAGCCAAAAATATTTCTAATAGGGAACGAGCATGACCTTGAAGAACTTGCTGGGCATTAGCCTGGACAAAGTCGATCGCCCAATGCTGCCCTCAAGCGAGCTGATCGACTCCTACTTCCACGCAGACTACGTCACCGACGGCATCACGCTGCGCCTTGACGCACCCGTGCCGGGCCTCAACGAGTGGCTCGCGGCACACCAATGCACCCGCGCCATCCTCATCACAGGATGGAATCCCTTCAGCCAGGAGTTGCCACCCGCAGAGAACGAGGCGCGCAATGTGGCTCTCAAGCGTGAGCTGGATGAGCGTGGCCTGCGCGTGCTGGAAGCAGTGGGTCGATCGCGCGACGCGATGCTGTGGCAAGAGCCGGGGTACTGCGTGCTTGATTGCGATGACGCGGTGACGGATGAGCTGCTGGTGCGGTATGGACAGAATGCTGCGGTGGTTGCGGACGAGCGCATGGGATGCGGGCTTGTGTGGCATCCGGCGATGCGGGATGGGTTGCCGACTCGCTTCTCCCCCAAGTAGATGAGGCGAAAACGCCGCACACTGCCACTCCCCCCACATTCCCCCTACCGCACGCCCACCCCATCCGCTAGCATGACCGCAACGCCCAACGCAGGCTCACCCGCTGAGCCTGCGGCGCTGTTGGAGCATCCAGCCTTCTCGCCCCAAACGCCGACACGCATCGGCTCATGACGAGAGCCTGCCTGCACCCACACTGCGGGCGATGAGAGAAGAAAAGAATTTCCAGCCAAGCTACACGGAGGAGGTTGACCGGTGAGCGAGTTCGTACGTCTGTTCGAGTACAAGCAGTTGCTGTCAGGCCGCCGCGCCGTGCCGCGCGCGGACATCATCAAGCGCCTGGAAATCTCACCCGCGACCTTCAAGCGCGACATCGCCAAGATGCGCGACCAGCTGCACGTGCCGATCAAGTTCGACAGGGACCGTGACGGCTACTACATCGACCAAGACAACAGCAACGACAACGAGCTGCCCGGCCTGTGGTTCACGCAGCAGGAGATATTGGCGCTGGTGACGGTGCAGCAACTGCTAAGCAGCCTGGAGCCCGGCCTGCTTGGCCCCAAGCTCAAGCCGTTGCAGGCGCGGCTGGAAGACCTGATGGACAAGCACGGCCTGAAGCAGCACGACATCGCCGCGCGCCTGCGCATCGTGCATGCCGGCAAGCGGCAGGTGCCGCCGCAATTGTTTGAGCAGGCGGCCCACGCCACGATGGCGCGCAAGCGCCTCGCGATCCACCACATGAACCGCCAGACCGGCGAAACGCAGGAGCGCGAGATCAGCCCCCAGCGCCTGGTGCACTACCGCGACAACTGGTACGTGGACGCCTGGTGCCACCTGCGCGACGACCTGCGCAGCTTTTCGATCGATGCGATCAGCGCGATGCGCGTGCTGGAAGAACAAGCGAAAGAAGTGGACCCGAAAGCGATCGACGACCGGTTAGGCGCAAGCTACGGAATATTTGGAGGCAAACCCAAGGCCTGGGCCACGCTGAAGTTCACGCCGCAACGCGCGCGGTGGGTGAAGGGCGAGCGGTGGCACCCGATGCAGGAGAGCAGGGTAGAGGCGGATGGGAGCTATGTGCTGAGCGTGCCGTATGCGGATGATAGGGAGTTGGTGGGGGATATCTTGAGGTTTGGGGCGGATGTGCAGGTCTTAGGGCCCCTTACGCTGAAGCGCAAGGTCAGCAAAGTCCTTCTCGAATCGCTTGCGCTCGGCATAGGCGACGGAGGCGGCCAGACTTCTTATGCACACATCAAAGACCGGGACTAAAAGATGTTGATGGCAACCGGTGTTAAGTTTTTGGGGGGGAACGAATTCACAATTTCATTGCGCGCGCTCCGCCAAAAGGGGCGGCTTGTATCAAAAGGGAGCGCATACCTTCCAAGCCGCATGGGGCCGGGCGCATTCGTTGCAGCCTTTTCATGAAGTCTTCGCCGGAATTCCGCGCACGAACAATGGCGAAAGTCGAATAAGGGAAAGGAATCTATGACAACTACTGACCCCAAGGGGCGCGATCTCTTCATTGTTGACAATAGTGTCTCCGGTTGGACAGCGCTCAGGTACCTTGACGAGTGGTCCGGTATCGCCAGAGCGTTTGACATTGCAACGGGCTATTTTGAGATTGGTGCTCTTCTCGCATTGGAAGGCAAGTGGCAATCGCTCACCAAGATCCGGATCCTGATGGGGGCGGACAGGACTCACAGGACCCGAAAGGCAATGCTTGACGCAGTCCGGCAACGTGCCTTGCTCGCGCTTGATGGCAGCGTCGAAGCCGACAAAGAGGGAAATCCATTTTTGGACGGTGTCCCAGCAATTCTGGATGCCATGCGTTTGCGACAGATTGAATGCCGTGTTTACGACAAAGACAAGTTTCACGCCAAAGCGTACATCACACACGCGAAGTTAGAGGTAGTTGGGTCGCAGGCGTTGGTGGGGTCAAGTAATTTCACTAAACCTGGCTTGACAACGAACATTGAGTTGAATGTACAGATTCAGAGCGGGCGCGAGGTTGCGCAGCTTCAGGAATGGTTCGAGTTGCATTGGAACGATGCGACAGAGGTAACCGACGAATTCATTGAGACTATCGATCGCCATACCCGCCTTTACAAGCCTTTCGATGTTTATGCAAAGGCCCTTCAGGAATTCTTTCGAGGCCACGAGTTGACCGAGACTGAATGGGACGAGACCCGCTCGAAAATGTTCCCGCGGATCGACCGATACCAAAAGGAGGCGTACAGGGCGCTTATGAAGATTGCGCGGCAGCACGGTGGGGCATTTCTCTGTGACGGCGTCGGTCTCGGCAAGACATTTGTTGGGCTGATGCTCATTGAACGACTTGTGTTGCATGAGGGCAAACGTGTCGTGTTGTTTGCTCCAAAGGCTGCGAAGGAGGGCGTCTGGGAGCCCCATTTGCGCGAATGGTTGCCACACATCGGCGGCGGGGCGGATTTCAGCAATCTGGCGGTGTTCAGTCACACGGACCTCGGTCGCAAAGGCGAGTTCCCAGAACGATTTCGCCGTATTGCCGAACTTGCCGACGTCGTGGTAATCGATGAGGCGCATCACTTTCGCAATCCCGGGCGTCAAGGCTCGGACGATGAGGAATCGGAGCCTTCACGCTACTACCAACTGTTCAATCTTCTTGACAGCAGCATTCGACAGAAGACGCTTTTCATGTTGACGGCGACCCCAATCAACAACCGTTTGAGCGACTTCCGGCATATGGCTGAACTGTTCACTCGACGTGACGAATCATTTTTTTCTCGCACGCTCGGAGTAAACAACTTACGCGCGCACTTCGCCCAAATGGAAAAATCGCTACGGGCGAAGCTTGGGCATGACCTGGTTGATGTATCGGAGCATATGCCAGAGGCCCAAGAAATTTTGGCGACGGACACGATCTTTCAGCATTTGGTCGTGCAGCGTAGCCGGTCGTACGCGAGGGAGAGCCAACTGAGGGAGAAGGGCAAGGCTGCGGTTTTCCCCGAACGAAAGGCTCCACAGGTGGCGGCGTACTCGATACGCAAGACCTACGGTCACCTGCTCGATATGTTCGAGAACGCCTTTACGCGAACCAACCCACTCTTCGCGCTTCCGATGTACTACCCGCTCGCTTGGTACAAGGGTCCGGACAAGAGCATTGACCCCTTCGAGCAGAACCGGCAGAAGCAGGTAGTCGGCCTGATCCGGACGAACTTTCTTAAGCGTTTTGAAAGTTCGGTCGTGGCTTTCGAACTCTCATGCGACCGGTTGCTTCAAAAGCTCCTGGCCTTCATTGAAGTTCACAGTGAGACTTCAACCGAGAAGAAAAGGCTCGATCTGTGGAAGGCCCACAACGCTGAAATACTGGGGTACGCACGTAAGCACCAAATCGAATTGTGGGGAGACGACGCTGAGGACCAGGATGAAGACGACATCGTGCCGCAGGAGCTACTCGACAAAGTGCATCTCCTCAGCCGCATGGAGTACGACGTCGCCGCGATGATTGGCGAGACATTTCGAGACTTGGACCAACTCGTCAATTTCGTTGCTGAAGCTAGAAAATTTGAGCCAAAGCACGACGACAAGCTACAGAAACTTGTCCGCCTCCTCAAGTCGAAGGAACTATCCGGCCAGAAGGTCTTGATCTTCACGGAGTTCGCGGACACAGCACGCTATCTCAGACTTCAACTTGTTCAGGCCGGCATTGAATCTGTTGGTCAGGTCGATAGTGCGACCAAAGGCAATCGGGCCGACGTCATCCAACGCTTTTCACCGTACTACAACGGGACCTCGACCGGAGAGTTAACGGCGAAGGGTCGAACCGAAATTCATGTGCTGATTTCTACGGATGTCCTTTCCGAAGGTTTGAACCTGCAGGACGCCTCACGAATGATGAACTACGACATCCACTGGAACCCAGTGCGCCTGATGCAGCGAATCGGGCGCGTGGACCGTCGGATGAATCCCGAAGTTGAGAAGCGCCTGATCGCAGACCACCCCGAGGTTGCCAGTTCCCGGGGTAAGGTGAGTTTTTGGAATTTTCTGCCGCCAGAAGAACTCAACGCGATCCTTACTCTCTACAGCAAGGTCACGCAGAAGACGCTGCTAATCTCGAAGACGCTTGGTATCGAAGGCAAGAAGCTCCTGACACCGGATGATGACTTCGACGCTCTGAAGGAATTCAATCACGCTTACGAAGGCACTAAGACCCCAGTCGAGGACATGCATCTGGAGTATCAAGCGCTGTTACAGGCTGACTCCAAATTAGAGGGCTATCTGAAGCAACTGCCGGGTTCCATATTCAGTGGCCGGACACAACCACCTAAGGGAGTGCAAGGCGCCTTCTTCTGCTATGCGCTTCCGGCGCTCGACAAAGAGACGGGTGAATTCACGGAACTTGCCGGTACGACACGCTGGTATCTGTATGACGCTGCGCGAGATGCCATCCGCGAGGAGCCTGGCGACATAGTCGCCAACATTCGGTCCAAGCCGGATACGCCGCGCAAGTGCGACACCGCACCAAAAACGCTGATTGAAATGCGAAGCAAGATCGAGAAGCACATCAAGAACACATATCTCAAACGTGTGGACGCGCCCTTGGGAGTCAAGCCGGTGCTCAAGTGTTGGATGGAACTGAACGAAGGATAATCCTATGGCAACCGACCACCGCGCGACGCTTGCAGACATCAAGCGATTCGACCAGCTTGTGCGCTACCTAAAAGACCCGATGGGTTGGCCCATCGAAAGCGGCGACTTCGAAGAACTGACCTTTGAGTACACGCCCGAAGAGCTTGGCATCGACGCAAGCAATGCAGCGAAGATCCAGGAGATCAAGCGGCTTCGGCCGCTGTCTGCCAGTCAGCCTTGGGGCATTTTCTTCGTCAAGTTCGAACCCAAGCGGCTCCCTGTTGTTGCCCTTCGACGCATCCTGAGCCAGGTTGCGCTGAAGAAGCGCGCTTCGGCCAATAGCGCGGAGCGCGCTGTTTGGGCAGCCGACGACCTGCTTTTCATTTCCAACTACGGGGAGGGTGAGGGGCGGCAGATCAGCTTCGCTCATTTCTCTCAGCCTGCAGCTCGGAACGATTTGCCAACGCTCAAGGTGCTGGGCTGGGACAACCTTGACACCGCCCTGCATCTCGACGCGGTGGCCATGGAGTTGACGCAACATCTTTCCTGGCCCGAAGACGACACAGACGCTACGGCGTGGCGGCAGCGGTGGCGCAGCGCCTTCACACTGCGACACCGAGAGGTCATCACAACTTCCATGGATCTGTCGATCCGGCTGGCCGAGTTGGCGCGGGCGATCTGCGAACGCATCAAGTCTGCATTGGCAATCGAGAGCGCGCGTGGCCCGTTGACCAAGTTGATGACCGCGTTCCGCGAGTCGCTGGTGCACGATCTCGACGCCGACGGCTTCGCCGACATGTACGCGCAGACCATCGCTTACGGTCTGCTGTCCGCACGTATTGCCGACCCGACCCGGAAGACCGCCGACGACTTCGCTGCGCACATGCGAACGAGCCCGTTCCTGCGGGAGCTGATGGAAACCTTTCTTCACGTTGGCGGGCGCCGAGGCAAGGCGGGTGGCCCGGGCATCGACTTCGACGAATTGGGCGTTTCCGAGGTCACTGCGCTGCTCGACCAGGCGAACATGGAGGCGGTCATCCGCGACTTCGGCGACCGTAACCGGCAGGAAGACCCGGTCATCCACTTCTACGAACTCTTCCTCACCGCGTACGACAAACAGAAGAAGATCCAGCGCGGCGTCTTCTATACTCCGCAGCCGGTCGTCTCCTACATTGTCCGCAGCGTCCACGAACTGCTGCAGACCGAGTTCGGCCTCGCCGACGGCCTCGCCGACACTACCACCTGGGGTGAGATGCAGAAGGAGCACCCGGGCCTGAAGCTGCCGCCGCTCACCGACGAATCGGGCGAGAAGCGAACCATCTCGCCGGACGAACCCTTCGTCCAGATTCTCGACCCTGCCACTGGCACTGCAACTTTCCTTGTTGAGGTGATCGACCTCATCTACCGCACCCTTAAGGCGAAGTGGGAGCAGCAGCGCCTCACCAATGCCAAGCAGATGGCCATGTGGAACGAGTACGTGCCAAAGCACTTGCTGCCGCGCCTGCACGCCTTCGAGCTGATGATGGCCCCGTACGCCATCGCGCACATGAAGGTCGGCCTCAAGCTTGCTGAAACCGGCTACCGATTCGGCAGCGAGGAACGCGCGCGCATTTATCTAACCAACGCCCTCGAAAAGCCGGACGACAAGCAAGCGAAACTGATCGGTTTCGACGCACTGGCCCATGAGGCCGAAGCTGTGAATGAGATAAAGCGTTTGAAAAGATTCACAGTAATTGTCGGAAACCCGCCATACGCAAACTACTCGGCCAACCTCTCTCCGGATGCGCGTCGAATCGTTGACAAGTTTAGGACGTTCCGCGGCGTTCTCATACGCGAAAGGAACCAACTACAGTTTGAGCGGAACATCCAAGACGACTTTGTTAAGTTCATTTCCATTGCCCAAGATCTCGTTGGCACCTCCGGCGCTGGTGTATTGGGCTACATCACGAACGGAACAATGCTCGCCTCTACTTCATTGCGTGGCATGCGAGAAAACCTTGCTCAACAATTTGGCGGCCTGTTCGAACTGAATCTGCACGGTGGGGGGAATGAAATTATTACTGGTGTCGAGGACGATGAGAACGTTTTCGACATCGTTCAATCCGTCGCCATCCACGTCTATTTCCGATCCGAGCGCGGGGGTCCTACTGAAGTGCGCTACGCCGACCTAATTGGACGGCGTTCGCTAAAGTACGGAGCACTTGCATCCAATTCCGTGAAGAGCATGTCGTGGAGGCAAATCGAGCCAGATGTCGAAAACTGCAGCTTTACCCCACAGGACGAAGCAAGTAGCGAAATTGCCCGCCGGCTTGACTCCGCGTATGTGAAGTTTGGTGCAGGAATCAAGACTAATCGTGATGCTGTGGCGATTGGCTTCGATGACGCCGAGTTACTGAAGTCTGTAAAGGCATTCGATGGGAAACTCGTTTCCACGAAAAATGCGCAGGCTAGTCTTTATTCACTGCTCTATCGTCCATTTGACATTCGTAGGATCTTTTACGACCAAGCTGTAGTGGCGAGTCGATCGCTTCCAACAATGAAGCACGTTATCGCTGGGCCAAATATCGGGTTTGTCTGTTCGAGCACATGGACGACGCCAAGCCGATTCAGCGTGGGCATTTCTAGGCTGATGGTTGAGATGAAGACTGGTACCCATGACCGGGGGACCACGTTTTTTCCGCTCTATCGATACGAAGCGTTCATGGGTGGAGAGGACCAACAGATCCATAACCTTACATCTGAGTTCGTGCAGGACTGGTGTGCGACAACCCAGACACGATTTGTCCCTATCGGACATGGCGATGGGAGGAAGACAACTGGCCCGGAAGACGTTCTGTTCTGGTTCTATGGTCTATTTCATTCGCCGGAGTATCGGCGTCGTTATTGCGCTGCACTTGCGCAAAGATTTCCGATCATGCTATTGACGTCTAACATGGAGCTTTTCCGATCTCTCAGTCGCTTAGGCGGCGAGCTCATTGCCTTGCATCTGCTGGAGTCGCCCAAGGTCTCTCATCTCATCACCAAACTTGTCGGGGGACGCCAACTCGCTGTCGAGAAGATCTCATGGTCGCGCGAGACGGTGTGGATTGACAGGGCGGAGACCGTCGGCTTTCAAGGTGTGCGCGAGGACGTGTGGAACTTCCACATCGGCGGTTACCCGGTTTGCGAGAAATGGCTTAAGGACCGCAAGGGCCGCACCCTGACGAAGGACGATCTGGTTCACTATCAGAAGGTCGTCGTCGCCCTCACCGAAACCATTCGGTTGATGGCGGAGATCGACAAGGTCATTGACCAGCACGGCGGCTGGCCGGCGGCGTTCAACGCAACACAACAAGCCAATGACAGGCCCCGAGTGCAGGCAGGAACCGACGTCACTCCGCTGACGGCTAAACCTCCGAACGCACCGCCACCGGTCGTGCACGAGCCGGCGCCCACTGAATGGTTGAAGTCTGCAGCGCCTAAGCCGCAGCATCTGAAGGGCGCGAGCACGGCGCAAGCGAGGTCCATACCCTTTCACCAGGAGGCGACGGACCTATTGATCCGGCCCGAACCAAGTTGAATCAAGCTGCATAGCGAACGGGCTCATGCTCGAAGTAGCTCTTGATCCGTTCGGGCTGACGCTGAACGCTACGCAGGTGCCCGGCGGTGGCCTTCACGAGTTGCAGCTTTGTTCGCGCCGGCGCACGCTTGGTGACGCCCTGCTTCAAATCGGCGTTAGCCATCTCGTTGGGGTTGAGCTCGGGGCTGTAGCTGGGCAGGTAGAACACCGCGATGTAGTCGGCGTTCTGCGCCAGCCACGCCTTGACGGGCTTGCTGTGGTGCACCTTCAGGTTGTCCAGGATCAGGTAGATCTTGCGCCCCGCGTCTCGCACGAGTCGCTTCATGAAGTCGATCAGGATGTCGGCGTTGAGCGCGCCATCGAAGATCTTCCAACGCATCACGCCCTTGTTGGTCACCGTGGAGATCACCGACAGGCCATGGCGCTTGTTGTTCACCCGCACCACCGGTGTCTGCCCCTGCGGTGCGTAGCTGCGGCCGCGCACGTCGTCGCTTCGCAGTCCCGTCTCGTCGCCCCAGTGAATCTCTGCGCCTTCGGACTTTGCCTGCGCCGCGATCACCGGGTAGTCTTCTTCGAGCCACTTCTTCACAGCAGCGGGCGACTGTTCGTAGGCCTTTCTCATCGGCTTTTGCGGCGTGAAGCCCCAGCGCGCCAGATACTTGCCGATCGTGCGCACGGCCAACTTCACGCCAAGGCGTTCGTGGATCAGCTGTGCCACGGCCGCGCGCGTCCACAGCGCGTACGGCAGCTTCAATTGGTCCGGCGTCTTGTCCTGGATGAACTTGCGCATCGTGTTCTCTTGAGGCGCCGTCAGCAACCGCTTCTCGCCAGTTCTGCGCCCGCCCACCGCGTCCTTCAGTGCCGGCGCGCCGCCAGCGGCGTGACGGCTGCAGATGTTGAACACGCCCGTGCGGCTCAACCCCGTCTGCTCGGCGATCTGCTCATAGGTCTGACCCGCCTTGCGCAGCCGGATCACCTGCACCCGCCTCTCATGCCGCGCTTCGCGCGTCAGCGATCTCATGTCTGTTGTGTCCATCATCTGAATATGATGGCGCATGTCGGAACTTCAAGTACGTTGAGGCCGTATCAATAATGGCGCGCGTCCGACAGGTAATGGGGGACAGTCAGTCCCGCGAGCGCGAGTTCGCGATCCGAGACCTCGCGCGTGAACTTGGTTACCGGCGCGTCAGTGTTCAGGCCCGTGATGCCCTCGATGACGCATTGCGTACGGCGGTGCGACGCGGCATCCTCTCGAACGATGGGGGAATTCTTCGGATAGCGACCCGCGCAATCGACGACTATGAACGTGCATTCCTCAAGGACCAGTTCCTTGCAGCGCTCGAGGGTCGTCGATGGACTGATCGCGACGAGGCCATCCGTGGTTTTGCCCGCTGGCTTGGGTTCCGCCGCACTGGTCCGACGATCGACGAGACCGCCCGATCGCTGATCAATGGTCTGCTACGCGAGGGGCGTTTGGAAAGCCAAGGCAACGAGGTTCGGAGGACCTGAGTTGGTCACTCCAGACCGCGCCGCGTGGCGATAGATATCCATTTGGTTTTTAGGGAGTTTCATGTTTCACCTAAACGTTCGCGTTGCATGGCACGACAACCGATGGAACGGCGCCGTGTGTACCGACCCGCTGGCTAACTCGTACTGCCTTGACTTGGAAAGAATTCGATCCAGCAGGCAAGACGGACAAGAAGTGAAGTTCAGCGGCAAGCTGTTCGCCGACTTGGGGCCAGATGATTTGCCGCCGTGCAAAGCGGAATCAGGTGCCTTCATGAATCGCGAACAATGGGTTCGGACTGTTGAGCATCCGTACGCGGGCAACAAGAAGACGAAAGACACGCACGGACACTTGCTGAAGACCAACATCCCGGTGCCCCCCTACTCGACGTTCGCGGTGCCGTTCTATTGGATGTTGAGAGGTAACCAGGATGAAATTGAGGCGGGGCTTTCAACGCCTCTCCCACCGGACCAAGAGCCGCCCTTCCCCTCGCCTTGGGTCTTTTCCAAGGAAAGGCAACGTGCTTTGTGCGACCTCTTTTTCGGGCGGCTAACCGATGGCAACTCGTTGGTTTTTTTCTATACGAAGAGCGGCCATCCGCTCGAGGAGACGTATCCAAGACTGGTCGTCGGTGTAGGTACTGTCGAAGCCAAGTCGGCAATCCTCGAATACGACTCAACCGTTCCTGGCAACACCTACCCCCTTTGGGATGGCAAGTTCCGCCACTCGATTCGGCCCGAAGGCCACAAGGGGTTTCTTCTTCCTTATCACGAGTACCTGGAGCCCACCTGCGACTCCGTCGAGGATGCGCGGCGTCGCGGCCTGCTTGGGGAGATAGCCGTAGTCCCAGAGGCGGTCGATACGATGTCTTTTTCTTATGCTGGCGAACTGGCGTCGGCAGACGTGGCCTTGTCTGTGCTTGCGAAGTGTCTTGTTTCGGTTCGCAAGATCAAACAACATGGCATCGCGCCCGGGCCATGGGACCAGCGTGAGGAATGGCTCAACCAGCAAATTTCGAAAGCCTGGACGGATCGTGGGGCGTTTCCTGGTGCAGGTGCCGCGCTGGAGGCACTGGGTATGCGTTTGGGTACATCGTTGATGCTGGAACTCATGGCAAGGAATGAGATTTCAGCGAACGACGATCCGTGGCCCGTGCTCGATCAACTGCTCAGGGGTGCCAAGGCGCCCCCCCAGGACGCGTACAAGGCCGACATCAAGGCGGTCTCCAATACATGGATCGGCCTGTCGGACGATCGAAGGCAGCTGTTGCGTCTACTGTCGCGCATGAGCCTCAGCCCTGCGCAATCTCGACGGTGGTTCGAGCCGGGTAGGCGCAAGAATGCCTCTCGTAGTTCGGTGAAGGATGCTGAGATTCTTGCCAATCCCTATCGCATCGCCGAATGCGACATCGGCGACGACTCGGATGTGGCCATTTCAATGGCGACCATCGATCGTGGATTGATGCCAGATGCGATCGTTCAGGCCGCGCATCCCGTGGAGGAGCCGTCATTTGTTGGATCCGCTTTGGATTGGCGCCGGGTGCGTGCTGGCCTTGTCACGGTGTTACGGCGGTCTGCACTAGGTGGTGACGCTCTCCTGTCTGACGAGGGTGCGTTGCTGGCCCTTGGAAAGCTCGATCTTGCTCGCCCATGTGAAGCGCCGCTTGATTGGCTAAATGGCAACGAGAAATTACTTGCACAGGAAATTGTGCGGCATCGGCTCATCATCAACCACGAAACAGACGAGGCCGTGCAGTGCGTTCAGTTGAAGGAACTCAGTGAACGTGAAAAGCAGCTTTCGAATCTATTGACGGCTCGTGCTGGAGCGCAGGTGCCAAGCACGGCGGAGGAGTGGTCGGGTTTGATTCTGGAAGCGCTGAATGAGAACGGAACCCATCCAGACCTTGAAAACCCTCGTCACAAATCAGCACTCGTGGAACAGGCTCAAGCGTTGGAGCGGTTGACTACGCGCAAGCTGTCGGTCCTCGTCGGACGGGCGGGAACAGGCAAGACAACGGTACTTGCAGGGTTGCTCAAGTCGAAGAAATTGGCGGCTGAAGGCATTCTTTTTCTGGCACCCACCGGGAAGGCGCGCGTGCGTCTTTCGCAGAAGGCAAACACCAGCGCGATGACAGTCGCGCAATTTCTTTTCCAGCTCAAGCGCTATGACGGAATGAGGCAGATCGTCCGCTTCGAGGGCGAGGAGAAATACCGGAAGGAGAAAACTGTAGTTATCGACGAGTGTTCAATGCTCACGATGGATGACTTGCTGGCTGTGCTACTGGCGCTCGATCTTACGCATGTAAAACGGATGATTCTGGTAGGCGACCCAAATCAGCTCCCACCTATTGGAGTAGGGCGGCCGTTTGCTGACTTGGTAGCACACCTCGATAGTGCAAATTCGGGTAGCGCCCACTTCGGGGCATTGGCGCGTCTGGGCATAGAGCTGCGGACTGCGGGTCAGGACGAGTCGTCGGATACCTTGAAACTCGCGTCGTGGTTTACGCGCGAACAACAACCAGCCGATGCCGAATGGGTGCTCAGTGAAAGCGGGCAAGGCGAGGACCTAAACGATCTGCGTGTGTGCACTTGGAAGACCCCGTCAGATCTGTACACGCTGCTTGGGATGCAGTTCGTATCTGCGCTGGGTCTCGCCTCGCCCGTCGATGTCGAAACCTTCAATGCGGCGCTCGGTTTGACAAAGGAGGGTTGGGTTCCGTACGACGACCACAACGGTGCAGAGCGGTTTCAAATCTTGTCACCCGTTCGGCTACAGCCTCATGGCGTTCACCAGTTAAATCGTTGGTGTCAGCGCACATTTCGGGGGCCGCAACTTGCTAGTTCTCGGCAGCCATGGGGGTTGAGCCTGGGCGATGAGGAGATTGTTTGGGGCGACAAGGTGATTCTCACGAGAAATGGCAAAAAGGACGGCTGGAACGGAAAACTAAAACAGAAAGTCGAAGGTGAGTACTTGGCCAATGGCGAAATCGGAATTGCCGCCCAGCCGCCAGGTGACGGGAAGGGCAAGTTTATGAACATCGCATTTGCCCAACGACCGGACGTGAGATTTGGATTCAGGCGCTCCCAATTTTCGAGCGATCATGCGCCGCTCGAGCTTGCTTACGCGCTCACCGTGCACAAAGCTCAAGGAAGCGAGTTCGACACAGTATTCGTGGTGCTGCCCGAGAAAACTCGCTTTCTGTCGCGAGAGCTGGTTTATACGGCGCTCACGCGATCGAAGAAGCAGTTAGTACTTTTGGTCCAAGGCAACGACGCCTCTGCACTGTATGAACTTTCGAAACCAACTAATTCCGAAACCGCGAAGCGAAATACAAATCTCTTTGCAGTAGGCATTCGGCATGGGGATGACTTTCCATATGCAGCACATCTAGTTCATCGAACATCGAAGAACGTGATGGTGCAGAGCAAGTCCGAGCTGGCCTTGGCGACGTACTTTGCTGGTGCCGATGTGGGGCTTGCCGACTACACGTACAACCGGAAGCTGGAGGGGGAAGGGTATCCGTATCGGCTTCGGCCTGACTTCAGTTGGGAAACCGATGCCGGTGAGCTAATTCTCTGGGAGCACTTAGGAATGCTTGACCGAGAAGACTACAAACAGGGCTGGGCGAAAAAGCGCGCATGGTATGCCTCGAACGGATATGTCGAGGATGTAAATCTCTTCATATCGTCAGAAGGCCCAGGACTTGATATGAACCATGTTGAGAGCGTGGCGAAGAAGGTAAAAACTGCCCTGAATCGATGAGTGTCTCGCTATGACTGTTTATCGATCCACACCAAAGGAGGATTCCATGATTCATCGAAAGAAACTGAAGCGTGTTCTACAAGCAGATTTGTTAAAGGCCTTTCGTGAGAACAAAGTGCCAGAGGAAATGATTAAGAATCTCGAAGAAAAAATTGCCGAACTGGGGGAATTCATTCCTACAGTCGGGATATTTGGCAAGACCGGAGTTGGTAAATCGAGTTTGTGCAACGCCCTGTTTGGAAAGGACACAGCAAGGGTTGCAGATATAGATGCGTGCACAAGGCATCCTCAAGAAGTGTTTATTCAAATGAGTCAGGACGGGTCGGGCATCACTGTCATTGACCTACCCGGCGTGGGCGAAAACAAGCTTCGCGACGCGGAGTACAAAGCGCTCTATCAGCAAGTGATTCCGAAGCTCGACCTCATCATTTGGGTCATCAAAGCGGATGACAGAACGTTCACGGTAGACGAGTCTTTCTACGACGAGGTCATCAAGCCCCAACTTGAGCTCGCCAAGACGCCATTTCTTGTCGTGGTGAACCAGGTTGATCGACTCAATCCAATTCGAGATTGGAACACCGAGGCCAACCAGCCCGGGCTCGCCCAGATGAAAACGATCGGAGAGCGGACGCATTGGGCGTCTGACAAGTTTCGTGTTCCAACACATCAAGTGATTGCCATCTCCGCCGTCGAGAAGTACAACCTTGGAGCACTTGTTGAGGCAATCATTGACATCGTCCCAAACGACAAGAAGCTCGGATTCCTAAATCAAATGGAGGAGGACGTCACGACTGAAAAGAGCGAACAGTCGGCCTTTGCGGGAATCGTCGAGTACCTCAAGGACGCCTACAAAGAAATCAAACCGTATATTCCGGAAATCATCGCCGCACTGAAGTGGCTCTTTAAGGTGGCCAAGACCATCGTGATCTAAGTTGCGACACCCTTCGGTTCCGACTATCGACTGAGGCTCAACCGAGATGGGACAGACTTTCCCTTGAGCTGAAGTGCTGGTCCTAGCGTGCTGGCGATCGGAACCAAACAACAATCCGGCACTGGCCCGCGCTTCCTGCGGAACGTCTTGTCGCGATCTGTCCACTTCATCACGCTTCGACTCTCGCACGTCCACAAGGGTCCCGCGTCCTTCTTGAAAACCACGAAGTCGCTTCTCGTGTCGGCACAGATCACCTCGACGATGCAGCCGAGATTTTTTCATGTACAGCGCGCACAACCAGTGCAAGGTCACCGGGCCGGCATCGTGTAGGAGCTTGAATCGATGGTGTGTTGAGGTCTGGTTCATCCATCCGCTCAATGCAGTTTTTCACGCAGCCATGACGTGAGCCTCGCATCCCACGCGTTCGCTCCCAACCCCTGTCCAAGCGATCAGCCCCCAGGCTCACCCCCTGAGCCCACCCACCCGCACCATGGCTCCCCCGCCGCCCCAGGAGTCACCCATGCCACCCGATCCCGCCTCCGGCATCCGCCTCACCACTCATGCCTCCATCCGCCTCCAGCAGCACGGCAGTCCGTCGTGGTTTCTCGCGCTGCTCATGCAGCACGGCAAGTCGATGCACGACGGGCATGGCGCTGTGCTCAAAACGGTGAACAAGGACACGCGTCGCCGCTTGCAGGGCGTGCTCAGCCGCACGCAATACGCGCAGGCCGAACGGTTCTTCGATGTCTATGCCGTGGTGGTCGGCGAAGAGGTGGTGGTTACGGCGGCGCATCGCACCAGGCGCCGGTGCATTCACTAGTGGCCATGCGCGATTCGACCATTCACCACCCCGCGCTGCTCGCCCACGCCGGGCGCTTCGTGCGCGAAGCAAAGCGCATCGGCGCGAACGCTCGGTCCGCGGGTTTGTTCGATCTGCCTATCGAAGCCAATGGCTTGAACGGCCACACGCTGCGCGAAGCTGAGGCGATTCGTGCTTTGCGGATGTTGGGCGAAGCATTCGGCTTGCATGGCGATGCGCTTGTCGAATGGCACAAGCTCATCGTCAGTGGCGATGAGCCACGCGTCGATGGCGGGCTTGTTCGCACCCATCGCGCGGCGCTGCCCGACTTGCTGCTGCGCGCGCACACGCTGGCGCTCTTTCAAGACCGCGAGGGGCACGGTGGTGAATACCTGCGCGTGTGGCGGCGCACGAAGCCTTTGCGCCGTTTGCTGGACGATCTCAGCGCGGCATCTGCATGCCTGCCACTGGCCAAACGTGTGCATGAGCTCGCGTGCCTGCCAGCGGTCGATGGTCATGCGCTCTTGCGTGTGTGCAGATCGCGCCGGCTTTATGACCAGCTGCTGGTGCATGCACCACATCTCGTCTGGTTCATGCCGGGCGTGCATGCGCTGGCGGGTGCCGGGGTGCCGCTCACGGGTATGCGCGACATGCGCGATGTGCTCCGCTCCGAGGGTCTGACGAACGCCGGTTGGCGCTGGTTGGCGGTGAATGCGCCTTATCGGCTGTATGAGTCGATGAACAACGGGCCTAGCTTGCAAATCATGCTGGCCAATGTGTTTGGTGCGATCGGCCCGCACTTCGCGCCATGCGATTTTTTCTGCGGGTCTGTGTGGGAGCCCGCTCTTGAACTACAGGTGGCGGGCTGGCAGCCATCGGATATCGCGCAGGTGATTCACGCCGCGTGGCGGCACTTTGATGCGATTGAAGCCGTGGACGACCGCGACCACTTCATGCATTCGACCTTTCGCCTGGTGATGGAGTGGTTGGTCGATTTCGGATGGGCGCCAGACGTGAATCAGCGGCGCGCTGGGTGGGTCGCGCTTGAGAGGGCGTGGCGTGTGTCGATTGGTGCAGATCGTGGGCCGCTCGTGCGATGGAGTGTGCCCATCGCCTCGGTTGAGCATCGCGGGCTAGTGGCCTATGCAATCGACAACAGCCACTGGTTGTGGAGCGAGGGGCAGGCGCTGAGCAACTGCGTGGCTGACTTGCTTGACGAAGTGTCGATAGGGGACTTGCTGGTGTTTGTGGTGCGCGATGAGAGCGACAAGTCGATCGCTATGTTTTCGTTCAAGGTTGCGCTCGGACCGCACTTGTGGGTGGCGGATCAATGCAAGGGGCGGTTCAATCGGGAGGTGGGGGAGGGCAGGGTGTCGGAGTTGATGGAGAACGTGTTGAATCGGGTGCGTGCCCTCGATCCGTGATGGCTTGCCAGGGCCGATGTCGTGGAAACGGCTAAGGTGCTGATTACTGTCAGTGGTGAAGGCGAGTTTGCGGATCGCTTGCTTGCGATGGCGGACTGAGGCTCAATTGCATTGGGTGTCCATTTGTTGCCAAGGCCGCTAGCATCGGCCTCATGACCAAGAAGAACACTTACCTTCCGGACGAGATGAATCGTCTTGTCGATTCGCAAGGGGAGCAAGACAGGCAGGAACTGAGGCGGCTTGTGATGGACGGCGCATCGTCCCCGCGAACCGGCGAGGCAAATGCTCCGTATTTCGCAGCGTTGCGCGCACGTGCAAGTGGCGGCCGCAAAGTTCAATCAACATGCACCCAAGCCTGAACATCGACGAAGCGACAGTCGCCCGATTCTGCGGGGCGCGTCACATTCGGCGCCTCGCGCTTTTTGGTTCCCAGCTCAAGGGCACGGCTCGGCCTGACAGTGATGTCGATTTGCATGTGGAGTTCGACGCTGCGCATATGCCCGGTCTATTCGGCGTTGCCGCCATGGAGATCGAGCTATCGGACTTGTTGGGTGGGCGCAGGGTGGACTTGCGCACCGCCGGCGATCTGTCGCGCTACTTCAGGGCCGAGGTCGTGGAAACGGCTGAGGTGCTGTTTGCGTGCTGCGTGGCAAGCAATACCCGTTAGTGATAGTCGTTTTCTCTTTGGTGCCGTAAGGCGAGCACGGTGACGGTGGTGGCATCGTCAATCTCAAACAGGGCAACGTAGCCTGTCGCGCCAAATGGGATCACCAATTCCCGGATTCTGGGACCGTGCTCGCCATCACCCGCCTTGCGGCACGAAAACGGAAACTGCTCCAGCAGGCGCAGTGCGTCCTTGATGACGTTCAGTGCGCGCTCCGCAGTTGCTAGGTCATGCTCCAGGAGAAAGTCGTACAGGCGCAGAAGATCGGCTTCGGCTTGCGCCGTGAATCGGACCTTGTAGCTATTCATCGACCTGCCATGGATCGTCCGGCTTTTTTCTTCGCAGCGGCGAGCCGTTTTTCCAGTTTCCCTATGACGGATTCCGCGCTGATGTACTGGTTCTGTTCGCGAGCGTCTTTCGCTGAGCGCAGGCCCCGCGCAAGAAAATCGCGATCGGCTTCGCGATGGCTCACATAGCTGGTCAGCGCAGCCTCCATGAGTCCAGACAGCGTTTCGCCTTGTCGGAGTGCACGTTCGGCTGCGGCGCGCAGCTTGGGTTCAACTCGCAGGGCGGGCAGTGTGGCGGTCTTCATGGTCGCTCCTTGATCATTGCATCGCAATTGTAATGCGTGGGCTGGATCGACTGGCCATGAGTAGTGAGGTGGAGATGCTGCTGTGTTTGGCCCGCGCCGCTGTGCCCCCACCCCAACCCTCCCCCAGAGGGGGAGGGGGCAAGACCAGCTAGGTCGTCAGGCCTCGCCCCTGCGCCACCACCTACGCCACCAATTCCCTGAACGCCGTGTGCTGCCAGCCACTCGCAATCTGCTCCAGCTCCTTCAACGCCCCACCACGCAGCTCTTCCTGCCCCTGCGCCCCCTGGAAGTTCGCTGACACCATCCGCGGGAAGTGCAGGCCAACCCATTTGGTGGTCGCGGCAATGGCTTCTTCTGAGTCGCTGTCGGTGAACTGGATGGACTTGTCGTCCTTGAAGTCGTAGTGCATGTACACGCGGCCCGGCTCTGGCTTGACGCCTGGCGGCGCCTTGTCGAGCCACTTCAGCCGCGCCAGCACTTGCACCTCGCCCTTGCGCCCCTTCGGGGTCTTCAGGACCCAGATGTAGTCAGGGTAGCCGTCTAGCAGCGCCTGCATCTTGCCGGCATCCGCCTTGAAGTAGCCCAAGCGGCCCGCCTTCAAATCGGCTTCGAAATTTTTCCAGTAGTAAAGGACGTTCATGGGCCATTCTCGTCTACTGGCCGGATTTGGCCGCATCTCCTACAAATGAAGGAGGCCGCGCGGGCAGTCCCTATTGTTTCAGTCAACGATTCCTGCGATTCTTGCGGTGCCTCTTTCAAAGCGGCAATCACTTCAGGGAAGAAGAAGTAATCAAAAAATGAAGTGGGGATTAGCCAATGAGTGAGTTTGTACGTCTGTCGCAGTACCCGGTATTACTTGGGGGCAGACTCGGAATGACGCGGCGCGAGTTGATGTCGCGCCACGGCATCTCTCCAGCGACTTTCAAGCGCGACCTGGTCAAGCTGCGCGAGCAGATGCAGGTGCCCGTGCGTTTTGACCGCGCCACGGGCCGCTACCGTGTCGAGTCGTCGCAGCCAGCCACCGCCGCGCAAGCGCTGTGGTTCAGCGGCGATGAAGTGCTTGGCCTGTTGACCATGCAACGCGTTCTGGCTGAACTGTCGGGTGGCAAGCTCGGTGCCAAACTGCGGCCGCTGGGCGCAAAGCTGAACCAGTTGATGGCCACGAACGGGTTGCCTGAGAGCGCCGTTGCTGATCGCCTGCATGTCGTCCCGCCAGACGAGCGCGGCCCGGCACCACCTTTGTTCGTGGTTGCTGCCAGCGCAACGCTGGCCCGCAAGCGGATGAAGGTCACGCACAGCGACAGGCAGACTGGCGAAGTGCAGGAGTGCGAGATCTCGCCGCAGCGCCTGGTGCACTACCGCGACAACTGGTACATCGATGCGTGGTGCCACCAGCAAGACAACCTGCGCAGCTTCCCGGTCAGCTGGCTTGGCAGCGCCCAGGCGATGGATGAAGACGCCATCGAAGTCGAGCCGCAGGTGGTGGCGCTGAAGTTGGGGGCGAGGTACGCGTAGCCTGTGAGACAATCCGTACAGTCTGTACAGAAAGTCAATCATGCGAGCAACGCGCACCCTCGGCCTGGAAGAAGGCCGCAAGCAGCTGCCACAGTTGGCAGCCCTTGCCCATGCGGGCGAGGGTAGTTTGCTTACCAAGCACGGAAAGCCTTACGCAGCCATCGTGTCGCCCGACCTGCTGGTGAAGTCGCGCCGCAAATCGGCGCTTCTGTCCCTGCGCGGGACTGGCAAGGGGTTGTGGGGCAAGTCAGCAGCCAAGTACGTCGCTGAGTTGCGAGACGACTGGAGCTGACGCGCAAATGGCCACACGCAAGGTTCAGCCCCTGTGGGGCGGGTTGGTCGACGGCGATCTTGTCGTCGTTGACACCGCGCCCCTCATCTACATGCTGGAAGACAACGCACGCTACTTCAAGTTGTTCCAGGGCTTGTTTGAGGCCGTCGATGGTGGGCGGCTGCGCGTTGCCATATCAACCATCACAATGGCCGAGGTCCTCGTAGGTCCGCTCAAGCAAGGCCTCGACGCATTGGCCAAGCGCTACGAAAGGGCGTTGGAGAGCTTTGAAGTCGTTCCGGTTTCTACAGAAATTGCAGTGACTGCAGCTCGCCTGCGGGCCGCGACGGGCTTGCGACTGCCGGACGCGTTGCAAGCGGCGACGGCGCTTGAGGTTGGTGCCGCAGCGCTTGTGACCCATGACAGGGACTTCTCAAAGCTGGAAGGCCTGAACGTTTTACCAGGCGATACCGGTCACTAGGGCTTTTGCCTTGGTGGCGCGCTACCGCCCCGCCTCCATCTCCTCCAACGCCTTCTCGATCTTCACACGCACCTGCGCAAACGGCATCTTGGCCAGTTCCTGCAGGGTGTGCGTCTTGCCGAGCTTTGATGCGATGAGGTAGCCCACGTAGTAGCCGGCACGCTGCGGCGGCTCGCCGTTTTCTCGCGCGCCGGTGAAATAGCGCTGGTAGTCCTTCTTGTCGCGTGAATCGAGCAGCTGGCGCATGTCGCGTGCAATGCGCGGCAGGTCGGCCTTGACGCGGTCGGGTGTTGATTTGGGCAGGGCAAAGATCGATACGCCGCTGGCTTGCGGGTTGAGCGCCTGCGCCACGTAGGTTGCCAGCCCTTCACGCCACAGCGCACCCGCGAACAGCGTGCTGTGCGCACCGTTGCCCTTGAACTGGTCGTGGTACAGGTGAAAGAGCTCGTGGTGGAAGAAGGGCTGCGGGTCCACATCCGCGCCATACACGTAGCCGATCATGTCCACGCCAAAGAGCAAGGTGGTCTTGCCGTCGATCTTGCGCGTGCCGCCGTCAAAGCCGCCCAGCGTGTGCATGAAGTAAATGTTGCCGCGAAAGTCCAGGTCCGGGAATGTCTGGCGAAATTTTGCTTCGTAGCGTGGCAGGTCGGCCGCGATCGAATCGGAGACTGCTCGGATCTGCGCGGTCTTGTCGCCCATCATTCTTTGCGTGCGCACAAAGCGCTTCGCAAGTTCCACATCAACGGGCTTGGTCTCGTCCAGGCCTATCACCCTGGCGGTGTAGATCTCGGGGTAGCGCTCGATGACGAGTTCGCGAAAAAGTTTGAGCTGCGCATTGGCATCGAGCCCCTTGGCTGCGGCCTCGTACTTCCAGTAGTCGGGCATCGTGTTGATGACGCGGTAGGTGGGGTCTGCGGCATGTGCCATGCAGGCCGCAACCAGGGCCAGGGCTGTGAAGAGGGAACGGGCGATCTTGAGCATGGGAAATAAGAGCGACACCTATAATGAAAAGTTCACCCGAACCGAGTCAGATCAAGCATTCACGCGGGTTTGCGCCGTTCCATTCTGCGGCGTTTGCCACCCGCATCCACAGCCCTATGAGCAAGCCCAATTTTTCAGTCGCCGACATCCGCAAGACCTTCCTGGACTTCTTCGCGTCCAAGGCGCACACGGTCGTTGCTTCCAGCCCGCTCGTGCCGGGCAACGACCCGACGCTGATGTTCACCAACTCGGGCATGGTGCAGTTCAAGGACGTGTTCCTGGGCACCGACAAGCGCCCCTATGTGCGTGCTGCCTCCGTGCAAGCGTGCCTGCGAGCCGGCGGCAAGCACAACGATCTTGAAAATGTGGGCTACACCGCGCGGCATCACACCTTCTTCGAGATGCTGGGCAACTGGAGCTTTGGCGACTACTTCAAGCGCGAGTCACTCGTGTGGGGCTGGGAGCTGCTCACCGAGGTGTACAAGCTGCCGAAAGAAAAGCTCTGGGCCACCGTTTATATCGACGACGACGAGGCTTATGACATCTGGACGAAGGTCATTGGCCTGCCCGCTGACCGCGTGGTGCGCATCGGCGACAACAAGGGCGCGAAGTACGCGTCCGACAATTTCTGGATGATGGCCGACACCGGCCCGTGCGGCCCGTGCTCTGAAATCTTCTACGACCACGGCCCGCACATCCCTGGCGGCCCGCCCGGCTCGCCCGAGCAGGATGGCGACCGCTATATCGAAATCTGGAACCACGTGTTCATGCAGTTCGACATGCAGGCCGATGGCAGCGTGAAAAACTTGCCCGCACCGTGCGTTGATACGGGCATGGGCCTGGAGCGCCTCGCAGCGATCCTGCAGCATGTTCACAGCAACTACGAGATCGACATCTTCGATGCGCTGATCAAGGCCGCCGCACGCGAGACAGGCGTGACCGATCTTGAAAACAAATCATTGCGCGTGATCGCCGACCACATCCGCGCCACGTCGTTCCTCGTGAGCGACGGCGTGATCCCGTCGAACGAAGGCCGCGGCTATGTGCAGCGCCGCATCATCCGCCGCGCGATCCGCCATGGCTACAAGCTCGGCAAGAAGACGCCGTTCTTCCACAAGCTCGTGCCCGATCTCGTGGCGCTGATGGGTGAGGCGTACCCGAACCTGAAGGCCAACGAGAACAAGATCATCGACACCTTGAAGGCAGAAGAAGAGCGCTTCTTCGAGACGCTGGAAAACGGCATGGAAATTCTGGATGCCGCGCTTGCCGGCGGCCAGAAGGAGTTGCCCGGCGACGTGGCCTTCAAGCTGCACGACACGTACGGCTTTCCGCTCGACCTGTCGGCAGACGTCTGCCGTGAGCGTGATGTCACGGTCGATGAAGCGGGCTTCAACGCCGCGATGGACAAGCAGAAGGCGGCAGGCCGCGCGGCTGGCAAGTTCAAGATGGACCGCGCGCTTGAATACGCGGGCATCGGCAACGCATTCACCGGCTATGAAAAGCTCGAAGAGTCGGCGCGCGTGGTTGCGCTGTATCACGGCGGCGCGTCGGTGCAGCAGCTCCATGAAGGTGAGCAGGGCATCGTCGTGCTCGACGTCACGCCGTTCTACGCCGAGAGCGGCGGCCAGGTCGGCGACAGTGGCGTCATCGCGGCTGAGGGTGTGCAGTTCGGTGTGGAAGACACGCAGAAGATCAAGTCGGATGTGTTCGGCCATCACGGCACGCAGACGCAGGGCACGCTCAAGGTGGGCGACGCTGTCGTGGCAAAGATCGATGCGCAGCGCCGCCAGGCCACCATGCGCAACCACAGCGTCACGCACCTGATGCACAAGGCGCTGCGTGAAGTGCTGGGCGACCACGTGCAGCAAAAGGGCTCGCTGGTCGATGCCGACAAGACGCGCTTTGACTTCGTGCACAACCACGCCGTGAGCGACGAGCAGATCCGTGAAATTGAAAAGCGGGTGAACGAGGAAATCCTCGCCAACCAGCAGACGATGGCGCGCGTGATGGAGATCGACGCCGCCAAGGCCACAGGCGCCGTGATGCTCTTCGGCGAGAAATATGGCGACACGGTGCGTGTGCTCGACATCGGTTCGAGCCGCGAGCTGTGCGGCGGCACGCACGTGCATCGCACGGGCGACATCGGCCTGTTCAAGGTCGTGAGTGAGGGCGGTGTGGCCGCCGGCATCCGCCGCATCGAAGCCGTGACGGGCGCCAATGCGCTGGCCTACCTGCAACAGCTGGAGTCCACCGTGCACAGCATGTCGGGCACGCTCAAGGCGGCGCCGACGGAAGTGCAGGGGCGCCTGTCGCAAGTGCTCGACCAGGTGCGTGCGCTCGAGAAGGAAGTCGCGCAGCTCAAGGGCAAGCTGGCTTCTTCAAAGGGCGACGAACTGGTTGCTCAAGCTGTCGACGTGAAGGGCATTCGCGTGCTGGCTGCGCTGCTCGATGGCGCTGACGCCAAGACGCTGCGCGACACCATGGACAAGCTCAAAGACAAGCTCAAGACAGCGGCCATCGTGCTCGCCGCCGTCGATGGCGGCAAGGTGCAGATCGCAGCTGGCGTCACCGCTGACAGCATGGGCAAGATGAAGGCGGGTGACCTCGTGAACTTCGTCGCCCAGCAAGTTGGCGGCAAGGGCGGCGGCAAGCCCGACATGGCCATGGCCGGCGGCACAGAGCCAGGCAAGCTGGCAGGTGCGTTGCAGTCGGTACAGGGCTGGGTGGCTGAGCGCGCCTGAGTCGGATGGTGCTTAGCCGAAACCCAGGTTGGGTCAAGATGTGAAAGGCGCGTTCATGAGTCCGCGCACGTGCACATCGTTCTCGTCCTCGATATCGCCCCCGTCATCGTCCTCGCTATCGTCCACCGCGTTGTAGAGACGCAGGATCACTTCCTGAACTTGGTCGTCCTGATTCCTGACCAGGCGGAAATGACTTTCAATCCTGCTTTGAAGCAGTTCCTCCCGAATTAGTTGCCAGTTGATATCCATTGCTTGAACGTCATGCGTCCCGAGCGACCGCGTCTTCAGCGCCGCTTCCAATACCGGCGCGATGTCGAATTCCGGATGGACCTTGCCGAGAATGCTCATAGATATTTCCCGGTTGCGCAATGCTTGCACCAGGCTTTCACCGAGCCGGGAGCGCTCAGCGGTGGTCATGGGAACGACTTCACCACCGACACTTTGAATTAGGTCGATCAGGCGAGCGAATGGGCTGTCAGCTTGCGCATTTTGACGAAGACCGTCCATGAAGTTGCGATGTGAGATTGTGTCGCTCATGTGCATTTTGCTCAGGAGCGCGTAGCAATACTGTCGGGCGTTAGTCAAATTCTGCGGTGTGGGCAACCCGTCGAAGATGTCATTCACTGTTTTTGCTGCAACAAGAATCCGATAGCCCCAGGACGTTGGCCCATCAGGCGGCAACGACGTGTCCTGCGATGCAGCCGCGCACGCGAACACCGTATCGACAAAAGGCTTGATCACGGCTTTGCTTGGGTCGTGAACATGCTGTTCGGCCACCTCGCACATCAAAGCCACGATGAACTTGGCCTCGCCAGCCTCGTCGTTTCCCCTGAGCGGCGCAAGGCGTTGCGCAAGCCTCTCGCACTTGTCGCTCCTGATCCAGGGCCGCAACTCTCCATCGAATGTCTGGCGCAGCAACTCGACAGAGTCCCATCCTCGGGATTCGATGATGCGACACCGCTGGTTCAGTACACTGCACGCGTTCGATACTCTGGCGAAATTGACCTCGTCTTTGTCCAGCATCTCAAGCAGTTTCATGCAGAGAAGCCGCACTGCCACGACTGCACTTTCCGCATCCACAAGCGACGTGGGTTGCAGACCCAGCCTGTGCGCATTGGCTGCTGCCAATTGATCTGAATTCGCATCACTCGGATTTGCGTGGGAATTTGCTGCCGCTACCAGCATGCGCTGGTGACCGGGATCGGAGCCGATGGCGGCGCGCAGGTGTTGCGACGTCGAACCAAGGCTGGCGACTTCATCTGGCCGCAGGAAGTTTGCGACAGAGATGACGAGGTCGCCGCCAAGCCGAGCCATGTGCCCCGCCTGCGAGAGCTGGCTTTGCGACGTCTGCAAAGGCCGGTTCGGCAGGTCGCTTTCCATTTGCTGCTGCGCGGCGTGTTGGGCGATGTGCATCCGGACCCGCGGCTGTGGCGTGGCGGCAGTCACGCGGCGAAATGGGTCGCCGGCTGGTCGCAAACCCTCCGCAGGCGCGGATCTGGTTGGTGGTGGCGCGACTGGGCGCATGGCGACTTCCCGTTTTGTTTGCGGAACGCACTGAGTAACGGGTGTCGGTAAATAGTTCCGATGCTGGAACGGTCTGAACTGGCAACTGCGGCTACGTTGGCCGAGCGAGCGGCCCAGGTACGCGCCGTACGGATTGGGCCCTCAGCAGGCGCCTGAAACGCTCAGCGCACGACTTTGCCGTCGGGCGTGATCGTCACCAGGTCAATCGCGCGGATCGAGTCGCGCAGGCCGGGGCGCAGGTTGATGCGGAAGCCGCCGATATCGAAGTCGGTCATCGACGCCATGGTCCGCTGCATGGTTGCGCGGTCAGCGCCCTTGCCGGCACGGCGAACGGCTTCGGCGAGCGTCTTTGCTGCGATGAATCCTTCCAGACTCTCATAAGAAGGCGTCTGGTCCGATGTATCGATGGCCGCGAGATATTCCTTCACGATGGGCGTCGCCGAACTCTTGGGTGACGGCACAACTTGTGAAACCACAACGCCGCCAATTTCCTTGCCCAGTGCCGTGAAGAGCGGGTCGATTCCGACCACGGAGAAGTTGAGGAATGCGCCGCCGTAACCCGTCTTGCGCAGCTTGCGGATGAAGGCAGCGGTTGAGTTGAAAAGCGACGCCTGGATGATGGCTTGCGGCTGCAGCTTGGCAATGGCAGCCACGGCGGCGTCCACCTTGTCGCTGTTCACCGGCACGAACGCAGAGCCCACGAGTGGCGGCAGCTTCTGGTCGGCCAGTGCCTTTTGCACGGCGTCGAGCCCGGCGCGGCCCATCGCATCATCTTCGGCCACCACGGCAATGCGCGACTGCCCGAGCGTCGCGCAATGCCTGACCATCTTGAACGCCTCGTCAAACATCGAAGGGCGCACGTGGAAGACGCTGGCATGCGCTGCGTCGCGCAAGGTGTCGGAGGCGGCGAAGGGCGCGAAGAAGATGGCGCCCTCTTTCTGGGCGATGGCGGCAACCGCGTCACTGCTGGCCGTGCCTACAAAGCCAAACAGCAGGTCGGCACCATCGGCGAGCAGCTTCTTCGCGTTCTCGCTGGCCTTGGCGGGGCTGTAGCCGTCATCGACCTGGCGCAGCTCGAAGGTGTAGCCGGGGTTGTTCTTGCGGCCATTGAATGAATCCATGTACAGCTTGGCGCCGCCGGCAAATGCAATGCCGATTTCGCTCGCCACACCGGTGAGCGGCACGGACTGGCCCAGGATGATCTTGCGTGCGGCACCTTTGGCTTGTGACCAGGCAGTGGTGCTGGCACCCAGTGCAGCAAGGCCGACAGAAGCGGCAGAGCTGGTGATCAGGGCCCGGCGTGAGATGGTGCGGTGCGTCATGTGCATGTCAATCCCCTTCGGCGACGTGCCCTGCAATTTCGATGCCTGACAATACTCCAGCGGCAATGGCAGGACAATCAGTGGATGCAGCACGCGCCGCGCAATCTCATGCAAGTTGCACATACGAGAAGGACATATCTTCGCGCTGCGCTCTCGTGGGCAGCGTGTGCGGCCTTGCCCGCAGTGGCAGCTGAATTCACGCCTTGGCCAGCAAAGCAGCCGCTGGCGCCGCTCGACCTGGTGGACCTGGACGGCCGGCACTGGACGTCTGCGGGCCTGCGCGGGCGTGCCGTGCTGCTGAACTTCTGGGCGAGCTGGTGCGAGCCGTGCCGCGCTGAAATGCCGACGCTGCAGCAGCTGGGCGAGTTCTACGGTGACAAACAGCTGGTCGTGCTCGCCATCAACTTCAAGGAGTCACGCTTGACGGCAGCGGGCTTCGCACGGCGCACGGGCATGGCGCTGCCCATCGTGCTCGACGCTGAAGGCAAGTTCGCGGCGCAGTGCGGCGTGCGCGCCTTCCCGACGACGATTGGCCTGAGCGCTGGTGGCGTTGCGCGCTGGCGAATGCGCGGCGAATTCGACTGGTCCACGGCGCAAGCGGGGCGCCAGGTCGAGTTGCTCTTCCAATAGGCGGTCAGCGACAATCGGCGCATGAAAACACGCCGCCAATTCATCCAGAGTTCCGTTTCCCTTTCCGTGTCCGCCGCTGCCGCTGGCTTTGCATTGCCAGGCTTTGCGCAAGCGCGAACGTTCGAGCCCAAGCCGGGTGACTGGCGCACGTTCGACGTGACGACGCGAGTCGATTTGCTGGCCCCCAAGGGCGTCACGCGCGTGTGGCTGCCGGTGCCTTCGGTCGATAGCGAGTGGCAGAGTTCGCTCGACAGCCGCTCCATAACAAACGGCAAGATCCAGATGACCAGCGACGGGGTGAGTGGCGCTCGCATGGTTTACGCCGAATTTGATGCGAACGAGCCCGCTCCGTATGTCGAGGTGACAAGCCGCGTGCGCACCAGGAACCGCGCGACTGACTGGCGAAGCCGCACCGCCGTGAATGAAGACGCGGACACGCTCGCGTATCACACGCGGCCCACCGCGTTGATCCCGACTGACGGCATCGTGCTGAAGACGGCGCTTGAGGCAACGCGTGGCGCCCGCACCGACGAAGAGAAGGCACGTGCCATCTACGACTGGATCGTTGCCAACACCTACCGCGAGCCGAAGGTGCGCGGCTGCGGCGAGGGCGACATCAAGTCCATGCTCGAGACAGGCAACCTCGGCGGCAAGTGTGCTGACCTGAATGCGTTGTTCGTGGGCCTGTGCCGCGCGGTGAAGCTTCCGGCGCGCGACTTCTACGGCTTGCGTCTCGCGCCATCAGCTTTCGGCTATCGCGAACTTGGCGGCAACTCCGCCAGCCTCAAGGGCGCGCAGCACTGCCGTGCCGAGGTGTATTTGCAGGCACGCGGCTGGACAGCGATGGACCCGGCCGATGTGGCGAAGGTGATGCGCCAGGAGACGCCCGAGTGGATCAAGACCACGCAGAACTCGCTGGTCGCGCCAGTGAACAAGGCGCTCTTCGGCGGCTGGGAGGGCAACTGGCTCGCGTGGAATTCGGCGCACGATGTGAAGCTGCCGAATTCCAGAGGCCCGAAGATGGGATTCGTCATGTATCCCATCGCAGAAGGCGCAGATGGGCGGTATGACTCTTATGCGCCCGATGACTTCAAGTACCAGATTTCTGCGCGAGAGATTGTCTAGCGGTCTGCCGCTGGAACACCACGTCCCACACGCCGTGCCCCAACTTCAGCCCGCGATTTTCAAACTTGGTGAGCGGGCGGTAGTCGGGCTTGGCGGCATAGCCTGACGCCGTGTTCTCAAGTGCTGGCTCAGCGCCCAGCACTTCGAGCATTTGCTCGGCATAAGGCTGCCAGTCGGTGGCGCAATGCAGGTAGCCGCCCGGCATCAAATGCCGCGCCAGGTTCGCCACCAGCGGCGGCTGCAACAGGCGGCGTTTGTTATGGCGCGCCTTGTGCCACGGGTCAGGGAAGAACACATGCACGCCCGCCAGCACAGCGGGGGCCAACATGTGGTCGAGCACCTCGACGGCGTCGTGCTGAATGATGCGGATGTTCGTCAGCCCCTGCTCGCCAATGCGCTTGAGCAGCGCGCCCACACCGGGCAAGTGCACCTCGCAGCACAGAAAGTTTTTCTCGGGCATCAGGCCTGCGATGTGCGCGGTGGCCTCGCCCATGCCAAAGCCGATTTCGAGGATCGTCGGCGCCTCGCGCCCGAAGGTGCTGGCGAGGTCGAGCAGCTCTGCCTTGTAGGGCACAAGAAACTTCGGCCCGAGTTCTTCGAGCGCGCGTGATTGGCCGGTGGTGACGCGGCCCACGCGCGTCACAAAGCTGCGGATTGATCGGGGATGGGCGACGCCTGCAGGCGCCGCGGGGGTGTTGCTGTCTTCTGTCACACCGTCGATTGTAAAAGTCGCCACTGGGCGGTCCACGCGAGCAACGCATCGGCAGCCTGACCCGCGTGCGGATTCAAGCCCAGGACACGCGCAGCAGCATTGAGCACGCGCAACGGATCAGACGTGTCGATGGCCTGTGCGCCGTTCTGTTTGGACAGCTTCTCGCCGTTGTCGCCCAGCACAAGCGGTGTGTGCAGGTACGAGGGCAATGGCAGGCCGAGCGCTTGCTGCAACTGGATTTGCCGCGCCGTGTTGTCCGCCAGGTCTTCACCGCGCACCACGTGCGTGACACCTTGGTCCGCATCATCAACGACCACGGCGAGCTGGTAAGCCCACAGGCCGTCCGCACGCTTGAGCACGAAGTCGCCCACGTCTTGCGCGACGTCCTGCCATTGCGCGCCCATGCGCCTGTCGAGCCAGTGCACCACGCCACCATCGCATCGAAAACGCCACGCGCGTGCGGGCTTGCCGTGCAGGCCGTCGCGGCAGGTGCCGGGGTAGATCAATTCGGTGTTGCGCTCGCGTGTGCGGCCCATGGCGACCAGTGCCAGCTCGATATCCTTGCGCGAGCAGCTGCATGGGTAGGCGCGGTGCCCGGCAACCAGTTGGTCCAGCGCGTGTTGATAGAGATGCCCGCGCTGCGACTGCCACAGCGGTGGTTCGTCGGCCACGAGCGAGCAGTCTGACAACTGGCGAAGAATTGTTGCTGCCGCATGCGGTGTACAGCGCGGCGTATCGACATCTTCGATACGCACGAGCCACAGGCCATTGCTGGCGCGGGCATCGAGCCAGCTGGCCAGCGCGGCCACCATCGAGCCCGCATGAAGGGGGCCGGTTGGCGAGGGCGCGAACCGGCCGACGTAACGCCGGCCGCTCACGCGTCAGCCCTTGTGGACGTGCAGCGCGAGTTCCAGGCCAGAGACGAATGCGTCTTCAACGCGGTGGCCCAGGCACCAGTCGCCGCACACGCCAATGCCGCTCTTGCGGTCCCACAGGTGGCTGCGGCCCAGTGGTGTGCGTGTCTTGGCCCAGCGCCAGCGGTGCACGTGTGCGTCGTCAGGCTCGGTCAGGATGCCGGTGATTTCCGCAAACGCCTTCAGCAGCTTGGCCTGCACGCGCGGTGCGTCATCTTCGAGGTGTTCTTCAGACCATGTGGCACTGGCCTGCACTGTCCAGCGCTCGATGGGGGCGCGGCCCGGCTTGGACGATTCGCGCGCGAGCCAGGCCACGCGGTGGTGCGTGCTGAGCGCCGCATTCCACTGCGGGCCGAGGTGGCCGAGCGTTGCCTGCATCGCCTGCGGGAAGGTCAGCATCAGCGTCCAGCAGGGCGAGACTTCGACGCCCGAAATTTGCTGCAGCAGTGCAGTGGCCTTTGACTCCAAGAGGATGGCGCTCGTCACCGCATGGTGCGTTGCCACCAGCACGTGGTCGAAGCCGGAATACACATGCACCGAATCTTCCGGGCCGCTCGTCTGCAATTGCCAGCGCTTGGCATCAATCGCATCGCGCTCGATGCGCGTCACGCGCGTCTGCAAGACAAGCCGGTCGGCAGCGGCCAGCGGCTCGGCCCAACGTTCGGGCAGCGACCTCATGGAGGGCACGCCCACCCAATGCGCCTCACGCGTGGGCAGCGCGGCTTCCGCGACGCGGCCATGCGGGTCGAGCACGCGCACGGCATTGGCGCTCCACGGTTTGCAAGAGCCACGCGTTGTGGCAATCGCTTGCTCAAAACGGGGATCGCGAATCGTGAAGTACTGCGCGCCGTGATCGAAACTGCCGAAGGGTGTCTCGCGACTGGCGACGCGACCCCCCACGTGTGTGCTGCGTTCGAAGACAGTGACGTTGTGCCCGCCCTGCATGAGCGTGCGGGCACACGCGAGACCCGCGATGCCGGCGCCGATAACGGCGATGTTCCTCTTTCCCATCATGCGGGTCATTGTGCACCACGATCAGGCGTGCGCATGTCTTTCGAGCAGTGCGCGGCGCGTGGCCGGGCTTTCCAGCTGCCGCAGCCACCATTGCAGCCCGCGGCCAGGCGGCGGCGTGGTGCGCCAGGCGTAACTCATACGTGGAATGCGTTCGCTGCGCACGACCTGCTTGACGACCAGCGTGCCGCGTTCCACATGCGCGCGCGCCATCGGCTCGGGAACAAAGCCGACACCGAGCCCGCGCAACTGCGCGTCGAGCTTGGCAGCCATCGTCGGCACCGTGAGCACATCCTGTCCGGCGAGCAGGCCAAACGTCACGGCAGTGCCTTGCTTGACCGAGTCAGCCACGGCGATGGCGCGATGCTTGAGCAGCAACTCATCAGACAGCGGATCGCTCATGGCCGCCAGTGGATGGTGCGGCGCAACACACAAGACGAAAGGCAATTCACCGAGCACGGCGGTTTGAACGCCCAGCGCATTGCCCGGCTCGACAGGAATGCCGATGGCCAGATCGGCGCCGCCGGTCGTCACGGCTTCCAGCGTGCCGGAGAGTGATTCGTCGCGCAGCCGCACGCGTGTGGTGGGGGCGAGCCCGAAGAACGTCTGGACGAGTTCCATCATCGTCGAGCACGAAATCACGGTGTCCACTGCGATCGTCAACTGCGACTCCCACCCTGTCGCCACGCGTTTGACGCGATTGGCGACAGCGTCCATCTCCTGCAACAGGCGGCCGCCTTCACGCAGCAGCTCAATGCCGGCGTCCGTCAGGCGGGCCTGCCGCGAACTTCGATCGAAGAGCAGCACATCCAGCGCGTCTTCAATCTGCCGGATGCGATAAGTCACGGCGCTGGGAACAAGCCCGAGTTCGCGTGCGGCCGATGCAAAGCTGCCCGCTTGCGCAACGGCTTGCAGCAACGCGAGCGCGTCGGGCGTGAGGGCTTCTCTGGCTTTTTGCATGGATGGGTTGGCGCGTTCAGATTTTTTGAATGATGCCATCAAAGCCGGGTGACACACGGCGTGCCAGCGCGCACCTACAGTGGGTGCTTCACAGAGACGAAAGGAACCCCGCCATGCTCACACTTCGCAAATCGAACGATCGCGGTTTTGCCGATCATGGCTGGCTCAAGTCGTTCCACAGCTTTTCGTTCGCCAACTACTACGACCCCAAGCACATGGGCTGGGGCAACCTGCGCGTGATCAATGAAGACCGCATCGCGCCGGGCACCGGCTTTGGCACGCACGGCCACCGCGACATGGAGATCATCAGCTACGTGCTCGAAGGCAATCTGGCGCACAAGGACACGATTGGCAACGTCAAGGGCATCCCGCCTGGCGATGTGCAGCGCATGAGCGCCGGCACGGGCGTGCAGCACAGCGAGTTCAACCACGCCGACAACCAGGTGACGCACTTCCTGCAGATCTGGATCATGCCGAACGTCACAGGCATTCCTGCCAGCTACGAGCAGAAGTCGTTCCCCGAGAGCGACAAGCGCGGCAAGCTGCGCCTGGTCGCCTCGCCCGACAGCGCTGAAGGCTCGGTGCTCATCCACGCCAATGCGCGCCTGTATGCCGGGCTCTTCGATGGTGGCGAACATGCCGAGCTGGCAATTGCCGAGGGCCGCAAGGGCTACGTGCACCTTGTCAAGGGCGAGCTGCAAGTCAATGGCCAGAAGCTCAGCGCCGGTGACGCCGCCATGCTCCAGAACGAAACGCGCATTGCGCTGTCCAACGGCCAGAAGGCAGAAGTGCTGGTCTTCGACCTGGAAGCCTGATCAGTTCTGCCACCTGTTTTTTTCTTCACCAACCTCAAAGGGAATTTTTCATGAACACCACCCACCCGCTCTCCAAACCGCCCGTGCAGGACCTGTTTGCACTCATTGGCCGCGCGCTCATTGCGCTGCTGTTTGTGCCCGCCGGCTGGGGCAAGATCGCCGGCTTCTCGGGCCTGGTGGGTTACATCCAGTCGATGGGTGTGCCGCTGCCGGAAGTCTGCGCAGCGATTGCCATCGTGGCCGAACTGGGGCTGGGCCTGCTGCTGCTGGTCGGCTGGCAGGCGCGCTGGGCCGCACTGGGCCTCGCAATCTTTGTCGCGGTGATCACGCCGATCTTCCACGCTTACTGGTCCGCCGATGCAGCGCAGGTGATGATGCAGCAGCAGGCGTTCTTCAAGAACATCGCGGTGGTGGGTGGCCTGCTGGCGATCGCCACATTCGGCGCCGGCGGCTGGAGCCTGGACGGCATGCGCGGCACCGGCGCGCGTCGAGCGACAATGGCGGCATGACGCTATCGCTCCAACTCGCCGGCCATGAAAAAGACCTGGGCGGCGGGTTTGTCGTCCGGCGCGTGCTGCCAGCAGCCAGGCAGCGCAGCGTCGGGCCTTTCATCTTCTTCGATCACTTCGGGCCGGTCACTGAGCGGCCCGAAGCCAATCACGATGTGCGGCCGCATCCGCATATCGGCCTGGCGACAGTCACGTATCTGTTCGAGGGCGCGATGATGCATCGCGACAGCCTGGGCAGCGAGCAGCGCATCGAGCCCGGCGCGATCAACTGGATGACGTCGGGCCGCGGGATCGTGCATTCCGAGCGCAAGCCCGACGACCTGCGGGGCAAATCATTCGTGAACCACGGCCTGCAACTCTGGACGGCACTGCCCGTCGAATACGAAGAGATCGAGCCGTCGTTCACCCACACGCCTGCGGCAGACATTCCTGAAGTTGAACTTGCCACCGCACGCATTCGTGTGATGGTCGGAGAAGCGTTTGGCGCCGTGTCGCCCGTCAAGGCGTTTTCGCGCACGCTCTATCTGGATGTAGCGCTTGCAGCGGGCGGCCGGCTTGAACTGCCGCCGCTGGTGCCCGAGATGGCGATCTATGTTGTTGAAGGCGAAGTCGCCGTTGACGGGCAAGCGTTGCCGCTGCGCGCGTTGGGCGTGCTCGACACGGCGGCGCCCGCGCACATCGAGTCCGCGCAAGGCGCGCGCTTCGTCGTGATCGGCGGCGATCCGCTCGATGCGCCGCGCCACATGTGGTGGAACTTCGTGTCCAGCCGCAAGGAGCGCATCGTGCAGGCGAGCGAAGACTGGGAGGCGCAGCGCATGGGCGCTGTCGCGGGCGACGCTGAATTCATCCCGTTGCCACCGGTGAGGTTCATACCGCCAGAGCCGATGTCCTGAGGCCGGCGGGCACGCGCCGACTCTCTATCATCCTGCGATGCAAGTTTTTGCCATCCTTCCCTGGTACGACTGGCTCGCGCTGCTGTTTTTCTTCGCGGCCTGGATGGGCTACGCGTGGTTTGCCAGGTACTGGGGCGGCAAGCGGCCGTCGTTGCTGGCGACGACCAATCGCTATCGCCGCTACTGGATGCTGCAGGCGACCTATCGCGACCCGCGCATGATCGACGGCATCATCACGCAGAGCCTGGCAAGCAGCCCGTCGTTCTTTGCCTCTGCCACCATGATCGTGATTGGCGGTTTGCTGGCCGCACTCGGCACGACCGACAAGGCAGCGGAGTTCGTGCGCGAGATTCCGTTCGTCACGCGCACATCGATGCTCGTCTTCGAGCTGAAGGTGCTGGTGCTGCTGGGCATTTTCGTCAATGCGTTCTTTCGCTTCACGTGGTCGATGCGGCAGTACACCTTTGCCTCGCTTGTGCTGGGCGCCATGCCGCCGCCCGCCGAATTCGAGTCAGGCAAATTCGCGCGTGAGCACTATGCCAATCGCGCGGGCACGCTGCTCGGCCTGGCCGCTGAAACGTTCAACGACGGTATTCGCGCCTATTACTTTTCATTCGCGGCGATGGCGTGGATTTTTTCGCCGCTCGTCTTTGCTATTGCGACAGCAGTTGTCGTGGGCATTTTGTATTCCCGCGAATTCGGCTCGCAGGTGCTGCACGTGCTGCGCGACGACTAGCCTCAACGGCCCCTAATTCGCAGGCGGTGCCAGATCCGCATCGAGCGCGCGGCGCTCGTCAAACACAAAGCAGTTGCCTTTGAAGTGTGCGCCGCCGGTTTCCTCGAAATATTTCAGGATGCCGCCATCGAGCTGCCACACATGGTCGAGCCCGGCTTCACGCATGTAGATCGCCGCTT
Organism: Caenimonas koreensis DSM 17982; assembly: GCF_009646335.1. Taxonomy (GTDB): domain Bacteria; phylum Pseudomonadota; class Gammaproteobacteria; order Burkholderiales; family Burkholderiaceae_C; genus Ramlibacter; species Ramlibacter koreensis. The sequence continues at coordinate 92,196 of NZ_WJBU01000008.1, read as the reverse complement.
TCTCGCAGCGAATGCCGCCGGTGCAAAAGCTGATGATGGTCTTGCCTTCCAGCTGCGCCTTGTGGGCGTCAAGCGCCTGCGGAAACTCGCTGAACTTGTCGATGCGCCAGTCGATCGCGCCTTCGAACGTGCCGTGATCAACCTCGAACGCATTGCGCGTGTCGAGCGTGACCACTTCGCGCCCGTCGTCGTCATGGCCCTGGTCGAGCCAGCGCTTGGCGGTGGTTGCATCGACCGCCGGCGCGCGGCCAGAGGCGGGCTGGATGGCCGGATGGTTCATGCGAATGATCTCGCGCTTGACCTTCACGAGCAGCTTGCGAAAGGGCGCCTTGGCAGACCAGCTTTCCTTGACTTCGAGCCCCGTGAAACGCGGGTCTGCGCCAAGCTCATCAAGAAAGGCGCGCACGCTGTCGGCCGCGCCCGCGAGAAAGAAGTTGATACCTTCTTGCGCGAGCAGCACGGTGCCGAGCAGTGCATGATGCCGGGCTTGGCCATGAAGGCGATCGCGCAGCTCGGGCGCATCGTCAATCGTGACGAAGCGGTAGCCCGCAATATTGAGCACAGGAGAGTTTTCGCTTGATGGGGGCACAGCAACCAACTAGATTCGAGTCAGATTCACCAGGAGCCGCAGTGGCCTTTCGCTCCATTATCGTGTTCCTCATCGGCGTGGTCTCGGCTCTGGGTATGGTGCCTGAAGCCCTGGCTCAATCCAGTATGCCCGTCGTTGCTTTGTCGGAGGCAACTCGCGAGTTGAATCTGGCGGCAGCCCTGAGTCTGCATGCGTTGCCCGCCAGCGCTGCCATCAATCCCGACCAGCTGTGGGGGGCGACCGCGGTGAAGCCACCGGGCCCGCAGGCGCAGGAAGCAATTGAGGTCGAGCCGGACATGTCAGTCATTGGCCGCGCGACACTGAGCGCCGGGCGCAGCAAGTCGATCTTCTTCGTGCAGGTGCCTACCAGTCGCGTTGATCACGTCCAGCTCTGGACGCGTCCTTCTGGCGGAGCATGGAGCAGTGCGGAAGCGGGCGATACCGTGCCGCTTGCGAAGTGGCCTTTCTACGGCCAGTTTCCGGCATTCGGTATTGCTGTCGATGATCGCGATATCGATGTGATCATCGTCTTGCGTAACAACGGCACGATTCGTGTGCCGGTTTTGCTCAAGACCGAGAAGGACTTCCAGGAAGGGCGCCTGCGCCAGGCGAACCTCACCGGATTCGTCACGGGCATGGGCCTGATGACGTGCGTGGTCTGCCTGCTTTCGGCAGCGTCCTTGCGCGTGCGGCCGGGCTGGTTGCTGCTGCTGTTCTCAGTCTGGGTGATGCTCACGGTCGTCTGCGCCAATGGCTATGCACCCATCTGGCTCCTGCCGGACTGGCCCGAGCTCACCGACAAAAGCAAGGCCTTCTGCGTCATCGTGCTCGCGGGCCTGACGGTATGGACGGTGGGCGAGTTGCTCGATCGCCTGGAGGCAACGCAATTGCTGCAGCTGGCCGGCCCGGTGACTGCCGCGCTGGCCCTGACGTATGCAACTGTCCAGGCGACGCTGCTGCCTGGCAACTGGCGCGGCGTCGGCGTCATCGCAGCCTCTGGTGTGGCAGCCGCGCTGGCGCTGGGGATGTGCATCGCGAGCTATCGCAACGGTGCTCGCTATGCGGTGTGGATGACCGCCTCGGTCATCACCATTGTGTGCGCGGCCGTGCTGGGGTGGCTGCGCTTGCCTCTCTATGCCGGACTGGACTGGTCGGCGGCGACCAGTGCGTTGATGTTGTTCGCAGCCGCGCTGCTGATGCGGCATACCCAGTTCCTGCGCGCGCGCTACGGGCGCGATGTGATGAGCCGTGCTGCGATCAGGGCAGATCGCGATCCACTCACAGCCATGCTGTCTTACGCCGGACTGGAGCAAAGCTACTCACAGGCGCTGTTGAGCGAGGCGGCGGGGCAGGGGCATCCCGCCGTCATGCTGTTCCTGCTGCCGGGGCTGGACCGCACTGGCGCAGAGTACGGCCACGTGCTGACCGAACGCGCGCTTGTGCGATTTGCAGCAACGTTGCAGGAACGACTGGGGCAGGAGTGGATGATCGGCCGGCTCAGCAAGACGCGCTTCGGTGCCATCAGCGTGCGCCCCCGCGAGAAGGAGGAGCTGGTTGAGCTGGCAACGCTGATTCTCAGCAGGTCGTCCAGGCAATCCGAGTTGCCTGCAGCGCTGACAGATTTTGATTTGCGCATCGTGTTTCGCCTGCGAGGGCTTGAGGGCAATACGTTCGCTGATGTGTGGCGCCAGCTCGATGAAGTCGCGAGCGGCCTGGCTGGCGGCAGGCGAATCGCGATGGCATGAGATGCACGGTCTGCGTGACAGTCGCGACCGTAAAATGAGGCGATGTTTGTCCACCTGCGCCTGCACACCGAATTCTCCGTCGTCGACGGCACCAACCGGATCGACGAGATCGTTGCAGCGGCAGCGCGCGACAAGCAGCCGGCCCTGGCGATCACCGACCTGAGCAACCTGTTCGGCGCCATCAAGTTCTACAAGGCCGCGCGCAGTGCGGGCGTCAAGCCGCTCATCGGCGCCGAAGTCATGGTGCAGGGGCTTGGCAAAGACCCGCTGGTGGTCTCGCGCATCGTCGTGCTGGTGCAAAGCCGGCAGGGCTATCTCAATTTGTGTGAGTTGCTCGCGCGCGCATGGACGCGCAACGTGGTGAAGGCGCAGGCCATCTGCAAACTGGAGTGGCTGCGTGAGCTCAACGAAGGCCTTGTCGTGCTGGCGGGCGCGCAGGCGGGGCCGGTGGGCCAGGCGCTGGTGCAAGGCGACGCTGACCGCGCGCGCGAAGTGGCGCTGCAGCTGGCGTCGATCTTCCCGCACCGCTTCTACATCGAGCTGCAGCGTGCCGGCCGCACGGATGATGAAGCGCATGTGGTCGCAGCCGTGCAACTGGCTGCCAGCTTGAATTTGCCGGTGGTCGCGACGCACCCGGTTCAGTTCACCGAAGCGGACGACTACGAAGCGCACGAGGCGCGCGTGTGCATCTCCGAAGGCGAGATCCTGGGCAACCAGCGGCGCGTTCGCAAGTTCACGCGCGAGCAGTATTTCAAGTCGAGCAAGGAAATGGAGGCGCTGTTCGCGGACGTGCCTTCTGCGCTTGCCAACACCGCTGAGATCGCCAAGCGTTGCAACCTGGTGCTCGAACTCGGCAAGCCGCGCCTGCCCGATTACCCCACGCCCGGCGGCATACCTATCGACGATTACTTCAAGCAGCTCTCGCATGAGGGTCTCGTCGAGCGCATGGAGGTCATTTACCCCGACGCGGCAGCGCGAGAGAAAGAAATGCCGCGCTATGTGGCGCGGCTGGAGTTCGAGATCAACACCATCGTGAAGATGGGGTTTCCGGGCTACTTCCTGATCGTGGGCGACTTCATCAACTGGGCCAAGAACAACGGCTGCCCGGTGGGGCCGGGCCGCGGTTCGGGTGCGGGCTCGCTTGTCGCGTATGCGCTGAAGATCACAGACCTTGATCCGCTGCAATACGAATTGCTGTTCGAGCGCTTCCTGAATCCGGAGCGCGTGTCGATGCCTGACTTCGACATTGACTTCTGCCAGGGCAATCGTGACCGCGTGATCGACTACGTGAAGGACAAGTACGGCAAGGAGGCAGTGAGCCAGATCGCTACCTTCGGCACGATGGCCGCACGCGCTGCCATTCGCGACGTGGGCCGCGTGCTCGACATGAGCTACACGTTCTGCGATGGCATCAGCAAGCTGATCCCGAACAAGCCCGGCACGCACATCACGATCGCGCAAGCCATCGCGCAGGAGCCCGTGCTTGCCGAGCGGCTGGAGAAGGAAGACGACGTCAAGACGCTGCTGGCGCTCGCGCAAAAACTGGAAGGCATGACGCGCAACGTCGGCATGCATGCGGGCGGTGTGTTGATCGCGCCGGGCAAGCTCACGGACTTCACGCCGCTGTACCAGCAGCCGGGCAGTGAGTCGGCGGTGAGTCAGTACGACAAGGACGACGTGGAGGCCGCAGGCCTCGTGAAGTTCGACTTCTTGGGTCTGGCTACGCTCACGATTCTGGAGATCGCCAAGGACATGATCCGTGCGCGGCATGCGGGGCAAGAGGGCTTCACGTTCGAAGCCGTGAAGCTCGACGATCCGCATACCTACCGGCTGTTTGCGGATGGCAAGACCGAATCAGTGTTCCAGTTTGAATCGCGCGGCATGCAGGGCATGCTCAAAGACGCGAAGCCTTCGCGGCTGGAAGACCTGATTGCGCTGAACGCCATGTTCCGGCCCGGCCCGATGGAGAACATCCCGAGTTTTTGCGCACGCAAAAATGGGCGCGAGGATGTGCTGTATCCGCACCCGCTGCTCGAGCCCGTGCTCTCGGAAACCTACGGGATCATGGTGTACCAGGAGCAGGTGATGCAGGCCGCGCAGATCCTGGGCGGCTACTCGCTCGGCGGCGCGGACTTGCTGCGCCGCGCGATGGGCAAGAAGAAGGCCGAAGAGATGGCCGAGCACCGGCAGATCTTCCGCAATGGCGCGGCCAAGCAGAACATCGGCGAAGCCAAGGCCGACGAGATTTTCGACTTGATGGAGAAGTTTGCGGGCTACGGCTTCAACAAGTCGCACGCCGCTGCTTATTCGCTGCTCGCGTATCACACGGGCTGGCTGAAGGTTCATTACACGGCCGAGTTCTTCTGCGCGAACATGACGGTGGAAATGGACGACACGGACAAGCTCAAGGCCTTGTTCGAAGACGCCATCAAGAACTTCGGCATGACGTTCGAGCCGCCAGATGTGAACCGCGGCGTGTACCGCTTCGAGCCGATCTCCGACAAGGTGATTCGCTACGGGCTGGGTGCGGTGAAGGGCACGGGGCACCTCGCGATTGATGCGATCGTGGCGGCGCGGGAAGAGGGCGGGCCCTTCAAGAGCCTCTACGATTTTTGCGTTCGCGTGGACCGCACGCGCATTAACAAGCGCACGGTCGAAGCGTTGATCAAGGCGGGCGCATTCGATTCGCTGCAGCTCAATCGCGCTTCGCTGTCGGCGTCACTCGACAGGGCATTCGATTTCGCGAACGCGACGCAGGCCAATGCGAACCAGGGCGGGCTGTTCGACTCGGGCGACTCGCACGCGGCCAGCACGCAAGAGCCGCCGCTGGTCGAGGCCATGCCGTGGGGCGTGAAAGAGCGGCTCACGCTGGAGAAGACGGCGATTGGTTTTTACCTGTCGGGCCACTTGTTCGACGAGGTGGAGCTGGAGGTGCGCCGCTTCGTCAAGCGCCGCATCGACGACCTGATCGACTCGCGCGAGCCGCAGCTGCTGGCCGGCATCGTGAACGACATGCGTGTGATCAATGGCCAGCGCGGCAAGCTCGCCATCTTCAAGCTCGACGACAAGTCGGGCACGCTGGAGGCGACTGCTGATGAGGCCGTGATCAACGCCGCGCGCAACCTGCTCAAGGATGACGAGTTTGTGGTGGTGATGGCCAAGATGCAGCCTGATCGGTTCAACGGCGGCTATCGCTTGAACGTGAGCCAGGTGTGGGACCTGGCGACGGCGCGTTGCCGCTTTGGCAAGTTCCTGCGGGTGTCGGTCAACGGCAAGGCGCCTGACGTGAAGCGGCTGGTCAAGGAGTTCCCGCCGCATCGCGTGCAGTCGGAGCAGGGTGAGTTTTTGCGCGGCCTGAATGTGCGGCTGGCCTTGAAGCGCGACGCTGCGACGGCTGAATTGCAGCTGGGCGATGAGGCGAAGTTTTTCCCGAGCGACGCGGCGCTGGCGAGCTGGATGGCGCAGGCGGGGCAGGGGCAAGTTTCTATCGTTTACGAGTGACTTGCAGTTGTACGCGACGAGCGCCCTGAAAAAGGCGCTACTGATCCCGCTGCCGCAAGATCACCGTGATGGGCGAGATCACACGCCCCTCTTCATTGCGCGGCAGCGTCGTCGCGGAAATCACGGCGCGAATGGCCGATTCGTCCCACGCCTCATTGCCGCTCGACTTCGTCACGCGTTGGCCAACGATGGTGCCGTCAGGCGACGTCCTGACTTCGATCTCGACGGGCGGATTGCCCGGCACTTCCTGCGGATGGCGAATGTACGGGCGTATGCGCGCGGCGATTCGGGCGGCATAAGCGGCTGACGGGGCGCCTGCCGAACTGCCCTTGCCTTTGCCTGCCGAAGGTGTGGGACTTGAATCACCCGTTGCGTTCGGGTCGGCACCTGCCAGCTTGCGCATGCGATCGAGTTGATCTTTGCGCAGCGCCGCTGCTGTCTTCTCGCTCGCCTGCGCTTTCGCGAGTTCTTCCTTGCGGTGCTTGTCTTGCGACGCTTTCTCTGCGGCCTTCTCCGCAGCCTTCTTGGCAGCCGCCTTCTCCTGCGCGAGCAGCTCTTTCTTCTCGCGCTCCAGCTCTTCGCGCCGCTGCTTCGCCTCGAGCTTCTTTTGCTGCTCGATCTCTTCCGCACGCTGCCGGGCGAGTTCCTGCTTGCGCTTCTCGCGCTCCAGGGCGATGTCAGGCTCGGCAACGACCGGCGGCGGCAGTGGTGGTGCCTCGACTTTCAGCTCGGGCGCAGGTGGCTGCTCTGGCACCAGCGGCGCAACGGCGGGGGGTGTGACAACGAGCGGCGCAGGCGCTGCCGCACTGGGCATCGCCGTCCACAACTCAGCCTCAGCCGTGACGTTCTCGACGTCTTTCTTCCAGTTGATGCCCCACGTCAACGCCGCAGCCAGCAGCAGGTGAACGGCAACGGCCACCACAAAGGCGCGAATAGCCGCAGGCTCTTGCGGTGGCGCAAATTCAAGACGCTCGGCGTGTGTGTCCATCGCCATCGTTGTCGTTACTTCGCGAGTTGCACCGACAGGCCCACGCGCTGCACGCCCGCGCGCTGCAGGGTGTCCATCACCTTCACCACGTTTTCGTAGCGCACGTTGCGGTCAGCGCTGATCACCACGGCGCTCGAACCGGGTGTCTGCCCGCGCTGCAGTTGCGTGACCTGCGCGGCAATCTGGGCCAGCGAGACCTTCGTTGATTTTTCCGCGACCTTCACTTCGAGCTGCTCGTCCTTGCCGATGACGATCTGGATCACCTGGTCGGGCTGCTTCGCGGCTTTGCCCATGCTTGGCAGGTCGATCATGCTGGGCGTGATGAGCGGCGCCGTGACCATGAAGATGATCAGCAGCACGAGCATCACGTCGATGAACGGGACCATGTTGATCTCGTTGATCGTGCGGCGGCCGCGACCGCGGGAGACCATGGAGGGCATCGCGTGCGGGCTTCAGTGGCCGGAGGCCGACTGGGCCCCCAGGTTGCGCTGCAGGATGTTGGAGAACTCTTCAATGAAGGTCTCCAGCTTGATCGCGACGCGGTCAATGTCGCGCGCGAAACGGTTGTAGGCCACGACGGCCGGGATCGCTGCGAAGAGGCCGATGGCTGTCGCGACCAGCGCTTCCGCAATGCCGGGCGCAACGGTGGCAAGCGTGACTGTCTGCAGCGCGCCCAGCCCGATGAAGGCGTGCATGATGCCCCACACCGTGCCGAAGAGGCCCACATACGGCGACACGGAGCCAACCGATGCGAGGAAGGAAAGGTGTGTTTCGATGGCATCGAGCTCGCGCTGGTAGCTCGCGCGCATGGCACGCCGCGCGCCGTCGAGCAGCGTGCCGGCATCGACAATGCGGCGCTCGCGCAGCTTCTGGTATTCGCGCATGCCGCTGGCAAAAATGCGTTCCATCGGGCCGGAGTGTTTCGCGTTCTGCGCTGCGGCTGCGAGCAGGTCATTCAAGCTCGTGCCCGACCAGAACTCGCGTTCGAAGTCATCGTTGAGCGTCTTCACGCGGCGCAGCGTGACGAGCTTGCGAAAAATCGCGGCCCAGCTGGCGATCGAGATGCCGACCAGCAGCAGCATCACCAGCTGCACCACCCAACTGGCATGCAGGACCAGCTGCAGGATCGACAGTTCCTGATTCATCGTGTTTGTAGTGCTTCCAGAATGGTGTGAGGAATTCGCGAGGGCCGGACGGTGGCGGCTTCTACCCAGCCAATCCGGATGGTGCCCTCGCAAAGGAGTTGCCTGCTGTGCTTGAGCAAAGCCTGTTGCGCGATTATCAAAGACGCACGGCCTGTTTCTTCGACCGAGGCCGTAACAAGAAGTTCGTCGTCCAGCCGGGCAGGGCGGTGGAACTTCACCGCCGTCTCGCCCACCACGAACATGCCGCCGGTCGCCTCGCGCAGCTTGCCCTGCTCGACGCCCAGCGAGCGCAGCCATTCAGTGCGCGCGCGCTCGAAGAACTTCAGGTAGTTGGCATAGAAGACGATGCCGCCCGCGTCGGTGTCTTCCCAGTAAACGCGGATCGGGAATTCGAACATCGTATGGTTCAGGCCAGCACCTGCCGCAGGCGCGCCACCGCTTCCTGCAGGTGCTCCATCGAGCTGGCTGTGGAAAAGCGGATGAAGTGGCCCGTTTCCGCGACGCCGAAATCGCGCCCCGGTGTCACTGCCACATGCGCGCGCTTCATCAGCTCGAACGTTAGATCCCAGCTGTCTTTGACGCCCAGGCGGCGGCAGGCTTCGGTGCAGTCGGCCCAGGCGTAGAAGGCGCCGTCGGGCATCACCGGCACCTTCAGGCCCATGGCGTTGAGTTGCGGAATGAACCAGTCGCGCCGCGCCTTGAACTCGGCGCGGCGGCGCTCGTACTCGGCAATGCTGTCCGGCGCGAAGCAGGCCACAGCCGCATGCTGCGCAATCGTGCTGGGGCAGATGTACAGGTTCTGCGCGAGCTTCTCGATGGCGAGCGCGACATCGTCAGGCGCGACGATCCAGCCCAAGCGCCAGCCCGTCATGTTGAAGTACTTCGAGAAGCTGTTGATGCTGATGACCTGGTCGTCGATCGCAAGCGCCGAATGCCCGAATGTGTCGTCGTAAGACAGGCCGAGGTAGATCTCGTCGAGCAGCGTGATGCCGCCTTTGCTCTTGACGAACTCATGGATGCGGCGCAGCTCGCCGGGGTGGATTGACGTGCCTGTGGGGTTGGAAGGCGAGGCGAGCAGCACGCCGCGCGTCTTGGGGTCCCAATGCGCTTCGATCTTCTCTGCCGTGAGCTGGAAGCGCTCTGCCGCAGTGGACGGAATGCGCACCGGCTCGCCGCCGGCAACCGTGACGAAGTGGCAGTTGCACGGATAGCTCGGGTCAGGCATGAGGATTTGCTCGCCCTGCTCGATGAGCGCCAGGCACGCGAGCTGCAACGCGGCCGATGCGCCCGCTGTCACGACAATGCGGCGCGCGGGCACATCGACGTTGAAGCGCTGCCTGTACCACTGGCTGATGCGCTCGCGTAGCTGATCGAGACCGGTGGCGTGTGTGTATTGCGTGAGGCCCTGGCTCACTGCGCGCGCCGCAGCTTCCTGTACGAGCGGCGGCGCCGTGAAGTCGGGCTCGCCGATGTTCAGGAAGATCATCGGCTTGCTCGTATGGGCGACTTCGCGCGCAAGCTTCGACGCGGCCTTGGCCACTTCCATCACGTAGAAGGGCTCGATGCGCTCGATGAGGCTGGAGACTCTCACCGTGCCTTGCCTGAAGCCTTGTCGGCCTGCACCTCGGCAGGCCGCATCGTGGCGGCGAGCCCATTGAGCACGGCGTTGACGTACTTGTGGCCATCGGTGCCACCGAATTCCTTGGCGAGCTCGATGCATTCGTTGAGCACGACGCGCCACGGCACGTCGCGTGCATGCTTGAACTCGTAAGCGCCTATCCACATGATCGAATGCTCGACCGGTGAAATCTCGGCGAGCTTGCGGTCGAGCAGGGGAACGATCAGTGCGTCGAGCTCGGCGCCTTCCGTGATGCAGCCGTGCAGCAGCGCGTCGTAGTGAACCGAATCTGCCTTGTGAAAGCCCGACAGGTCACGCGTGAACAGGTCGATCGCCTGCGCGTCATTGCCGCCCACCAGGTGCTGGTAGAGGCCTTGCAACGCGAACTCGCGAGCGCGGCTGCGCGACGACTTGGCCGATGCCTTGCGCGCGCCTGTGGCGGTGCGGCCCGGTTGCTGGACAGCTGCCGTGGCGGCAGAGCCTGCGGCGTTGGGCGATTTCTCTTCAGTGCTCATCAGATTTCGTCCAGCAGGTTGCACATCTCGACGACGACGCGCGCCGCATCGCGGCCCTTGTCGCTCTGGCGGGCAACGGCCTGCTCGAGGTTTTCGGTCGTGATGATCACGTTGGCGACGGGCAGGTGGTAGTCGAGCGCGACGCGCGTCACGCCAGCAGCGGACTCGTTCGCAACGAGTTCGAAGTGATAGGTCTCGCCGCGAATCACGCAGCCCAGCGCGATGAGCGCGTCGTAGTGGTCTTTCTCGGCGAGCGCTTGCAGCGCCACCGGGATTTCAAGAGCGCCCGGCACCGTGAAGTGATCGATGCGGTCTTCTTCGACGCCGAGCGCTTTCAGCTCGGCCACGCACGCCTCGTGCAGCGCGTTCGTGATGCTTTCATTGAAGCGTGCCTGCACGATCCCGATGTACAGGCCCTTGCCGTCAAGCTCCCCGGCTTTGCCTTTGTCTGCGCCAAACATTCTTTACTTTCTTGGTTGTGTGTCGGGGGCGACATAGCCCACGATTTCCAGGCCGTAGCCCGTCATGCTGGGCATGCGGCGCGGATTGCCCATGAGGTTCATTCGTTGCACGCCGCACTCGCGCAGGATCTGCGCGCCAATGCCATACGTGCGCAAATCCATGCGACCGCGCTCGGGTGCCTGCGCTGAGCGTGCAGTGCCTTCGAACTGAGCGAAGAGTTGTGCAGCGTCTTCGCCGCAATTGAGGAACACAGCCACGCCTTTGCCCTCGGCCGCGATGTGACGCAGGCTCGCGTCGAGATTCCACGAGTGCATCGAGCGGTTGACTTCGAGCGCGTCGAGCAGCGAGAGTGGTTCATGCACACGCACCGGAACGGTCTCGTGCGCAGCCCATTCGCCCTTGACGAGCGCCAGGTGCAGGCCCTGGCTGGGCTGGTCTTTCCAGGCGTGGGCGATGAAGTCGCCATAGGCAGTCTTCAGGGGGCGCGAGCCGACTTTCTGCACCAGCGATTCATTGGCGCTGCGGTATTCGATCAGCGAGGCGATCGTGCCGATCTTCAGGCCGTGCTCGGCAGCAAACTGCTGCAGGTCGGGCAGGCGCGCCATCGTGCCGTCGTCTTTCATGATTTCGCAGATCACGGCGGCGGGCTCCAGCCCGGCCATCGCAGCCAGGTCGCAACCCGCTTCCGTGTGGCCCGCACGCATGAGCACACCGCCATCGACAGCCTGCAGCGGAAAGATGTGCCCGGGCTGCACCAGGTGGCCCGCGTGCGCATCGCGCGCGACAGCGGCTTGCACGGTGCGCGCGCGATCGGCGGCGGAGATGCCCGTCGTCACGCCTTCAGCCGCCTCGATCGACACGGTAAAGGCCGTGCCCATCTTTGTGCCGTTGCGCGCGACCATGGGCGGCAGGTTCAGCCGCTCGCAGCGCTCACGCGTGAGCGTCAGGCAGATCAGCCCGCGGCCGTAGCGCGCCATGAAGTTGATGGCCTCGGGCGTGACGTGCTCGGCGGCGAGCACCAGGTCGCCTTCGTTCTCACGGTCTTCTTCGTCAACAAGGATGACGATTCGCCCGGCGCGCAGGTCGGCCACGATGTCCTGCACAGGCGAGATGGGCGCTGTCATTGAGTGGAGTCTCCAACGCTCGACAACATGCGCTCGACATAGCGCGCGACGGTGTCGATTTCAAGGTTGACGGTGCTGCCTGCACGCAGCTGGCCGAGCGCAGTGTTTTGCACCGTATGGGGAATGAGGTTGATGCTCGCCTCGGTGCCGGCGGGCGAATCGCTCACGGTATTGACGGTGAGGCTGACGCCATTGATCGTGATGGAGCCCTTGTAGGCAAGGTACTTGCCCATGCCGGGTGGTGCCAGCACGCGCAACTGCCAGCTTTCGCCGACTTGTTCGAAGTGGGTGACGGTGCCGATGCCGTCCACATGGCCGGACACGATGTGCCCGCCGAGCCGGTCGTTGGCGCGCAGCGCTTTTTCGAGGTTGACGGGGCCGGGCTCGCCCAGGCCTGATGTCTTGTCGAGCGATTCGGCCGATATGTCGACGGTGAAGCGGTGGGAGGCGGTGTCGAAGGAGGTGACCGTCATGCAGGCGCCGTTGATGGCGATGCTGTCACCCAAGCCTGTGTCATCGAGCCAGCCAGCGGGCGCCTCGATGTCGAGGCGCTTGCCGTGCTGCAATGAGCTTCCCAAGGCGTGCACGGCGGCGATGCGCCCCACGCCGGTGATGATTCCGGTGAACATATCCCCGCATTTTCGCAGGAAAGGGGCGAGCCCCGCGCAAAGGGGTCACCACCGGTCAGGCAGGCGCTATTTCCAGCACTCTGCCACGCTCTTGCTGCCGCTCACGGTCTTCGCGCCTGCCTGGTTGATGGTGTACGTGCCGCACTCATCCGACGCCATGCTGGAGCCGGCAACAGGGACCATTTGCAGGACGTAGGTCGAGGCAGTGGGCGTGCCGCTGAATGAGAGTGTGTACAGCTGGGTGCCATCGATCGGCGAACGCTTGAGGTTGTCCGGAATGACGTCGATCGCGTCTTTCGTGCCGTCGCGCGTCTTGTCGTATTGGTCGTTGGCGGAGTAAAAGCGCTGCATGAACTGGGCTGCCTGGAGCAGGGTGGTCCTCGCGTCGGCGCGGCGCGCACGAGCTACGTAGCTCGTGTACGAAGGCAGCGCGATGGCAGCAATGATCGCAATGATGGCGACCACGATCATTATTTCGATCAGCGTGAACCCTTTGGACAGCACTCGTTGTTTCATTGCGCATCGCTCCTTGACATCAAGTGCATAGCCTACCGCAAGAAGAGCTGGCGCCACTGGCGGCTCTTGAAGTTGCCAGCGCCTGGGGGCGGCGTACATTTCGACGGATCGATCATCTCGCACTTGAACTCCAGCTGCTTGCCACCGACGTCGCTACTCAGGATCACGAAGTCGCGTTCCGACTTGGTGTTCACCACCTTATTGCGGCCGTCTGCGCTGCTTGAGTAGCCGCTCACCACGAGATCGTTTTCGTCAACGACCTGATCGCCGTTGGTGTCCAGGATCGCCCCAGTCGGGCCGCCTCCGTTGAGTGCATCGACGATGTACACGAAGCCGGCGCCGCCTGTCACGTTCGCGCAGGGGTCGAGCGAAACGTTCGATGGCGAGATCGTGTCGGCGATGACGAAGCGGTCTACCAGCGTGTCGAGCGGATACACGAGCCGCTGGCCGGAGTTTGGCAGGTCGAAGTACCAGCCGCGGCGCGGCGGGACGACAGACGGTGTGGTCGAGCCGACATAGTCAACGGTGTTGTTCGAGACGCCGAAGTAAGTGTTGCCGTCGACGCCTGTCTGGGCCGAACCAATCGTCTGGCCGACCAGCAGGGCGTTCGACGTCAGAGCTGTGCCTGGCGGAATCGTGCCAGCACCGAATGCCACCGGATCCCACACGCCATAGATGGTTTGTGTCGCCGTCGTGGTGATGTCGGCCACCTCGTAGAACTTGCCGGTACCGAACACGACCATGTAGCCAGTCGCCGGATCACTCGTGCCGACCAGCGGCAATGTGAACACCGAAGGCGCTGCCGTGATGGGTTGCGACGAGCCGGTCTTGTACAACGGCTGGCCTGCGAGATCAACGGTCCACGAGCCGGACGATGCGTTGTTCAGGTTGAACTTCCACACGTTGCCCAGCAGGTCGCCGGCATACACGCCCAGGATGCGCTTTTTGTCGTCCAGCACGATGCGCGCACCGCCCAGGCCGTTCTTGGTCGATGCGGAGCCGCAACTGCCTGAGCCCGTATTGATTTCCTTGATGAGCGCGCCTGTTTCGATATTCACCACAAAGAGGCGAGCCTGGCACGACTTGCTTTCGTAGCCGTTACCGAAAATCCCAACCCAGGTGCCGCCCATCGTCATGCCGACCTGCACATCGGTGAGCATGTAGCCCAGTTCGGAGAAAGCGGCCAGGTTGGAGCTGATTTCCCACAGCACACTGGAAGAGCTCATCGTCGAGACCGAGCTGTTCAACGAGGTCGTGTCGATTGCGAAGACCGCAGCCTTCGGGCTCACGCCTGCAGCACTGGCAGCGCCTGCGCCGCCGCCTGTCGAGCCAACCAGCAGGTTTGCCCAGCGGCCGGCACCGGCCAGGTAGGCGTCGACCTCGACGGTCGGCCCGTCGACGTAGTAGCGGTGCACATACGCCTTGTCGGCCAGATTGCTGATCGTTGGCAACAGGGCATACGGGATGTACGCGAAGATTTCGATGCCGCCAGGGTCGGCCACAGCACCCGTCAGCGGGTCGAAGGTACCGTCGCGGAAGCCGTGCAGCATGCCATCGTTGGCGCCCACGAAGAGCACGCCTTCGCCACGCGCCTTCTTCTGAGCCACGAACGTCTGGTACGTCGACTGGCCCGTTGTGCCCACAGGCAGCTTCTCGTAATGGCCATCGAAGCTGTCCTTCACGAACGTCGGCGTGGAGTTCACGATGTCACCCAGGCGCGTCAGGCGTTCCCTGTAAATCGCCGTAGCGCTGGCCGATGCGGCGCTGGTGTCCTCATTCGTCGCGTCGCCGCGCAGGTAATCGATCAGGTTCGAGTTGACCGTGCCGGTCATCTTGGTGTTCAAACCGGCTGAGGTGAGTGATGCCAGCGTGAAGGGAACGGCGCGCGCGCCGCTCGTGGCGCCATTGCCGACGACGATGTTGCGCGTGCCGAAGGGCGGGATGATTGAGCTGAAGGTCTTCTTGCCGGTCGTCGGATCGATCGCCGTCAGTGTTTCAACCTGCCACGCCGTGCCGATCTGCTGGCCTGTAGTGGGGTCAAGGTTGTAGGCCGTGACGTTGCCGTTCCAGGTGATCGGCGTGTACGTCGGCGTGTACTTCTTTGTGTCCTTGGTCAGGGTGGCGGTCGAGACGGCCACACCGGCCTGCACGCCTTCCTTGCCGCCGATGTCGGACATCATCTGCGCGATGGCGGAGTTCAGCTCCGAGGCCGTCTTGGCGTTCAGCATCTTTCCGCGGGCGTTGACAGTGGCGTGCCACATGTCGTCGATCGAACGCGGGTCATCGGGCGCTGCGGTGGGCCAGTTGAGCGAGCGCGGCGGGGTGGTGCCGGCATTGCCGGTCAGGCTCGTGAGCACGGCGGGGTTGGTCGCGTCGAGTGTGCCGATCAGGCCCAGGCCGATCGCATAGAAGTTCATGTGCTGCCAGAACGCTTCGTCCCCCGGCACGGCTTTGACGGCGTTGGTCAGGTCGGGGCGCAGGTCGTTCACCCAGTATTTCATGGCGACGTCGGCAAACGAGTTCTGCACCTTGGTGCTGTTCGTATCGCTGTACGGGCCGATCGGGATGTACTGGTACGACGTCGGCGAGGTGATCGACGGGCCGTTGGTGGTATCGACGTCGCCCAGGCTGGTGAACGTGTCGTTGTAGTAGCCGTCCGTCATCAGCATGGAGTACGAGCGGCGGCAAGTGGCATGTGTCGATTCGGTGCCTGCGCTGCTCACGGCGCCGTCGCCGTTGGGCGAGTCGGCCCACGGGCCGTTCGTGTCCTTGCGCTGGTAGTACTGGCCCACCTTGTCGAGCGCAATGCGGTTGGGCGTGGCGCCGTTTGGCGTACGCGCATACAGCCACGTCATGAAGTCGCTGACCACGGTGCCCGAGAACGTGCGCACGCCCTTGTCGAGCGCGCTCGTACTGTTGAGCCGGTTGATGGTGCCCCAGCCCAGGCGGAACGTCGGGTTCAGTGGCTGGAACGCCAGGCCGATGCCGGTCTTGGCCAGGTCGAGCCGGTTGCTGTGATAAGTCTTCCAGTTCGCGTAGTTCTGCTGCTCTTCGCTCCACGTACAGACGCCTGCCGTGCTCGTGCAATCGGTACGATTCTTGAACAGCGGATAGTCCGCGGTAGAGGATGACGCAGTGTTCGGATAGACCACCCCTGGCGTGGCGCTCGCGGCCAGCGGGCTGCCGCTGTCGGGCGTATAGCTCGGCGTGAAGTAGCTCGCCGCAGTGGTGGGCGTGCCCGCGCCGTTCCAGGGCATATTTGCGGGTGACACGGGTGTCGAGGTGTAGGTAACCGTGTAGGTCGCACCCGCTCCAGACCCGGTGTTCGACAACGTGAGCGCAGGCTGCGTGACGTACCCGCCACCGGCACTGGTGACCGTGATGCCGGTGATCTGGTTGGTCGTGCCCATGTTCACGGTGCCAGCGAACCCGGTGCCGCTACCCGCATTGCCGATGTTGATGCTGGGCGTACTCGTGTAGCCCGCACCAGGATTCGTGATCGTGATGCCGCTGATGCTGTTGGTGCCGCCTGGCGTCACGGTCCACGCCGCGCTGTTTCCCGCGCCAACGCCATTCAGCGTGATGACCGGTGTTCCCGAATACCCCGCGCCTGCGTTGGTGATATTGAAGCCTGTGATCGAATTGGTGTTGACGGTGTCGACTGTGTACGCGGCGGCATCGGTGGCCGAGCTGGACAGCGTCAAGGCGGGCACGCCCGTATAGCCGTACCCCTCCTCCGTCATATTGATGCCGGTGATGCTGTTGCCCGTTTGCATCGTCAAGGTGACGGTTGCACCCGAGCCCCCCGAAAACGTCATCGTGGGAGGGCTTGTGTAGCCTGAGCCCTTGTTGGTGATGGTGACACCGGTCAAGCGACCGGAACCGTTTCTCGACAGGGTTGCGGTCGCGCGCACGCCACCCGGGATTTGCGGAAGGGAAAACGTCACCGTCACGCCGGCCGGATAGCCAGCACCCCCTGTGCCGCAGCAGGCAACGCTCAGGATGCGCTGAGTTGGAATGATGACGGGCGTGCCAGTGGCACGCAGGCCGTTTGCCGGTGCTGCGGCGAACGTGGCCGTCAAACCTGCGGGATAGCCCCATCCGATGTCCGAGAACGAAACGCCAGTTACCTTCCTGGTGGACCCGAATACAGGGGTAACGGTCGCTTGCGTGCCACCTGCCCCAGGAGCGGACACCGTAGCGGTTGTTGCCGGGTCGTAATCGCGTCCGACGTCCGTCACGGCAATGGTCGAAATCTTGCTCGATGAACTGGTTTGAACCGTGCCCGTCGCCTGGATGCCACCGGCTGGTGGCGCACCGAAAGTGACAGTCGGCACGGCGTTGTAGTCGCGCCCGCCCGCATCGACGGTGACCGATGCAACATTCTGCGTCGATGCCGTCTGCACCGTCGCCGTGGCTTGCGAGCCGCCTGCCGGTGGCGCCGGGAAGGACGCGACGATGCTGGAGCCGACCGGGTAGTTGCTGCCGCGGTTCACGACGTTCACGCCCGAGACGGAATAGGTGTTGAAGGACGCAGGCTTGTAGAAGTAAACGTTGAAGCTCGAAATGCCGGAAGTCGAGCCGGCCGCCTGGAACGTGCCGTCGGCGTTGATGCGCCTGGAATAGGTAACGCGCGGATCGTAGTAGATCAGGTTCACGTCGGGAGAGCGGCCATGGAACGTGGTGGGGGGCAGGATCCAGACGCACCCGCTGCCGGATGTGCATTCCGAGTCGTTGTTCGGGCCGCGCTGGCCCTGGTAACCCGTGCCACCGCCGTACTGGTAAATAGCCGTGGCACTCATCGAACCCGAATCGTCGAACATGAAGACGATGTTGGGCTGGACGGTGGCTGTACGCGACAGCAGCGGGTCTTGCGCCATCTGCGCATGGAGCGATAGTGCCGTGCCGGCCATGACCAGCGTTGCCGCGATCAGTTTGAGTGTTCGTTGGAACATGAAAAGCTCCCTAATTCAATTCGACTGTCGACTGCAGCCAGACTTCTGTGCCGTCAGGACGGCCGCGCGTCGCGTCATTGGAGACTTCGGGGCCGAAACCGCGAGCCGTGATGATGTACGTGGTGGAGGTCGAGTTGTACGGAGGCGTGCTTGTCGCGACTCGCATGTTCTCGATCATGCATTCAGGGGCGCGCTTGAACGTCGCCGAACCGCCGTTGACCGAGGTAAGTGGCACGACAAAAACTTCGGCCGTGACTTTGTCCCAATTGTTCTTGGGGTCGCTGTAATGCACCGTGCCGTCATAGGCACGGACCGCCGCCGCCCAGTTGGCAGGGGCGGCGATAGTGCCCTTCTGCACGCCATACAGCGTGTCCTCGCAATAGCGCAGTGCAATCTCGGCGGACTGGCTGGCCAGTTGCGTCGTGCGGACGGCGCCCGACACGGCCTCACTGGAAGTTGCATTGCGGATACTCAGCGTCGCAAGCATCGACACGACCACCAGCATGATGAGCGCGATGATCAGGACGACGCCGTCCTGCTTGACGCGCGGCGTGGAGCTGCCGCGTGGTGTGGAGCGTCGTTGGGAAGTGATGCTGTTCATGCGATGCCTCATGAGCCTGAGACGTGGTTGCGCAGGACCACCGTGGTCATGTACGCACGACGAAGGTACTGGTCTGTCGACGTCGTGAGCGTGCCTTCGCAGTCCCAGTACGACAGGGGGTCTGCAGTGGGATTGACGGGCGATTCGCTGCGCGCAATCACACAGACGCGAACAGAAAGCACCTTCCTGGCACGAGCGTCGAGCGTCAGGGCCGCGAGCGTCGTGGCCATGTCTGTCGCGCTGAGGTAGCCAACGACCGCGTTCGTGGCCGCAGCGGCCTGGTCCAGGCCGTACTTGATCTGCATGCTCTCGATGTTCTCGACGAGCGGCTGAGGGGTCGCCGAGCCGTTGCCCTTGCAATAGAGATTGGGAATGCCCGACAGGTTCGCCACATAAAAACGGTTGTCGGCCAGCCGGAAGGTCACGTCGATGGCTTCGAGCTTCGGCGCTGGCAGCGCCGCGTTATAGCGGTTGACGGCCGCCGCTATCGTCGTGGCAGGGATAGCCTGGCCCAGGCAATCCGTCGGCACACCCGCAGCGTCTTTGACAGTATTGAACGCGTCGGCCTCATACGCCACGGCGATCGAGTCGGAGGGCGTGGCGCCAGGCGAGACGACCGGGCAAGTGAGCGTTGCCAGGTCGGCCGCTGCTGCCGTGTTGGTGAAGGTGCCGTCGCAGCCAATGATGTCGACGCCGCCACCGGTGAAAACGGGGTTTCGGTCGGTGGCGGGTGCGTAATCCGGTTGCTTGGGGTTGTTGCCGGTCATTCGCAGGTGCTGCGTCAGGATGTTCAGGGCTGCCTGTGCATCCTCGTTCATGCGGGCCTGCGCGTCGGCCATGCGGCTGGCCGAGGCGGTGCCAAGGTAGCCCGACACCACTGCCACCATCAGGATCAGCCCGATGGTGAGCGACACCATCAGCTCGATCAGGGACAAGCCCTGCATGCGTGCGCGCGGCGAATTGAAGTTGGGATCGCGTTTCATAGCTTGAACTTGATGTGCAGGCATCGCGGCGCGGGTGCAATGAATGCCGCGAAGGCAGGGGCGGAACCTGGAAGCGGACACTCGTCGGAATTCGCGGCGCTGAGCGATGCGAGCGTGGCCGGCTCTGTCCACATGACCCAGACATCGCCTTCGAGCGTGGAGCAGTCGCCGCCGTTGCAGACCATGCGCAAGCCGGCCTCGCCGGGCAGGTCATGGCGCAACAAAAGATTCGTGTCGTACCTGTCTGCGGTGGCCATGGTGTCCGGAGTGCAATTCGGATAAGCGCAGGCGGACGGCGCTAGCGGCTGGCGGAAACTCATTGTTTCGTTGTATGAGCCATTTGCGAAGCCGACGGTGTTGGCCCGCATGCGTTCGATGTGTGCTGCTGCAATCGTCACCGCGGCGGCGCGGTAGGCGGACAAGCGGGGCAACTGCACCGCATACGCCAGCATTCCGCCGAGCGCGAGCATGCCGAACGAGAGGATCAGGACAGCGACGAGCACCTCGATGAGCGAGGCGCCGGCCTGGCGTTGCGCGGTGGTTTTCATTCGTTGTCCGCTCCGCAGGACTTGGTGCCGTCGCCGGCGATTCGTGCGCGTCCGCCTACGCCCACGCAAACGACGCGCTGGACAGAAGATGCATATCCGCTTCCACCGAAGGTAAGCTTGGCAGTGGCCGCAGCGCTCTGCAAACGCCCGGTCGCGGTGAACCTGAACACTGTCCCGGCGGGGTCGTCAATGATGGAGCCGGGGCTCGTCAAAGCTGCCTGCACTCGCAGCAGGGTGTCGGTGCCGGAGTCGTAAGCAGCGGGCGAGACGATCGGGTCGGTGCGGTCGTGAAAGATGATCCAGCCGCTGACCCATCCGTTATTGCCGGGGCCAGCGCCAGCGCCGCAAACGGGCGGAGAAGCGTCTGGCGCATCGCTGCGGCACATGACGACGTTGCCGCCCAGTCGAATCGCTTCGCTTCGGGCGTATCGCAGGTCTGCCTGGAAACCATTCACCGAACTGGAAATCGCGTTCGACTGGATCATCGTCTTGAACGATGGAGCCGCGAGCATGATCAGGATCGCCGTGATCGCCAGGACGATCAGCAGCTCGATCAGGGTGAAGCCGCGCTGTTTTTGCATATGGCGCAGTATGGTCGCGCCCGCAAGACCCACCGCCTGCGCCCTGACAGGTGGCGCTGCCGTACCGACCGGCGGTTCAGAACCGGTCGCGGCCGGTCACGCGGGCGACAACGCGCAGGTCAGCGCCGATCGGCTCGACGGACGTGAAAGTCAGGGCCAGGGCATCGCCCAGGTCGTCCAGCGGCCCGAATGCGGCCATCGGGCGTCCTGGTCCCAGCAGCTTGGGCGCCAGGTAGGCGAGCAGTTCATCGACCAGCCCTTCGCGCAGGAGCGAGCCATTGAGCTGGTGGCCGGCTTCGACGTGCAGCTCATTCACCTCGCGCCGGGCGAGGTCCTGCAGCATGGCGGCCAAGTCAACCTTGCCGCCTTGTCCGGGCAGGCAGACCAGCTGCGCGCCTGCGGCTTCGAGCGCGGTGTGCCGTGCGTCGCGATCGGGGGTGGCGTGATAGACAAGCAAGGCGCGGCCGGGCATGAACAGCTTCGCGTCCGGCGGCAACTGCAGCCGGCTGTCGACCACCACCAGCGTTGGCTGCCGCTTTGTCTCGGCCAGACGCACGTCCAGGCGGGGGTTGTCTTCGAGCACGGTGCCGATGCCGGTCAGCACGGCGGTCGCCCGCGCGCGCCACGCATGTCCATCGGCGCGCGCCGGCTCTGAGGTGATCCATTGACTCGCGCCGTTCGCAAGTGCTGTTTGTCCATCGAGCGACGCGGCGATCTTCAGTCGAACCCAGGGTGTCCTGCGCACCATGCGGCTGAAAAAACCGAGGTTCAGCTCACGCGACGCCTGCGCGCCTTCGCCTGTTTCGACCTGGACGCCAGCAGCGCGCAGCCGGGCGAAACCCGCGCCGCTGACCAGCGGATTCGGGTCTGCAATCGACGCGATGACGCGGGAGACCCCGGCTTGCACGAGTGCATCGCAACACGGCGGTGTGCGGCCGTGATGCGAACACGGCTCGAGCGTCACATAGGCGGTTGCGCCCGTCGCCGAGTTGCCGCGCTGGGCGACGTCGCGCAGCGCCATCACCTCGGCGTGCGGCCCGCCGGCTTGCTGTGTGTGGCCTTCGCCGAGCAGCTGCGATCCGTCGGCTGAAACGATGACGCAGCCCACTCGCGGATTCGGCTCCGACAGGCCGATAGCCAGGCGCGCAAGCGCGAGCGCGCGCGCCATGTGCGGGGCAATTTCTTCACCGAAACCAATGGGCGTAGTTGTCATGGCGCGAAGGGCCGCTCAAGGATGCGAATCCAACAATTCCGGTCATGAAAACACAACACAACATTCATGCACCGGCCCGCCAGCAAAGCGGCTTCACGCTGATCGAGTTGATGGTGGTGGTGACCATCATCGGCATCTTAATGTCCATCACGCTGCCATCGATGACTTCCCTCGTCGATTCCGTGCGTCTGAGCACGGCGACCAATGCGTTCATGTCGAGCATGCGCCTGGCGCGCGCCGAGTCGCTCAAGCGAGGCGGCCGTGTGGCGCTGTGCAAATCGGCTGACGGCGCTTCGTGCAGCGCGACCGGCGGCTGGGACCAGGGCTGGATCGTGTTTCTGGACGTCAACGGCAATGGCGAGATGGATGCGAGCGAGAAACTGATCGAGCGGGCCGACGCGTTGAGCTCCGGCATCCGCTTGACGGGCAACCAGAATGTTTCGCGCTATATCGGCTACGTGTCGGGAGGCCCTGCGCGGATGGCGACGGGTGCCTTGCTCGCCGGCACCTTGACGCTGTGCCATGTCTCAGGCTCTTCTGCAGACGGCCGGCAGATCGTGATCAGCAGCGGTGGCCGTGCCAGGTCGCATCAGGTGCGTGACGGCCAGTGCGTTTGACATGGGCCGCGCAGGGCCCGCCTTCAGCGCCGCACTTCGTCAACCAGCGTCTTGAACTCGTCGATGTCCTCGAAGCTGCGATAGACGCTGGCAAAGCGCACATAGGCAACTTTGTCGAGCTTCTTGAGTTCGCGCATGACCAGCTCGCCGATACGGTTCGACGGCAGTTCGCGCACACCAAGGCTCAGGAGCTTTTCTTCAATGCGCTCGACAGCGCTGTCGATCTGTTCGGTGCTGACGGGGCGTTTGCGCAGCGCCAGGTTCATCGATGCACGAAGCTTGACCCGTTCGTACTCAATGCGCCGGCCGTCTTTCTTGACGATCGCAGGAAACGTGACGTCGGGCCGCTCATAGGTGGTGAAGCGCTTTTCGCAGCTGTGGCATTGCCGTCGGCGGCGGATGAAGTCCCCGTCTTCGGACACGCGCGTTTCCACCACCTGGGTTTCGCTGTGGCCGCAGAAAGGGCACTTCATCAGTCAGGCGATTACGAGTAAACCCGGAACCGGCTGGTGAGGGCGTGCACGCGCTCGCGCACGGCGGCGATGTTGGCTGCATCGCGCGGGTTGTCGAGCACGTCGGCAATCAGGTTCGCCGTCATGCGCGTTTCCTCGTCCTTGAAGCCACGCGTGGTGAGCGCCGGTGTGCCGATGCGCACGCCGCTCGTGACCATGGGCCGCTCGGGGTCCTTGGGAATGGCGTTCTTGTTGATGGTCATGTGGGCGTCACCAAGGATCGCCTCTGCATCCTTGCCGGTGATGCCCTTGGAGCGCAGGTCCACGAGCATCACGTGGCTTTCGGTGCGGCCGCTCACGATGCGCAGGCCGCGCTGCACGAGTGTTTCGGCCATGACTTGCGCGTTCTTCACGACTTGCTGCTGGTACGCCTTGAAGTCAGGCTGCAGTGCTTCCTTGAAAGCGACCGCCTTGGCGGCGATCACGTGCATCAGCGGCCCGCCTTGCAGGCCGGGGAAGATGGCGCTGTTGATGGCCTTTTCGTGCTCGGGCTTCATCAGGATGATGCCGCCACGCGGGCCGCGAAGGCTCTTGTGTGTGGTGGAGGTCACGACGTCAGCGAAAGGTACCGGGTTGGGATACACGCCGGCAGCGATCAGGCCCGCGTAGTGCGCCATGTCGACCATGAAAATTGCGCCGACATCCTTGGCAACCTTGGCGAAGCGCTCAAAGTCGATGCGCAGCGAATAAGCCGAAGCGCCCGCGATGATCAGCTTGGGGCGTGACTCGTGCGCCTTGCGCTCCATCTCGTCGTAGTCAATCGCTTCGTTTGCGTCGAGGCCGTAAGAGACAACGTTGAACCACTTGCCGCTCATGTTCAGCGGCATACCATGCGTGAGGTGGCCGCCTTCGGCCAGGCTCATGCCCATGATCGTGTCGCCGGGCTTGAGGAAGGCCAGGAACACGGCTTCATTGGCCTGTGCGCCCGAGTGGGGTTGAACGTTAGCCGCCGCAGCACCGAACAATTGCTTGACGCGGTCGAGCGCGAGTTGCTCGGCAATGTCGACGAATTCGCAGCCGCCGTAGTAGCGCTTGCCGGGATAGCCCTCGGCGTACTTGTTCGTCAGCTGCGTGCCCTGCGCAAACATGACGGCAGGGGACGCATAGTTCTCGCTCGCGATGAGCTCGATGTGGTCTTCCTGGCGCTGGTTCTCGCGCACGATGGCGGACCAGAGTTCGGGATCGGTTTGCTCGACGAGGATGTTTCGGTGGAACATGGCAGTCCTTGTTAACGGGATTGGCTGCCCAGGCGAACGGCTCAACACTGGGCGGACCTGACAGGCTCGACAGGTTTGCCAGCGGCACGCTCCCCAGTGGTGGTTCCCACGTCAGCGCCGGCCGGGTGGCCGCGCCTATCGCCAGTCGCGTACGGCGCTAGTGTAGCGGACGTGTTCCGCGCATCCGGCGCAAGTTTCAGGAAACTGAAACGAAGGCGATCTTCTCTTCGGACGGTGCAACCGGTGCCGGTTCGACGGCGAGCGGCGCAATCGTGCGAATCACGGGCGCGGCTGCAGGCAGGGGCACTGCACGGCCGGTTGCCACCAGCTTCAGGCGGGAGTACTCGGCCATCACTTTGTCAGCGTAGCCGCCGTCTTCGCCGCTGATGCCTGCGCCCACGTAGAACTTCAAGCCTGCCTGCAGGCCACCGGCGCGGCTGATGCATTCCTGCAAGACCTTGGTGCCGACGCGCAGGTTGCTGACCGGATCGAACGCGGCAAGCTTGCCGCCAAAGTGCTCGTACTTGTCTTTATGTACGCCGGTCATGACCTGCATGAGGCCCTGGGCGCCGACGGGGCTCTGGGCGAACGGGTTGAAACCCGACTCGACGGCCATCACGGCCAGGATCAGCATGGGATCGAGGTGCGAACGCTCGCCGATGTCGTAAGCCTCGGCAACCAGGGCGCCGACGGGTTCAGCCGCAACGCGGTATTTTTTGCTGAGCCAATAGGCCACGGCTGCCTGCTGCTTGGGCAGGTCCTTCAAGTCTGTGGCGGTGGCGCGGTCGATCGCCTCAAGCTGGACCGGCATGCCCACCATGGCCTCCTGGCGCGATTGCAACCAGGACATCAAACGGGTCTCGCCTGCCTGACGAAGGTCAGGGCGGGCAGTCAGGGTGAGAACACAAAACACGCAAGCCAGCCCCACGAGGGCAAAGCTGTTGTGCGTAATCTCGAAAAAGCCTTGGGCCACATCTGCTGCGAAGGTTCGCAGGCCGTCAGCTACTTTTCCTAACGCTGTCATAGCACTTCCTTTCTACGCGCGGCTCCACGAAGGGGTGTGTCGCTTTCCGGAAAAGCGCCACCAAAAATCGCGGGCACATCGTTTGGATTGGTACGCCATCAAATTCCGGGAGCCATGTTCTGGAGGCTCAACGCTGAATTCAACTTAGCCGGGGTCGGCAGCGGGTTCGGGTTGTCCCCAGTACTTTTGCCAGGGACGGGCGGATTCTAGGTGCCCTCTTAATATCAAGTCAAGAATATCAACGTTAATTAATATGCAAATAAGTGCATTTAAATGCCAGTCGGTCGAGGTCTGTTGAGTCACTTTCTGTAAGAGAACGTCGTAAGCCAAGGTCAGACCGGGCACGACGAGTAGTTCGTAACTACTCGTTGCCGATGATTTCGATCGCTGTGCGGGCAAAACGTAACAAGTGCTGGGCGCGCCGCACTAACTGGCCCGGCAAGTCAAGCCAATTCAGTCAATCGCTCATGCGGTGGCGATTGAAACGCGGATTTGAAATCCGGCCTCACATCGCCTAACTTCACCAGGCCTGAGTGATCGGGCAACCAGCCGGTAGGGCCACTCTTGTGGTGGCAGCCCCGGCCCACATCGGAGGCAATCCCTTGCCTCCATCGCGGCCTTGGACATCAAAACTCCCTGGCCGCGAATCCAGGCGGCGCCGGCCTCGTGTCAGCCGCCAAGCCCGGCGGGTGGTTTAGCTGCCCGTCCGGGCTTTCTCATTTGCAGCTGGAAAATTCAGTGCGGGATACTGCGCGTCGCGGCAGCTGCCCAATCGCGGCGAGAATAGGGGGTTCCTGTGCCACGGCGCGGAGTCGTCTGCGCCCCAGGCGAACCACAAATATATACAGACAGATATCGCAGTGACCCAAGCTACCCTCAAGACCCACGATACCCAAGCCCTCGACACCCTCACCGGCGGCGCCTTTTCGGCTGCGACGTCCGGCGAGCGCGCTTCGCGTGTGCGCGACTGGCTCGCCAGCAACCCCGCCACCGAGCAGATGCAGGAGGTGTTCCGGGAGCTGAGCGGGCGCGACAAGGGCGCGGCGAAGCTTCTGCGCGAACGCCTTGACGAGATCAAGCGCAGCAAAGGCCAGGAGGTCATCGCCGCCGAGTGGGCCGAGAAGGCCCAGAGTCTGCTCGCACTGCCCAAACTCAATATTGCAGACGCCATGGCGTGGCAGCGCGATGCAGCCAAGGCAGGAGCGCCCCTCAGCCGCGAACCGCTCGCTGGTATGAAGGCGCAGCTTGCCGATCGCATCAAGGGCATCGAAGACTTGCAGCACCGGGTGCAGGTCCAGCGCGAAGCAGCGGTGCTGCTGGCCCAGCGCATCGAGGTGCTGTCCACCAAGTCATGGCGCGACGCCCAGGCCGCCGCTGAATCGCTGCGTGTCGATGTGCCCGACTGGCAATCGCAGGCACAGGCGCTGTTGCAGGATCCGAACTGGGGCAGTGTGGACACGAAGTTCCCGCCTTTGCTGGAGGCCTCGCGTGCGCAGCTCAATGCAGTGTGGGATGCCTTCTCTGCAGCGTTGTCGCTCGCGGTGGCGGCCGCTGCCGACGGTGCTGCGCCTCTGCCACCCGTGCCCGTCTGGGCGGACGAACTGCGCGTGGCACGTGGTGTTCCGGTGGACGCCGCACCCAAGCCGGCGCGGCCAAAGGTCGATCCGGAAGTGCGAGCCAAGGCCAGTGCGCAGGTACGCGAGGCGCTCGCCAAGCTTGAGGAAGAAATGGCGCAGGGCCACGGCAAGGCCAGTGCCGGCGCGGCGACGGCCTTGCGCGGTGTCTTGAAAGAGCATGGCCGTTTTGTCGATGACAAGCTGGAGAGCCACGCGCAAGCTGCGTTGAACGCGGCGGGCGAACTGCAAGGCTGGCAGCGCTGGCGCGCAGACCAGTTGCGCAATGAACTCGTGGCCAAGGCCGAGTCGCTGTTTGAGATGCAGGCCCCGGCGGCCGAAGGTGAAGAACCTGTCCGCAAACCGCGTTTTGGCGGCCGCAAGATGCAGGAAAATTTGCGCGCCTTGCGCGAGCAATGGAAGCAGACCGACCAGGGCGGCGTGCCGAACCACGCGCTATGGAAGCGTTTCGACGACGCTTGCAACGAGGCCTACAAGGTCGTCGAAGCCTGGCTGGAGAAGATCAAGTCCGAAGCGGCGGAGCACCGCGCCCATCGCCTGGCGCTGATCGATGAAGTGAAAGCATGGGCCGCGGAAAACACAACCGCGAAGGACGGCGACTGGAAGGGCTTTGCGCGAATCATTCACCAGTTCGAGTCGCGCTGGCGTGAGGCCGGGCACCTGAGCGAGAAGGCTTTCGCTGAGATGCAACCTCTGTGGAAGCAGACGATCCAGGCCGCTGAAGCACCGCTGCATGCCGTGCAGAAGGCCAGCCTCGAGCAGCGCCACGCCATGATCGAAGAGGCCAAGGTGCTGGGTGCAGCGCCGCAGCTGCGTATCGACGCCGTCAAGGCGTTGCAGCAGCACTGGCAGGCTGAGGCGCAGCGCATTCCGCTTGATCGCAAGCATGAGCAAAAGCTGTGGGACGCGTTCCGCAAACCGATCGACGATGCGTTCAATCGCAAGACCGAAGAGCGCGAGAAGGCGTCGGCAGCGTTGAGCGAGCGCGATCGCGCGGTGCTCGACGCGTCGAAGGCGCTAGAGGCAGCCAATGCCAGCGGCGACGCGCAGAAGATCAAAGCCGCCATGGCCGGCCTGGAGGCAGCCCTGAGCGGCCAGGCCCAAGCACAAGCGGCAGTGGCAGCAGCAGGCCCGGCCGAACCGGCACCTGCCACGCAGATGCCGCCAGCTGAAACCGAAGCGGTGTCGCCTGAAGGCGCTGCCGCTGGGGACGCTCCTTCGGAAACTCATGCCGAAGCAACTGCCGAAACCCCGCCGGCACCGCAAGCAGCGCCAAAGCCCAAGGCAAAACCGGTTGTCGCGATGCGCGGCGACGACCGGCCTGGCATGAAGAAAACAGAGCCCGCTGCGCCCATGCGCGGTGGCAAGTTCGGCGACCGCAAGGGCGCACCTTCCCGCGATGCCGGCCGCGGTGGCGACAGCCGCGGCGATGGCCGCTTTGGTGGTGGGCGCTTTGGCGACCGCCCGGCGATGGAAGACCGCGGCCCGCGTCTGGGCGATGCAGCCTTCCGCGCCCAGCGTGACGCGATCGAACACGCGCAGCAGGCGCTGCGAAAGCTCGCCGCGCAGGCGCACGGAGAGGCGCTGACCCAGCTGATGACCGCGTGGGAGCAGCGCTCGCCCGAGCAAGTCCCGGCGATGCAGGAATTCGGCAAGTCAGTCACGCCCGCGGTGCGCGGTGCTTGGTCGAAGGCCGTCGCTGCCGCACCATCGGGCGATGCATCCGAGTCGCTGTTGCGGCTGGAGATGGCCGCCGAAGTGCCGACGCCAGCCGAGCACATCAATGCGCGCCGTGCACTGCAGCTGAAGTTGCTGACCAAGCGCAACGATCCGTCACCCGCGCAGACGTGGGGCGACGACGCGGCGCGTGTGCTGGCCACTGCGCACGACCCGGCCAATGCGCGCCGGCTGCAGACTGTGCTGAAAACGCTGCTGCGCGGCTAGCCGCCCCGGCCGGCGGCTTGTTGTTTGAAGAAGCTGTCGAACAAAGGCGCCAGCGCAGGAAAGTCGGCTTCGAAACGAGCGCGATTGACGAAGTAGGCCTCGCACGCGACGGCGAAAAACTCGTCGACCGCTTCGGCGCCATACGGATCCAGCCAGGGTGCGGGGCCGCCGAAGCGCTCGGCGATGATGACCTGCTCGCGAAATCGCGCGTACTCGGCTTGCATCACGGCGAACCATGCGCGCCTGGCGCTGTTGTCTCGAAGCGGCGGGCAACCGTCGGCAGCGCCATCGCGCATATCGATCTTGTGGATGAATTCATGGATCACGACGTTGTAGCCCTGCGCAGCAGACTGGCCAGCGTCTGCCACATCGCGCCAGCTGAGCATCACCGGCCCACCGTCCATGGCCTCGCCGCTGAGGACTTCGTCCCAGTCGTGCACCACGCCCGCGTCGTCGGTGACCACGCGTTTGGCGACGACTTCATCGGGGTGGACCACGATGCCGACGAAGTCGTCGTACCAGTCCAGCCCCAGGTACAACACCGGCAACACGGCCTGGGCAGCAATGCAGACGGCGACTTCATCGGTGATGACGAAGCCCTGTGCACCATGAAACTGTTTGGCGGCAAGAAATTGCGAGGTGAGCTCGCGAAGTCGCAGTGCTTCATCCCCGGGCAGCGCGCGCAGAAACGCAAAGCGCTGCAGGACCGTCTGCCAAAGCGCCTCGGGTACCGGGCGGCTAGCGGGCCGCCGCCGCAACCAGCCGAACATCAGGCCAGCGGCAGGCGCTGAAAGCCGCCTTTGGTCAGCCGCAACACTTCGTGTCGCGGTGGTGTGGCGCGTGCGTCCCAGTCACTGAGCACGACGCGCGTGCAATCGCCTGCCATGGCGTGGGTGGCCGGCCGGTGCGTGTGCCCGTGGATAAGTACCCTGGCGTCCGCGGCCTCCAGCCAGCGAACGGCTTCAGCTTCATCGACATCGACATACTCGATGCCGGCTGCCTTGCGCGCTTCGCTCTGCGCGCGCAGGTCTCGGCCGATGGCCTCGCGCCGCTCAAGCGGTTGGGACAGGAAGTCGTGCTGCCACGCGGGTGCGCGGACTTTGTCGCGAAAGACTAGGTAATCGGTGTCTGCGAGGCACAGCGAGTCGCCATGCGAGAGCAGGTAGCGATCGCCCAGGAAGCCGAAGACAGTCGGGTCGCTCAGCAGCGTGGCATTGCAGGAACGCAATGCCGCCTCGCCCACCAGGAAGTCGCGATTGCCATGCATGTAGAACAGCGCTGCATGCGCAGTACAGGCCTTCATCACGGCAACACAGTCGGCTTCAAAGCCCGCGCGGGCTGCTGAGTCATCGCCGACCCACACCTCGAAGAGATCGCCAAGAATGAACACCGCATCAGCAGGTGTGTCACGCATGTAGCGGCTCCATGCCTGGAATGTCTGCGCATCTGACGCATCGAGATGCAGGTCAGACACGAAGTCGACTGCGCGCCATGCGCCAGGAGCCTGCAGCTCCATCAGTGGGGGCATGGCGCTGGGCTGCTTCAGGCCAGGACGGCCTTCTCGATCACGACGTCGGCCGTGGGCACGTCGCCGTGACCCATGCGGTTGCCCGTTTTGACGCCGGCGATCTTGTCGACCACATCGGTGCCGGCGACTACCTTGCCGAAGACCGCATAACCCCAGCCTTGCAGGCTGGGCGCTGTGTGGTTGAGGAAGTCGTTGTTGGCAATGTTAATGAAGAACTGCGCGCTCGCCGAGTGCGGGGCCTGTGTGCGTGCCATGGCCAGCGTGTACAGGTTGTTCTTCAAGCCGTTGTTGGCTTCGTTCTCGACCGGTGCATCGGTGGGCTTTTGTTTCATGCCTGGCTCGAAGCCGCCGCCCTGCACCATGAAGCCGGGGATCACGCGGTGGAACACCGTGTTGTCGTAATGACCCTTCTTCACGTATGCGAGAAAGTTGGCGACGGTCTTGGGCGCCTTGGCTTCATCGAGTTCGACCTTGATGACGCCGTAGTCCTTGATGTGGAGGTCCACCTGGGGGTTGCTCATTCGGCTTCCTTGGATTACTTGACGATGGTGGCCGAGGTGATCACGACGGCTGTCTTGGGCACGTCGGTCGGGAAGGGGCCGCCGGCGCCGGTGGGCATGGACTTGATCTTGTCGACGACATCCATGCCGCTGACGACCTTGCCGAATGCAACGTAGCCCGGCGGGCGCGTCGCGTAGTCAAGGCTGGCGTTGTCCTTCACGTTGATGAAGAACTGGGCCGTGGCCGAGTTCGGGTCATTGGTGCGGGCCATGGCAATGGTGCCCGTCGTGTTGCGTGGGCCCTTGTTGGCCTGCACGACTTCGCCTTCGTGGGCGACTGGCGGGCGTGTCGGCTTCTCGTAGAACTTCTCGTCGTAGCCGCCGCCCTGGATCATGAAGTTGCCGATGACCCGGTGGAAGATCGTGCCGTTGTAGTGCTTCGACTCGACGTACTTCAGGAAGTTGTCGACCGTCTTGGGCGCTTTGTCCGGATAGACCTCGATCACGATGTCGCCAGCTGTCGTGGCGAACTTCACCTTGGGCGCGTCAGCTGCCATGGCGCTCAGGCCGGTGGCGAGCAGGGTCGCTGCGAGCATTGTCTTGAATTTCATTAACCAATTACTCCTTCGAAAAATATCTTCCACTGCGCCCCCTGGCGCATCCAGTACTGGCGCTTGACTGCGCCGGTGCGGTCACCGTCGACGACTTCGCCGAACGTCACGACCATCGTGTCCACGTTGTCCGACCACTGCAGGTAGGACAGATCCTTGAGCTGCAGGTTCCGCCCGCGTGCGCGGTCGAGCTCTGCCTTGAGGGTGGGTGTCCATTCCGCCAGTGTCTTGCCGTAGCCGTTGAAATCGGTCGAGTAGAAACTCAGGATACGCGCCGGGTCGCCAGACACTTTGGCGGCGCGCCACGCCTGCATCACATCGGCAAACTGCCTGCTCTGCGGCTGCACGCTCTGCGGCGCCACCCAGTGCAGCGCCGGAGCAATCACCACGGGTGTGGTGCGCACTTCAACGGTGCTGATGATGCGCTGCAGATCCTGGTTGGCGAGCACGACGCAGCCATCGGTGGCCTTGGGCGCGCGTGCAAACTGCGATGGCGGTGTGCCGTGCAGCCAGATGCCACTGCCGGTCTTGCCGCGACGCGCGTCATACGGATTGGGGTAATTGATGGGCAGTGCACCTGCGCCGTAAAAATCCTTCAGGGATTTCGGGTCGAGGTTGCTGGTGATGAAGTACACGCCCAGTGGTGTGCGCAAATCGCCTTCGACCACCTTGTCGATGCCCGATTTGCCGACCGAGATGTAGTAGTCGCCCAGCAGCTTCAGGCCCGTCGAGGTGTTTTCGAAGAGGTACAGGCGCGCCCGCGAAGTGTCCACCGCAATCGCATGCTTGTTCTGCGGCGACAGCTGCAGGAACTGAGCGGGAATGGTGTTTGCAGGCGGCTTTTCGAGCAGCGCGCGGATGCGCAACTGCGACTCCTCGCGCAGGTCGCTCAACGACTGGCTGCCACTTTTGGCCGCGAAATCGGGCACGTCGCCCATGGCACGGATAGGGCGCACCTGCAACGACAACAGGTCGCCATAGGTGAGTTGGGCCAGCTGGAAATTTGGGTGATCCCTCACGAGCGACTCGGCCTTGGCGAGCGCATCACGCGGCTTGGCCTGCGCGATCAGGCGGTAGATCTCGAGCAGGCGCGCTTCGGCGTGGCCGTCCTGCAGGACGACCTGCCGCGCGACCTTGGCGGCCTTGGCGGCGCTTGCGGGCTTCTTGCGCACATGCGCTGACGACAGCGCAGTGCCCGGCAGTGCAGCTGCCAGGCACATCAAGCAGAGCGCGAGCGAAGCCCGTTTCATTCGGTCATTCCGATAGATTCCAACGCCAATGCAAGCGGCATGCCGATGCCGCGCAACGCCTGTGCGTTCAACCGCCTGTGCTTTCCCTGACGATCACCCAGCGATCGCCGGCCTTGACCATGTCGAGCGTCTTGCGGCTGGACACAGCCAGGCTATCCGCGCTGTAGCTCTGCTTGAATTTGGCTGTTGCCGTGTTGCCGTTGACCTTGACGGCCAGTTGTTCGATCTTCACGCTGATGCGGCTTTTGCCCAGGATGCGTGAGCGGCGCTCGTCCTCCCAGGCCTTGCGCGTGAGCTTGCCCGGCGGGTCGAATTCCTTGCCGTAGGAGCCGAGGTAGCCGCCCATGTCTTTGGCTGACCAGGCATTGGCCCATGCCTGCACCGCGGCTTCCACTTCGCCAGACGAGGCTGCCGCTGCAGCAGGTGCTGCAGGAGCAGGAGCCGGTGAAGGGGCAGCGACTGCAGGGGCAGGAGCGGGCGCCGGTGCTTTCGCAACGACGGCAGGCGCTGGAGCAGGTGTGGCCGGTGCCGGTGCGGCGGCTTGCGGTGGCGGTGCCTTGGCAGGTGCGCCCTTGCTGGTGGTCACGAACAGCTCACGGATGAGCGCGAGCTTGGGCTGAAGGCCGGTATTCGTTGCATCGAGCTGCAGGGCCTTGCTGTAGGCCTGGCTGGCCAGCTTCGCGTAGACGTCGCCCAGGTTTTCGTGCGCAGTGGAGTAGCTGGGATTGGTGCGAATCGCAGCTTCGAGTGTGGCGCGCGCCTTTTCGAACTGGCCCTGGCCTGCGTACAGCACAGCCAGGTTGTTGTAGGGCTCAGGCAGCTCGGGATATTCCTCGGTGAGCTTGGTGAAGGTGCTGATCGCATCAGGCACGCGGCCCGCTTCTGCCTGCACAACACCCTTGAGGAAGCGCATCTGCGGATCCTTGGGCTTGGCCGCCAGGTACTGGTCAGCCTTTGCAATGGCGTCGGCAGGCTTGCCTGCGCGCAGCAGCTTCGTCACTTCCGCATAGTCGTCAGCCCATGCCATGGCCGGCAGCGTCGCCATGGCGGCAACGGCAGCGGCAAGCGCGATCTTACGAATGGAGGAAGGAATCGTGGAGCCGTGATACATCATCTAGCCTCGGGTCTTTCGCCTTGTGACAAGCCCCGACACGGGGCTATATACTGCGCTGCATTGTAGCGGCGGGCCCCGGCGATCACGGCGTTCATCGAAGCAAGTCCATCAAAGAGAATCCGTAAAAAGCGCTCTCCCAGCCCAGCGACAGGGCGCACTCGAACACCCATGAGCCTTCGCATCTACAACACGCTTTCGCGTGCCATGGAAGTTTTTTCCCCGATGGAGCCGGGGCACGTGCGCATGTACCTGTGCGGCATCACCGTGTATGACCTGTGCCACGTCGGCCATGCGCGCTGCAACATCGCATTCGACATCGTGCAGCGGTGGCTCAAGGCCAGCGGCTATCGCGTCACCTACGTGCGCAACATCACGGACATCGAAGACAAGATCATCCGGCGTGCCGTTGAAAACGGCGAAGCCGTTCGCGCCCTGACCGACCGGATGATCACCGAAATGCACGTGGACTTCGATGCCCTGGCGATTGAGCGGCCCACGCATGAACCCCGGGCCACCGACTACGTGCCTCAGATGCTCGACATCGTCCGCCGCCTGGAAGACAAGGGCCTGGCGTATCGCGCTGAAGGTGGCGATGTGAACTACGCCGTGCGCCGCTTTCCCGGCTACGGCAAGCTCTCGGGCAAGTCGCTCGACGAGCTTCACGCCGGTGAGCGCGTGGCCGTGCTCGAAGGCAAGGAAGACCCGCTGGACTTCGTTCTCTGGAAAAGCGCCAAGGCCACCGAGCCTGACGACGCCAAATGGGACAGCGAATACGGCAAGGGCCGGCCGGGCTGGCATATCGAGTGCTCGGCCATGTGCGAGGAGATCCTGGGCAAGACCTTCGACATCCACGCCGGTGGCGCCGACTTGCAGTTCCCGCACCACGAAAACGAAATCGCGCAAAGCGAAGGTGCCAATGGCCAGCCATTGGCCCATGTGTGGATGCACAACGGCTTCCTGAATATCGACAACGAAAAGATGTCGAAGTCGTTGGGCAACTTCTTCACCATTCGCGACGTGCTGGAGCAGTTCGACGCACAGACGCTCAGGTTCTTTCTGGCACGCACCCACTATCGCAGCCAGTTCAACTACAGCGATGTGCATCTTGAAGACGCCCGCACCGGCCTCAAGCGGCTGTACACGGCACTTGACCTCGTGCGCCCTGACGACGTTGCCATCGACTGGAGCGAGCCCTTCGCCGCGAAGTTCAAGGCCGCGATGGACAACGACTTTGGCACGCCCGAGGCCGTGGCCGTGCTGTTCGAGCTGGCCGCGGAAGTCAACCGCACGAAGTCCGCTAAGTCGGCTGGCCTTCTGAAAGCACTAGGCGGCACGCTCGGCATGCTCCAGGGCGAGCCGAAAGCGTTCCTGCAGGCAGGCTCCGCGCTGGACGACGCCGAGATCCAGAAGCGCATCGAACTGCGTGCTGCAGCCAAGCAGGCAAAGAACTTTGCCGAAGCCGATCGCATTCGCGACGAACTGCTCGTGCAGGGTGTGGTGCTGAAAGATTCGCCCACGGGCACCACGTGGGAAGCTGCTGCGTGAGCGCGTCGTTCCCGCCGATCGTCCTTGCCACGCCAGCCTATTGGGAAGAGGCGTGCAAACACCTGTCGAAAAAAGACCGGGTGCTCAAGCGGCTCATTCCGCAATTCGGCGACGCATGCCTGCAGTCGCGAGGTGACGCGTTCACCACGCTGGCGCGCAGCATTGTCGGCCAGCAGATTTCAGTGAAGGCGGCGCAGACGGTGTGGGATCGTTTAGCCAAGCTGCCGCGCCGCATGTCAGCCGGCAACGTGCTCAAGCTGAAGGTGGACGACATGCAGGCTGCTGGCCTGTCGGCCCGCAAGATCGAGTACCTCGTTGACCTCGCGCTGCATTTCGATTCAGGCGCCGTTCACGCCGAAGCGTGGGCGGAGATGAGCGATGAAGAGATCATCGCGGAACTCGTGGGTATCCGTGGCATCGGCCGCTGGACG
Organism: Caenimonas koreensis DSM 17982; assembly: GCF_009646335.1. Classification (GTDB taxonomy): domain Bacteria; phylum Pseudomonadota; class Gammaproteobacteria; order Burkholderiales; family Burkholderiaceae_C; genus Ramlibacter; species Ramlibacter koreensis. The sequence goes on along the minus strand of NZ_WJBU01000008.1, from coordinate 56,556 downwards.
GCCGAGATGTTCCTCATCTTTCACTTGATGCGGCCCAATGTGCTGCCGCTCGACGACATCGGGCTGATCAACGGCATCAGCAAGAATTATTTTTCCGGCGAGGCCGTCAGCCGCAGCGACGCGCGCGAAGTCGCTGCGCCCTGGGCACCTTTTTGCAGTGTTGCAACTTGGTATATTTGGCGCTCGTTGGACCCACTGCCTGTAGAGTATTGACCCACCGCCGATGCGGCCCGTTGGGGAACAAGGAGAACGCTGTTGGCCAAGAAGACATTTCTGGATTTCGAGCAGCCCATCGCAGAGCTTGAATCCAAGATCGATGAACTGCGTTACGTGCAGACTGAATCCGCTGTTGATATCTCCGAGGAGATCGACCAGCTCTCCAAGAAGAGCCAGCAGCTCACCAAAGACATCTATAGCGACCTCACGCCGTGGCAGATCACCAAGATCGCCCGGCACGCCGAGCGGCCCTACACGCTCGACTACGTGAACGAAATCTTTACCGACTTCATTGAACTGCATGGCGACCGCCATTTCGCTGATGACCTGTCGATCATCGGCGGCCTCGCACGGTTCAACGGCAATGCGTGCATGGTGCTCGGCCACCAGAAGGGGCGGGACACGAAAGAGCGCGGCCTGCGCAATTTCGGCATGAGCCGGCCCGAGGGTTATCGCAAGGCACTGCGCCTGATGAAGACCGCTGAAAAATTCAAGCTGCCCGTGTTCACGTTTGTGGATACGCCTGGCGCTTACCCCGGCATCGACGCTGAAGAGCGCGGCCAGTCCGAAGCGATCGGCCGCAACATCTACGAGATGGCGCAGCTGGAAGTGCCCATCATCACCACGGTGATCGGCGAGGGCGGCTCGGGCGGCGCGCTCGCGATTTCAGTGGCTGACCAGGTGCTGATGCTGCAGTATTCGATCTATTCGGTGATCAGCCCGGAAGGTTGCGCCTCGATCCTCTGGAAGACCTCCGAGAAGGCGCAGGATGCGGCCGACGCCATGGGCATCACCGCGCATCGGCTCAAGGCCCTGGGCCTGGTCGACAAGATCGTGAACGAACCGGTGGGTGGGGCCCATCGCGATCCCAAGCAAATGGCTGCGTTTCTCAAGCGTGCGCTCAATGACGCATGGCGCCAGCTGAGCGACCTCAAAGTCAAGGAACTGCTGGATCGGCGTTATGAGCGGCTGCAAAGCTACGGCCGCTTCACGGACACGAAGGCCGACGCGCGCTAGAACAACGCGCCGCGCGGCGTGCGCTACTTGTAGTTGAGCTCGATCTCCAGCTGACGCACTTCGTCGATCGGCTGGAACTTCCATGCCTGGATAGCCTGGATGGAGGGGCGGTTCAGCCGCGTATTCGAGCTGTGCGTCACCTTCACGCCCGTCACATTGCCATCGGGCATGACATCGAATGCCACGGTGACCATGCCTGTCGGCTGTTCACGCGCGAGTGCCGCGCTCAGCTCTGGCGGGTCCTGCTTGATTGGAATCAGCTCCTTGCGCGCAGCGACGACTGGCGCTGGCTTGGCCTGCGGTGAGGCAACGGCGACGGGCGTCGGCGCGGGCGCGGCGGGCTCGGGCACTACGGCTGCCGGTGCGGGCTCGGGTGCTGAACGTGCAGGAACCGATGCAAAGGTTTGCTCAGAAGCGGCAGGGCGCCGGGGCGCTTCCCGCTCGGGGGCCGCCGCTGGTGCGGGTGCTGCGGCCGCCTTGGGCCTTTCGCGAATCGCTGCGTTTTGCAGGATGAACCGGTACGGGCTTTCAGCGGCGCGGCGGGCTGCTTCGCTCGGCGCGGCTTCCTTTGCACCTGCTGCAGCTTGAGCCAATGCTGGCGCTGTAGCCGCAAACTGCATGCCGACGACTGTAATCAGGGCGGTGATGGCGCTCAGTGCCTTGTGGGCCCCTGCGCCGTGTGGTGGGATAAGCATTCAGTACCTCGTCAATGCGCACGGAATTTTAAGTGGTAAGCAAACGCATCTCGTTGGGGTTAGCGCTATGGCTGCGCCCGTGTGAGACGCCGCGCCGATAATCCGGCGATGCTCCAGGATGCCATCGCAAGATTCACGCCGAGCCTGCCCTTGGCTGTGGCGTTGAGCGGCGGCGCCGATTCCACGGCGCTGCTGGTGGCATGCGCCGAAAAGTGGCCGCAGCAGGTCAGGGCGGTGCATGTGCATCATGGCCTTCAGGCGGCGGCCGATGATTTCGAGCGGCACTGTTACATCCTCTGCAAAAGCCTGGGCGTGCCATTGGCTGTGCGGCACGTTGACGCGCGGCATGTGCCGGGCGAGAGCCCGGAAGACGCTGCGCGGCGCGCCCGCTACGCTGCAATTGCGCAAGCTGTTCGAAGCGACTGGGCTGGCGAGGCCCTCCATGATGTGGCCGTTGCGCAGCATGCCGACGACCAGGTCGAAACCATCCTGCTGGCCCTGTCGCGCGGGGCAGGGCTGCCCGGGCTCGCCGCGATGCCCGCGCATTGGCAGCGCGACGGCCTGACGTGGCATCGACCGCTTCTTGACGTGCCCGCGAGCGAAATCCGCGCATGGCTGCGCGCGCGCAACATCGAGTGGGTCGAAGACCCGACCAACCGTGACGAGCGCTTCGTGCGCAACCGTATCCGTGCGCGGCTGCTGCCGGCGCTGGAGCAGACTTTTCCGCAGTTTCGCGACACCTTCGCGCGCAGCGCGCGGCACGCAGCGCAAGCACAGTCGCTGCTCGCCGAAGTGGCGCAAGCTGACCTGGCTTTGGTGGGTAGCCCGCCGGTCATCGCCACGCTTCGTGGCCTGTCAAATCCCCGCCAGGCGAATGTGTTGCGGCACTGGCTGCGCACGGCGCATGACGTCGCGCCGAGTGCGGCGCAGCTCGACGAACTGCTGGCGCAAGTGGCTGACTGTGCGACGCGCGGACACGGCATTCGCATCAAGGTGGCGAGTGGCCATGTGGTGCGCGACGGGCCTTTGCTGCGCTTCGCCGCCTGAAGTTCGCGGCCAGGCCCTAGGTATAATCCCGAAGGTTTCTCCAGTGGCGAGGCCACTTGGAGCCGCCGCCTTCGCAGGCCCTGTGCGGGTCTTTTCCGGGCTTTTCTTCTTCCTTCGAATCCCTTCCCGATGGCATTGATCGTTCACAAATACGGCGGCACGTCGATGGGCTCCACCGAGCGCATCCGCAACGTCGCCAAGCGCGTTGCCAAGTGGCATCGCGCCGGCCATCAGATGGTGGTCGTGCCCAGCGCCATGAGCGGCGAAACCAACCGGCTCCTTGGCCTTGCGAAAGAGCTTTCGCCCACCCAGCAGGACGACGCGCTGTTCCGCGAACTCGACATGCTCGCAGCCACGGGCGAGCAGGCGTCGTCAGCGCTGTTGGCGATTGCACTGCAGGCCGAAGGCCTCGACGCAGTGAGCTACGCGGGCTGGCAAGTCGCCATCAAAACCAACAGCGCCTACACCAAGGCCCGCATCGAGTCGATCGACGACAAGAAGGTGCGCGCCGATCTTGATGCGGGCCGCGTCGTCATCATCACGGGCTTCCAGGGCATCGACGCCGTCGGCAACGTCACCACGCTCGGCCGCGGTGGCAGCGATACCTCTGCGGTTGCAGTGGCAGCGGCGCTCTCAGCTGCTGAATGCCTGATCTACACCGACGTCGATGGCGTTTACACGACCGATCCGCGCGTCGTGCCTGAAGCGCGCCGCCTGCACACGGTGAGCTTCGAGGAAATGCTCGAGATGGCATCGCTCGGCTCGAAGGTGCTGCAGATCCGCTCGGTGGAATTCGCGGGTAAATACAAGGTGCGCCTGCGCGTGCTTTCGAGCTTCACGCCGTGGGACATCGACATCCAGGAAGAAGCCACCTCCGGCACCCTGATCACTTTTGAGGAAGACGAACAAATGGAATCCGCCGTCGTTTCCGGCATCGCGTTCAACCGCGACGAGGCCAAGATCTCTATCCTGGGCGTGCCCGACAAGCCAGGCATCGCCTACAACATCCTGGGCGCCGTTGCCGATGCGAACATCGAAGTCGATGTGATCATCCAGAACATCTCCAAAGACGGCAAAACCGACTTCAGCTTCACGGTTCACCGCAACGAATACGCACGCACCGTCGACCTGCTCAAGACCAAGGTGTTGCCGAGCCTGGGCACGGACATCCTGGAAGGCGATACGCGCATCTGCAAGGTGAGCATTGTTGGCATCGGCATGCGCAGCCACGTGGGCATTGCCGCCAAGATGTTCCGTTCGCTGAGCGAAGAGGGTATCAACATCCAGATGATTTCGACCAGCGAGATCAAGACGTCTGTTGTCATCGACGAGAAGTACATGGAGCTGGCCGTGCGTGCGCTGCACCGTGCGTTCGAGCTGGACCACGCGCAAGCGGCCTGATGAGTTTGATTGGGGCATAATCGCCCCACCAGGAAACGTGACCGAGTGGCCGAAGGTGCTCCCCTGCTAAGGGAGTATGGGGTGTAGAGCCTCATCGAGGGTTCGAATCCCTCCGTTTCCGCCAGGTTCTAAAAGCCGCTGACATTGCTCAGCGGCTTTTTTTCTTGGGGGCGTAGCCCAGCGGCGCTTTCAGCGCTTCTTCATGGCCAGCGACAACAGGTAGTCGGCGACCTGCAACGATCGCTGGTTCGACCCCGCCATCGACCCCGACGTCAGCCACCGGCCGTCAATTCCCAGGGATGGCGTGCCTTCGATGCCATAGCCGCCCGCCAACTGCATGGCAGGCTTGAGCCGCGATGTCACGCCGAATGAATTCATCACCTGCATCACCTGCTCGGCATCCACGCCGTTGCGCGCGAGAAAGGCTGCAATTTCCGGTGCACTGTGCAAGTGGTCATGCTGCACATGAATCGCTGCGAACACTCTGCGATGCAGGCGTTCCAGCAGCCCCAGCGACTCCAGCGCAAAGTAAAGCCGCTGATGCAATACCTGTGCACCGTCATTGAAAGCGACGGGTATCCGTCGAAAAAGGATTCCTGCCGGTAACGCCTTCTGCCATGCGTCAAGCGCGGGCTCGAAGGCATGGCAGTGCACGCACGAATAGGCAAAGAATTCCACCACTTCAACCTGCGCCCGGTCACGTGTGGGCTGCCGCGGCGACATCTCCAGGAAGTGCGTGCCTTCGACCGGCACATTGATCTGTGCGCGGGCATGCGGCAGCGATGCGATCGCAACGAGGGCGAGGCCTGAGAACTTGCGGCGGTCGATCAAGGGTGGCACCTGTGGTTGTCGGTCATGGGGGGCTCTGCCGATTGAAGCGGGTCACCCGCGCAGCGTCAAGCCGCTCCACGAATGCGTAGACTTCGCTTCCATGGATCCGAACCTTGGAGCTTTGCTTTTCGCCGTCGCCAGTTTTGCGGTGACATTTGTCGTGGCACGCGTGCTGGGCAAGCGCTTTCGCGAGCGCCGCGCGCAGCGGCAGGCCCAGGAGGCAAAGAAGACGCAGAGCCGCCAGGTGAGGCGGGCGCTTGAGCGTCAGGGCAAGTAGCAAGCCGCTGTAGCGCACAGGCATCAGGCCGGTGCGGCAGGTACGGCCACCTTGTTCCCCAGCTTCCATGCCGCCACTTGCCGGATCACGACCGGCACTGCCAGCGCCGCCCCTATGAGCGAGACGGCAAGCCCCGGCGCGATCAACAGCAGCGCCGCAGCAAAGCACAGCACCTGTTCCCAGCGTTTCATCTCGACCAGGAAGAAGCGGCTCAATGCAGCCGCCAGCGCAACGATGCCGAAGATGCATCCGCCAAACGTGATGATGAAGTCGTGCATCGTGAAGCCCTTGGCCACGAGCAGGAGCGACGGCGAATAGACAAACACGAACGGCACCAGCGCCTTGGCCATGCCGAGGCGGAAAGCCATGTTGCCGGTCTTGAACGGATCACTGCCCGCCATGCCCGCAGCCGCATAAGCAGCCAGCGCCACCGGCGGCGTGATGTCGGCGAGCACGCCGTAGTAGAAGACGAAGAAGTGCGCCACTAGCGGCTGCACACCCAGCTGCACGAGCGTGGGCGCAGCGACCGTCACCATGATGATGTAGTTGGCTGTGGTGGGGATGCCGCAGCCCATCAATATGCAGACCACGGCTGTCATCACCAGCGCTGCAAAGAGCGTGAGGCCCTGCAGGTTGACGAATGCGTCGGGCAGGATCGCAGCAATGCCGCCCGCCGCCATCTGCGCCCAGCTCGTGATGATGAAGCTGATCTTGAAGCCGACGCCGGTCAGCGTCACAACACCGATCACGATGCCGACCGTCGCCGCTGCCGCGCCCACGGCCAATGCGTACTTCGCGCCCGTCTCGAATGCTTCGACGATAGCGCCGTGCGTGATGCGGCCTGTGATGCCCGCGAACTTCCAGCCTGCCAGCGCGATCACGACGGCCACCGCAAACAGGCCCAGTTTGATTTTTTCGCTTTCTTCGCCGAGGTTGGCGAAGGCGATCGCGATGAGCAGTGCGTGAAGCACGGCGAACAGCGTCCAGTTGCCCGCGCGGTTGCCGCTGGTGCGCGTCGTCAGGCCGACGATCATGCAAGACGAGATGCCCGTGAACGCCGCCAGGTAAGGCGTGCGGCCCGACACCAGGATGCCGATCAAGAGCGCGAGCGGGATGAGCGTGGGCCAGCGCTGGCGGAACGACTCTTTCAGCCGTGGCATTTCTTCCAGCGTGAGGCCACGCAAGCCATAGCGCTTCGCCTCGAAGTGCACCTGCATGAACACGCCGAAGAAATGCATGAACGCCGGGATCACGGCGGCAGCCACGATCGTCTGGTACGGCACGTTCAGGAACTCGACCATCAGGAACGCCGCTGCGCCGAGCACGGGTGGCGTGATCTGCCCGCCCGTGGACGACGCAGCCTCCACCGCCGCAGCAAACTCGCGCCGATAACCCACGCGGATCATGGCGGGAATCGTGAGCGAGCCCACCGTCACCGCATTCGCCACTGACGAGCCCGAGAGCATGCCGAACATCGCCGAGCCGAAAACACTGACCTTCGCGGGCCCGCCTGCATAACGGCCCGCGATGCTCGCAGCGATGTCGAGAAAGAGCTGGCCGAGCCCCACGCGCGTCGCCAGCACGCCGAACAGCACGAAGTGGAAAACGTAAGTCGCCACCACGCCCACCGCCACGCCATAGATGCCCTGGCTGGTGAGGTACTGGTGGTTGATCATCTGGCTCCACGACGCGCCGGCGTGCTTGAGCAGCCCGGGGAAGTAGGGCCCGGCCAGCGCATACACGGTGAAGCCGATGGCGATCAGCGGCAGCGGCCAGCCCATCGAGCGGCGCGTCGCTTCAAGCAAGGTCACGAACAGGATCGTGCCGAAGACGACGTCCGACATATCGGGGTTGCCGACCCGGAATGCGAGATCGTCGAAGACATACGGGATGTACAGCACGCTCGCTGCGCAAGCCAGGCCCAGCAGCCAGTCCACCAGCGGCACGCCACCGGGCGAGAGCCAGCTGTTGGGCGCAGGCTCGTCGTGCGCCTTCTTGGTCGCCGCGAAGACGAGGAAGATCAGGCCGAGCACAAACGCGAGGTGCACGCCGCGGTGCGTGGTCTCGCGCAGCAGGCCGAAGCCGGCGGTGTAGAAGTGAAAGCACGACAGCGCAATCAGCAGCCACTTGACGATCTGCAGCGCGGGCGGCACCGTGGGCCGGAAGCGCATCTCGGGATCGAACTTCTCCTCAAGCTCCTGCAGCTTGGCCTCGTCAAGCGTGGTCGCTAGCGTGTCTGTCATGCATCAATCCTGGCTGCGCGCAAAAAAATCAGGGAGGCACTCAGCCTCCCTGCGTGTCACCTCAAGAGGCTCGCATTACTTCAGCAGGCCGACTTCTTTGTAGAAGCGCTCGGCGCCCGGGTGGAACGGAATGCCAACACCCTGCACAGCGTTTTCCTTGGTGATGAACTTGCCCTTGGCATGGCCGGCCTGCAGTGCCTTCTGCGCTGCTTCGCTGTACATGGCCTTGGTCACCTGGTAGATCGTCTCGGCATCGATCTTGGCGCTGGTCACCATCTGCGCGCCGACGGCGAGCGTCTGCACGGCGGGGACATCCTTGTAGGTGTTGGCTGCAATCGTGTCGACCGCGAACCACGGGCTGGACTTGCGCAGTGCTTCGGCCTGCGGGCCGGACAGCGGCAGCAATTCAATGCCCGTGCCGCTGGAAGCCAGCTCGGTGATCGCGCCGGCAGGCGAGCCGCCCACGAAGAAAAACGCATCGAGTGCGCCGTCCTTGAGCTTGTCGCCAGCCTGGTTCGGCTTGATGTATTCGGGCTTGATGTCCGACTCTTTCACACCATAGGCGGCGAGCACCATGCGCGCGTTGATCAGCGTGCCGGAGCCGGGTTCGTCGAGTGCCACGCGCTTGCCCTTGAGGTCAGCGATGCTCTTGATGCCCGAGCCCTTCTTCACCACAACGTGGATGCTCTCGGGGTAGAGGTTGGCGATCATGCGCAAGTCAGTGACCTTCGGCTTGCCTTCAAAAGCGCCCGTGCCGGTGTAGGCCCAGGTGGCGACGTCGGATTGCGAGAAGCCCGCCTCCATCGCGGAGCTGGCCACGCCGTTGACGTTGGCGAGAGATCCGTTGGTGGCCTGTGCGGTGGCCACGAGCTTGCCGGGCTGCGACACAGCATTGGCGATCATGCCGCCCACGGGGTAATACGTGCCTGCCGTGCCGCCGGTGCCGATGCGGAAGAACTGCTGGGCCTGCGCGGCGCCTGCGAAGGCGAGGGTGGCAGCCAGCGCGGCTGCCCAAAGTTTCAGCTTCATGTGGGTGTACTCCTGGGACGAACGATGGTCGAGCAAGAAGTACACCATGCATGCGATGCGGATACGCATAGTGGAACCCCGCACTGGCGGGCCGCATGCGCCCGATCGCGCGGCTTTGTGCCTATTCGTCGACCGAGGCGCTCCAGCGGTCACCCCATCGCCCCTGCGCATCATCGAGCTCGCGCCGCCCGCGCTTGGTGGGCCGGCCATGCTCGATCGACAACGCGGGCTCCGGCGCAAGTTTGCGCTGCAGCGCATTCGTCTCGCGCTCCATCACGCTCTGCGGAGTTTCTTCGTAAAGCGCTTGTGCCACCGGCGCTGGCCCGCGCATGTTGGACACACCCTTGACCAGCACCGTGCGTGTGACGACACCTTGGCGCACCGCGATCGAGTCGCCAGCCTTGACTTCACGTGCAGGCTTGACGTCCTGCCCGTTCACCTGCACACGGCCGCGGCTGATTTCTTCCACCGCCAGTGACCGCGTCTTGAAAAAGCGCGCGGCCCACAGCCATTTGTCGATTCGCTGTTTTTCCATCAGCCTCCATTCTCACGCAATGGCAGTCTCACAGTTGTATCCAGGCCCTCCACGCGGCCGCGCTGCTCGCGGTTTTCCAGGCTGAGCGTGCCGCCAAGTGCATCCACGATTTCCCGGCAGATCGCCAGGCCCAGGCCTGAGCCACTCAGCGGGTTGCCTGTGGAAAACGGCTCGAACAGGCGCGTGCGCAGCTCTGCCGATATGCCGGGGCCACCATCAGCGATGGTCAGTGCTGCTGAGTTCGCGTCTGCAACAACACGGATCGAAAGCACGCCACCGGGCGGCGAGTGACGGATGGCGTTATGCAAGAGGTTGCGCGCGAGCTCGCGCAGCATCCACTCGTGCGCCACCACGGGCGCAGGGTCGGTGGTGATGTCGAAGTCGAGGTTCCTGTCGGCAATCAAGGGCGACAACTCCAGCGCAATCGACCTGGTGACCTGCGCGAAGTCATGCATCGCCACTTCAGGCTGCTGGCGCAACTGCTCGACCTTGGCGAGCGACAGCATCTGGTTGGCAAGCAGCGTCGCGCGATCGACGGTGTCGTTGATCTCGGCCAGGGCCTGCTGCGGCTCGATGTCGCCGCGCAGCGCCGACTGCACCTGCGTCTTGAGCACGGCCAGCGGCGTGCGCAGCTGGTGGGCCGCATCGCGCACGAAGCGCTTCTGGTTTTCCAGCAAGTGATCCAGGCGCGCCATCACGTGGTTGGTGGCCTCCACCAGCGGCAACAGCTCGCGCGGTGCATCGGGCGCAGAGATCGGCGTCAGGTCGCCTTCGCGCCGGTGTTCCATGGTGACGCTCAGCTGGCGCACGGGCTGCGTCGCCCGCTGGATCACCAGCACAGCCACCAGCGCGATCACGGCGACCAGCACGGCTTGCCGCCACAGCGTATCGACAAGGATCTTGCGCGTGAGCGTCTCGCGCAGCTCCAGTGTTTCCGCCACCTGGATGACGGCCATGCCGCGGCCCGCCTGGCTGGCCACTGGTTGCAGCAGCACGGCGACGCGCACGGGTTCACCGCGGAAGGTGTCGTCGTAGAAATCGACGAGCGCGGCGTACGTGCTCTTGTCCGGCAACGTCCCTCGCCACGCGCGCAACTCGGCAAAGCCCGACACCAGCTCGCCCTGCTTGGTGGAGACGCGATAGAACATCCTGCTCTGGTTGTCGGCCTCGAAAGCCTCCAGTGCGGCATAGGGCACGGTGACGCGCAGTTGCGCCGCATCGTCGAAGCCCTGCACATCCAGCAGCTCGCCGATGGACTTTGCCGAAGCGAGCAGCGTCCGGTCATATGCCGTGTTCACCGCCGACAGTGTTTGCCGGTACAGGCTCGCTGCGTTGATCACGACGAACAGCCCCACTGGCAGCAGGATGCCCAACAACAGGAACCTGCGCAGCGACATGCGCTGCCGCGCGGCCGCAGGCGTGTGCGCTTGTGTACTCATTGCGCCTTGAGCAGGTAGCCAAGGCCGCGCAGCGTCACGAGCGATGTGCCTGTGCCTGCCAGTTTCTTGCGCAGGCGATAGACCACCACCTCGACGGCTTCGTACTGCACATCGGCCTGGCCGGGAAAGACCAGCGCGAACAGTTTTTCCTTGCTCACGGCATGCCCGGGCCTGGCCATGAGTGCCTGCAGCAGCGCGAGCTCGCGCGGTGTGAGTTCCAGCACGGTGTCGCCGTGATGGATCGCGCCGCTGTCGCGGTCCAGCCGCAGCGCACCGACCTTCACCGCTGGCGCGTCCCACGTCTGCGCGGGCCGCCTGCGATGCAAGGCATGCAGCCGCGCCTCCAGCTCGTCCAGGTCGAACGGCTTGGCCAGGTAGTCGTCGGCGCCGGTGTTCAGCCCCATGACGCGGTCGCCCACCGTGCCGCGCGCGGTGAGGATCAACACGGGCGTGGTCAGGCCGTCCTTGCGGCCTTGTTCGAGCACCTGCAGCCCGTCCATCGAGGGCAGCGTCAGGTCCAGCAGCACCACGTCGGGCGTGCTCGCGCGCCAGCGCTCGAGCGCCACACGCCCATCGCCGCACGCTGAAACTTCCATGCCGCGCCGTGCGAGCGAGCGCACCAGCGTCGCCTGCATCGTGGGGTCGTCTTCAACAAGAAGCAGCTTCATTCACGCCAGAGGTTAGCGCCCCGGCATTCAGTAGTTTCCCCAATGCCGCGGACAGCCGAATGACAGGGAGTCGGCGCATCATTGCCAGGTTCGCTTTTTTCTACAGAAGGACAACCCATGCGTCGCGACGAATTTTTGAAGACGATGGCAGCGCTTGCCGCTGCCGGCGCTCTGCCGATCAGCGCCCGCGCTGCCGGCACCAACATCAAGATGATGATCCCCGCCAACCCGGGCGGCGGCTGGGACACCACCGGTCGTGCACTGGGCAAGGCATTGACCGAGTCGAAGGCCGCTGACTCCGTGACGTACGAGAACAAGGGCGGCGCAGCTGGCGCACTGGGCCTGGCGCAGTTCGTCAACGGCAGCAAGGGCGACCCGAACGCAATGATGGTGATGGGCGCCGTGATGCTTGGCGGCATCATCACCGGCAAGCCGCCGGTGGACTTGTCGACCTGCACGCCGATTGCGCGCCTGACGAGCGAATACAACGTGTTCGTGCTGCCGGCCAATTCGCCGCTCAAGACGATGGCCGACGTCATCGCCCAGCTCAAGAAAGATCCAGGCAGCGTCAAGTGGGGCGGTGGCTCGCGCGGCTCGACCGAGCACATTGCGGCCGCCATGATCGCGCAGAAGGTCGGCGTCGATCCTTCGAAGATCAACTACGTTGCGTTCCGTGGGGGCGGTGAGGCCACGGCAGCCATCCTGGGCGGCAACGTCACCGTGGGCGGCAGCGGCTACAGCGAGTTCTCCGAATACATCGCCACGGGCAAGATGAAGGCCATCGCCGTGACGTCCGGCAAGCGCCTTGATGGCGTGGCCGTGCCGACGCTCAAGGAGCAGGGCATCGACGTCGAGATCGGCAACTGGCGCGGCGTGTACGGCGCGCCCGGCATCACAGCCGCACAGCGCAAGGCCCTGACAGACCTGGTGCTTGCCGCCGTGAAGGACAAGAGCTGGACCGAGGCACTGGCCAAGAACAGCTGGACGCCCGCCCTGCTGTCGGGCGCTGCGTTCGACAAATTCGTGGATGACGACTTCGCCAGCCTGCGGGCCACGATGGTCAAGTCCGGCATGGTCTGATCCAGACCGCGTAGTTCAAGCGGCGCCCGGCCTCAAACCGGGCGCTTTTTTTTCGAGAGGCAGGCGACATGACAGATAACAACACCAAGAACACTGCGCAAATAGCTGTCGGCATTGGCGTACTGGTGATCGGCCTCGCGCTGGCCGCAGGCGCGATCAAGATTCCTTCGGCGGCGGGCTACGGCGGCATTGGCCCCAACTTCTTGCCGTGGCTTGCTGCGGCGGGCCTCACGCTGTGCGGCGTGTTGATCGTGCGCGAATCGCTCACCGGCGGTTTTCGCGAGCTGGAGGAACCGTCTGGCGCGCAGGCGGCGTATTGGCCCGCGCTGGTGTGGGTGTCGGCGGGGCTGTTGCTCAACGCGGCGCTCATCGCCACCATCGGCTTCATCCTCAGCTGCACGCTGTGCTACATGCTGGCGGTGCAGGGGCTCAAGCGGGCCTCGGGCCTGCCGGCAGCCCGGCCACGTGCGCTCGTCGCCGATCTCATCACCGGCTTGCTGATCTCGGCGCCGGTGTACTGGATGTTCACCAAGTTCCTGGCGATCAACCTGCCGGGCCTCACACAGACGGGATGGATCTGACATGGACGTCCTCAACGCTTTGATGCAGGGCTTTGCCCTTGCGATCACGCCCGCCAACCTGATGTGGGCATTTGTCGGCTGCGTGCTCGGCACGGCCGTTGGCGTGCTGCCAGGCATCGGGCCAGCGGTAGCGGTGGCCATGCTGCTGCCCATCACGGCCAAGGTCGAGATCACGGCATCGATGATCTTCTTCGCAGGCATCTACTACGGCGCGATGTACGGCGGCTCCACCACGTCGATCCTGCTGAACACGCCAGGGGAGACTGCGTCGATGGTCACGGCGATGGAGGGCAACAAGATGGCAAAGAGCGGGCGCGCGGGCGCGGCGCTGGCCACTGCCGCCATCGGCTCGTTCGTCGCGGGCACGATCGCGACCGTGATCGTCACGCTGTTCGCGCCTGTAGTGGCTGACTTCGCCGTCAAGCTCGGGCCGCCCGAATATTTCATGCTGATGGTGCTGGCCTTTACCACGGTGAGTGCAGTGCTTGGCAAGAGCGCGTTGCGTGGCATGACTGCGCTGCTGATTGGCCTGGCCGTGGGCTGCATCGGCCTCGACCAGATCTCGGGCCAGGCGCGCTACACGTTCGGCATTGGCGAGCTGATGGACGGCATCGAGATCGTGCTCGTCGCGGTGGGCCTGTTTGCCGTCGCCGAAGTGCTGTACGCCGGCATGTACGAAGGGCGTGTGGTCGAGCAGCAGAACGCGCTGAGCAAGGTGTACATGACCAAGGACGAGTGGAAGCGCTCGATCCCGGCGTGGCTGCGTGGCACGGCCATTGGCACGCCGTTTGGCTGCATACCTGCAGGCGGCACCGAGATCCCGACCTTCCTCAGCTACGCCATGGAAAAGAAGCTGGCCAAGGGCAAGAACAAGGACGAGTTCGGCACCACGGGCGCGATCGAAGGCGTGGCCGGACCGGAAGCGTCGAACAACGCCACGGTCACGGCAGCGCTCATCCCGCTGCTCACACTCGGCATCCCGACGTCGAACACCACGGCGATTTTGCTGGGCGCATTCCAGAACTACGGCATCCAGCCCGGCCCGCAGCTGTTCACGACATCGGCTGCGCTCGTGTGGGCGCTGATTGCGTCGCTCTACATTGGCAACGTGATGCTGCTGATCCTGAACCTGCCGCTGGTCAAGCTGTGGGTGAAGCTCTTGAAGATTCCCAAGCCGCAGCTCTACGCAGGCATCCTGATCTTCGCAACGGTGGGTGCCTATGGCATGCGCCAGAGCGCGTTCGACCTGGTGCTGCTGTATGGCATCGGCTTGCTGGGTGTGCTCATGCGCCGGTTCGACTTTCCGACCGCGCCCGTGGTGGTCGGCATGATCCTCGGGCCGCTTGCCGAAGCGCAGATGCGCAATGCAGTGTCCATCGGCGAAGGCAGCTTCCTGGTGTTCCTGCAGCGGCCCATGTCGCTCGCGCTACTGATCGTCGTGCTGGCCGTGCTGATCGTGCCGCGCGTGATGAGGGCGCGGGCCAACCGGGGGATGATCAAGGCCTAGGATCGCGCGGGGCCTGCCGCGGCTGGCGTGTCAGGCGCCCTCGGGTGGGGGAGGCGGCACAGCGTTGTCATTGACGAGCTCGCCGATGTATTGCCCGATGTGGCTGGTGATGTGCGAGTCCGGCAAGAATGGCTCGCTCGAAGTGACGTGCCCAAACTCTTTTTTCATCGCCGTCGTCGGGTACGTGGGCTCATAGAGCACAAAGTCCGTCACGGGGTCGGCCGCGGCCCGGCGCGGCTGCCCAGAGCGTTTGAGCGCAGCCAGGTGCTCGCGCACATCGTCGAATGTGGGGTTGCCTTCGATGATGCCGAGCATGGCGGGGTTGAGCTCGCGGCGGATGATGGCAATGCCGGCGTCCGGATGCGGCGCCTGATGCATCTGCACGTGCAGCAGGTCCTGCAGCTTGAACAGGTGGTGCAGCTTGTCGAACATCTCGCGGTCACCACGGCCTTCGCTTGCTATGGCGGCAATGCCGCCTTCCAGAAGCACCGGCGAGACCTCCACCCAGGCGAGGATGGATGCGTGCAGGCCGATCGTGAGGAACGGAATGCGCCCTGGGTCGAGCGCCCCCACCACATGAGGGTCGAGCGTGAGGTTCAGGTGCAGATTGATGAAGTTGCGCAGCCCCGTCACGATCATGTAGATGTCGGGAGTAGGGCGCCTGAGCATCGATTTCAGCTTTGACCGCCATTCATCGAGCTCGACTGACTTGACGACGTCCTCAGCCTTCGCTTTGAGACCTGCAGGAATCTGGGCTGCAGCCGCTGCGGCTTCAGCCATTGCGTCCGCCGCTTGCGGCTCGCCCGGGGCCAGCTCTTGCCGGCCCAGCTGCATCGACCAGCCTTCGTGATGGGCTGCCGCTGCAGTTGCAGCGATATCGCCGAACGCCACGATGGCCTCGTACAGCCCGATCCACACGCTGACGTAGCCGCCTTTGACGCCTGCCATCTCCGAGAGCGGATCATCGCCGAACGGCACCAGCAGGATGCTGGAAACCACCCATGTGTTCGCCGCGAGCGTCAACGGCAACTGGTACCGAACACGCCGCTTGTTCAGGCGCGAGACTTCGTCGGCAGGCACCGGGGTGCCCTGCGCATCGACGATGGTTCTCGATGGCATGAGCCGCGCGCCTGGCCGCTCGAAGATGCCGCGCAGCACGCCGAAGATGATGGTGCGGACTGCTCCCGTGAAGCAGGCCATGACGACCAGGTTGCGCGCTGCTCCCTCGGGTTGGTCCAGCCCGTTGAGCACTGCACGGCCAATGTTGGCCATCGCCGGCATCAGCGAGATGGCCAGGACGAGCGGCTGGTGCATGGAGCCACCGCGCCGCACGATTTCATCGCGGCCCAGATCGTCCTTGCCGAGGTAAGTCAGCATGGCAGAGGTCATGGGGCTGATGAACTTGGCGCAGACAACGGTGATCGCCACAGCGTAGGTTGCGATGACGAGCGTGCTGTAAATCGTCTCCTTGATCGGGTCGTCTTCCGGCAGAAATGCGAGGTGCAATTTCATGAGCCCGTTGCCGCAAACGCCTGCAATCTGGCGCGATGCATACACGCCGCCCACCGTCTTGAGCACGACGCCTGTGCCTAACAGGCATACATTGCGGATGCTTTGCCAGGGTCCTGCTGGCTCGCCAGGCTGCTGCGCGGCAGGCCCAATGTCGATCGGCACCTCGGACAGCGGGTGACTTTGCTCTACCTGGCCAGCCCCGACCGACGATGAAAGCGCGAACGCGGGCCGCAGCGGCAGGTTCATCGTTTGGTCAACAATCGCGGGTTTGGTCGGACCTGTGCTGATCACGAGCGGCGGTCGCTGCTCCCGCTCGGGTACCCTGCGCGGCGCGGTGGTGCCCACAGTGCCGGCGCGCGGCATGTGGAAGGTGGTCGTCGTTTCCATGGGATGTTGCCGCCTCAGGCCCGCAGGCCCAGGTCGATTTCGGCGGCTTGTTTGTCGAAAGACTCAGTGCCTTCTGGCAGGAAGTGCGTCTGGCGCCACTGCAGCGCGCTGTCTGCCAGGATGCGGATCGACTTCAGCAAGTGCGCGCCGCTGCACTTGTGCAAAGGGTAGGTCGCCTGCAGCGTGACGTTGCCATAGACCGGGTGAATGCTGAATGCGGTCGCGGTCTCGTGTCCGAGAAAAGTGAAATTGATCAGCAGGAGTGTTCGCAGTGCCAGCGCTTCGTCCTGCTCAGGCGCAGGCCCGAAGTCAACGAGCAGAAAAGCATGGTCAGGATGAGTTGCCTGCATGTGCGTCACGTTGACGGCGACGTCGAGGATGTCGGTTGAGAAGGTCATTGCGCCTGCGCCGTCTTGCACGAGGTGCTGGCGTTCGACGCCGGCTGCATCACAGAACTCGTCGCTCAACTGCTGAAAACTCGCGACACCCATAAAAACACTCCTTGGACTGAGAGGCAGGTCAGTCACGCAGACTAAACGTGGGCGTACCGCTGCCACCCTAGGCCAAAGTCTCTGTTGCGCTCACCACATACGTTGACATAGGCGTTTTCCATCGCGGCACATGCCGGGTGGGTCGCTAACATCGGCTCCATGAATCCTGTTGATCCGCTGCCGCTGGACGGGCAACGCATCCTTGAGCTGGCCGCCCAGTCGATGTTCGACCTGTTCGCCAATGCCAGCGAAGGAATGATGTTGGTGGATCGCCACGCGCGCGTCGTGTGGATCAACGACCAATACAAGCGATTCCTGCCCGCGCTGGGCTTCGACAGAGTCGAAGACTTTGTCGGCCATCCCGTCTCGGAGGTGGTGCAAAACACACAGATGGACCGCGTGATCCGCACCGGCAAGCCCATCCTGATCGACCTGCTCTCCAACCGCGCCGGCACATTCGTGGTCAGCCGCATACCGCTGCGCGACGAGACAGGGCAGGTGATCGGCGCGCTCGGCATCGTGTTGTTCGATCATCCGGAAACCACGCTGCAGCCGTTCATCCAGAAGTTCGCTGCGCTCCAGCGCGACCTTGAAGATGCGCGGCGCGAACTCGCGAGCCAGCGCCGCACCAAATACACGCTCGCGAGCTTCGTGGGCAGCAGCGCGCCGGCGGTAGAGGTCAAGCGCCAGGCGCGCCGCGCCGCGATGTCGTCCAGCCCCGTGCTGCTGCTCGGCGAGACGGGAACGGGCAAGGAGCTGCTGGCGCAGGCGATCCACGCGGCTTCGTCGCGTGCCAATGGGCCGATGGTGAGCGTGAATATCGCGGCCGTGCCGGATACGCTGCTGGAGGCCGAGTTTTTCGGCTTTGCTCCCGGCGCTTTCACGGGCGCCGACCGCAAGGGGCGCGAAGGCAAGTTCAAGCTGGCCGATGGCGGCACGCTGTTCCTCGACGAAATCGGCGACATGCCGCAGGCGCTGCAGCCCAAGCTGCTGCGCGCGCTGCAGGAAGGCGAGATCGAGCCGCTCGGCTCGAACAAAGTCATCCCGTTCAATGCGCGCGTGATCGCGGCCACCTCACGCGATCTTGGCCAGCTCGTGCGCGAAGGAAAGTTTCGCGAAGACCTGTATTACCGCCTGAACGTGTTGCCTGTGCGCGTGCCGCCGCTGCGCGAGCGGCGCGACGACATCCCGGCGCTCGTGGAAGTGCTGGCCGAAGACATCGCAACGCGCAACTCAACTGGCTTGCTCGAGCTGAGTGCAGAAGCCATCGCGATGCTGGCGGCGCAAGCGTGGCGCGGCAACATCCGCGAGCTGCGCAATGTGCTCGAACAAGCTGCGATGCGAAGCGACACGCAGCGTATCGAGGTGGCGGACTTGCAAGCCGTGCTGCGCGAATCGGGCGTCAAGCAGATTGCATTGCCGGCCGCCGCTGCCCCAGCGCGCGCCGATGGATCGGTGCTGAGGCCCCTGGCCGAGCAGGTTGCCGAACTCGAGCGCCACGCCATCGAAGCCGCCATGGCCGCCACCAACGGCAACAAGCTGGCGGCCGCCAAACTGCTTGGCATCTCGCGCGCCAAGCTCTACGAGCGGCTCGAAACGGCTGCCTGAATTGCAGGCATTGTCTGGTTTTCAGACAGTTTGACTGTCTGTTTCCCAGTCACGCGGCGCACAGTCGTGGGGAATCCTGTTTCAAATCAATGGCTTATGCACTGGCATGAGGCGTGCATTGCATGCCCCGGTTCGCCAGGAAGTTATTACAAGGAGACAAGACCATGCACCGTCGCAACTGGGTTGCGCTGGCCGCGCTCGCGCTATCAGCCCTCACGGCACCCGCCGCCTTCGCGCAGTCGAAGGACATCAAGATCGCCCACATCTACAGCCGCACCGGCCCGCTCGAGGCCTACGGCAAGCAGACCCAGACGGGCCTGCAGATGGGTTTCGAGTTCGCCACCGGCGGCACGATGACGGTCAACGGTCGCAAGATCGTGCTCATCGAAAAAGACGACCAGGGCAAGCCTGACCTGGGCAAGTCGCTCCTCGCTGCCTCGTATGCGGATGACAAGGTGGACCTGGCCATTGGCCCCACGTCATCGGGCGTCGCACTCGCGATGCTGCCCGTCGCCGAGGAATACAAGAAGCTGTTGCTCGTCGAGCCGGCGGTCGCCGACTCGATCACCGGCGAGAAGTGGAACCGCTACATCTTCCGCACAGGCCGCAGCAGCTCGCAGGATGCCATCTCCAACGCGGTGACGGTGGACCAGCCCGGCACCGCCGTTGCCACGCTCGCGCAGGACTATGCGTTCGGCCGCGATGGCGTGAAGGCCTTCAAGGAGGCGATCACCAAAGCCAAGATCGTCCACGAGGAATACCTGCCGCAGAACACGACCGACTTCACCGCGGGCTTCCAGCGCATCGTCGACCGGCTGAAGGACCAGCCGGGCCGCAAGGTGATCTTCGTGATCTGGGCCGGCGCCACGCCGCCGTTCGCCAAGCTCGCCGACATGGACCTGAAAAAGCGCTTCAACATTGAAGTGGCCACGGGCGGCAACATCCTGCCCGCGATGGTGCCGTTCAACAACTTCCCCGGCATGGAAGGCGCGGCGTACTACTACTTCGGCTTCTCGAAGAACCAGGCCAACCTGTGGCTGGTGACCAACCACTACATCCGCTACAAGAGCCCGCCGGACTTCTTTACCGCAGGCGGCTTCTCCGCTGCGATGGCGGTGGTGGCTGCGCTGAAGAAGACCAACGGCGACACGGCCACTGAAAAGCTGATTTCCACCATGGAAGGCATGAGCTTCGACACGCCCAAGGGAATGATGACGTTCCGCCGCGAAGACCATCAGGCCATGCAGTCGATGTATCACTTCCGCGTCGCGCCCGGTGCGCGGCCCGGTGCCATGGCCGACCTGCATCTCGTCAAGGAAATCAAGCCTGCCGAGATGAACGTGCCGGTCAGGAACAAGCGCTGACGCGCACGTGTTGTGGCATGCGCCTGGCGCATGTGCAGATGAGCGAGCCCGGGACACATCGGGCGCAGGTTGCAGTTCGCTTCGATTCCAACCGCTAACAGGAGACGCTCGATGTTTTTTCGATCAATCAGGATGCTGGCCGCCGCTGCAGTGACGGCGCTGGCTTGCGTGACACACGCAGCCGTGCCGCTGCCCGCCCTCAACGTGGATACGTCCCAGACCTCGGTGTCGGGCCTGTCCTCGGGCGGGTTCATGGCGAACCAGCTGGGCATTGCCTATTCGGCAACGTTCCGCGGCGTCGGCATTTTTGCTGCGGGGCCGTACATGTGCGCCGGCCACAGCAACTACACCGCCTGCATGTACAACGCGACGATCAGCAGCGCGATGCTGTCCACGATGCAGACGGACATCAACAACTGGAGCACGAGCGGCGCGATCGACAACAAGTCGAACATCGCGACGCAGAAGATCTTCATGTTCGTGGGGTCCAGCGACACCACGGTCGGCCCTAACCCGATGGCCGGGCTGAAGACGCAGTACACGAACAACGGCGTGCCGGCTGCGAACCTCACTTACGTGCAGCGTGCGAGCACGGCGCATGTCTTCCCTACGGACTTTGATTCGACGGGCAACAACGCTTGCGGCACCGCTGCCTCGCCCTACATCAGCAACTGCAGCTACGACGGTGCCAAGGAAGCACTCTCTAAGTTCTACGGCACGCTCAACGCGCGCAACAACGCGCCTGCTGCCGCCAACTACATCGAGTTCGACCAGACGGCCTTCACGAGCAATCCGGGCATGGCATCGTCAGGCTGGATCTATGTGCCTTCGAGCTGCTCCAGCGGCGCGCAGTGCAAGCTGCACGTGGCATTGCATGGCTGCCAGCAAAGCACCGACAAGATCAATACACAGTTCGTGAAGAACACCGGCTACACGCGCTGGGCCGACACGAACAACATCATCGTGCTGTTCCCGCAAACGAAGGTGGACAACACGAGCCGTTCGACAGCGGCCAGCGGCTCGCTCGCGAACCCGAATGCGTGCTGGGACTGGATCGGCTGGTATGGCACCAACTTCGCGCAGAAGGCCGGCACGCAGATGGCGGCGATCAAGGCGATGGTGGACAAGGTGTCGTCAGGCGCCGGCTCGGGCGGCGGCGGCGGCGGCTCGGGTTCGCTGCCCGCGCCCACGGCCGTGGCAACTTCCGGTGCGACAACGAGCACGATGGCCATCACGTGGGGCGCTGTTTCCGGCGCGGCAAGCTACAACGTGTTCCGCAACGGCAACAAGGTGAACGCAACCGGCGTCACCGCAACGACCTACACCGACACGGGCCTTGCCGCAGCCACCACGTACACGTGGACCGTGGCAGGCGTCGATAGCGCCGGCACCCAGGGCGCTACCTCAGCAGGCGCCACCGGAACGACCACAGGTACCGCGCCACCGCCCGCCACCTGCTACACGGCGAGCAACTATGCGCACACGACAGCAGGGCGCGCGCACCAGTCGGGCGGCTACGCGCTGGCCAATGGCTCCAACCAGAACATGGGCCTGTGGAACACCTTCACGACCACGACGCTGAAGATGACCGGCACGAACTACTACATCATTGGGACATGTCCATAGCCACTGTCCCTGCGCAGTAACGAAAGAACCATGAGCCTGCTCGCGACCCAGGACCTGACCGTGCGCTTTGGTGGCCACGTGGCAGTCAATGCGGTGACCTGTGCTTTCCAGCCAGGCACGCTGACTGCCATCGTGGGCCCCAATGGCGCGGGCAAGACCACTTACTTCAACCTCATCTCCGGGCAGCTCAAGGCGACGTCCGGGCAAGTCACGCTCAATGGGAGGGACTTGTCCGGCCTGTCTGCATCGCAGCGCACGCGCGCCGGGCTTGGCCGCGCGTTCCAGCTCACCAACCTGTTTCCCCGATTGACGGTGCTCGAGAACGTGCGGCTGGCCGTGCAGGCGACGCGCGAAGGCGCACACCGCCACGGCTACAACCTGTGGAGCATCTGGAGCGACCACAAGGCGCTCACGCAGCGTGCCGATGAAATCCTGAATGCGGTGAGCATGGCCGACAAGGCGGGCGAGCCCGTCATGAGCCTGCCACACGGCGACCAGCGCAAGCTCGAGGTGGCCTTGCTGATGGCGCTCGAATCGCAGGTGTTCATGTTTGACGAGCCCACGGCAGGCATGAATGCCGTGGAAGCGCCCGTCATCCTCAACCTGATCCGCAAACTCAAGGAAGACCCCAGCAAGACGATCCTGCTCGTGGAGCACAAGATGGACGTCGTGCGCGAACTGGCAGACCGCATCATCGTGCTGCACAACGGCTCGCTCGTGGCCGATGGCGAGCCGGCAGAAGTGATCGCGTCGCCCATCGTCCAGGAGGCTTACCTGGGCGTGCCGGCCATCCCGCCGACACCTGCACCCACGCGCGGCGCGTTGCCGCCGGAAATCGAGCGCCAGGGAGACTTGCCATGACGGCCAACCTGCTTGCGCTTGAAGGCGTGCACACGCACATCGGCGCCTATCACATCCTGCACGGCGTGGACCTCGCAGTGCCACGCGGCCAGCTCACCATGCTGCTCGGGCGCAACGGCGCGGGCAAGACCACGACACTGCGAACCATCATGGGCCTGTGGCGCGCCTCGCAAGGCCGCATCACCTTCAATGGCCAGGACATCACGCAGATGCCCACGCCTGCTATCGCCGCACTCAAGGTGGCGTATGTGCCGGAGAACATGGGCATTTTCTCGGACCTCACTGTCCGCGAGAACATGCTGCTGGCTGCGCGGTCTGCACGCAATGTGTCGCAGATCGACGAGGCGCGGCTGCAGTGGATCTTCGAGCTGTTTCCCGCCGTGGAAAAGTTCTGGTCGCACCCGGCGGGCAAGTTGTCGGGCGGCCAGAAGCAGATGCTGGCCGTGGCGCGCGCCATCGTGGAGCCGCGTGAGCTGCTGATCATCGACGAGCCGAGCAAGGGCCTCGCGCCCGCCATCATCAACAACATGATCGACGCGTTCGCGCAGCTGAAAGGAAGCGGCGTGACGATCCTGCTGGTCGAGCAGAACATCAACTTTGCCAAGCGGCTGGGCGACACCGTCGTCGTGATGGACAACGGGGTGGTCGTCCATGCAGGTTCGATGCGCGCGCTGGCCGACGATGAAGCGCTCCAACATTCGCTGCTGGGGTTGGCCATATGAGCGCCGCACGGCCGCCCGAAGCCGCCAAGGCCCCCTCGGGGGGCAGCGCAGGAAACGAAGTGCCAAGCGTGGGGGTAGTTGTATGAACAAGTTTGATTTCGACTGGAAGCCGCTCGCACTGGTGCCGGCACTCGCACTGCTGGTGTTCCCTTTCATCGGCTCCGGCTCCACGTGGGTGACGCTCACGGTGGCGGGCCTGGCAATGGGAATGATCATTTTCATCATCGCCTCGGGCCTGACGCTCGTGTTCGGCCTGATGGATGTGCTCAATTTCGGCCACGGCGTGTTCATCGCCCTCGGCGCGTTTGTCGCCACCAGCGTGCTCGGTGCGATGGGCGACTACACCTCGTCGCAGAGCCTGCTGGTCAACATGATGGCTGTGCTGCCGGCGATGGTGATTGCCATGCTCGTGGCTGCAGCGGTGGGCCTGGCCTTCGAGCGGTTCATCGTGCGCCCCGTCTATGGCAACCACCTCAAGCAGATCCTCATCACCATGGGCGGCATGATCATCGGCGAAGAGCTGATCAAGGTGATCTGGGGGCCATTGCAGATCGCGCTGCCGCTGCCCGAAGGCATGCGCGGCACGATCCTCTTTGGCGACGCAGGCATCGAGAAATACCGCCTCATCGCTGTGGTCGTCGGCTCGCTGGTCTTTGGTGTGCTGCTCTGGACGCTCACGCGCACGAAGATCGGCCTGCTCATTCGCGCCGGCGTGCAAGACCGCGAGATGGTCGAGTCGCTCGGCTATCGCATCCGCGTGCTGTTCGTTGGCGTGTTTGTTGTGGGCAGCGCACTGGCGGGCCTGGGCGGCGTGATGTGGGGGCTGTACCAGCAGAACGTGATTCCGCAGATGGGCGCGCAGGTCAATGTGCTGATCTTCATCGTGCTGATCATTGGCGGGCTGGGCTCCACCACGGGTGCGCTTGTCGGTGCGCTGCTGGTGGGCCTGATGGCGAACTACACCGGCTTTCTCGTGCCCAAGGCAGCGCTGTTCTCGAACATCGCGCTGATGATGGCCATCCTGCTGTGGCGCCCGCAAGGCGTTTACGCGCTGTCGAAGTAAGGGGAGGAAAGCCATGCTCACACGACTTCTCTCCGCCGACTTGCCGCGCAGCCGCGTGCTCGCCGTTCTGCTCGTTGCCATGCTGATTGCCCTGGCGTTCGTGCCGGTGCTGGTGCCCGGCGTCAAGGCGCTCAATGTGGCCGCCAAGATCCTGATCTTCATCGTGCTGGTCGCCAGCTTTGACTTGCTGCTCGGCTACACGGGCATCGTGAGTTTTGCGCACACCATGTTCTACGGCATTGGTGCTTATGGTGTTGCGATTGCCTCGACGCGCATAGGCCCGGGCTGGTCGTCGATTGCGGTCGGCATCATGGTTGCGCTCGCGCTGTCGTTCGTGCTCGCCGCGGCAATAGGCTTGTTCTCGCTGCGGGTGAAGGCGATCTTCTTCTCGATGATCACCCTGGCCGTGGCGGCGGCCTTCCAGACGCTCGCTTCGCAACTGTCGGACATCACCGGCGGTGAAGATGGCCTGACGTTCAAGATGCCCGAAGTGCTGTCGCCAGGATTCCAGCTCATGGATGGCTTCGACGGACGGCTCGTTTGCTACTACCTGCTGTTCTTCACAACCATCGTGTTGCTGCTCGCCATGCTGCGCATCGTGAACTCGCCGTTCGGGCGTGTGCTGCAGGCGATCCGCGAGAACGAATTCCGGGCGGAGGCCGTCGGCTACCGCGTGGTGGTCTATCGCACGACGGCCAGCGTGTTGTCGGCACTGTTTGCCACGCTGGCGGGCGCCATGCTCGCGATCTGGCTTCGCTACAACGGCCCCGACACGTCGCTGTCGTTCGAAATCATGCTCGACGTGTTGCTGATCGTGGTGATCGGCGGCATGGGAACGATTTACGGCGCGGCGCTGGGCTCCGGCATTTTTGTCGTCGCCCAAAGTTACTTGCAAGACCTGCTCAAGCTCGGCAGCGACGCGGCATCGGGCCTGCCGTGGCTCGCGGCGCTCCTGTCGCCGGACCGCTGGCTGCTGTGGCTGGGTCTGCTGTTCGTGCTGTCAGTTTATTACTTTCCCACCGGGATCGTGGGGCGCTTGCGCGCCGCACAGGTCAACCGCTGACCGTGCTTTTCATTTCAACGCAGGAGACAACGACGATGAACAGGAAGACTCTGAAACTGGCCAAGGCCTCGCGCCTGGCCACGGTGTCGGCAATGGGCGCAATTGCGCTCGCCGGTTGTGGTGGTGGCGGCGGCGGTGGTGGTGGCTCCGGTGTGGCCACCAATGTGATTCCCGATGGCGTCACGCAGCACTCGGTCACCGTGTATGCAGCCACATCGGTGGCGGCGACGACGCCTGGCTCCACCGCCGCGACGCAGGACTTGCTCACGGGCGGCATCGGCAAGAGCGGCTTGGGCGCCGCAGCCGCGCCCGCCTACGCGGACTCGCTCAATCCCACAGCGGCTGAACTGCGCCGCAATGCGTTGTATTCCAATTACCGCGGCATTCTCGACCCGAGCGCTGGTGGTGGCTATGGCTCGCTGTACGGCCCGAACGTCACGGCCTCAGGCACGGTCACGTCAGGCGAAGGGCTGATTCCCGGCCGCGAGTACCTGGCGTCGCTCGATGACGGCACGGGCCGCAAGCGCGTGGTGATGGCCGTGCAAGTGCCCGACAGCTTCGACGTTGCCAACCCGTGCGTGGTGGTTGGCCCGTCGTCCGGTTCGCGCGGCGTGTATGGCGCGATTGGCACGGCAGGCGAGTGGGGCTTGAAGCACGGTTGTGCCGTTGCGTTGACGGATGCGGGCAAAGGCATGGGCCTGTACGACATGACCGACGACACGGTGAACAAGGTGGACGGCACACGTGCCACACGCACGGCTGCCGGCGCACTGAGCCACTTTGCAGCCAACATCACCGATGCAGCGCGTGCGACCTACAACGCGCTGTTCCCCAACCGCCTCGCGCTCAAGCAAGTGCATTCGCAACTCAATCCTGAAAAGGACTGGGGCAGCGACACGCTGGTGGCCGCGCGCTATGCACTCTACGTGCTCAACGACCGCTACGGCACGGCCTCCGAGCCGGTGAAGTTCCGCGCCGACAACACCATCGTGATCGCAGGCTCCGCCTCCAACGGCGGCGCGGCGGTGCTGCGTGCCGGCGAGCTTGATTCCACGGGGCTGATCGACGGTATCGTTGCATCGGAGCCGGTGGCGGAAATGCCATCGACGTTTGGCTACGGCATCACGGTGGGCGGCACGCCCGTTGCGGGTTACGGCAAACAGCTGGCCGACTTCGTCACGTACGGCAACCTCTACCAGCCGTGCGCTGCACTGGCTGCGCCTGCTGCACTGGCAGAAGCGACGTTCTTCAACTACATGGGTATCGCTGGCATGACGGCGCGCGCCACGGCACGCTGCGACAGCCTCGCTGCGAAGGGCCTGGTCACCGGCGCCGACACCGCAGCCCGTTCGCTCGACGCGCTGGCCAAGCTGCGCGCCTTCGGCTGGACGACAGACAACGACCAGATGCACAACGCACACTACGGCCTGGGCAACGCGGCGATTCTGTCGGCGATGTACCCGGTGATGTACGGCCGCTTCCCGGTGCTCGACAACGTCTGCAACACCAGCTTCGCGCAGGTCGACGCCACAGGCTCGGTCATCGCCGTGAATCCGGTGACGAAGGCGACGGGCTTTGCTGTTGGCAACGGAACGGCCAATGGCTCGCCCGCCACACCGGTCTACAACGACTCGTTCGGCGGTGCAAAGGCCTGGCAGTTCGCCGTGTCGCCTTCCACGGGCGTTGCAGACTTCGGCCTGGACACGGCGCTGTGCCAGCGCGCGCTCGTGACGGGCGTCGATACGGTGACGGGTGCCGCATTGACGGCCGGCAGCTATCCCACCGCAGCCCAAAGCGCCGCAGTGCGCGCAGGCATCAATGAAGTGCGCATCAATGGCGACCTGCACGGCAAGCCGACGATCATCGTGGCGGGCCGCAGCGATGCGCTCGTGCCGGTCAACAACAACTCGCGCGCCTACGTGGCGTTCAACAAGTTGCTGGAAGGCGCGGGCTCCAAGGTGCGCTACGTCGAGGTCACGAATGCGCAGCACTTCGACACGTTCATCCCGCTGTCGGGCTGGGACACGCGCTTCGTGCCGCTGCACCCGTACTTCAACCAGTCGATGGACGCGATGTACGCCTTCCTGAAGAACGGCACGGCGCTGCCGCCGAGCCAGGTGGTGCGCACAACACCGCGCGGTGGTGTGAGCCCGGCGCCGGCGATCACGGCCACCAACGTGCCGGCCATCAGCGCCGCGCCCGCCGCGGGCAACCAGATCGGATTCACCGGCACCTCGCTGGCAATTCCGAACTAGTCGACCAGAGGCTCGCAGGGGGCGCACGCTCCCTGCGGCAAAGCCCGGCGACATCAGGGATGACTCTTTTCAAGCAGTAGGAGACAAACCGTGAATTCAGGACTATCGCTGGGCCGCAGGGCCCTGGCGGGGCTAGCCCTCGCCGTGTCGGGCCACATTGCGCTGGCGGGTGACATCACCATCGCGCAAGTCGCGCCCCTGTCGGGCGTGCTCGCTTCCACCGGGGCGCAGATGGTGCTGGGTGGCAAGCTGTACTTCGACCACATCAACGCCAAGGGCGGCATCAACGGCCAGAAGATCAAGGTCATCGTGTCCGACGATGCGTACAAGGTTGATGAGACCGTGCGCCTCACGAAGGAGATGCTGGCCCGGCCGGAGGTTGTGGCGCTGTTCGGCTTTGCCGGCACGGCGAACGTCGGCAAGCTGCTGACTGACGGAATTCTCGAGGAGGGCGGCGCCGCGCTTGTGGCGCCCTACACAGGCGGTGAGCCTCTGCGCAACCCCTTCAACCAATGGATTTTCCATGTGCGCGCGGGCTATGCCGACGAGGCCGAGCACATGGTGCAGCAGCTCACCACGCTGGGCATGAAACGCATCGCCGTGATGTACCAGGACGACGGCTTCGGCAAGGCGGGGCTCGCTGGTGTCGAAAAGGCGATGACCAGGCGCGAGCTGAAGCTGGCCGCCACTGCCGGCTACGAGCGCAACACCGACAAGGTGGCGCAGGCCGTTGCGAAGATCAAGGCGGCCGATCCGCAGGCGATCATCATGATCTCCGTCAACAAGTCGACAGCGGCTTTCGTCAAACAATACCGGGAGTCAGGCGGCGGGGCGCAATTGCTGAACATCTCGGTGGTGGACCCGAGCGAGCTGGTCAAGCTCGCCGGCCTGAAAAACGCACACGGACTGGGCATCAGCCAGGTCGTGCCCTATCCGTACATGGCGAACCTGCCAGTCATCCGCGAATACCAGGAACTGCTGAAGAAGCATGCACCCAAGGAAGACATCAACTACACCAGCTTCGAGGAATTCCTCGGCGCGAAGGTGTTGGTGGAAGGGCTGCGCCGCGCGGGGCCGAACCCGACGCGCGCGAAGGTGTTGAAGGCGCTGGAGAATATGGGCCAGTTCGATCTCGGCGGCATTGCGGTGAATTTTTCGCCCGACAACCGCATCGGTTCGCACTACGTGGAAGTGACGGTGATCGGCAGCACCGGCAAGCTGCTGAAATGAAAGGCTGAAAGTGACGCAACCCTCGTCCCGCTATGCGACCTGCGCCGGCCGCGAAATCCACTTCATGGAGTGGGGCGCGCAGCACGAGGACGTCGTGATTGCGTGGCACGGCCTTGCGCGCACGGGCCGTGACATGGACGAGCTGGCGCAGCACCTTTCGTCGCGCTATCGCGTGATCTGCCCCGACACGCTGGGCCGCGGGCTCTCGCAATGGAGCCCCGACCCGGCCAACGAATACACGCTGGCCTTCTATGCAAAGCTGGCCGCAGCGCTGTTCGACCAGCTGGGCATTGGCCAGGCGCATTGGGTCGGCACATCCATGGGCGGTGCAATTGGCACTGTGTGCGCCGCTGGCCTGTACGAGCCGGCGATGAAGACGCGGATCAAAAGCCTGGTGTTGAACGACAACGCGCCACAGCTGGCCGAGCCCGCGCTGGCGCGCATTCGCGCCTATGCAGGCAACCCGCCGGCGTTCGAGACCATGGCGCAGCTCGAAGCATTCCTGCGGCAGGTGTACAAGCCCTTCGGCTGGCTGAGCGATGCGCAGTGGAGGCGCCTGAGCGAAACATCGGCGCGGCGCTTGCCGGACGGGCGCATCACGCCGCACTACGACCCGCAGATGGTGCGGCAGTTGACCGATCACGCCGACGACTACCTGATCTGGAACCACTACGACCAGGTGCGCGTGCCGGTGCTGTGCCTGCGCGGCGCTGAATCAGACCTGGTGCTGCGCGAGACGACCGACGAAATGATGGCGCGCGGCCCAGGTCTTCAAGGCCTGGTGCGTGTCGTGGAGATCGAAGGGTGCGGGCATGCGCCTGCGCTCAATGTTCCCGCGCAACTCGATCTGGTCATGTCGTTCATTGACCGGCATGCGCGGCCGGCTGACCAGTGAACTGGTGAGTTGGGGTCAGGCTCAAGCCTGGCAGAACGACTAGCGCGCAGCGCCCCTGAGCATCGCCGCCTCGCGCGAGCGAGCCAATGCGGCAGTATCGGCCGGCACTTTCGTCGGCCAGCCAGCCATATGCTTTTCGGCAATGCCGCCGAGCGCCGCAATCCACGCGGGGTCATCGTTCAGGCACGAGACGTAGTGGAACGTCTTGCCACCTGCGGCGAGGAACGCGTCGCGGCCTTCCATGGCGATTTCTTCAAGTGTCTCCAGGCAGTCGCTCGTGAAGCCGGGGCAGATCACATCCACGCGATCGACGCCTTTGGCCGCCAATGCCTGCAGCGTTGGCTCGGTGTAGGGCTCCAGCCATTTGGCTTTGCCGAAGCGCGACTGGAACGTCACGGTGTATTGCGAGGGCTCCAGCCGCAGCCACTCGGCCAGCATTCGCGCCGTCTTGAGGCATTCGCAGTGGTACGGGTCGCCCAGGTGCAGCGTGCGCTCTGGCACACCGTGAAAGCTCATGAGCAGGTGGCCTGTGCCATTGGCCTGCCAGTGGCGCTCGACGCGCTGCGCCAGCGCCTGCAAGTAGCCGCGGTCATCGTGATAGCGGTTGACGAAGCGCAGCTCAGGCACGTTGCGCGTGGTTTGCGTCCATTGCGAAACCGCGTCGATCACGCTGGCCGTGGTTGACCCTGCGTACTGCGGATACGCCTGCAGGATGAGGATGCGCGTGGCGCCCTCGGCCTTGAGCGCATCGAGCTGCGACGCAATCGACGGCTGGCCATAGCGCATCGCAAACCGCACCGGCGCGTCATGGCCCCGCACCGCGAGCCAGCCCTGCAGCAGCTTGGCCTGCTTTTCAGTCCAGATGCGAAGCGGCGAGCCTTCAGGCTCCCAGATGGAGGCGTACTTGGCAGCTGACTTGCCAGCACGCAGCGGCAGGATCACGCCGTAGAGCAGCGGCAGCCACACGATGCGAGGAATTTCGACCACGCGCCTGTCACCCAGAAACTGCGCAAGATAGCGGCGCACGGCAGGCGCTGTCGGCTCATCCGGTGTCCCGAGGTTGCAGTAAAGAATGGCCGTGCGGGCAGCACGGCCATGAGTGAATTCGGGTTCAGGGTTGAAGCCATCGGAGGACGCCATGTGCGGTATTCTCCCCGACATGCTGGACGTGACCCGGATCAAGGCCATTTCGCTCGACCTTGACGACACTTTGTGGCCGATCTGGCCGACGATCGAGCGCGCCGAGCGAGTGCTGCACGACTGGATGGTGCACAACACGCCAATGGCGGCGACGCTCTTCTCCAGCCCTTCGGCCCTGCGTGAGATCCGCGACTACATGTCGACCAACCGGCCCGACCTGCGATACGACCTGAGCGCGGTGCGCCGCGAGTCGATTCGCCTGGCCCTGTACCGCGCCGGCGAAAACCCGCTGCTCGCAGAAGAGGCCTTCGAGGTGTTCTTTGCCGAGCGGCAGCGCGTGACGCTTTTCGACGACGCGTTGCCTGCGCTGGAGCATCTCGCGCAGCGGTTCCCGCTGGTGAGCATTTCGAATGGCAACGCCGATGTCGGGCGCGTCGGGCTTGCCCGGTTCTTTCGCGCGTCGATCAGTGCTCGCGAGTTCGGTGTGGGCAAGCCGGACCCGCGCATCTTCCTGGCGGCTGCAGGTGCCATCGATGTGCAGCCCGAAGATGTGCTGCATATCGGCGACGACGCGACGCTCGATGTGCTGGGCGCGCTCAACGCCGGCATGCAGGCGGGCTGGGTGAACCGCGCCGATCACCTCTGGCCCCACGAGCTGCAGCCGCAAGTCACGCTCGCCCATCTGGGCGAGCTGGCCGACCTGTTCCGCTAGGGCGGGGCAGGCGCGGTCAGAGCCGGCCGAGCGCCTGCACCTTCCACGCCAGCCAGAACTTGCGCAGCGGCGTGAGGCTCACGCGCTGGTGCAGCACCTGGAAGCCGTCCTGTTCGATTTCCCTGAGCAGCGTGCGATAGATGCTGGCCATCATCAGGCCCGGCTTCTGGCTGCGGCGGTCTTCGTGGGGCAGCAGGGCGAGTGCTTCGTCGTAGAGCTTCTGTGCGCGATCGGCCTGGAACTTCATCAGCGCGGTGAAGCGGTCAGAGTAGAGGCGGTTGACGATCTCGTGGGCTTTCACGTCGAACTTCTGCATCTCGTCCAGCGGCAGGTAAATGCGCCCGCGCATGGCGTCTTCGCCGACATCGCGAATGATGTTCGTGAGCTGGAATGCCAGGCCAAGCTTGTGGGCGTAGGCGGTGGTCTGTGGCTGTGTCTGGCCGAAGATCGAGGCGGACACTTCGCCCACCACGCCGGCGACCAGATGGCAGTAGCGCTCCAGGCCGATGAAGTCGAGGTAGCGCGTCTGCTCCAGGTCCATCTGGCAGCCTTCGATCACGGCTTGCAGCTGGGCCTGGGTGATGCTGTAGTCGTGTGCGCAGGGCATCAGTGCCTGCATCACGGGATGCTCCGGCTGGCCCGCGTAGGCCCGGGCTACTTCGGCCTGCCACCAGGCGAGCTTGGTGCGCGCGACGCCCGGATCGCTCACTTCATCCACCACGTCATCGACTTCGCGGCAGAACGCATAGAACGCGGTGATGGCCGCGCGGCGCGGCTTCGGCAAAAAAAGGAAGGCGTAGTAGAAGCTGCTGCCTGAGGCGGCCGCCTTTTGCTGGACGTACTCTTGCGGTGTCATGTCGGCGGATTGTCCCATCCGCAAGCGCTCATTGCCCCTGTCCCATGCGCCGGTACTGCGCGGCCAGCGATGCAGGGCTTGCCAGCGTCAGCGCCAGGCGCAGCAGCAAGCCCTGCACCTGGGTGCGGTCCATCTTCACGCGGTGTGCCATGGCGCCTGCCAGCCCGTCCGCGCGCAGCAAGGCGAGGGTCCGCGCGCCCAGCAGGGCGGGCAGGGCGCTGGCAGCTCGCACGCGCCGGGGCTTCACAGCGCTGGCGTAGAGCATTCCGTCGTCCAGGCGCTGCTGTGCAAGGTGCAGCCACTTCTGCCACACGGGCTGCAGCGCTGCCGCGTTCATGATGCGGTCGCCAGGCGCCACGCCAGCGGCTGCCAGCTCGTGCGCCGGCAGGTAGCAGCGACCCGCCGCAAGGTCTTCTCCCACGTCGCGCAGGATGTTCACCAGCTGCAGGCCTTTGCCATAAGACTTCGCGAGTTCCAGCATCCGTTCTTCAGGCAGGTTTGAAAAATCCGGAAGGTGGCGAAAGCACATGCGTGTCCAGAATTCGCCGACGCTGCCTGCGACGAGCCAGGTGTACTCGTCGAGCTCGCCAGGCGATTGCAGCGACGCGATGGTGGCCGGCTCGCCAAAGCGCTCGACGTCCAGCTGCTGGCCGCGCGTGATGCTGGCGAGCACCTCGCGCACGGCGTCAAGGTCCTGCGGGCCCAGCTGCGCCATCCAGGCGAAGCATTGCGGCAGCGCCACCATGAGCGCGTGTTCGTCTTCGTTGCGCTGGAATGGCGCGAACCACGCCGAGATGTCCTCGACGCTGCCTGGCGGTTGCGCGCCCTCAATCAGCCCCATGAACAGTTCCAGCATCGTGGCGCGTTCACGGGCCGGCAGCTCGGATGTGTCGGCGATGGTGTCGCTCGCGCGAGCGAGCAGGTACGCGATGGCGACAGGCTGGCGTAAGCCCGCGGGCAGCAGTCGGATCGATAAATAGAACGATCGCGACACGCTCTTGAGCAGGTCGAGTAGCTGGGGCGGCAGGGGCGGCGGCAAAGTTGACGGAGGGGCGGGTGGCGGGTGGGGTGCTCGCAAAAGGCAGCAACTGGTGCGCCATGCGTCGCAAGTTGCCATTGTGGCCCTTCGTATTGACACGGCTCAGCAATTCCCCTAGATTACTAACCAGTCAGTCATTAGCGCAGTCTTTTCTTCCCCAATTTCATTCCGGGTTCGCCATGCCTTCGAAGACTTTCGCCTTGCGCAGTACCCATGCCGCGGCCCTTGCCGCAGCGTTTTCCACCGTCATTCTTCTGGCCGCCTGTGCCAAGCAGGAGCCGGCGCCAGCGCCAGTGCGCGCGGTCAAAGTGCTCACCGTCGGCGTCGACACGATCAAGTCGTCGCACGAGTTCTCCGGCGAGGTAAAGCCCCGCGTCGAATCACGCCTGGGCTTTCGCGTGGCAGGCAAGATCGTCAAGCGGCAGGCCGAGCTTGGCCAGCACGTGAAGGCCGGCCAGGTGCTCGCCCAGCTCGACCCGCGCGACTACCAGCTCGCAGCCGATGCAGCGCGTGCGCAGGTAGCCGCTGCCACGACCAACCGCGATCTCGCCGCCGCCGACTACAAGCGCTACGCCGCACTCAAAGACCAGAACTTCATCAGCGGCGCCGAACTCGAGCGGCGCGACGCAACACTCAAGGCTGCCCAGGCGCAGCTCGACCAGGCGAAGGCGCAGCTTGCTTCGCAGGGCAACCAGGCTGGCTACGCCACGCTCGTGGCCGATGTGTCGGGTGTCGTCACAGCGGTTGAAGCCGAGCCAGGGCAGGTCGTCACCGCTGGCACGACCGTTGTGCGCATTGCGCAGGACGGCCCGCGCGATGTGGTGTTCTCCGTACCCGAAGACAAGGTGGCGGGCATCAAGGAAGGCTCCGAAGTTGCCGTTCGGATCTGGGCGAGCGACAACACGACGCTGACCGGCAAGGTCCGGGAAGTCGGCGCGAGCGCTGACCCCGCCACGCGCACCTACCCTGTGAAGGTTGCGCTTGATTCCGACGCGAAAGCGCCGCTGGGCGCAACGGCCTATGTGTCGCCCAAGTCATTGAGCATGGTGGGCACGCCGGTGATCAAGTTGCCCACGAGCGCGCTGCGCAGGGAAGGTCAGGGCACAGCCGTGTGGGTGCTCGACAAGGCCACCATGACGGTGAAGTCGCAGCCTGTGCAGATTGCAACGGCCGACGGCAATGAAGCCGTGATCGCGTCGGGCCTCTTGCCTGGCATGGTGGTTGTGTCTGCGGGTGTGCATGTGTTGTCGCCTGGCGAGAAGGTGACGATCTACCTCGACAAGCTTGCCGCCAGCGCTGCGCAGGCAGCGCAGATCGCTGCGAAGTCGGCGCCTTCGCAAGAGCCGGCCAACACGCTCGCCAGCGCAGCGGACTCCGCGCCCGTGCCCGCGACGAAGTGAGGCGGCCATGACACAGTCGCAACCCAAAGAGAGTTTCAATCTCTCGAAGTGGGCGCTGGAGCATGCGCCGCTCACGCGTTACCTGATGGTCGTGCTGATGCTGCTCGGCTTTGCCGCGTACTTCCAGCTCGGGCAGGACGAAGACCCGCCATTCACCTTCCGCGCGATGGTCGTGCGCACCTACTGGCCGGGCGCCACGGCGCAGCAGGTCGCTGAGCAGATCACCGACAAGATCGAGCGCACGCTGCAAGAGGTGCCCTATGCCGACAAGATCCGCAGCTACTCCAAGCCCGGTGAGTCGCAGATCATTTTCCAGCTGAAGGACTCGTCCAAGCCGTCTGAAGTTGCGAACGTCTGGTACACCACGCGCAAGAAGATCGGCGACATCCGCGGCACGCTGCCCGGCGGCATCCAGGGACCGTTCTTCAACGACGAATTCGGCGATGTGTACGGCGTGATCTACGCGCTGGAGGCCGACAGCGGCTTCAGCAATGCGGAGCTCAAGAGTTTTGCTGACGACGTGCGCCAGCAGCTGCTGCGCGTGCAGGACGTTGCCAAGGTTGAGCTCTTCGGCGTGCAGGACGAAAAGCTGTTCATCGAGATCTCGCAAAAGCGCCTCGCGCAGCTTGGGCTCGACTTCAACCAGGTGCTGCAGCAGCTGGGCCAGCAGAACGCGGTGGAATCCGCTGGCGCCGTGCAGACGCCGCTCGACACCGTACAGGTGCGGGTCGCCGGCCAGTTCGACACCGTGGAGCAACTGCGCGTGATGCCGATACGCGGCAACTCGGGCAGCCAGCTCAAGCTCGGCGACATTGCCGACATCAAGCGCAGCTACATCGACCCGCCGAGCGTGAAGGTGCGCAACCAGGGCAAGGAAGTGATTGCGCTCGGCGTATCAATGGGCAAGGGCGGCGACATCATTGCGCTGGGCAAGGCGCTGAAGACGGCGGCGCTGCGTATTGAAGCCGGCCTGCCAGCGGGCATCAAGCTCGTGCAATTGCAGGACCAGCCCAAAGCGGTGGCGAAGTCAGTCAACGAGTTCGTGAGCACGCTGATCGAAGCCGTGGTGATCGTGCTGGCGGTGAGCTTCTTCGCGCTGGGCTTTCATGCGCGGCCCGACAAGGCAACGCTGCCCTGGTGGAGGCGCTATTACGTGGACATGCGCCCCGGCCTGGTGGTGGGCATCACGATCCCGCTCGTGATGGCGGTGACGTTTCTCGTGATGGACTACCTGGGCATCGGCCTGCACAAGATCTCGCTGGGATCGCTGATCATCGCGCTGGGCCTGCTGGTGGACGACGCGATCATTGCGGTCGAGATGATGGTGCGCAAGATGGAAGAGGGCTACGACAAGGTCCGCGCCGCCACCTTTGCCTATGAGATCACGGCGATGCCGATGTTGACCGGCACGCTGATCACCGCAACGGGCTTCCTGCCGATCGGCATGGCGAAATCGACGGTGGGCGAATACACCTACGCGATCTTTGCGGTGACGGTTGCAGCGCTGGTGTTGAGCTGGCTCGTGTCGGTGTATTTCGTGCCTTACCTCGGCACGCTGCTGCTCAAGGCCAAGCCTGTTCCGGCTGGTGCCGACCCTGACCATCACGAGCACTTCGACACGGCCTTTTACCGGACCTTCCGCCGCGCGGTGAACTGGTGCGTGGAGCACCGCTGGATCACCATTGGCGCGACGCTGCTCACGTTCGCGCTTGGCATCGTCGGCATGGGCCAGGTGCAGCAGCAGTTCTTCCCGGATTCGAGCCGGCCGGAAATCATGGTCGACATCTGGTTTCCGGAAGGCACGTCATTCGCGGCGAATGAGGAGGTGACCAAGCGAGTCGAAAAGCGTTTGCTGGCCGAGCCGGGTGTCACGGGCGTGAGCACCTGGGTGGGCTCTGGCGTGCCGCGCTTTTACCTGCCGCTCGACCAGGTGTTCCCGCAATCGAACGTGTCGCAGTTCATCGTGATGCCGGCCGACCTGAAGTTGCGTGAGCAGCTTCGCGTGAAGTTCCCGGCACTGCTCGCGCAGGAATTCCCCGAGGTGCGCGGCCGCGTCAAGCTGCTGCCCAACGGCCCGCCGGTGCCTTACCCGGTGCAGTTCCGCGTGGTGGGGCCGGACCCGATCACCCTGCGCGACCGCGCCGATGAAGTGAAGGCCGCCATGCGCGCCAACACCAACACACGCGGCGTGAACGACAACTGGAACGAGTCGGTGAAGGTGCTGCGCCTGGAAGTCGATCAGTCGAAGGCGCGTGCACTCGGCGTCACGAGCCAGTCGATCGCGCAGGCGTCGAAGACGATTCTCTCGGGCACCACCGTCGGCCAGTACCGCGAGGGCGACAAGCTGATCGACATCGTGCTGCGCCAGCCGCTGGACGAGCGCAACGCCATCACCGACATCGGCAACGCGTATCTGCCCACGGCATCTGGCAAGTCCATCCCGCTCACGCAGATCGCCAAGCCAGTGTTCAGCTGGGAGCCGGGCGTGATGTGGCGCGAGAACCGCGACTACGCCATCACTGTGCAGAGCGACATCGTCGAAGGCCTGCAAGGCGCGACGGTCACGAACGAATTGATGCCCAAGCTCAAGGAGCTGGAAGCCAAGTGGCCGGCGGGCTATGCGATCCAGGTTGCCGGTGCGGTCGAGGAAAGCTCGAAGGGCCAGGGCTCGATTGCGGCGGGCGTGCCGATCATGCTGTTCATCACCTTCACGCTGCTGATGCTGCAGTTGCACAGCTTCAGCCGCGCGATGCTGGTGTTCCTCACGGGGCCCTTGGGTATTGCGGGTGTGGCTGGCGCGCTGATTCTGCTCGGTCGGCCATTCGGCTTCGTCGCGCTGCTCGGCGTGATCGCGCTCATGGGCATGATCCAGCGCAACTCGGTGATCCTGATCGACCAGATCGAGCAGGACCGCGCCAAGGGCATTCCTGCGTGGGATGCGATTGTCGAGTCGGCCGTGCGGCGCTTGCGCCCCATCGTGCTCACGGCTGCAGCGGCGGTGCTCGCGATGATCCCGCTGTCGCGCTCGGTGTTCTGGGGCCCCATGGCTGTTGCCATCATGGGCGGGCTGATCGTGGCGACGCTGCTCACGCTGTTGGCACTGCCGGCCATGTATGCGGCGTGGTTCCGCGTGCGGCGCGAGTAAACTCGCGGCTCGACCGGAATTGGGCGGGCTTGCCGGAAATACTGGAAGCCCGCTTTTCGATTGAGGACCAGCGCGGGTGGCGAAATTGGTAGACGCACCAGGTTTAGGTCCTGACGCCAGCAATGGTGTGGGGGTTCGAGTCCCCCCCCGCGCACCAACCATGGACCTAACATGACACGTCGTTTGCGCATTGCGCGCGCGCTCTTGCCACTTGCATGCGTTGCGCCCTGGTTGGCAGCACACGCGCAATCAAAGCCGGACCCGGCCGCGTTCGAGTTCTATTTCAATCTCTATCCCGAGTGGAAAGAGCAGCATTTCGGCACGCCGTCTGCAGCGGGAACCGACGTTGGCAACATGGGCACGCTTCGCAACGACACAACCGTGCTCGCCAAGAACGCGAACCCCAAAGCGACTACGCGCGACCAGGCGTGGTCCAACTCGTACATCGGCTTTCGCGGCCAGTTGCTGCGCCATGGCGACCTCACGCTGGGCTATGACGTGCAGGGCCTCATCGACTTCGTGGGCCGCTTCCAGGAAAACTTCCGCACGCGCGATGCATTCGTGTGGGTCGATCACCCCGGCTTCGGCCGGCTGAGCTACGGCCAGATGGACACGATGTACAAGGAGGCGGGTGATCCGCTGCGGCTGCTGAACGTCAGCTCGGGCAACATCGTTTCCACGGCGCGCACGCAATCGGGCGTGGGCTGGAAGGCCGCGGGCGACACCACGTTCAACAACCGCGTCAACCACATGCTGTTGTGGGTCTCGCCGAAGTGGTCGGGCTTCAACCTCGGCGCTTCTTACTCGACACGGCCCGTGGTGGCGAACGACCACGTGAAGACTTCGCTTGCGGCAGCGTCGGTCCAGTGGCGCAACGGCCCCTGGTATGCAGCGCTCGCGACGGAAGTGCACAACAACTGGCTGCCGGTGAGCAAGGCAGCAGACTTGCCGCTGCCTGCCGCCACGTCGATTCGCAACATGCCAGCCACCGTCACGTCGCGCGACCAGGGCTGGCGTATCACAGGCGCCTGGAGCGAAGGCCAGTGGCGCTTTGCGGCAGACGTGGCACGCCTGCGCTACACCGAAGACGATTCGGCGGCGCTTGCGGGCAAGTTCAGGTCGTATGCCAACTACACCGGCCAGGTCAGCGGCGAATACAAGCTGGATGCGCGCTGGCGCTTCGCCGCTAATCACGCACGCGGCACGGCAGGCACCTGCACGTTGAGCGGCGGCGTGTCATGCAGCACGAACGGCTTGGGCGGCAACCAGACCAGCGTGGGCGCGATGGCGCGGCTCAATGACATCGCGAGCCTGTTCGTGCTGGCTGTGCACACGCGCAACAATCCGGCGGCGTACTACGGCTCGTCCGCACAAGGCGCGAATACGAATGCCTATGCCGTTGGCATCAAGCTGGCGTCGAAATAGCCACTGAAGCAGACCGCGACGCAGTGTCCGAACTCCTACAGATCAGCCCGAGCTGGAGCCGTCGCGCAGGTGCGTGCTTCGGTGTGCGCGAAGCCAGTCTTGCGGGTGTCGTCATCGTCGAAGACGCAGGTGCGCAGTCGCTCGGGCCTGCGCTGCACGCTGTCGAGGCAGCGCTCGTGCAGCTGGTCGATGAACCGCTACCGGCAACGCCTGCCGGGCAGTCCGCGGACGAGCGGCTGGTGACGCTGCATACCTGGCTGCAATGCGCCATCCAGCGGCAAAGCCGTATCGCGCTGACCACGGTTTTCCATGTCCAACGCCAAGAGCGGCAGCACGTGCAGGAGCCGGTGCCGGCAGGCGCCTCGACGTTCCACGTCTGCCTGCCCGCAGCCACCATGAAGCCTGCGCGAATTGCCATGGCGTGGGCCACGCGCCTGTTCAATCGACTGGCCTCGGGGCAGGCGCCTGATGCGGCTCGCGAGCGCGATGCCATCCATGAGGAACTCAAGGAGTTCGCCAACCCGGGCCTGAACACCTTCAATGTGCTCAGCGCTGCTCACGAGCTCGATGTGCCTGTGCAAGTCGTCGCGAAGTACACACTCGTGCTGGGCACTGGCGCGCGCTCGCGCTGGATGGAAAGCTCGCTGACCGACGCAACGCCGGCGATCGGCATGCGCATGGCCAACAGCAAGCACACCACGGCACGCGTGCTGCGCGCTGCAGGCTTGCCGGGTGGCGACAACCACCTTGTGAAGTCTGCGCATGCCGCCATGCAGGCTGCACACCAGCTTGGCTATCCGGTGGTGGTCAAGCCAATGGATCTTCAGCAGGGCACGGGCGTGTCTGCCGACTTGCGCGATGACGCAGCCGTAGCCCAGGGCTTTGCGCTGGCGCGGGATGCATCGCCCAACGTGCTGGTCGAGAAGTGGGCGCCCGGCTTCACGCACCGGCTCACGGTGTTCAATGGCCGGGTGATCCGCGTCACGCGGCGCATTGCAGGTGGCGT
Organism: Caenimonas koreensis DSM 17982; assembly: GCF_009646335.1. GTDB lineage: Bacteria > Pseudomonadota > Gammaproteobacteria > Burkholderiales > Burkholderiaceae_C > Ramlibacter > Ramlibacter koreensis. Next base: position 16,190 of record NZ_WJBU01000008.1, on the reverse strand, counting down.
TTTCGGTGATGGGGTCACATCCGTTGCAGCACTCGTGCAATTGCAGCAGCAAAACGCGTTGCTGCAGCGCGGAATGCGGCGCACGGGACGCGTGCTGCTCGAGCTGGATGCCGAGGCACACGATCTGCTCCTGCAACACGGCAAGACTGCAGCCGACGTGCCCAGGGCCGGTGAGTACGTGCGCCTGCGCCGCCGCGACAACGTGAGCGCGGGCGGCACCAATGAGAGCGTGCCGCTGCAGCAAACCCATCCGGACAACCTGCAGCTGGCTGTGGACGCAGCGGCGTTGCTCAGGCTCGACTTCGCGGGGGTGGACCTGATCATGGAAGACATCCGCCAGTCGTGGTTCGACACGGGTGCGCTGATCTGCGAAGTCAACGGCCAGCCGCAGCTGGGGACGAGCTCGGAGCCGAAGATCTACCACCAGATCCTGAGGGAACTGCTGGGGGACGACTGCCGCATACCGGCGCGGCTGTTGATTTGCACGGACGGCGATGCGCCGCGCGAGCTGGCCCTGCAGCGGCTTTTACGCGAGGGCGAGTCGAACGGGATTTCGTCGCCTGCGGGCTTGTGGATCGATGGGCGGCTGGCCACCGGCCCGTTTGCCGATGGGTTCGCAGCTGCCCAGGCGCTGCTGCGCAGGACGGATGTGCGCAATGCCACGTGCCTGATGACCATCAGCGAAGTCGACCGCATGGGCTTGCCGCTCGCGCAGTGGGATCGGATCGACATGGTCAATCGCGCAGCGATGGTCGCGCACGACGCAGTGATGGTGACGCGCGTGACCGCCATGGCGCGGCCGCATCAGGCAATGAGGGAGCGGGCATGACAGGCAAACGGGCATTCAGGCTGGCAGCGGTGGTGGCAGTCTTCATGGCATGCGCGAGTGCGTCGGCCGCAGATTCATGCAGCACGCTTGTGGGCCGCAAGAAGATCAACATCGTCGTGCCGTTCAAACCCGGTGGCGGGTACGACTCGTACGCCCGCGTCCTGGCGCCCGTGTTGCAGGACATCACCGGCGCGCGTGTGGCCGTGAGCAACATTGCAGGTGCCAACGGCGTCTCGGGCATGAAGGCAATTGCGTCGGCGCCGGTGGACAGCATCACGCTCGGCGTCTTTGACCTGCGCGACTTGCTGGCAGCCCGGCTCACGGATGCCACGCTGCCTCCGATTGCCGACTTCACGGCCATCGGCGCATTTGGCGAGACGAACGGCGTATGGGCTTCACGCGAGGATGGCGTTCGCCTGCTCGCGGGCAACCAGCCGCTGGCAGCTGGCGTGTCAACCGGGGTCGTCTCGCGCATCCTGCTGCCGGCCATGCTGCTCGATCGCGAGGTCAAGCTCGTGCGCGGGTACAGCGGGTCGGCTGACCGGTGGCTCGCCTTGCTGCGCGGCGACGTCGACCTGACCGACGGCTCACTCGACAGCGTCCAGCGGTTCGTCTCGAGCGCGCCCGGCACGCGCGTGTTGATGGTGCTGTCGGACGGCCCCTTCGCCGAACTGCCGGGCGTCCCGCATCTCGCCGGCCCGGGTGGACTGGTCGACCTGCACACACGCAAGCTCGATCCGAAAGTGCGGCGAGAGCGGATGGAACTGGCGAGCCTGGCGGCGGACCTCGCGCAGACGTCCCGCGCGGTAGCGATCGCCCGTACGGCGCCTGCACCCGTGCGCGCCTGTATCGAGGCCGCCGTGGAGCAGGCGCTTTTCAGCGCCACCCTGCGCGATGCGGCGAAGCTTCAGAAGCTGGTCGTGGAGCCAATGCGCGGCGCGGTCGTGCGTGAACACCTCGTGCGCATCGAGCGTTCGATGATGAAACACCAGGCGGTCCTCAAGCGGCTTGCTGCAGCTTCATGAGCTGGTTCGACGCATTTGCGGCCGGTGCGTCCAATGTCTTTTCGTGGCCGGGCATCCTGATCCCGGTGGCGGGCACATTGCTCGCGATGATCACGTCGTTTCTGCCGGGCATCGGCAATACGAGCATGGTCGTGCTCGTGATGGTGTTCACGATGGGCTGGTCGCCCGAGTCGGTTCTGCTGATGTTCGGCGCGCTCACCGGCGGCGCCACCTTCATGGGTTCGATCACTGCGATCCTGTTCAACATTCCGGGCAACGTGTCGAGCACGCCCACCTTGCTCGACGGCTACCCCATGGCGCAACAAGGGCGGCCGCGAATGGCGATTGCGTGCGCCGCGACGGCCTCTGCTGTCGGCTCGCTGTTCGGCGTGCTGGTGTTGCTGGCAGCGCTGCCCATCGTGCGGCCACTGCTGCTCGAATTCGGGCCGCTCGAGCGCCTGCTCATCGGCATCTGGGGCCTGGTCACCATCATCTCGGTGCCGACAAGCTCGAAGCTCAAGGCTGCCGTGATGACGGCGCTGGGTCTGCTTGCCGCGTCGTTCGGGCAAGACCCGGCGAGCGGATTGCCGCGCTGGAATTTTGGCGTGACCGACATGTCGCAGGGCTTCAACGTCGTGGCGATGATGCTGGGCATGTTCACGTTCTCGGAGCTGATCGAGTGGATGCGCACCTTCCGGCTCAACAAGTCGACGGCCGATGATTCGAAGGGTGGCGACTCGATCCGCGAAGGTGTGATGGCCGTGTTTCGCAACCTCGGCCTGACGATTCGCTCGTCGTCCATCGGCACGCTCGTGGGCATGATCCCCGGCGTTGGCGGCACGGTAGCGGGGTTCGTTGCGTATGGCCACGCCGTGCAAAGCACGCCGGACAACAGCGAGTTTGGCAAGGGCGATATCCGGGGCGTCATTGCGCCAGAGGCCGCAGTGGATGCGAAGGATGGGGGTTCGCTGCTGCCAGCCGTGGCTTTCGGCCTGCCCGGCAGTGAAGCCGGCGTTGCGCTGATAGCCGTTTTCACGATGCACGGCATCGTGCCCGGCATGGCGATGCTCACCACTCAATTGCCGCTGACCTTTACGCTCATCCTGGCGCTGCTGTTCTCGAACCTGCTGACTTCGGTCGTCGGTGTGGCGCTGATCCCATGGCTGGCAAAGCTGCGCAAGCTGCCGATCGAGCGGATCGCGCTGCCTTGCCTGGTGATCAGCCTGGTCACGGTCGTGCAGATCAACGGGCTACTGTTCGATCTGTACACGGCCGTCGGCTTCGGCGTAGCGGGCTACTACTGGCGGACCCACGGCTGGCCGCGCGCACCGTTCGTCATTGCATTTGTGCTCGGCAGCCTGATCGAAACGAACCTGTCGCTGTCGCTGCAGCTGGTCGATATCGGCAGGCTGCATCCCTTGCAGCGGCCCGGCTGCATCGCGCTGGTGCTGCTCATCGCAGGCTCGCTGTGGTGGATGGCGAGGCATCGCGGCGCTGTGAAAGAGCGCGCCCCGCAGCAGGATGCCGACGTGTCGATCGGCCTGGTCTCCACGATCGTCATCGGCGTGTTGCTGGCGTTCGCGCTGGCGGACCGTGCGACTTACTCGGCCTATGCCACCTCAGTTGCCGCGGTGTGCCTCGCATTTGCGGCCGCCGCCACGGCACGTGCAGTGTTGGCCCGGCAGCCTCGCAGCCAAGCGTTCTCGCCCGGGATGCTGGCCGCCGGGCTCGCGCCACCGCCCGAGCATCGGCTGCCGTTGCTGCTGATCGTCGGCCTGCCTGTCCTTGTGTGGTTCACGGGGCTGGTGGAAGGCGTCGGCCTGGCGGTATTCGCCTGGACACTGGCCCGGGCCGGGCGAAGCGGCGTGCGGGCCTGGCTGGTGGCGGCCGTGTCGGGCGCCGTCTATATGCTGGCCACCTGGTGGTTTGTGAATGAGGTCGCCAACCTCATGCTGCCGCGCGGTGCGCTGTGGCAACTCTTTGCTTCCGACTGACAACATGCAACCTGCCTGCCCCTTCGAGCCGCTCGACCGCCTTGCCCGCTTCAGCTGGGACTGGGCGCCTGCACTCTGCGACACCGCCCACGGCTGTGCGGACTATCACCGCTCATGGAGCCTGGTGCGATTGCTGGAACTGGGCGGCGCGCTGCCGGCGGGCCAGCCCTTTTTTACCCGTGAACTCGCCGAGGTCGCACGTGGCTCGTCGCGCCGCGTCCTGGTAGCAGGCGGTGCAGACACGGGGCTGACGGCGATGACGATTGCCGCATTCCGCGCGCAAGGCAGCGAGCCGGAACTTGTTTTCGTCGACCGGTGCCGGACCACGGCCCGCCAGAACGAGCTCTTCGCCGGCCACCTGCGCTTGCCAATCGACGTGCAGGTCTGCGATGCAGCCGCGGTTGACTGCGCGCCGGTCGATGCCATCGTTGCCCATTCGTTTTTGCACCTGTTGCCGCACGCCAAGCGAGAAGAGGTGATTGCTGCGTGGTCGCGCGTGCTCAAGCCTGGAGGACGGGTTGTCATGTCGTGCGCCGTGTCGCACGCCGAGTCGGACTGGGTGCGCGCAAAAGACCTGGCGCAAGTGGAGCAGCGGCGGCTCGGCTTGCAGCAAAGGGCAGGGCAGGCGGGTTTCGAACCACCGGTTGCCGCCGAGATTGCCGCGACGGCAGCGCGGTTTTGGGCCACCTCACCGGGCCAGGCGCCTGCGCTCACGCAGGCAAATCTTCGCGCGAGCTTTGCGCGCGCCGGCATCGAAGTGCGGCACATCGGCCTGCAGGGCGTGGAAGAGGTGCGCGGGCCGCTGGCCATCACCACGCGCGAAACATCGAAACGCGAGCGCGCGGAAGTGGTGGCTGTGCGCCTCTGAGCCACCGCCAGCAGGGGCGGCCCGCTCGGTTAGAATCGAGAGCTTTGCGCCAGGGCCAGCAGCCCCGCCGCGCCACCGGAATTTTTGCAAGAGAGACACATCATGGCCGTGACCGTTGAAACCCTGGAAAAGCTGGAACGCAAGATGACGCTGACGCTGCCCGTCAATGTGATCCAGTCCGAAGTCGATTCGCGCCTCAAGCGCCTCGCCCGCACCGTCAAGATGGACGGCTTCCGTCCGGGCAAAGTGCCGATGAATGTCGTGGCGCAACGCTACGGTTACTCGGTTCACTACGAAGTCATGAACGACAAGGTCGGCGAAGCCTTCGCCACCGCCGCCAACGAAGCCAAGCTTCGCGTAGCCGGCCAGCCCCGCATCACCGAGAAAGAAACCGCACCCGAAGGCGAGATGGCTTTCGACGCCGTGTTCGAGGTCTACCCCGAAGTCACCATTGGCGACCTCGCCACCGCTGAGGTGTCCAGGCAAAAGGCGGAAGTGACCGAATCCGCCATCGACCGCACTATTGACGTGCTGCGCAAGCAGCGCCGCACCTTCGCCCAGCGCCCCGCAGAAGCGGCTGCCCAGGACGGCGATCGCGTCACGGTCGATTTCGAAGGCAAGATCGACGGCGAAACCTTCTCTGGTGGCAAGGCCGACGACTTCCAGTTCATCGTGGGCGACGGCCAGATGCTCAAGGAATTCGAAGACGCAGTGCGCGGCATGAAGAGCGGTGAGAGCAAGACATTCCCGCTCGCATTCCCCGCTGACTATCACGGCAAGGACGTCGCCGGCAAATCCGCAGACTTCATGGTCACCGTCAAGAAGATCGAGGCAGCGAACCTGCCGGAAGTCGATGAAGCATTCGCCAAGTCCCTGGGCATTCCCGACGCATCGGTCGAAGCGCTGCGCGGCGACATCAAGAAAAACCTCGAGCGCGAAGTGAAGTTCCGCCTGCAGGCGCGTAACAAGCAGGCCGTGATGGACGCGCTCATGTCCAAGGCCGAGCTGGACTTGCCCAACGCCATCGTCCAGTCGGAACTCAACCGCATGGTTGAGGCGGCCCGCGCCGACCTGAAGCAGCGCGGCATCAAGGACGCCGACAAGGTGCCGGTGCCCGATGACATGTTCCGCCCGCAAGCCGAGCGCCGTGTGCGCCTCGGGCTGGTCGCGGCTGAGCTCGTGCGCACGCAGAACCTGCAAGCCAAGCCGGAGCAGATCAAGGCCCACATCGAGGAACTCGCTGCAAGCTATGAGAAGCCCGCCGAAGTGACGCGCTGGTACTACAGCGACAACCAGCGCCTGGCCGAAGTCGAGGCGATCGTGATCGAGAACAACGTGACCGACTATGTGCTCGGCCTGGCCAAGGTCGTTGACAAGGACGTCTCGTTCGACGAGCTGATGGGCCAGCAGTAACGCGCTGACCAGCGAATGACATGCCAAGTGGGGGCTTGCGGTTGGCGCCGCGGCCCCCATTTGCTTTTGGCATACAGTACATCCCAGATATTCCGAAAGTCCCTTTCCTCATGAGCGCACTTGATACCCAAGCCCTCGGCATGGTCCCGATGGTCATCGAGCAGTCCGGCCGCGGCGAGCGGTCGTACGACATCTATTCGCGCCTGCTGCGCGAGCGAATCATTTTCCTGGTCGGCCCGGTCAACGACCAGACGGCCAACCTGGTGGTGGCGCAGCTTCTGTTCCTGGAAAGCGAAAACCCCGACAAGGACATTTCGTTCTACATCAACAGCCCCGGCGGCAGCGTGAGCGCCGGCATGGCGATCTACGACACGATGAATTTCATCAAGCCCGATGTGTCCACGCTGTGCGCCGGTATGGCCGCTAGCATGGGCGCCTTCCTGCTGGCGGCGGGCGCGCCAGGCAAGCGCATTGCACTGCCGAACTCCAAGGTCATGATTCACCAGGTGCTCGGCGGCGCGTCCGGCCAGGCGACTGACATCGAGATCCACGCCAAGGACATCCTCAAGACCAAGGCCGTCATGAACCGCATCCTTGCCGAGCGCACGGGCCAACCCATCGAGAAGATCGTGCGCGACACCGAACGCGACTATTTCCTGGACGCGGAAGAGGCAAAAAACTACGGCCTCGTCGACAAGGTTCTGGCCAAACGTGCCTGATTTCACGTGTGGTTGCCGTCCGGCAATCACCCGAGGTTGCCGCAAGGCAACGGCGCCCCCGCCAAGCGGGTGGGCGCCGTTTTTATTTGGGTATCATTGAACGCACAATGAGAGGCAAGTTCCATGGCCGATAAGAAAGGCTCTTCAAGCGAAAAGACGCTTTACTGCTCGTTTTGCGGCAAGAGCCAGCACGAGGTCAAGAAGCTCATCGCAGGGCCGTCGGTCTTCATCTGCGACGAGTGCATCGACCTGTGCAACGAGATCATTCGCGACGAGTTGCCTGCCGGCGAAGAAAACCGCGAGCAGCGCGGCGACTTGCCCACACCGGCCGAGATCAAGGCCAACCTCGACAACTACGTGATCGGCCAGGAGCCCGCCAAGCGCGGTTTGTCCGTGGCGGTGTACAACCACTACAAGCGCCTTCGCCACAAGGAAAAGGCCAAGAAGGATGAAGTCGAGCTCACCAAGAGCAACATCCTGCTGATCGGCCCCACGGGTTCGGGCAAGACGCTGCTGGCGCAAACACTCGCGCGCATGCTCGATGTGCCTTTCGTGATGGCCGATGCCACCACCCTGACTGAAGCCGGCTATGTGGGCGAAGACGTCGAGAACATCATCCAGAAGCTGCTGCAAAGCTGCAACTATGAGGTTGAGCGGGCGCAGCGCGGCATTGTGTACATCGACGAAATCGACAAGATCTCGCGCAAGTCGGACAACCCATCGATCACGCGCGATGTCTCGGGCGAAGGCGTGCAGCAGGCGCTGCTCAAGCTGATCGAAGGCACCATGGCCAGCGTGCCGCCCCAGGGCGGTCGCAAGCACCCCAACCAGGATTTCCTGCAGATCGACACGACGAACATCCTGTTCATCTGCGGCGGCGCGTTTGCTGGCCTTGAAAAGGTGATCGAGCAGCGCACCGAATCGTCGGGCATTGGCTTTGGCGCGCCGGTCAAGAGCAAAGAGCAGCGCAGCCTCACCGACGTGTTCCGCGAAGTCGAGCCTGAAGACCTGATCAAGTTCGGCCTGATCCCTGAACTCGTCGGTCGCATGCCGGTTGTCGCAACGCTGTCGGAGCTGTCTGAAGACGCGCTCGTGCGTATCCTGACCGAGCCGAAGAACGCACTGGTCAAGCAGTACGCCAAGTTGTTGTCGATGGAAGGTGTCGACCTGGAAATCCGGCCGAATGCGCTGCGTGCGATTGCGCGCAAGGCGTTGGCTCGCAAGACAGGCGCACGTGGCCTGCGGTCCATCCTGGAGCAGTCGCTGATCGACACCATGTTCGATCTGCCGAATACCGCTAATGTTGACAAGGTTGTTGTCGATGAATCAACCATCGACGAGAGCAAGCCGCCCCTGCTGGTTTACCGCGAAGCGGCCAAAAAGGCCTGAAGCTGGCCCCACTGCGCAATCGGTGGGTTGAAAATGGCTCTACCCGTTCCATATGGAATGGGTAACTCCAGAGGAACCTGATGTCCGGTCACACCCCCCTGCCTGCCGACCCGATCGAGCTGCCGCTGCTGCCCTTGCGCGACGTGGTGGTCTTTCCGCACATGGTCATCCCGCTGTTCGTCGGCCGACCCAAGAGCATCAAGGCGCTCGAAGCGGCTATGGAAGCCGAGCGGCGCATCATGCTCGTGGCCCAAAAGGCGGCTGCGAAAGATGAGCCGTCCGTGGCTGACATGTTCGAAGTCGGCTGCGTCTCGACCATCTTGCAGATGCTCAAGCTGCCTGATGGCACCGTCAAAGTGCTCGTCGAAGGCCAGCAGCGCGCGCGCGTCAATCGCATTGACGACGGCGAGTCGCATTTCACTGCCAACGTGACGCCCGTCGAGGCCGGCGAGAAGGACGCCAAGTCGAGCGAGATCGAAGCGCTGCGCCGCGCTGTGATGCAGCAGTTCGACCAGTACGTGAAGCTCAACAAGAAGATCCCGCCCGAGATCCTCACGTCCATCTCGAGCATTGACGATCCGGGCCGGCTGGCCGACACGATCGCTGCGCACCTGCCACTCAAGCTCGACAACAAGCAGGTCGTGCTTGACCTGGCTGACGTGAAGGCGCGGCTTGAGAACCTCTTCGAGCAGATTGAGCGTGAAGTCGACATCCTGAATGTCGACAAGAAGATCCGCGGCCGCGTCAAGCGCCAGATGGAGAAGAACCAGCGCGACTTCTATTTGAACGAGCAGGTCAAGGCCATCCAGAAGGAACTGGGCGAGGGCGAAGAGGGCGCTGACATCGAAGAGATCGAGAAAAAGATCATCGCCGCCAAGATGCCCAAGGAAGCCAAGAAAAAGGCCGACGGCGAACTGAAAAAGCTCAAGCTGATGTCGCCGATGTCAGCCGAGGCGACTGTGGTGCGCAACTACATCGAAGTGCTCACCGGCCTGCCGTGGAGCAAGAAGACCAAGATCAAGCACGACCTTGGCCACGCCGAGAAGGTGTTGAACGAAGACCACTACGGCCTGGACAAAGTCAAGGACCGCATCCTGGAATATCTCGCGGTGCAGCAGCGCGTGGACAAGGTCAAGGCGCCCATCCTGTGCCTGGTCGGCCCTCCGGGCGTCGGCAAGACATCGCTCGGCCAGTCAATCGCCAAGGCCACCGGCCGCAAGTACGTTCGCATGGCCTTGGGTGGCATGCGCGATGAGGCGGAAATTCGCGGGCATCGCCGCACCTACATCGGCGCGCTGCCGGGCAAGGTGCTGTCGAACCTGAACAAGGCCGGCACGCGCAACCCGTTGTTCCTGCTCGACGAGATCGACAAGCTTGGCACGGACTTCCGCGGCGACCCGTCGAGCGCGTTGCTCGAAGTACTCGACCCCGAGCAGAACCACAAGTTCGGCGACCACTATGTCGAGGTCGATTTCGACCTGTCGGACGTGATGTTCGTCGCGACGTCCAACTCGATGAACATTCCGCCGGCGCTGCTGGACCGGATGGAAGTGATCCGCCTGTCGGGCTACACCGAAGACGAGAAGGCCAACATTGCGCTGACCTACCTGCTGCCCAAGCAGATGGCGAACAACGGCGTGAAGGATACCGAGCTGATCGTCACGGAAGACGCCGTGCGCGACATCATTCGCTACTACACGCGTGAAGCCGGCGTGCGGTCGCTCGAACGCGACCTGGGCAAGATCTGCCGCAAGGTCGTCAAAGGCCTCTTGCTGAAGAAGTACACGCCGCTCGTGACGGTGAATGCCGAAAACCTCAACGACTTCCTGGGCGTGCGCAAGTACAGCTACGGCCGTGCAGAACAGCAAAGCCAGGTGGGGCAGGTCAATGGCCTGGCCTACACCGAAGTCGGCGGTGACCTGCTCACGATTGAAGCCGCGCTGATGCCGGGCAAGGGCGTGATCACCACGACCGGCTCGCTGGGCGACGTGATGAAAGAGTCCGTGTCGGCTGCCCGCACCGTGGTGCGCAGCCGCGCACGAGGCCTGGGTATCAAGGACGAAGTGTTCGAGAAGAAGGACATGCACATCCACGTGCCCGATGGCGCGACACCGAAAGACGGCCCGAGTGCCGGCGCTGCAATGACCACGGCCATCGTGTCCGCGCTCACCGGCATCCCGGTGCGCAACGACGTGGCGATGACGGGTGAGATCACCTTGCGCGGCGAAGTCACGGCGATCGGCGGGCTCAAGGAGAAGTTGCTTGCTGCACTGCGCGGCGGTATCAAGACGGTGTTGATCCCCGAAGAGAACGCGAAGGACCTGCAGGACATTCCGGACAACGTGAAGGAAGGCCTGGAGATCGTTCCTGTGAAGTGGATCGACAAGGTGCTTGAAGTGGCGCTGGTGCGGCATCCGACGCCATTGCCCGACGACGAACCGGGCGTTGCTGCTGTGCCAATCACGGCTGCTGCAGAAGGTGTCGCGCCCACGCAGCCGCCGCCATCAGTCAAGCATTGAATGTGTTTGAGATTCTCGAAAAAAGTGCGCTATAATTCGAGGCTCGAAATGCGGGAATAGCTCAGTTGGTAGAGCGCAACCTTGCCAAGGTTGAGGTCGAGAGTTCGAGACTCTTTTCCCGCTCCATTTTTCGAAAAAGGGAAGCTGATGCTTCCCTTTTTTATGTCAGTTTTTTGGGTCCGTCTTTTTGAGATACAGGGCGCGCTAGCCAAGCGGTTAGGCAGAGGATTGCAAATCCTTCTAGATCGGTTCGACTCCGGTGCGCGCCTCCAGCCTTCCCATGAAAGCCCTGCCACCTCTGGCGGGGCTTTTTTCTTGGGTTCCAGGCCTGCTCGCTATCATCAGCCGACATGCGTGACGAATCGCCGAACCTGGACTTGCTTCGAACGATCGCAGTGGCGCTGGTCTATATCAGTCACCTGTTGAACTACGTTGGATGGGGTTACGACGGTGCGTTTCGGCTGACGTCGTTGGGGTTCATGGGTGTCGCGATCTTCTTCGTGCATACCTCGCTGGTTTTGATGATGTCGATGCATCGCCAGCAACCGGGGCCGCTGGCTGTGCCCTTTTTCATCAGGCGTGTGATGCGCATCTACCCGTTGTCGATCACCGCGGTACTGGTCATGACGTTAGCCGCCGTCATGCAGCAAAGGCCTGTGGATGCGTGGGTTGTCGTGACGAACTTGCTGCTCGTGCAGAACATCGCGGATGTGCAGTCCATCCCGCCGCCGTTGTGGAGCCTTCCTTACGAAGTGCAGATGTACCTCCTGTTGCCCGCAGTCTTTATCGCCACCCGGTCTGCGGGACGCGTGCGATTCGTGCTGTTAGGCTGGGTCTTGTCGATCGTTGCATTCGCCCTGGCCTGGACCGGCGGCTGGTTCCTGGGAGCCGTGCTTTTGAAATACGTCCCGTGCTTCCTGCCCGGCATCGTGGCCTACCTGTTGATGCGCGACAGAGAGCGGCGGGCCTCGTTTCCTCCAGCGCGCATCTTCGGCGTACTCGTCTTGTGCGTGGCCCTGATACCCGTGGCCGCTGCATGGGGCAGCGCTTCGGCGGGCGACGGGCTCGGCCGCACGCTCATCTTCGCATGGGGGCTTTGCATGGCCATTGGGTTGATGCTGCCGTTCGTGCGGCAGATACGTAACCCGCAGCTGACTGCGATTGTCAAAACCATCGCGACGTATTCGTACGGCATTTACCTGATTCATGCACCCGTCATGGACCTCATGTTTGCCAGGTTGCATGCGCCGTGGGTGGTGCAGTTCGCGGCAAGTGTCGCGCTCACGGCGCTGATTGTGTTCGCTGCCCACCATCTCATTGAACAACCAGCAATCCGTCTCGGTCGGCGTTTGTCGCAAAGCGCGACTGCGGTTTAGCCCCACAATTCAGTGCTGCCTCGATGGTGAAATTGGTAGACACAGCGGACTTAAAATCCGCCGCTTCGTGAACAACGGGCGTGCCGGTTCGATCCCGGCTCGAGGCACCAGCTGAACAATAGGGGCGACCGGCACGCGAGCCCTTTCTTCTTCTACGCAAGTACTACTCGTACGCCGTTGGCCGTACGCCACCCGGTGATTTCGCACTGAAACCACTCTTGCGAAGCTGAACAATCGCTGACATCCTGTTTGATCTGCTTACGTTCCCGTCCGCTTTGCGATCGGGACAGCGAGCGCCAACCAGAAATCTAAGGCCACAAGCCGAGGAGCAGCGAGCATGCCCACCCTAGGTAACGGAACGATTTTTGTCAGCGACACAGATGGCATCCTGCGCGTCGGCGAGACGCTCTATGCCACGCTCTACGACCCGGACGATTTCGACGGGGAAAGCTGGATCTGGACAGTCAACGGCACTACATATTTCGGCGATTCGCTGACGATCCTGCCGTCGATGATCGGGTTCGGCGTCGACGTCCAGGTCGACTACACCAACTACAACCCCGGCTTCACCGACGCCACCGCTGACATGGCGAGCCTCTATGTTGGCAGCGTCGAATCATCGGATGGCCCCCCCATCGGACCGCCTTTCGTGATGGACGTCGCTAGCAACACTGCGAACGAAGGCCAGACGATTTACCTGTCAGTGATGCTCAGCGGCTCCAGCGACCAGGACAGCTACTTCTCGTTTTCGTTCACTGACGGCGCGAATATCTCCGGCGACTACACCGGCCCGTCTTTCGACAACGGTGTGACATTGGCCGACGGCACCCTCACAGTGCCCGCAGGCGTCGGATCGTTCTCGGTGATCTTCGACGCGATCGACGACCACGTCGACGAGAGCAATGAGACGATCACGATCAGTGTCGATGGCCAGACCGCGACGGCAACGATTTCCGACAACGATACCTACCACGTCAATTCCGTCGGCGCCAACGCGGTGACAGAAGGCGAAGACCTGTACTACACCGTGAGCATCAGCAACGCCGCTGACCACACGATGCAGTTCGCCATCTCGTTCTCGGACTCAACCCTCAGCGACAACGAGCACGGCGGCTTCGTCTTCAATGACCCGACGATCAGCTACGACAGCGGGACTGGCATGGTCACCGTGCCAGCCGGCGTCTCCAGTTTTACCTTCACCGTCCAGACCTACGGCGATAGCCTCGACGAGTTCGACGAGCATTTGAGCGTTGTCGTCGGCTCCGCCCAGACAGATACAACGATCTACGACAACGACACGATCAGCCTCATCAACTTCTACAGCGATGAGGTGGTCGAGGGCGGGAACCTGGAGTTCTTCATCAATCTGGGCTGCGAAGCAGATCACCCGACGGTCTGGAGCCTGTCGTTCACCGATAACACCGCAGACGGCAGCGACTACAGCTTTGAATTGTCCGACGGGCAGATCGAGCAAGGCTTCTCATTTGATGGCAGCCAGCTCACGGTACCGGCGTTTACGAACAGCTTCAGCCTGACGGTACACACGTCAGACGACATCACCGATGAATCGACGTCAGAGACATTCACCGTCAGTTTCGGCGGGCGAAATGCCACTGGCACGATCTCCGACAACGACACCGCCACGATCGCGTTTATCAGCGACAACGGCAATGTCGTGGAAGGCGAAGACTTGTCGTTCCACGTCGGGCTGACGAATCCGGCGGATCACGAGCTCGTGTTCGAGTTCAACATTTCCCATTCGCTGAACCTGACGGACGGCGAGTTCGGCGCGCCGGTGTTTGACGGGCCGGGCTTCACGCTGCAGGACGGGCTGCTCACCATACCGGCCGGTGTGAATTCCTTCAACGTCACGATCCCGACCTATGACGATACCCTGGCCGAGTCGAGCGAAGATCTGACGCTGAGTATTGGCGGCGAGGGCGGCGTCAGCGACACCGCCTGGGTGTGCGACAACGACACGGTCACGGTCTCGATCAGTGGCGACAGCGATACGGAAGGCGCGACGCTCACGTTTGATGTGCAGTTGTCGTTCGCTTCCGGCCAGGAGACGGTCTTCGATTTCTCGATTGACAGCTCCGACGTCGATCCCTCGGCGATCGGCACCCCGACGATCAACGACACGATGATCGGCTTCGACGGCTCGCACATCACGGTGCCGGCCGGTGTCACCAGTTTCACGATCTCGGTACCGACGAACGACGACTCGATCGACCAGCAATTTGGTGCGGGCTTTGTGGTCCACGTTGGCAACCAGTCGGCCATCGGTTTCCTGAGCGACAACGAAGACGCCTCGTTCCAGGTGAGTGATGCGACCGCCGTGGAAGGCGACGACGTGACATTCGAAGTCACGATGAACTACGAAGGTAATTTCGATCGTCAGATCCGGTATTCCATCAGCGACGGTTCTGCCGATGGCACGGACTACGACCGGAGTTCAATTTCCTTCTCCAACGGCGTCACCAGCTCGACGTTCGGCGATGGCTACGGCTTTCTCACGATCCCTGCCGGCGTGACCTCATTCACGATCAGTGTCAGCACGACGAGCGACAGCGTTGACGAGTTCGACGAAACCTTCGTCCTCACGCTCGGTGATGGCTACTTCTCCTCCACCACCGTGACCGGCACGATCAGCGACAACGACACGATGTCGGTCCAGCCCATCAGCGACGCCAGTGCCACGGAAGGCGAAGACCTGACTTTCACCATCGACCTCAGCAATGCGGCCGACCGCAATATCGCGTTGCCGTTCTCCCTGGTGAACGTGACGACGACTGATTCTGATCACGGCACGGCCACGCTGTCGGCAGGCGTGCACTTTTCAGATGGTCAGATCATCGTCGAGCAGGGCACCACATCGTTTACGATCACGGTTCACGCCAACGTGGATGCCGAAGTCGAAACTGATGAGACGTTCACCATCTATGTCGGCTCGGACAGCGCGACAGGCACGATCATTGGTGACGCACCGCCCGATGTCGCCCGCGTCAGCAGCACGAGCGTGACCGAAGGCGGCGACCTCGTGCAGACCGTCACGTTGACCGGGCTGACCGCCCAGCCCGTGGTGTTCAGCCTCGAGCTCGGTGGAACGGCCGCGGGCAGTGACTACAACGCGGCAGGCATCAGCTTCAGCGACGCCGTACTCGGCAGTGACGGATTCATCACTGTCGATGCAGGCGTCACGAGCTTCACGATGACCACCCCCACGACGAACGATTCCCTCGACGAGTCGGATGAAACCGTGACGGTGACCATCGGCGGCGTGGTGGGTACCGGCACGATCGTCGATGACGATACGGCGACGGTCTCCAGCGTGTCAGCGGCCAGCGTCACCGAAGGCGGCAACCTCGTGCACACGGTGACGATGTCCAACGCGGCCGACCATGCCACGAGCTTCGCGTATTCGCTCGGCGGTGGCACGGCTTCCAGCGGCGACTACACAGCGGCCAGCGTCAGCTTCAGTAATCTGGTCACCCTCAGCGGCGGCTTTGTGACGGTGCCAGCGAACGTGTCGAGCTTCACGGTGACCGTGCCCACAGTGGGCGACGCGGTCGACGAATTTGATGAGACGGTGAACCTGACGGTCGGCGGCGCAAGCGCCACGGGCACGATCGTCGATGACGACACGGCAACGATCTCCAGCGTGTCGGCAGCCAGCGTCACCGAAGGCGGCAACCTGGTGCACACCGTGACGATGTCGACGACGGCCGATCACGCGACGAGCTTCGCGTACTCGCTCGGCGGCGGCACTGCGTCCAGTGGCGACTACACGGCGGCGAGCGTGAGTTTCAGCAACTCGGTCACGCTGAGTGGCGGCTTCGTGACGGTGCCGGCGACCGTATCGAGCTTCACGGTGACCGTGCCCACGGTAGGCGATGCGGTCGACGAATTTGATGAGACGGTGAACCTGACCGTTGGCGGCGCCAGCGCCACAGGCACGATCGTCGATGACGACACGGCAACGATCTCCAGCGTGTCGGCAGCCAGCGTCACCGAAGGCGGCAACCTGGTGCACACCGTGACGATGTCGACGACGGCCGATCACGCGACGAGCTTCGCGT
>NZ_WJBU01000007.1 GCF_009646335.1 Caenimonas koreensis DSM 17982 | reverse complement strand
CAGCGCCACAGGCACGATCGTCGATGACGACACGGCAACGATCTCCAGCGTGTCGGCAGCCAGCGTCACCGAAGGCGGCAACCTGGTGCACACCGTGACGATGTCGACGACGGCCGATCACGCGACGAGCTTCGCGTATTCGCTCGGCGGCGGCACTGCGTCCAGCGGCGACTACACGGCCGCGAGCGTGAGTTTCAGCAACTCGGTCACTCTCAGCGGCGGCTTCGTCACCGTGCCGGCGACCGTATCGAGCTTTACGGTGACCGTGCCCACAGTGGGCGATGCGGTCGACGAATTTGATGAGACGGTGAACCTGACGGTCGGCGGCGCAAGCGCCACCGGCACCATCGTCGATGATGACACGGCAACGATCTCCAGCGTGTCGGCAGCCAGCGTCACCGAAGGCGGCAACCTGGTGCACACCGTGACGATGTCGACGACGGCCGATCACGCGACGAGCTTCGCGTATTCGCTCGGCGGCGGCACTGCGTCCAGCGGCGACTACACAGCGGCGAGCGTGAGTTTCAGCAACTCGGTCACCCTGAGTGGCGGCTTCGTCACCGTGCCGGCGAACGTGTCGACCTTCACGATCACTGTCCCCACGGTGGGCGACGCCACTGACGAGTCAGACGAGACCGTCACGTTGACGGTCGGCGGCGCCAGCGCCACCGGCGCGATCATCGACGACGACACGGCCACCATAGCGAGCGTCTCCGGTGCGAGCGTGACGGAGGGCAGCAGCCTCGTACACACCGTCACGCTGTCGACCGATGCTGATGCGCCACGCGTGTTCTCGTTCTCGATTGCCAACGGTACAACGACCGATGCCGACCACAGCGCAGCCAGTGCGACGTTCAGCGCGGGCGTCACGCTCAGCGCGGGCAATGTGACTGTGCCGGCAGGCGTGACGAGCTTCACCGTCACGATCCCGACGACGGGCGACCTGATTGACGAGAACGACGAAACACTCAACCTGACCGTAGGCGGTGTCTCGGCAACCGGAACCATCATCGACGACGACACCGTCGTGGTCGACTCGGTCTCGTCTGCCATGGCGACCGAAGGCAGCAGCATGGTCTTCTCGGTGGGTCTGAGCGGCGTGGCGGATGCACCGCGCACGTTCTCGCTTGCATTGACCAACGTGACCACCACGTCGGCTGACTACGACGTGGCCGCCGCCGTGCTGAGCGATGGCGTGACACTGGCAGGCGGGCTCGTTACCGTCCCGGCGGGCGTGACCAGCTTTACCGTCAGCCTGCCGCTGGTGAACGACTTCTTCTACGAAGAGAACGAGACCTTCAGCCTGGCAGTAGGCGGCGTTTCGGGCACCGGCACCATCGTCGACGCCTACATCGTGGTGCGTGCGCCTGACGTTGGCACCGGTGCCAACGAGTACATGCTTGGCACAGAGTTCCGCGACACACTGATCGGCAATGGCGGCGACGACCTGTTGTGGGGCCGCGGCGAGCTCGACAAGCTGTACGGTGGCAAGGGCAACGACATCTACCTGATGACCGACGGCCAGGACAAGATCTACGAGAAAGACGGTGAGGGCACCGACACCGTGATCGCCACCGTCGACTTCACGCTCGAGAAGATCGCCAATGTCGAGAACCTCACGCTGATCGGCACCGCCACGCGCGGAACCGGCAACGCGCTGAACAACGTGATCACGGGCAACGACCTCAGCAATGTGCTCAAGGGCGGGGCGGGGAATGACACGCTCATTGGCGGGGCGGGTGACGACTACCTCTTCGGCGGCACGGGCAAAGACCTGCTCATCGGTGGCGACGGCGCTGACCGCTTCGTGTTCGATACCAAGCCCGTCGGCTCACAGTTCGACGTGATCCAGGGCTTTGATGCGTCGGTGGACCATATCGGGCTGGCCCGGTCGATCTACACAACCAAGCTGTCCGCGGGCATGGGCTACTTCCCCGATGCGTTCTATATCGGCACGGCAGCCCACGACACCACCGACCGCGTGATCTTCGACAGCACGAGCGGCAATCTCTACTTTGACCCCGACGGTACGGGCTCCAAACCGATGGTGCAGTTCGCGCAGATCACCGGTCTGGTGGGCACGCTGACATTCGAGAATTTCATCGCGATCTAGGGGCCAGGCCCCTTCGGGGGCAGTGGCACAATGGCCCCATGGCCCGCTACAACGCACCCTTCGAAATCCACGTCCATGGAGACGTCCCCCTGCGCGCCGACGTGGCGTACGAGCAGTTGCAGGAAGCGCTCAAGCCCATCTGGAAGTATGCGGGCGCCAAGTCGCTGGCCGATGGCGCCGAGAGCTCCTACGAGGAAGAACCCGGCATCAAGTTCGACGCAACCGAGCACGTGCTGCGCATGTGCTGGACGGTGCCGGGCGATGAAGACTTTCGCCAGTCGCTCGACGAAATGTGCATGAGCCTCAATGAGCTCGCAGAGCAGGGCGCCGCCATTGAAGTCACTTTCTACGACGCCGACTTCGACGACGAAGACAACCCGCCCGAAGGTGAAGCCCGCGACGATTTTGTGATGCTCTTCGTCGGCCCCACACCTGCTGCAATCATGCAAGTGCAGCGTGACCTGCTCGTGGAAGATGTCGTCAACATGATGGAGCGCCACTTCGATGGCGCTGAATTGGGCGGCGTCGTCGCTGAAATCGACAAGCTGTTCGGCCAGCGCTTCGAGCAGCTCGTCAGCTCACTTGAAATCGGCCGGCCACCGCGTGGCTCGGGCGGCAGTGGCGGCAACGGTCCCGGCCACGGCGGCGGGCGCCGGCCGCGCCACTTGCACTAGATCGCGTTAGCTGCCTTGGGGCCGCGCCAGCCACCGGGCGGCAGCGGCTTGCAGGGCGACCAAATCGCCAGTAGTCAATAGCGACAGCTCTCCCGGGCCTTGTTGCGCCAGCAACCCTGCGCCTTCGAGCACAAACCGGGTATGGCGCGCAACAGGCGCACCCGTTTCAATCAATCGCACCTGCGGCCCTGCAAGCTGCGCGAAGCGTTCCATCACCAGCGGGTAGTGGGTGCAGCCGAGCACCAGCGTATCGACCTCGCCGGGCCCGCTGCCCACGGTACCGAGCGCATCCACATACCGCTCAGACAACTCATCGACAAGCGCCGTGTCGCCGCGCTCGATGGCGTCGGCCAGGCCATCGCACGGCTGCAACTGGAACGAGGCCTGATTCGCAAGGCTGAGATGCAGCGCGCGGAACTTCGCGCTGGCCAGCGTGCCGCGGGTGGCCAGCACGCCGATGCGCTTCGTCTGGCTCGCGGCGATGGCGGGCTTCAAACCGGGCTCGACGCCCACCACGGGCAGGTGCGCGTACGTCTGCCGGATCAGGTGAATGGCGGACGCCGTCGCGGTGTTGCACGCCACGACGAGCGCCTTCGCGCCGTGGTCATCGTGCAGGTGGCGGGCGATCTCCAGCGAGCGGGCGGCAATGAACTCGTCGCTGCGCTCGCCGTACGGCGCGTTGCCCGTGTCGGCGAAGTAGATGAAGTGCTCGCCGGGCAATTCAGCGCGCAGCGCGCGCAGAACGCTCAAGCCGCCCAGCCCGCTATCAAAAACGCCGATAGGCGCTGCGGACATGCCAGCGGCCCATCAGGCAGCCGCGACAGCAATGCCCTTGAACTGGCCCGTCGCGATCTTCTTTTGCCATTCGGCGGGGCCGGTGTTGTGCACGCTGGTGCCACCCGAATCGACAGCCACCGTCACCGGCATATCGACCACGTCGAATTCGTAGATCGCTTCCATGCCCAGGTCGGCAAAGCCCAGCACCTTCGCCGTCTTGATCGCTTTCGACACGAGGTAAGCCGCACCGCCCACGGCCATCAGATACGCGGCCTTGTGATGGCGAATCGCCTCGATCGCCTCTGGCCCGCGTTCGGACTTGCCGATCATGCCGATGAGCCCCGTCTTGGCGAGCATCATGTCGGTGAACTTGTCCATGCGTGTGGCAGTGGTGGGGCCAGCAGGGCCAACGACTTCCTCACGCACCGGATCGACCGGGCCCACGTAATAGATCACGCGGTTCGTGAAGTCGACAGGCAACTGCTCGCCCTTGGCCAGCATGTCCTGGATGCGCTTGTGCGCGGCGTCGCGGCCCGTGAGCATCTTGCCGTTGAGCAGCAGCGTCTCGCCGGCCTTCCACGTCGCGATCTCTTCCTTGGTGAGCGTGTCGAGGTTGACGCGGCGGCTCTTTTGCGTGTCGGGCATCCATTGCACCTTCGGCCACAAGTCGAGGCTGGGCGCTTCGAGGTAGACCGGGCCGGAGCCATCCATCACGAAGTGCGCATGACGCGTTGCCGCGCAGTTCGGGATCATTGCCACGGGCTTGCCCGCCGCGTGCGTGGGGAACATGTTGATCTTGATGTCGAGCACGGTGGTCAAGCCGCCCAGGCCTTGCGCGCCGATGCCCAGCGCATTGACCTTCTCGTACAGCTCAAGCCGCAGCTCTTCAACTTTCGACAGCACCGCGCCGCTCGAAGCCTTGGCCTGCAGCTCGTACATGTCGATGTCTTCCATGAGCGACTCCTTCGCCATGGCCATCGCCTTCTCCGCAGTGCCGCCGATGCCGATGCCCAGCATGCCGGGTGGGCACCAGCCCGCGCCCATCGTGGGCACCGTCTTGAGCACCCAGTCGACCACGGAGTCGCTCGGGTTGAGCATCACGAGCTTGCTCTTGTTCTCGCTGCCGCCGCCCTTGGCTGCCACGGTGATATCGAGCTTGTCGCCCGGCACGATCTGCATCGAGACGACGCAGGGCGTGTTGTCTTGCGTGTTCTTGCGTGCGAACTGCGGGTCCGCCACGATGGAAGCGCGCAGCGTGTTGTCGGGGTGGTTGTAGCCGCGGCGCACGCCTTCATTGATGGCGTCTTCGAGGCTGCCGGAAAAGCCCTCGAAGCGCACGTCCATGCCGACCTTGAGAAACACGTTGACGATGCCTGTGTCCTGGCAGATGGGGCGATGGCCCATCGCGCTCATCTTGCTGTTGGTGAGGATCTGCGCGATCGCGTCCTTCGCAGCGGGGCTTTGCTCTTTTTCATAGGCGCGTGCGAGATGCGCAATGAAGTCGGCGGGGTGGTAGTAGGAGATGTATTGCAGCGACGCTGCGATGGATTCAACGAGGTCGCTGTACTTGATCGTGGTGGACATGCGTGTGTTGTCTCGGTTGGGAGCCTGAATTTTACTGCCGGACCAGGACAACGCCCTTGGCGAGCGAGGTCAATCATCCGTCGCAACAATCGCGGTTGAAACCCTCTTTGACAGGTCACCCGATGCGAATTGCCGCAGCTCTCCATTCGTTCCTGCTTGCCGTGTTGCTCGCGGCCTCGGGCGGGTCCGCCCTTGCCGACGAAGCAGGCTGGGCTGCACTCGCCAAGCCGGGCGCGATCGTGCTGTTTCGCCACGCGACGGCGCCCGGCGTCGGCGATCCTGCGGACATGCAGATCGGCGTGTGTGCGACGCAGCGCAACCTCGACGAGCGGGGCCGCGCCGAGTCACGGCGGCTGGGCCAACTGTTTCGTGAGCGCGGCGTCCGCGTGCAGTCGGTGCTCCATTCGCAGTGGTGCCGCACGCGCGACACGGCCCGGCTCGCGTTCGAGGGCATCGCGCCGGTTCGCGAAGAACCCATCTTCAATTCCTTCTTTTCGCGGCCCGGCGATGTTGACCGCCAGACCATCGCAGCCCGCGCCTTGCTGAAGGAATGGAAGGGGCCGGGCGTGCTGGTGGTGGTGACCCACCAGGTGAACATCACGCAACTCACTGGCGAGGTTCCGTCGTCCGCGGATGGACTGGTGGTGCGTGTGCCCGCAGGCGCCGGCCCGCTCGAAGTGGTGGGACGCGTCGCACCCTAGTCGGATTACCCGGTGCGGCGGCAGGGGGTCAGGGGGCAAGGGGCAGGGCACAAAAGTGCTGTTCAGATCCGCCCGGCCACTTCATACTCATCCATGTGAAGGCTGTGACGCAGGCTGTGCTGGTTTGGGCGGGGCTGCGGCAAGAACATTCACCCGTACTGGTCCCAACCCATCCCCAACAAGGAAATGCCTCGCCCATGAAAGTCGCCACCACTCTTTTCGCCCTGCTCCTGGCAGCCCTGCTACCCATCGCCAACACGGCGGTCGCAGGCGATGCAGATTTCGTCCTCTCGAACCGCACCGGCTACGACATCGAATCAGTCTTTGTCGTGCCCACGAAGCAAAAGAACTGGGGCAAAGATCATCTGGGCGATGGCATTCTGGCCAACGGCAAGTCGCGCAAGATCAGCTTTGACAAGCAATCGACCAACTGCGTGTACGACATCGCCATTCACTGGGTCGGCTACGACTCGTCACACGACCGTTCATGGGAGCGCATCGACCTGTGCGCGATTCACAAGATTTCCCTCTATTACAACGAGAAGACGGACGTCACGACCATGAAGGCCGAATGACGGCCGCATACCGGGTTAGTCGTCAAACAATGCAGGCATGCGGGCGGATGTCCTGCAGTGCTTGCGTGTGCAGCACCTTGCAATTGCTCGATGAGGTCAGCCGTTACGAAGGCTGAACCCGCATATTGTCCCGTTTGATACAACTGGATACACTGAGCCCGACAGTGGTGGCAGCAGTCGGATTCAACAGGACGTCGAATGGGAAACCCAGCTGAAGAGGTGGTCGAGGAAGAGGCGTATTTCGACGTCATGGTGCGGCTGCCCAAGGGTGCAGGGCTCGCTGACATCGAGCGGGGCGCCCACGAAGCGGGTGTTCGGCCTGACCGCGTCGCAGCGCTGATCAAGGCGCTGCAAGCCGTTCCTGACGTGAAGATCGGCGCATCGGTCGATGCCGAGCGCGCGGCCAAGGCCCGTGACCAGTTCACCCGCGCGGGCCTCGTTGTCGAAGTAACGCCGGTGCTCGGCCTCACTGCGCTGACAACGGGCCGGTTCGACGGGCTCGAAGAGTGCAAGGCCTGTCATCACCGCGTGAAGATGTCCGAAGACAGGCAGTGCCCCCACTGCCACGTCTACGTGGACAAAGTGACCGACGAGATCCTGCTGCGCCAGCAACTGCGCAAGAAGGAGCAGGCGGCGGCTGATTTCCGCGCCAACCGCGACCAGCGGCAAGCCGACCAGAGCGTGCGCGCGGAAATGGAGGCGCGCATCCGTGAGGAGATCCAGCGCGAGATGGCCGCCAAGGCGCCGGGAAATGCCGGCGGCAGTGCGTCAGGCAGCGTGAGAGCGCGACTTGCGCTGGTTTTGGTGGGGGCGGTCGCCGTTGCCGTGGCGTTCGTTGCGGGCCGCGGCCTTGCCACCGGCTGGAATTTCGACAACCTGACGACGGTGGGCAAGCTGCCGCCGACCGCACAGGCCAAGGCGACGGAGCTACTCGACAAAATCGAGAAGATCGACAAGGGCGCCAGCGCGGGCGGCTCGACGGCGGCCGCTGCCGCTGCCAACGGCGGGCCGGCGACGGGCGACCCGGACGTTGACGATCCGCTGGTGCAGGCTGCAGGCGGCAAGCGAGTGGGCGCCAAGGGTATTTCCATCGAGCAGGCCGTGGCGGCCGCACAAACGCTGTCGAAGGCAGCGGGCTACAAAGGCGCTGGAACTGATGACGCTGTGGCGGCCGCTGGAGCACCTGCACCTGCATCTCCACCTGCACCGGGAGGTGACGCCGCGCAGCCGGGCACATCGGCTGCTGGCGCGGGCGGCTCTGCTGCGGCCGGTGGCGCTGGTGGCGCCGCACCCGCGCCGAATCCGGCTGCCTCCGCGATGTCGGCCCGTGCGCGGGCGTTGCTCGCTCTCGAGCTGACGCGGCTGGTTGCGCAAGTCGGCCAGGGGCCGCGCGCCCGCGGTATTTTCAAATCCGTCAGCGCCTCGCCGGCCATTGCCAGCGACGCCGAGTTTGCGGCCAATGCCAAGGTCACCGATATTGAACTGCGCGCATGGGCATTGCACGACACTGCGCCCGGCGCATTGCGGCCTGCCGTCGATGCGCTGCTGGCGCAAGCCATGGCGCTGCCCGACCCGTACACGCGCGCCCGCGCCCTGATGGAGGCAGGCGTCATCGCTGCACGCCACCCCGGCTTGCCGCCCGAGACGGCGCGGCTGTTCCTCACCAAATCCTCCGACGCATTGCCCGAGATCCAGGGCGCGCTGCAGGCGGGAGCGATGTCCGACTGGGCCGTCTCGCTCGGTGAAGTCGTCCTGGCCGAGGCGACAGCGCGCGCCAGGGCGGGCCACTGGTCGCGCGCACGCGCGCTGGGCCAGCAGGTCGAGACACTCATCGCCCAGGCACCCGATGCGGCCTCGCAGGCGCGGCTGTACGCCATCGACTACCAGGTCAAGTCGCTGCTGGGGCAGGGCGACAAACTGCAAGCTTCGCTCGATGCAGCCCTGGGGCTGGCTGCGAAGCAGCCCGGCCTGATCGATCGCGCGGGCCTGCTGCGCAACGTCGCGCGGCTGTCGGGCGCGGCCATGCACGACAAGATGGCGGCGGCCATCGAGTCGGTGAAGACGGCGGGCGTTGCAGCCAGCGGCTTCGAGCGCATGCGTACTTTGACGCTGCTCGCCTTGCTGCACGCTGATGCCGGCATGCGCGCGCGTGCCGGTGAGTTCACGCAGCTGGCGCTGGCCACGCCACGGCTGAGCGAGGTGGAAACCACGGAACTCACGGCCGACGTTCTGCTGCGCGGCGACATGGCGACGGCACGTGCCTTGCATCGAGACGGCCTGTACGTCGAAGCCGAGGCACTGCTGCAGCGGCTCGGCTCCTTCCTGTTCTAGCGCTGCGCGCCGGCGGCTGGCCGCCGCCAGTCGTGGGGCATAGGTGCGCAGCCGCAAAAGGTGCTAGTTTCTGCCCATGAACACACGCATCGAGAGTGACACGTTTGGCCCCGTCAACGTGCCGGCGCACCGGCTGTGGGGCGCGCAGACGCAGCGCTCGCTGCAGAACTTCGACATCTCCGGCGAACGCCAGCCGCGCGAGCTGATCCGGGCGCTGGTGCAGGTCAAGCGCTCTTCGGCAGTGGTCAATCACCTGCTCGGCTTGCTGGCGCAGGACAAGGCTTCGGCCATCATCGCAGCCGCAGACGAAGTGCTCGGCGGCCAGCATGACGATGAGTTTCCGCTGGTGGTGTGGCAGACGGGCTCGGGCACACAGACCAACATGAACGTCAACGAGGTGCTTGCCAATCGCGCGAGCGAGTTGCTGGGCGGCAAGCGCGGGCAGGGCCGGCTCGTGCATCCGAATGACGACGTGAACATGAGCCAGTCGTCCAACGATGTGTTTCCGACGGCCATGCACGTGGCGGCCGTTGACGCCATCCGCAACCGGCTGATGCCGTCGCTGATGCAGCTGAAGGCGACGCTCGCGGCAAAGTCAGGCGAGTTCAAGGACATCGTGAAGATCGGCCGCACCCACTTGCAGGATGCGACACCGCTCACGCTGGGCCAGGAGTTCTCGGGCTACGCGGCGCAGCTGGAGCAGGCCGACAGGCATTTGCATGCCGCGCTGCCGCATCTGTGTGAGCTGGCCCTGGGCGGAACGGCCGTGGGC
Organism: Caenimonas koreensis DSM 17982; assembly: GCF_009646335.1. GTDB lineage: Bacteria > Pseudomonadota > Gammaproteobacteria > Burkholderiales > Burkholderiaceae_C > Ramlibacter > Ramlibacter koreensis. Next base: position 70,156 of record NZ_WJBU01000007.1, on the reverse strand, counting down.
ACCGGGCTGAATGCGCCGCCCGGCTATGCGCAGCAGGTCGCCGCAGAGATCGCGCGCCTCACGCAGCTGCCCTTCGTCACGGCGCCCAACAAGTTCGAGGTGATGGCCGCTTGCGATGCGCTGGTGAATGCGCATGGCGCGCTCAAGTCACTCGCTGCCAGCCTGATGAAGATCGCCAATGACGTGCGCTGGCTCGCCAGCGGCCCGCGCAGCGGCATCGGCGAGCTTGGCATTCCGGAGAACGAGCCTGGCTCGTCGATCATGCCCGGCAAGGTGAACCCCACGCAGAGCGAAGCGTTGACCATGCTGTGCTGCCAGGTGTTCGGCAACGACGTTGCGATCAATTTTGGCGGCGCGTCGGGCAACTTCGAGCTCAATGTGTTCCGGCCGATGATTGCGCACAACTTCCTGCAGAGCGTGCGCCTGCTGGCCGACGGCATGCGCAGCTTCAACGACCATTGCGCTGCGGGCATCACGGCCAATCGTGAACGCATCGCCGAACTGGTGGACCGCTCGCTCATGCTCGTGACTGCGCTCAACCCGCATATCGGCTACGACAAGGCGGCGCAGATCGCGAAGAAGGCACACCAGGAAGGCACGAGCCTGCGCGACGCGGCGATTGCTTCGGGCCACGTGACAGCGGCCCAGTTCGACCAGTGGGTCAGGCCGGAGCAGATGATCTAGCCGCAGGAGGAGCCCATGCACGACACGGCAGTTTTCCTGCTCACACACCAGTGGACCGAATCGGTCGCGTATCGCTTTGCGCGCTTGTGGCGTGAGGTGTCACCGCGTGCCGATTGTTTCGTGCTGCTGCACGACGATCAAGGCGAGGTGACGCAGCGCTGGCGGGCGTTTCTCAAGTCGATGGATGCCGAACATGCCCTGAGCCTGTTCCGGCCAGAAGCCCTGGCGGGTGAACTCGGGTTTGCGCTCTACGGCAGCGAGGGGGTGCTGGGCAATACGCACCTGCCGCTGGCGAGCGCCATGCTGCGGGGGCCGTGGCGCCACTGCTGGCAGATCGAGTCGGATGTGGAATACCGGGGCGCCTGGTCCGAGTTCCTGCAGGCCTTCGACGCGTCGAAAGCGGACTTGCTCGCGTCGCACCCTTTTCGCTTTCACGACTGGCCGAGTTGGCGGTGGTGGACATCGCTGAGCGTGCCGGTGGGCAAGGCGCTGGACAAGCGCGCCATGGTCAAGGCATTTTTGCCGGTGTTCCGGATTTCGCGCCCCCTGCTGGATGCAGTGCTGCAGGCGCACCGGGAGGGGTGGTCAGGCCACTTCGAGGTGCTGATGCCCACCGTTGCGGCCGTGCGCGGGTTGGTTGTTGAAGACTTGCGCTCGTCGCACGCATCCTATGTGGGCGACAGCCAGGACCCGTTGCCGATCTTGCCGCTGCTGTCGACCATGCGCTGGCGCCCCGAGATCAGCCTGCGTGAATTTACCGGTCGCGCCAGGGGCGCCTTGCTGTTCCACCCCGTCAAGCAGAACTGGGCCTTCGATGCCGACGGCGTGCGCCGCTGGCCCGAGCCGGCACAGCGGCCCCCCTCATGAGGCCGCAGCCGCCGGTCAGTGTTTGCGCGCCTCGATGCCCGACATGATCTTGTCGGTGTAGGCAATGGCCAGCGCCGAGAACAGGAAGGCGATGTGGATGCAGGTCTGCGCGATCAGCACCCGGTCAGAGTAGTTGTCCGCGTTGATGAAGGTCTTGAGCAGGTGGATCGACGAGATGCCGATGATGGCCGTCGCGAGCTTGACCTTCAGCACAGAGGCATTCACGTGGCTCAGCCACTCGGGCTGGTCGGGATGGCTCTCCAGGTTCATGCGGCTGACAAACGTTTCGTAGCCGCCGACGATCACCATGATCAGCAGGTTGGAGATCATGACCACGTCGATCAGCGCCAGCACTACCAGCATGATGACCGTCTCGTTCAGGGACGTGATCGGTGCGCCCGAGGGCTTGTAGCCGATGCTGGTGATCAACTGCTGCAGTGCCTCCTGGCTGCCCATCACGGCGTGCAGCAGGTGCACCAGCTCCACCCAGAAGTGGTACACGTACACGGCCTGCGCGGCGATCAGGCCCAGATAGAGCGGCAGCTGCAGCCAGCGGCTCGCGAAAATCAGGTTGGGCAGGGGGCGCAGTGATGAGCGCAGGTCGCTGTCGGGTTTGGGTTCTTGCATGTCGGCGATTGTAGATTTGCAGTGTGACGCCCGCGCCAACGGAGTAGATTGGCGCAGGGTCTTTCAGGCCAACCGGGCGAAAGCCGGCCCCGTGGCAGCGCGTCAGTGCGCTGTAAGTGGATACCCTGACATTACGGCGAAACATAACCTGCACCGCGGAGACAAACGTCATGAGCAATATCGAATCTGTCCTGGTCGAGAACCGTGTTTTCCCGCCGCCTGAGGCCGCCACCAAGGGGGCGCGCATTTCGGGCATGGACGCCTATAACGCCCTGTGCGACGAAGCCAGCAAGGACCCGGATGGTTTCTGGTCGCGGCTGGCTCGCGAAAACATTGTGTGGAACAAGCCGTTCACCAAGGTGCTCGACGAATCGAATGCGCCTTTCTACACGTGGTTTGACGACGGCGAGCTGAACGCGTCAGCCAACTGCCTCGACAAACACATGGGAACGGCGGCCGAAAACAAGGACGCGATCATTTTCGAGGCCGATGACGGCGCCGTGACGCGCGTGACCTACAAGGAGCTGCTGGGCCGCGTTTCGCAATTTGCCAACGCACTCAAGGCGCAAGGCGTGAACAAGGGCGACCGCGTCCTGATCTACATGCCCATGACCGTTGAAGGCGTGATCGCGATGCAGGCCTGCGCCCGCATCGGCGCAACGCACAGCGTGGTGTTCGGCGGCTTCTCGGCGAAGGCGCTGCATGAGCGCATCATCGACGCAGGCGCCGTGGCCGTGGTCACCGCCAATTTCCAGATGCGTGGCGGCAAGGAACTGCCGCTCAAGTCCATCGTCGATGAAGGCATCGCGATGGGGGGCTGCACCACGCTCAAATCGGTCATCGTCTACATGCGCACGCCGACGGCCTGCAACATGGTCGCCGGGCGCGACACGACATTCGCCGAAGTGCTGCAGGGCCAGAGCACCGACTGCAAGCCGGAGCCGGTGGGCGCGGAGCACCCGCTGTTCATCCTCTACACCTCGGGCTCGACGGGCAAGCCCAAGGGCGTGCAGCATTCCACCGGCGGCTACCTCCTGTGGGCCAAGCTCACGATGGACTGGACGTTCGACATCAAGCCATCCGATGTGTTCTGGTGCACTGCCGACATCGGCTGGATCACGGGCCACACCTACGTGGCTTACGGCCCGCTCGCAGCGGGCTGCACGCAAGTGATCTTCGAAGGCGTGCCGACGTACCCGAATGCAGGCCGCTTCTGGCAGATGATCGAGAAGCACAAGGTGACGGTGTTCTACACGGCGCCGACTGCCATCCGCTCGCTGATCAAGGCCGCGGAAACCGACGAGAAGGTGCACCCGAAGAACTGGGACCTGACGTCGCTGCGCATCCTGGGCAGCGTCGGCGAGCCGATCAACCCCGAAGCATGGATGTGGTACCACCGCCATGTGGGCGGCGAGCGCTGCCCGATCGTCGACACGTTCTGGCAGACTGAAACCGGCGGCCACATGATCACGCCGCTGCCGGGTGCCACGCCGCTTGTGCCGGGCTCGTGCACGCTGCCGCTGCCGGGCATCATGGCCGCCATCGTCGATGAGGTCGGCCATGACATCCCCAATGGGTCTGGCGGCATGCTCGTCGTGAAGCGGCCCTGGCCTTCGATGATCCGCACGATCTGGGGTGACCCGGAGCGTTTCAAGAAGAGCTACTTCCCCGAAGAGATGGGCGGCAAGCTGTACCTCGCCGGCGACGGCGCTGTGCGCAGCGCTGACCGTGGCTACTTCCGCATCACGGGCCGTATCGACGATGTGTTGAACGTGTCGGGCCACCGTCTGGGCACGATGGAGATCGAATCTGCGCTCGTGTCAATGACCGAGCTGGTGGCTGAGGCAGCAGTGGTCGGTCGGCCCGACGACCTGACCGGCGAAGCGGTGTGCGCGTTCGTGGTGCTCAAGCGCTCGCGGCCCGTGGGTGACGAAGCCAAGCAGATCGCCAACGTGCTGCGCAACTGGGTCGCCAAGGAAATCGGGCCGATTGCCAAGCCCAAGGACATCCGCTTCGGCGACAACCTGCCCAAGACGCGCAGCGGCAAGATCATGCGCCGCCTGCTGAGGTCGATCGCCAAGGGCGAGGCGATCACGCAGGATACGTCGACGCTTGAAAACCCGGCGATCCTGGAGCAGCTGGCCGAAAAGCTCTGACGATAGAAGCGACCGACGAAAAAAGCCCATGCGAACGGGCTTTTTTTATGGGTGGGACCAGCAGGTCACTTCACCGTGAGGACCCAGGCCGCGAGCTTCTTGGCTTCAGCGTCGTTGACCTGTGTGTTCGCGGGCATCGGGACTGCACCCCACACGCCTGAGCCACCCTTCATGATCTTGCCTGCCAGCTTGTCCACGGCGTCCTTCTGGCCGGCGTACTTGGCGGCGACATCCTTGTAAGCGGGGCCGACCAGCTTCTTGTCGGTGGCATGGCATGCCATGCAGTTCTTGGCGGTGGCGAGGGCCTGGTCAGCCATGGCAGGCATCACAGCAGCGGCCGCCAGCAATGCAAAGAGGGCGCGTTTCATCATTTTGGTCCTGTGGATCGAGTTGCGGTACATTGGTCCAACGCCATAGTAGCGGTTGTGGTTGACTTGGCCGTTGTCTTTGACACAGCTTTACAGCCTCTGGAGAAATGCAATGCTTTTTTTGGGCCTTGGAATCATTTTGCTCGCGATGAAGTACCTCGAAATGAGTCCTGTTGTCACATGGCCGTGGTGGCTGGTGCTCTCGCCCTTCGGTCTGGCGATGGCCTGGTGGGCCTGGGCCGACTGGTCTGGCTACACCAAACGCAAGGCGGTCGAAAAGGAGATGGCGAAGAAGCAGGCCCGCATCGACAAGAACAAGCAATCGCTCGGCATGCAGGCGGGGCGCCGCAAGCGCTGAAGCGCGCAGCGCCTTGAACGGGCGCCGCGGGAGCTGGCTTCAGTAGTTGTCGAGCACCGCGCCCTTGCTGGCGCTGGACGCATTGAAAGCGAACTTGGCCTGCACGCCTCGCGTGTAGCGCGGCTGCGGCGCCGTCCAGGCCGCACGGCGCTTGTCGATTTCAGACTCCGGCACGTTCAGCTCCAGCTTGAGCTGGTGCGCATCAATCGTGATCGAGTCGCCTTCATGCACGAACGCAATGGTGCCGCCCGCAGCTGCTTCCGGCGCGACGTGGCCGACCACCATGCCCCAGGTGCCGCCTGAAAAGCGCCCATCGGTGATGAGGCCGACGGATTCGCCCAGGCCTGCACCAATCAAGGCACCCGTGGGCGCAAGCATCTCTGGCATGCCGGGGCCGCCTTTGGGCCCGAGGTAGCGCAGCACCATCACGTCGCCCGCCACGATCTTGCCGTCGAGGATGGCCTTGAGCGCGGACTGCTCGTCATCGAACACGCGCGCCGGGCCGGTGATCACCGGGTTCTTCAGGCCCGTGATCTTCGCAACAGCGCCTTCGGGCGACAGGTTGCCCTTGAGGATGGCGAGGTGGCCTTGCTCGTACATCGGGTTCGAGATGGGGCGGATCACATCCTGGTCGGCGCGCGGCGAATCCGGAATGTCTTTCAGCACCTCAGCGATCGTCTGGCCGGTGATGGTGATGCAGTCGCCGTGCAGCAGGCCCGCATTGAGCAACACCTTCATCACTTGCGGAATGCCGCCGGCCAGGTGCAGGTCGACAGCCAAATATTTTCCGGACGGCTTCAGGTCGCACAGCACTGGCGTTCTCTGGCGGATGCGCTCGAAGTCGTCGATGGTCCATTCAACGCCCGCGGCATGCGCGATGGCCAGGAAGTGCAGCACGGCGTTGGTCGAGCCGCCTGTTGCCATGATCACAGCCACTGCGTTCTCAATCGCCTTCTTGGTCACGATGTCACGCGGCTTGATGTCCTGCCTGATCGCCTCGATCAGCACCTTCGCCGACTCCTTGGCGGAGTTCATTTTCTCGTCGTGCGGGTTCGCCATCGTGGACGAGTAGGGCAGTGAGATGCCGAGCGCTTCGAAAGCACTCGACATCGTGTTCGCCGTGTACATGCCGCCGCAGGAGCCGGTGCCGGGAATGGCGCGCATTTCAATCTCGCGCAGGTCGGCATCGCTGAGGTTGCCGGCGGCGTTTTGCCCCACGGCCTCGAACACGCTGACGATGTTCAGGTCCTTGCCGTTCCACTTGCCCGGAAGAATCGTGCCGCCATACACGTAGATGGCCGGCACATTGGCGCGCAGCATGCCCATCAGGCCGCCGGGCATGTTCTTGTCGCAGCCGCCGATCACGACCACGCCATCCATCCACTGGCCCTGCACGCAGGTTTCGATGCAATCGGAGATCACTTCGCGGCTCACCAGCGAGTACTTCATGCCCTCGGTGCCCATCGCCATGCCGTCGGAGATGGTGGGTGTGCCGAACACCTGCGCGTTGCCGCCGGCCTCTTCAATGCCTGCGATGGCAGCGTCGGCGAGTTTTTGCAGGCCGCTGTTGCACGGCGTGATCGTGCTGTGGCCGTTGGCAACGCCGACCATGGGCTTTTTGAAGTCGGCCTCCTCGTAGCCCATGGCGTAGTACATGGAGCGGTTGGGAGCGCGCGACTTGCCCTCGGTGATGGTGCTGCTGCGCGAATTGATGGGGATGATTTTTTTGTCCATGGGCGGCAGTATGCGCCGGGGTGCTGATTCTTTCCAATCCGTTTTTATGGGTCGATTAATATGCCGTGCATATGAGTGCACCTTTGATCGAGCTTCGCCTGTGGCGCCAGTTCATTGCCGTTGCCGAGGAGCTTCACTTCGGCCGCGCCGCTGCGCGAATGCACATGACGCAGCCGCCCATGACGCAGGCTATTGCCAATCTGGAGCAGCAGTTGGGCGTGCGCCTGTTCGACCGCACCAAGCGCAGCGTGCAGCTGACCGCGGCGGGGCATGTGCTGCTGCCGGAAGCGCGCGAGCTGCTGGCGCGCGCCCAGTCACTGCCCGCCCATGGGCGCGCTGCGGCGCACGGGGAGCTTGGGCGGCTGCGGCTGGCGTTTGTATCGACGGTAGGGTTCAGCTTGCTGCCGCAATGGTTGCGCAGCTTTCGCGAAGCCAACCCGCAGGTCGCTTTCGAGCTGATCGAGGCGACGGGCGATGTGCAGCTGCAGCATCTCGAGCGCGGCGAAATCGATGCCGGCTTCATGATCCATTCGCCTGGTTTTGCGCCTGTGGGCCTGGAGCACCTGCGCATTGCGCGCGAGCCGCTGGTGCTGGCGCTGCCGCAGCAACACCCGCTGGCGACGGCAAGGGCGCTTGCGCTGCCTGCCGTGCTGGACGAGCCGCTGGTGATGTTCCCACGCCGCATCGTGCCGTCGCTGCACGACGCGCTGTTCGGCATGTATCACGCGGCAGGGCGCACGCCCCATGTGGCGCAGGACGCCATCCAGATGCAGACCATCGTCAACCTCGTCGCGGCGGGCCTGGGCATCGCCTGGGTGCCTGACAGCGTGCGGCAGTTCCAGCGGCCCGGCATCGTGTACCGGCAGGTGGGCGGCAAGCAGGCGCAGGCGGTGCCGGGCTGCGAGACGACGCTGGCGTGGCCAGCCGCGAAATCGGCCCATCCAACGCTGGCGCGGTTCGTTGAATTTGCGCGCCGGCAGGTCAGGGCAATGCCGCGCGGTTGAGCCATATCTTTCCCGCACAATACGCCGCATGGTTCTGACGTACCCCCACATCGATCCGGTCGCGCTGCAGCTCGGCCCTGTTGCCATTCACTGGTACGGCCTGACGTACCTTGCCGCATTCGGCCTCTTCATGCTGCTGGCCATGATGCGGCTGAAGCACCAGCCGTATGCGAGCGTTCAGGGGCCGAAGGCGTGGACGCGCAAGGACGTGGAAGACATCCTGTTCTTCGGCGTGCTCGGCGTGATCATTGGCGGCAGGCTGGGTTACTGCCTGTTCTACAAGCCCGCCTATTACGCGCAGCATCCGCTGGAAGTTTTCTTTGTGTGGCAGGGCGGCATGAGCTTTCATGGCGGCATGCTGGGCGTGATTGCGGCGCAGTGGTGGTTTGCGCACACGCGCAACAAGCCGTTCTGGCAGGTGATGGATTTCGTCGCGCCCTGTGTACCCACGGGGCTCGCGTCCGGGCGTGTGGGCAACTTCATCAATGGCGAGCTGTGGGGCCGGCAGGCGCCCGACTGGCTGCCGTGGGGAATGATCTTTCCGCAAAGCGGCGCGACGTTTGCCAGGCACCCCTCGCAGATCTACCAGTTCCTGCTTGAAGGGCTGCTGCTGTTTGTGCTGCTGTGGCTCTACGCGCGCAAGGATCGCGCGGTGGGCAAAGTGTCGGCCTGGTTCCTGATCGGCTATGGCGCATTCCGCTTCATCGCGGAGTTTTTCCGCGAGCCCGATGCGCACCTGATGTGGCTCAAGGACTCGACCGGTCTGTCGATGGGGCAGTGGCTGTGCGTGCCGATGATCGTCGCGGGCGCATTGCTGTGGCTGTGGGCGCAGCGGCGTGCGCAGGGCGCGGTGGCCGTTCGGGCCTGAGCCGCAGGCCCGAACCACCTGATGAATTAAGGGTTAAAACGTACTTGCCCCCGACGCGCAGCCACTCATAATTACGTGTAATTACAGGAAATTACCGAGCCCGAACGTCCATGCGCCTGGTCCACAACTCCATGCACGATGAAGTCGCCACGCAGCTGCGCGAGCGCATCTTCAATGGCGAGTTGATGCCCGGCACCTTTCTTGACGAAGTGCGGCTGGCCGAGCAATTGAGCATTTCACGCACGCCATTGCGCGAGGCTTTGAAGGTGCTCACCGCAGAGGGGCTGGTGCGGCACGAGCCGCGCCGCGGCTCGTTCGTCAATGAAGTGACCGAACAGGATCTCGACGAGATCTTTCCCGTGCTGGCTCTGCTCGAGGGCCGCTGCGCGCGCGAAGCGGCCGAGCACGCGACCGATGCTGACATCGCCACCCTGCAGGACATGCACGACAAGTTGCAGCGGCACGCCAAGGCCAAGCGCATCAACGATTGCTACGCCGTGAACTTCGCCATCCACGAAGCGATCATCGAGCTGGCCAACAACCGCTGGCTCGCGCAGGTGATTGCGGACTTGCGCAAGATCGTGAAGCTCGCGCGGCTGCAGCAGTTGCATGCGCCGGGCCGGCTCGACCAGAGTCTGGCCGAGCACATGGCGGTGTTCGCCGCCCTGAAGGCCCACGATGCCGAAGGCGCCGATGCGGCCATGCGCACGCACCTGAACCGCCAGCGCGTTGCGTTGCGCGAACTGTCGCGCCAGCCGCGATCCAGGCTCACACGATGATGGCGATCTTTGGCACCAGCGAGAGTGCGGACGTCCTGCCGCGCTCCACCCGCGAGCGGCTGAAGGCCACGCTGCGGCGCGACCGGGAAGCGCTGTCGCCACGCGTCCTGCGCCGCACGCTCACCGAGTTGCAGGCCATCGTCGATCCGCAGGTGAGCGAGGTGGAAGGCGGGCGCCTGGCCATGGGTGTGGCCGGCTGGTACGCGAAGGCGACGCCCGAGCAGCGGCGCGACTGCTGGCTGCTGATGAGCGAGCAGTTCGCGCCCGACGCCGCCAAGATCAAGGCGGCGCGTGAACACTATGAAGCCGCGCAAGGCACGGCTGATGAGGGCCAGGCCGAGATCCGCATGCGCAAGGCCTTCCTGTCGCCGCGCACGCGCCTGCTGCAGCGCTTTGCCGTCTTTCCTGAAGGCATGCGCTTTCTCGTTGATTTGCGTGCCGATTTGCTGCCCAGCCTCAAGGCCGACAAGCGGCTGCTGCCGCTGGACGCCGAACTGGAGGCATTGTTTTCGACCTGGTTCGACGTGGCCTTTCTGGAGCTGCGGCGCATCAGCTGGGACTCGCCTGCATCGCTGATCGAAAAGCTGATCAAGTACGAAGCCGTGCACGACATCCGCGGCTGGGCCGACGTGAAAAACCGCCTCGACAGCGACCGCCGCTGCTACGGCTTTTTTCACCCGCGGCTCAAAGACGAGCCGCTGATTTTTGTTGAGGTTGCGCTGGTCGATGAACTGGCCGCCAGCATCACGCCGCTGCTCGACGAGCACGCCGCGCCAGCAGAAATCGACAAGGCCACTACCGCCATCTTCTATTCGATCAGCAACACGCAAGTGGGCCTGCGCGGCGTGAGCTTTGGCGACTCGCTGATCAAGCGCGTGGTCGAGACACTGAAAGATGAATTCCCCAAGCTCAAGACTTTCGCCACGCTATCGCCCATTCCCGGCTTTCGCAGCTGGCTCGGCAAGCAGGCGGGCGAGATGCTCGCGCAGGCAAGTGCAAAGACGCGCAGTGAGTTGAAGAAGACGCTGGGCGCCGAACCAACGGCAGATGTGATCCTTGCCGCGCTCGACAAGCCACTGGAGCTCGCACCGAAGTCACCGCTGCGCCAGTGGCTGCTGTCCAGTGCGGCTTCGTATCTGGGCAAAGCGCAGCACGAGGGTAAACCCCTCGACGCCGTCGCTCGCTTTCATTTGGGCAACGGCGCGCGCGTCGAGCGGCTGAACTGGGCGGGCGACCCGTCTGCGAAAGGCATCAAGCAGTCTTACGGGCTCATGGTCAATTACCTGTATGACCTCAAGCGGCTCGACAAACATCGCGCGATGGCCGCGCAGGGACAAATCCCGATTTCGGGGGCGATAGAAGACCTGTACTTTTAGCGCCAGTGCGATTCATTCAAAACACACAGGAGACAAACCGATGAACAACAGCCTTTCCCGCCGCGACGTGCTTCGCGCAGCCGCAGCCGCCAGCGCTGCCTCACTCGCGCCGTTTGCATCAGCGCAAAGCGCATGGCCGGCCAAGCCGGTGATGCTGGTCGTGCCGTTCCCTGCAGGCGGTGGCACCGATGCGTTTGCACGGCCGCTGTCTGCGCAGTTCACCAAGCAGACAGGCAAGCAGCTCATCATTGACAACAAGGGCGGTGCGGGCGGCACGGTGGGCGCAAGCGTTGCGTCGCGCGCCGCGGCTGACGGCTACACGCTCTTCATGGGTGCGGTGCACCACACGATCGCGCCGTCGATGTACCCCAAGCTCGACTACGACCTGGAGAAAGATTTCATTCCCCTCACGCTCGTGGCCAACGTGCCGCAGGTGCTGGTCGTCAACCCGAAGCGCGTGGAAGCAAAGGACGTCAAGGAGTTCCTCGCGCTGATGCGCAAGAACCCCGGCAGGTACAACTACGGCTCGGCGGGCAGCGGCACATCGCACCACCTGGCAGGCGAGCTGTTCAAGCAGCAGACAAAGACCTTCATCACGCACATTCCGTATCGCGGCGCGGGGCCTGCATTGCAGGACCTGATCTCAGGCAGCGTTGACATCATGTTCGACGGCCTGGGTTCATCGTCGGCGCACATCAAGGGCGGGCGCATCACGGCGTTAATGGTGGCCGGTCCCAAGCGCAACCCGGCATTCCCCGATGTGCCCTGTGCGGCGGAAGTGGGTTTGCCCGACTACAACGTGACGACGTGGTACGGCCTGTGGGCGCCCAAGGGCACGGCTGCCGACATCCAGGCGCGTGTGATCGACGAGACGCGCAAGGCCATCCAGTCTGACGAGCTCAAAGCCATCTGGGCCAACAACGGCGCGGAATTCCCGAACCTGTCGCAGCAGCAGTTCGCTGCATTTGTCAGCACCGAAATCAGGAAGTGGGCGACGGTGGTGAAAGCCTCAGGAGCGAAGCTCGATTGATGCGAAGACTGATGAGCGACAACCAGAACCTGTTCGCCGCCTTGCGGGCGGCCTTTCCTGCGAACCTCGACGAGCACGCTGTCGAGACGGACAACGGCCTTGTGTATTCGTGGCGCGACTTGGAGCGCGCGACGGCAATGATCGCGAACCTGCTGCAAGCGCTGAAGCTGCCGCCAGGCTCGCGCATCGCGGTGCAGGTTGAAAAGTCGGTCGAAGCGATGATGCTGTACCTCGCGACGCTGCGCGCGGGCTACGTCTTCCTGCCGCTCAACACGGCCTACCAAAGCGCGGAGATCGAATACTTCATCGGCAATGCCGAGCCTGCCGTGGTGGTCTGCAGCACGAAGAATTTCGGCTGGGTGAGCAAGATTGCTTTCAAGGCCGGCACGCAACATGTGTTCACGCTCAATGACGACCGCACGGGCTCGCTGCTCGAGCGGGCAGCGCATCACAGCGACAAGCACGAGATTGCGAAAGCCAAGGCCGATGGGCTGGCCGCGATTCTGTACACGAGCGGCACCACTGGGCGCAGCAAGGGCGCGATGCTCACGCACGGCAACCTGCTGTCGAACGCGAAGGTGCTCAAGGACTATTGGGGTTGGCGCAAGGGCGACGTGTTGATTCACGCATTGCCGATCTTCCACGTGCACGGCCTGTTCGTGGCGATGCACGGCGCGCTGCTCAATGGCAGCAAGATGATCTGGCTCGGCAAGTTCGACCCGCGGCTGGCGATCGAGAAGATGCGCGAGGCGACGGTGTTCATGGGCGTGCCCACGCTGTATGTGCGCATGCTCGGCGAACGCACGCTCACGCGTGAGGCCGTCAGCCACATGCGCCTGTTCATCAGTGGCTCTGCGCCGCTGCTCATCGAGACCTTCAATGACTGGAAGGAGCGAACCGGCTTCACCATCCTGGAGCGCTACGGCATGAGCGAGACGGTGATGCTCACCTCCAATCCGTACCAGGAATGCGATGGCGAGCGGCGCGGTGGCACGGTGGGATTCCCGTTGCCGGGCGTGGGCGTGCGTGTGATGGACGACCAGGGCCAGCCCATGCCAGTGGGCGAGATCGGCGGCATCCAGGTGAAAGGGCCGAATGTCTTCAAGGGCTACTGGCAGATGCCCGAGAAGACGAAAGAGGAATTCACGGCCGACGGCTGGTTCAAGACCGGTGACGTTGGCAAGATCGACGAGCGCGGCTACATCACCATCGTCGGGCGCAGCAAAGACCTGATCATCAGCGGCGGCTACAACGTGTACCCGGCCGAGATCGAGGGCTACATCAACGAGATGGCCGGCGTGGCCGAAAGCGCGCTGGTGGGCGTGCCGCATCCGGATTTCGGTGAAGTGGGCGTGGCCGTGGTGATTGCCAAGCCGGGCGCGCAGCTCGATGGCGAGCAGATCGTCGCGCAACTCAAATCGAAACTCGCGAACTTCAAGATCCCCAAACGCTGCTTCATCGTGGACCAGCTGCCGCGCAACACGATGGGCAAGGTGCAGAAGAACCTGCTGCGTGAGGCGCACCGGGGGCTGTTTGTGCAGGGATTGGCGCGCTCTTAGGCAAGTTTCGGGGCCTGGAGCCGCCAGTTCTCGACTTGTCGAGTTGCTTCGGCAGCCATGCTCTGTTACAATAAAAGTCGTGATTCACGACAAAATTCATTTATAGTAGCAGTGAAAGGCGACAACCTGCCGGTACGAGACTTCGTTTGAGTTGTGATTTGCGACATTGAATTGGTAGTGATTCGCGACAAATTTACAGTTTTAAAATTGTATTTCGCGACAAACTACGCATGAGCACAGTCCCAATGAAGCAAAAGACGACACACGACGAGTCGTTGGTGCTCTACGCTGAGTTGAGCGCGGCAGACATTCGCACAATTCAGCGCAGGATGAAGGATGGAGCGTTCGAGCGCGTTCTTCCAGGCGTCGTCTCTAGCCGGCCTGCGCAAGAGTGGCCGGAGCTTGTCGCACGCAATCGCATCAGGGTCCTCGCCGCACTCTTTCCGGGAGCCGTTGTGGGCTTCAAGAGCGCTTTCATGGGAGGGGCGCCAGTCGGCGGCATCTTTCACTTGACGCACACATGGCGGCGCAAAGTCGAGCTACCGGGCATGACGGTTCAAACGCATGTTGGCCCTCCAGCAGTGCACGGCGACGCGCCCATGATGGGGCGAAACCTCTTCTTCCCTTCGCAATCACGAGTTCTGCTGGAGAACCTGGTGCGAAGTCGCGGTGAGAACGCCAAGTCCGCCGGCCAAGGGGCCGTTGAGAAGCGACTGATTGAAATTTGTGACGCTCGCGGGCAAGAGGCTCTCAATCGCTTGCGTGAGGAAGCCAGGGAGCTAGCACCGATCCTCGACATGGCGAGGGAGTTTGCTCACCTGGAAGGAATCATCGGCGGGATCTTGGGCACTCGCAAAACCCAAATGGCTAGCGTCGAAGGCAAGGCGATGGCAGCCAGGATTCCTTACGACTCAAAGCGCCTGGAACTGTTTGAGCGATTGGCGGCTGAACTTCGCGCCACGCCCCTCAAGCAGCCGGCAGCCGCACTCAAAACCGAGCGTGCCCGTAACCACTTCGCGTTCCTGGAGTCTTACTTCAGCAATTTCATCGAAGGAACCGAATTTGACGTGAGCGAGGCACGCGGTTTCGTGCTTGAAGGCAAGCCCATTACTGAGCGGCCGAAGGATTCGCACGACATCCTCGGAGTTTTCAGGCAGGCCATCAATCGCGGATGGGCGAATCAAACGCTCGCGGTCGGCGAGTCGATACAGGAGCAGCTCAGAGCCCGGCACGCCGACCAGATGAAGGAGCGACCGGAGGTGAACCCGGGAGAGTTCAAGACCGCGGCGAATCGTGCAGGGAACACTGAGTTCGTTCAGCCACGACTTGTTCGAGGAACGCTGGTAGAGGGTTCTCGTCTTTTGCCAACTGTTCCGGAAGGAACGGCGCGGGCGTTGCTGGCGATGTTCCTGATTTCGGAGGTGCACCCTTTCACGGACGGAAATGGACGGCTTGCGCGTCTCGTGATGAACGCAGAGCTCAGTGTGGCCGGCAGTTGCCGGATCATCGTCCCGACGCTCTTTCGTGAAGAGTACCTGGACTGTTTGCGGACTCTCACGCGCGCTGCAGACCCGGTCCCGTACATGAATGCTATGCAGCGTATCCACGAATGGACTGCTGCGTTTGACTATGAGGACCTGGACGGCGTCATTGACGTGATGACGAAGTGCAATGCGTTCGAGAGGTCGCCTATTCAATACAAGCTGCTGTGGCCATCCCAACTTGCGCCTCAACCCGCAGCGTCAGGACCTGGGAACTGACTCTCTGCCGCAACCTGATTCACGGATGAGTCGCCACTTCACATTTCTTAACGCTATTGCGCGCTCTGGCGGTCGTCTGCGCGCGTGTGGTCCGCGTTGAAGGTAAACAACTACAGGAGCCACCCGTGAAACGAACTCTTCAAACCATCGTGGCCGCTGCGGCTCTCGTCGCCGCCGGTCATGCGGCCGCGCAAATCACCTTCTATGAGGGCGAGGGCTATCGTGGTCGCGCCATGACGGCTGACAAGGAGGTCTGGAACTTCGACCGTACCGGCATGAACGACAAGACGTCGTCCATCGTCGTGGACCGTGGCCGCTGGGAGGTCTGCGAGCACGCCCGTTTCGAGGGCCGTTGCGTGATCCTTCGCCGTGGCAGCTATCCGTCGCTGCGCGACATCGGCATGAACAACACCATCTCATCCGTGCGCCCGGTGATGCGCGACAGGCCCGGCTTCGAGCAGCCGCAACCCGTGGCTGAGGTGCCTGACTACCAATGGCGCCGCCGCCCCAATGAGCGCGTGTATGAAGTGCCTGTGACTTCCGTGCGTGCCGTGGTGGGCACGCCCACCCAGCGCTGCTGGGTCGAGCGCCAGCAAGTGCCCGTGGCCGCACCGCGAAACGACCCGAATGTCGGCGGCGCTGTGGTCGGCGCGTTGATTGGCGGCGTGCTGGGCCACCAGGTGGGGCGCGGCGGTGGCCGTGATGCTGCCACGGCTGCCGGCGTGATCGGCGGTGCCGTCGTCGGCTCGAACGTTGGCAACTCGAACAACGGCACGGCCTACGCCGACCGCGATGTGCAGCGCTGCCAGACGGTGACGAACGCAACGCCCGAGTACTGGGACGTCACGTACAACTACCGCGGCGTGGAGCATCGCATCCAGATGACGGCGCCCCCTGGTGCGACCATCATCGTCAACGAACGCGGCGAGCCGCGCCAGTAAGCAGTGCGCACAAGGGTGCGCTAGCGCACCTGGCCGGCGAGCAGGTCCCAGTTGCCGATCTGCTCGTTGGTCTTGATCAGGCGTGCAACCAGCAGCTTGATGAAGGCCTTGTCGAAAGACGTCTGCAGGCCTTCTGAGGCCTGGCGCAGTGCGCCATTGAGAATCTCCAGCACCAGCACTTCCGATTCGGCCACTGCGGTGGCCGTTCTCATGGGCCGCTCGGGCTGCAGGTAGCACATCTCGCCGAGCGTCACGCCCGGCCCCAGCACCGTGAGCGTGAAGCTGTTGTGCCGGATGGCCACATTGCCTTCGAGCAGGATGCTGAACGACGTGCCCTCGGTCTGCTCGCGCATCAGCACATCGCCGCGCGAGAACGTGCGCAGCGTGCCCAGCCGCAGCGCTTCCCAGATCATCGCGTCGTGAAACTCGCTGAAAAACGGCAAGGCGCGCATCTGCGAGAAGCGCTCGGCTTCACGGTCCTTGGCTCGCCGTTCGGGCAACGCGCGGCTGACTGAAAGAATCGCATCGGCGAAGTCAGACCATTCCCGGTAGCGCTCACTGGGTGCCTTGCTCAATGCGCGCATTACCACGGCATCGACAGCGGGCGGCAAATCGGGCCGCAGCACGCGCGGCGGCGGCGGCATTTCGGTGTTGACCTTGTAGAGCGTCGTGAAGTCGTTCTCACCCTGGAAAGGGTTGCGGCCCGTGAGCAGTTCGTACAGCACGATGCCCAGCGAGAACATGTCGCTCTGGTGCGTGCAGACCTGCTCGCGCACTTGTTCGGGCGACATGTACGAGGGCGAGCCGACCAGGCCGGTGAGCTGCGTGACTTCACTGCGCATCGACAGCGCTGTGCCGAAGTCGGTCACCTTCACCACGCCGTTTTCCTGCAGGATCAGGTTGGCGGGTTTGATGTCGCGGTGAACCAGCCCCTTTTGCTGCGCGTGTTCGAGCGCGCTGCAGCACTTGAAGATCACGTCGAGCACCTGGGCTATGGGCAGCAGCCTGTCGGTGGTGGCATGCGAGGCCAGCGGCACGCCATCAATGAATTCGAGCACCAGGTACGGCGGGTGCGCGTCTTCATCCACGTCGAACATGCGCACCACGTGCGGGTGATTGAGCTGGCCGGCCATCTGCGCTTCATTGCGCAAGCGGCGGCGGTAGCGCTGCGCCTGCGCCGGGTCTTCAAGCAGGTGCGCGTGGATCTGCTTGATGGCCACGGGCCGCTGGTTGAAGCGGTCGAATCCGAGGAAGACGGTACTGCTCGCGCCGCGACCGATTTCGCGCTCGACGCTGTATTTGCCTATGGTCGCGGGCGTGGCGGGTTGCTGGGCCATGCGTGCACGTTACTTGGATTCGGTGCGCAAGGCAATTCGCAGGGTCATTCGCCGCCGCCGCAGCCGCCACCACCGCAACCACCATCGCCGCCACCGCCATCCCCGCTTGGCCCGCCAACGTCGCCGCCACCACCACCGCCGACGTCACCAAAGCCGTCGGTCCCGCCGTCAAAGCTCGCGCTGCCGAAGTCGCCACCGCAATACACGCCGGCGGTGCCGCCCGCTCCTTCGCCTGCGCGCCGCACCGAGTCGCAGTCGGCCACATACCGAAAGCCATCGGCAATGCCGAGCTTGGTATCAATGGCGAACAGGAGCGGCAGGCGCATGGGCTTGCGCGGGTTGATGTTCTCTTCCTTGCAGGTGAACCAGAAGCAGCGGCGCAGGCCGATGTTGGAGTTGCGCGCCTTGCCCAGCGCCACCGCAGGCGTGTGATGCATGAAAGTGCCGAAGGCGCGGTCGCAGAACTGCTGGTAGTTGCGTGTGTACAGAATGAATTCGTGCCACAGGTCATCAGCGACTTGCGACGGCATCGACACGAACTGCTTGCCGCTTTTGAGGTGCGACAGGAAGAACTGCCGCAATGCATGCGCCACCAGCTGGCAGTCTTTGAGCGAGAGCTCGGGGCGCTGCTTGCGAAGGCGCTCGAACAGGCCCATCGGAAATTCGAAGTTGCGGATGTACGCCTCGCGCTGGGCGGCCACCAGCTTGCGCCAGAGCGTGAACGCCAGGAAGGCGAGAACCGCGAGGACAAAGACGAGTCCGGGCGCCATCGGGCGTTGCTCCTCAGCCCACTGGCGGTTTGTCGCGAACGACGTAGCGCACGTAGTCGTCAGCGGCAGTGAAGTGATCGTAGAGGCGTCGCGCCTGCGCGTTGTCCTGCTGCGTCATCCAGTACAGGCGCGACCAGCCTTCGGCGCGCATCGCGTTGCGCAGCCACTCGATGAGTGCACGGCCTACGCCATGGCCGCGCGCCGACGGCAGCACGAACAGGTCTTCAAGGTAGCAAACAGGCAGCGCCTCCCAGGTGTTCTCGTGAACGACGCAGTTCGCAAAGCCATACACCTGGCCTTCGACCTCGGCCACCATGCACAGGATGGCCGAGTCCGGGTCGAGGATGCGCTTCCAGGTGCGGTTGGTGACCGCCTCGGGAACACGCGCCTGGTAGAACTCACAGTAGCCGGCCCAGAGGCGCCGCCACGCGGCTTCATCGGAGGGGAGGGCGGAGCGGACGACGGGCACAACCATGTGTGTCATTGTGCCGTGACCCGCTCCCAGGCGCTGGCTACAGCTGCCCCGCAAGCAGCACCGCAGCGTGGATCGCTTCACGCTGCGCGCCGTCGTGGATCTGGTGGCGGCAGCTTGTGCCGTCGGCCACGACGATGGCACCGGGCTTGGCGCGCACGGCAGGCAGCAAGCTCAGTTCAGCCATCTGCATCGACACATCGTGATGGCTCGCCTCGTAGCCGAAGCTGCCAGCCATGCCGCAGCAGCTCGACTCGACCAGTTCGCACTGCATGCCCGGCACGAGCTGCAGCACGTCGATGATGGGGGACACGACGGCGAATGCTTTCTGGTGACAGTGGCCGTGCAAGAGCACTTGCCGGTCGAGGGGCCGCAGCTTCGCCTTCAGCGCTTCCAGGTGACCCGCCTTGGCCTCGCGCGCCAGAAACTCCTCGAAGAGCAACGCAGCATCGGCAACGGCCTGCGCGTCTGTACCCAGCCCTATGGACAGCATCTCGTCGCGCAGCGTCAGCAGGCACGACGGCTCCAGGCCGACGACGGCGATGCCTTTGCGCGCAAAGGGCAACAGCGAGTCGACAACCTCTCGCGCTTTGGCGCGTGCTTCATCGACCATGCCGCTCGACAGGTACGTCCGGCCGCAGCACAAGTGTTTGCCATCGGCCTGCAGCTTCTGCGCGATGTGCACGGTGTAGCCCGCTGCCTGCAACACCTTCAACGCCGCTTGTGCATTGGCGGATTCGAAGAAGCCATTGAACGTATCGACAAACAGCACCACGGGCTTGGCGGCCGCCAGCACTTCGTCGCGCGTGGCAGTCTTGTGCGGTGTATTGAAGAAGTGCGTGCCCTGCCACTCGGGCAAGCTGCGCCGTGCACTGAAGCCCAGCAGTTTTTCGCCAAGCGATGCCAGCAACGGCACGCGATTGCGCAGGTTCAACAGCCACGCGAAGCCGCTTGCATGCGCGGCGTAATCGGGCAGCCTGGCGATCAGGCGGTCTTTCAACGTGTAGCCGTGTTTGGCCTTGTAGTGATGAAGAAATTCGATCTTCATCTTTGCCATGTCCACACCCGTCGGGCAGTCGCGCTTGCAGCCCTTGCAGCTCACGCACAAGTCCATCGCCTGCGCGACTTCTTCGCTCGCAAGGCCGTCGCTGCCGAGCTGGCCCGACAGCGCGAGCCGCAGTGTGTTGGCCCGCCCGCGCGTGAGGTGCTGCTCATCGCGCGTGACGCGGTAGCTCGGGCACATCGTGCCGGCGTCGAACTTGCGGCAGTGGCCGTTGTTGTTGCACATCTCCACCGCCTTGGCGAAGCCGTGTGCCGGGTCGCCGCCGGTGCCGGGCGCGGATGTGCGTTCGGTCGCCGGGTCGTTCTGCACGTCCCACGGTTGCCAGTCCAGCGCCGTCTTGAGCGGGATGACTTTGTAGCGCGGTGGAAAGCGCATCAGCCGCGTGTCGTCCATGCGTGGCGGGTTGATGATGCGGTTGGGCGCAAACAGCTGCTGCGGGTCGAACAACTGCTTGATCTGCGCGAAGGCCTCGTTGATCTTGGGGCCGAACTGCCACTCGATCCACTCGCCGCGGCACAAGCCGTCGCCATGCTCGCCGCTGTAAGCGCCTTTGTACTTGCGCACGAGGGCAGACGCTTCTTCGGCAATGGCGCGCATCTTGGGCGCGCCGTCTGTCCGCATGTCCAGGATCGGCCGCACATGCAGCGTGCCGACTGACGCATGCGCATACCACGTGCCCTTGCTGCCATGTTTGCGAAACACCTGCGTGAGCGCGTCGGTGTATTCGGCCAGGTGTTCGAGCGGCACGGCGCAGTCTTCGATAAAGCTCACCGGCTTGCCGTCGCCCTTGAGGCTCATCATGATGTTCAGGCCCGCCTTGCGCACGTCCCACAGCTTGCGCTGCGGCTCGGCATCGACCATGCGCACCACCGAGCCGGGCAGGCCCAGCTCGCCCATCAGCTCCACCAGTTCATCGACCTTGCGCACCAGCGCTGGCTTGTCATCGCCAGAAAATTCGACGAGCAAGACGGCGTCAGGCTGGCCGATCACCGCGCCGCGCACGATGGGCGCAAAGGCGGGGTTTTGCAGCGACAAGTCGATCATCGTGCGATCAACCAGCTCCACGGCGGTGAGCGATGGGCCGCCCATCTTCACGATGTGCTGCGCGCTGTCCATCGCCTTGTAGAACGTCGGGAAGTTCACCACGCCCAGCACCTTGTGCGTGGGCAAGGGTGCGAGCTGCAGCGTGAGCGATTTCGTCAGCGCCAGCGTGCCTTCGCTGCCCACCAGCAGGTGCGCAAGGTTGACCGATCCATCGGCGGTGTACGGCTTTTCATTCTGGTTGCGGAAAATGTCGAGGTTGTAGCCCGCAACGCGGCGCAGCACCTTGGGCCAGCGCGAATCGATCTCCGGTGCGAGCAGTGCCGCCATGGCCTGCACGCGCTCGCCAATGGCGCGGGCAGGCCCGGTGCTGTGCTCGAAACGGCCGAAGTCCAGCAACTGGCCGTCGGCGGACCAGGCTTCGATGCCCAGCACGTTGTGCACCATGTTGCCGTAGGCAATGCTGCGGCTGCCGCACGAGTTGTTGCCCGCCATGCCGCCCAGCGTGGCCTGCGCGCTCGTGGACACATCCACCGGATACCAGAGCCCCAGCTTCTTGAGGGCGGCATTCAAGTGGTCGAGCACGATGCCCGGCTCCACCTGCGCCGTGCGGTTCGCCGCATCCACGTGCAGGATGTTGCGCACGTGTTTGGAGTGGTCGATGACCAGGCCCGCGCCCACCGTCTGCCCGCACTGGCTCGTGCCACCGCCACGCGCGACGATGGGCACTTTCAAGTCGCGGCAGATGTCGAGCGCCAGCTTCACGTCGCCCGTCGTGCGCGGAATGAACACGCCTGTTGGCACGACCTGGTAGATCGACGCGTCCGTAGCGTAACGACCCCTGTCGGCACGCGAGAAGAGCACCTCGCCCGTCGTGTTCGACGCGAGCTGCTGCGCCAGCCGCCCGGCCACTTCATTGCTGGCTCGCGAAACCGCTTCGTAGGCCTGGCCGGCCGCCTGCTTCACTTCACTCGCGACCTTCATGGGCAGCGGCGCGTTCATCGCCGGCCCTGCGCTGTGTGCAAGTCCATGCCGCGGCGTATTTGTTCGATCACCACTTCGCGCTTGTTCTGCAAGTGTGATGACAGCACGTCACGCATCGCCTTCACGTCGCGTGCCGACAGGGCTTCAATCATTTGCTCGTGTTCCTTCATCGCCGCCTTCCACTTCTCGCCGTCCTGGTTGGAGCGAAAGCGCAGTGCCTGCAAGCGGGCATTGACCTGGTTGTAGGTGGCGGTGAGCACGGGGTTCTTGGCGGCGGCAACGATGGCGTTGTGGATCAGCGCATTGAGCCGGTAGTAGTTCGACAAATCCTTGCGCGTGTACGCGGCCATCATCTCGAAGTGCATCGCCTTGATCTCGTCGAGCTCGGCGTCGGTGATGCGTTCGGCAGCAAGCGCGCCCGACATGCCCTCCAGCCCCGCCATCACTTCGAAGGTGTCCACCACATCGGCTTCGGTGAGTGAGACAGCGATCGCACCGCGATTGGGAAGCAGCTCAACCAGGCCCTCAGCGGCAAGCATCTTGATCGCTTCGCGCAGCGGCGTGCGCGACACCTGCAGCACTTCAGCGAGCTCGCGTTCATTGAGTTTGGCGCCGGGTGCGATGTGGTTTTCCACCAGCATCTGCCGCAGGCGCTGTGCCACGTGGTCGTGCAGCGCGGCACGCGGAATGGCAATCACTTTGGCAGTCATGGCGCTATTTTGTATGCAAAATATGGGGGTGTAAAGACGCAGTCTTCGCTTTAGCCCGTATTGACAAGCAGATTTTGTATGCAAAAATTTGCCGAATCCTGACTCGAGGCCCCACATGCCCACGCTCGACTTTCATCCCACCGGCCGCCACTTCCTGCAGATCCCGGGGCCGTCGCCCGTGCCCGATCGCATCCTGCGCGCGATGAGCTATCCGACGATTGACCATCGCGGGCCGGAGTTCGGCGCGCTGGGCGTGCGGGTGTTGAAAGGCATCGCGCAGATCTTCCAGACCAAGCATCCGGTGATCATCTACCCCGCATCAGGCACAGGCGCATGGGAAGCTGCATTGACCAACGTCACCAGCCCCGGCGATCACGTGCTGATGTACGAGACGGGCCACTTCGCCAGCCTGTGGCAGAAGATGGCGACGCGCCTGGGTTTGAAGACAGAGTTTCTCGGCCTGCCGGGCATGGAGGGTTGGCGGCGCGGCGTGCAGGCGCACATGATCGAAGAGCGTTTGAAGGCCGACACGCAGCATGCGATCAAGGCTGTGTGCGTCGTGCATAACGAAACGTCCACCGGCGTCACCAGCAACATCCTGGCCGTTCGCAGAGCCATCGATGCGGCAAAGCACCCCGCGCTGCTGATGGTGGACAGCATCTCGGGCCTGGCCAGCGCCGACTACCGCCACGACGAGTGGGGTGTTGACGTGACCATCAGCGGCTCGCAAAAGGGCCTGATGCTGCCGCCGGGCATCAGCTTCAACGCGGTGTCGCCCAAAGCCATTGAAGCGAGCAAGACAGCCAAGATGCCCAAGGCCTTCTGGGCGTGGGACGAAATCATCGAGATGAACAAGGGCGGCTACTGGCCCTACACGCCGAGCACGAACCTGTTGTACGGTCTGGCCGAAGCGTGCGACATGTTGCTGGCGCCCGAGCACGGCGGCCTGCCAGCGGTGTTCGCGCGGCACCAGCGCTGGGGCGAAGGTGTGCGAGCCGCGGTGCGCGCATGGGGCCTGGACATTCAATGCGCCGACCCCACGGTTTACTCGCCCGTGTTGACCGGCGTGATGATGCCCGAGGGCATCGACGCCGACGCCGTGCGCCGCGTGATCTACGAGCGCTTTGACTGCTCGCTGGGCACCGGCCTGGGCAAGGCGAAGGGCAAGATGTTCCGCATCGGCCACCTGGGCGACTGCAACGACCTCACGCTGATGGCCGCGCTCTCAGGCTGCGAGATGGGCCTGAAGCTCTCGGGCGTGAAGCTCGCGGCCTCGGGCGTTGCCGCTGCCATGGACTTTTTCGCTTCGCATCCCGCGCCACAACTGCTGCAAAAGGCGGCCTGAGTCACTTCATATCCAGGAGACAAAACATGAAACGCAGAACCTTCGTCACCGCCACGGCCGCCGGCGCCGCCACACTCGCAGCGCCGATGTTGCGCGCACAGACGCTGCCCAACGGCCCCATCCGTATCATCGTCGGCTTTGCGCCGGGCGGCGGCACCGACATCCTCGCGCGCGTCATCGGCCAGAAGCTGGGTGAGATGTGGAAGACGCAAGTCATCGTCGAGAACAAGGCAGGCGCCTCCGGCACCATCGCTGCCGACTACGTGGCCAAGCAGCCCGGCGACGGCAACACACTGCTCATGGCGCACATCAACAGCCAGGCCATCACGCCCGGCCTGCAGAAGGTCAACTACGACCCTGCGAAGGACTTCCAACCCATCGTGCTCGTGGGCGTGACGCCCAACCTGCTGATCTGCAACGAGAGCCAACCCGCCAAGACGGTGGCCGCGCTCGTCGAGCTGTGCCGCGCCAACCCGGGCAAGATCAGCTTCGGCTCTGCGGGCACGGGCAGCGCGCAGCACCTGGCGCTGGAGATGTTCATGCTCGCCGCGAAGGTGAAGGCAATCCATGTGCCGTACAAGGGCTCGGGCCCGATGCTCACCGACCTGATAGGCGGCACCATCCAATACAGCTTCGACACGATGACGGCTGCCACGCCGCACGTGAAGAGCGGCAAGGCGATCGCGCTCGCGCAGACGCGCTTGCAGCGCGTGCCGGCTTACGCCAACGTGCCGACGATGGCCGAGTCGGGCTTCCCCGGCTTTGAGGCCACCACCTGGTATGGCCTGGCCGGCCCCGCGAAGATGCCTGCCGCCATGGCCAAGCGAATGAATGAAGACGCGAACAAGGTCATGCTGATGCCCGACGTGGTCGAGAAGCTGAATGCCTCTGGCGCGCAAGACGGCGGCGGCTCGCCCGAGAAGTTCGGCGAGTTCATGCACGCTGAGCAAATCAAGTGGGCCAAGATCATCAAAGACGGCGGCGTGAAAGGCGAGGGCTGATGCGACCTCTTCCGCTGCAGGGCGTCAAAGTGCTTGACGTCTGCCAGGTCATGGCAGGCCCGTATGCGTGCATGCTGCTTGGCGACCTCGGTGCCGACGTGATCAAGGTTGAGCCACCCGGCGGTGGCGACCAGACGCGCGGCTCGATGGGGTTCAAGATGAAGGGCCCCGACAGCATGGGGTTCCTCAACATGAACCGCAACAAGCGCAGCATCGCGCTCAACCTGAAGTCCAAGGCCGGGCGCGACGTACTCGTGCAACTTGCACGCGACGCCGACATCCTGATCGAGAACTACCGCCCCGGCGCCATGAAGCGCCTGGGCTTGGGCTACGACGACCTGAAGGCCATCAACCCGAAGCTGGTGTACACGAGCATCTCCGGCTTCGGCCAGACGGGGCCGTGGGCCGACCGGCCCGGTTTCGACTTGATGGCGCAAGCGATGTCAGGCGTGATGAGCGTGACGGGCTATCCGGGTGGCCCGCCCGTGAAAGCGGGCGTGCCCGTGGCCGACATCGGCTGCGCGCTCTTCGCTGTGTACGCCACGCTCGCTGCCTACATCGGCGCGAAAGGCTCGGGGCAAGGGCAGTATGTGGATGCATCGCTGTTCGATTCGGCGATTGCGTTTTCGATCTGGGACACGTGCGACTGGTGGGGCACCGGCAAACCGCCGCAGCCGCTGGGCACGTCGAACAAGATGACAGCGCCATACCAGGCGATGCGTTCGTCCGACGGGTACTTTGTGATGGGCGCGAACAACCAGAAGCTGTGGCAGTTGCTGTGCAATGTGATCGGCCGGCTCGACCTGCTGGCCGATGAACGGTTCACGACGATTTCGCTGCGCCTGCAGCATCGCGCGGAGCTGGAAGTGGAGCTGGAGAAAACCTTTGTGCTGCAGCCCAAGGACTACTGGGTCGATACGCTGCTCGCAGCAGGCATACCTGCAGGGCCGATCCTCACGTACCCCGAAGCATTCGAGAGCGAGCATGGCAAGGCGCGCCAGATGCGCATGGAGATCGACCATCCCATCGAAGGCAAAGTGCCCAACATCGGCTTCCCGGTGAAGCTCGGTGGCACGCCCGCGCAAGTGCGCAGGCATCCGCCCTTGCTCGGTGAGCATCGCGCAGAAATTTTGTCGCAGCTCGGGCTCAATGCCGCGCAGCAAGCCGAGCTGGAGCAGCAGGGAGCATTCGCGGTATGAATGATGGAACGGTTCGCCTGGAGATCAACGGCGCGGTCGCGACGGTCACGTTCGACCGCCCCGCAGCGCGCAACGCCATGACGTGGGCGATGTACGAGGGCTTGATCGATATCTGCAAGCAGCTGCGCGAGAACAAGTCAGTTCGCGTCGCCATGCTGCGCGGCGCGGGGCACGAAGCATTCGTCGCCGGCACGGACATCGAGCAGTTCAAGGCATTCACCTCGGGCGCGGATGGTGTTGCTTACGAGACGCGCATCGACGAATGCATTGCGCCGCTGGAGGCACTGCCCATTCCCACGGTGGCGGTTGTCGAAGGCTGGTGCGTTGGCGGCGGGCTGGTGATTGCAACCGCGTGCGACATCCGCATCGCAACGCCGACTTCGCGCTTTGGCGTGCCGATTGCGAAGACGCTGGGCAATTGCCTGTCGGCCACCAACCTCACGCGGCTCGTTGCTGCATTTGGCAGGCCGCGCGTGCAGCGCATGCTCATCGCCGCAGAAATCATCGCGGCGCATGAGGCGAGGGCGTGCGGCTATCTGGCGCAGGTGGTGGAGGCTGACGCTATTGACGCGGCGGCGCAGGCGCTGTGCGCGCAAGTTGCCGCTCTTGCGCCTGTGACGCAGGCCTCGACCAAGCTCGCGCTACAGCGGCTGCTGCTCGCCAACTTGCCCGATGTGGACGACATCATTGCGCGCACGTATGGCAGTGACGATTTTCGTGAGGGCGTGAGTGCCTTCACGCAAAAGCGCCCGCCGGCGTGGGCGGGGCGCTGAGTTCAACGGCCAGGGTTCGGCTGCGGACACATCCGAAGGCAGGGGGTTCGGAACGAGCGGGCGGCAATTGATACTCATCGGGGCCTGTACTTCAAACTCGCCCTCAACACACTCATGCCCTCCATTTGCTGTCTCAATTTTTCCTTCCGGCCCCGCACCGCGCCGAACCAGCCGCCGAACCATCCGTTGAACCAGCCGCCTAACGACCAGCAGACCGCGACTGCGGCCCCGCCTGAGCACGCGCAACCGATGCCATCGCCCGTCGAGGAACACGCCGAGATACTGCCCGCGCAACCGCAATCATCGGTAGTGGACGGGCGCCTGGGGCACATGTACGGGCTGAATTTGCATGTGAGCGAGGCGCTGAAGTCGCAAGACCTGTGCGATCAGATCCAGGGAGTCCACGCCGGGGCCTGGTTCGAGTTCGGCGATAAGGGCCTGATTAAGGCGCGCTACGACGCGAAAGAAAACGAGATTGTGATGTTTCGTGGCCCATGTGCCGTCACGCTAAAACTATCGCCAGACAAGACCCACGTGACCGGACTGATTGGCCAGCCAGCCGTCTCACAAGCTGAGCTCGAGCAGTTCGACATCGATGGCATATTGAACTGGAATGCACTTCGCATTGCTATCGGCCGGGTCGCGCCGACGTGTCTGGATGAACCGCAGCCTGAAAGCAGCCGGGCAGTCCGGCCGGATGATCCCGATTCACCGCAATTGGGGGGAAGATCGGCGTCGAATTTTAATTGGCAGCCACCAGTGGCCGGCCCTTCCAGTGCGCAGCGCGCTGTGCCTGATAGCGGACCTGGTGCACACATCGTGTCGTTGGCGCAGCCCTTACCAGTCGAACAAGTCATTGCGGCGCCCGCACTTCGCAATCGAGCGGTGACCAGGAATGTGTTGGTCGTGGACGAGCCGTCTGCGCGAGCCGGTCACACCATTTTTGGCTGGTTCAATTTAGACAAAAATGCACTTTGTGTTCTCGACGGCCCGGAACTGAACCGCAGCCTCTTTAACTTGAACAAGGCTGGCGACCGTGTTGTCAGCATCACGACGGATCTACCGCCACTCGCGGGCATCCCGCGGCTGGAGAACCTTGGGATCATCTATCGTGGTGTGTGCCCGAGTAGCTGACTTCCAGCCGTGACGCGGTGCGGCAATGGCGTTGCCGCAGACCGCCCCGCCTGACTTATCCTGTGCGTTGTTCACCCATGAGGAGCAGCGCATGTATCAACCCTTCAATCTCAGCGGCCGCAGTGCCGTCATCACAGGCGGCAACGGCGGCATTGGCCTGGGCATGGCGCGGGCGCTGCTCGCGTCGGGCGCAAGCGTCGCAATCTGGGGGTCCAACCCTGACAAGACCGAGGCCGCACGAGCGAAGTTGGCGCAAGAGTGCGGCGACGACCAACGCGTGCATGCATTCGTGTGCGACGTGAGCGATGAGAGGGCCGTGAACGACACATTCGCGGCCTCTGTAGCGGCGCTCGGCAAGGTTGATGCGTGCTTTGCCAACGCAGGCGTGTCGAGCAAGGGCACGCCGCTGGTGGAGATGGAGTTGGATGAATTCCGGCGCGTGCAGCGGGTGAATGTCGAAGGCGTGTTCCTCACCTTTCGCGCTGCTGCGCGGCACATGATCGAGCGAGGCGAGGGCGGCTCGCTCATTGCCACCGCGAGCACGGCAGCGGTCGAAGGCGCGGCGCGCAACAGTCACTACGGCGCATCAAAAGGCGCGGTCACGTCGATGGTGCGCGCGCTGGCCGTGGAACTGGCGCGGCATCGCATCCGCGTCAATTCGATCCTGCCCGGCTGGATCGTGACCGACATGACCGAGCGCTCCGTCAACAACGAGAAGTTCGCCGCCGCCGTGCTGCCACGCATCCCGGCGCGCCGCTGGGGCGAGATCGACGATTTCGGCGGCATCGCCGTGTACCTCGCGAGCGATGCATCGAGCTACGCAACGGGCGAGCAATTCATGATCGACGGCGGGTACACGAAGTTCTGAAGCCAGCGGTTCTGGCCGGCATGGCGCTCACCATTGCGGCGCCGGGTGTGCCGGTGTAACCTGCCCCACACGAATTCGGTGCACGCTTGGAACATCCGTCCCTCCCGAACAAGGCTGCGGCCATGCAGCACGCGCGCAATGACGACAGTGATGACGTCATCTACGTCAGCGCGACGACGCGGGTTTACCGGCTGCAAGCCGCTGCGCAAGCAGGCACGGTCGTCTGCAAGGAATTCCTTGGCCCCGATGCGGCACGGCGGTTGGGCACCGAAAGAGAAGTGCTGGGGCGCCTGACCGGCATCGATGGTGTCGTGCAGCTTTGCGCCAGCCAAGGCCAGCCTCACGCATTGGCGCTTCACGATAGCGATGCCCGCCCGGTTGCGGACATCCTGCGATCAGGCGCCATGGCCTTGCCCATGGTGCTGTCGTTTGCACGGCAGCTCGCGCGGATCCTTGGCAACGTTCACCGCGCCGGTGTGATTCATCGGGACATCCACCCGGCCAACGTTCTGGTGGCCCCTGATGGGCGGGCGCTGCTGATTGACTTTGACCTCGCTGTCGTTGCCCGGTCTCATGACCAGGCGATTCACGATGGCCAGATGGTGGGCACGCTCGGCTATGCGGCGCCCGAGCAGACGGGCCGCACGGGCCGGGTCGTGGACTCGCGCGCCGACCTGTATGCGCTGGGTGTAACGCTGTACGAGATGGTCACGGGCCGGCCGCCCTTCCAGCAGGCCGACGCACTGGCGCTCATTCATGATCACCTCGTGCGCGCACCTGTCGCGCCGGGCGACATTGATCAAGCCGTGCCGCCCGCGCTCTCCGCCATCATCTTGCGGCTGCTCGAAAAAGCGCCCGAGCGCCGTTACCAGAGCGCAGAGGGCTTGCTGCACGACCTTGTGGCATTGCCCATGACGGGCGGGCCTGTGCCATCGCCCATCGAGCTGGGCGAGCGCGACTTTGCCGTGCGGCTGGCGGCGCCGGACCAGCTCGTGGGGCGCGCAGGCGAAACAGCTGTATTGCGCAGCGCACTGGCCGACGCATTGCATACAACGCGCCGCACGGTGCTGGTTTGCGGCGCAGCGGGCGTTGGCAAAAGTGCTTTGGTGGCGCAGCTGCAGCCAGTAGTGGCCGCAGCGGGCGGCTGGATCGTACACGGCAAGTTCGATCAGTTCCTGAAGGAGACTGCATCTGTGGGCGGCGTAATGCAGGCGATGCGATCAATTGGCCGCCTGCTGCTCGCGCAACCCGATGCCGCCTTGGCGCAGCACCGTGCCCGCATCCTGGCGGCGCTGGGCAGCCACGCGAGCCTGCTCACGCGAATCTTCCCGGAGTTCGAGCTGCTGCTGGGGCCGCAGCCGGGCGCACCAGAGGGCGATCCGCGCCATATGGAAGTGCAGATGCAGCAAGCCCTGGTGGACTTGATCGGGGCTGTCGCATCGCCGAGCCGGCCTTTGGTCATTGTGCTGGACGACTTGCAGTGGGCTGGTGCGCAGTCGCTGCGGATCTTCGAGCGGCTGATGAGCGACGCCAGCTTGCGCGGCGTACTGCTGGTGGGCGCCTATCGCACCGACGAGCTCGATGCGTCGCACGTCCTGCAA
Organism: Caenimonas koreensis DSM 17982; assembly: GCF_009646335.1. Classification (GTDB taxonomy): domain Bacteria; phylum Pseudomonadota; class Gammaproteobacteria; order Burkholderiales; family Burkholderiaceae_C; genus Ramlibacter; species Ramlibacter koreensis. Next base: position 39,747 of record NZ_WJBU01000007.1, on the reverse strand, counting down.
GCCATGCTCGCGCGTTGGATAGAGCCCCCGCAGCGAGCCGTGCAAGTCGAGCTTGCGAATCTGGATGGGACGGACCTGGCGAGCCTCATCGGTGACATGCTGCGCCTGCCTGCCGCCCGGGTGCAGGGCCTCGCGAGCGCTGTGGCGGCCTTGACCGATGGCAACCCGTTTCACACCGTCGAGATGATCAACGCGTTGCGCAACGAGGGGTTGCTCTTGCTGGGCGAGCAGGGCTGGCGCTGGGACGAAGCGGCCATCCGGCATTTCGTTGGGGGCAGCAATGTGATGGACCTGGTGTGGGTGCGCATTGCGGCGCTGCCCGCAGCGTCGCGCGAACTGCTGGAGACCATGAGCTGCCTCACGTTCGCGGTGGACTACCGCTTGCTCGGTGCGGCAGCCGGGCTTGCGGCGCCTGAACTTGAAGCGCACCTGCGGCCTTGCATCGAAGACGGGTTGATTGTTGCGCAGCAGCGCGGCGGGCAAGAGGGCCTGCGCATGCGTCATGAGCGCGTGCAGCAGGCCACGCTGGCGGCCATGAGCGAGCAGGCGCGCAGCCAGCGCCGGCTCGCCATGGCACGGCGGCTGGCGCCTGAGCCGGAGTTTCTAGCCGAGGCGGCGCAGCTGTACCAGGCGTGCCTGCCACTGCTTCAGGCGCGAGATGCTCAGCTGCAAGACGGCGAGCGCGAGATCCACCGTGCAGCACAGCTCCTTCATAGCCTGGCGCAGACACTGGCGGCCAGCGCGGCGCATCAACTGGCACATCGCTATCTTGTATCGGCCGCCGCGTTGCTGGATGGCATGGGTGAGCCTGCAGCAACGCCGCTGCGACGCCTGATCGACGCCGAACTGCATTGCGCCTTGTACACACTGGGCCGTGCAGATGAGGCCGATCCGCTCTACGAAAAGATGCAGGCGCAGATGCAGCATCCGCAGGAGCTGGTGGAGCCCGCCTGCCTGCAGATGCGCAGCCTGGACATGCGCGGGCGTATGGCAGAGGCGATGCAGATCGGCCTGCGCTTGCTCGCCCAGCTTGGAATGCACGTGCGGCTGGACCAGAGCGAAGCGCAGATCGAGCAGCGCCTGGATGCGCTCGACCCATGGGTCGCGCACGACAGCAAGATCGACCCGGCCAGTCGCGGCCAGATTCGTGACGCGCGCTTGATGGCGGTTGCCAAGCTCCTGGGCCGCACAGCCGGCTCTGCCTACCTCAGCTCTGACTTGAAGTCTTTCGTCGTGCTCCTTCTTGAGAGCCAGCGCCTGTGGGAAGAGCACGGCCCGTGCGCGGAACTGATTGCGTGCATGGGGCACATGAACGCCATGTTGATCGGCAGGCGACAGGACTTCCGCACCGGCTATCGCATTGCGCGGCATGTGGTCAACGTGGGCGAGGCATTGGGCATGCTCGCGCAAACAGCCGAGGCGCGCTACCGCTTTGCCGGCCATGCGTGCGGCTGGTTCGAGCCGCTTGAAAGCGCCTTCGAGCACGCCAGGCGCGCCTGTGAGGAACTGCAGGCGCGCGGCGACTTGTCATTCGCGTGTTACGGCCACACCTATGCCTACGGGCTGCTGCTGGACATCGCGCCCACCATCGATGTTCACGAGGCGGAAATCGAAGCGGGGCTTGCGCTGTGCCAGCGCGCGGGCAATGCGCACGCAGCGGCCATGCACACCTGCGAGCAGCAGTTCCTGCGCGCATTGCGCGGGCTGACACGCGCGCCCGACAGCTTTGACGATGAGCACTTTGCCGAACACGAATTCATGGCGCGCGTGCGGCATTTGCCTTACGTCGATTTTGATTACTTCCGTGCATTGCAGGCGCTGATATGGACAGACGCTCGCGCCCTGGCGCACCAGGCGCCGGATTTGCTGCGCCGCGTGCAAGGTGTGGCCGCCGGGTTTTTCCGGGTGCCGCACATTCAGCTTTTCGCAGCATTGGCGCAGGCCTGGCAGCTGCAAGCGGGCAGCGTGCCTGCCAGCGAGTGCCCGCAGGCCTTTGCACACCTCGAAGCATGCCGCGACTGGCTCGCAGCCCGCGCTGGCGACCAGCCCTATAACTACCTGCACCTGTTGCGGCTGGTGCAAGCCGAGCAGGCGTGGGCGCAGGGCGACCTGTGGCGTGCCGCCGCCGCATTTGATAGCGCGGTGCAGGAGAGTGCCGAGCGCGAACGTGCGTGGCACAGGGGTCTGATTGCCGAGCGTGCCGGCGTGTTCCATTGCGCGCGTGGCATGCTGGCAAGCGGTGCGAGCCTGATCCGGCAGTCGCGCGACTGCTATGCGGCATGGGGTGCTGCAGCCAAGGTTGCGCAGCTGGAGCAGACGCATGCCTTCCTGCGGGACGGCCGCGCCGAGCCCGACGCCGCTGTGCAAAGGCCCGCGCAGCACTTGAGCCCGGCAAGCAACGCAGCAACACGCGATGTGCTGGACCTGGTCGGCGTGTTGCGCGCCTCGCAGGCCTTGAGCTCCGAGATGACGCTGGAGCTGCTCACCGCGCGTGTGACTGACGTGCTCGCAGCATTGAGTGGTGCCACCAAGGTGCTGATGCTCACGGTGATTGACGGCCAGTGGTGGATGCCCCCGCACGAGGCTGGCCTGACATCGCTGCCCGTGCAAGAAGCTGCGGCGCGGGGCCTGCTGCCGATGTCTGCATTCGCGTACGCCGAGCGCACCGACGAGGCACTCGTCATCGACGACGTGCGCAGCGATGCGCGCTTTGCCGGCGATCCGTACTTCGCGCAAGTGCCGGTGTGTTCGCTGCTGGTGGTGCCGATTGCGGGGCAGGGCGGTACACGTGCGGTGCTCGTGCTGGAAAACCGTCTGGGCCGGGCCGCCTTCAACACACAGCGGCTGGATGCGGTGCGACTGATTGCGGGGCAGCTCGCTGTCTCGCTTGCGAATGCGCAGCTCTACGAGAATCTTGAAAGGCGGGTGCAAGCGCGCACGGTTGAACTCCAGCAGATGCAGGCCCGGCTGGTTGCAGCGGCGCGCAGCGCGGGCAGGGCGGAGATCGCGAACAACGTTTTGCACAACGTAGGCAACGTCCTGAACAGCGTGAACGTATCAGCGAGCGTCGTGCGGCGGACGGTGGATGCATCGAGCATCGAGCGCCTCACGCGGGGCGTTGCGTTGATGAACGAGCTGGCCACGCAAGTGCCGGACTTCATGGGCAGTGATCCACGCGGCAAGACGCTGCAGACCTACTTCAATGACCTCGTGGGCGTACTCGCCGCAGAGCGGCAGACGGCGCTCGAAGATATCGACCGACTCTCGCGCAGCATCGAACACATCATCTATGTGGTAGCGACGCAGCAGTCGCATGCGGGCCCGTCGAGCGTGCTTGAAAGTAGCCGGCCCGATTCATTGATGGACGAAGCCCTGCTGCTGGCGGCCGATGCGGTCAAGCGCAGCGGTGCGATTGTTGTGCGCCGCTATACGGCCGTGCCAACGCTCTCGCTGGACAGGCAGCGCCTGCTGGAGATTCTGGTCAACCTGATCGTCAATGCGGCGCAGGCGTTGCACGGCACGCCGCCGCCCGACCGGCGGCTGACTGTGGGCACGGACGTGATCGAGGTGCCCCTGGCAGAGGGCGGCAAGAAACTGAGGCTCACTGTCGCGGACCAGGGGGAAGGCATTGCGATGGAGAACGTGTCGCGCATCTTCGCGCACGGCTTCACCACCCGCCAGGCCGGCCACGGCTTCGGGTTGCACAGCAGCGCGCTGGCTGCGATGGAAATGGGCGGCAGGATCACAGTGCACAGCGACGGGCCGGGACGCGGCGCGCAGTTCATTGTGGAGATACCGCTGAGGCCGGCCGCCTGACTGCTGGCGGGCGCCGGACCCTTTGGCTAGAGCAGACCCGCCGCGCGCGCCCACTGGTACTTCGCGCCCAGCACTTCAACCGGCAATTCCGTCGAGTACGCATACGCGGGGATGCCGTTCTCGTAGAGGTACTGCGCCGCTTCCTCGACTTCAACGTCGCCTGCCAGTGAGGCGACCACCGGTTTGACTTTGCCCAGCGCCTTCATCTCGTTCACGATCGCGACCATGTTGCGCGCGAACACCATGGGTGGCGTCACGATGGTGTGCCAGTAACCCAGGATCAGCGCGTGGATGCGGTCGTCTTCCAGGCCGAGCTTCACGGTGTTGACGTACGTGATGGGCGGCTCGCCACCGGTGATGTCCACCGGGTTGCCCGCCGCGCCGAACGGTGGAATGAACTTGCGGAATGCCGCGTCGAGGTCGTCGGGCATGGGCTTGAGCAGCTTCAGGCCATTGTCCACGCACGCATCCGACAGCAGCACGCCTGAGCCGCCCGCGCCAGTGATGATCACCACGTTCTCGCCCTTGGGCGTTGGCAGGATGGGCACGCCGCGCGAGAGCTCCAGCATCTGGCGCAGGCTCTTCGCGCGGATCACGCCAGACTGGCGCAACACGTCGTCATAGATCTTGTCGGTGCCGGCCACAGCGCCGGTATGCGAGGCAGCGGCTGCAGCGCCCATCGATGTGCGGCCCGCCTTGAGCATGATCACCGGCTTTTTCTTCGAGACGCGCTTGGCGACTTCGGCGAAGGCGCGGCCGTCCTTCAGGTCTTCAGCATGCTGCGCGATGACCTTGGTGTTGTCGTCCTGCTCGAAGAACAGCAGCAGGTCGTCTTCGTCGATGTCCGACTTGTTGCCCAGGCCGACGATGGCCGACACGCCCATCTTCGCGCTGCGCGAAAAGCCGATGATGGCCATGCCGATGCCGCCCGATTGCGATGACAGGGCGGTGGAGCCCTTCAAGTCGTACGCGGTGCAGAACGTCGCGCAAAGGTTGGAAGGCGTGTAGTAGAAGCCGTAGATGTTCGGCCCCATCAGGCGGATGTTGTATTCGCGGCCGATGCGCTGCAGCTCTTCCTGCCCCTCGATATTGCCGGTCTCGCCAAAGCCCGACGGAATCAGGATCGCGCCGGCAATCTTCTTCTCGCCGCATTCCTTCAATGCGCTCGCCACGAACTTCGCGGGCACCGCGAACACGGCGGTATCGATCTCGTCCTCAACGTCCTTGACGCTCTTGTAGGCCTTCACGCCCATCACTTCGGCATCCTTGGGGTTGATCGGGTAGATCTTGCCCTTGTAGCCGCCGTTGATCAGGTTCTTCATCACCGAGTTGCCGATCTTGCCGGCCTCGTTCGACGCGCCGATCACGGCCACCGCCTTGGGCTTCATGATGCGGTTCATCGAGATGACCACATCCTTCTCGTCGGGGCGGAAGCGCGCGGGCTTCTGGTCGAAGTTCAGCACGATGCGCACGTCGGCAGCGATGGCGCTGTCGCGGCTGGCGAAAACCGGGTTCAGGTCCAGCTCGGAGATTTCAGGAAAGTCGGAGACGAGCTGCGACACGCCGACGATGATCTTCTGAAGTGCTTCGCGATTGACGGGGTCACCACCGCGCACACCCTTGAGCATCTCCGCCGCCTGGATGCCATCGAGCATCGACGCTGCGTCTTCGCTGGTGGCGGGTGCAAGGCGGAAGGTGACGTCTTTCAATACTTCAACGAGCACGCCGCCCAGGCCGAATGCAACGAGTTTGCCGAAGCTGTCGTCGGTGATGGCACCCACAATCACTTCCAGCCCGCCCTTGATCATCTGCTGCACCTGCACGCCGACGATGTTGGCGTCGGCCTTGTAGTTCTTCGCGTTGGCGATGATCTTGTCGTAGGCGGCAGCGGCTTCTTCAGCGCTCTTGACGCCAACGATCACGCCGCCTGCTTCTGTCTTGTGCAGGATGTCGGGCGAGACAATTTTCATCACGACCGGAAAGCCCATGGACGACGCGAGCTTCGAGGCGTCAGCCGCGCTCGAGCACACGCCTTCCTGGGGCACCGCGATGCCGTACGCGTCGCAGATTTCCTTGCCCTCGGGTGCGGTGAGCGAGTCGCGGCCGGAGGCCTTGACCTTGTCGAGGATTGCGCGGACTTTGGACTTGTCGGCCATGATGAGTGTCTCCTTGGTTTTTGTCGTCGTGCGTTAGATAACTTTGGATTCGCGCAGCGCCGCGATTTCATCCGCGCCGTAGCCGAGCTGGCCCAGCACTTCTTCCGTGTGCTCGCCCAGCAGGGGAGAGCGCGTGACTTCGGTGATGCTGTCGGACATCTTGATCGGGTTGCCCACGGTGAGGTACTTGCCGCGCGTGGGGTGGTCAACTTCCACAACCGTGCCGGTCGCGCGCAGTGAAGGCTCTTCTGCAATTTCTTTCATCGACAAGATCGGCCCGCACGGAATGTCGAACTTGTTCAGGATGTCCATCGCCTCGAACTTCGTCTTGGTCTTGGTCCATTCCTCGATGCGCGAGAAGATGGTTTTCAGGTGCGGCAAGCGCGCCTTGGGCGTTGCATAGCTCGGGTCGGTGATCCAGCCTTCTTCACCGATCACCTTGCAGATCGCGCCCCACACCGGCGCCTGCGTGATGAAGTAGATGTAGGCGTTGGGGTCTGTCTGCCAGCCCTTGCACTTCAGGATCCAGCCCGGCTGGCCGCCGCCTGAGGCGTTGCCTGCACGCGGGACTGCATCGCCGAATTCGGTGTCGGGGAACTGCGGATATTCCTGCAGCGTATGGGTGCGGTCCAGCCGCTGCTGGTCGCGCAGCTTCACGCGGCACAGGTTGAGTACGGCGTCTTGCATGGCGGCAAGCACGCGCTGGCCGCGGCCGGTGGTGTTGCGCTGGTAGAGCGCGGCCACGATACCCAGCGCCAGGTGCAGGCCCGTGCCGCTGTCGCCAATCTGCGCGCCGGTCACTAGTGGCGGGCCGTCGTCAAAACCTGTCGTCGATGCGGAGCCGCCTGCGCACTGCGCCACGTTCTCGTACACCTTACAGTCTTCGTAAGGGCCGGGGCCAAAGCCCTTGACCGACGCGACGATCATGCGCGGGTTGATCTCCTGGATCTTCTCCCACGAAAAGCCCATGCGGTCGAGTGCGCCGGGCGCAAAGTTTTCAACCAGCACGTCGCACTGCTTGATCAGGCGAATCAACACTTCCTTGCCCTTCGGGTCTTTCGTGTTGACGGTGATGGACCGCTTGTTGTGGTTCAGCATCGTGAAGTAGAGGCTGTCCACACCGTCGATATCGCGCAGTTGCCCGCGCGTGGCATCGCCTTCACCCGCCTTCTCGACCTTGATCACGTCCGCGCCAAACCACGCCAGCAGCTGCGTGCAGGTCGGGCCGGATTGCACGTGGGTGAAGTCGAGGATCTTGACGCCGTCTAACGCTTTGCTCATTGCAGTTCTCTCATCGAAGTTTCAAAACCTTTTTCTTGCTCCCTCCCCCTTTGGGGGAGGGTTGGGGTGGGGGCAGGGCGGGCAACAACCGCTGCAGTGCCCCCATCCCGGCCTTCCCCCGGAGGGGGAAGGAGGAATTCAATTCATTTCTTCTTCGCGTTCGGGTTCAGCGACGTGATGCGGCCACTCTCGGTGCCGGCTGTCTCGTCGATGATCGCGTTGATCAGTGTGGGCCGGCCGGACTTCACAGCCTCGGTCAGCGCAGCTTCCAGTTCAGCCGGTGTCGTGGCGCGCACGCCATGCCCGCCAAAGGCCTGCATCAGCATCTCGTAGCGGGCGTCTTTCACGAACACCGTGGGCGCTGCGTCCTTGCCGCCCGTCGGGTTCACGTCGGTGCCTTTGTAGATGCCGTTGTTGTTGAACACGACCACGCACACGGGCAGGTTGTAGCGGCAGATCGTTTCGCATTCCATGCCACTGAAGCCGAAGGCGCTGTCGCCTTCGATGGCGATCACCGGCTTGCCGGTGACCACGGCAGCGGCCACGGCAAAGCCCATGCCGATGCCCATGATTCCCCATGTGCCCACGTCAAGGCGCTTGCGCGGCTCGTACATGTCAACGATGCTGCGCGCGAAGTCGAGCGTGTTCGCGCCTTCGTTCACCACGATCGCATCGGGCCGTGCCTTCACCTGGTTGCGAATGACGTTGAGCGCCGAGTGGAAATTCATCGGCACCGGATTTTTCGCGAGCGTCTCGGCCATCTTGGCCTGGTTCTTCTCGCGCTTGTCGGCGATGGCGCTCGTCCAGTCTGAAGGCGCCTTGGCCCAGTCCGGGCCCATCGCAGCAACGATGGCTGCAACGCATGAGCCGATATCGCCGACCACGGGCGCATCGATGGCGACGTTGCTGTCGGCTTCCGTCGGCGAGATGTCGACCTGGATGAACTTCTTCTGGCCCGGCTCCTTCTGGCTGCCAGCGCCCCATGTCTTGCCCTTGCCGTGCGACAGCAGCCAGTTCAGGCGCGCGCCCACGAGCATCACGACATCGGCTTCGGCGAGCACTTGCGAGCGCGCGGCAGACGCAGATTGCGAATGGTTGTCAGGCAGCAGGCCCTTGGCCATCGACATCGGCAGGTAGGGAATGCCGCTTATTTCGACCAGCGCGCGGATGTCTGCATCGGCTTGCGCATACGCTGCGCCCTTGCCAAGAATGATCAGCGGCTTCTTCGCGTGCTTGAGCAGGTTGACCGCGCGCTGCACCGCGTCTTGTGCGGGGATTTGTTTGGGCGCAGGGTCCACCACCTTGATCAGCGACTTCTTGCCAGCCGCCGCATCCATCGTCTGCGCAAACAGCTTGGCGGGCAGGTCGAGGTACACGCCGCCGGGCCGGCCCGAGACAGCAGCGCGAATCGCGCGTGCAATGCCCACGCCGATGTCTTCTGCATGCAGCACGCGGAACGCGGCTTTGCACAAGGGCTTGGCGATGGCGAGCTGGTCCATCTCTTCGTAGTCGCCTTGCTGCAGGTCAACGATCTCGCGCTCGCTGGAGCCCGAGACGAGGATCATCGGGAAGCAGTTGGTCGTTGCGTTGGCAAGCGCAGTCAGCCCGTTGAGGAAACCGGGCGCCGATACGGTGAAGCAGATGCCCGGCTTCTGCGTGAGAAAGCCGGCTGCTGCAGCGGCATTGCCCGCGTGCTGCTCATGGCGAAACGAAATCACCTTCATGCCTTCGGCCTGCGAGATGCGAAGGAAATCGGTGATCGGAATGCCGGGCAGCGCGAAGATCGTGTCGATGTCGTTGAGCTTCAGCGCATCGATGACGAGGTGCCATCCATCAGTGGTTGCGGGAGCTTGGGGGGTCGGGGTTGCCGATTCGGCTTGTTCCAGTACTGCGGACACGTGGGGCTCCTCGAGATTGCGGTCGTAGGACTATCATAGGAATCACACCGCGCTTGTGCCTTGACCGTGGTCAATTTTAGGGAACTTCGCGCTGTGCAGCGCGCTTTGCTTTTCGCCATGATCGCTGTCGACAACCACGCTGAAAAAAACGTCATTCGCCTCCAGCTTGCGCACAACATCGTGCTCAAGGGCATGACGGCGGCGCAGATGCTCGAGCTGGAGCCGCACCTGGTCGTGGTCGATTGCGCCAAGGGCGACGTGCTGCTCAATCAGGGCGTGCACGAGATGGAGCAGTACTTCATTCTTGAAGGCATCCTGAAGCGCGTCGTGGCCAACCAGGAAGCCAAGGAAATGATCCTGCGCTTCACGGATGAAGGCGAGATGGAAACAAGCTATGCCGCCTGGCGCCTGGGCACGCCCACGCCTTACAGCATCGTCTGCGTGACGAAGGCGCGGGTGGTCAAGCTGGGCATGCGCGAGTGGGTTGCGTTCCTGGAGCGGCACCAGGGGCTGAAGCAATCATTCGAATACAACGTGATGCACCTGATGAGCGAGATCATGGCGCACACGATCACGCTGCACCTGCTCGACGCGCCGGGCCGCGTGAAGCGCTTCATGCGCAAGCACGCCGAGCTGTTCGACCGCATTCCCAAAAAGGAACTCGCGTCTTACCTGAACCTGTCGGCAGAGACGCTGAGCCGGCTCAAGCAGCGCGGGAAGATTTAGGGGGTGCTTGTGGCGCTCTGTGGGTTCGGGGTAGCAAATCCGTGTGCGGGTGGGCTATGTCGCGCGGTCGTGGTGTCCTTTCGGTCTCGCTTGTCGCGTGACCTTCAGGCAACCTGCGCTGGGCAGGCTCGCGGCGCTGCGGCATAACTCGCTGCGCCTGAAGGCTCCACTCGGACAGATGCCGCAAGTCAGTTCACGTCCCGCGTTGCTCGATCAGCTTGCTCACGCAAGCACTCGTAGCAACGCAGCGCCACAAGCCCACCCATCGCAGGCACCACGCCCTGATTGCGCGCCACAGCCCACCCGCACACGGCTTTGCAGGACAGAGCGGTAGTCGATCAACACGTTGTTGCATGACCGCTCTGATCACGCGGCGCGTTCGTGGTCTTCCAACTCGTCGACAGTCCACCGCACTGTCCACGTCACGTCAGGTGGTGTGCGGTGTTGTACCGCAATCAGGGGTGGTGGCTGTCAGGCGGGTTGCGGCAGCGGAGCGGGGCTATGTGCAGCACGCGCAGCGTGCGAAACGAGCCACGCGGGACCTTCTGACTTGCGACATCTGTTCGAGTGGAGCCTTTAGGCGCAGCGAGTTATGTCGCACCGCTGCCGCAGCCCGCCTGACAGCGAAGTCAGCGCGACAGCGCTGACCACCGCACCGCGGGACAGCACCGCACACCGCCTGGCGTGACGCACCCCGAACAGTAGACCGACAACCAAACCCGGTCGAAATTGGAATCTGACCCCAATTCAATCGGCTCAAGCAGCGCGGGAAAATCTAAACGTCGCCCACGCGGCTCAATCAACCGGTTGCTCCTGCGGCAGGTCCTTCGGCTTTGGCTTGCGGACCTTCGCGAGCAGCCTCGACAGCAGCGGCCAGAAGAGCAGGATCATCGCCAGCGTCGAGATCGTGCCCACCAGCGGGTTCGACCAGAGAATGCCGACTTCGCCTTGCGACAGCAGCATCGCCTGGCGGAACGAGTCTTCGGCCTTGTCGCCCAGCACGAGCGCGAGCACGAGCGGTGCCAGCGGGTAATCGAGCTTCTTGAATACGTAGCCGATCACGCCGAAGACCATCATGAACCAGATGTCGAGCATCGCGTTGTGCACGGTGTAGGCGCCAATGGCGCAGATCACCACGATCACCGGCGCGATGATCGAGAACGGAATGCGCAGGATCGATGCGAACAGCGGCACAGTGGTCAGCACCACGATCAGGCCAACGAGGTTGCCCAGGTACATCGACGCGATCAGGCCCCACACAAAGTCTTTTTGCTCGACGAACAGCAGCGGGCCGGGTTGCAGGCCCCAGATCAGCAGGCCGCCCAGCAGCACGGCAGCGGTGGGCGAGCCCGGAATGCCGAGGGCCAGCATCGGCAGCAGGGCGCTCGTGCCCGCGGCGTGCGCCGCTGTCTCGGGGGCGATCACGCCTTCGATCTGGCCGGTGCCGAACTTCGCGCCGTCTTTCGACATCTTCTTGGCCAGGCCGTAGCTCATGAAAGAGGCCGGCGTTGCACCGCCGGGCGTGATGCCCATCCAGATGCCGACGAGCGAGCTGCGCACCGACGTCATCCAGTATTTCGGCAGCGTCTTCCAGGTTTCGAACACCACCTTCGGGTTGATCTTGGCTGTCTTGCCTGAGAACGCGAGGCCTTCTTCCATCGACAGCAGGATTTCACCAATGCCAAACAGGCCAATCACGGCGATCAGGAAGTCGAAGCCGCGCATCAGGTCGGGCAGGCCGAACGTCAGGCGCAACTGGCCCGTCACCGTGTCCATGCCCACGGCTGCCAGTGCAAAGCCAATGGTCATCGACGCAATGATTTTGAAGGGCGATCCTTTGCCCATGCCGACGAAACTGCAGAACGTCAGCAGGTACACCGCGAAGTATTCAGGCGGCCCGAACTTCAGCGCGAACTTCGCGACCAGCGGCGCGAGGAAGGTGATCATCACCACGGCCACGAATGCGCCAATGAATGACGAGGTGAATGCGGCCGTCAGCGCCTGCCCGGCATAGCCGTTCTGTGCCATCGGGTAGCCGTCGAATGTGGTTGCGACGGACCACGGCTCGCCCGGAATGTTGAACAGGATCGAGGTGATCGCGCCGCCAAACAGCGCGCCCCAATAAATGCACGACAACATGATGATCGCCGACGTGGGCGACATCGTGAAAGTGAGCGGCAGCAGGATGGCCACACCGTTCGCGCCGCCGAGCCCCGGCAGCACGCCAATGAGCACACCGAGCACGATGCCCACCATCATCAGCAGCATGTTCATCGGCGTCAGGATGACGCTGAAGCCATGGAAGAGTGCGTTGATTTCTTCCATGGTCAGTAGCCCAGGAAGTGCAACGGGTCGAACATGCCTTTGAACAGCGGCACCTTGAACCAGACCTCGAACATCAGGAAGAACACCACATTGATGCACACGGCAGTGATGACGCTTTTGACCGGCGAGTATTTGCCCAGCACGATCATGAAGCCGGCGATGTAGATCGCCGAGGCGACATACAGGCCGATGACCTGCACGGCCAGCACGTAGATCACAGCGGGGATGAGCACCTGCAGCACGCGGCGCAGCTGCGCCCTGTCGACAAACACTTCCATGTCACGCTCTTTGGCCATCAGCGCCTGGTAGAGCGCGCCTGCGCCAGCGATGCACATGAGCAGCCCGATGTAGAACGGAAAGTAGCCGGAGCCGGGCCCGTCGCTCGTCCACTTCGAGCCGAGTGACCAGCTGCCCTGCAGCACGAGCAGCCCCAGCAGCATGATCAGCGTGGCGACGACCGCCTCGACGACATAGTTGGCCACGCCGGTGCGTTCCGGCTGAATTTCCTGTTCTTCCATCGGGCGCCTTCTCCTGCGTTGTTATGTTTCGCCGATTGTTCAACTGCTCATCAAGCCAGCCGCCTACTTCGCCATGAAGCCGGCTTCCTTCATCAGCTCGCGGTGGTCGTTCTCGGCCTTGCCCAGCCACTTGACGTAGTCGTCGCCCGTCATGCTGGTCTGGTTGAATGCACCCTTCTCCATATAGTCTTTCCACTCCGGCGTTTCACGCACCTTCTTGAGGAGGTTCACGTAGAAGTCGGTCTGTTCCTTGGTCACGCCCGGTGCCATGAACACACCGCGCAGCATGGTGTAGGTCGTTGGCACGCCGGCTTCCTTGCAGGTCGGCACGTCGTACCACGACTGCTTGTCGGTGATCTTTGCCTTGTAGGGCATGCGCTTGTCGTCGAACACGCACAGCGCGCGCAGCTGGCCGGCGCGCCACTGCGCCACAGCTTCGATCGGGTTGTTGACAGTGGAGTCGATGTGCTTGCCCACGAGCTGCACGGCCACTTCGCCACCGCCCTTGAACGGCACGTAAATGAATTTGGTGCCCGTGGCTTTCTCGATGCCCACCGTGAGGATCTGGTCCTCCTGCTTGGAGCCCGTGCCGCCCATCTTCATCTTGCTCGGGCCGGCAGCCTTGGTGGCGTCAAGGTATTGCTTGGCCGTCTGGTAAGGCGTCTCCGCGTTGACCCAGAGCACGAAATTGTCGAGCGCCATCATCGACACCGGTGTCATGTCGCGCCAGTTGAAGGGCACGCCGGTGGCAAGCGGTGTGGTGAACAGGTTGGAGAGCGTGACGACCAGTTTGTGCGGGTCGCCCTTGGAGCCCTTGACGTCGAGAAAGCCCTCGGCGCCTGCGCCGCCCGACTTGTTGACGACGATCATCGGCTCTTTCATCAGCTTGTACTTGATGACGACGCCCTGGATGAGCCGGGCCATCTGGTCGGCGCCGCCACCCGTGCCTGCGGGCACCACGAATTCCACCGCCTTGGTTGGCTCCCATGCCGCCTGCGCAGCGGGCGCCATCGTGACCAAGGCCGCAGTCACGGCCACAGAAAGTGCGGATTTCAGGATGCAAAGTCGGGTCATGTGGACGGGTCTCCTTGATGTGAAGGCATTCGGGGCACGACGACGCACGGCGCATGCTGCTGCGAACTGTGGCCCGATGTTCTTGACGCGGGTCAAGAATGGCGAAATTCAGGGTTTGTCCGGAGAGGCGACATGCATGCGCTGTACATCAGGTCACGAGCGTAGCCGCGTCCGGCAACTGGCGCATCGGGCATGACCCGCAGAGGTCGCGCGCACGCATGCAGACCTTCAACTACAGTTGTGGCCAAACGTGACGGCCGTGTGTCGGATCGTTCGCCGGACGGTCAGGCTGGCGTGATGCGGTTTGCCCGCGCCCATTCGCCCGCATTCATCTTCTTGCCGCCTTCGGCGCGCAGCTTGAGCACTTCGATCATGCCGCCTTGCGCCTTGATGGTGAGCGACGTATCGCTCACGGCGTGGATGTCGCCGGGCTTGTGCGCGCCGGTGAACTTGCCCATAGTGATCTTGCGGCAGTCGTAGATCCAGGTCTTCACGCCGCCCAGCATCGTCCACGCACCGGGCGCCGGGTTGCACGCACGGATCAGGTTGTAGACCACGTCCACATGGTTCGCCCAGTTGATGCGCGATTCTTCTTCCTGGAACCAGCCTTCGTAAGTGGCCTTCGATTCGTCCTGCACGGTCTCGGTGTGTTTGCCGGCGACCACGAGGTCAGCGGCTTCGAGCAGTGCTGCGACGCCCATCGGGAAGAGCTTGTTGAAGTAGACCTCGCCCAGTGTTTCATCGGGGCCGATCGCGCAGGACTTCTGCAGGATGACGGGGCCTTCGTCGAGGCCGTCAGTGGGCCGGAAGATGGTCAGGCCCGTTTCCTTCGCGCCGAGCGAGATGGGCCAGTTGATCGACGATGGCCCGCGGTGCAACGGCAGCAGGGAAGGGTGGTATTGAATGGTGCCGTGCCTGGGGATGTTCACGAATTCCTGCGGCGCGAACTGCAGCACATAGGCCATCACGCCCAGGTCCACATTCAACGCACGAAGCGCATCTTGCGCAGGCGCGGACCGCAGGCCCTTGAACTGGAAGACAGGCACGTTGCGCTGCGCCGCAGCCTCGCGCAGTGCGTCGGGCTTGGCGCCTTCCTTGTCGGGCTGGCAGAACACGCCGGCCACTTCGTCGCCGCGCGCGAGGAATGCCTCCAGCGCTGCCTTGCCGAAATCCTGTTGTCCGATGATCGCGATTTTCATGTGTGTCCTCGTGGTCGCTGGCCGGCGCTTTCAGCGCAGCAGGAAGTATGCCGCGAGCATGTAGAGCACTACGGCGAATACCCGCTTGAGCGGCCGGATATCCATTCGATGCGCAGTGCGCGCGCCAACGGGCGCCATCAACATGCTCGCCGTTGCAATGATGATGAGCCCCGGCAGGTAGAGGTAGCCGATGGAGCCGGGCGGCATCTGTGGCAGGCCCTGGCCGGCCCAGACATAGCCCACGGTGCCTGCGAACGCGATCGGAAAACCGAGCGCTGACGATGTGCCGACGGCATCATGAATCTTGATGTTGCACCACGTCATGAATGGCACCGACACAAAGGCGCCGCCCGCTCCGACGAGGGACGACAACAGGCCGATCAAGCCGCCCATGGCAAACGTGCCCGCAGCGCCGGGCAGCGTGCGCGACGGCTTGGGCTTGCGGTTGAGGAACATCTGCGTGGCCGAGAACGCGACGAACACGGCAAAGAGCACGCTGAGCACTTTGCCCGGCAGCGCCACGGCCAGCTGCGAGCCTACGAGCGAGCCGCACAGGATGCCCGGCGCCAGCACTTTCACCACGGGCCACAGCACGGCCCCGCGTTTGGCATGCGCGCGCACGGACGACAGCGACGTGAAGCAGATCGTCGCCAGCGAAGTGGCCACGGCCATCTTCACGACGTATTCGGCCGGATAGCCCTTGTTGGTGAGGATGATGGTGACGAAGGGCACCATCAGCATGCCGCCGCCGATGCCCAGCAGCCCCGCGAGAAAGCCCGTGGTGAGCCCGATGGCGAGCAGTTCGGCAATCAGTTGTGGTTCGGGCACTTGGGGGAGAGGTTGGGCGTTGAGCGTTGGGCGTTGGGCGTTAGGCGTGGAAGCCTCACGCATTTTCACTCACGGCGGACGCTGAACGCCCAACGCTCAACGCTCAACCTCTTCAAGGAATCTGGTAGACCGTCAATTCATCTGCAATGCCGCGAAGGTTGCAGCGCTGCGGCACAGGCGTGAGGCCGGCTGCAGAGAGCATGGCTGCCACTGCCGGGTGCTTGACGATCGGCTCGGTCGCGAAGATGGCGCGCGACACGGCCAGGCCCTGCACGCGTGCGGCCACGTTCACCGTCTGGCCGAAGTAGTCGAGCCGGTCGTTCAGCGTTACTGCGAGGCAAGGGCCTTCATGAATGCCGATTTTCAGCAGCAGGTCTTCGCTCTTGCGCGACGCATTGAGCGCCTGCATCGCTTCGCGCATGCCTAGCACGGCGGCAATGCCCCGGTCGGGCGTCGGAAAGCTGGCCATCACCGCATCGCCAATCGTCTTGACGACCGCGCCTGATTCGCGCCGCACCACTTCATTGAGCACGCCGAAATGCGCGCGCACCAGGTCGTAGGCCACCAGGTCGCCAACGCGCTCGTACAGCTCGGTCGAGGCTTTGAGGTCCGTGAACACGAAGGTCAGGCTGGTGATCTTCAGGCGTTGGTCCACTTCCAGCGTGTCGGTGCGAAAGAGGTCGCGAAAAGTCTGGTTGGTGAGCAGGTCGCGCGCCGTGAGGAATTTCTTGCGCTGCCCCAGCATGTGGTGGAGTTCGTCGCCAGCAAGATAGATGGCGGGCAGCACGCGTGCGTCGGTGCGGTTTTCAAGTGTCAGGCGCAGCGGGCCGGGGCGCATCTTCATCGTTCCGGTGGGCGCCTGCACGGCGTTGAAGACGATGCCGACTTCCTGCCGCTCGCGTGTGGGCTCGCCTTGCACGTCGAGGAACTGGGCCGCGTGCGTGACAGGATCGAACACGATGAAAAAGCCTTCGGGCAGTTGCAGCGACATCGTCGCCTTTTCGCCAGCGGGCAGCTCCATCCAGTCGACGACGATTTTCTCCATCAGCTCGCGCATCGGCACGCCGGGCGGAAACTGGATGCCGGAACTCCAGTACACCTGCTGCATGTAGTCCCACATGGGCAGCGCATCGGGCGTGTGCGCGGCGATCTGGCGCACGCGCGGGCTGACGGTGAAGGTCACTTCCACCATGCCGTCGAGCGTGGGCTCATAGCCTGCCGCGCAGATCGCGCAGGGGTAGTCGTGCTGGTGAATGTCATTGATGCTGGTGTTGGCGCTGAGCACGCCGCCGCAACCCGGGCACAGCAGGTTCCACGACATGTCGAACAGGCCCAGCTTGGCCGCGTGCAGGAAGGCGTCGAGCGACTCGTCCAGCTCCAGCGAATGGGCCGACGAAAACTCGATGACGTTGATGCGGTTGAGCTCGATGTCGCTGCCGCTCAGCACCATGGCTTCGATCACGGCAGATGCCCGCCTGCCCGCCGACTGGCGCAGCACGTGGAACCTGGCTTCGGAGTCGCTCATGCGTTCGCCCTTCGGGTTGGACGCGTGCATTCTTGAGCGAAAAAAAGGTGTCTGCAAGTGCCACCGGACCCGCAGCCTGAACCGGGGTTCAGGTGGGCAAGGTCAGCCCGGCTTTGGGTTCATCTGACGCGAGACGATCACGCTAGTCGGGAGATGTTCCAAGCCCGTGCTCGAAGAGCATTGGTTCAAGGACATATAAAGCCCGGCGCGCACTGCAGACAAGTTCATTGTAGGCCGCGCCATCGCATCGTGGTGGCGGAAACCTTGCCATCTGTCGTGCGAATATTTTTGCGCTTGACAGCGCGCTACAAAACGGCGCGCTACAAGACCGCGCGCTACAAAAGCTGGCCGTCGCCCGCCAGCGCGGTGTCCAGCCGCAGAATCAGGCTGGCAAGCCGCGCGTCGTCGGCCACGTTGTTGGCAGGCTGCGCATCCTTGTTGGCAAGGGGCAGAACAGCGGGTGTGAATGTGGCGGCGTTGGTTGCCGCGCCGCGGTCGCTCACGTCGAACGCGAGGTTCAGCGCGGCCAGCACGGCAATGCGGTCGCGCGCCTTGACTTTGCCTGCGTCGCGGATCTTGCACATGGCTGTGTCGACACGCTCGACAGCTTCGAGCAAACGCTGCTCGCCGCCCTCAGGGCAGGCCAGCAGGTAGCTCTGGCCCATGATCTGGACTTCGAGCTGTTTCATTTTCGCGGCCATCGGGGGTTACGCAGCTTTCTTGACTTCGGGCAGGCGCTCGAGCAGTGCATCGACGCGTGAGCGGGCGGCTGCCAGACGCGACTTGAGCGAATCGCGTTCGTGGGTGAGGACTTCGACCTGCTCGGCGAGCAGTGCGTTGGTGCGCTGCAGCTCCTCATAACGCAAAAGGAGTCGCTCGACGCGTTCGGCGATCTTGTCGACTTGTGAGGCGCTGGGCATACGCGAACGATTGTAGGGTTTCGCCGCGGCATCGCGCGTAAAATCGAAAACGTTGGTGCTCGCGGTGTGGTTCGCATGCCGCAGTTCAACGGGAAGCAGGGCGCCCACAGCCTCTTGAGGCCTCAAGCCAACCTGCGCTGCCCCCGCAACGGTAAGCGGATGAATTCGGTCAAACGAATTCCGCTCCATCGACGAAGCCACTGGGTGCGAGTCTGAACACTCGCGCCTGGGAAGGTGATGGAGACGATCCCGCCAGCCCGGATACCGGCCAACAAGGTGGCTGCACGCCTGGAAAGTCGTGCAGCCGTGACGCCCATATGGCCTGCGGGGAAGCAGGCACGGGTTTTTTTGTCCGGTCTTCATCATGAATGTTTCAGCTCCCCCCGCGCGCCCTTCGGCGCTGGTGCTTTCGCTCGTCGCGACTTGCACCGTCACCCTTTCTCCCATCGCATCCGCCCAGTCGTACACGCTGCCACTCACCACCGTCACTGCGACTCGCTTTGCCGAAGTGGCGCAGGCGCTGCCGTTCGGCGTGAGTGTCGTCACAGCGGACGACATCAGCGCCTCGGGCGCGTCCACCGTCAATGAAGCTCTGATGCGCGTGCTCGGCATTGCAGGCCGCCAGGACTTTTTCGGCGGCGGCGAATATGTGCTCGACCTGCGCGGCTTCGGCGGCACCGCAGACAACAACCAGGTCGTGATCGTCGATGGCCTGCGCCTGAGTGAGGCTGACCTGGGCGGCACGCGGCTGGCGGGCATCCCCATTGAATCGATCGAGCGCATCGAAGTGATACGCGGCAGCGGCGCGGTGCTCTACGGCGAAGGCGCGACGGGCGGCGTGATCGTCATCACCACCAAGGCCGGCGCAGGCAAGACGCGGCCCAACAAGGCGTCTGTTTATGGCGCAGCAGGCAGCTACGGGCTGCGTGAACTGCGCGGCAATGTGGCGGTGCAAGGTGGCGGCTTCTCGCTCGACGCTTCGGCTCAAAAGCAGAAGGCAGACAACTACCGCGACCGCTTCGCGTCAGATCTTGATTCGATTTCTGCAACGGGCCAATGGTCCAACGACTGGCTGCGCCTGGGCGTTCGCGGCGCGCACGACGACTTGTCCGTGCAACTGCCCGGTGCCTTGAGCGCGGCGCAGTACGCGGCCAATCCACGCCAGAGCAGCAAGCCGGCGGATGACGCGAGCATCCGCAACCAGCGCGTCGGCGTTTTCGTCAAGGCCGAGCTGGGCAGCTGGCAGGTCACGGGTGATGCAGGCACACGTGACAAGCGCCTTCGCAGCGTGAACAGCGGCTTTGTGTATGACTACGACGTTGCCTCCACCAACTACAGCCTCAACGCGCGCCATGAAGCGAAGCTGGGCGGCGCGGTGAACGTGCTCGTGCTGGGTGCGAGCCACGAGCGCTGGACGCGCGACGTGCTCGGCGCCTTTGGCTCAACGGCCACACAGTCGTCGCGCGCCCTTTATGCGAAGGACGACATCACGCTGGCCGGCGGCACGCGCATCAGTGCGGGTCTGCGCACCGAGCGCATCGTCAAGGACAACACCAGCGCCGCCTCGGGCATCAACGACCGCATGAACGCATGGGAGCTGGGCGCGAGCCAGCCGGTCAGCAGCACGCTGACGGCTTACGCGCGAGTAGGCCGCAGCTTCCGGCTCGCGAACGCCGATGAGTTCAGTTTCACGTCGCTGGGCGCCAGCTTGTTGCCGCAGGTCTCGCGCGATGCAGAGTTGGGCGCGCGCTGGGCGTACACCGGCGGCAAGGTCGACGCGCGCGTGTATTCGAGCCGCTTGACCCACGAGATCGGCTACGACCCGAATGCCGCGAACTTCTTTCCTGGCGCGAACGTGAACTTCGACCCGACCCACAGGCAGGGCCTGGAGATCGACACGAGTCATGCGTTGACGGGCTCGCTCGACCTTCGCGTCAACGCCGCCCTTCGTGAAGCAACATTCCGCAGCGGCCCCTATGCAGGCAAGGATGTGCCGCTCGTGCCGCACCGAACGCTGGCTGTGCGCGCCGACTGGAAGCCCGCTGCCGGCCACCGCGTGACAGGCGGCGTGAACTGGGTGTCGTCGCAGCGCCCGGACTTCGACAACAAGTGCTCGATGCCCGCTTATGCCACGGCGGACGTGCGCTATGCGTGGACGGGCCGCTTCGTCGAGGCCGCGTTGGGCGTGACGAACCTCTTCGACAAGAAGTACTACACGCAGGCGTTCGGCTGCGTGGCCGGCACGACCGAGTCGATCTACCCCGAAGCGGGGCGCGCATTCAAGGCGTCCATCCGCGCTTCGTTCTGACTGGATGACGAACTACCCCCGCGGCCCGCAGCGCATCGTCTGCCTCACGGAGGAGACGACCGAGTGGCTCTACCTGCTCGGCCAGCAAGCGCGGATCGTGGGGATCTCCGGCTACACGGTGCGCCCGCGCCGTGCGCGTGACGAGAAGCCCAAGGTCAGCGCGTTCCTGTCCGCAAAGATCGACAGGATCCTGGCGCTGCAGCCGGACTGCGTGTTCGGCTTTTCGGACTTGCAGGCCGACATCGCGGCTGAGCTGGTGCGAAAGGGCGTGCAGGTCACCATCTTCAACCAGCGCAGCATCGCGGAGATTTTCGGGATGCTGTACCAGGTGGCGGCCATGGTGGGCGAGGCCGCAAAGGGCGAAGCCCTGCTCGACGCAATGCGCCGGCGCCTCGATGAAATTGCGGCGCAGGCCAGCGTCTTGAAGCGCCGGCCCCGCGTATTTTTCGAGGAGTGGGACGAGCCGCACATCAGCTGCATCCGCTGGGTGTCGCAGTTGCTCACCATCGCAGGCGGCGACGATTGCTTTGCCGAACTCGCGTTGATGCCAATGGGCCGCGACCGCATCATCGCGAGTGGTGACGAGATCGTGGCACGCAACCCCGACATCATCATCGGCTCATGGTGCGGCAAGAAATTTCGTGCCGCGAAGGTGGCGGCGCGGCCGGGCTGGGCCCAGGTCAATGCGGTGCGCGACGAACAGCTCTTCGAGATCAAGTCCGCCGACATCCTGCAGCCAGGCCCGGCTGCGTTGACCGATGGCGTCGAACAACTGCACCGCATCGTGATGGCGTGGAGTCAACATCATGACTGACGTGTCTTACTCCCTCCCCCTCTGGGGGAGGGCAGGGGTGGGGGCAAGCAGCGCAGGCAATGCCCTTGTCGCTGCAGTCCTCTTCACACTCCTTCTTCTCGCCACCTTCACCGCCAGCGCCACCACCACCGTCACCGACGACCGCGGCGTTGCCATCACGCTCACCCAGCCGCCCCAACGCATCGTCACGCTCCTGCCGTCCCTGACAGAAACCGTCTGCGAACTCGGCGCATGCCAGCGGCTCGTGGGCGTCGATTCGTTCAGCAACTGGCCCGATGGTGTGCGCCGCTTGCCGCACGTCGGCGGTGTGGACGACGCCAGCATTGAAACCATCGTGTCGCTCCAGCCCGATCTCGTGCTGCTGTCGTCCACCTCGCGCGCCCTGACGCGGCTGGAGAGCCTGCGCGTGCCCGTCTTTGGCGTTGACCTGAAGACGATGGCCGACGTGCATCGCGCGCTGGGCAAAGTTGGCCAGCTGCTGGGCGTGAGCCCGGCTGCGGCGGCAACGATCTCGGCGCGGGTCGACCGCGGCATCGGCGATGCGGCCCGGGGCGTGCCTGCCAGCGCGCAAGGCGCGACGGTGTACTTCGAAGTCGCCACCGGCCCCTATGCCGCGAGCGCGTCGTCGCATATCGGCGAGCTGCTCGCGCGCCTGGGCGCCAGGAACATCGTGGCGGGCGAGCTGGGAAGCGTGCCCAAGATCAACCCCGAGCTCGTCGTGCGGGCCGATCCGCAAGTCATCATCATTTCGCAGCGCGATGCGGCGTCGCTGGCCAGCCGGCCCGGCTGGAGCCGCCTGCGCGCCATCCGTGAGGGCCGAGTCTGCGCGCTGACGCAGCAGCAGGGCGACGTCATCGCGCGGCCCGGCCCGCGGCTGGACGAAGCCGCGCGGTCGCTGGCGCTTTGCCTGGTGAGCACCAAGGGCGGCGCGCGATGACGGGGCAGGGGTCACACACTGCCGCTGTACAGAAGGCCGCAATACACCAGCGCGCCGTGCACAGCGCCGGCGCACTCGCACTCGCCTTGCTTGTCGCGACGCTGCTGTTGGCGGCGGCAGGTGCGGCAGTGGGCAGCACCGGCTGGGAGCCGCTGTGGTCCGATGGCGGCGCCGCAAGCTCGGCTGTCCTGTGGGACATCCGCATGCCGCGCACGCTCGGCGCCTGGCTGGCAGGCGCATTGCTCGGGTTGTGTGGCGCAGTGGCCCAAGGGCTCTTTCGCAACCCGCTGGCCGATCCGTATCTGCTTGGCAGCGCCACCGGCGCGTCGCTGGGCGTTTCGGTGTTGCTCGTGCTGGCGGGTGCCTCACCCATGGCTGCTGCTGGCTGGGGCGCGCGGCTGGGCTTGACGGGCGCTGGATTTGCCGGCGCGCTGATGGCCGTGCTCATCACGCTCGGGCTGGCGCGCGGCGTGCAACACACCTTGCGGTTGCTGCTGGCCGGCGTTGTCGTGGGCATGGTGTGCGGCGCGTTGTCGGCGCTGGTGATGTTCCGCATGCCTGAAGTGATGCTCACGGTGCAGGTGTTCATGCTGGGCACCACCGGCTTCCTGGGCTGGGCGAGCGTTCAGCTGCTGGCTGTGGTGCTGGTGCTTTGCCTGGCCGCTTCAGTCCTCTTCAGCCCGGCGCTCGACGCGCTGTCGCTGGGCGAGACGACGGCGGCCAGCCTGGGCATACGGCTTGCGCCCGTGCGCATGGCACTGATTGCACTCATGGCGTTGGGCACGGCCGCAGCAGTCGCACAGGTGGGGCTGATCGCCTTCGTCGGCCTCGTCGCGCCGCACATCGTGCGCACGTGGATCAAGCCCACGCATCGCTGGCTGCTGCCGCTTTCGGCACTGACGGGCGGCGTGCTGCTGCTCGCTGCCGACGTGTTGTCGCGCTGGCTGCTCGCACCACAAGAGCTGCCAGTGGGTGTGCTCACGGCGGTGCTTGGCGGCGGCTATCTCGTGTGGTTGATGCACCGGAGGCCGCTGTGACTGCCGCCGCTTCAGTCCTGAGCACGCGCGCGCTGCGGGTGACCCTCGGCTCGCGCCGTGCTTCAGGCGCGCCGCCACGTGAAGTTCTGCGCGGCATCGACCTGGACGTGCCTGCAGGCAAGTGGCTCTCGATCGTGGGGCCGAATGGCGCCGGCAAGACCACACTGCTGAAGGCGCTCGCGCAGCTGGTGCCCTACAGCGGGTCGATCGCGCTGCTCGGCCGCGACGCGGCGGCATGGCTCCATCGCGAGCGCGCGCAAAAGCTGGCGTGGCTCGGCCAGAACGAGGCAGGCGCACAAGACTTGCTGGCTCGCGACGTGGTCATGCTCGGCCGCCTGCCGCACCAGTCGTGGATGGGCGGGCCTTCTGCGGCCGACCACGCAGCGGTGGATGCCGCCATGCACGAGACGCAGTGCATCGACTGGCAGCATCGCCCGCTCGGCGAGCTCTCTGGTGGTGAGCGGCAACGCGTGCTGCTCGCGCGTGCGCTGGCCGTGCAGGCGCCGCTGCTGGTGATGGATGAGCCGGTCGCCAACCTCGATCCGCCGCACCAGGCGGACTGGCTGCGCATCGTGCGCGGGCACGTGGCGCGTGGGGGCACCGCCATCAGCGTGCTGCATGAGATCACGATGGCGCTGCACGCGGATGAGATGGCCGTGATGGACGCCGGACTTGTTGTGCACCACGGCGCGTGCGCTGACCCGCGGACGCATCGCGCTGTCGAATCAGTGTTTGCCAGCCGCATTGCCATTCATGCGCTTGCGGGGCAGTGGGTGGCGCTGCCGAAGTCATGACAACGCCTGACGTTGCGTCTATGCTTGCGCCCATTTACAACGAGACGGGACCGACGCCATGTACAAACGAATCCTGCTGGCTTACGACGGCTCCGACGCAGGCCAGAAAGCCTTGCTTGACTGCCAGGACCTGGCGCACTGGAGCTCGTCAGAGCTGTTCCTCGTTGCCGTGATGCCGTCTGCCATGAGTTTTGTCGGCCTGGAAGGCGGCGTGTACGACATGGAGCTGGAAGAGCGCGAGAAGAAGAAGCACGAGGCCGTGCTCGAAGACGGCTTGAAGCGCCTGTCGAATGCGGGCTACGCAGCGCAGGGTGAAGTTGTGGTGGGCGAAGCGATTGACGAAATCACCAAGTACGCGCGCAAGATCGACGCGAACCTCGTCATCGTGGGCCACAAGCACCTCGACAGCTGGGCGGCGCGCTGGTGGCGCGGCTCGATCTCCGGCGCGCTGATCGAACACTCGCCTTGCAGCGTACTGGTTGTGATCACCTCCTGAGGCCCAAGCATGCAGCCTACCCGTCGAATTGCACTCGTTGCCGCGCTGGCCGCGGCGCTCCTGTCTGCCTGCGCCAGCCCCACCGCCGGAACAGATCCCTCAGCCGCCGGCCCTGCAGGCAAACCTAAACTGCTCGTGTTCCTGGTGGTGGACGGCCTGCCGCAGCGCCAGGTGCTGGCCTATCGCGACCAGCTGCAGCCCGACGGCTTTGCGCGCTTCCTGGAGCGCGGCGCGTGGTTTTCGCAGGCGCACTATTCGCACGCGTTCACCGTGACGGCAGCAGGCCATGCGTTGATGCTCACCGGCGCCAGCCCCGAGCGAACCGGCATCATCGGCAACGAGTGGCGGGACCCGGCCACCGGCCGCGAGGTGTACAACACCGGCGACACATCCGCCACCTATATCGGCCACAAGACGAGGGCGCTCGACGGCACCAGCCCGAAGAACCTGAAGGTCGAAACCGTGGGCGATGTGCTGCGCCGCGCCGACCCGCGATCGGTTGTGATCGGCATCTCGGGCAAAGACCGCGGCGCGATCCTGCCCGCGGGCAAGACCGGCACCGCCTACATGTACATGAGCGATGACGGCACGTTTGCCTCCAGCACGTACTACATGAAGCAGCACCCGGCCTGGGTCAATGAATTCAATGCTGCCAAGCCGGCGGACCGCTTCTTCAAGCAGTTCTGGCGGCCCATGCTGGCTGAAGACGCATACGCGCGCTCCATCCCGGATGAGCAGCCGTGGTTCGCAACGCGCGACGCCAGGCTGCCGATGATGATGGGCGTGCCGCAGGACGACGCGCCGGGGCCCGCTTTCTACAGCGCGCTCTTGCGCGGCCCGTATGGCGACGCACTTGACCTCGAATTCGCGCTGGCCGCTGTCGAAGGCGAGAAGCTCGGTCGCGACGACGCACCAGACATCCTTTCGGTGAGCCTTTCGGGGCACGACTATGTGAATCACGCGTTCAGCGCCGAGTCGCGCCTGTCGCACGATCACTTCCTGCAGCTCGATCGCCTGCTGCAAGGCTTCTTTCGAGACCTGGACACGCGCGTCGGCAAGGACAACTGGGTCGCAGTGCTGACGGCAGACCACGGCTTCATGCCGGCGCCTGAGTACAGCAAGACGAAGGGCATCGACGCGGGCAAGATCAATTCGGCGCAGGCACTTGCGCGCATCAACGCGGGCCTGGCGCAGAAGTTCGGCGAGGGCAAGTGGGTGATGGGCTATTCGGCGGCGTCACTCCTGCTCGACAAGCCGCTCATTGCGCAAAAGGGCGTTGACCTGGACGCTGTCGCCGAAGAAGCACGCAGGCTGCTGTTGCTGGAGCCAGGCTTCGAGACGGCGTACACACGCAAGGAGTTGCTGTCCGGCAGCAGGGCGGGCGCGCGGTACTTTGAAGCCTCGCGCAAGTCGTGGCACCCCGATGTGTCGGGCGAAGTGCAGTTCACGCTCAAGGCCAACTACATGTTCAATTCCAGCTCTGCCTCCACCCACGGGTCGCCGCACGAGTACGACACGCACGTGCCTCTCCTGGTGTACGGGCCGAAGTGGGTGAGGCCAGGGCGCATCGACACGAAGGTGGAAGTGACGGACATAGCGCCGACGCTCGCGCACCTGCTTGGCGTGCCTGCGCCGGCCGGGTCGCAGGGCAAGCTGCTGCCTTTGACCGCACCTTGACGCGCGTCCCGCCAGTGGCCTTCCACTGACTTTGCAGGACTTTACCTACGGGGCATCGCGCGGCATGCCGATGGCTGGGCGCCGACGTTAGCATCACACTCTGCCGACTGCGCGTGCGCCAGTCAGAACAAGGACAGTGATGGAACAACAGCAGCCCGACGCCCGCAACCTTCCCGCGCCCCTTGAGCGCCCCCGGCCCCGAATCACGCGTCGTGCCACTGTCATCGGCAGCGTGATCGCCGTGATCGTGGTGGGCGCACTGGGCTGGCTCGCGTGGGACCTGACGCATCCGCAGACGTCTGTGTTTGCGGCTGCGACGGCAGCCTCGGGCAGTGCGCGTCCGGGTGCGAGCGGGCCTGGTGGCCCTGGCGGCGCCAGGCCAGGTGGCCCCGGCGGGCCTGGTGGCCGCGGCGCCACGACGGTCGGTGTCGCGACTGCAGAACGTGCCGACATTCCGATCATCATCGACGCCCTGGGAACCGTCGTGCCGCAAGCCACGGTGCGTGTGCGGCCGCAAGTCAGTGGCGTGCTGCAGCAGATTCTGTTCAAGGAAGGGCAGACGGTTCGCAAGGGCGAGTTGCTGGCCGTGATCGACGCGCGCATGTTCGAGCTGGCCGTGCAACAGGCAACGGGCCAGCGTTTGCGTGACGAGGCATCGCTGCAGGCAGCGCGCGTGACGCTCGAGCGCTATCGCACGCTGCTCAAGCAGGATTCGATCGCGCGGCAGGAAGTCGACACGCAGGAGGCGTTGGTCAAGCAGCTCGAAGCGGCGCTCGTCATCTCCAAAGCGAATGAAGGCACGGCGAAGCTGAACCTGAGCTACACGCGCATCGTGGCGCCAGTGGCCGGCCGCGTGGGCTTGCGCACCGTCGATGTCGGCAATGTGATCAACACCGGCGATGCGAATGGCGTCGCGCTCATCACCCAGGTCTCGCCGATTGATGTGGAGTTTGCGATTCCGCAGGACCAGGCCGTGTCGCTGCAGCAGAACGCGGGCGCCTTCATGGAGGCGAAAGCCTTCGACCGCACGCGAACGAACGTGCTCGATGTGGGCACCTTTGCCTCGCTCGACAACCAGATCGACACGCAGACCGGCACCGTGCGTGCAAAAGCGCGGTTCAACAACACCAGGCTCACGATGTTCCCGAGCCAGTTCGTGAACGTGCAGCTCAATGTGCGCACCATCAAGGACGCAGTGGTCATCCCCGTGTCTGCACTGCGACATGGTGCTGCCGGCGACTTTGTGTTTGTGCTGAAGGCGCAAGAGCGCACGGTGTCGCAGCGGCCCGTGAAAGCTGGCGTGGCGGTGACCGACAAGATCCAGATCGCGAGCGGCTTACAGGCGGGCGAACGCGTGATCACCGAAGGCGCGGACAGGCTGCGCGATGGCTCGCGCGTGATCCTGCCGGGCGAGGCCGGGAGTGCACGTGGCGCGGGTGGCGGTGGCGGTGGAGGATTCGGCGGCGGTGCCGGCGGAGGTGCCGGCGGAGGCGCCGCGGCTGCTGGCGCAGACACTGGCGCTGCACCCGCAGCAGGGGGGGCATCGGGCGAGCAGGGCGCGCGCCGCCGTCGCAGCGCCGAGGGCGGGCCCGCCGATGCGTCGCCTGCAGCGCCGACCGGGCCTTCCGGTGCTGGTGGCGGCGCTGGTGGTGCGCCTGCCGGTGGTGCCGGCAGCGCGGCCGACAAGCCCACCCCCGAGCAGCGCGCGCGCTTTCTCGACTCCGTCAAAGACGATCCTGAAGCCCTGGCCCGCCGCAAAGGCTTTCTTGAGAAGATCGACAAGGGCGACCCTGAAGCGCTGGCACGCTGGCAGCAGATGAAGCAGCGGCGCAGCCAGCAGCAATGAGCCCGTCGCGCCCCTTCATCCTGCGGCCAGTTGCCACGTCGCTGCTGATGCTGGCGATCGTGCTGGCCGGCATGGTGGGCTTCAGGTTCATGCCGCTGTCGGCGCTGCCGCAGGTGGACTACCCGACCATACAGGTGCAGACGCTCTACCCCGGCGCAAGCCCGGAGGTGATGGCGCAAACCGTGACGGCGCCGCTGGAGCGGCAGTTCGGCCAGATGCCGGGCTTGTCGCGCATGGCATCGACGAGTGCGGCGGGCGTCTCCATCGTCACGCTGCAGTTCGGCCTGGGCCTCGCGCTCGACGTGGCTGAGCAGCAGGTGCAGGCGGCCATCAACGCGGGCGGCTCGCTGCTGCCAGCGGATTTGCCCGCGCCGCCGGTGTACGCCAAGGTCAACCCGGCCGACGCACCCGTGCTCACGATGGCGATCACGTCAGACACGCTGCCGCTCACTGAGGTGCAGAACATCGTCAACACGCGGCTCGCGCTGAAGATCAGCCAGGTGGCCGGTGTGGGGCTTGTGACGCTCGCAGGCGGGCAGCGGCCGGCCGTGCGCATCCAGGTCGATACGCGCGCGCTGGCGTCGTACGGGCTCACGCTCGACAACGTTCGCACGGCAATCACGGCCGCGAACGCCAATGGCGCCAAAGGCAGCATCGACGGCGCCACGCGCGCCTACACGATCAACGCGAATGACCAGCTCGTTGCGGCAGCGGATTACCAGAACCTCGTCATCGCTTTTCGCAATGGTGCGCCGGTACGTCTCACTGACGTTGCCAAGGCCGTGGAGAGCGCAGAGAACGTGAAGCTCGGCGCGTGGGCCGTGGTGGATGGCCAGATCAAGCCCGCGATCATTCTCGACGTGCAGCGCCAGCCCGGCGCGAACGTGATTGCCACGGTGGACGCCATCAAGGCCCGCCTGCCTGAACTCACGGCGGGCCTGCCCGCATCAATGAAGGTCGATGTGCTGAGCGACCGCACCAAGGGCATCCGCGGCTCGGTGAACCATGTGCAGATCGAGCTGGTGCTGGCCGTGGTGCTCGTGGTGCTGGTGATCTTCTTCTTCCTGCACAGCCCGCGTGCGACGCTCATAGCAAGCCTGGCCGTGCCGATATCGCTCATTGGCACCTGCGGCGTGATGTACATGCTGGGCTACAGCCTGAACAACCTGAGCCTCATGTCGCTCACGATTGCGACGGGCTTCGTGGTGGACGACGCGATCGTGATGATCGAGAACATCTCGCGCCACATCGAAGATGGGCAGCCGCCGATGGAGGCGGCGCTGCAGGGCGCAAGCGAGATCGGCTTCACGATCATTTCGCTGACGGTGTCGCTGATTGCCGTGCTCATTCCGCTGCTGTTCATGGGCGATGTGGTGGGGCGGCTGTTCCGCGAATTCGCCGTGACGCTGGCGATCACGATCCTGATTTCGGCGGTGGTGTCGCTCACGCTGGTGCCGATGATGTCGGCGCGCTGGCTCACGGCGCACCCGGGTGGCGAAAAGGGCCTGGGCGGAAAAATCCAGCGTGGGTTCGATCGCGTGGTTGACCGGTATGACGTCGCGCTCACGTGGGTGCTGGAGCGGCAAGGCCTCACGTTGCTGGTTGCTTTCCTCACGCTCGCGCTCACGGTGCTGCTCTACATCTTCATCCCCAAGGGCTTGTTCCCCACGCAGGACACGGGCCAGTTGCAGGCGCGGGTGGAAGCATCGCAATCGGCGTCTTACACCGAGATGGCGAAGATGCAGCAGGAAGTCGCGCGGCTGATCATGGAAGACCCTGACGTCGAAACGCTGTCGAGCATCGTGGGCGTGGACGCAGCCAACAACACCATGCTGCACACCGGCCGCATGCTGATCAACCTGAAGAAGGACCACACGCAGCAGGACGAATTGATGGACAGGCTGCGCAGCCGTGCGCAGCGTGTGCCCGGCATCACGCTGTACCTTCAGCCCACGCAGGACTTGACGATCGACGCTGAGACGGGGCCGACGCAATATCGTTTGTCCATTGAAGGCGCGGACAACGCCACGGTGACGGAGTGGGCCAGCAAGCTCGTGCAGCAGCTGCGCAGCAACGACAAGGTGCGCAACCCGACGACTGATGCTGAAGCTACCGGCGCGGCTGTGTATGTGGAGATCGACCGCGACACGGCGGCGCGGCTGAATATCTCCGCCTCGGCGATTGATGAAGCGCTCTACAGCGCCTTCGGCCAGCGCATCGTCTCGACCATCTTCACGCAGACCAACCAATACCGCGTGATTCTCGAAGCCCGGCCTGACAGCGCCGCCACGCCTGCATCGCTGGGCATGGTGCAGCTGAAAACATCGTCGGGCGACCCGACGCCGCTCTCCGCCGTGGCGAAGATCACTGAAGTGCGTGCGCCGCTGCAGATCACGCACGTGTCGCAGTACCCGGCGACGACGGTGGGCTTCGACACCGCGCCGGGTGTGTCGCTGGGCACAGCGGTTGATTCGATTCGCGATGCAGCGAAAGAGATCAATCTGCCTTCAAGCGTGACGATGACTTTCCTGGGCGCATCGGGCGCTTACGAGTCGTCACTGTCGAACCAGCTGTGGCTGATCCTGGCGGCGGTGATCTGCGTGTACATCGTGCTGGGTGTGCTTTATGAAAGCTACATCCATCCGCTGACGATTCTCTCGACGCTGCCTTCTGCGGGCGTGGGCGCGCTGCTGGCGTTGATGGTGACGGGCAATGACCTGGGTGTGATCGGCATCATCGGCATCATCTTGCTGATCGGCATCGTGAAGAAGAACGCGATCATGATGATCGACTTTGCGATTGAGGCCGAGCGTGTGGAAGGCAAGCCGCCGCGCGAGGCGATTCACCAGGCGGCGCTGCTGCGCTTCCGGCCGATTTTGATGACGACGCTGGCCGCGCTGTTTGCGGCTGTGCCGCTGATGTTCGGGTGGGGCGATGGGGCGGAATTGAGAAGGCCGCTGGGGCTGGCGATTTTTGGCGGGTTGATCGTGAGCCAGCTGCTGACGCTGTTTACGACGCCGGTGATTTATCTGGGGTTTGATTCGCTGGCGCGGAAGTGGGGAAGGAAGGCGAGCGCATGAACCTCTCCCAGCCCTTCGTCCGCCGCCCCGTTGCCACAGTGTTGCTCACACTGGGCCTGGCGCTGTCGGGCATAGGCGCGTTCTTCGTGTTGCCCGTGGCGCCGCTGCCGCAGATCGACTACCCCGTGATCTCCGTCAGCGCATCCATGGCGGGTGCGTCGCCCGACACGATGGCAACGAGCGTTGCCACACCGCTGGAGCGCCGTCTGGGCGTGATTGCGGGCGTGAACGAAATGACGTCGAGCAGCGGCGTTGGCTCCACCCGCATCAGCCTGCAGTTCGACCTGAATCGCAAGATCGATTCAGCCGCGCGCGAAGTGCAGGCGGCCATCAATGCGTCGCGCGCCGACCTACCGTCGAGCTTGCGCAGCAACCCCACGTATCGCAAAGCCAATCCGTCGGCATCGCCCGTGCTGATCCTGGCGCTGACATCGCCCACGCGCTCTGCGGGGCAGATCTACGACTCGGTCTCGAACATCATCCAGCAGCGCGTGTCGCAAGTGCCGGGCGTGGGCGATGTGGAGCTGGGCGGCGGGTCGCTGCCGGCCGTGCGTGTGGACCTGATGCCGTTTGCGCTCAGCCGCTACGGCGTGAGCACGGAAGACATACGCGCCGCCTTGCAGGCGAGCAGCCCGAACCGGCCCAAGGGCACGATTGAAGGAGCGGGGCGGCAGCTACAGATCTACACCGGCACAGGGCCGAACTCCGTGCGGCGGCCCATGGCGTCGGACTATCGCAACCTGGTGGTCGCGTGGCGCAATGACGCAGCCATTCGCCTGACCGATTTGGCCGAGGTGAGCGACAGCGTCGAGAACATCAACACGCTGGGCCTGTTCAATGGCTCGCCAGCTGTTGTCGTGCTGATTACTCTGCAGCCCGGCGCGAACGCGATTGAAACCGTGGACAGCGTGCGCGCAATGCTGCCCGAGTTGCAGGAGCAACTGCCCAAAGACATCAAGCTCGAAGTGGCAACCGACCGCACGAACTCCATCCGCTCGTCGCTGCATGAAGTGGAGCTCACGCTGGGCATTGCCATCGTGCTGGTCGTGCTGGTGGTGAGCGCGTTCCTGCGCAGCGCCCGTGCGACGTTCATCCCGGCGGTAGCGACCATCGTGTCGCTGCTCGGCACCTTCGGCGTGATGTACCTGCTGGGCTTTTCGCTCAATAACCTGAGCCTGATGGCGCTCACGGTGGCGACGGGCTTTGTGGTGGACGACGCGATCGTGGTGCTGGAGAACACCACGCGCCACATCGAGGCGGGCATGGACCGCTTCAAGGCGGCGCTGCTGGGCGCGAGTGAAGTGGGCTTTACGGTGCTGTCGATCAGCTTGTCGCTGGTGGCCGTGTTCATTCCGCTGCTGTTCATGGGCGGGCAAGTCGGCCGGCTGTTCCGCGAGTTTGCGGTCACGCTTTCGGCGGCAGTGATGATTTCGCTGGTGATTTCACTCACGACCACGCCGATGATGTGCGCGTGGCTGCTCGACCCCAAGGGCCACGAGAAGAAGCCAGGCCGCGTCTCGCGCTGGTTCGAGCGCGGCTTTGTGCGCATACAGCGCGCGTACGAATATTCGCTCGACTGGGCCTTGTCGGCGCGCTGGCTGGTGCTCGCAATCTTCCTGCTGGTGGTGGCGATGAATGGCTACCTCTTCACGATGATCCCCAAGGGCTTCTTCCCGCAGCAGGACACGGGGGCGATTCAAGGCGGCGTGCGCGCTGACCAGAGCATCTCGTTCCAGGCCATGCAGGACAAACTCAAGCAGCTGGTGGACATCATTCGCGATGACCCGGCGGTGGAAAACGTGGTGGGCTTCACTGGTGGTGGGCGGGCGGGTGGCGGCTTCATGTTTGTGAACCTCAAGCGCGGCGTGGCGGGCGCGGAGAAGGGCCAGGCCGTGATTGCGCGGCTGCGGCCCAAGCTGGCGCGCGTCACGGGCGTGAGCCTGTTCCTCAACCCGGTGCAGGACGTGCGCATGGGCGGGCGCCAGTCGAACAGCACCTACCAATACACGCTCAAGAGCGACAACATCGACGACTTGCGCAAATGGGCCAGCCGCCTGGCCGAGGCGATGAAGCGCCAGCCCGCGCTGGTGGATGTGGATACCGACCAGCAGGAAAACGGCGTGGAGCTGTATGTCGATGTGGACAAGAATAGTGCATCGCGCCTGGGCATCAATTCACGCGATATCGACAACGCGCTGTACAACGGCTTTGGCCAGCGGCAGGTGGCAACGATTTACGGTGAGTTGAACCAGTACCGCGTGATCATGGGCGTGGCGCCCAGCTACACGAAGAGCCCGAGCGCGCTGAACGATATTTATGTGCCGGCCAGGGGCACGCCAGGCAGCGCCGTGACGCCCGTCAACACCACGCCGGTGACGGTGACGACCACCAGTGCCTCTGCCATCAACCCGAGCCTGCGTGACCAGGCCACCGGGCAGGCGGTGGCCAGCAAGGTGACGACGATGGTGCCGCTGTCGGCCATTGCCAAATTCTCCGAGCGCGCCACGGCCAGTGCGGTGAACCACCAGGACGCGGAGCTTGCGACCACCGTGTCGTACAACCTCGCGGAAGGCTTCAACCTGCAGGACGGGCAGCAGGCTGTGCGCGACGCGGAGGCCGAGATCGGCATGCCCATCAACGTGCGCGGCAGCTTCCAGGGCACGGCACGCGCCGCGCAGGATTCGCAGCAACAGCAGCCCATGCTGATCCTGGCGGCCATCGTCGTGATCTATATCTTGCTGGGCATTTTGTACGAGAGCCTGGTGCACCCGATCACGGTGCTTTCCACACTGCCATCGGCCGGTGTGGGCGCGGCACTCGCGTTGATGATTTTCAACATGGAGTTGTCCATCATTGCGCTGATCGGGCTTTTTCTGCTGATCGGCATTGTGAAGAAAAACGCGATATTGATCATCGACTTTGCGCTGGAGGCAGAGCGCTCGCGCGGGCTTTCGCCACTTGAAGCGGTGCGTGAGGCATGCCTGCTGCGCTTCAGGCCGATCTTGATGACGACGCTGGCGGCGGGCCTGGGGGCGCTGCCACTGGCCATCGGCTTCGGTGAGGCTGCCGAGTTGCGCAGGCCGCTGGGCGTGGCGATCATTGGTGGGCTGATCGCAAGCCAGGTGATCACGCTGCTGACCACACCTGTGATCTACCTGTTGCTGGACAAACTGCGCCGCCGCAGCCCGCTCGAGCGGCAATTGGGCCGGCACGCCGCGCCGGAGATGCAAAACGTATGAAGCTGCAAAGAACTATTTTGGCTGTGGCGATGGCGGGCGCTATCGGCGGCTGCGCCGTGGGCCCCGTTTATCAACGGCCAGCCGTGGAGACGCCCGCTGCATTCAAGGAAGGCCAGGGCGAGTGGGTGCGCGCCGTGCCGGCAGACATGCTGGAGCGCGGGCCGTGGTGGCAGCTCTTCCAGGACCCGGTGCTCAATGAGCTGGCCGCGCAAGTCGAAGTGTCGAACCAGAACGTTGCTGTTGCCGTGGCCGCTTATGCGCAGGCGCGCGCACTCACGGCGCAGCAGCGCGCCACGCTGTTCCCTACGGTGGATTTGAGCGTGAGTGCCAATCGCAGCGGCGGTGGCGGCGGGCCTGCGGCCAACCGCTTCCAGGTGGGCCTGGGTGGCGGCTGGGAGCCTGATGTGTGGGGCCGCTTGCGCACGGCAGTGAATGCGGCGAACGCGGGCGAGCAGGCGAGCCTGGCCGACCTGCAATCGGCCAAGCTGTCGGCGCAGGGCGAACTGGCGCTGAACTACTTCAACCTGCGCCAGCTCGATTCGCAGATTGAATTGCAGAAGCAGACGATTGCCGGCTACGAACGCTCGCAGACCATCGCGACCAACCGCTACAACGCAGGCATTGTTGCGAAGACAGACGTGCTGCAATCGCAGACGCAGCTGATCAACGCGCGTGCCGACATGCTGGGGCTGGAGCGGCAACGCGCCACGCTCGAGCATGCGATTGCCGTGCTGGTGGGCCGCGCGCCCGCGAACTTCAGCATTGCCGCGCGGCCCGTGTGGCAGGGCGAGGTGCCTGATGTGCCGGTGGATGTGCCATCGACACTGCTGCTGCGGCGGCCCGACATTGCCGCTGCCGAACGGCGCGTGGAGCAGGCGAACGAGCAGATCGGCATTGCGCGCGCGGCGTACTTCCCGAACATCAGCTTGTCAGCCTCGGCCGGGCAGGGCGCGGCGCGCATTGGCGACCTGTTCAGCAGCTCGGCACTGGCATGGTCGATTGGCGCGTCGCTGGCGCAGGCGCTTTTTGATGGCGGCGCGCGAAGTGCGCGGGTGGACAGTGCGCGTGCGGGGCTGGAGTCAGCCGCAGCGCGGTACCGGCAGACAGTGCTGTCTGCCTTCCAGGAGGTGGAAGACCAGCTCATCGCCTCGCGCATCCTGCAGCAGCAGCTGGTGCTGCGGCAGCAAGCGTCGCAGGCGGCGAGCCTGGTGGAACAGCAGGTGCTCAATCGCTACCTGGCGGGGCAGGTGAGCTACACCGAGGTGGTGAGCGCGCAAGTCACGGCGCAGAGCGCACGGCGTGCGCTGGTGGCCGCCCAGTCGGACAGGCAGGTGGCCGCCGTAGCGCTGATCCAGGCGATGGGCGGGGGCTGGCGCGGGCTTTGATCAGTGCGTTCGCGCTAGCATGGCGGCAATGACCGCACTCGAACACCTTTCAACCCCCGCCGCCCTCATCGACACCGCGCGCATGGCGCGCAACATCACGCTCATGCAGACGCGCATGAATGAGCTTGGCGTGAAGTTTCGCCCGCACGTGAAGACGTCGAAATGCATCGAAGTCGTGCGCGCGCAGGTGGCCGCAGGCGCCAGCGGCATCTGCGTATCGACCCTGAAAGAAGCAGAGCAGTTCTTCGCGGCGGGCATCACCGACATTCTTTATGCCGTGGGCATGGCGCCCGTGAAGCTGGCGCAAGCGCTGGCGCTGCGGCGCAAAGGCTGCGACCTGAAAATCATCACCGACAGCGTGGAAGGCGCCACAGCCATCGCCGCCTTCGGGCGCGAGCATGGCGAAGTGTTTGAGGTGTGGATCGAGATTGATACCGACGGCCACCGCTCGGGCGTCAAGCCTGAAGACGCTGTGCTGATCGACGTGGGCCGTGCCTTGCACGAGGGCGGCATGCAGCTGGGCGGCGTGATGACGCATGCGGGCGAGAGCTATTCATTGAACACGCCAGAGGCACTGCGTGCGATGGCAGAGCAGGAGCGATCGGGCTGCGTGCGTGCGGCGCAGCGCCTGCGCGATGCCGGCTTGCCGTGCGCGGTGGTGAGTGTGGGCTCGACGCCCACGGCGCTCGCGGCGCAGCAGCTGGAAGGCGTGACGGAAGTGCGCGCCGGCGTGTATGTGTTTTTTGATTTGGTGATGGCGAACATCGGTGTGTGCCAGCCCGACGACATTGCGTTGAGCGTGCTGACCACGGTGATCGGCCACCAGCGCGAGAAGGGCTGGGCGATTGTGGATGCGGGCTGGATGGCGATGAGCCGCGACCGTGGCACGGCGAGCCAGCAGCACGACTATGGTTATGGCCAGGTGTGCGACGCGCAGGGGCGTGTGTTGGAAGGCGTGGTGATGAGCAGTGCCAACCAGGAGCACGGCATCGTGTCAGCCGCGGATGGGTCGCGAGAAGACATGGCGAAGCGATTTCCGGTGGGGACGCAATTGCGCATCTTGCCCAACCATGCATGTGCGACGGCAGCGCAGTTTCCGCAATATCAGGCGTTGCAGGCGGCGGGTGAAGCGGCCGAGTGGCCGCGCTTTTACGGCTGGTGAAACGAATGACTTCGACAGTGACGCGCATCAATCCCCCCACGATGGCCAAGCCGGGCGGGCACTACAGCCACGTGAGCGTGGCCAATGGATTTGTATTTGTGTCGGGCCAATTGCCGATCAAGCCTGATGGCACGAAGCTGGTTGATGCGTCGTTTGAGGAGCAGGCCGCGCAAGTGCTGGCGAACGTGCGGGCGGCCCTGGAAGCCGCGGGCAGCAGCGTTGCGCAGTTAGTGCAAGTGCGCGTGTACGTGGCGAGCCTGGACGACTGGCCTGCGTTCAATGCGGTGTATGCGTTGTGGGCCGCAGAGGCGCGGCCGGCGAGGGCAGTGGTGCCGACGGGGCCGCTGCACTTTGGGTTCAGGGTGGAGGTGGAGGCGGTGGGGGTGGTGGCGGCTTAAGAGTGGGTGAGCCGCGTTGCCCGGTTTGGCGCAAGATTTATACCGGTGGCGTGCCGGATAAGTTGGAAAAGCACTGGAGCTAGGCGGTTTTATCGTGCAAACCGGATGAATATTTAGCGGTTTTATTCGGCATGCGTTAGGCTGCGTGATAAAAGTTTTGAGGCAACGATTCAGAAGGGGTGGGGACGTGGGAATTCAGCTTGGTGGTCAAGGACTTGCGTGCGGTTTGACGCAAGGTGAAGCGAGAACCTGCCGGTTTTATCGTGCGGGTTTGCTTGAGACATTACGTTAGATTGCATGGAAACCGTCGCCACCATCCTCGTCTATGCGACATTCGCTGTGCTTACAGTTGTCTCCCTTGGAACTGTTGTCATGGCGTTCACGCTTCGTCGCCGCTTCCCTGAACTCTGGCAGCAATTGGGTGCGCCAACGGAGTGGCTCGGTTTAGTGCGAACGTCGCGAGACCGACATGTCTTAGAGTTCTTGGAGCACAGAGACTATCGGCGTACTGCCGATGCCGCGTTCATCCGGCTGTGCGAGGGCCTCAGAGTTGGGTGGTACTTATTCTTGCCGCTCTTTGTTCTGGCGCTCGTATGCTTGGGCATCGCGCTATTTCCCAAGCTATGAGCAAGCAATCTAACTGGACAATCGAGATGGACGCCCGGGTGCGTCCGCTCCCTTCGGTCGCACCTAAGCCCGGTCGCCACTCATTTCTACGTTATGCAGCTTGCCGTGCGTGACATCGCAGATCGACTTCTTGAGCACCGCCGTGCTGGCTGGATTGGTTCAAGGCCCTTGTTCAAACAGTACGCGCAAGCCTCGGGTCCGGAACTCGCGGAGGTTGAGTCAAGGCTAGGCATTTCACTGCCTGCTTCCTTGGTGTCATGGTTGGCCACGGTGGGTTTCGGTGATATCGACGAAGACCTGAGTTTCCGTGCGGAATGGTTTTCAGTTGTCGAGCAGGGCGAGCTAAAGAGTGCCGTCTTGTTCGCCCAAGACACGCTGGGAAATTTCTATGGCTACCTTCCGGTCAATGAACGCATCGTTTTCTTTTCTAGGTCGGAGCCGGGTTACGCTTTCCTGGCTCAGAACTTTCGAGAATTTCTTGAAGAACTCGAGCGTCGTGACTGGAGAGTTATGAACTGGGTTGAGTCAATACAGCTTCGTCCATATCGGTGGGCTGCATAACATGTCAATCGACACGGACGCACAGCAGCAGGCTACGGCTCGCGCCGCAGTTGCTGTGCGCCGGTCATCTTTACGTTATGCAGCAGCATGAAGTGGATTTGCGGCACTTACGCCGCCAAGTCGAGTCCGAGTTTCTGCGCTGCGCCGTCACATACGAGCCAGCACCGGCAGGCACTACGCTCGGCACTGCATGGAGCAAAGAGCGTGTCGAGCACGAAGTTGAGGCAATGGCCACACTCGTTGTCGATCCCTTTTTTGTTCAGTACGAGTCGGGCGATGACTTGCAGTTACCCGAGCATCGTCTCATCGGTGTCCGCGGAGCTTTCGTCGTTGCAGAAGACCAGAGCTATCTCCTGCTCTACGACTTCGAGGCCGAGGACTACGTGCTCGCTTGCCGTCAGTCCGACGGGCGCCTAACTGCATGGGGAATCAGAGGTGATGCTGCAAGTACATTTCTCGCCCGGTAGTCAGCTGCATAACTTGTCAATCGACACGGACGCACAGCAGCAGGCTGCGGCTCGCGCCGCAGTTGCTGTGCGCCGGTCATCTTTACGTTAAACATGAACAAGCGAAATTCGTGGTTCATCATCGCCGCTGCTTTCATTGCGGGTGGGACTACGCCTTGGCTTATTCCGACTGAATGGCTTAAGTACGGACTTTGGCTCGGTCTAGGCGCTTCGTTTCTATTTGGTAGTTTGGCCGCGGGAAGTGCAGATCGCGACAGACCGGCTTCGCTCTTGCTGTGGCTCTTGATAGGCACCGACCAGCCGACCGCAACGATCCGCAACTATCAGGCTGTCACACTCTTCTTTGCTTCAGTGGCGTATTTAACTGGTCTTGCGCTTGGAGCATTCGGGGCGGTCCATGCTTAACTTGTCAATCGACACGGACCCACAACAGCACAAAGCGGCTTCGCCGCAAGTCGTCGTGGTCCGGTCATTTTTACGTTATCCCTCACTGTTTGCCCACGGCTAACATGAACAAGTCAATACTCGTCGTTCTTTGTGCATTGCTTCTGCCCGCAGTTTCGCGAGCCCAGGACAAGCCTCTATTGGATGAAGCTGCAGATGCGACGTGCACCGCATTCCTGGCGCCAATCTTGGGCAAGAAAGAAATTGCG